>JAWKNL010000028.1:0-79004 GCA_041391725.1 Bacteroidia bacterium
AAGAATAGATAGATCAGACGAAGGAAGAATCTGAGGCGCAAGACTCAGGTGTGCGGTCAGGCGAATGGTTTCCGGGGTAATCTCAATTTCCGGGGGAGGAGTAAATGCATTGTTTTCAATCAGCGTGCTGAAACTGATAAATACCGGAATGATGTTGTGTTGCTGGCAGCGTTCGGTAAGTTCTGTCCGCAACAAGTTGTGCCGGGCGTCCAATCCGCTGGAGGGGAGTTTGCTGTAAACGCTGACGCCGAGGTACCCGCCCTTGCGGCGGGAAAAAGTTGGCGGAATGCCGCCACCGTCTGCATCTACAACGATCAGAATTTTTTTCTTCGCCACGGTATCCTGCCGAAGCATTTCAATGGCAGTCTGATAGCCGATATTGTCAGCAATGCCGCCGTCGATGATATGCAGATAACGAAATTCATTATCCCATGCGCTCACCAGTGTCGTATTGCTGATGGCTGCGGGAAAACTCCCGCTGGCTTTTATTGCTACAGAGAGGGGCAGGGAATAGGGGTCAATGGGGCCCTGCTGAAAATGGTTTCGGAAAAGATGGGTGTATCCTGAAATCTGAAAGGTGTCGATGACGTTGGGGGCAAAAGGGAAAATGGACATTCGGGGAAAGATAGTGCCATTGGGAACCAGAAAGGGCAACGATACAGACGAAAGGGTATCATATCTGTCGATAAACATATCTCCCAGCCGGATGCTTTGTGTATGGTTTCTTCCATAATGCTGCCGCCTGTAGCGGAGCCCCAGCACATTGAGGTCAATGGCTTTTTCCAGCGCGTCTCCGTCGTCGAGATAGGTAAACCAATTTCTGGGATTCAGCCAGCTAAGGGCTACAGATTCGGAATAGGAGATGGCAAGATTGTCTTTGACAGGGTAGGGAAAGTAGTCGGAAAGCCGGAAGGTTGTTTTTTCTGTCGATTCATTGAACGCATATCTCGCCGCAATATAGCTGCCTGCTGCAAATCCTCCCCCTGAAACCGTGGAGAAATAGTCAATTTCCTGAAGAAGATTGCCATTCTGAAAAGGTACTTCTTCCAGGCCTAGCAATACCCCGATGGCGAAGTTGTAGGCACGTGATCCACCGCCTGAAATCGCCATGGCAACAGCTATATCCGGGTTTTGTCCGGGGCGCGATTGTACTGACCTGTATTTTCCAAGATCGATGCCGGGGGCATCATTTCTGATAAAATGCCGGGTATTGGTATGAATTTTCGGTGTGCATCCGGCCATACTTGCGATGACCAGAATGATCAGTAAATGTGAGTGTTTCATAGCAGCAGGTTTGGGTACCGGTCAGAACGGGTAACCGATACCGAGGTTTAGCTGAGGTCGTCGCGCTTTTCTCGACACTTCCCGGGTCATGACCCAGGGGGTCGTGAGGTCAGGTGCATAGAGTTGCTGGGCAATATCCAGCCGCAGGATCAGAAAAGAAAAGTCAAACCGGAATCCAACGCCGGCATCCCAGCCGAGGCGCAGATTTTGGCGGCTGAGTACTGCGGTTTCTACCAGTTCGTTTCGATCGTTGTTGTTGAACCACACATTGCCGACGTCTGTAAATACGGCCATTTCAAGATAGGTGAGTACGTCAAAGCGATATTCGGCATTGGCTTCAAAAATGTATTCCCCTCCGGGTGCAATCAGGTTACTGGCAGTAAGGGTATCGGTGCCCTGAAAGTCCCTGAGGCGGCTTCTTCCTGGCCCCAGTGTATTGGACTGCCAGCCGCGCATGGAGTTAGTTCCCCCGCTGAAAAAGCGGGCCTCCTGGGGTACGGTAGGTGTGTGGTTGTAGGGCGTTGCCGCCCCCATGATCCCACGAAGCACTATTTCTCCGGTTTTGCCGGTGGGAATGGAAAGTTTCGCTTCCACGCTGGCCTTGATATACTGACCGTAGTAAAGGCTGTCGAGAAAAAGATTATCGGTATAGCTGTTGTCAGAACCGCTCAGGTTGGGAATTCTGTCAAGGAGATAGGGCAGATTGCCTCCCCATTCTACGCCAATGCGGTACCAGTAGGTGGGATGAAGCCGCGTTCTGCGGTAATTCTGGTTGGTGTAAAAATACTGAAGGCGGGAACTGAATCGGTTTTGGAAGTCGCGGCGGATCGCCGGAGGGAGCAGGTTGATGGTCGTATCCCGGTACAGAGAATCAGGGTTGATAATGATCAAATCCACAGCCAGTGGCGTAAGACTGCTGACCGCGCGGTCTGTAAACGGAATATGCTGCCACCGGTAAGTGCCTTTAAATCCGGTGGTGAGACGGTCGTATTCGAGGAGATTTTCTCTTCTGACCTGACCCGTAAACGCCGTAAGCGGGCTGAATCTGCTCAGATTGCTTTTCAGGTTGTCGGGGACGAGAAAGAGGAAAGGTTTGGAGAATAAAAACCGGTGAAAGTTGAGATTTGCATTGGCACCAATTTCGTAGTAAAACTGGTCAAACTGCCCTTTTCCCTGCTGCCCTGCGTAAAAGCCCACATTTCCCATCAGCCCGATTTCGAGAAATTCTGACTTGTGCAGTGCGTTTTTGTCGCGAAGGGAAAGGTTGATCCCCACACCCGGCAGGTTGGTAGAGGTAATGATATTGGTGAAGGATTCGAAACCGCCTTTCAATTGATACTTGCGTGCCAGTTTCAGTTCAATGACCACATCGATCATCCCTGAGGTTTCATCTACCTTATAATTGACCACCATATACTGAAACATGCCCAGTTCCTGAAGCATCTGCCGTGTGCGCTGGGCCTGCGCCAGCCGGTAAACCCGGTCTTTGATAAAATGAACCCTTCTTGCAATGAAATTGAGATTGACCTGAGAAAGGACAGCCGGGGGTATGAGGTGAAAACCAATACTGACCGTCGAGTCCAGCATTTTATAGTTTACATCCAGGCTATCGCGGAGGCTGGGGGTGAGTCTCCACGCATACAGGTGAAGGGTATCGGTGGTAGTACCCGAGGAAGGAGAAATAAACACATCGATATCCCTGACAATATAGCGGGGAGGGGATTCGGTAAGTTGAATTTCCACATTCACCCACTTCTCTTCCATCGGCAGATTCTCTTCCTGCGGATGGTTTTCCTCCAGTACCGAGTCCACCGAAAACTCCAGCATTTTGGGTGCGAAAGTGAAATAACCATTGTTGCGAAGCAGATCTGTCGCTCTTGCTCTTTCTTTGAGAAAAAGATCGTGAGAATAATTTACTCCGGGTTTGATCAGGCTTTTGGCGATTTCAAACTGATGTTCCAGCCTGGGTGTCTCCGAATTGGGCAATAGCGAACGCAGGGTTACTTCTTTGATTTTATAAACGGTTCCTTCCTTTACGGTGTATGTTACCCTTGCTTTTTGTTTGTATTTGTGGCGAAATGATTTGCGCAGGGTATCAATCTCATAATCGATGTGCGGGTGAAAATACCCCTGCCCGAAGCATGCGGCCCGTAGGTTGGCGGTATCTTCTTTGATCCGGAGTGTATCGATAATCACGGGCGCTTCCCCCCAGCGGTTGATCAGCAGGTTGAGCAGGCCTTTGGTTGTGGCGGAGTCTGATTTGTTTTTGGCGAATGTATTCTTCAGCGACACTCCAAAATTATGGATATGCAGAGAGGTCTTGGGAACCAGCATTCGCCGGTTGGGTTTAAACTTTACGGCAGCATATATCTGGGCGGGCGGGAGTTTTCCTTCGGTTTTTATTTTTGGGAGCGATTTTAGCAAATATTCGTCCGGCTCCAGATGACGGGTGGCTTTGCACGCCGACATCAGTAAGGAAATTACCAATACTCCCCATATCAACCGGTATTTTGTTAGTTTTGCGTCCATGCAGGCAATTTCAAAAGCAAAAATAAAACTTTTTACCTCCCTGTCTGTGAAAAAGTACCGGCATCAGCACGGGTTGTTTATAGTTGAGGGAAAAAAGATGGTAAATGAAGCCATTACCTCCGGCTGGGATGTCCAAACGCTTATTGTCCGGGAGGATATGGTGGAGAAATTTGACGGGTTGTATTTCGATATCGAAGTTTGTTTTGCCGGCCAACAGGATTTTGCCCGCCTTTCTTCCCAGCCCAGCCCTGAAGGTGTGCTTGCTGTGGTAAAATTTCCCGCTCCGGATTTTTGTGAAACCTGCCAGCCCGAAATTCTTCCCGAAGGTCCGGGTTTTATACTGGATGCGATTCAGGATCCGGGCAATCTGGGTACCATTATGCGGATTGCCGATTGGTTTGGATTTCCCCGGGTGATTTTTGGTTTGGGTACTTCTGACCTGCTCAATCCTCGGTCGTTGAGAAGTACGATGGGGGCAGTGTTTCGGGTAAATGTAATGTATGTGGAGAATATTGCGAAACTCATCAGCACAGCCCCCGACAGGGTATTGATTGCCGATCTGGAAGGTCAGCCGCTGGAAAATATCACATGGCAGGGCAATGAGTTTGTGGTAATCGGGAATGAAGCCAACGGCGTTTCGGAAGAAATCCGCGCTCTTGCCGGACTCAGAAAAGTATCGATTCCGGGTGAAGGCGGAGCTGAATCGCTCAATGCGGGAGTTTCTGCCGGGATTTTTGCCTGGAATCTGCGATATTCGCGTAAATAATGATTGAAAGAATGGAAATTCCATTGGAAAACCGTTCAGAAACAATAAATTGAATACCCTGGAGTAAAACGACGCAGTTGTGCTGGTAAGTATATTAACCGAAGACTTGCTCTTATACCTTCAAAATCCCTGGCTGGCACTTCTCGCCGGAGGGGTGGCCTGTCTGCTGTTGTATCTTCTGTATCGTCTGGGCAGAGGTATTATCAACCAGACCATCCGCCTCATGGTAAGAAGAGACCTCAAACCCTGGTTTTCTCAGGGAACAGTAAGAAACGCCTGGCGTAATTTTATTCAACCCGAAATCACCCACGGCAATCATCCTCCGGCAAATATGATCCCCTGGTTTATCGGTACCGCTCTGACCCAAAAAAATTTTGAATACAGCCATTATCTTCTGATTGGTGATTCCGGGACAGGGAAAACCACCGCTATGATCCGGCTATATGCTGCCTTTCGCTACACGCTTCAGGCCCGTGATTTTTCTGTAAAGCTGATTTCTCTCGCCGATCCTACGGCTACTTTTTCTCTGAAAGGATATAAAAACAAGGAGAAAACCGTGCTTCTTCTCGACGGTCTTGAAGACAATATGCTGGCTTCCCATGACTACAAAGCCGGACTGGATAATATTCTGACCGAAACAGCCGGGTTTGCCAAGGTGGTGATTTCCGTTCAGAAAAATTTTCTCCCTGCCAGCGTTGATGGCGATTCTACGCGCGAACTGATCAAATATACAGGCGAAACCTGCTACCAGATTTTTGGTCGGATCGAGTTACAGCCTTTTTCTCCCCAGCTTTCGCACCGGTTTGTTTCCAAACATCTGACGGGCCTGTCGGGCCAGGAAAAACAGCGGGTACGGGAAGAAATGATCATGAATCCTGCCCTGTTTGCCCGCCCGGGCTGGGCAAAATGGTCTCCGGCCATTGGTAGAAGTGCCCAGGAGGAAGTGCGTTATCCGTTTGAAGTATATAAAATTGCCGCTCATTATCTTTTGGGGAATATTCGGGGAGAGGCTGATCAGAAAGAAAAAATCTTCGCATTTGCATCTGATTTTGCCGCCAATATCTGGAAAGGCGCTGATCAGAACCGCCGGTGGGCTATGCCGCTGGCCGATGCAGAGAAGCTGGCCGGAGATTTCGGGATTCAGATACAGGCGTTGCGCAATACTTTTCTGGAGATTTTTCCCGGTGGATATGTACGCTTTATTCACAAAGGGTTTTTGGGTCTTTTTGTGGCATGGAAAGCGTTTTTTGAAGAGTGGACTCCTTCTGAAACGTATTTTGATGCTCTTCCCGAAGCGAGGGAATTTTTCCATCAGATGTGCTGGCAGAAAGCATTAAACAGTGACCGTTCGCTGGAAGGATATGCACGTCTTTCATCTTCCGCAGAAAAACGCGACCTTTCCAGTCTCTCCTTTAATGAGATTCACCATATTTCCCGCTTGTATCTGCGTGGCGACCGTCTGGCAGACATACGCTTCCTTCATGGGATTTCCGCTCTCAAAGGCCTCTACCTTGATGAGGGGATTCCTCTCCGGGCAAATGTCGTAAGGCATCTTCCGCACGAGGAAGTGATGATTTACATTCGCCAGGAAGGAAAAATTGCAGGCATATACGATCTCGCCGGAGGGAAATTGCGCGGCTTCCAGCTTCACACCCGGTTTTCTCCCCTGATGAGTGTGATTCCCGATATACCGGAGAAAGCGATTAAGGCCAGAAAACGCATCCTCGATGTTTTTTCCACCCGACTGCGCCGGTTGCCCAATGATTCGTGCCGACCCTATCCGCTTCCGGAAGGCGATACAGGAGAGGCCATTGGATTATTCCAGCTACATCTGGGAGTAGGGGAGATGGATTTGTTTAATCTGGTAGAGGTGTATATCATGGAAGATGGCTCCAGAAATATTGTGTTTTCCAATACCTATTTACCGACACTAATTCACGAACAAGCTGCTGTGATTACCAACCGGCTGGTGGAGGTTTACGGAGAAGATGACCGCAATACTGCGGTTTTTGGCCCCGATGATCTGGCGCAAATGGAAGACGGCTACTGGCTGGGGAGGCGCTGGTTCTGGAAAAACTCCGAAAACTACCCGTACCCTGTTCACCTGTATATGGAAACACCCGGCAAAATCAGGCTGGAAATATTTGGCATTTTACCAGAACCTGTAACTGACCCCGAAAATGACCAGGAGCGGGAGAAATCCAACCAGGAAAATTCGATCCATTAAACAAAAAATATATGCGGAAAAGTGCATTTTTTGCCGCCGGGCTGCCGGTGTTTCTGATGGGATGGCTTATGTGCTGCGGACAGCCTGCCGCAAAACAGGAAGTTTCTTCCGCCCCCGATTCCACCATTCATCAAAGAGTTATGCCCAAGCCTGTCAATGATACCGTTGCGATAGAATATCTGCTGGGAAAATTTGACCCTGCAAAAGATACCCTGTTTGCAAAAATCGCAGATCAGCATTCGCGCGGTTCCGGTCGTGGCGCATATCTTCACAGAGATTGTTATGCCGCATTTGTCAAAATGTATGAAGCCGCAAAAGCCGACGGAATTACCCTTACGATACTTTCTGCCACGCGCAATTTCAACCGCCAGAAAGAGATATGGGAGGGAAAATGGAAGGGTTCGACAAAGGTAGGTGGAAAGGATCTTTCAGTATCTGAACCCGATCCCGTAGCCCGCGCAAAAACCATATTGCTTTACAGTTCCATGCCCGGTACTTCCCGCCACCACTGGGGTACAGATATGGATATCAATTCGCTGGATAACCATTATTTTGACGAGGGAAAAGGTAAAGCCGAATATGAATGGCTGGTTGCGCACGGACATGAATTTGGTTTTTGCCAGCCCTATACGGCAAAAGGAGACGCAAGACCTAATGGCTACGAGGAGGAGCGCTGGCACTGGTCGTATATGCCACTTTCAAAAAAATACCTGGCATCTTACCAGCGTCAGGTTTCCGCTACAATGATCGGAGGTTTTGCCGGAGCCGAAACCGCCGGGGAAATAAACGTAATCGAAAATTATGTGATGGGCGTAAATCCGGAGTGTAAATAGTCATTATGTTCTATTCGTATCGAAGGTTTTGGCATATAAGTCTGCCGGGGTTTAATAGGAAACTCAAAAAAAATGATTAGCTTAATATCAGGTTTTGACTAGGGAAACCGATGATCTACTACTAATTATGGAGCTATTCCCGGTGCCTGGCACTAACAATCAAAAATGATGGATCACAATTCTTCCCGCCGCAGGTTTTTGAAAAAATCTGCGCTGGGCGTAGGTTTGGCTGCTTCCGGCTATTCGCTTTCTGCCCAATCGCAACAAGATAATATAACCCCGCGTCTTCCGCGTGAGGTATGGGTGGGGACGGTTGCCCTTGAAAATTTAAGGGCTGCCAATCCGGAGGAAATGGTCAGAAAAGTACTTTCTGTCATGGAGAAAATGGCGGTGATGAAGCCCGATATCATCTGCCTTCCCGAATCATTTGCCACTTCTAACCTGGAATCACAGGTTGACTGGAAAGCCGTGGCAGAAGAAGTTCCGGGGCCCGTCGTTTCGGCAATGGCCGAATTTGCCCGAAAAAATAACTGCTATGTGATTTGCCCTACTCTGATAAAAGAAAAAGGAGACATGTATATAGCTGCCGTTTTACTCGACCGTAAAGGGAAAGTCGCCGGTAGGTATCTCAAAATGCACCCGGCCCAAAACGAAATTGAATCAGGCGTAAGGCCGGGGCCACTGGTTCCCCCGGTTTTTGAAACCGACTTTGGGAAGATTGGTATTCAGATTTGCTTCGATATCAAATGGGAAGTTGGCTGGAAGCTGATGAAAGACCATGGCGCAGAAATCGTATTCTGGCCTTCTGCGTATGGTGGTGGGCGCGAAATTACCAGTATGGCCTGGCGCTATCAGGTGCCACTGGTGTCGGCAACAGCCAAAGGCGCTTCCCGAATCTGCGACATCACCGGCGAAGAAATTACACGTACAGGCCGCTGGCAATATGACTGGATTTGCGCACCAGTGAATCTTGAAAAAGCATTCCTCCCGGCCTGGCCCTCATTTGTGCATTTCCCGGAGATCATGAAAAAATACGGACAAAAAATTCGCCTCACCACATTTGATGAGGAAGAATGGACGATCATCGAAAGCCTCGACCCGGAGGTCAAAGTCGCCGATGTACTCAGAGAGTTTAACCTGCCTACCCACCATGAGACCATAACGCAGGTCACAAAACTTCAGGACGCAAACCGGTAGCCAATTCACGCTACTTAGGCTACGTTTTCTCCCCAGGGGCCAGTGATCGCAAAAGTAAGCCCGGGGCCCTGCATATTGATAAATAACGTCTTTCCGCTGGGAGAAAAACACACGCCGGTAAATTCTGATTCCCGGTGACCGATGTTTGCACCCAGGTGGTAAAACTCGCCTTTCTGGGTCAGGCCTATAATGCGGGGATCTTTTTTATCCTCACACATTATGATATCGCCCCAGGGAGCCATCGTGATATTGTCACAGGCGCTGCAAATGTCGGAGTTGTTGGGTTCGACAAACAGTTGCACTTTTCCGGGCGCTTCTTTTTCTCGCTCGGTACCTTCGTACGGGCTGGGAATATATCGGAATATCTGTCCCTGTTTCTGGTCGCCGCCATTGGTACAGGCGAAATACACTTCATCATTGCCAAACCACATGCCTTCGCCTCTGGCGAAGAGGGCAGCTCCCTGCTCATGTCCACGGTAGCGGAGGTCATTTTCAGGTGAATCAACATCCTCCATATCCAGCCATTCGGTCTCAAACCATTCGCCCGGCTTAATTTTAAAATCCGGGCCTTCGGGCCAGTTGCGGGTGTCGAGTCCCGGGTGCTGGCGCACTGCCAAAGCCTGGAGCCTGCCGCCTTCCGCGAGTTTGCCCGGCACATGGGGAATAAACCGGTAAATCAGGCTATCTCCCTGATCTTCTGTTTGATACACAATTCCCGAGCGGTGATCCACACAGATCGCCTCATGCGAAAACCGTCCCATTGCACGAAGCGGTACAGGCGCAGCCAGAGAAGGTGCCGTGGTCACCGGTACTTCAAAATTATATCCGTGATTCAGTTCATTGCGAAACTCGCCGGTCATGGACTCGGTTTCTTCACAGGTGATCCAGCTTCCCCAGGGAGTGGGACCGCCGGCACAGTTTCTTATGGTACCGATCAGGCTGAGAAACTCTGCCTCGACGATCTGGGTTTCTTCGTCATAAATGAGGGTTGTTGTACCTCCGATAGCGGGCATTTCGCCATTTCCGTAGTCGTAAAACTGTTCGCGGGAAATGGTAGCGAGCTTTTCATTGTTTTCTCCGAACGGGCTTTCGTGTGTTTGGTTGGGGTTTAGTTCGTGGTTGCGAACCAGGGCGACTTTGCCGTCGGGAAGGGCAAAGGTCGTCATACCATCGGCTGCGCCGGGAGTCAGCAGACCGTCGGCCATAGGCTGACGCTTGCGCGAGATGATTTTATAGGAAAAGCCGGAGGGGAGGTCGAGTATTTTTTGGGGGTCGGGAATCAGGGGGCCAAAACCTTTGGTCATGGGAACTTTTGCCCCTTTGGGGGCCATATTGCAGGCAAACTGAAACAGCCCGCTGAAGCCAAGGCTGGCAAGGGCGGAAAGGCGGATAAATTCGCGCCGGGAGGCGTTTTTCATGCTACAGTGAATAAAAATGTATATATCCGCCAAATATAAGCATAGAATTTTAGGGAAGTATTACCTCAGTTTTTTTAAAACAAATTCTGTGCATTTTGCTTTTTATAACAAACTTATTCCTATAAACAATTGAAAGCAGTAGTCATAGGAGCAGGAATCGCGGGTATTGCGGTTGCCATTCGTCTGAAAACCAGAGGGTACGAGGTCGATGTATTTGAAAAAAATCCCTACCCTGGCGGCAAACTTTCTGAAATCAGGGCCGAGGGGTTTCGTTTTGATGCCGGGCCTTCACTCTTTACCCTTCCCGGGCTGGTGGATGAGCTATTTATGTTGGCGGGAAAAAAGCCGCAGGATTATTTCTCTTATGCATTGCTGCCTGTCATTACAAAGTATTTTTATCCTGACGGGTCTCAAATCACGGCATGGAGCGATCCGGAAGACTTTGCCCATGAGCTTGCCCTGAAAACAGGTGAAGACAAACAGCGGGTTCTTCAATGGTTGAAAAAAAGCGAGCGCCTTTACCGGATTACACATCACGTATTTCTGGAGCGGTCTCTGCACCGGCTTTCCACTTATATGAGAGCAGATACGGCTTTATCTGCACTTCAGCTTCACCGATTGGATGCCTTTCGCACCATGGCCAAGGCCAATAATTCGCAGTTTCGCGACCCAAGAGTGGTGCAGTTGTTCAACCGCTACGCCACCTACAACGGTTCTGACCCCTGGCAGGCGCCGGCTACCCTCAATATTATTCCGCACCTGGAGCATAATATGGGGGCATTTTTTCCTGAGGGGGGAATGTATGCGATTACAACCGCCTTGTATCAACTGGCGGTAGAACTGGGGGTGAGGTTTCATTTTCAGACATCCGTTGATAAAATACTGGTGCACCAAAATAAGGCAAAGGGCATAATGGCCGGCGGCGGCGAAATCATCGCTGACCTGGTGATAAGTAATGCCGATATCGTTCCCACCTACCGTTATCTGCTACCCGACATTCCCCCGCCCGAAAAAATTCTCAACCAGCAGCGGTCCAGTTCTGCCCTGATTTTTTACTGGGGGATGGGAAAAACTTTTCCGGCACTCGATCTTCACAATATATTTTTCAGCGGCAACTATGAAGAAGAGTTTCGGAAGATTTGGGCTGAAAAAACGATCGGCGATGACCCTACGGTCTATGTCTATATCAGCAGTAAACTCAACCCGCAGGATGCACCCGGCGGTTGTGAAAACTGGTTTGTCATGATTAACGTACCCCCTGATACCGGGCAGGACTGGGACAGGCTGATTTCTCTGGCCAGGCAAAATATTCTATTGAAGCTGGAAACCATGACTGGCGAATCCCTGACTCCGCATATCCGGGTGGAACGTATCCTTGAACCACGCACCATCGAATCACTGACTTCTTCTTTTCAGGGTGCGTTGTATGGGAATAGTTCAAATAATAAATTTGCCGCATTTCTCCGCCACGCCAATTTTCATCCCAAAATCAAAGGGTTGTATTTTTGTGGAGGAAGTGTGCATCCGGGGGGAGGAATCCCGCTTTGCCTGCTTTCTGCAAAGATTGTGGATGGGCTGATAAAAGATAAATAAGAATGATAATTGCTGCTTTACCGACAAAATGGGGGCGATTTTTCTGGGAAAACTTTAGCGCAATTGCGATCCGGGTTTGTTTCCGGGGAATGGAATTTTCCGGCCCTGTCTCTCCTGACCCTTCGCGCAGTATGCTGATGGTCGGCAATCATATCAGTTGGTGGGACGGATTCTGGCCGATGATCCTCAACAAAAAATTGTTTGGCAAAAAATACCACGTCATGATGCTGGAAGCCGAACTCAGTAAGCGTCCTTTTATGCGGCGTGGCGGCGCTTTTTCCATCAACCCGGGCAATCGCTCCATGGTCGAATCGCTGCGATATACCGCAGGTCTGCTGGAAAATCCGGAAAACATGGTGCTGATGTATCCGCAGGGAAAAATCCATTCGGTTTACGAAAGTACATTTGAGTTTCAGCCGGGAATCGAAAAGATCATCGGTGTATGCCGGAAACCGGTACAGGTTGTGTTTTTTGCTTCGCTCCTGGACTATGGTTCATTCCCACTTCCCACACTCAGGATGTATATGGAAGAATATACGGGCGAACCTGCAGCAGCGGTAATTTCAGGTGCTTATACCCGGTTCTATCTCAACGCGCTGGCGTTGCAGAAGCAGGCAGTTCCGGTGCCATCCTGAAGGTGATCCCGCCCTGAAAGGCAAATCCCCCGGCTGACTGAGGGGTAATCAGCCCTGAAGCATTATCTGCGGCGATAAACACACTTGCATGGTATTTTTCAGCCAGCATAAAATTTCCTCTTGCAAATCCTCCCCAGCCGTATCCTTCCATTCCTCCGATATAAACATTCACACCCAAAGTCAGGGGCCTGGCGATTTTGTGCGCATAACCCAGATTGACAAGCGGAGCCGGAGCCGAATATTTCGACAAGCCCTGTACAAAGGCAAGAGAGACCGTTTTGCCGGATGAAAATTCCCACGAACCTGCCAGCGAAGCCAGCGGAGCGAGATTTAGCCGGAAGTTGCCCGCGGTAGAATCAGGGAAAAATAGTTTTTCCAGTGTGTCGGGGGTAAACAACCGCCCGCCCGAAGAAAAATCAGTATCGATAAACTGGTTGAGGTTTATGCCCTGATAAGAGATATTTACCTCATTTACCCTTTGGGTTCCATTCCAGGAAATAAATCCGAGATCGCGCACCGCAGCCTGAATCATCAGGGTGGGTTTGGGCTGATATATCAGTCCGAGATCTGCTCCCAGACCGGCTCCGCCAGAACCGTTGAATATTTCATAACTGCTGTTAAGTCGGATGTCACTGCCGTCAGATGCTGTAAACAACGAATAATTCAAGTCCTCGGTAAAGTTTCCGTATTTACCCATCAAGGCTCTCAGGCGAACGCCAAAGGCAAGATCGCCCATCTGCCAGGCTGAACCTATCGCCAGTTCCCGGTAGCTGAAATTGCGCAGGGTAATATTCTCATCCGAAATGGTCTGTCCCGCGTAGGGCGCATTTCCGTAAAGCACAATTCCCGCTGTGGCTGGATTATTGATGCGGAAGTACCCATTTTGGTAGTCGCGGTAGGACAAGCTGATTCGCTGTTTTTTTATCTCAAAGGCTGCAATCGCAGATTGGGTAAAACCGAGATGCAGGCGATTGTTGTCTCCCAGTTGCCCGACCAGGTTATCTTTTTCTGATTCAGATATATACGAATCGTTCATAAACAGACTGCTGACAGTCAGCGCATTGGAACCTGCTTCATACGCTGTTCCCAGTCCTGCGCTAAAAGATTTCATCGGGTGAATGGCCAGGAATGCAGGTTGATAAAACTGCGCCGTAATTTCCTCTGGCTGATATTGTATTTGCAGACCTGACTGAGCATCCAGCTTCAAAAGTGCAAAAAGCGGTAAAATCAGGAGGGTAAGCCTCCGGAGCGATATTTTCATACGATTAGTTTCTGAGTCTGTAGGTGAATTGGGCAACAAGTCTGGCATTGATACGATAATCAGCAAAAAGCTTCACAGGTTTTCCTGCCGGTGATGTGTTCATGGAATAGTGGAGCGCAAGATATTTCCCTTCTCCGATAATCGATTCAAGTTCTTCCTTTGAGAAGGTTTTTTCAATCTCCGTGTTTCCGGGCAAAGTGACATAACCACTTCCGTCGATAATACCCGGAGCGAGCAGTTGATTTTGGGTAAGTGTGGTAAGTGGTTGTTTACCCTCGTCGAGAATGACAGCAGTTATATTGGCTTCAAGCGGGAACTGATTTTCGAGGAAAATGCGGAATGTTCCGTCCGTGATCGCACCGAGGTCTGTTTTCCCAAATTCAAGACTAGTGGTATCGCTCAGAACAAAATTTTCCAATACCCCGGCAAGCGGCAACTGGAAATCCACATAGGCAGCGAGCTGACTGAGGTCGGAGGCGAAATTGTCATGACGCGAAGGATTGCCATTGTGATTGGTGGTAACCTTGAAGTCGTATTTCAGTTCGTCGGCCAGCACGTTGATAAACGTCGCAATATTGCTGTTTTGCGTATTGAAGTTGACCGAAGTATAAACAAGTCCTGTAGTATCGGGGAGCTCGGCACCTTTGATTTCAATGGGCCCTGTGACGAGCGAAGTACCTGAAAGCGGGGTTTCTGTCCCGGTTTTTTTGTTTATCGCTGTAAAATTCCTGACTTCGACTTTAGCATCGACGCCTACGGAACTGGCAAAGGTAATGGCTGCACTGGGCTCGGTAAATTTCAGCTTACCCACATTGAGATCAGAAAAAACGTCCACAGCTTCTGAACCCTGAAACCGGAATTCTTCCTGACCGATATACCCTTCCACATAGGTGGGCTCAATTTCTACCAGTCCAAATTCTACCTGAATGCTGTCGGTCTGGTCGAGCGTAACGATTTTGCCTGACTCCACCAGGTCAACGCGGATTTTTTCTTCGAATGTATTATAGCCTGTGCCGCCTGCGGTGAGGTCGATGGTAAAACCGCCGAGTTCTCGTTCTACAATCTGGGTCGAAATACCTCCCGGCGGTGCCGGATTGAGTTTTATGTCCACTGTTGGAACCTGTCCCTGCGGATTGACCGCAGCGGGAAGGATATACTGAAAGCGGATGGTATCTTCTACTGTGCTGATGGTCGAAGCGCGGATTTTTCCCGACTTAACGACAATTTTGGTGAGTTCTATATCGGAAAAATCACCGCCAAAACGATAAGTGGTAGTTCTTACACTATCGATAATGGTCTGAGCGGGGAAAACAGCAGTTGCAGTTTTCGCTTTTAAGTTTTGGGCGACCAGCGTGATCCGGATAAAATCATTGGTATCAATCTTTACAAAAAAACCCGTTTCCACATCGAGGTTGGCGAGCTGACCTTCCAGGGCACTTTCCACCTGTTTTCCGGCCAGGTCATACACTTCAGAAACAGAAGATTTTTGATAAATAATGGGAAAAGTGTCTGAAACGATGGAGGGGCCGGGGATGTTTTTATTTTTCACATCCAGAATCACATTAGAGATATTCAGCGGAAAATTATTGGCGATGGTCAGTACCAGTTGACCTTCCTGTAATTCTGCAAATTCAAAAAACGCACTTGCGTCAATTTCAATCAGTCCGCTGCTCAGGCCCTGTGTTCCCGGTACAATGGGCACTGTATTGTTGTGATTCTGAAGGATAAGATTGCCGGTTGTTGCATCTCCGTTGGCAATCAGTTGGCGGGCAAGATCGCCCAGGGTAAGGGTCTGGCTGATGGTATCAGAGGCAAGGGTAAGGGTATCAAGCCTGACACCCAGTACGACGGTAGTATCGGGAAATTCGACAAAATCTTTCAGGGCAGCACTGGCTACGGTATCGCGCAAAACCAGTGTCAGTATATTGTCGTTACCGGTAATCAGAAGGGTGGAATCCTGAATAAGATCAGTAATGCCAGTAGATGCATGGGCAACCGGCGTAAGAAAGTCGGCATCCCACTCCAGCCCTTCGGCAGGATTGAGCCGGCAGGCAGAAAGTGCACTGGCGGTAAGGAGGAAAAGAAACAGTTGGCGTATAATTTTCACAGAATTTTCTTTTTAGAACGAAAGGTTAATGGAAAAATTAGATAGACTGGGTTTTCTATGGTTTTTAGTCCGGGCAGATCAGATAATTATTGTACATCTGGCAACCTGTTGTATCTGAATCTATAATAACATCAACACCTAGCGGTCGGATCAGCACATTGTCAAACCAGCGGTTTTCTGTCCTTGTGTCAATCAGGATATGTGTTTCAGAAGAGGGAACGGTAAATACTGCCGCGACCCTGGCCATATTGTCCATGACATCGCGCGTATCGACAACCGGTATTTTTTGCCAATCAATCATTTGCTCTCCATTGAATAACTTCACGTTGATTTGCGACAGATAGTTGGAGTGGATGTCCAGATTGGTCCAGAAAGAAAGCTCAAACTGAACGGGTTCTCCACCTAAGGACAACTCTCCCTCAAATAACGTTGTAAATCTTTTTTCGCTGGCCAGGGCATTTTTTCCCGGCACGCAAAAATGGTCGCCAAAAGTGTTCCAGTAAAAAAAATCTGCCGGAGTGGAAAGGAACAATTCTCCTGATTTTTTCCACAAGCTGTCTTTTTTACTGCAATAATCATTGATCAGCCTTTCATCCGGCTGAGGGATATTTTCAATATTCAGCCGAAAAAAACGGGTTTCTTTCCAGTTCCCAGCCATTTCAGCCCGATCGACCAGGGCCTGTTCGCCGGGAGTGAGACTACCGCCCGGATAAACCAGCAGGAAAGGGCGGTTGTCGGTGAGTTTGGCCGGAAGGGTTTTGGGTATTAGCGGGTGGCTGACAAGATTTACCGCTTCAAGCGAATAATCAAGCGGGGTACGGGCAGCGGTAAAATTAACCAGCGGAAGCCCGGTGTTTTGCGAGACTGCAAAAGCCATCCGGTTTGCCATCCAGTCTGAAACCTGTAATTTTTCCGAACCGATATGAAAAAAAGGAAGCGCAATAATCGCCTGGAAATCAGACGGCAGAAGGCCTTGTTTTTGCAGGATTTCTGAGAAATCTGCCGACCTTTCAGGGAACTGATCGATATGATTGGCCAGAATGACCTTCCGCTCGTTTCGGGCCAGAATGACCGCCTCCGTAGCCCATAGAACTATCCCTGAAATCAGAATGACAAAGGCTGTGATGAGCTTTCCCTTGATTTTCCAAAGCCTGAAAATGGCATAGAGATAGTATGCCGAAAAGACCATAAACACCTCATAAAATATCCACGCCAGTCTTCCCAGGGAACGGAACTGCCGGATAAAGGGCACAAACTCCAGAAGGTCAGGAAATAACTGAAATGGGTAAGCAAAAGCGGGAATCAGCAAAATAACCCCAGCCCACAGCGCGATTTTGAGCGTATCGGGAAGAACCGGGTGAATGATTTTTTTTCCCTGTTTTTTGCGCAGGAGAATGAAGATTCGCACAAGTACCAACAGAAGAACAAAAAAACCGGTGATCCCGACGTAGGCATACCCTTCACTGTCCAGCCTGCGGATGGAAATAAGCTGCCTCAGCCAATCAAAAAGCGGAGGCTGAGACGGCAGAAAGACGGATTCAAATCCTGCCATATAATGGAGAAAGCCGTAAGGATACCGCACAAATTCATCCCCGGCAGGAGTGGTTATCATTTCCCAGAATTTTAATATTAGCCCGGGAGCCAGTGCAGTAAAGATTCCCCCGATATAAAACCCCAAAAAACTATGCCGCCGGCCTGCGTGCTGAATCCAGTGAACCAACAGCCAGGAAGAGAGAAAGGCAGCTCCCAGTAGAAAGTAGTAGGGGTGGGCAAAAGAAAAAAAAGTGACGCTAAGCCCGTAAATAATCAGCCACTTCAGGTTTTTCCTATTCTCACTGATTTTGAGCAGAATAAGCCAGAACATAGGCAGCACAAAACTATATGAAAGCGGAAAATGCCCTGTCAGACGCCTGATCTGTGGCGAAAGAAAGGTGATCAGCAGAGCAAAAATCACAGCGGGAAGTGGCGGAATCAGAGTTTTTCGCAGCAGGAGATACGAAAAATAAGCTGCCGGAAAAAAGGAAAGGATCATGAGTATATTGATGATTCCCACCGCGTACGGGCTGATATCTGCAAACTGTTGAACGAATTTCATGACAGCAGTAAGCAGTGGGTTCATATCCATATACACACGCGGTACACCGTGGGGGTACATCACACCGGAAAATATTTTTTCGGTGCTGTGATTCAGATCATAACCTGTAGCGTAATATGCCCTCAGCCCGTCGCCCGCACCACTGAAGAGATACTGGTTGGGGTGGAAAAAGACTTGGCCAAACCAGCCCATTACTCCCGTAAACGTCAGGAGCAGAAGAAGCAGGACGGCGTATTTTGGGGAGAATCGATTCAAACTGGAAAATCGTTTTACAAATAGCTAAAATAGTACTTCTTCTTCTGTATTACCCCGCTGGAGGAGCAGACTTTTTTTCCGCCCACTAATGTCGATATGTACGATATTTTTCTGCGAATCAAATACCTCCAGCAGCAGCAGATTTTTTACCCGTACTTTCTGAACTGAGCTGATGTTTTTTCCCTCCAGATAACACCAGGTGACATCAGGCAAAACCTCCTGTCCCAGGAAGGTGAATTCAACAGGTTTTCCGTTGACAGAGACCGAAAATTTATCCTTCAGGTAAGCTGCTACCAACTGATCTTTGTCAGTGGCGGAAATGGGTTGGCCCGGCTGAAACTTATCGGGAAAGGCCTTCTCAAGACCAGATTCGAGGTTGTCGGTAAATAATTTGAGAGAAACCTCAAAAGTCTTGTTCTGGCTGTTGTAGTCAATCTCGGCAATGCTGAGATAAAACGGATGCGTAGCCGGAAGGGGCAAGGCAAAAGCAACAAACAGAAATACAACCAGGGTTTTGCGTTTCATTGCGAAATATAATCATTTATCTTTGCCTCAATAATAAATCATCCTGCTATGTCACCCTTTGCTTCCTATCTCACCCTGGGATTTCAGCACATTTCTGACCTGGAAGGATATGACCATATACTTTTTCTGATTGCCCTTTGCGCGGTTTACCGGTTAAAGCAGTGGAAGGATATTCTGATTTTAGTGACGGCTTTTACCGTAGGCCATTCCTTTTCTCTGGGGATTGCGACTTTCACGCGGCTGAATATGGAAACACAACTGGGAGCAGGTATTTCGCTTTCGGGTGTGATTGAGTTTTTGATTCCGGTAACCATTTTTCTTACGGCCATCTCCAACGTAATCCGCAATCAGGAAACACTTACGCCTGCAAAAATGCGCATTCAGTATATGGCCGCCGCTTTTTTCGGACTCATTCACGGTTTGGGTTTCAGCAATTATCTTCAGATGATATTGGGGCGGGAGGAAAGCCTGTTTACACCCTTGCTGGCGTTTAATCTGGGGCTGGAACTGGGACAGGTTATGATTGTGGGCATACTGATGTTGATTACCTGGATTTTTCTCGATTATCGCCGTATGGCTCACCGTGACTGGATTTTGTTTGTGTCTGGTGCTGCAGCCGGAGTAGCGGTAGTCCTGATGATAAACACCCGGTTCTGGTAAACGGAAAATAATATATTTGCCCGGCTATCTTTTAATTATGAAGAAACACTGGTGGAAAGAAGGGGTAATTTATCAGATATACCCCCGTAGTTTTTGCGATTCAAATGGCGACGGTATCGGCGACCTCAACGGTATCAGAAGCCAGCTCTCATGGCTGAAAAACCTCGGAGTGGAAATTGTGTGGCTAAGCCCTGTTTATCAATCTCCCAATGATGACAACGGTTATGATATCAGCGATTATTACCGGATCATGGACGAGTTTGGAACCATGGAAGATTTTGAACATTTGCTGGCCGAAGTTCACAGCCAGGGAATGAAACTGGTAATGGATCTGGTGGTCAATCATACCTCTGACGAACATTTCTGGTTTCAGGAGTCTAAAAAATCAAAAGACAATCCCTATCGTAATTATTATATCTGGCGCCCACCGCTTAATGGCGGGCTACCCAATAACTGGAAGTCATTTTTTAGCGGAAGCGCATGGGAATGGGATGAAAATACGGGTGAATATTACCTTCATCTTTTCTCCCGAAAACAACCTGATCTGAACTGGGACAATCCGGAAGTAAGGCAGGAAGTTTACCGTCTGATGCGCTTCTGGCTGGATAAGGGAATTGATGGGTTCAGAATGGATGTTATTCCCTTTATTTCCAAACCGGAGGGTCTTCCTGACAAAGATTGGGCAAATATGCCCGACTATGGCGTCGCTTACGCCAATGGTCCCCGTGTACATGAGTATATAAAGGAAATGCATCGCGAAGTACTCAGCCACTACGATATCATGACAATCGGCGAAGGGGTCGGCATATCTGCAGAAATGGCCAATCTTTACGTTGGCGATGACAGGGGAGAGCTGAATATGATTTTCCACTTTGATCATATGTTTATAGACCATGGGCAGGGGGGGCGAATGGATCCTGTGGGATATAGTCTAAATGATTTTCTGGCAGTATTTGAGCGATGGGAAAAAGCCCTGGGAGAAAAAGGGTGGGGGAGTATATATCTCGGAAATCACGACTTCCCGCGAATGGTGAGCCGTTTTGGTGATGATGGGAAATACTGGGAGAAATCAGCCAAAATGCTTGCAACGCTGGTGCTCACCCGAAAAGGAACACCCTGTATTTATCAGGGAGATGAAATGGGTATGACCAATACCCCGTTTGCCTCAATAGCCGAATACCGCGACATTGAAATTCTCAATGCATGGAAACAACTGAAAAAAGAAGAAGGGGATGAAAAAAAATTTCTCTCCACAGCCCTTCGCCAGGCACGCGACCACGCCCGCACCCCTATGCAATGGACAGATGGAGATTATGCCGGATTTTCAACCCATGAACCCTGGATCAGGGTTAACAGTAATGTGGACAAGATCAATGCAGGTATTCAGATGAAGGATGAAAATTCTGTTTATCACTATTACAGAAACCTGATTGGGCTGAGAAAACAATACAACGCATGGATATACGGCGAAACTACTGTAATTCCGACAGGGAATGAGGACATTTACGCCTATATCCGCACCCTGGCCGATCAGGAATTTCTGATAATGCTGAATTTCTCAGGTAAACAGTCCCGCCACAGCGTTTTTGCAACAGAAGGTGAAATGATTTTGAACAATTACCCGGCGGGCGGGTACGACAGCATGGAGCTCAGGCCGTGGGAAGCGGTGATAGTGAAGTTGAAATAATTTTTGGCTTTGATTCGAATTTTCGTATCATTGGTTCATTATGCCAAGAAAACACAATCAGACAGATGTCCCCGGGGGACAGATGTCCAATCCGCACGACCGGTTTTTTAAGCACACCTTCAACGATCCTGAAAAAGTTCTGGGCACGCTGGAAGGCGCACTTTCACCGGCACTTTTTGCCCGACTCCGGCCCGAAACCCTTCGCCCGGTGGATACCCGCTATGTTGATCCGCGACTGAAGGAGTACTTCTCTGATCTGGTGTACACCTGCCTCACCCGGGAAGATGTGCCCGTATGGATCTCCTTTCTTTTCGAACACAAGAGTTATCCGGTAGAGTATCCCCATTTGCAGATTCTCGAAGGGCTGCCCGGATTGGAGAAAGTGGCCGGCGGGTATGCCTTTTTTTACACGATATTCGTATATTTACTCAACGGATCGAAAATCAATTTTGAGAAGGTCATGAAAAGCATGTACAACCTCATACCGGAAGAATGGGTGGAGATGTATGAAGATTCACCTGCGATGGAGCTGATTCGCAGGGGCCGGGAGGAGACCCGTGCCGAAGCCGAGGCAAAACTTGCCGAAGCAGAGCGGGAAATCGCTGCTGCGCGCTACAGCGCAGCGATAGAAGCAAAGGAGAAAGCCGAAGCCCGGAGAAAGGAGACCGAAGCCCGTCAACAAGCCAGAGAAAAATCCCGTGAAAAGGCGGTGGCTATAAAAAAAGCGATCGCAACTCAAAAAAAAGCGGAAGCAGAGAAAAGATTTGCCATTCAGAAGATGCTTGAGGCTGGAATCGAAAAATCATCCATAGCCACATTTCTCGGCCTGAGCCGCCAAAAACTGGCCGCCTATATCAGATTAATAAATAATGAGCAATAAGATTAAGATTTTGACTTTTCCGAAGGAAACTGAACAGAAATTTGGTTCAGCTCCTCCGGTTTGTTGAAACTTGTCAAATCCGACGGCTCTTCGGGAACTATGAGGTGGATATCAGATTGGAGTAATACACTCCGGGGACTCTGATTGTGGTAGAAAAACACTTCTCTGATGGTGGGGATAATCGCGGGTTCCCAAATCGCTGCCAGCGGCTGGATATAGCCGGTTTCATCTGAAAAAACCGTCGCAGGTAAATGGGGTTTCCTTTGTTGAATCAACTGTCTGATTGTCTGGGCAGAGAGCATAGGCATATCACATGCCAGCACCAGCCACGCCGAATTTTCATCCGTTTCAAATGCAGACAAAATCGCACCCAGCGGGCCTGTGCCGGGATAATGATCTACGATCACCGGGTAATCTCCTAACCCGGCAGCCTGATCCGCTCGGCAGGAGATATAAACCGAATCAAGTCCCGCTGCTTTCATCAGATGAAATATATGTTCGCGCAAAGGAAGCGTGTGCAGTTGGATCCTGCCTTTATCTTTTCCCATCCGGGTACTTCTTCCTCCTGCCAGAACCAGTCCTTTCAGCATGGTATCAGGGGTTTGTGCGAAAAAAATCTTTTTTACCTCCTGTTTTTTCCATCAGCAGGGTTTCCCTTATGATGATATCATGTGAAAGTGCCTTGCACATGTCGTAAACCGTAAGCGCTGCAACGCTGGCTCCGGTAAGTGCCTCCATTTCTACGCCTGTCTTGGCATACACACTGGCAGTACAATCGACAACGATTTCTTCCTGGTCATTGACGGATATTTCGACAGAGACATGGTCCAGCCCGATCGGATGACACAGCGGGATGAGTTCGCCCGTTTTTTTTGCTGCCATAATGCCTGCGATAATGGCAGTCTGAAAAACGGGGCCTTTGGGTACCATAATTTCATCACCCGAAAGTTTTGCCAAAATTTCCTTTCCCACAATCACAATGCTCCTGGCTCGGGCTGTTCTTCGGGTAGGGTTTTTTTGTCCGACATCCACCATGGCCGGGTTGCCGGAATCGCCAATATGGGTGAATTTTTTTTCTTCCATTCGGTAAAGTTACCTGATGATGGCTAACTTTCCACCCAAACCAGAGAAATCCTTATCACAATGATTTCAGTTGATGTTGCAACCCATATTGTGCAGTCGCACCTGTTATTGCTGCCCGAAGTCTCCTCGGGGCTTCTGGATTCACACGGAAAAGTATTGAGAGAAAGTCTGCTGGCAGACCGGGACTTTCCTCCATTTAACCGTGTGATGATGGATGGCATAGCCATTCGCTATGAGACCTTTGCCTCTGGAATCAGGGTGTTTCCTGTTGAGGAGACACTTGCAGCGGGCGGAGAGGCCGTTTCGCTGACCAATCCCGGCCATTGTATTGAAGTAATGACCGGAGCCGTCCTGCCCGAAGGTACGGATACGGTGATAAGATACGAAGACCTGGAATTTGGCAGGGAAGAAACCCCTCCGGTGGTGAAAATAGTCATGGATCGGGTAAAACACGGGCAAAATGTACATTGGCAGGGTAGCGATCACCTGAGCGGTTCGGTGCTGATCGAAAAAGGCGTTAAGATCGGTGCCCCCGAAATCGGTGTGGCCGCTTCCATTGGCAAAACGAATATTCAGGTATCCTCACAACCCCGGGTCGCCGTCGTTTCTACCGGAGATGAAATCGTACAGGTGAATGAGACCCCCCTGCGGCATCAGATCCGCTCTTCCAATGGCGAGGTGCTGGTGGTCTCTCTCAGGGAAATGGGCATTTTCCCCGATAGATTTCATATTGGCGACAGCGAAGCAGCCGTAAACCAGATGATAAGTGAATTGCTCAAACAATATGAGGTAATCATTTTGTCTGGCGGTGTTTCCAAGGGTAAATTTGACTTTATTCCCGACGCTTTGGAAAAGCAGGGGGTGGTAAAGCATTTTCACCAGGTCGCACAAAGACCCGGGAAGCCTTTCTGGTTTGGCGTAAAAGGAGAAAACGAACGCATTGTGTTTGCGCTTCCCGGCAATCCGGTCTCTACCTTTGTTAATTTTGTCAGATACGTAAAACCCTGGCTGGAAAGAAGTCTGGGGCTTCCCGCTGCTATGCCTATGTATGCGACACTGGCCGAACCCATTTTTTTTGGACCGGAACTTACTTTTTTTCTTCAGGTAAAAATTGAAGCCGGAGAGGATGGGCATTTATTTGCCGTTCCGGTGAAAGCAAATGGCAGCGGGGATCATGGAAGTCTGCTGTACGGCAATGGATTTCTGGAACTGCCTCCGGAGCGAAGTGAATTTCTGCCGGGCGAAAACTACCCTTTGTGGTTGTACAGATCGTTGACAGGAATGGCGAGCGGGGAAATGATGTAAACCATGATAAAACCTGTTTTTATCATTCATTGAAATCTGTACACAGTTTTATCCCGACCATTTCACCTATCGCATATTCTCTTTTCGCCGGAATGGTAATGATTTGTTGTCCAAGCCA
This sequence comes from Bacteroidia bacterium, assembly GCA_041391725.1. Taxonomy (GTDB): domain Bacteria; phylum Bacteroidota; class Bacteroidia; order J057; family J057; genus JAGQVA01. The sequence continues at coordinate 24,459 of JAWKNL010000028.1, forward strand.
TACACATATTTTACCCGGAGCGGGAATGCTCACTACTTCTGCAAAGATTTCGTGTTCTCCTCCCAATAGCGAAACGGGTGTGCCACTATAGGTAATTTTTCCCTTGTCCAGCATGATTACCTCATCGGCCAGTCTGGCGACTTCTGCCGGGTCGTGAGATACCAGCAGGGTCGTGCAGCTCAGTTTCTGCTGAAACAATTTCAGATCGCGCTGAAGTTGCACTCTTAGTTCGTTGTCAAGCGAGGACAAAGGTTCATCAAGCAAAAGTACAGCGGGTTTCCTGAGAAATACCCTGGCCAGTGCGACGCGCTGCTGCTGTCCGCCTGAAAGGCGGGAGGGCCGGTGTTTTTCCAGCCCGGTCAGGCGCATTTCTTCTATCAGCTTTTTTATTTCCTGAGAAGGGACCTGTTTACCTGCGGCAAAACGTAGGTTCTCCCAGACATTCATATGCGGAAAAAGCCCATAGTCCTGAAATACCATTCCCACTGACCGCTTTTGTGTAGGCAAAACGATTTTTCTGGCCTGATCAAACCATACTTCTTGTCCCCATATTACCCTGCCGGTTTCGGGTGGCATCAACCCGGCGATCATTTTTAGCAGGCTGGTTTTTCCTGCTCCCGACGGGCCCATGATGGCCAGTACTTTTCCTGCTTCCAGGCGAAACCGAACCTCAAGGTGGTATTTTTCACCTGGTCCGGCCAGGGGCTTGGTTATATCAATGGAAAGATTCAAAATAGCCTGGATTGATTTTCCCTGGAAAAAAAATAAACGCCGGCAAGTAGCGCCACCGATATACCCAAAAGTGCCAGCGCATACTGATTGGCCGTTTGGTAGTGCAATGACGTCATGGCTTCAAAAAGGGCAATGGATGCGACTTTGGTCTCGCCTGGCACACTTCCGCCGACCATCAGTACCAGCCCGAATTCGCCCATGGTATGGGCAAAAGCCATCATAATTCCGGCAATCACCGAATTGCGGATGTTGGGTAACAAAACATGCAGGTAGGTCTGCCATCTCGATTTTCCCAATGTAAATGCGGCCTCTGTATAACTTAGCGGGAGCCCTTCCAGTGCAGAAATCACCGGATTAGCCATAAATGGCAGACTGAAAACCAGTGAACCCAGCACCAGTCCGCCAAAACTGAAAGCCACCCGAAAGTGAAACCATGATTCGAGCAGCCTGCCTGCCCATGCATCGGGCCGGAATGCCACAAGCAGATAAAAGCCCAGCACCGTAGGTGGAAGCACCAGCGGAAGGCTGATGAGCGCTTTGATCAGTGGTCTGAGCCGGTAGCCGTGAAAATGAAGCAGGTATATCCCCGGCAACCCCAGCATTGCCAGGCTTCCGGTGGTAATCAGGGCCAGTTTCAGACTCAGAATAAAGGGCTGCCAAACCATTTGGCAAAATTAGGGATTAGTTGTGAGTTGTAATATCCAAACTTACAACTTTAAACTCTGTGCGCCGGTTTAATTGTTTGTTTTCCGGCGTATCATTGGGCGCGACGGGCACGGCTTCTCCGTACCCCCTGGCAATCAGCCGTTTCTGATCAATTCCCGCAGCCAGCAGATAATCCACCACCGATTGCGCCCTGTTGTGCGAAAGCCGGAGATTGTAGCTTTCAGACGCATCACTGTCGGTGTGTCCCGAAATTTCAACCCGTAGGGTCGGGTTCTGATTCATGATTTCCAGCATTCTGTCCAGTTCCTCGACTGACTCAGGCCGAAGGGTCGCTTTATCCACATCGTAATAGATATTTTCCAGCACTATATGTGCCTCGGCTTCCAGTGGGAGGAGATAAATGTCGTGAACTTTCCCCGTTTCCGGATCAGACTGCCGCAATGTGAGTTCGGAGTTGTTGAAAAAATATCCTTTGGCAATAGTGCTGAAACGGTACTGACCATAAGGCAAACACACTTCATAATGTCCTCCGGCATCGACTCTGAATTTTTTTACCCTGTTTCCATCACTGTCTCGGATGACAATGCCGGCAAAAGGAATATAGTTTTTGGTTTTGTCATCGAAGACGGTGCCGGTGATGCAGATGTGGTGGAGCGGAACTTTGGTCTCAAGTTCAATATTAACGGTCAGACCACCGGGATAATGGGTTTCATTCAGGTCAAAATAACGAAACTCGTCGCGATATCGTGGGAAAGTGGCGCCTGCTTCATATCCTTTGTCAAAAGGCAGGTCGCACCGGTAATACCCTTTTTCATCTGCTTTTATTTCGGTTATCCATTCTCCCAACTGGTTTCTGAGCGTAACCATTGCTCCGGGCAATGGCTTTCGGGTATCTTTGTCCCGGACTGTTCCCTGCACAAATGTTCCTTTGGGGTGGCTCAGATAAATGTCGTGTTCGAGGTCGTGGTTGGGGAAATCAACTGTTTCCTGATGTACGGGAAATCCCGGTGTACGAACCACCAGCGTATAAGTTCTCCCCGGCCTGGGGCAAAACTGATAGGCGCCCTGCGCATCTCCCTGGGTAGTCTCGAGGGTTTCTTCTTTGTACCTCAGGCTTACAGGGGCAAGCGGAATGATTTTTCCCGTTTCTTTTTCGAAGATTTTTCCCCTGATACAAACCTGCTCACTACCCGAAGGCCTTTCGTCTGCCGCAGTATTTCTGTGAATATTGATATTCTGGTCATTAATGGAGGCTGTTGCAATGTCTTCGTCTCCGTCGCCGTCGAAGTCGGCGGCGTCGATGCCTGCATTCCAGTTGCCGGATTTCATTTCTATTCGCTCTCCGAAAACACCGCTCCCGTTGTTGAGGTGAAAACTGATGGCATGATCGATGGTCGAACAGGTTACGATATCGGGGTCTCCGTCAAGGTCAAAATCTCTGATTACCAGATCAAAATTGTGGTCTCCCGAAATGATTTCCTGTTCTCTGTCAAATGTCCCCTCACCCCGGTTGAGATGAATACAAAGTTTTTTGTCCATATAGGACGCTGTAGCTATGTCCATTCGTCCGTCCATATTCAAATCTGCAATGCCCAGCGCCCAGTTTGCCGCTCCGGACCGAAGCGACCGGGGATTTTGGAATTTTCCATTGCCGGCGTTGAGGTGATAATACACCCTGCCATCATCACAGCCAACGGCTATATCCGGCAGGCCGTCACCGTTGAGGTCTCCGGTTTTTACACTTCTCGGACTATTACCACTGGCAATGGACTGAGCCTGACTGAATTTCCCTTTTCCATCGCCATAGTGGACATTGATGGCGTTGCCGGAAACACAGGCGATGAGTAAATCCTGATGGCCGTCTCCGTTTATGTCTTCGGCATGTACATCATGGGCCATCACACAGGTGGTAATTACCAATGGAGATTTGAGGTTGCCTTTTCCGTCGTTGAGAAGAATACACAGTTTTCCCAGTAGTGTTACGACGGCCACATCCGGAAAACCGTCCTCATTTGCATCGGCAATACACAACGCGCGGTTTTGTGGCTGAGAGGGAAATGCCTGGTGAAGGGAAAAATTTCCTTTCCCGTCGTTGTAGTTGATGTGGACTTTTCCATCAGTTTTGGAAGCTGAAACTACATCCGGAAACCCGTCGCCATTGATATCTGATGCCGCAGTACTCCAGTTTTGGTCTCCGGCGGTATAGCTGTAGGCAGGCAAAAAAACCGTATGGGAAATGAATATTGTACTATCTTCGCCCGAAAGATTGGCAACCTGGGAAAGCATATATACCGGGCACAGAAATACTATCAGGAAAAGGGGCCAGGCAATAGCGAAAAGATGTTTTTGAGCCATAAACAGCACTTGAGAAATCTACATAATTACAATGATATGTATATTTTGAAAAATCGTGAGTTTAATCTTTCCGTATGTCTTACATGAGCCAGAGAATTCATTTTTTGTATATTTTTTTGTTTTCCTCTCTTCATGCCCAGATTCCTTCTGAGGATACAATGAAAATCAATCTCGATGGGGTGGTGATTTCTTCAGGGTTTCAGGCTGGAAACAATATGCCTGTATCCTTTACCAATCTGAACCGCAGTGACTGGAATCTCAAAAATACCGGGCAGGAGCCTTCCTTTTTTCTGAGTGAGACTCCTTCGGTTACTTTTTACTCTGACGCCGGTAGCTTCAACGGATATTCTTATTTCCGCCTGCGCGGCATAGATCAGACCCGGATCAATATGACTCTTGACGGGGTGCCGCTCAACGAGCCCGAAGATCAGGGGGTTTATTTTTCAAACTACCCCGACTTCCTCAACGCTGTGGGCAAAATACAGATTCAGCGGGGAGCCGGAACCTCGCAAAACGGGGCCGCAAGTTATGGCGGAAGTATTCTTTTTTCCTCGCCTGATCTCAGCGATTCGGCGCAGTCTTCTGTGGGTATTTCTGCGGGTTCTTTCAACACTTTCCGCTTGTATGGAAGGCACAATACAGGTTTCAAAAACGGGAAAGGACTGTTTGTCAGGGGCTCTGTACTTCATTCTGATGGGTATAAAACGCGTTCCGGCCACAATTCGGGTTCTATATTCTACAGCGGCGGATGGCTACAGGGAAAAAGTCTCTGGAAAATCACCGGATTTGCCGGGCATCAGCGAAACGAACTTGCCTGGATTGGGGTTCCTGCCGATATACTTGAATCCAACCCCCGCGCCAATGGCAATGCAAATGAAGACGATATGTTTACCCAGTCGCTCACACAATTGCAGCATATTTATTCGCCCGGAAAAAAACATACCATCCGCTCCAGCCTGTATTTCAATTATCTGAAAGGCAACTACGATTTTGACTACAACAACTTCCTGGGGCTGCCTTCTACGGATGAATTGTACAACTACGCCTTCGAATCCTTTTTTACAGGCATTTTCTCCAATTACACCTTTGAGTCGGAAAATCTCTCCTGGACCACCGGAATTCACGCCAATACCTATGCGCGGATTCATAGAGGAAGTGAAAAGACGCTGGGCGAATTGTACCAGAATACAGGAATGAAAAGTGAATTCAGCGTTTTCTCCCGGATGAGTTATGCCTGGCAGCCAATGGCTTTTTTTGCTGATATTCAGTACCGTACGGCTGGATTTGATTATACAGGAAGTGTGGATTTGGAAAGCCAGTCATGGATTTTCCTTAATCCCAGAGCGGGGCTAGTATGGAACCTGAATCCTGCGGTTCAGGTGTATTTCAGCCTGGGACAAACCGGGCGCGAACCTACCCGCAACGATATGTTTGCCGGAAACGATGACCTCCCGGCCGATAGTCTGGGCGCGCCGCTTACCGGAATTCTGGATCCGGAGTTTGTGACCGATTATGAATGGGGCGTGAGGATAAAGGGGAAAAAAATAAGTGCGAATGTCAACCTCTATTACATGAATTTCCGGAATGAAATTGTACTGGTAGGGCAATTTGGCCCCAATGGACTTGCATTGAGTGGGAATGTGGAGAAAAGTTACCGGTCGGGGGTGGAAATGGAATTAAACTGGAGCCCGCGCCATTGGCTGAGGGTCAATACCATCCTCTCTGTGAACCGCAGCCGGATTGTGGCGGGAGAGACGTGGCTGCAACCTGTCCTTACCCCGGCAGTGATCGCCGGGCAGGAATGGGTGTTTCGGATAAAAAATATAGAAACGGGCATTGCAGGTCGTTTTCAGAGCCGGTCATTTATGGATTTTGCCAATGAATATTCGCTAAAAAATTATTTTCTGCTAAACTGGAGGGGCACAGTTTCGTTTAAGAAATGGGAACTGACAATTCTGGTAAACAACCTGACCAATGCCCGTTATTTCAACAACGGCTATGTCGATTTTGTGGGTACGCCCCGGTATTTTATTCAGGCTCCCGTCAACTTTTCTACGATGGCGGGATTTAATTTTTAGGCATAACACAAATGAAAAACTATCAAAGGGCGATACGGCGCCATCACAGGGAGCGTCTGCTCTACAAGCGAAAAAATTATCATACCGCCCAACGCCATGGGGGCAACAGCCCGTCGGTAGTCAATACGCCACGGCCCTGCTCCTGCGCTTTATGCGGAAATCCCAGAAAATACTGGAAGGAGAAAACGTATCAGGAAAAGAAAAATGCAGCATAAAGGTTGGTATTAATCCCTATGGTTTAACCTGCTCGCAAAAAAAATTATTCTTCTCCCATCCCCATGATTGAAAATGCACCATTGACCAGCACTTTTTCTCCGGGTGCGATAATTTCCGGATTTTTGATTTCTGCCCATTCTTCTCTGATTTTCCCCGGCTCAATTTCTTTTCGGGTAAATACAAAACCTCCTCCCTCTGTCTGCACACTGGTAAATATCGAATAATGCCCATCTTCTTCTATGACAGCTTTAGCCGGGACTGCTGCTGCCGGAGACTTGCTGACAATGATGCTGGCCTCCACAAACATACCTGTAACCAGGTTGTGTTTTTCGTGTTTGAGATGTCCGTGAACAGGGACGGTGCGTTTTTCATCGTGAATAGCCCTTCCCACGCGGTGTACGATTGCCTCATAAGATTCTGTTCCTGCGCCAGGGATACGAAAGATGATTTCCTGATCTTCCCTGATCTGCAATATATCCTTTTCAAATACCTGAAGTTCGACGTGAATATGATCCACATTGGTAATTTCGACCACGACATCGGAGGGCGAAACAAATTGGCCTTTATTGACAAAAATCCCCGAAATACTGCCTGAAATGGGGGCATAAACCGGGATTCTGGAAGTCATATTATCGGGTTCGACTTTCTCCGGATCGATATTAATCAATTTTAGCTTTTCTGCCAGTCCGGCAAATTTTGCTTCGAGGGTTTTATATTCGCTTTCGGCTTTGAGAAAATTTTTCTGTGAAGCGATATTTTCGGAGGAAAGGGTTTTCTGCCTTTCGTATTCGGAGCGAAGATACGCACGTTGTTCTCTTACTTCCAGATATTCCTGCTGAAGCTGAATGTATGCCGGATTGGTCAGGCTGAGAAGCAACTGCCCTTTTTGTATCCTGTCTCCTTCCAGCAAGTTGATTTTATCCACATATCCCTCCATAAAGGCGCTGACTCTGGCCAGGTTGCCGGGAGGCACATCGATATACCCGTTTGCCTGTACAGTTTGTGGAAAATCGTAGGTTGTAACATCTCCGAGCGTCATACCGGCAGCCGTAAACTGGGCCTGGGTAATATTTATCCGGGTGGAAGATTGTGTGGTTTCTTCCTCGACAGAAGCGGGATCTGTTTCGGGCTGATTTTGCGAAGATTTGCAGGCAGAAAACAGTGTGCCCGCCAGGAGTGCGTAAACGATAAGAAAAATTATGCGGTTCATATCCGGGATGTTAGCGGGTAAGATAGGTGAGTTCGAGCATGATTTGATCGTATTGAAAAAGGCTTTCGAGCCAGGCAAGTTCGATTTCGGCAGCATTTTCGAGACTTTGGATAAATACCATGAAGTCGATTTCCCCTTCCCGGAAACTCTTTTCCGCGGTTTTAACCAGTTCGGCGGAAAGGTTTTTTCCGGTTTCATTATAATAATCAATGGCCTCATTGTGTTTTCTGCCTTCGGCTTCAAGCTTTGTTTTTTGTAAATCCAGTTGGCGTGTATAGGCATCGGCATTTTTTAGGGTAATTTCCCTTCCGATGGCCGCAGCATCAATGCGCGATTTGTGGGGCTGAGCCAGTAGCGGCAGGGCAATGCCCACGCGTACGCCCTGATACAGGCGGGAATTGATCTGAGTGTTTGTTCCCTGAAAGTATTCCAGTTGAAAATCGGGAAGCCTTCGGTTTTTTTCCAGTTTCCAGACTGACTCGGTCATTTGTTTTGCATAGTCATAATAGGCGACGCCGGGGTGGGAGAGAAGGTCATTTTCAGGTGCAGGAAGCTGTTTGAGGCGCGTTTCTTCCACGACAAAAGGAGTGGTGGCTGCCAACAGTTGCTGAAGGGAAATATAAGCCGTCTCCCGGTCATTGTTGATCTGTCGCAAAAGTGTTGTCAACTGATTGCGTTTGGCTTCGGCGGTTACCATTTCGAGGTAATTGGTTTCTCCTGTCTCGTATCGCCTTTTTGCAGCATAGGCAAAACTTTGATACAGGCTGTCGAGGTAGGAGTAAATGGCCAGCTTATGAGACAGATACACAATCTGGTAATAAGCCAGGGAGACATCTTTTTTCATCTGCATTTCCGCGAGGTTATACTGTTGATCCTGCATTTCTGTCTGGTTTTCAAAAACCCGTTTTTGCGCCTGAAAAATACCTGGAAAGGGTACGGCCTGTTGAATTCCCCACACATGGATAGGGTATCCGTTTTCGGCGATGTTATTCTGGTCAAAATTGTAAAACAATCCTGTTTTTCCCAGATCTCTGCCGGAGGGGATCAGCGCTTCTGCCTGCCTGATTTTCAATGCTTCTGCCTGAAGGATTTCATTGTTTTGAACGGCAACATGGATGGCTTCATCCAGACTCAGGCTCCGGGGCTGTGCATACAGGCCTGCCGGCAAAACCAGAAAGGCCAGGATAGCCACAGCGGCTGTTGTCCGGTTTCGTTTTTTTGTTTTGCGGGGTTTTGAAGGCGAATCAAATATGGCATATAGTACGGGCAACACGATCAGAGTAAGGAAAGTTGCCGAAACCAGCCCGCCAATCACCACAGTTGCCAGCGGGCGTTGTACTTCTGCACCTGCGGATGTCGATATAGCCATAGGAAAAAAGCCCAGCGCTGCTGCGGTGGCAGTGAGCAAAACGGGCCGCAGTCTTTCGGTAGTGCCCCTGATGATCCGTCGGTGGGTATTGGCCATTCCATGGCTTTTCAGTTCTTTGAAATGCTCAATCAGTACCAGCCCGTTGAGAACGGCGATACCAAACAGTGCGATAAACCCTACGCCGGCAGATATGCTGAACGGCAGCCCGCGCAGCCAAAGCAGGACAATGCCTCCGATAGCCGATAGGGGAATGGCAGAATAGACCATCAGCGCTTCTTTGAGCGAGCTGAAGGCGAAGTGCAGCATGATCAGAATCAGCAGCATGGCGACAGGAACGGCTACTGCCAGACGGGCTTTGGCTGACCGCAGGTTTTCAAACTGCCCGCCATAGGAGATATAATATCCTGCGGGTAGCTGGATATTGGCATCAATCAGGGTGCGGATATCATTTACCACAGACTCCATATCGCGGTTCCTCACGTTGATACCGACCACAATTCGGCGCCGGGTATTGTCTCGGGAAATACGTGCCGGGCCTTTGGAATAAAAAATACCGGCTACTTCCTGCAAGGGTATCTGCTGACCGTCGGGAAGAGACACATAGAGATCTTTGAGATCCTGAAGATTTTTGCGGTGGGCTTCATCGAGTTTGATTACCAGGTCAAACCGCCTTTCTCCTTCGAATATATTTCCGGCAGTAACTCCTGCAAATCCCATCGACACAAACCGGTTCATATCTTCGACATTCAGGCCGTATCTGGCGAGTTTTTTCCGGTCATATACCACCCGCATCTGTGGAAGGCCTGCAATTTTTTCGACCGAAATATCCGCTGCACCTTCTACCTGATGGATGAGCCGGTGAATCTCATCCGCTTTTTGGCTGAGAACAGAAAGGTCTTCTCCGAATATTTTTATCGCCACATCGGCCCTTACACCGGTAATTAGTTCATTAAACCGCATCTCTATCGGCTGGGTAAACTCATAATCAATGCCAGGGATTACCGAGAGCGCCTCCTTAAATTTGTCTGCCAGTTCGTCTTTACTTTCTGCTGAAACCCATTCACCGCGGGGTTTCAGCTTGATGATAATATCTGACTCTTCCATGGACATCGGGTCAGTGGGCACTTCTGCTGCGCCAATCCGGCTTACCACCTGATCCACTTCGGGAAAGTTGTCGAGAAGGATACGCTCCATCTGGGTGGTCAGGCGTATCGTTTCGCTCAGGGAGGTTCCGGTTTTTAAAACCGGCTGAATGACAAAATCACCTTCGTCAAGGGTAGGTACAAATTCGCCCCCCATCTGACTAAACAACCCCAGGGCAAGAGAGAATAAAACTGCTGCGGCAATGAGTACGATTTTCTTATACCGGAGGGAAAACACAATGACAGGTTGATAAATCCGGCTGACAAATGCCATGAATTTTTCTGAAAGGGAGGGCTTGTCATTGGATTCGGGCCGGAGAAAAAGAGAAGCAGCAACCGGCACATAGGTAAAACAGAATATCATAGCACCGATGAGGGCAAAACAAAATGTCATGGCCATAGGCTTAAACATTTTGCCTTCCACACCGCTCAGCGAGAGAATGGGGATAAAAACCAGTATAATGATCAACTGCCCAAACACAGCGGAATGCATCATTTTCTCTGCGCTTTTGAGCGTGATTTTGTCCACCATTTCGCGTTTATCTTCGGCATTGAGCCCGGTCAGTTCTTTTTTGCGATGGGTAATCTGGAAGGCGATAAATTCGACGATGATCACAGCGCCGTCAATAATAATCCCGAAGTCAATGGCGCCCAGGCTCATGAGGTTGGCATCCACGCCCAAAATGTACATAAGACTAAGGGCAAAAAGCAGGCATAGCGGGATCACAGATGCAACAACGAGTCCTGACCTCAGATTTCCCAGCAGGAGTACTACAACAAAAACCACAATCAGGAATCCCAGAATCAGGTTTTCTGCGACGGTGAAGGTGGTCTTTTCAATCAGTTCGCTCCTTTCCAGGAATGCATTGATATAAATACCTTCCGGCAGGGTTTTCTGTACTTCCGCTACCCGTTCTTTTACTGCTTCAATGACCTGTTTGGAATTGGCATCTTTGAGCATCATGATTTGCCCCAAAACTTTTTCTCCCTCGCCATTTCCGGTAATGGCGCCGAAGCGGGTAGCATAGCCATCATAAACACGGCCGATATCGTGAATCATTACCGGCACCCCGTTTACCTGTTTGATGACGATATTCTCGATATCCTCAGCCGATTTTGCAAGGCCCTCGCCTCTGATAAAAAAAGCCTGCTCTTCCTTTTCGATGTACCCGCCTCCTGCAATGGAATTGTTTTTTTCCAGCGCATCAAAAACCTCTGTAATCGAAATATTCAATCCTCTGAGTGCCCCCGGGTCAATGGCCACTTCGTATTGTTTGAGATAACCGCCCCAGGTATTCACCTCCACCACCCCCGGTATTCCTGAAAGTTGTCTCTTTACCACCCAGTCCTGAAGTGTTCGCAAATCCATCGGCGAATAGACCGAATCATAGCCGGGTTTTGTGTCAATAATATATTGGTAGATTTCGCCCAGCCCGGTAGAAATTGGCCCCATAAAAGGAGTGCCAAAGCCCGTGGGGATTTTTTCAACCGCGCTCTGGATTTTTTCGGCAATCAACTGCCGGGGAAGATAGGTTCCCATATCGTCGTCAAATACAATGGTGACAACCGAAAGCCCAAACTTCGAAATAGACCGGATTTCTTTTACCCCGGGAAGATTGGCCATTTCCAGTTCGACCGGGTAGGTCAGAAACTGTTCTACATCCTGGGTGGAAAGGTTTCGGGAAGTCGTGATTACCTGTACCTGGTTATTGGTAACATCGGGAACGGCCCCGATCGGTATCCGGGTCAGGGAAAAACTGCCAAAAGCCACAACAGAAAGCGTAAACAGAATAATAATTAATTTATTCCGGATACTGAAGGATATGATTTTCTCAGACATGAGGGTGCTGTTAAGGACAAAACAAACCTAATGAATGAATCTAAGGGTATAAAAAAGTCTCCCTTAAAGTTTGCTTAAAATTCATTAGTGAAAGAATCCGGAATGGTGAGTTGTACTGTTGTTCCCAGCTCTTTGGTGCTGTTGATGGATATTTTTATCTGAAGAAGGTCGCACATTCGCCTTACAATGGATAGCCCCAGGCCTGCGCCTTTGATGTGGGGAAGCCGGGTCGGTTCCGGGCGATAAAACCGTTCAAAAATACGATCCAGATCCTCTGGTTTGATGGTTTCCCCTGTATTATGAATAGAAATACTGGCTTTTCCCGGAGCGGATAGGAGGTTTATTTTTACAGTTCCTCGCTGATCTGAATATTTGACGGAGTTGGAGATGAGGTTTTCGAGAATAATGTCTATCATATAGGGGTCGGACCAAACGCTCAGATTACCCTCAGCTTTCAATATGACTGTGATCTGGTTTTCCTGTATTATTTGTTGCTGTCGGGCAAGCACCTGCTCTGTGAGTGCTGTCAGGTCGGTCTGCCGCCTTTCGAGTGCAGCCTTCTGGCTTTCAAAACGCGCAAGGAGCAGCAATTGATCTACAAGATGGTTCATCCGGTTGATTTCTCCGACGACATACTGAATTTTGGCAATGTATTCTTCTGTATTTCGGGGTTTACGGATTAAAACTTCGAGATTTCCCTTGATGATCGCGAGGGGGGTACGCAATTCGTGGGAGGCATCTGCGGTAAACTGTTTTTCCCGCTCTACGGCTTGCTCTATCCGTTCCAGCAGGTCATTGATGGTTTGTACCAGGGTATGAAGCTCGTCTTCATTTTTGGGTATAGGGATACGCTCGCCGAGGTTTTCCCGGGTGATCTTGCTGGCAGTACGGATAATATCGGTTACCGGATGGATGCTTTTTCCGGCGATAAACCTTGCACTCAGAAAAAGTATAATCAGAACTACGGGAAATGCAATCAGCAAAATACGCCTCAGGTTGAGCAGAACCATCTGTGAGTCTTCGAGCGACATAGCGACAAGTAGATACCCATATACCTGTTCTCCCTGTTTCATCGACACCTGAACCTGGCGAATGGCGTTTCCGGAGAGCGTGGCATTAAAGAATATTCCATCAGGTTGGCTGGGGTTAAAACTGAGTGCGCCTTCTTTCAGATTGGGCGATTTGTCAACCAGTTGTCCCGCTTGATCAACGATTTGAACAAAGACAGGATTGACCTCGATGGTTCGGTGTTCTCTTTCCATCCATTCGGTTTTGTCGCGAAACACAGGATGGTTGTTTTCGACCACCATTTCGCCAAAATGTTTATTTGCCTCAATGGTGATATCGTTGTTGAGGTGGAGGTAAACCGTGGTACGGACAATCACATAGGTAATGAGAAAAACCACAGCGACGACGGTCGCAGTACTGGCCATAAACCATGCGGCAACCCGGTTTTGAAATGACTGGTTCATAATTCTCTGGCAATATAACCCACCCCTCTGATGGTCTGAATATAATCTTCTTCCGTTTCGAGTTTGAGTTTTTTGCGAAGTGAGTTGATATAGACATCAATCACTCCGGTATTGTATTCGAAGTGAATATCCCATACACTTTCAATAATACTGGTGCGGCGGCAGACTTTCCCTTTGTTTCGGATGAGGTATTCGAGCAGATCAAATTCTTTCTGTGTAAGGGAAATAAGTTCATTCTGGCGATAGACCTGATGGGAATGGATATCCATCCGGATAGGCCCCAGGGTAAGCTGATCGGAGGAAGTGGATTCGCGGCTTCGGAACTGAACCCTGATTCTTTCCAGTAGTTCGTCGAAACTGAAAGGTTTCCGGATATAATCATTCGCCCCCGCTTTCAATCCCATAATGGTGTCCTGAACGGTATCACGGGCGGTGAGGAAGATGACCGGGGTTTGGGAATCGACCGCGCGAAACCTGCGGCAAACATCCATGCCGCTGATGCCCGGCAGCATCCAGTCAATGAGGAGAAGATCCCAGGAAGAATTCAGCGCTTTTTCCAGGCCTTCATTTCCGTCAGATGCAGTATCTATGACATAGGATTCTTCTTCGAGCCCCTGCCTGAGAAAATTGAGAATCCCCGGTTCGTCTTCGACGATAAGAATGCGCATGGCCATTTTGTGATAAAGGTACAAAATGGCCCGGGCAAGAGAGAAAAAAGCGTCTTAAAATTGTCTTAAAATAATTCCCTAAAGAAGGGTATAAGTCAGCGAGATCCCCGCATTCCAGCCGGTGCCATTGATGGGGTTTTCGGGCTCGAAAGTTGCACCATTGTCGTCCTCTACGCTGCCAAAATTTGTATATCGGTAAAGTACGGTTCCGTGTACGCCAAAACGTTCTGTCCAGTAAAAGGCGGCACCGCCCCCAACCTGAAAACTACCGATATCACCCTGGTAACGCGCGTCAGTTTTTTGAAGGGTTACAGGAATTACGCCAGCATCTGCGACGGTAAGGGTAGCCAGCGGAATCCAGCCGGCCTGGATAAAAGGCTGAAGGCGGAGTTCTCGCAGAAAATACTTTTTCAGATTAATGCTGAGCATGGCATTGGTCGCATCGCCACTGAAGGAGAGCCATTTTCCCTCGTGGTTGTAGCTGGTATAATTGATTTCTATCGAGCCGTCTTTTCCCCGGTAGCCCAGACTTGCCCCAATACCCGTGGCCGGGCTGAGTTCGGGTACGGAGAAGGTGGTAAACGGAGCAGAAGTGCCGACAAGAATTTTCGTACCGTCAAACCCCTCCGGGTTAAAATTGTTGTTGGTTACATTTAGCCCGATAAAAAGCCCTTTTTTAACTTTTTGGGCCTGGGCCATTGAGAAGAGAAGGAAAAGGGATGCTGTAAAAATTACAGTCCGGTAAAGATGGATTTTGTAGTTCATAGGTATTGGGTTTAGTATCGCCAGATATTAATTCTTTAACGAAGGAAAGCGGTTTTTAGCAAATAAATCCGGAAATTCCGTATCTTTCCTACGATGAGCGCCGAAGATCAGTATATATTATCCATTGAGCAACTGCTGCGGCAGATTTCCGACCTGCGTCGGGAACTGGAAGGTGAGCCTGGCGCAGATCGCAGGCGAAGTGTGGAGCGATCCATCCGCCAGCGTGAAAAGCGATTGGAGCGGCTGATTCCCTATAAATTCAGAATAGAACTGCGAAATATCTGCCTTAATTTGGGCGTAACCGGCGACTTTCTTTCTCAGGAGTTTGACAGCTAAAATATTCGCTGTATTTTACCCCTTTTCCGGCATACAAAAATAATTTTATCTGTGGAAATATTAGGTATTGACATTGGCGGCTCCGGAATCAAAGGAGCGATTGTGAACGTTACCACCGGCCATCTCACTTCTGAAAGACTTCGTTACGAAACCCCAGACCCTTCTACTCCCAAAGCTGTGGCCAAAACCGTTGCCCAAATGGTTGATGATTTTCAATGGAAAGGACTGATCGGCTGCGGATTTCCTTCAGTTATCCAGAAAGGGAAAGTTCTCACCGCCGCCAATATCGATAAGCGGTGGATCGACACCCGGGTGGAGGCTTTACTGGAAGAGACTACTGACTGCCTGGTGAAAGTGGTCAACGATGCCGATGCCGCAGGCCTGGCCGAAGCCACTTTTGGCGCAGGTAAGGGTATTGAAGGTCTTGCACTTCTGCTTACGATCGGTACCGGAATCGGCAGTGCATTTATTCAGGACGGGCAACTGGTTCCCAATTCAGAACTGGGACACCTGAAATTTAAGGGCGGAATAGCTGAGCATTATGCGTCGGATGCAGCGCGGAAAAAAAACGACCTTTCCTGGCATGTATGGGGCAAAAGACTGAATGAGTATCTCAATTACGTTTACGGGCTGTTTTACCCCGATGTGATTATACTTGGTGGCGGCGCCAGTAAAAAATTTGACAAGTTTGAAGATACCATTAATGTGCCTACTACTGTTACCACTGCCAAACTACTCAACCTCGCCGGCATTATTGGTGCAGCGTTGTCAGCCCGTGCGCTGATAAAAAATCATACTATCCACTAATCAGATGGCAGTGCCTCCAAAGGCAAAAAGGGGTCTGCACCATTTGTCAGTTCTTCGAGATGAATGGACGCTTTCAAATCTTCGATTTTTAGGGTAACTCCGGCCTGCCCTTTGTGTATAGTTGAAACTTTGGCTCCGGTAACCAGGGTTTCCCATCCCTCCCATGTAAAGGGAATCCCGCCTACCGGGAGGATTTTAACCCAGAGTTTCCATTCTGCCGGCATACCGGTATCATCGGTCAACCATACATAAGAATCGCCGGGAGTGGCTCCTCCTGTCTGGTATGTGATCATCAGGCCGGTACGCCCATCTTTTACCTTCACCAGCGAACGGACAGTGCCCGGGTCATAAAGTTTGCACAAGGGGTTGAGCCAGAAAGCGTCGTTGACCCATCGGAGCCATGCCTGGTGTACGAGCTTATCTGCTTTTTTTCCTTCCACCCGTTTTCCCTTTTGAAATGCCACCCCTTTGAGTGTGTTGAGGTCAACCAGCACTTCATTGTCTCCCCAGGTCGCACGGTTAAAATTCCGGTTTTTGTCCCAGAGATGGTGTCCCCGCCCGCCATAAGACCAGGTGATGGCACCGGTTGTGTCCCATGCGGCACAGTCCACCGCTTCCATTATCTGATTTGCGATTTCTCCTGCTTCCGCGCAGATTTTTCCCTCAGGCTTTTTTTCATGTAACACAAAACCTGCAATCATACCGGTCAGCAATACCAGTCCGAGAATGATACCGGCAATGATGGCTGTGTATTTGAGTATCTTCATTTTTAATGATTTGTTTATCAGGCTATTACCCCTGATCCAAGCAATTCTGTTTCATCATACCATGCGGCAAACTGGCCGGGAGTGATGCCCCGCTGGTATTCCTCAAAGACAATATAAAGCCCTTCTGCCTCCTGGTAGAGCGTGGCAGCCTGGAGTGTCTGCCGGTAGCGGATCCTCACCCGCAGTTCCCTTGATTCTCCGGGAGAGAGTGCTTTGTCCGTTCGGACCCAGTGAGTTTCGTTTTGGGGAATAAAAAGGCCTCTTCGGTTTAGTCCGGGGTGTGTTTCCCCCATTCCCACATAAATAATATTTTCGGTTGTGTCAGTTGCAATCACAAAAAGTGGTTCGGCTTTGCCGCCCACGTTCAGCCCCTTGCGCTGGCCGATCGTGTAATAGTGTGCGCCGTTGTGTTGACCTATTATTTTCCCATCTTCTTCCCTGTAAACATAGGGCCGGGAAACCTCGCGCAGCCAGTAAGTCTGATCATTGGACGGAAATCCCTGGATGACCGGAACATGATAAAGCGGAGATTCTGCGTCAATTTCGACGATTTTTCCTTTTTTGGGGAGAAGTTGTTGCTGAAGAAACTCGGGAAGGCGCACCTTGCCGACAAAACAAAGTCCCTGCGAATCTTTTTTTCCGGCAGTTACGAGATCGAGTTCTGCCGCAATTTGCCTCACTTCGGGTTTTTGCAGGTGGCCGATGGGGAATAACGCGTATTTTAACTGCTGTTGTGTGAGCTGGCAGAGAAAATAACTTTGGTCTTTGTTGGGATCGGCTCCGGCGAGCAGGCGATATACCGGCTCACCATTTACGATGATTTCTTCTTTCTGACAGTAATGGCCTGTAGCGACAAAGTCAGCTTTGAGCTTGAGGGCTTTTTCAAGGAAAATATCAAATTTGATTTCTCTGTTGCACAGCACATCGGGATTAGGCGTGCGGCCCGTCTTGTATTCGGCAAACATATAATCCACGATCCTTGCCTTATACTCTGTGCTCAGATCAATGGTCTGAAAGGGAATCCCCAGTTTTTGTGCGACACTCAGCGCGTCATTGCTGTCGTCGAGCCAGGGACATTCGTCGCTGATCGTAACGGTATCGTCGTGCCAGTTTTTCATAAACAGGCCGATCACTTCATATCCCTGCTTTTTGAGCAGCCAGGCGGCGACGCTGGAGTCCACCCCACCTGAAAGACCGACTACAACTCTTTTCATGATACCTCCTTTGAACCGCAAAGGTAAGGAAAATGTTTCAATTGGGCTTTATTCCACCTGAACCTTAGCTACGATCAGGCGGCCCTGTTGGTCTTTTACCCGAAGCATATACAATCCTGCCGGTATCATCCCTTTGTTTAGAATAACAGACTGGTTTTCTGAGGAGAATTCTGCATTTACCTTTCTGCCCTGAATATCAAATAACTCCGGATTTTGCAATCTGTAGTTTTCCATCGAAATGCGCGTTGTGGCGGAAAAAGGATTAGGCGCTATGGTCAATTTTGAAGGTGCCATTTCAGGATCTGCCGCCGTTGCGTTTTCGCATACAAGTGTTGCGAGGAAATCGCGGACAAATCTGAAGGTTGTATCCATATACTGGGGTACGGAAAGCCCAAAGGCAAAAGGCACGTGATCTGCTCCCTCGAAGGAATAAAATGCATTTTGAATCCCTGCTTCATCTGCCCTGACATGAATACTCGAACTTCCGTGGACAATGACATTGGCACCAAAAAGCTGAAGGGTTGAGGTTCCATAAGGGACGGTGGCATCCTGTGTGCCGTGCAGGCTCACAATTGGCTCGTCTCCGGGATGAATCCAGGCTGTATCTCCGATGGCTCCGCAGAGGTTGATCACTCCTGCTACGGTGGAGGGGTAACCCATATTGCCGCTCAGCCCTTCGACTCCGCCGAGGCCGGGAATATCGCCTGCAATCACCGGAGGAAATTCGCCAGCCTGATCCAGGTAGGCGAGGTGAAGCGCCGCAATTCCGCCTGCCGAAACTCCGCCTACAAATATCTGGTCAGGGTCAATCCTGTACAGATTGTCGGTCATGGCATCTTTGTGCAAAAACCTGACGGCTGCCCGCATATCGTGCGTAGCCTTCATTACAGCTTTATACAGAATGTATTCGTTTCCGTTTAATACGATTTCGGGCGTGAGCCGGTAATCGATAGAAACCGTGACATAACCCAGTTTCACAAACCGGGTGCACAATTCTACGATATCGGGGCTGGTACGCGACCCAAAGAAAAAACTACCGCCAAAGGCAAGTAGAATTACGGGTCGTTTGGGCGTGAGACTATCACCTGCCGGCTGGTAAATATCCATGTACAGTGTGTCCACATTCGTAGGATTCCCGGTTGCAGGCTGGATATTCCACCCGTATTTTACCCCCGATATTTTGGTAAAGTTGGGGAAAACAACCTGCTGGTAGCGGCCGGTGGCGCAGGTGGGTTGTGCTGTGGAGAAAAAAGGCAGAAGGATCAGCAAACAGAGCAGAATACGATTCATATATTTTGGGTTTACGCAGAAGAACTTTACATTTATAACACACAGATTGCTATCTACTACACCAATGAATAACAACAACCCCCTTTCCCGCAGAAGGTTTATATCTCAAACCGCTAAGGCAGGTGTTTTATTTTCCCTGGCAGCAGGTTTTCCGGAATTAAGTTTTTCCCGGACAAATATGGAAAAAATGCCTGAAATTTCTGTTTTCTCCAAACATCTTCAATGGCTCGATTATGGCCCTATGGCTGATTTTGCTGCCGCCATCGGCTTCGATGGCGTGGATCTCACCGTAAGGCCCGGCGGACATGTGCTCCCAGAAAATGTGAAAAAAGATTTGCCTAAAGCCGTTAGGGCAGTGGAAAAAGCAGGAAAAAAAGTCACTATGATTACTACTGCCGTTGCTGCTGCCAATGAAGAACATACCGAAGCGATTCTTAAAACAGCCGCAGATCTGGGAATTCAGTACTACCGGATGGGATGGGTTCCTTATGATCCTGCTCTTTCTCTAAAGGAAAACCAGGTCAGGCTGGCGGACCAGTTTGGCCGCCTTGCCGAATTGAATGAAAAAACGGGTATCAGAGGCGCTTATCAGAATCACGCGGGTGACCGTTTTGGCTCGGCAATCTGGGATTTGGCGGACATGCTGGATGCCATCGGATCAGATTGGATCGGCTGTCAGTACGATATCCGGCATGCAACCGTGGAAGGCGCCAATACCTGGCCGATTGTGCTTCAGCGAATTGCCCCCCACATCAATACACTCGACTTTAAAGATTTTGTATGGGCCATAAACGGCGATAAAGTAGAGGTGAAAAATGTGCCGCTGGGAGAGGGGATGGTCGATTTTGATATTTATGTCGCCATGTTGCGGAAACTGAAGGTATCCACCCCTATTTGCCTTCACTATGAATATGACCTCGGCGGTGCTGAGCATGGAAAGCGCGACATTGCGGTTGACAAATCAGTGATTGCTGCTGCGATGAAAAAAGACCTTGAGTTTATGAGAAAATTATTGTCCAGATAAAAGGACTGTCTATACGTGTTTCATAGCCTAATCTTTCCTGAAAATGAATCGTCTGAACCCTTACTTTTTATTGTTGTTTTTTTTTCTTTTCGCAGGAAGTATGCCCCTCTTTGGTCAGCAAAAACTTCCCAAACTGGCGAAAGACAAAACAGTCAAACCCCGGAATGTAATATTCATTCTTACCGATGATCACCGGTATGATTTTATGGGATTTACGGGGAAGGTTCCCTGGCTGAAAACCCCCAATCTCGACCGCCTGGCCAGTGAAGGAGCGCATTTTCCCAATGCATTTGTAACGACCTCGCTTTGTTCTCCCAGCCGTGCTTCCATACTTACCGGAATGTTTTCCCACACACATACGGTGGTTGACAACCAGGCGCCGGTGCCTGACAATCTGTTTTTTTTCCCGCAATACCTCCAGAAAGCGGGATACCAGACGGCGTTTTTTGGCAAATGGCATATGGGACACGATACTGACGACCCGAGGCCTGGCTTCAACCATTGGGAAAGCTTTCGGGGGCAGGGTGTGTATTACAATCCGACGCTCAATATCAATGGTGAGCATATTGCCTACGGAGACTCGACCTATATTACCGATCTTCTGACCCAGCATACCCTCGGGTGGCTGGATCAGCAGGATAAAAGCAAGCCCTTTTTTGTGTATTTGTCTCATAAAGCGGTGCATGCCGATTTTCAGCCCGCAGCCCGCCACGCGGGAAAATACAAAGATGAACCCCTGATTTACCCGCCTTCTTATTACTCCTCTGTACCTCAGGTGAAAGGTAAAAACCGGAAACCGGGAGAACAGCCCTACCAGACCGACGAATACTACGGGGAAGGCCGTATGCCCGACTGGCAGAAAATGCAACGTGAAAGCTGGCATGGGGTGGATTATATGTACCACGGAAACATGGATTACGCTACATTTTTCCGGCGGTATTGTGAGACGCTGCTGGGGGTGGATGAAAGTGTAGGCGCTGTACTAAACTGGCTCAAAGCCAATAATCTCGATGAGTCAACCATGGTCATTTATATGGGAGACAACGGTTTCGCCTTCGGCGAGCACGGGCTGATCGACAAACGCCAGTTTTATGAAGAATCCGTTAAGGTGCCTTTCCTTGTACGTTGCCCCGAACTGTTTGCCGGTGGTAAAACCATTTCCGGAATGGTGCAAAATATAGACATTGCACCCACGGTAATGCAGATGGCCGGACTGACGGCTCCGGGTTATATGCACGGTAAATCATTTGTGCCCCTGCTCACCGGGGCAGATGTGGTCTGGCGCGACCGGATATTTTATGAATACTACTGGGAATACGATTTTCCGCAGACCCCCACGATGCATGGCGTGCGCACCGATCGCTACAAATATATCCGCTATCACGGCATTTGGGATACCAACGAGTTTTACGATTTGCAGCAAGACCCGCACGAGCAAAACAACCTGATCGCTTCGCCCGCGCATCAGGATATGATCAAACAACTGGCGGGAGAAATCTACGACTGGCTGGAAGGAACGGGCGGCATGCAGATACCCCTCAAGCGCACCGTCAAACTCCGGGGCGGGGATCACAGAAATAAAGGAGTTTATTGAGAATTTACATCCGAAGCCCCTTTACCACTTTCACCCTCGAAGCCTGAAGGGAAGGATAAACCGAAGCCAGAACCGATAGAATGACAACGGTAACGGCTACCAGCAAAAAGTCTGAAGCCTGCAATTCGATGGGGAAGGCTTTTACCCGGAAGCTTTCCCCGCCGTTTAACTGAATAAAACCGAAATACTTTTGCGCCAGTCCGGTCAGCAGGGCGACCACTACGCCAAAAACGCCTCCTACTGCGCCTACCAGCAGTCCGTCGGCGAGGAAAATCCTGCGGATAATCATGCTATTGGCCCCAAAAGATTTGAGTACTGCAATATCACGGGTTTTTTCCAATACGATCATGGAAAGGCTGCCCACAATATTGACCGCAGCAATGGAAAGCATTAGCACCAGAATGAGGTAGCTGACATATTTTTCGTTGCGCATGACCTTGTACAAGGTCTGGTGCTGTTCATACCAGGTAAGTACTTCAAATTCGGGTCCTACGATGGCTTCAATCTGCTTTTTGACCGAGCCTGCGCGATCTGGATTGGTGAGCCTGAGTTCGTAGGCAGAGATTTCATTTTTTAGTTCAAACAAATCCCTCACAACATAGAAGTCAGTAAGAATATATTTTTCATCATACTCTTTTTGGACGCTGAAGTATCCTGAGGGGAAAATGAACTCGGTATTGATCGGGTTGGAAATCGATGCATCTCTCGGGATATAGGAAACCGATATAGGGCGGAAATCATTGTTGAGATCAGCACTCAGATTGGCTGCGATGACACTTCCCAGTACCGCCTGGGGGACGCCGCTACGCGGTTTGAAATTATATTCACCGGCATAGACAAATGTGTCCACGCGATTGACCGAGAGGAAATCCTCCTCCACTCCCTTGATCGTACCGTAGGTCTGGTTATCGACAAATTCCAGCCATACCCTGCCTTCGATGGTACGGGTGATGGCTACTACTTCGGGGTGTTCGGCCAGGTTCTTATAGATATCATCGGAATGTTCAAACACCTGACCACGGGCGGCTACCACTTTGATGTCCGGATCCATGGCAGCAAAGAGTCCTTCAATGAAAGTTGTCAGCCCATTGAATACCGAAAGCACGAGAATTAGTGCAGCCGTGCCCACACCGATTCCCGCCATGGAAACCCAGGTGATAATATTAATCGCATTACTGGATTTGCGGGAGAAAAGATAACGCCGGGCGATATAAAAAGGGAGGTTCATTCTGTTTTACCCTCCTCATCGAGTTTTTTAAAAATCCTTTCGATTTTGTCTGCTTCGCGAAAGGAGTCATCGGCGTAAAAGCGGATTTCCGGAACGATGCGCACTTTATTTTTGATGCGGGCGGCGAGCAGCCTTCTGATCTCATGCATATGGGCGTTCATCGCATCGGTGACAGCTTCCAGCTTATCGTCGGGGAAGACAGTCAGATAAATTTTCGCCATTCCTTTGTCGGGCGTAAGCCTGATTACCGTAACTGAAACCATACTGCCCTGGCTGAACGCAGGGTGGGTGCGAATGATTTCGCTGATTTCAAATTGAATGAGCTTTTCGGTTTTTTTTTGTTGAATGGAACCAGACATATACTTTTGTATCGATAGGACAAGGCCTTTCTACCTGCAAAGTTATAAGGATGCGCGCTTATTTCCGAATTCTTTCTTTTGGGCGCCCCTGGTTTTGGCTGGGAGGGCTGTCCTTTGTCTTTTTGCTGTTGTACACGATTTTCAGTGCAGTGTCTCTGGTGTCGGCCATTCCCTTTCTGGAAATTCTTTTTTACCGGCAGGAGATACCCCGGCCAGAGATGATATTTTCCCTGGCAGATCTTGCTTCGCTCAAAGCTTACGGGTATTTCTACCTGAGCGGGTGGATGCACACTTATGGGAGGGAAGAAGTACTGTTTTATTTTTGTTTTTTTCTGCTGGGAGTGATTCTGGTAAAAAATCTTTTCCGGTACCTGGCCAGTTATAGCATGGCCCCGCTGGAGTTTGGGATTGTACAGCGAATGCGGGATCATATATTCACCCACCTGACTACGCTTGATCTGCCTTTTTTTTCACGCAATAAAAAAGGCGATACCCTGAACATCCTGACCAGCGACCTGCAGGTAATTATGGAATCGGTGATCAGCACGGTTCAGGGTGCGATACGGGAGCCCCTTACCATGCTGGTGTTTTTATTTACCCTTGTAGTTATTTCGTGGAAACTGACGCTGTTTACGCTTTTGATATTGCCGGTAACCGCCCTTGCCATAAATATGATTGCGCGGCCTCTGAAACGCAAGTCTGCCAGGGGGCAGGAAATTCTTGGTGACCTTTTGGCGCAGAATGAAGAATTTATTACCAGTTTCCGTATCGTAAAGGCGTTTCAGAAAGAAAAATTTGAACAGGATCGCCACCACAAGATTAACCAGCGATATACCGATACACAGATTGGGATCAGAAGGCGAACCGAACTTGCCTCCCCGCTGACGGAGGTATTGAGCATAGTGGTAGTTTGTGCCATTATTTTTGTGGGAGGAACGATGATTCTGGGCGAAAACAGCAGCCTGAAGGCGTCGGAGTTTATCGGCTTTATCGCCATTTTTTCCCAGTTTCTGGCGCCGGTCAAAACCTTTTCGGGGATAGTTTCGAAAATTTCACGGGGAATCGCTTCATTTGAGCGGGTAGAAAAATTGCTTGCCAGCCGTCCGGAAGTGCAAAATGCCAAAAATCCGGAAGCAAAACCCGCTTTTGACCGAAGCCTGAAATTTGAGGATGTATGGTTTCGCTACGAATCAGCAGATGTGCTCAAAGGGGTAAGTTTTGAAATTCCCAAAGGCGCGACCGTGGCCATTGTAGGACCGAGTGGTGCCGGCAAATCTACGCTGGCAGATCTGATCCCGCGGTTTTATGACCCTTACAAAGGCCGAATCCTCATGGATGATACCGATATCAGGCAAATCAGGCTGGAGGATTTGCGCTCACATATAGGCATGGTTACCCAGGAAGGGCTTTTGTTTCACGATACGGTGCGCAACAATATCGCCTACGGATTGCCCGGCGTCAGCCTGGCAGCGGTGGAGGCGGCTGCGCGGGTTGCCTATGCCCATGACTTTATCAGCGAACTTCCCCACGGGTATGATACCCTGCTAGGCGAAAGGGGAACCCGCCTGTCGGGAGGCCAGCGACAGCGGATCAGCATCGCCCGGGCCGTGCTTCGCAACCCCGAAATCCTCATCCTCGATGAGGCTACCTCCAATCTCGATACCGAGTCTGAAAAACTGGTTCAACAAGCCCTCGAACACCTGATGGCCAACCGCACTTCCCTCGTGATTGCGCACCGGTTATCAACCATATTGTCGGCAGATATGATTCTGGTTATGAGCGAAGGAGGGATTGTGGAAAAAGGAAATCATGAAGATCTTATTCAAAGAGATGGGTTGTACAAAAGATTATTTGAACTACAATTTTCTATTTAACCTGACATCGGAAAATTTCGTATATTGTCAGACACTTCTGCGGGTAGTTACCTTATTTGGCTTATACAATCCTAAAAAAGAACGGTTCGTGTAATAACCTTACACATCAACAGCTGATTTTCGTACATTTACATACAGATAGTTATTCCAGTCAATAAAATCTTTAAAAACTAAAATAACTGTTCGGACCAGACAGTAATTAACAGCGTAACCTTAAGTCCAAACCCTCAACTTCTGAACTATGCAACACCCTTACAGATTTTCTCCGAATTCACTTCTTATCAGTGGGTTGCCACGCATCGGCTTATCCATGATACTGATACTCCTTACAACCGTGAGCCTGACAAATACTGCTTTCGCCGTGAACAAAACCACCAAAGGAACCGGCGATTGGGTGGATGCCAATAACTGGAACCCCGTGGGCGTCCCCACCTCCGCAGATGATGTTACGATTCTTTCCGGACATATAATCACCATGCCTTCGGTTGGCGTTTCACTTACCGAATGCAACAACCTCGTGATTGAATCCGGTGCAACCATGGTACTCCTCAAAAGGGACCATACCGTCAATGGTATCACCACGCTCAACGGCCAGTTGCTGGACACCGAAAATTCAGGTGCCAATATTTTCATTGGCAAAGTAACGGTGGGTGCGACCGGTTCGTGGAACACCTCCGGCGTTACCAACGTCAGCAATATCCGTTTCCGCGGTGGTCTGGAAAATAACGGGGTGAGTTTTATCATCAATAAAGCCACTTTTGAAACCAACAGCCAGACACTCGGCGGTACCAGTGCCGTCGCATTTACCGGAACGGTCATTGTCGGTTCTGGAATCGAACTGACCAATGCCAATACCGCCGGTCTGACTTTTGGGCCGGTTTCCAACCTGACCGGTGTGGATGGCACTTCCAAATTTATCAATCAGGGAAATCTTTTTTATCAGCACAAAAATGCGCCGATGCTCATCGGGCAGGTCGATTTTACGCCCGTTGGCAATACCGTAACCTACAATCGCGATGGAATCAAACAGGCCGTGCTGGGAACCTCCTATTATAATCTTGTGATTGCACCTGATCCGCTGCTCAGCAATTTTGATAATGAAGCAACCGGAAATATTTCCGTACTAAATAACTTCACCATTCAGAATGGCGCTGAGTTTCTGATCAAAGGATTTGACCTGAATGTTACGGGCAATTCATTGATTCAGGGACTGTTTACCGATGCAGATCTTGCCGGTACTACCACCCTTGGCAATACAGAACTTTCCTCCGGCGGCATGATCGACGGCAACAGCCTGAGCCACGGCACATTTGTCATCAATGGTACACTGAGTGTACCCACGGGAACCGGCCAGATAGATGAAGGCGTGGTAACCGTTACCGGAACTACCACCATTTCTTCGGGAGCTTCTTTTTTGATTAACAGTCATTTTGGTGCAAAAACTTTTGGGCAGACAGACATCGTTTCCGGTGGAACCTTTGAATTTGTGGTGAATAACAACTCTACCATAGTTGCCTTTACCGGAGCTGTCAACAATAATGGCACATTTACCCTTCAGAGAGGTACTTACACCTTTCAGGGAATTGTCACCAATTCTGCCACAGGAACGCTCAACGTAAATGGAGACGGAAGTTTTACTTTTCAGACACATTTTGTCAATAATGGAACAGCTACAATCAATGACGGTATTTTCACCTTCGGCAACAGTACCATCAGCGGATCATCTGCACTGCTGATCAATGGCGATATGTTTGTCAGCGCCGGTGCACAGGCAATTAATTCGAATACAGGCGGAATCACACTGAACGGAATTCTGGACGGAACCGACGGTGCATCTGTTTTCCGCAACGAACAGTCATTTACCTATAACCCTACCCTCCGCAACGTACCTATGGCTACCGGTTCGCTCGTAGCTTCTACCGTTGGTAACACTTTCCGTTATGCCCGAGTCGGTACAGATCAGGATGTAAGAGGCACTACGTATTACAATCTGGTTTTTGAAATCGGAACCGTGCGCACCCTCAACGATGGAAACGTAACGGTCAACGGCGACCTCACCAATAGTATTACCCAGGTGGGCCCGGGTGTGATTACCCTTGCAGGTACCGGACCTCAGACCATTTCGGGAAATGGCGTTTTTCAGGATATGACTGTAAATAAGCCCGCTGAAGCCGTAACTGTTACTGCTGATATGGCAGTTCTTGGAACACTCAATATTATCAGTGGATTGGTTGTCACCGATCTCAATATTATCCATCTCGCTACCACCGGTACGCTGAATGAAACGCCCACTGCCTATGTATTTGGTATCACAGAAGCTACCCGTACCCTGGGCGGTGGATCGACCAGTACTTTCGGGAATATGGGGATGAGCATAACTTCTTCTGCCGGTAATCCGCTGGGAGCCACCACCGTATTCAGAAGTACTTCTACACCTGCCCTTACCGGTGGTATAAACCGTGGATACCTCGTTGTGCCCACCAATAATGCAGCGCTGAATGCTTCGATTGTGTTTAATTATATTGATGCAGATATCACCGGACTGGTTGAGGCCAACTTCGTTTTGCTTCACAACACCGGAGGCGGATTTGTTAATATTGGGGGCACACTCAATGCAGGTGCCAATCAGATGACCTTTTCCGGAATAAATACCTTTGGCGCGCTTACGCTGGGTGATCCTGCCAGTTTCCCGGTTGAATGGCTTGATTTTCAGGCAGTCGCCCAACCTCAGGGAATCGTACTGAACTGGGCTACTGCTTTTGAATTAAACAATGATTATTATTCGGTAGAAAGATCATTTGACGGCAACATCTTCGCTTCAATCGGAAATGTAGAAGGGGCCGGTACTACCAGCGACATCAGTACTTATACCTTCACCGATGAAGAAGGCCTCAGACTTAATAGTAATGTACTCTATTACCGGCTCAAGCAGGTTGACAACAACGGGCAGTATGATTATTCTACCATCGTAGAGGTCAGACTGGAAACCACTTCCTCGCTTTCTCTCCGGGCATATCCATCTCCGCTTACCGAGGTGCTGAATGTGGAACTCATCCAGAGCGATCTTCCCCTGGGTGCTGCCCTTAGCCTTACCGATATGGCAGGAAGGGTGTTGTGGTCAACAAATACAGATCGCGAAACTGGTTCTTACCGCTTTTCGATCCCTGTATCTCATCTGAGTGCGGGAATCTATACCCTGGTGGCTCAGTCGGGCGATACGGTAAAATATATCCGACTGGTGAAGTAATTTCCTCAGAATTTAACATATCCACTCATACGTCAAAAAAAACAACTCACCGGACAAACCTTGTCCGGTGATTGTTTTTTGGCCAATTTAGTCCAAAGTGTGAATAATTGTGAGCTGAAAACAATGCTCACATGATAATTGAAACAAAGGACTATGGATAAATTGTATGCTCGTATTTTCCTGCTTGCCTTTCTGATCGGCTTATCTCCTTTTCATATTTTTGCTACAACCATTGAATCCACCGCCACGGGTGACTGGTCAGATCCCGCCGTCTGGTCAACCAATTCTATCCCCGATTCCACTCAGGACGTAATTATCAAAAGCGGTCACACCATTACCATGCCCGTGACGGGGCCTTCCAATACCTGCCAGAATCTCACCATCGAGCCGGGAGGTGGAATGACCGTCTTAAACAAGAATTTTACCGTTTTTGGGACAACTTCCATTGCCGGTAACTTCACCGATACCGATAACGCAGGCAACAATGTATTTAAAGGAAAAGTGACCATTCAGCCTACGGGAGTATGGAACACTTATGCCATCACCAGTGCCCCCCGGATCGTCTTTGCAGGCGGAATTGAAAATAATGGCCAGGCATTTTTTCAGCGGTGTAAATTTGGGGAGAATGATCAGACGATATCCGGAACTGCCCGTTTCATTTTTGACAATAATGTGTATATCGCGCCGGGCATCACCGTTTATAATGAAGGAAACCTCTTTTTCCGGAACGGAGATATTTATGGCGATGACAATACCGCTACTTTTGTAAACAAAGGCGTATTTGAAACCCGCTCTTCGAATGCGCCCATTCAGACTGCTGTTGCTGATTTTTCACCAGCGGGAAATACGGTGATTTACAGCCGATCGGGTACGATGAAGGTAAGGGCTACCACCTATTACAATCTGGTCATCGCTACGGATTCGATTCGCTCCAATCCCAAACGAACCCTTACCTCCGGTACGACCCGTGTGCTCAACCGCCTCACCATCGAAGCAGATGCTACGTTTCAGCCAGAGAATGAGAACCTCACGGTTGACAGCCTGATTCAGATTTTTGGTACTTTTTATGATGTAAGTATCGCAGGCAACAATACCTTTCACCACGTAGATCTTTCCGGAGGCATGATCGACGGTACCGGTTCGGAGTATGCCGTCATAAATATTTCGGGCGATCTGGTGCTGAACGACGCGGATGGAATAATAAACGAGGCAAAAATTAACGCCACCGGAAAAACAATTATCCCTTCCGGGCGCAAGCTTTATATCCAATCTCCCGTAGGTGATAAAGTCTTTGGTGCATTGGAAATTGCCGAAGAAGGGCAGTTTATCGATGCATCCACTTCAGGACTCATTTCATTTACAGGCCCGGTGGACATTGCCGGCGCACTCGCGCTCGACAAAGGTTTTCACAAATTTGACGGCCCGGTTACTGTAATCGGCGACTCGGGGGTGTTTTATACCCTTTCCTCCAAAGGCACTTTTCGCTTCAATAAAGGTCTTTTCAACCACGGCAGGTTTATCATGAACTCCGATAGCATGTGGATAAAAAAGGAAATCGGCGGGACTGCCAGGCTGGACTTTAATCATACATTTTATATTCCCAATAACGATACGCTGGTCAATTCCAATACCGGCGGCCTTTATCTCACCGGTCTGCTGAATGGTTCGGGTACAGCCTCTGTTTTCATCAACAGGGGATTGCTGGTTTATCTGCCTTCCAATCCCAACCCACCCATGAAAATGGGCATTATGGATCTTTGCACCTATCCCGGCAATACGCTGCTATTTGGTTCATCTAAAAAAGACCAACTGATACCCGGCGGTTGTTATTACAATATCGGATTTGAAAAAGGCGGGCGAAAATTGCTTTCAGACGGGGATATCATGGTGTATGGCAATATATACAATTCGGTAGAGCTTCGGCCCGGAGATGATATCCTTACCGCCGGATCGGTGTATCTGGTAGGGGATAGTCTCCAGGAAATACTGGGCTGGGGCGATCCGATATTCCCGACAGTTGTAGTTGACAAACCAACGGGAAGCGTAATTCTTCATCATCATATCACGGTTCAGGACGGACTGTTTATGACATCCGGAACCATGAATACTGATACCGCCTATATTCTTCTTTCCGAATCAGGCGTCATTCAGGAGAGCGAAACTTCCTATATCAAAGGAAAGGTTGCTTCTCTGCGAACAATCGGCAACGGCGCCACCCGTGAATTTGGGGGTATGGGGCTGAAGATCAAGGTTTCTGCAGGCAGCTCTATGGGCGAAACCCTGGTGATCCGCACCACAGGCTCTGCTTATGAGCCTGGGCAGGTAGAGCGTTATTTTGAGATTTTCCCCACCAACAATTCCAATTTGGGAGCAGAAGTGGAATTCTCTTATATGGAACACGAAATTTCGGGAGCGGTGGAAGAAGATCTGGCTATGGAAACAAAGGTGGGACAGAACTATTTCGAAGTTCTCGGAGGCCGTGTACTGACCAAAAGCAATATTGTGCGCAAAACCAGAATTGATTCTTTCGGGATCATTGCCCTGCGCGCTTCGAGCCTTCCGGTCAATGCTTTTCCTTCTCCCTTTGTAGATGGCAACCTCACGGTTGAATATGTAGTACCAGAAACGCAGGTCGTAGATATCCGGATCATGGATACCGCAGGGCGCACGTTCGTCAATCAGCGGGTATTGGCGGAAGCGGGTAAAAACAGGTTTTTAGTGGAGGATATGAACCTGGCGGCAGGAATGTATTTTGTGAAAATAGAAGGCACCAATATGAAAGGGTACGCCAAAATCGTCAAACGCACCTTGTAAGCCTTAGTGGCTGATCCGCATTCTGCCTTTGGAGAAAATGCGTATTCCGCTGTCAGCGCCTTTTCTGCGTTCAAGCTGCTCTTCTGCTGAAAGATGGGTAAAATCCCGGCAATCTTCAGAACAGCAGCCTTCGTATGTTGCGGCGCATGAAGGGCATTGGATAAACAGAAGGTTGCAGGTTACGTTTTTGCAATTGGTATGGGTGTCGCAGGGCGCGCCACACTGGTGGCAGTGTGCAATGACGTCATCAGAAATACGTTCACCCAGTCTTTCATCAAAAACAAAGTTTTTGCCAATAAACTTGTTTTCCAATCCGGCTGCTTCGATATCATGTGCGTATTTGATAATTCCGCCTTCGAGCTGAAAGACCTTTTCAAATCCTCTGTGGCGAAACCATGCGCTCGCTTTTTCGCAGCGGATACCACCGGTGCAGTACATGACGATATTTTTATCTTTATGCTCCTGAAGGATTTCTTCGACGACGGGGAGAGAGTCTCTGAAAGTATCTACATCGGGGGTAATGGCATTTTTGAAATGGCCGACTTCACTTTCGTAGTGGTTGCGCATATCAATGACCACAGTATCTTCACGCGAAGTAATGTCGTTAAATTCGGTAGCGCTGAGGTGAATCCCTTTGTTGGTCACATCAAAGGTCTCGTCATTTAGTCCGTCGGCGAGAATTTTGGGGCGAACCTTGATTTTTAGTTTGAAAAAGGATTTCCCATCGTCTTCGACCGCAATATTCAGCCTTACACCTTTGAGGAAACTGACCGATTCGAGCGATTCTCTGAAAGCGTCGAAGTTGGCCGAAGGAACAGAAATCTGGGCATTGACACCTTCGGTCGCGACATAAACCCGGCCCATTACGCCCAGGTTTTCCCACGCCTGATAGATTTCATTGCGGAAAGAAACCGGGTCGGTAATCTTTGCATATTGGTAGAAAGAAAGGGTAGTGCGGGGGCTGGCGTCGTGTTGTAATGCCAGTTTGAGTTCTTTACCGTTGATTTTATTTGCCAGTGCCATAGTACGAAAATAAGAAAAATCTCACCGTATATTTGTCTTTCTGCTACAATATTGCAATACTTGCTTTCGAAAAAATTGTAGCCGCCATTATATTTAATAAATGAAAAATCGATTATCCACGTCTGTCATTATTGGCTCCGCGGTCGTTTTCTTTATTTTAGGATACTTTTTCATCCAAAAACTTCCCACCGAATCAGTCGCATCTTTTTCTTCTGCCGCACGCAAAGTTACGGAGATTCAGCCAATTTCTCCAAAGTTGTTGTACGGTATTCCTATTGATTCGATGGTTGTGGTCAATCAGGTCATTCAGGCGAATGAAAATCTGTCTGAGATTCTGGCCCGATACAACGTACCCGCAACTACGGTTTTTAAAATAGCCAGCCTTCCCCGCGAAATCTTTGATGTGCGCCGCCTGCTGGTCAACAAGTCTTATACCATCATCCATCAGGATGATTCGCTTCAGACTGCCAGCAGCTTTATCTATTATCCCAATGCCATCGACTATGTCGTAATTCATCTCAACGATTCAGTGAAGGTCGAGACTGGTCAGCATGTGGTTGATACGGTCGAACATGTGCTTTCGGGTACAATATCCTCTTCGCTTTATCAGGCGGTAATCGATGAAGGCGGCAGCCCCGGGCTGGTGAGTGAACTGGCAGATGTATATGCCTGGGCTATTGACTTTTTTGGTTTACAGCAGGGCGATTGTTTTAAGATGATCTATACGACACTGGAAGTAAATGGAGAAGAAGCCGGGTTTGGCAAAATCGAATCCGCCTCCTTTCACCATGCCAGCCGCGAATACCTCGCCTATGGATATGATCAGGGCGATGGGTTTGAATATTTTGATGAAGAAGGCAACAGCCTCAGAAAGACCTTTCTGAAAGCGCCTTTGAAATACAGCCGTATCAGTTCACATTTTTCGTATAACCGGTTTCACCCTGTGCTCAAAATCCGCCGTCCGCATCTGGGCGTGGATTATGCGGCTCCGGTAGGTACGCCGGTCGTCGCCGTCGGCGACGGGGTGGTAATCAGCGCCGGCTATAATGGCGGTGCCGGTAAAATGGTGAAAGTCAGACATAACAGCAATTATACCACCGCCTACCTCCACCTTTCCCGCTTTGGGGACGGCGTGCGAGAAGGCTCCTCTGTGCGTCAGGGTGAAGTGATCGGTTATGTGGGAAGTACCGGCATCTCCACCGGCCCGCATCTCGACTTCCGGTTTTATAAAAACGGAGTGCCTGTTGACCCGCTCCAGGTTGATCCGCCTTCGGCTAATCCGATTTGTGAATCATTGCGGGAGGATTTTCTCCTGTCGGTGGCTTTTCAACAGGAAAAACTCGACAAAATCAGCGAAAATACCCGCTATTATGCCATGGAATAAGTCAAAGAATATGACTTATCCCGTAGAAAATTGGAAAAATGAACAACTTTCTTAAAATTGCATCTGAATTGAATTGTATCCCTTTTGAATAAAAATTATCGTTTTACATCTACCTTAAAAACGCGGGCCTTTTTGAGGCCCGTTTTTTTTTGCTTATTTGTAACCTTGCATTTCAATTACCCCGCACATGTTCAGATTCTTTAAAAGAAATTCCAACGGAGAAAGCAAAAAACCCGGACTTCAGTTTGTGGACATCAATGGCGTGCCCCTGACAGAAGGCGATAGGGTCGAATCACTTCGCTACAACCTCGGGCAATGTGTGATTGTCAGAGAAGAATCCGGCTATGTTTATGAATCACTTGAAACCGGAGAAAGAGTCAGCTATCTCAGAATGATTGATGCCGCCACTACCTTCCAAAAGGTTAAGAAGATTTAGCGCCTATGCTGAAAATAGATGCACACTCACATATTCTGCCAGAAACCCTGCCCCGCTTTTCTGAAAAATTCGGCTACGGGGATTTTATCCATCTCGATCACCATAAGCCCGGCTTCGCCAATATGATGAAGGGCAGTGTCTTTTTCCGCGAAATATCTGCCAATTGCTGGGATCCCGTTATCCGCCTCGAAGAATATGCGGCTCACCATACGCAGGTTCAGGTGGTGTGTACCGTTCCCATTATGTTTAGTTATTGGGCCAAACCGGATGACACCCTGGAACTTTCCCGATTTCTCAACGATCATATTGCAGCCGTAGTCGATGAATATCCGCGACAGTTTGTCGGACTGGGCACGGTCCCCATGCAGGATGCAACACTGGCAGTGAAGGAACTTATCCGTCTGAAAGAAGAACTGAAGATACCGGGAATCCAGATCGGATCCAATATCAACGATATCAACCTGAGCGAACCTCAGTTTTATCCCATCTGGGAGGCCTGTGAGGCCCTGGGGCTGGCGGTCATGGTGCACCCGTGGAATATGATGGGAAAAAACCAGATGGAGCGCTACTGGCTTCCCTGGCTTGTCGGTATGCCCGCCGAAACTTCCCGGGCAATCTGCTGCATGATTTTTGGCGGGGTTTTCGAAAAATATCCCGGACTCAGGGTGATGTTTTCACATGCGAGCGGATCTTTTCTTTCGACTTTTGGCAGAGTAGAGCATGGGTTCAACTGCCGCCCTGATCTGGTGGCCATAGACAACCCGGTTCCTCCCCGCGAATACCTCGGGCGTTTTTGGGTGGACAGCATCACACACGATACGGCTATGCTGCGGTATGTAATGAACATGGTCGGTTCCAACCGCGTAATGATCGGTTCTGATTACCCTTTTCCCCTGGGAGATCTTACCATAGGAGCACTGGTGGATGAAATGGGACTAGCGCCGATGGATCGGGAAAACATCTACTACAAATCGGCTCTGGAGTGGCTTGGACTGGATAAGACCCGCTTTGAATAGTCCTCAGGCAATCGGATTGAGCGTAACGGAAAATATGGTGTAATCGTTGACATCTCTTCCGTGGCTAAACTTGTCGAGCACCTCATACATATCCCGCGCCCTGAAATAGGAAGTGTGAAGTTCGCCCTGGCCTTTTTTGGTCCATTGCACGGTATAAGAATGCTCCTGTCTGAAGTTTTTGGTGATATATTCGACCATCAGCCGCAGTGCCTCTGTCCGGGTAGTAGCTTCTACTGAGTGGTAAAGAAAAGACTGGTCGTGTTTGGGATTGATCGTGATCAGATCCAGCTGCAGGAGTTCTCCTTTCTGGGTATAGTTAAATACGAGGTTGGCCTGCGAAATATCCAGCTTTTTGGCGATTTCTGTCTGTAAGCGGGCAATTTCGATATGGTTTTCAGCAGCACTCATGTGGCAAATGTCAGTTTATTTCCCCCGAAATTACGGTTTCCGCGACGGAAGACAAATAAAAACGAATACCTGAGGGGAAAAATATTCGTTTGTCCGGATTATGGGAATTTATTACATTTGGGAATACAACGCCTGCACACAACCCTTTTGTCCGAAAGATTTACCCATACTCCCTGTATGAAAACCGCCCATCGGGTGGTATGGCTTTTGTGCCTGTTGTTTTCCCGGATTTGTTATTCCCAAAACTCAGATATGATTGTGTCAAACGGGCCGTTTGACTATCTGGAGAGAGGTTTTTTTATGTACCCGGCATTTCCGGACAGCGCAATATTTTATGCAAAAAAATCATTATCTGACCCGGAAAACAAAAATGCGTCAGAAATTATCAAAGCAGTTCTTTTTTTATCTAATTTATATAATTACAGAGAAGAATTTGACAGTGTTGGAAAGTATTCGATTCTGGCTTTTCTGAAAACAGAAGAAGACCCGAACGTATCGGAAGAATTTAAATATCTGGCAATCAATAATCTCGCAGGCTATTATCTTCTCACAGGCAAATACAGGGACGCCGAACTTCTGTACATGAACGCGATGGAGGAAGGCCCGGCGGATAAAGATAAGGCCGGGATTCTGTTTAATCTGGCGCTTGTGCGAAAAAAGCAGGGAGATTATCCCGGTGCGCAGGAAACCCTGAACTCGGCAGAGGCTTTATTGGTCAGTTCCAACAAAATGCTGCGCGCAGAAATCGCTAACCTGAAAGCAAGGATTTTTATCAGGCTGCAAAACTGGGAAGAAGCTGAAAAGTATAATTTGCTGGCGACAAGGCAACTGGATTCGCTTCAGGATGAGGTCTCGCTAAAGAAAAAAATGGAACTCGCATTTGGGCTGGGGCTCATTGAAATCAATCTGAGAAAAAAGGCACAGGCCATGCTGGCAGTAAAAAAAGGGAAAGACATTCAGAACCGCTTAGGCGGCTATAAATCAGAGATCACTTACGGGGTTCTGTCCAAAATTTATTCCGCTACAGGTCAGCCCGACAGTGCAGAATATTTTGCAAGGGAGGCAGTAAAAAAAATCACCACCCAGTACCAAGATTTACCCGAATTACCCCTGATTGCAGAAGCGTGGCTGGATTTGGGTAATGTGTATTTGAAAGAAAACCAATGGCTTAAAGGGTATGAGGCATTCCGGAATGGCTTTATCGGACTGCTCAACTGTGTACCCGATTCCGGTACGATTCCCTCCGTCGCCGAGGTTATTTATCCGGTTGACGCTGTACCGCTATTGCGCGGTATGGGCAAAGCGTTATTTGCGAAATTTGAGTCGGAAAAACAGCCATCTGACCTCGAATCTGCTGTAACCTGCCAGATTTTGGCCACCCGATTGATTTCCCGTATCTATCATGGGTTTCAGAGTGAAACATCCCGTCTGTTCCTTGCAGGTGAGGCAATAGATGCTTATGAAGAAGCTATTGTATCGGCCATGACACTGGCAAAAATCAGCCCTGATTCCGTTAAATGGAAAGAAACCGCCTTTCGCATCGCCGAACAAAACAAGTCAGCCGTGCTTTACCTCTCCCTTCAGGATGCTGAAAAAATCAACACACTGGGAATTCCGGATTCCCTTTTGGAAAAAGAACTTTCGCTCAAGACTGAATACGCGTTTTTCAGCAAAAAGTACGCAGAAGAAAGTCGAAAGGAGTTCATGGCAGATCAGAAAAAGTTAATCGGGTGGCAGGAAAGAATATTGCGGATTCAGCTTGAAATCACTAACCTGAGAAAATATTTTAAGCACAACTATCCCCAGTATTACCATATCAGATATGAAGAAGCGGAAATGAATGCCGGAGCGGTACGTAAACTGCTGCCCGCGGACGGCGGATGGGTTGAATTTTTCTGCGGAGATCAGCATTCCTATGCGTTTTTGATAACTGATAGCCGGATCGTCGCAACAGAGATTGCCCCCCGCGACTCACTGGTTCGGTGGGTATCTGCTTTCCGCCAGGTTTTGAGCAGCCCCATTCCCGCCCCCTATTTTTCGGATAAAGAGAACAAGGGTTTTTCCGTATATGGGCAAAAACTATATCAGCACTTGTTGGCTCCGCTGGAGTCTTCGGGTGAAAAATTGCCTTTTCGGCTGACCATTGTACCCGATGACGTGCTGGGGTATCTGCCGTTTGAAACTTTCATTTCCGACACAATGGTTGAAGCGTCCGGTATCCGTAACCTGCCTTTTCTGATTCGGAGCCATGAAATTGGTTATGCCTATTCTGCTGCGGTGCAAATAAATCTTCAGAGGTTTAGTTCTTCCTTTTCACTACCTGAGATTCTGATTGTCGGCCCCTGGGTGGATATTAATTCCCCCCCGGATCAGTCGCTGGTTTACTCCCAAACGGAAATTGATTCCATTTCCGCTATTTTTCAGGGACTTGTGCTCACCGGAAAAAATGCTACATTGTCGCAGTTTGTTTCACATGCCGGGCATTTTCCCATAATCCATATAGCTACCCATGCCAGAGTGGACGAAACAGATTCTGAAGGCTCCGGAATCGTTTTTTCTCCGGAATCTGGTGTCGCATTTTCTCAAAATATTCTGGGTTTTTCCCGGATAGCCGGTCTGAACCTGAATGCTCAACTGGTGGTTTTGAGCGCATGCGAAACCGGAACCGGAGTTATACAGAAAGGGGAGGGGATACTCAGCCTTTCGCGGGCATTCACCTATGCAGGAGCCCGAAGTATGGTTACCACACTCTGGCAGGTGGACGACCGGGCACCTGCAGGAGTGATGAAAGACTTTTACCGGCATCTGAGCCAGGGGCATACCAAAACTGCTGCCCTCAGGCAGGCAAAACTGGACTACCTTTCCCGAAGCGACAACCTGCTCGCACATCCTTTTTACTGGGGTGCAGGAGTTGTCATTGGCAATGGAGGGCCCATCATTTCTCCCTGGCGGAAGTTTATTTTTCCGCTTATTATTGCCCTTGTTTGCCTGCTTATAGTTGTGGTTGTATATGTTTTTTCCCTGAGTGCGGGTAGTTATCAAAGAAAATCCCGTAACTTACCGCAAATCTTTAGCCGCGATGAAACTACCGACGCTCCTTAGTATGATAGTGATCCTCACCTTCAATATTGGCGGATTTGTATTTTTTCTGCGAAGAGCTATGAAAAAGGAGGCAGAGAAAAAATAATCAGGGTTTGATTTTTTCCATGACTGCATTGGTGCGGGCAGCAGAAACGCCTGTACTGGGGCATTTTTCCCTTTCCCAGAAGATCATTCACCACTGACTGGATCATTGGCTGCTGAATATGCCGGGGCATGTCAAAGGAAAATTCCTGTTTGCCAGACCCATTTTCCAGCACAACCGGTGCACCTGAGAAATAGGAAAAAGTAATTTTTCCCTCACTTCCCACAATTTCCGTTTCCTCAAAAGCGGCACTGTGCGCTACCGAAAAACTCCACATTCCTGTTCCCAAGACTCCGTTTTCAAATACAAAACTTCCCGAAACAATATCTTCCGCCGCATAATTGCCGGCCTGATTGGCATAAAATCCGGATACAGAAGTGATAGGGCCAAACAGATAATCGAGGAAATCGAGCTGGTGGGAAGCGAGGTCGTAAAAATAGCCACCCCCGGCAATTTCAGGATTAATGCGCCAGTTTTCGGTCTGACCTTCAAGTGATTTGGGCAAAACTTCCGGTTTGGGAGACTGATAGAGCCGGATATTTACCAGTCTTACCGTTCCGATTTCCCCTGACTCAATCAATGCCCTGACTTTCAGGAAATTGGGCAACAGTCGCCGGTAATAAGCTACATACAGGGGAACACCCGCTGCTTCACAGGCTTTAATCATGGTTTGGCACTCATTCCATGTACGTGCCATGGGTTTTTCTACATATACGGGCTTTCCCGCATTCGCCGCCATAAGGGTATAGTATGCGTGTGAGTCGGGTGGGGTAGCGATATAAATGGCGTTTACCTCCGGATGGTGAATCAGCTTTTGAGCGTCATCAAACCAATAGGGCACACCGTGCCTTCGTGCATAGTCTTCAGCTTTTGCCGCATTGCGTCGCATCACAGCTACGAGACGCGAACCTTCTGCCAGGTTTAGGGCAGGCCCGCTTTTGACCTCGGTTACATCACCACAGCCGATGATACCCCACCGGACTTCAGAAAAAGGGAAAATGTGCATTTGGAAATAATTTTTCAGTTCAGGGATTAGGTTCGTATTTTTCCCCCGACAATATACCCAAAGCTAAACAAAATGCGTCTGAAGATTCTTTTTTTCTCCCTCCTGGCAGGGAGTTGTTTGCCGTCGGTCGCTCATGCCCAGGCAAGTATAAAAAACATTCTGCTCGACAACGATTTGTCCGGTTACCCGCCTTGTGAACCTTCTGTGGCTATCAGTTTCAGCAATAATGATGAAATTGTCGCAGGAGCTGTGCTCGACAAGGTCTATCACTCTCACGATGGCGGGCAAACCTGGGAAAAACAAAGGCTTACCTCTAATTATGGTGTTTTTGGCGATCCTGTAGTCATTGCAGACTATCGAAGCAATTTTTACTATTTCCACCTTTCAGATCCGAGTGGAAAGCGATGGGTTGACGAACGTATTCTCGACCGTATCGTCTGCCAGAAGTCGTCCGACGGTGGAAGGACATGGGATGGGGGAAGTTTTATGGGAATGAACCACCCCAAAGACCAGGACAAAGAATGGGCGGTAGCCAGTCCGTACAAAAACCATATTGCCGCCGCCTGGACACAGTTTGACAAATACGAAAGCCGTGAGCCCGGCGACAGCAGCAATATTCTGTTTTCCTTATCTCCCAACGGCGGGAAATCCTGGAAAGATGCCGTGCGAATCAATGAGATTGCCGGAAATTGCCTGGATGACAGTCAGACCGCAGAGGGAGCCATTCCAGCTTTTGGCCCCGGCGGGGAGATTTATGTTGCCTGGTCGCTGAATGAAAAAATATACTTTGACCGCTCGCTCAACCGCGGCAAAACATGGCTTGACAAAGACATTGTTGCGGCAACCCAGCCCGGCGGCTGGAGTTTTGACATTCCCGGTGTGAACCGGTGCAATGGCATGCCCGTACTGGTCTGTGATAACAGCGATGGCGACCGCAGAGGGACATTATATCTCAACTGGTCTGACCAGCGCAGCGGAACAGATGATACCGATATCTGGTTTGCCAGTTCTTCAGATCAGGGCAATACCTGGACTTCGCCCGTGCGGGTCAATAACGATGGGCCGGGTAAACAGCAGTTTTTTACCTGGATGGCGGTGGATCAGACCAGTGGAAATATTTATATCGTTTTTTACGACAGGCGCAATTACAATGACCTGAGGACAGATGTGTATCTCGCCTGGTCAACGGATGGTGGGAAAACATTTGCCAACCGAAACATCAGCGAAACGCCTTTTGTGCCTGATAAAAATTTGTTTTTGGGCGACTACAACAATATAGCAGCACATGACGGGCGAATCTGTCCCGTATGGACGCGAATGGATGAGGGGAGAAACAGCGTGTGGACGGCAGTCATCAGTGAAACAGAACTGACCCGCCCCTGACCGGAGGGCAGGAAATTATTGCAGGCGGTAGTTGTACTGGCGGTAGGCGATATTATACCCTCCGTTATCCAGTTCTTCTACAATTTCCTCAATCATTTCGTCTTCTTCGGTATCAAACTGCGACTTGAGGTTAATGCCAAACAGCAATCCGATAGACTGCCAGAAAACGGCAGAGGCCCCGCTTTTGTTGTCGCGGATAAGGTCAAAGGTGGAGCGGCCTGTTTCGCGGTGAACCAGCTTGACGAGCACTTTACCCTGGGTGCGGGTCATTTTGCGGAGATCGTCTTCATACGAACCAAAAAGCGAGTTTTCTTTCTGTTTGACATATTCCCTGCGGGAAGTGCTGTCCGGGAGGGCAGCCATTTCTGCATCAATTTCCGACAGAATATCGGAAACTTTTACAGCGTAGGGATAGACTTTGTGCACATTCCAGCGGAGGCGGGTAAATTTGGCAAGTCGCTCTTTTCCGCGCTGAATCTGACGGCGGTTGGGTTTTTTCGCGAGGATATCAATCCCTTCGATATCGCCGATCATAAAAGTTTCCCCGTTGTAGGTATAGACTTTGAAGCGGTGCGCAAGGCTGTCCTCGTCTGTCTGTCCTGCAACGGGGTTGTTACAGATAGTTATTAAAATAAGCCAGAAGATAGTGGCCAACAGGTAGTTTCTCATCTTTATCATAAGAAGGTAAAACGCACTTCCCTAATACGAATATTGCGTTTTCTATGTTCTGATCAAAACTCCTGTGTACCAATATATTTCTTACTTCAGGCACTCACAACGCTCGTAATCAAATTCCCCTCCGCTGCTGTGGCATGCCTGAATATCTTCGGCTAAGGGCGAACAGAAGTCCGGGCAGGAGCAGTCTTCGTAGTTAAATTCCATGCCACCGGGGCAGCCATCAGGCGGAGGCGTACATTTCTGACAGTTGGTGGTAATAAAAATCAGTGAAGCCGTTCCCAAAATAATCAGGGATGAAAGAATCTTTTTCATAAATTTGAAGTTTGTACAGTAATGGTTTTCTCCCTTACAGTCGTAGTCAAAGAAATTTTATCACCCCAACCCCCTATGATTCAGGAATTTTCTAAAATAGCAGTTATCGGAGCCGGTACGATGGGCAACGGTATTGCACACGTTTTTGCCCAGTATGGATATTCGGTCAACCTGATAGACATATCAGAAGTAGCACTTCAGCACGGCCTCAACACCATTTCTGCCAATATGGACCGGCAGGTGAAAAAAGAAATTATCACCCCCGAAGAAAAAGCAGCGGCAATTGGCCGTATTCAGTCCATTACCTCTCTGGAGGCCGGCGTCAGTGACCGCGACCTGATTGTGGAAGCCGCCACAGAGAATGTCGCACTGAAGCTCAATATATTTCGCGACATGGACATATTTGCCCCGTCCCATGCCATTCTCGCCACCAATACCTCCTCCATTTCCATCACAAAGATTGCCGCAGCCACGCGCCGCAGCAACCAGGTCATTGGCATGCATTTTATGAATCCCGT
Organism: Bacteroidia bacterium; assembly: GCA_041391725.1. Classification (GTDB taxonomy): domain Bacteria; phylum Bacteroidota; class Bacteroidia; order J057; family J057; genus JAGQVA01. Next base: position 66,874 of record JAWKNL010000028.1, read on the forward strand.
GCCGATGATGAAACTGGTGGAAATCATCAGCGGATATGATACCGACCCGGAGGTCGTAAAAGCCATTGTCGCCCTTTCCGAAGACCTGGGCAAAACCCCAGTGGCCGTCAATGACTACCCGGGGTTTGTGGCCAACCGCATCCTCATGCCTATGATCAATGAGGCCATTTACGCACATTTTGAGGGCGTCGCCGGCGTCGAAGAAATCGACGCAGTGATGAAACTCGGCATGGCCCATCCGATGGGACCGTTGCAACTGGCCGATTTTATCGGCCTCGACGTTTGCCTGGCCATATTGGAAGTGTTATTTGACGGATTTGGCAATCCCAAATACGCCCCCTGCCCCCTGCTGCGCAACATGGTCGCCGCCGGCCACCTCGGCAAAAAATCGGGCAGAGGATTTTATCAGTATTGAAGGTAAGGCCCGGTTGCGAAAGGCGCGCTGCGGCGCATCACTGACCGGCGGCTGAGGTTACTCGAAGCCCCGGTCGCACAAAGCGCGCTGCGGCGCATTTCCGGTGGGTTCGAGAGCCTCACCCACCGGTTTTGGAGCGCCTTGCGGCGCATCACTGACCGGCGGCTGAGGTTACTCGAAGCCCCGGTCGCACAACGCGCGCTGCGGCGCGCGCAATGAATAAAAAATGCAATGTGGATCGCCATTCAAAAACATTTGCACGGTTGCCACAAAATCCGCAATTTATGGCCGGATAACCCCCTGGGCTGAAAATGACTCCGGATACTGACACAAAGCGCGGTTTTGAATTTTACCTGCCATTCGCCAACAGGCAGCAGATTATATTTCCTTTTTGATGGCAAAATATCCGATTGCCCCCTCCCCAAAGGCCAAAGACACCTCATCAAACGGCTGCTGAATGTTTCAGTGTGGAAAGAAGATGATATTCGGTGGATTGAGGATGCCGGGGATTGGTTTCACCAATGGAAACCTTTCCTCGTAATAGATACGTCTGTTTGTATTGAATTTTGAGAAGTCGATAAAACACAAACCCGACTGGCTTGAAATTACAATCCAGCCAGAGTTAATGATTTCCTCTGACGGTGTTTGAACTTTATATGGGGACGACCGATGAGCAAAACGTAATGATGTTGTTTTTCTACTAAAGTGGGTTAGAAATAGTCCCCTCGATAGTATGGCTGAAAAGCCAAAGATTCTATATAGGTTTCAAAAAGAATAATCAATTGATTGGCGTTCGGATTTGCTGATCGCTTCCACCGCTTTAGTTCCTTAATCACCCAATTCTACCATCAATAAAGGTCATTTTCGAGCCGAATACTCAGATCTGGTAGTTTTGTGAAGATTCGGAAATGTCGGTAGCACAAACGTGCCCCCCAAAATATTTCCAGCAAAAAGCGCGCTGTGGCGCATTTCCGGTGGGTTCGAGAGCCTCACCCACCGGAAAGAAGAGAGCCTCACCCACCGGAAAGAAGAGCGCCACACCCACCGGAAAGAATATCCTCACCCACCGGTTTTGGAGCGCCTTGCGGCGCATCACTGACCGGCGGCTGAGGTTACTCGAAGCCCCGGTCGCATGGGCGCGCATTGAATAAAAAATGCAATGTGGATCGCCATTCAAAAACATTTGCACGGTTGCCACAAAATCCGCAATTTATGGCCGGATAACCCCCTGGGCTGAAAATGACTCCGGATACTGACACAAAGCGCGGTTTTGAATATCCCGGCAAACACGGCGAAACATCCGTTACCTCGCCGCAACCAATTCGCTGGTGATTGGGATAGATCAGTATGTTATTTTCAAAAGCTGAATAACCCGGTAAGTGATTCGAAAGGCCTTGTTGAGGTGCTGACGGAGCGGTACAGGTTTGAGCCAGGTGATGTTCGACTCTTTGATAAAGAAGCCACACGTGAGGGGATCATAGATGCGCTGGACGAATTGACGGCAAAGTTACTCCGGCAGACAACCTGCTGATATATTTTGCTGGGCACGGATATTATCGCAAAGTGATGAAAATCGGTTATCTGATCCCGGTTGATGCGCGAAAGGAAAAATTTTCTGACCTACTTCAATACCACCATCCGGGATTATATCTCCGCTATTCAGGCCCATCATACTTTGCTGATTGTGGATAGTTGTTTTTCTGGTTCGCTGCTACACCGCGATGCAGAAGTATTTAAAATCAAAGCATTGGCGGATAAAGTGGATCGTTTACCTTCCCGGTGGGGACTGGCAGCCGGATTGGTCGAACTCGTTTCTGATGGGCCGATCGGGGTTCCAGCCCATTTGCCCAAAGTTTGCTGACTTATCTTCGGGAAACACTCGATTTCCGGTCAGCGAACTAGTCCAATACGTGAGTAAAATCAATACCCCAATGTGCGGACCAAACCCCTGTAGGCGGTGTTCTTGACAAAACCAGTCATCTGGCGGGCAATTTGTTTTTTGATCTGCGAGAATCAGTTCTTAACGAAGAAGAAACCTTCTGGCGGGATACCTCGGCAAAAAACGTCTGGCGGTAGGCGAGCCGATTACTGGAAAAATTTCCGGAAGAAAATACTTAAGGGCTGAAGCCCTTCCAAATGAGACTGCTGGAAGAAAATCAGGCATGGAAAAGGCGTTGGCCAGAAACAAAGTAAGCAGTTTTGAAGATTTTCTGGAAGAGTATCCTGCAGCCCATATGCGCCTGAAGCACAAAAAGAGAATAGACGAATTGCTGAATCCGCCTGCAGTTACCCAGTCAGTTGTTAAAACAGCAATTCCCACAAAAGTAAATTTCCCCACCCCGGAAATGATTTTCATCAAAGGCGGCACGTTTGACATGGGGAGTGAAAAGTACGACAATGAAAAACCGGTTCACAAAGTAACAGTGAGCGACTTCTGGCTGGGGAAGACGGCGGTGACGGTGGGGCAATTTGCTGCATTTATTGATGCAACAGGTTATAAAACCAATGCCGAAAAAGGGGATGGAAGTTATATCTGGACTGGTTCAGAATGGAAGAAAAAAGCGGGGATAAACTGGCGGTGTAATGCTAGTGGAAAAGTACGTCCGGAGAGCGAGTGGAATCACCCGATAATCCACGTAAGCTGGAATGATGCGAAGGTGTATTGCGACTGGCTGAGTGAACAGACCGGGCAAAAGTGGCGATTGCCGACGGAGGCGGAGTGGGAGTATGCAGCGGGTGGTGGCTCAGAGAATCGGACGGAGTATGCGGGCACAAATAACGAAAGCGAATTAGGCGACTATGCCTGGTATACAAAAAACACGAAAGATACGGGTACGCGTCCTGTGGGACAGAAAAAGCCCAACCGGCTGGGTTTATACGACATGAGTGGGAACGTATGGGAATGGTGTTGGGATTGGTATGGCAGTTATACCTCCTCAGATATATCCAATCCACAAGGCCCTGAAAAAGGCACGGACCGGGTGAGCCGCGGGGGCAGTTGGCTCAGCTTCGCGGAGTACTGCCGCGTTTCGCTCCGCCGCAACCTCTCGCCCGACTACCGCTCCTACTTCCTGGGGTTCCGGCCCGTCAGGACTAATTAATTTTTGCCTTTTTTAATTTTTTACCTTTTGGGGAGCAGGGGGCAGAACCATCTATTTTTTGGCGGCAAAAAGTAGCGCAAAAACCGTCAAAATCCCATACCCGCGCACAGGCCAGTCCCCCTGCCTCCGGAATTTGATGCCGGCGCGTTTGATGGGTTTCGCCCTACGGCGCGCAGAGATATAGGAAATAAAAAAAAATGGGTCGCCGTTGGCTACCGACGTTTCGGTCCTAACGGACCTTTGTGCCTGCGGCACGCTGATAGTTGTGCCTTTGGCATAGCGAATGAGGTGTCATCCGACACCAGCCCCTTTAGGGGCGTAATGTACCTTGAGGCATCTTCGATCGGTAGGGCAAATGCCCGTCCCCATTGATTTTTTTTCAATGGTTTCGCCGTGTGGCGCGTGTCCGGTGGGGTTCGAGGGCCTCACCCACCGGGTTCGAGCCGCAGGTGCCATAAAGGCGAGCCTCACCCACCGGGGTTCGAGCCGCAGGTACCATAAAGGCGAGCCTCACCCACCGGGTTCGAGCCGCAGGTGCCATAAAGGCGAGCCTCACCCACCGGGTTCGAGCCGAAGGCCCCCTGCCGGTGGCTGAGGAGGCTCGAAGCCCCGGCTAACATCACGCGCCATGTGGCGCCCTACGGCGCGCGATGCTGGGGGGAATCAATTTATGGACATTGGTTTTCTACAAACATTCGATCCCTCCGGGATCAATTAGGCTGCGCCCGAACAATGCTTCAAATATCAGTAGCGCGGGGATTTATCCCCGCGCTTACGGGGTTGGGCCGTGTGGCGCGTGTGCTAAACTATGATTTTGGCTGTATTGCCTTTTTTTGCTGTGCAGTTAATTCATGCAAAAATTCAGGGGCAAAGTCGGCACCGTTTTCCCATTCAATGGTCCAGCGGTTGAGTTGGAATTTTTTAAAAAAGGTTTTGTCCTTCAGTGGCTCGAAAACGGGCCCATGAATATGATCCTGGAGGTTGATAACACCCGATAACCCGTCATTGAACTGGAGTTTTAACTGATAACCTTTGAGGTATTTTGCATGAGTTACTTTGAGTAACATAACATATTTAAATTAACGGTTGAATTGGTGTCAGAGGGATATGTTTTTGTGCATTTTCCCAATTTTGAACCAATTCTTCCTTGTGTAAATCCATCCATTCATATACCAGTTTTAATGCCCTGCGGGGAAGTTCTCCCTTTACTACACCATCTTCAATCGTCACAGTTGCTTCATAATTTTGATATTCGACATGAAAATGTGGCGGTGCGTGATCTTTAAAAAACATACGGATAATGATTCCATAAAATCTTGAAATCTCTGGCATACAAATCTTCTTTGTACGAAGATACAATTTTCTGAATGAAGAAGGGAGTCTCTTTCGTGATTTTCAATGCTGCGCCCGAACAATGCTTCAAATATCAGTAGCGCGGGGATTTATCCCCGCGTTTACGGGGTTGTGTCGCATGGCGCGTGACCGGTGGGGTTCGAGGGCCTCACCCACCGGGGTTCGAGCCGCAGGTGCCATAAAGGCGAGCCTCACCCACCGGGGTTCGAGCCGCAGGTACCATAAAGGCGAGCCTCACCCACCGGAAATTTCTTTGTAATTTGTTATTTGTAATTTCTTGTTTGTCATTCCTTGTACCTTAATGGCATCTTCGATTTGTAATTCCTATCTTCACCCCCAAAAAGATAGTCTATGCTCTGGCTCGGCTGGATGGTTTTGGGGTTTTTGGCGGTGCGTACGATTGTAGTGTTGATCAATGTGCTGACATGGCCGGTGCTGAAGGCTGCGCCTTTGAATGTCCAACCGCCAAAGCTCTCTTTTCTTGTGCCTGCGCGCAATGAGGCGGCAAACCTGCCGAATCTGTTGGCGCAGATTCGGGGGCTGAATTACCCCGACTACGAGGTGATTGTGCTCGACGACCACTCGGAAGATGATACCGCTGCCGTCGTCAGCGCGGCGGCCCGGTCCGATGACCGGGTCAGGCTTCTCTCCGGACTCCCGCTTCCGCCCGGCTGGCTGGGCAAAAATTTTGCCTGCCACCAGCTTTCACTTGCCGCTTCGGGCGATTATTTTCTTTTTCTCGACGCTGACATCGCCACACTTCAGCCCTCGCTTCCCGAAAGTGCGGTTGCCGAAGTGCAAAGCCGCCGCCTGGCTCTGCTGTCGGTTTTTCCCGATCAGATGATGTTGTCCCGGGGCGAACGCATGGTCGTACCGCTGATGCATTATATTCTGCTCTCGCTTTTGCCTTTGTGGGCAATTTACCGATTGCCTCTCGCCTCGCTCGCTGCTGCCAACGGACAGTTTATGTTATTTGACGCTGCGGCGTACCGGAAATACCGCTGGCATGAGCGGGTGCGGTCTGTGATTGTGGAGGACATCGCAATTATGCGGGAGGTAAAAAAGCAGGGACTGAAAGGAATGACTTTTGTCGCGGGAGGGATGATCCGGTGCCGGATGTACAGGAGCCTTTCCGAAGCCATCGGCGGATTCAGCAAAAATATTCTCGCGGGGTTTGGAAACAGTATTGCAGGATTGATGGTTTTCCTGTTTTTCATCTATTTTGCATGGATCGCGCTGGTATTTTATTTGCCCGTACCCCTTTTATTGGCAGCCGGAACAATGATGCTGGTGATACGTGCGGGAATTTCGTTTCTTGCAGGTCAAAATATCGTAGGTAATCTTCTTCTACACCCGGTGCAGATGTTTTTGATAGTATGGATCAGTGTAGCATCGGTGAGGAGGAGAATTAGCGGAAAAAATGAATGGAAAGGTCGGAACGTAACGTAAAACTTGCCACAGGCTTTCTTGTGATTTTTCACATGGTGGGAATTGTCGGGCTTCATATTGAAGCATCCCGGCCTCTTTTTCAAAGCCTGACCCCGCTCAATCTTTTGCTGACCATCGGACTGCTGGCTGTGTTTCACCAGCCGTGGAATATGAAGTTTGGTATGTTTGCTTTTATCATTTTCTGGGCGGGGTACCTCGTAGAAGTTGCCGGTGTGTTTACCGGTGCGATATTCGGTTCCTATTCTTACGGGAGTGCCCTGGGGTTTAAGATTGCATCAGTTCCTCCGCTCATCGGGCTCAATTGGGTGATGCTGGTTTATATTACCGGAATGATTTCGCAGCGTATGGTCAGCAATATCTGGGTTCGCGCGACTCTGGGCGCAGTTCTGCTGGTGCTGCTCGATATACTCATCGAGCCGGTAGCTATGCGTTTTGACTTCTGGCGCTGGCGGGATGACAGTATTCCGCTTCAGAATTATTTCGCATGGTTTCTGATCGGCTGGGTGATGTTGTACGGATTCCACAGCTCAACGGATGAAAAGTCTAATCCGCTGGCTCTGCCGGTTTATCTGATCCAGATTATGTTTTTTGCTACCTTTATGGTGGTCAGACTGGGAATGTCTTAATTCGAAGTAATGAAAAATATTGGTTTATTGTTTTTGTTTATCGGCCTGGCTTGCGGCCTGTATGCACAGAATCTCGGTGGAGGCCTGGTTGCCGGATTTAATGCCAGTCAGGTGGATGGCGATAATTCCCGCGGATTCAACAAGGCGGGTTTTAGTCTGGGCGGATTTGTAACTTATCCGCTCAACGACCGTTTCTCTCTCCAGCCCGAAATCCTGATCGAACAACTGGGCAGCGCCAATCAGCAGCAACTGATCGTAACAACAACGCAGGCCGATGTGCCTATTCTGCTCACCGCCAATGTACCGATCGAACTGGGTGAGACCACACAGGAAATTCAGATTGTGGCTGGTCCCGTGGTGGGAGTCTTGTTAGGCGCCCGCGACTTTAATGTGGATATTACCAATCAACTGAAGCGAGTGGATTTCCGCATACTGGCCGGTATCGGCTACCGCCTGGGCCGGGCCGGACTGGGCATCCGTTACGGATATTCGCTCAATACTTTTGCCAAAGGAACCTATAATGTCGGCCTTTTCCTTACAGGCCCCTACCATCACTATGTCAATTTTTCCCTGAGATGGTATATTGCGGAATAGGCGATTTTACCTGTACGCGGTAACTGGCAAAATACCCTTCCCCCCGAAAAATAAATACATATTCTCCTGATTCCCATCGGCTTACAGGTACCTGGTGGATTTCGGGTATGGCATTTTCAGTTAGTATCCTTACACCCGCAATTTTTTTCTCCGGGGTCAGGATAATGAGCTCTACCGTCTGCCGGGTGTGAAATGAAAAATCCAGAAATTCACGGGCAACAAGGTTTTGCGGCGATTCAGGCCCTTTTGTCATGCCTCTGGTTGTGGCCGGCGCAAAAAATCCGTTTTGCGGAAAGCGTTCATTCTCAGGTTGAAGAATATGGATAACGACGGAAGGAAAACCTTCTGCCAATGCTGCTGATACAGTGAGTAAAAAGGACAGGAGGAGTATGTTTTGTTTCATGGGAAAATTTTTATTGGAAAAATTAGGTATAATCGTAATAAAAAACTTTTCCCTTTCATCTGCATTATTACAACGAATGTTTCAGCGTTTTATAAATTGCGGTTGCTTTTGTTAATTTGAATTCTGAAAGCTGAGAATATGACCTTACGTGTGTTTGTTACCGGGGGAACGTTTGACAAGGATTATGATTATCTGACCGGCGAGTTGTTTTTTCGGGATACACAACTGCCCGAAATGCTTCGCCTGGGCCGCTGTACCATAGATGTAAATCTTCGCACCCTCATGATGATCGATAGTCTGGAAATGACCGAGGAAGACCGGGAACTGATTGTGCGCAACTGCCGCTCCTGTCCGGAGGACCGGGTAGTGATTACGCATGGCACAGACACGATGGTAAAAACAGCCAGAAAACTCGCAGCCAGCAAGATTGAAGGAAAAACCATCGTGCTCACCGGAGCGATGGTTCCCTATAAGTTTGGCAGTTCTGATGGATTTTTTAATCTGGGCAGCGCCCTGGCATTTGCGCAGACGCTTCCGCCGGGGGTATATGTGGTAATGAACGGGCGGTATTTTGACTGGGATAATGTGCGTAAAAACCGCCAGACCGGCTTTTTTGAGGAATTAAATTCCTCCGAATCCTGAAGCCGGGCTTATTTTTACTCAAATCGTAAGGCCTGTAAAGGCGTAATCCGGTTGATTACGGTGGTGGGAATCAGCATCGCAATAGTACAGATGGCGATGACGCTCAGGTTTACGCCTACAAACCGCAACCATACCCAGGCAACGGGAACCCTTTCGATAAAATAATCTTCCTGATTGAGGCGAAACCATCCGAATGTATCCTGAATGGCGATTAGTCCCAGTCCCATGATATTGCCGATAATCACACCGATAGTAACCAGGAAAAGTGCATTCCAGATAAACATTCGCCTTACCCTGAAGGCCGGCAGTCCCATGGCTTTGAGAATGCCCACCATGCGCGTGCGCTCGATAATCAGGATCAGCATGACGGAGGTCATATTAATAATCGCGACGATGACCATCAGTATAAGGATAAACCATACATTCTGATGCTGTAATTCAAGCCAGTCAAATATTTCCCGGTACAGATAGGTGATGGGTTCTGCCCCAAACTGGAAAGGCGTCATTTCATTAATCTGGAGGGTAGCTTTTTCTATATTCTCCAGAGAGTTGAGATTTACCTCAAACCCAGACACCTGATCCTCCTGCCATTTCCATATTTTCTGGAGCAGGCGCATATCGCAGATCATAATATTGTTGTCAAATTCTTCCATCCCGGTTTCATAAATGCCCACGATTTCTACCTGACGGCGACGGGGTGGGGGAGGGAGAAACATCAGCCTGGCCTTGTCTCCTACGCGAAGGTCGAGGTTGCGGGCCTGTTTTTTGGAAACCAGAATCTGCAATGATTCCTCGGGGCCGGAAAAATCGGGAAGGGTTCCTTCTTTCAGGACAGATCGGAAAAACCGCCAGTCGTACTCTTTATCCACGCCTTTGAATAATACCCCGTCCCATCCGGCTTCCGATTTAAAAAGCCCCGTGCGAAATACATAAGGGGAAACGGAGACAACATCAGGCAATGCCCTTACCGAGTCTATTGCGGGCTCCTGTTTGGGCAGCGGGGAAATTTCGGTGTCTTCCTCGTGGTAGTAATTTCCGATCTGAATGTGAGACCCAAATCCTACCACCTTGTTCTGAATCTCAGTCTGAAAGCCCTGTACCACGGAAAGGGCGATTTCCATCGTGGCGACGGCAAGGGCAATACTGAGCACAGAAAGTCTGACTACCAGGCCGGAGGCAGCCCGCTGGGTCTGGAAAGTTATTCGCCTGGCAAAAAAGTATTCAAAATTCAAGGCAATTCTGGTTGATGGGCTGAGTTTGTATCCTTCGTAAAGATTTTCTTATTTGGGCAAATATATCAAAAATATGCGCGAGTTTGCCACCATCCTGCTGGCTGTTTTTTTTGTAGCCTGCGGAAGCACCGAAAAACACACCGGTCAGTCCGGTTTCCTGCCGGACTCCTCCGATGTTCTGGATCAAAATATGCCTCCCGGAACGGCTCAACACCGAGGGATGCGGGTGATTACCGGCCCCGAAAAACTGGTTGCGGAGAATGTTTCCCTTCTGGAAGACAAACGGGTAGGGATTGTGGCAAACCACACCTCGCTGGTTTTTGGCCAGACACACCTGGTCGATACGTTGCTCGCACTGGGGGTAAAAGTGAAAGTGGTGTTTGCACCTGAACACGGATTCAGGGGTACAGCCGACGCCGGCGAACATGTCGCCAATTCTACCGACGCCAAAACCGGACTTCCGCTGATTTCTCTGTATGGCAACAACCGCAAACCGACCGAATCGCAGATGAAAAATCTGGATGTAATCATTTTCGACATTCAGGACATTGGTTCGCGCCACTACACCTACATCGGTACCATGACCTACGTCATGCAGGCCTGCGCTGAGCACGGCATCCCGATGATCGTACTGGATCGCCCCAACCCCAACGGGTGGTATGTAGATGGCCCCGTGCTGGAAAAGGGAAATGAATCGTTTATCGGGATGCATGAAATACCCATAGCCCACGGTATGACCATTGGCGAATACGCGCAGATGGTAAATGAGGAAGGCTGGCTGGGCAACGGACTCATTGCAGACCTTACTGTCATTACCTGTGAAGGGTATGACCACACCATGACATGGGAAGAAACACAGTTGCCCTGGGTAGCTCCTTCTCCCAATATCGGAACGGAATACGCATCGTATCTGTATCCGGCCATCTGCTGGTTTGAACCTACGCCCGTAAGTGTAGGAAGAGGAACCCACGATGCCTTTACGCTTGTCGGTGCTCCCTGGTATCAGACTGCGGCTGCAGCACGGGTTACCGATGACGGGCTGAATTATTATGGCCTTGAAATGAAGTCCGTTTCATTTACCCCCATATCAATTCCCGGTAAGTCCAAAGAACCGCCCTTTCAGGACGAACTATGCCAGGGGTTATCTTTCCAAAACAGGGTGGATGGGAAATCGCTTTTTCTCGCAGGGATCATGATCTTCAGCGACTTTTACCGCCAGCATCAGGCTGCCAAACCGGGGGAGACCTTTTTTCAGAAGGGGTTTAATAAATGGCCGGGAGACAAAACCTTTCAGCAGCAGATTGAGTCCGGTATGTCTCCCGAAGCAATTTACGACTCATGGCAGGAAAAAGTAACAGCCTTTAAGTCGGTCAGGGCGAAATACCTGCTCTATCCGGATAGGTGATTTCCCCGGAAATACCTATCTTTGCGCCTTAATTATAAGGGATGGACATTTCAATTGTAGTGCCTTTTTATAATGAAGCGGAATCACTTCCTCATTTGCTGGAATGGATTGACCGTGTGATGAAAAAGCATACTTTTTCCTATGAGCTGATTCTCGTGGATGATGGGAGCAAGGATGATTCGTGGAATGTGCTGTTATCCCTCAGAAAAAAACATCCCGAAGTAAGAGGAATCCGGTTTCAACGCAATTACGGGAAGTCTGCCGCCCTGCATACCGGCTTCCGGGCCGCAGAAGGTGATGTCGTCATCACCATGGATGCCGACCTTCAGGACAGCCCCGAAGAAATCCCAGAACTCCACCGGATGATAAAGGAGGAAGGATACGATCTGGTGTCAGGCTGGAAAAAAAAGCGGCACGATCCTTTATCCAAAACCCTGCCTTCGCGGTTTTTCAATTTTGTAGTCAGAATCGTATCCGGCATTCCCAACCTCCATGACTTCAACTGCGGACTCAAATCCTACCGCAAAGAAGTGGTAAAAAATATTGAAGTATATGGAGAAATGCACCGCTATATCCCCATGATCGCCAAATGGGCAGGATTTAAAAAGATCGGAGAAAAGGAAGTAGAGCACAGAAAACGCGAGTATGGAACCAGTAAGTTTGGTGTAAGCCGCCTGGTAACGGGCTTTCTGGATTTGGTGTCGATTGTGTTTACTCAAAAATATATGAAAAAACCCATGCATTTTTTTGGTACATGGGGTGTGTTTTTTGCCTTTATCGGCAGTGTGGATCTGATTTATCTGGCAGTGATCAAACTTCTTCTGGGAGAAGGGCTGGGGCAGCGGATTCCGGCAATGATGTTTGGCATTGTAACGCTGCTGCTGGGATTTATGCTGTTTAGTACCGGGTTG
>JAWKNL010000029.1:0-72393 GCA_041391725.1 Bacteroidia bacterium
GCCGCAATACCGGATACGCAGTGGATGTGCTGCTCGAAACAGAAGTCTTTTCAGACAGTGAGGAACCTTTCAATTTCTGTAAGCTTATTACAGGGTCGGAAGGAACCCTTGCATTCCACACCGAAATCAAAATTCACTTAGACCCCATTCCGCCCAAAGTTACGGGCCTCATCTGCGTTCACCATCACTCTATAGCCGAATCACTGGAAGCAGTGCTTGTTGCCCTGCGACACAATCCCCGTGCCGTCGAACTCATGGACAAAATTGTCATGGACTGCACCAAAGGGAACCGTCTCTACCAGAAAACCCGCTTTTTTGTGGAAGGCGACCCACATGCCATACTCGTCATCGAACTTGGCGGAGATTCCCGTGAGGAAGTAGAATCCCGGCTTATGGCGGTGGAAGCCGATATGCGCGCGGCCAGTTACGGCTACGCCTATCCCCGTGTCTTTGGCCCTGACATTGCCAAGGTCTGGGATTTGCGCAGTGCAGGACTGGGCCTGCTTTCCAATGTTCCCGGCGATGCAAAACCGGTGGCTGTCATCGAAGACACCGCCGTTTATCCCGATGAATTGCCTGCTTATATCGCTGAGTTTACAAAAATGATGGAAACGTATGGTCAGCAGGCAGTTTATTACGCTCACGCAGGAGCCGGGGAACTTCACCTCCGCCCTATTCTCGATCTGAAGTCGCCCGGTGACCGCAAATTGTTTCGCGACATCGCTCAATCCACTGCCGAACTGGTAAAAAAATACAGAGGTTCTCTTTCCGGGGAGCACGGCGACGGAAGAGTCAGGGCCGAGTTTGTGCCGCTGATGGTGGGAGAAAAAAACTATCAGCTTCTGAGGCAGATCAAGCAGACATGGGATCCTGAGAATATCTTTAATCCGGGAAAAATTGTCGATGCCCCGCCCATGGACGTAGCGCTGCGTTATGAAGGTGTGGAAAAAACCCGGGAGTATGATACGATCATAGATTTTTCAGACAGTGAGGGTATCCTGCGGGCAGCCGAACGGTGCAACGGATCGGGCGACTGCCGGAAAACCCATCTTTCGGGCGGCACGATGTGCCCGAGTTATATGGCTACCCGCGACGAAAAAGACACTACCCGGGCAAGAGCCAATATCCTTCGTGAAATACTCACCCGATCCAATGACGAAAATCCATTTGCCAGCAAAGAGATTTACGAAGTCATGGATCTTTGCCTCGGCTGTAAAGGATGTGCCTCCGAATGCCCATCCAACGTCAATGTGGCTACACTTAAGGCAGAGTTTCTCCACCAGTATTACAAAACACACGGAGTGCCTTTCCGGGCAAAAGCATTTGCTGATATAGCCCGGCTCAATCGCCTGGCGGCGATTGCCCCATCGGTGAGCAATTTTTTTATGACCAGCCGTATCTCCGGCGGGATTATGAAAAAAGCCATGGGCGTTTCTGCCAAACGAACTCTCCCGAAGTTATACAAAACAACCCTTCGCCGGTGGTTTGAAAAACAGCATTTTACCCCGGCCTCGCAGCCGAAAGGCGCAGTTTACTTCTTCTTCGACGAGTTTACCAACTTCAACGATGTTGAAGCGGGGATAAAAGCAATACAACTGCTGCATAAACTGGGATACGAGGTAAAATCGGTTCCACATGCAGAAAGTGCCCGGGCTTATATTTCCAAGGGCCTGCTTCCCACCGCCCGTCGCATTGCCATGTACAATGTGGAAGTGTTTAAGAATATTATCACGGAAAATACACCGCTGGTTGGCATCGAACCTTCGGCTATACTGGGCTTCAGAGATGAATATCCCAAACTTGTGATTAAAGAATACAGGGAAACTGCCGAAAAGCTGGGAAAAAATGCCCTGCTGATCGACGAATTTATTGCCGGCGAGATAAAAAAAGGGAATATCTCCCCTGAAGTTTTTACCAAAGAGAAAAAACATATACTTCTCCACGGTCATTGCCACCAGAAAGCACTGTCTTCGACAGACGTTTCCCGTACCCTTCTTTCCCTCCCCCAAAACTACACCGTTGAGGTCATCCCTTCCGGCTGTTGTGGTATGGCAGGGTCTTTTGGTTATGAAGCCGAACATTATGAGGTATCCATGAAAATCGGCGAACTGGTGCTTTTTCCTGCGGTCAGAAAAGCCACAGCCGATGTCCTTATCGCTGCACCGGGAACCAGTTGCCGCCATCAGATCGCAGACGGAACAGGTAAAAAAGCCCGGCATCCGGTAGAGATTTTGTGGGATGCGCTGATTTAAGCAGAAACTTCCTCCGGAAAACGTTATATTTGCAGATTAGGTAAATTCGCTCAACCTCACTGCAATGAATAAAACGACTGTTTACAAGCCCCAATACAAAGTCAGGATTGTAACGGCCGCTTCGCTGTTTGACGGCCATGACGTCTCCATCAATATCATGCGCCGTATCCTTCAGTCTTCCGGCGCCGAAATCATTCACCTCGGGCACAATCGCTCCGTTCAGGAAATTGTCAATACTGCCATTCAGGAAGATGCACAGGCTATTGCGATTACCTCTTATCAGGGGGGACATGTCGAATATCTGAAATATATGTTTGACCTGCTCCGGGAAAACGGCTGTGGCCATATCCGTATTTTTGCCGGCGGCGGCGGTACGATTCTTCCCCAGGAAATCGAAGAACTTCACGCATACGGCATAACCCGCGTTTATTCTCCCGATGACGGGCGAAATATGGGGCTCCAGGGCATGATCAATGATCTGCTGGAGAAAGCTGATTTTCCTACGGGCATATCCCTCAACGGTGAAACCACCCATATTCAGGACAAAAACTCCCGCGACCTGGGAAAGATAATTTCCGCCATAGAAAACCAGTCGCCCGCCTCAGCGGCCGCGCTGGCACATGTGCAGTCAGTACTTCAGTCGCTGCCCTCCCTGCCTCCCGTACTGGGAATTACGGGTACCGGCGGAGCAGGCAAATCTTCTCTGGTTGACGAAATTATCCGCCGGTTTCTGAGAGAGTTTCCGGAAAAATACCTTGCGGTGGTATCTGTTGATCCCTCCAAAAGAAAAACCGGCGGTGCCCTTCTCGGCGACCGCATACGCATGAATGCAGTCAATCACCCGCATGTATTTATGCGCTCCCTCGCTACCCGCCAATCCAATCTGGCCCTTTCCCGCCACGTGGCCCAGGTGATTGATGTACTCAAAGCGGCCCGCTTTGATCTGATCATTCTCGAAACATCGGGAATTGGCCAGTCTGATACCGAAATCGTGGATCACTCTCAGGTTTCGCTTTATGTCATGACCCCCGAATATGGCGCGGCTTCCCAGCTCGAAAAAATCGATATGCTCGATTATGCAGACCTGATCGCCCTCAACAAATTTGACAAACGAGGCGCACAGGATGCCCTGAGAGATGTGCGCAAACAGTTTAAACGCAATCATCAGCTATGGGAAACCGCAGACGAAGCGCTGCCGGTATTTGGCACCATCGCCTCCCAGTTTAATGATCCCGGGATGAATAACCTTTACCGGGCCATTATGAACACGATTTCAGAGAAAACCGGATCTGACCTTGTTTCCCAAAGCCCCGCCAGTAAAGACAGTTCCGAAAAAATATATATTATCCCCCCTTCCCGCACCCGCTACCTCTCGGAGATTTCTGATACCATAAGACAGTACAATCAATGGGTAGAAGCGCAGGCAGATATTGCCCGAAAACTCGAAGGCCTGACCGTAGCCATAGACCTTCTGACTCAGGAAAATCAGCAGACTGCTACTTCTCCGCTGGAAGATATATACAAGAAAGAAAAACTTTCCATTGATCCCACCAACCTCAAAATCATCGAAACCTGGGATCAGAAAAAGGCGCGTTATGCGGCAGATGAATATGTGTATAAAGTCAGAGGACGGGAAATCAGTGTCACCACCTTTACCCGATCCCTTGCCCACAACCGCATCCCCAAAGTAACGCTCCCTTCTTACAAAGGCTGGGGAGATATCCTGAAATGGAATCTTCAGGAAAATGTACCCGGTGAATTTCCCTTCACCTCGGGCGTATATCCCTTCAAAAGAGAAGAGGAAGACCCAACACGCATGTTTGCTGGTGAAGGCGGCCCTGAGCGGACCAACAAACGCTTTCACTATGTATCCCTGGGCATGCCCGCCAAGCGGCTTTCCACGGCATTTGACTCGGTGACACTGTACGGAGAAGATCCCGACCACAGGCCCGATATATATGGCAAAATCGGCAACTCAGGCGTATCAGTATGCTGCCTCGACGATGCAAAAAAACTCTACTCCGGGTTTGATCTCTGCGATCCTACGACTTCCGTTTCCATGACCATCAACGGCCCTGCAGCAACTGTACTGGGGTTTTTCATGAACGCGGCCATTGACCAGCAGTGCGAGCTGTATATCCGGGAGCAGGGACTGGAAGAAGAAGTAAACACAAAAATCGAAAGGATTTTTGCAGAAAAAGGCCTGGAACGCCCCTCCTATTGGGGACAGCTTCCCGAAGGCAATGACGGACTGGGACTGATGCTGCTGGGAGTTACCGGAGACGAAGTGCTGCCAAAGGAAATATACGATAAGATCAGGGCCAAAACCCTTTCACGCGTAAGAGGAACCGTGCAGGCAGACATATTGAAGGAAGATCAGGCGCAAAACACATGCATATTTTCTACAGAGTTTTCGCTCAAACTTATGGGCGATGTGCAGCAGTATTTTATTGATCATCAGGTGCGGAATTTTTATTCCGTATCCATCTCCGGTTATCATATTGCCGAGGCGGGCGCCAACCCCATTTCCCAGCTCGCATTTACCCTGGCCAATGGTTTTACCTTTGTAGAGTATTATGTGTCGCGGGGAATGGACATCAACCAGTTTGCACCCAATTTCTCCTTTTTCTTCTCCAATGGCGTGGATCCCGAATATGCCGTGATCGGGCGCGTTGCCCGCCGCATCTGGGCCAAAGCCATGAAACTGAAATATGGCGCAAATGAGCGTTCGCAAAAGCTGAAATACCATATTCAGACCTCAGGGCGCTCTCTCCACGCGCAGGAAATCTCATTCAACGACATACGCACCACCCTTCAGGCGCTTTACGCCATATACGACAACTGCAACTCCCTCCACACCAACGCCTACGACGAAGCGATTACCACCCCTACAGAGGAATCGGTACGCAGGGCAATGGCTATTCAGATGATTATCAACCATGAGCTGGGGCTGACCAAAAATCAGAACCCGCTTCAGGGAGCCTTTATTATCGAAGAACTAACCGACCTTGTGGAAGAAGCTGTCATGGTAGAATTTGACAGGATCACCGAGCGGGGCGGCGTGCTGGGCGCAATGGAAACCATGTATCAGCGGGGAAAAATTCAGGAGGAATCCATGTATTACGAATCGCTCAAACATTCGGGAGAATTGCCCATAATTGGCGTTAATACCTTTCTTTCCGATGACGGCTCCCCGACATTGATTCCCAATGAAGTAATTCGCTCCACAACCGAAGAAAAAGAACAGCAGATTCAAAATCTCTCAGCACTTCACCTGCGCAGAGTACCCAAAGCAAGCGCTTCGTTAAAACATTTGCAGGAAACAGCCATTTCCAACGGCAATCTCTTTGATGCGCTGATGGAAGCTACCAAATGGGCATCCCTGGGCCAGATCACCCATGCTTTGTATGAAGTCGGAGGCCAGTACCGGAGAAATATGTAGTCTCACCGGCTGATTCTCCTGATTAGGGAGCAAAGGTTGAGGAAATTATTATATTTGCCGGTTCATATAACCTCGTATCATGCAAACGATTATCAGCGGGATACAGCAAATCGGCGTCGGCATCCCCCATGTACACGAAGCCTGGGCCTGGTATCGCCATAATTTCGGAATGGATATTCCCATTTTTGAGGAAGCCGCCGAAGCCAACCTTATGCTTCCCTACACAGGAGGCAAACCCCACCAGCGACACGCCATTCTAGCCACCAACCTTCAGGGAGGGGGAGGAATGGAAATCTGGCAATACACCAGCCGAACCCCGCAGCCGCCGTCAGAAGCACCGGTTGCAGGAGATTATGGCATATATGTCGCACGGGTGAAATGCCTGGACGTACCGGCAACTTTCTCAAAATTTCAGGCTGCCGGGCTGGATATTCTGGGCGATGTAAACCGCGATCCGGGCGGAAAGCAGCATTTTTTTGTGCGCGACCCTTACGGCAATATTTTTCAGGTGATAGAAGGAGACGGGTGGTTTTCCAAAGGGCCTCACCTTACCGGAGGTATGGGCGGATGTATGATCGGTGTTTCGGATATAGTCAAAGCGCTGCCGTTGTATTCGGGCATACTGGGATATGACAAAGTGATATACGACAAAGCCGGCGAATTTGAAGATTTTAAAGGACTGCCCGGTGGAAACAGTAAGTTTCGCCGCACGCTGCTTACCCATTCACAGCCACGCAAAGGCGGGTTCAGCAGAGTATTTGGCCCCAGTCATATCGAACTGATCCAGTCGCTGGACAGGCCGGGTAAAAAAATATTTGAAAACCGGTTCTGGGGAGACCTGGGGTTCATTCACCTGTGTTTTGATATCGCGGGAATGGATGCCCTGCGAAATGAATGCAGCAAAAATGGATTCCCCTTTACGGTTGACAGTGCCAGTTCGCTGGGCAAGGTGTTTGATATGGGAGAAGCCGCAGGATCATTTGCCTATATCGAAGACCCTGACGGTACCCTTATCGAATTTGTAGAAACCCATAAAGTACCCATTATGAAAAAATGGGGCTGGTATCTGAATATGAAAAAGCGGAATCCGGCAAAACCGCTGCCCGACTGGATGCTCAAAGCACTTTCATTTAACCGGGTAAAGGACTGATGTGTGAGGCATTTGACAGCGTTTCTCTGAATTTCTCACAGGACGGCCTGTTTGTCCTGGACATGACCCTGTTTGTCATCATGTTTGGGGTAGCGCTTGCCCTGCGGGTTGAAGATTTTCAACTGCTGCTCAAAAAACCGCTGGCTCCGGCTGTAGGATTGTTTTCCCAGTTTATCCTGCTACCTGCACTCACGCTTGGGCTGGTATGGCTGATTCGCCCCTGCCCGAGTATGGCATTGGGCATGTTTCTGGTTGCCGCGTGCCCCGGTGGAAATATCTCCAATTTTATGTCTCTGATGGCAAAAGGGAATGTAGCACTTTCCGTAAGCCTTTCGGCTATGGCAACGATGCTGGCCATTGTTATGACCCCGTTCAATTTTGCATTCTGGTCGCAGTTTTATCCTCCGGCCAAAGAATTGCTGGAAGCCATCAGCATCAACCCGGTGGATATTTTCCTTAAAATTCTGATGATCCTGGCTATCCCGCTGATGCTGGGAATGTGGACTGCGAGGCGTTTTCCCGCATTTACAACAAAGATTACCCGCCCTATGCGGATTTTATCCATCGTGTTTTTTGGCGGCTACGTGGTCATTGCCCTGGCGATGAATTTCGACTTCTTTGTTGAGTATATCCGGTTTATCGTCTTAATTGTACTTGCCCATAATGCGACGGCCCTGAGTAGCGGATATCTTCTGAGTAAAGGAGCTGGTTTGGGTACCAGAGATGCGCGCACCATTTCCATCGAAACAGGCATTCAAAACTCGGGACTGGCGCTCGTTCTGATTTTCGGGCCGATTTTTAATGGTATGGGAGGCATGGCAATGATTGCCGCGCTATGGGGAATCACGCATATTGTAACAGGTCTCAGCCTTTCATATGTCTGGGCAAGGATACCGGCAAACAATTGATTAAGGATTACAAGCTATGCTGAGGAAATTACACATTATCTATTACAACACACTCAAGGCGCTGATAGGATTTGCGCTGAGGATGTTTTACCGAAGGCATCAGGTGGGCGGATACGCGGAGAATGTAGCCAATAACCAGGCGATTGTTTTTACAGGAAACCACCAAAACGCGCTGATCGACGCGCTGAATATTGTCTGTACGACCAACCGGTATCAGCAGCCTACTTTTATGACGAGATCGGATGTGTTTGCCCCAAAAGTGAAACCCATCCTCACCAGCTTTAAGATGTTGCCCATATACCGTCAGCAGGACGGGGTGGACACGTTGCAGAAGAATGAGGAGATATTTGCAACCTGTGTGCGCAGGCTAAACCGCCGGGAGTCCATGATCATATTCCCGGAGGGCAACCACAACCGCCAGCGGCGGCTTCGCCCGCTCAAAAAGGGAGCTTCGCGCATTGCCTTCCTCGCCGAGGAAGCCAGCGGTTTTACCCTGGGCACGTTGTTTATACCTGTAGGACTCAACTACAGCCAGCACCTGAAATTCAGAGGAGACCTGTATGTCAAATACGGAAAGCCTGTCTATATCGCTGATTTTTACGAAGATTACCAGACCAATCCTCAACGGGCGATGATCCGAATCACCCAGGCCATCAGCGATCATATGAAAGATACGATCCTTCACGTCTCAGATAGAAACTGGTATGAAGAGATTGATTTCCTGCGCCTTATATTTGAAAAATCAGCGACAAACCAACTCGGATTAAACCCCAACGACCTCGGCCACTTATTTGATACCGGGAAAAAGCTCATCTCAATGCTTGAAAGCCGGATTAATGAAAATGATCCCGAATGGCCGGGCGTCGCCGAAACCGCTAAAAAATACAAACAGGCACTGGGCCGGTTCCGCTGGCGCGATCATGTAGTTGCCAGGGGCCCGTATAGTATGGCCGGACTTATTGCAAAAGCAATCGGGCTGCTGGTGCTTTTGCCTGTATATCTGTACGGGTTGATCAACAACTACCTCCCTTACATGATACCCGACAGGCTGGCGAAAAAACTGTTTCGCGATGACCATTTTCACAGTTCGATCAAAGCCGCCGTGGGAATGTTTTTATTCCCCATTTTTTATCTGATTCAGAGCGGTATATGCTGGGCACTTACCGACTGGCGCTGGGCATTGGGTTATCTGGTGAGCCTTCCATTGACAGGTAATTTCGCATATTCTTACTCTGTATGGGTGAAAAAATGGTATTCGCAGTGGAAGTTTTCGGCCTTGATTCGCGAAGGAAATGAAGAAGTAACCGCTATGAAAAAAGCGAGGAAGGAACTTGAGGATTATATGAATAAAGGTGTTCCGCATTTTTCAGAAAACCTCATAGGTAAAGAAGATCGGTCATAAAATCACAGGGCTCCCGTTGTTTTAACGACAAATCATTCCTATATTTATTCAAAGGCCTGCATTCAACATTAATGCACGAATCTGATCGACCCAAAAATACCTTGCTCGCCACAATGGAAGACCAAAATTCTATTCTGGATTTTGTAACAGATGCTGTCATTATTACAGATACCCAGCTCAAAATACTGTCCTGGAATAAAGCCGCAGAAGTGACCTACGGCTGGTGTGAGTCAGAAGTTCTGGGCAAAATAGTCGGCGATATTATAGCTATCCAAAATTACGATCAACCTCAGCAGGAACTGCTGCAAAAACTTATTATTGAGGGGAAATGGGGAGGAGAACTGATACATACCCACAAAAATGGACAGAATCTGCATGTGATGTCTTCCGTATCATGCGTATATTCTTCCTCCGGAGAAATTAAAGGATTTGTCGCGGTAAACAGAGATATATCGGATCAAAAAAAAATCCAGCAGGTGCTGGAAGATTCACTCCGGATTCATAATGCGTTGCGCGACCAGATCACGCAGATTTCCACCTACTTTATTAATCTTCCTGCAAGAGATATCGACAACGGAATTGAAACTGCCCTGAGAAAAATCTGCAATTTCGCCTATCTCGACCGTGCTTATGTCTTTTTGTTTTCTGAGGATGGAAGCCTGATGAGCAACACCCACGAATACTGCCAGGAAAACGTGCCGTCCAATAAAACGATATTGCAGAATCTGGATGTAAATGCCTTCCCCTGGTTTGCCGGCGAACTCAGAGACAAACATATGGTGAGTATTCCCAATATCAGCCGACTTCCGGAGGCGGCTATGGCAGAGAAAACCTATTATACCAGCCAGGGGGTAAACTCTATGCTGGCCGTACCACTGCTGCTCGAAGGCAAACTGCTGGGTTTTGTGGGGTTTGACGCTATTTCTTCCCGCCGCAACTGGTCTCAGGATACGATTTCGCTCTTCCAGATTGTCGCAGATATTATCATCAACGCACTCCAGCGCAAAGAGTGGGAAAACAGGCTGAAAAAAGCCCGCAGCCTGCTCGAACAAATGGTAGAAGAACGTACTGCCGAACTGAATTACTCCAACAAATCGCTCGAAAATTTTGCATACCTCGCCTCCCATGACCTGCAGGAACCCCTGCGCATGGTGGTCAGTTATCTCCAACTCCTCCAGAAATCCATGGATACACGCGTTACACAGGAGGAAAATGAATATATACACTTTGCCGTGGACGGCGCTCACCGTATGCGCAATCTTCTGGATGGAATTCTGGCTTACTCCCGAATCAAAACCCATTCACAGCCCTTCACAGAAGTGGACATGAATGAGGTCATGGAGGATGTATGTGCCAACCTTGACCTCGTAATCTCAGATACCCGTGCAGAAGTGAAATGCGGAAATCTTCCCCGCATCAAAGCTGATCCGCAACAAATGCTTCAACTTCTCCAGAACCTCGTCAGCAATGCCCTGAAATTTCAGCCCGAAGGACAAGCTCCGGTCGTAGAAGTTGCCGCAGAAGAAAAACCCGGAAGTTTTATTTTTTCTGTAAAAGATAACGGCATTGGCATGGAATCTCAATACGCGGAAAGGATTTTTCAGATGTTTCAACGGTTGCACGCCAAAGATAAATACCCCGGAAGCGGAGTAGGCCTTGCCGTATGCAAGGAAATCGTCGTGAGACATTCCGGTAAAATATGGTTTGAATCTCAGGAAAATATGGGCACGACTTTCTTCTTTACTATTAAAAAATAGCCCAAAAACTTAGCAACAGATTGGAATTACCATTGTTTTTAACAAATGCCGACCGTAAATTAGCGGGGAATTCCAACCTTTTTGTCTTTCATTATGAGAAACGAATTACTCAATCCACTCTCTACACCCAATGAGGATGAAAGACAACTGCGCCCGAAAGTTCTGGAAGATTTTACCGGGCAGAAAAAACTTACCGACAACCTGAAAGTTTTTATTGAAGCTGCCAAAATGCGGGGCGAACCGCTCGACCATGTGCTGCTTCACGGGCCTCCCGGGCTAGGTAAAACTACACTCTCCTTTATCGTAGCCAATGAACTGGGAGCCAATATTACCACTACCTCCGGGCCTGTACTGGAAAAACCCGGCGACCTTGCCGGCCTGCTCACCAATCTCGAAAAAGGTGATGTCCTGTTTATTGATGAAATCCACCGGCTGTCTCCCGTCATTGAAGAATATCTCTACTCGGCCATGGAAGATTTTAAAATCGATATCATGGTGGAAACCGGGCCCAATGCGCGCAGTATAGAAATCGGACTCAATGCCTTTACGCTTATCGGTGCAACTACCCGTGCAGGTCTGCTGACCTCGCCCATGCTTGCCCGCTTTGGCATCAATGCCCGGCTTGAATATTATGATGCAGAAACCCTCGCCACCATCGTGCAGCGATCTGCCGGCGTACTGAATGTGCCTATCGATGCAGAAGCAGCCTTCGAAATCTCCCGGCGAAGCAGAGGTACGCCCCGTATCGCCAACCGCCTCCTGCGACGCACCCGCGATTTTGCTCAGGTAAAAGGTTCCGGAAAAATCGACATTAAAATTGCCCGCATGACACTCCAGGCACTGGAAGTGGATGAGGCAGGCCTCGACGATATGGATAACAAAATCCTCCTGACGATTATCGACAAGTTTAAAGGAGGCCCCGTCGGCCTCAACTCCATCGCGGCCTCCGCCGGTGAAGAAGCCGAAACGATCGAAGAAGTATATGAACCCTATCTCGTCATGGAAGGTTTTATCAAACGCACTGCCAGAGGCCGCGTAGCCACTGAAAGAGCTTTTAAACACTTTGGCCGTGTCCCCGGCAATAACGACCCTTCCCAAACCAGCCTTTTCTAAAAAAAGATGTCCACCCGTCAAGCAGGCAGACACCAGGTATAGGTACAACGTAAAAAATCTTTACCCTCAGAACACTACATTCATCCCGATCCGGGCATTCACCTCCCGGCTGTACCCCGGCCGGAGGAAAGAACTGAGGTGGTCCGTCGATGAATACAATAGCACCGGACCCAGTTTTAGCAACAGGTTGACACCGAGATTATCAAATCTTCTGTCTTGTATGGAATAGGTGATCCCCGCAGTAAGAATTTTTCCCAAATCCTTACTGGCACTTACTGCCAGCCCATTAAATATCCTTCCCCGGTAAAACTCACTGTAATATACCCCGCCCAACCTGAGACTTTTGATGGGAGAAAAAGTACCGCCAATATATATTCTCGTCGGAAGGTCTGTCTGATAGGTGCCGTCAGTAGAACGCATCTTGATTTCGGCCAGCAGTGAATCCGCCAGCAGACTGATATCAAACGAATCCTGCGCCAGCATTTCTGCCACATCCAGGCCTTCAAATGATACCGTACCTGTAGCTTCATGAATCGCTGCCTGATCTTTCCATTTGATAAAACCCAGGTCGATTACACTGGCCGAGAAACTGAGTTTATCATTCATTTTATATTGAAGCCCGAAGTCGCCGGCAATGCCGTTATTTCCCGTAAATGGCCTGAATTCATACTGCGGGTCAGGATTGTCCAGGCTCCCCGGATCAAATACTGAAGACTGGAGCTGGTAGTTGATCTGCATTTGCAACTGATAGATTTCATCGCTGGTCGTGAGTGAGGCTTCGGCTCTGCTTACCGAAAAATCTGCCAGCCCCACCAGATATTTCCCCCTGATACCTGCCTGAAATTTTCCCCGCCGGAAAGTCATTCCCAGCCCGATCTCGTGCCAGGCCGAAAAAGCAAACTCTGGCGCAACTGAAACCTCCTGGTCGATAAATCCGGCATTCCCTTCCCAGGCAAGTTGGGCAAGCGAACGTGGATAAGCCACAAATCCGGTGATTCTCGTACCGGCAGAGGCACTCACCTGCATTGGTCCTACCTTTACCGTAACGCCCAGCAGGTCTGCTCTCACATTCGTTCGAACCACATTATCCTCCCGCATAGACGCGATCGCCCCTGCCACATCTACCTCCAGCGAATCTGTGCCCGGTACTTCTCTGAGCAAATCCCGGTACGAAAACCCACTGTGGAGTGCATGAAAATATATGGAAGGAAGCCCGATACTCACCGTTTTTTCCTGCATAAAGGCGGGATTTACCTGAATATTCTGCATGGCCCTGGGCATAAAATAAAGGCCCGTTTCCTGCTGTGCTTTTCCAGCCAACGGAAGCAGATTCAGCAGTCCGCAAATAATTATGTATATCCGCTTGTCCATGGTCATTGCGGTTTAATTTGTGTTATTACCCCCAGCTTAATACCAATTGCATCACTCAGGCGAAACTTGACGGGAGCCTGCCCGCCTCCGGCTGTGGAAATGGTCGCACTGATTCTGATTTTTTGGGTGGAAGACAGCCCGGCCAGGCGTTGTTCATCAAAACTCAGTAAAAAGGTCTGTGTGCCTGCGTTGGTTACACTCCCGTTGACATCCGTTGAAGGTGAAGGAAGTATTTCCGCATAAGCCTCAAACAATGAGTCAAGGACCTGGTCGTACTCGTTGAGAAAATAAATCTGTGCTGCCGCCTCCAATGGGAGGGCATTTTCAACGATGAGCTTAAACCCGGCAGCACCGATCTTGTCCATATCCGGAAGCTCTGCCTCTACGGTTTCTTCAAGTACAAGCCCTTCCAGTTCGCCTTCCAGTGGTACTTCGGCAGAAATACTCACTGAAAGTGCGCTGGAATCTGTAATAAATCCGGAAGTGGCGTTTCCATTCGGGTTTGAGACAATACCTAGCTGATAGGCAAAATATTCCGGTAATACAGATACAATATCGGCGAGGTTGGAATTGGACTGGTTGAGGGTAATCTCCGTTCGCTGAAAGGCGCCCACTTCGTGAAGCGCCGGATAAGCAAGGTTTACTCCACCGGCCAGGCCATCATGGCCCAAAGGCAAAACCGTATGTCCGTCATTACCTCTAAAACTGGCAAGCGCTGTGATTTCAATGGGAATGCCAAAAGAATTATCAAAAATAAACTTCGCAGAAGGGTTGGTAAGGCGCAGGCCTTTGAGCGTCATTCCTTTGAGAAGGTTGCTGTGTATGCTGTCTTTTTCGGAGGAATAAGCGTAAGTTGGAATCTGCCCCTCAACATAAGCATAGTCGAGATTTTTGAAAAGGAACTGCGCATCATCCAGGGCAGATCGGATGCCGGTTGACAAATCCTCTATCGTAGCGGAAAATGTCAGTTCACCTGCCGCAGGCGCAAGGCTGTAACCCTTCAGGTCATAAGAGACGGAACCTTTCCCTGTCACATCCACTGGGAAGGTAGCCGAAAATGGCACTCCGCCGTTTAATGCCTGGGGGAGGGCGAGGTGAATCGCGTAAGAACCGGTCTGGGCAGTTTGATAGTCAAACCGCAACACACCCGATTTAAGGTGAATCATATTGAGTTGAGCAACGGGAAAGGGAATCACTACCTGCGAATCAGGCATCATTACAGGTATATTCGGAATGGAAATCAATGCCAGATCGCTGGCCGTTATCCGCGTCAGACCATTTTCATATATAAGGGAAAGGTCTCCCTCCGGGCTTATCAAAAGATAATCTTCTGTATCAACCAGCCCGAGTGCATCTTCAATGGAAATATGCGTATTTACAAGAGGTAAAGCCACTTCGGGGGACCATTCGGGAGCAATAATCTTATCAGTTCCTTCAATTAGACTACAGGACGCCAGCCAGATCCACAAAGAAAAAACTACCGCTGATAATCGTAAATCTGATAGGTTCATGAATTTATTTACTAAATTAACAGGAGCAATTACACGATTCTATGCATTATTTAAAAATGATAAATTACACATATATAACATTTCATTTATTTAAAATAAATCCATGAATATCCCTGCATCTGTTCGGGAAGCCATCGCAACCCAACTGGGTATATCCATTGTATCAGCACAGGCTGTCAGTGGTGGTTGTATTCACAATGCCCGGGAAATAAAAACCCGGGACAGGAGCTATTTTTTGAAATTCAACCATATAGGGCAGTTATCCAACTTTCAGGCAGAAGTAAGCGGATTAACGCGGCTGAAAAACACGGAGGAAGTAGTGGTTCCGGAAGTAATAGGCACAGGCGAGGCAGAAAGTTATGCCTGGCTGGTGCTTGGTTTTGTCAGGCAGGAAAGCCGCGCGCCGCGGTACTGGGAAAAGCTGGGCTGGCAGTTGGCAGCGCTTCACAGACACACCGATGCTGAATTTGGGTTAGACGAAAACAATTTCATCGGCGCACTGCCGCAGCAAAATGGGCGACACAGCCAGTGGCTGGATTTTTTCAGGGAAGAGCGAATTCGCCCCATGCTGAAAATGGCGGTGGACCGGCGGGAACTCGGGAGAAGTACCGCCGGGTATTTTGAGTTATTGTTTACACGGATTGAAAATTTTTTCCCGGCAGAACCACCTGCACTTCTTCACGGCGACCTGTGGGGAGGAAATATTCTCACGGGCGAAAACGGATTGCCTGTACTCATTGATCCGGCGGTTTACTACGGGCACAGGGAAGCCGAACTTGCATTTATGACCCTTTTTGATTCGATTCCACAGCAATTTTATGAGGCCTATGACGAAGTATATCCGCTTACTCCCGGCTTCAGGGATCGGTTTGATATATTGAATCTGTACCCGCTCCTTGTCCATGTCAATCTCTTTGGCGGTGGATACACTTCCGCTGTGGAGCGCATTCTGAGAAGATATATTTAGGTAACTTGCAAATTGGAGAACGGAATTTGTAAATTGGGCAAATGAAACAATACCTTTCTCTGATTCCCGCACTGCTCATTCTTATCGCAGCAGGATGTAAAACACCGGTTTCCGACCAGGCAGCAACACAGTCTGTACAGCCCCACGAAAACCCCGCCATTCCGGCACCTGATCTCCAGCAAATCCAGGAGAACCTCAGCAAAGGTATGCTGGGTGATTCGAGCATGTTTCCCTATGTATATCAGGGCGAGGGTAGAACCAATATTTTCGAGGCATATACCATGCGGTTTCAGTTGAGCTATGAAGTGCCGCTTTTGCCCATGATCAACTCTATGGTTCCGTGGGTAAATCCGAGTTATTTAATGAAGACAACGGACTTTTTATCACCTATATCAGAAACGGAAGGGAAATCAGCCTTTCCAACCCCTATATTCAGGTACAGTATATCAACAAACGCCTCCCCAACTGCAGCAGCGTGGACTCGGTGTATATATGGCTGACCGACCTATTTGTCAGCAACTATAAAGGCGATGTGATCCGGAAAAAACACACAGTTGAAACCCTTTCCCGCCTTCCGGCGACCTGTGCCGAATTTCGCACACCTGATACCGACCGCGTCAAAGGCAAGTATATGGCTTATGCTTATGTGGATTACGACAAGGATTATATCATCGGGATGGCACTGACCACCACCGAAAAAAGCGATTTTGATATTAATCTCCCGCTGTTTTACAATATTGTAGAGAGTTTTTCCTACTGACCTGCAGATTTGGCAGGATTGCCAAATACCGTATCTCCGGCTTCTACGTCGGAGAGCACCACCGCACCCGGCCCGATCATGGCTCCTTCGCCTATATTTAGGCCCGGATGAATCATAGCTCCCATTCCTACCAGGACTTCTTTCCCGATCATTACCTCACGTCCGATTCTGGCACCGGTCTGTAACGTACAGTAATCACCGATCTGCACATCCATATCCACGCTGACTCCGGTTTCGATCAGGTTGTAGCTACCGATCATCGCGTTGGCATGGACGATGGCTCCGGGGTAAATAAGATTTCCCTTCCCGATTTTAGCGTAGGAGGAAATACTGTTGAATGGGTGAATAAGGTTAATGATTTCAGGTTTTTTCAGATTCAGATATTTCACCAGATTCTGCCGCTGTTCAATATCGCGGGATGCCACCACAAGTTTGATATTTTCGTCCTCCAGGAGGGTATCGCTGTCCTTATTTCCCAGTTTGGCTATAACCAGAATATCGTTGATTTCGCGGCTGACGGCTTCATCATCATCAGTAAGGAAACCATATACTACGACATCCAGTGCATTGGCTATATCCAACGCTGCTTTTGCCTCAGGTCCTGTTCCAATAATAATGACAGGTGTTTTTGATTCTTCCATGAATAGTCGGATTTTTAAGAAACAAAATTAAGAAAATGAGCAGGTTCTTTGTGCTAATCTTTTGCGGTTTTTTTCTGTTACTGGTCTCTGAGAGCCAATTTATTTATGCGCAGGATTCGGATAGCCTGTACTGGCAGTCCAATATTTACCCGCTGGAAATCAGTGGAGACAGTTCTTTTGGTTCTTTTTCTGCCCTGGATTCCATTGTGGGCCAATACCGGTTTTTTTTTACTGCCGAGCAACACTGGCGCACCATTAATACGCAGATTCAGTTTGCGTTTCTCACTTATCTTCACCGGAAGGCGGGGGTGCGGAATCTCATTCTTGAAGGAGGATTTACTTATGGTTATCTGATCAACCGTTATCTGGAAACCGGAGATGACCGGCTGCTGAAAAAAGTGCTCAACGACATTCCCGTCTGCCCTGAGGATCAGTTGAATATGTTTGAAAAACTGAGAAACTACAATCTTCAGTTTCCGCCCGAAGACAGAATCATGGTTACAGGTATTGACCTTGAGCATTCGGAAGAGCTTGCCCTTCAGGGCCTGCATACCTTGCTCAGTGAAGAGCGTGAACCATCGGCTGCTATCGCGCCGATGATCCGCCAAATCGCCGAACTGCATCAGTCCAAAGTGCTGGAAGTGAAAAAAATCAGGCATTTGTTCAGAATCTTACAGGCCGATTTTAAGCGCCATGATTCCGAACATGCAGCTTATTGGGGAGACAACTATCCATTGGTACGGCTGATTAATGAAAATGCCATTGCCGGAAAGTCTTTTTCACTTATCAGGGCTATTTTATTTAAGAAGACCTGGGAAACGCGGGAAAAACAGATGTTTGCCAATTTTATCGCGCTTCAGCCGAGGATGAATCCGGGCAATTATTACGCGCAGTTTGGCGCCCTGCATACCGACATCAAAACCTCTATCAACTGGAAGTTTCCCAGTCTGGCCCACAGGCTGAATTTTTTCGATGAATCTCCTGTGTCAGGCGAAGTGATGACCGTGAGTCGTTATTTCCGGCGAATGGCAGCAGACTACAACCGGATAGGCGAAGAAGATAAACTTACCCGTATGGTGAATTTTGCAGAAGCAAATTACTCCAACCCCATTATCTTGTGCAGCATGATCGGCCCCAACAGCCCTTTTGCGGAGATGAGCAAAACTTTCCAGTACATCATGTTGCTTGATCCCGGCGCAGAAGCACCTCCCTGTGAATAAAAGGAAAACATGGATTCAACCGGCAGGCTGTTAATTCCGTGTGTGCTGTGTATATTTGTAAAGGTTAAAATACGGAGGCATACAAAAGCTTTTGATACGTACCAATATTCAAACCGCCGCAGGTATTGTATTTATACTTCTGCTTTGGGCAGGGCCGGGGTGTATCCTGCTGGAAGCACAGCCGGTAGAAAGTCATTATATCCAGACCCAGATATCACCGCTGGAGTTATCCTCTGATAGTGGATTTGAGTCATTCTCCATGCTCAATGAGGTTGTAGAAGATTACCGGTTTTTTTTCACAGCCGAGGAGCACTGGCTGGCGATGAATGCGCAGATGCGCTACCGGTTTCTTATGTATTTGTACTATCACGCAGAAGTGAGAAACCTGGTTGTGGAAGGCGGCTACAGTTATAGTTATATGATCAATATGTATCTGGAAACGGGAAATGAAAACCTCCTGATTCGCGCCATTTATGACATTCCCGTATGCCCCAAAGATCTGATTGCTTTTTACAGAGAGCTTTACACCTTCAACCGGTTTCTGCCCTCCCGTGAAAAAATAAAAGTAGTGGGAATAGATCTGGAGCAGTCACCGCAACTGGTCATTTACTGCATGGTCAACATGCTTCCTGACAAACCACTTACAGCCGGTGTAAGGGAGAAAATCAATCAGTTGAAGGTGCTGAATGAAACAGATTTTAACGACAAGGA
The DNA here is from genome assembly GCA_041391725.1 of Bacteroidia bacterium. Taxonomy (GTDB): domain Bacteria; phylum Bacteroidota; class Bacteroidia; order J057; family J057; genus JAGQVA01. The sequence goes on from JAWKNL010000029.1 coordinate 19,206, forward strand.
AATGAAAAAGTATTTCCGTCAGTTGTACAAAGAGGTACAGGAACGCAAACGCGCCTACCGGCGATACTGGGGAGACAAATACTGGCTGTTTGAAATGCTACTCGAAAATACAGTGGAAGGCTTTGATTCCCCGCTGCTGCGGGAGTTTGTGTATGCACATGGGGATGAAAAAAAGCGGGAAGAGCGAATGTACGCCAATTTCAGGCTCCTTTATAAATACCATATATTTCAACCAGGCAACTTCTACGGCCAGTTTGGTGGTATCCATACCGAGCTGAATCCTTCTATCAACTGGGGCTACCATACACTGGCTCAACAACTCAACACCGAACGGTACTCCCCGATGCGGGGAAAAGTATTGACCATTTCCAAATTTTTCAGAAGGGTTCCCAGAATCTATGAAAGGTTCAGAGAGTATGAAGATTTTATGAAACTCATGACAGAAATAGACCACACCGTTCCCTACGATGTGGTGCTCTGCAGGATTTGGGGCAATGATGACCTGTTTCCGGAGATCAGCAAAGATTTTCAGTATTTACTGATCATCAAGGATAGTGTCGAATCCGACCCTTGCAGATGATGAAAAACATTTTCCTGCGTGTAATACATCATTGAGAGCGGCGGGCATTATAGCTACGTTTGAATATTGAGCGTTGAACATAATTATTGAGCTATGCCCCGCCAGAATATTTCAACCGTAATTGCCGACCTCGATGAAATGGTATTTGATCATCGGGAAAAAGCATATGGGGCTTTTTTTCTAAGGAAAAAATACCCCATCCACCTTACTGTCGGCACAATTCTTATTGGCATTTCGGCTATCGCTTTCACTTTTGGCCCCATTGCCATGAGGAAAATTGCTCCTGACAAGGATGCAGCAAAAATGAGATCCGTAAGTGTAACTATCACCATGGATGACCTTCCGCCGCCTCCTGCCATTGACAAAGAAAGTCCACCACCACCTCCTCCCCCCCGGATCAAACCGCCGGAAGTGCGCACCGTAGCCTTCCATATTCCGACTCCGACTCCGGAAGAAGAACTTGACCCCGAGGAAGAGCAGACCATCGCTGAGGTGCAGGAACTGAAAGAAGCACCCAATATCGGCCTGGAAGACAAGGAAGGGGAGGAAGAAGGATTTTTTACCGGAGAAAATATCGAACTTGTAGAGGAGACTGTACCCGAAGTCATCCGTGAAGCAGAACCCTCAATTGAGGCCTTTGTATTTGCGGAAGCCGAACCCACCCCCATCAATATGGAAGAGGTCAGAACGTTGATCGGTTATCCGCAGATCGCCCGCGATGCCGGAATCTCAGGCAATGTTGTACTCAGGGTTCTGGTTGACAAAAGAGGCAATTATGTAAGACACAAAGTGATCAATGAAGTACACCCGTTGCTGACCCAGGCCATTGAGCCCAATATTCCGAAGCTCAGGTTTACCCCGGCTATTCAGGCAGGAAAACCGATTGCCTTCTGGGTGAATGTTCCTTTCAGCTTTGTACTGATTCAATAGACGGGGAAAGAGAAAAACCTGCGCGAATCTGTAAGGTTTTGTATCTTTGCACGTCGTTGTTCTAAATTTAAGACTTCGACCTGGGCTGAAAGCTCAGGTCTTTTTATATGAAAAAGCACCTCAAAACCCTGGTTCAACTTATTGCAGGCACAGGCATAGCAGCTGCGTTATTGTACCTTACCTTCAAAGACCGTTCTATTGCAGATCTGTTCTCCGTTTTGAATGAGGCCGACATATTCTGGCTGATGATGGGAGGGCTGGCGCTTTTCGGCGTATTTTTTTTCAGAGGCCTCCGATGGAAGTTGCTCCTCGAAAGTGCCGGACATCAGGTAGATTCCCTGAATACGGTTGTTTCCATTTTTATCTGTTATCTGGTCAATAGTGCCACACCCCGGCTGGGTGAAGTAGCCCGGTGTTCAGTCATGTTACGCACCGACAAGGTGCCGCTGCCTGCAAGCTTTGGTACCGTCATCACAGAAAGAGCGTTCGACGTCATTATTCTTCTGGCAGGCGTAGGGTTGATTTTTCTTTTTGAATTTCAGCGGCTGAAAAACCTCTTTACCCAGATGTTTGAAAAAATATTCGGAGGGCTGGAAAACAGCTACGGCGTCATGATCATTGCAGGGCTGATAGTGGTGGCGATGATCGCAGGCGGATATTATGTACTGAAAAAAGGTAAAGAAAGTAAAGGTATCGCCAATAAAGCCTACCTGTTTGTTTTCAGTATGTTTCAGGCTGCTAAAAGCGTATTTTCTCTCCAGAAACCATGGTTGTTTCTTTTCCACACCTTCAATACCTGGGTTTGTCTTATTCTGATGAATTATTTTTTCATTCTCGCGCTCCCCGATACTCATGACCTCGGCATTTACTTTGCCATTCTTATACTCTTTATCGGGGGCATAGGCTGGGCATTGCCCGTGCCCGCCGGGATGGGAACTACACATTTTATTGTTTATCAGCTATTTCTGGCCTTTGGCCTGCAGGCTTCCGCAGGCCAGAATATCGGCTTTTTCTCCAATGGAGCCACACTCGTATTTACAGTTATTTATGGGATTATCGGATGGATTATTTTCATGGTTGTCGTCAACAGAATGAATAAAAATAAAAATATTCCAAATCCCTCCCTTAACTCATAATTTCTCCCTAAATTTGCTCGGCAAATGTCAAAAACGATATTTGCTATGTCAGATAACAATAAAATTGCTTTTGAAGGACTCACCTATGACGATGTCCTTCTAATCCCCGCCTTCTCTGAAGTACTTCCCCGCGACGTCAACACCGCCTCATTTCTCACCCGTGAAATCCGTCTGAACCTGCCAATCGTCAGTGCAGCTATGGATACGGTTACAGAACACCGGATGGCCATTGCTATGGCTGCCAGCGGTGGCCTGGGTATTATCCACAAAAATATGACGATCGACCAGCAGGCGGAAGAGGTCAGAAAAGTCAAACGCTCTGAAAGTGGACTGATTGTCGATCCTGTTACTCTTTCTGCTGATGACACGCTGATCTATGCTTCTCAAATCATGCATGAGCACAGCATCGGGGGTATTCCGATTACGGACAAAGAGGGGAAACTCGTAGGTATTCTCACCAACCGCGATCTGCGTTTTGAAACCCCGGATGGCAGAAAGGTCAGCGAACTCATGACACATGAAAACCTGATTACCGCTCCGGAAGGTACAACGCTGGAGGAGGCAGAAGAGATTCTCCGCCGTTATAAGGTCGAAAAACTGCCCGTAGTCGATAAGAATGGCAAGCTGGTGGGGCTTATTACCTACCGCGACATTATCAAGAAGCAGGCGTTTCCCAATGCATGTAAAGATCATCTGGGCCGGCTGAGAGCCGGAGCTGCTGTAGGAGTTACTCCTGATACCTTTGACCGCATCTTCGCACTGGAAAGGGCCGGGGTGGACGTCATTACTGTGGACACTGCTCACGGGCATTCAATGGGAGTACTTAATGTCATCCGGGAAGTAAAACGCAAATTCTCCCACCTCCAGATCATCGGTGGCAACGTCGCAACCCGCGAAGGCACGGAAGCGCTCATCGCGGCTGGTGTGGACGGCGTCAAAGTAGGGGTGGGCCCGGGAAGTATCTGCACCACCCGTGTCATTGCCGGAGTGGGCGTACCCCAGCTTACCGCTGTCATGGAAGCAGTAAAGGCAGCCAAACCTGCCGGTATTCCCGTCATCGCCGATGGCGGCATCAAATACTCGGGAGACTTTGTAAAAGCAATTGTAGCGGGCGCAAGCAGCATTATGGCAGGTGGTCTGCTGGCAGGCACGGATGAAAGTCCCGGCGAAACGGTGCTTTACGAAGGCAGAAAGTTTAAAACTTACCGGGGAATGGGCTCCATCGAAGCGATGAAATCGGGTAGCCGCGACCGTTATTTCCAGGACGTGGAAGACGACATCCAGAAACTGGTACCGGAAGGCATCGTAGGCCGCGTAGCATACAAAGGCCGGGTAACAGAAGTCCTGTATCAGATGGAAGGCGGTCTTCGCGCAGGCATGGGCTATTGCGGTGCAAAAGATATTTCCACCCTTCAGACCCGGCAGTTGATTCGCATTACCAATGCAGGTCTGCTGGAGAGCCATCCGCATGATGTTCAGATCATCAAAGAAGCACCCAACTACTCGCGCAGATAATCTCAGCGCCCGACGGTAAATGATTTTGTGCGGGGGTCGTAATACCCCATAAATTTTCTTCCCATTACCTCCCCCTGCACAAAATGTTTTTCCCCCTTCGGAAAAGTGGGGCGACGGTTGGATGACGCGAGGGGTGCACTTACCGGCAGATAACCCGGCTCACTGAGCATGCTCCTGAAAAACACAGATTCATAACTTTCTTCCAGCACAATGCCGCTGACGCCGCGCACCTGTGATGCTTTTACCCCGCCGATACACAATTCGGCTGCCGGGTTTTCGGGAGACATTTGCGCCAGAATCGCAAGGTTGTCTTTTGCCATTACTTCACGCAGAAAATCGGCAGTACGCATCACCGGTCGCTCATTCCCTGCCTGGTCATGAATCGTAAAACCGCCGGTACGGATAGAAAACTCATCATCGGAGCCATAGGCATAGGATCTGAGTTTTTGTCCGGAAGAAATATCGGTCACCCATAATCTAAGAGAATCTGCGGATGCCGCTACCTGAAAAAGCGTAGATCCCAGGAGAGCCGAGTTGGATTTTACCGGCCCGCTCACAGCAAACGAAGGGCCGGGTATGGCTTGCTCCGTTTTCTGCCCGGAGTGTAGATTAATAGTGATCAGGTAGGTAGAGCCCGGTTCGTCGAGCGTCAGATAGACCATTTCTCCGAAATGATACATTTTCCCTGATCTGTACACATCTGCAATTGTGAGTTCTTCGGGTTTTTCTATGCGGGTAAGTTCATAATCGGTCTTTTCGAGAAAATCGGCATTATCGAGAGTAAACTCCCTTGTGTCAAAATTGTCTTCCCCTTCAAAACGGCAAATGCGAATCGTTTGGGTATTGCGGGGCATACGGAGAATGTGAAGCACCCCGTTGTAAGTAAAAGTACCCCAGTAAATCATTCCCTGCCGGACTCTTCCCACATCAAATGTACGGGTCTCAGTCGTACCGGCGATTTTGCTGATGGAATACACTTTGTATTCATCGTTTTCTTCGAGCCAGTAGTAAATATTCAACTGATCGGCAAGATTGGTAAATCCCACTTTTCTGAGCCGGCCTTCGGCGGGAAGATTGTAAAGGGGATAGTGGTGCAATACTTTAAAATCGGTATCCAGAAGATACAGTTGTGCCTCTGATCCTTCTTTAAAAAGGAGGGTGATTCCGTTTTCATCTGAAAACGAAAATACTTCGGCAGAAGCCGAAAGCGGCACGGAAATCTGAGCAAGTGGACGGAAATTCTGACCGTAGGCAGAAAAAGCGGCAAGCAGTAACGGTAACAGGAAAAGTCTGAGCAGGGAAAATTTCATAAAGCAACACTTAGCGGTACGGAACTATAGTCGTAGAACGAAAAATCCCCGGGCAACATATACCCGGGGAAAGTCTTTTTTATTGCAGTCAATCGCTGATTTTTTGCGAAAAACCTTACATAACGATAAAAAAAGGCTAAAAATCGCCCAGTTTTTTCTCTGGAGGTTCTTCTCCTTTACCCTCTTCTTTCGGCGGTTCTTCCTCAATCAGTCCCATTTGCCGCTTCATATCGAGGATAAGTTGTTCGGCTGCGAACTTTTCAGCTTTTGCCTGATTTTCGAGGTTTTCCACTTCTTTACTTACGGCAGAATTGGTGTCGAGGGCCATTTCGAGTTTGGCTTCAGAAAGAACTGAAGATTGGTTGAGTTTGTCGATCCACTCATCCGAATCATCAGCGGTGAGTCCGGAGGTAATTTCGGTGATGGCCTCGTTGAGTTTGCGGGTATGGCGCATCACTTTCATATTCTCCTCAATTTCCTTTCGCTTTTTCAGATCGTCTTTATACTCCTGCTTCATTTGTTCTTTGAGCAGTCGTCTTCTTTCTTCGCTCGTCATAATTCAAACCTTTAGATAATATTCAGAGAAATTATTCAAGCTCTTTTTTACCGGGAAGATCATCAATATCTTCGATGAGTTTGTCTTTGGAATCGAGACCCATTTCCATCTTAAACTGCTTGACGAGGTCGGCAGCGCGGAGGTTTTCGGCTTCTTCCTCAATTTTGAAGGATTCGGTATCCACAGAGTCAAGCGCCATTTCCATGCGGGCCTCATTTTTGGCGGTTTGCTCATTGATGCGGGTGACCATTTCGTCATGCGTAGCATCGATTCCGGCAACCTCAAATGATTCCATTGTGTCGGCGATTTTGGCCTGCCACCTGGCTCTTTCGTGGGCGCGAAGGGCTTCACGGGCTTCGGCGATTTTTTTCTCGCGTTGCTTCATGAACACCTTTTTCACCTCCAGCGATTTTTCATACGCTTTCTGCGCCGTCTCAAACTGCTCTTTGGTCTGGAGCATATGAGACTTGGTTGATTCAAGGCGAAGCGCATAGTTTTGTGCGATGTCATCGCGGCCTGCCTGAATGGCTGCTTTCATTTTGGAGACAAGGTCTTTGTACTCATTTTTGTACTTGTTAAGTTCCTTGTCAAGCAACATTACGCTGGCTTTCACCGTCGCAATATTCTCGTTCATTTTGGGAATCTGGTCATTTAATTCCCGGATATTTTGCTCAAGGATGAGTTTGGGATCTTCGATGGAGCTAACAAGTCCCCCAAAAATAGACCTCATTGCCCGTAAAAATCGTTTCCACATGTCGATTAAAGCTAAACTGGATTAGATAAATTTGTTTGTACTTACGGAAAGTTTATGTATTTGTTAATTAGTCAAATACAGGTTTCCCATATTTTCCATATTTTCTGATGTACTGCTCTAATTTAATAACTTCTTCCTTATTTCCCACAAATAAGGGTGTTCTTTGATGAAGATGTTCCGGATTTACATCCAGTACCCTTTCCCGGCCTGTACTGGCAGCCCCGCCGGCCTGCTCCGCGATAAAGGCCATGGGGTTGGCCTCAAAGGTAAGCCGGAGTTTTCCGCGTGGGTTTTCGATCGTTCCGGGGTACATAAAAATCCCTCCTTTGAGCAGGTTCCGGTGAAAATCAGCTACCAATGAACCTATATACCGGCTTTTATAAGGGATATCTGCGTCGCGTTTGATGTGGCGGAGGTATTGTTTCGTCCCTTCAAAAAACTTGCGGTAATGCCCTTCATTGACTGAATATGTGTCACACGAAGACGGGAAATGCATATTGGGGTGGGAAAGCAGAAACTCGCCGATAGAAGGATCAAGGGTAAAACCATTTACGCCATGGCCTGTCGTATAAACCAGCATGGTACTGGAACCATAAAGAATATAACCTGCCGCAACCTGCTCCGAACCTTTTTGCAACAACTCATCATGACGGGGCAATCCCTCTGTATGCTTGCGGCGGTAAATGGAAAAAATTGTACCAATGGACACATTTACATCAATATTGGAACTTCCGTCGAGCGGGTCCATGAGTACGATATATTTACCTGAACTTCCTTCCCGGATAATAAAGTCTTCATTTTCCTCCGAACCGATGGCACAAACCATCCGGCCTTTAAACAAAGCGTCCATCATGTGTTCATTGGCATAAATATCTAGTTTCTGGACAGATTCGCCCTGCACGTTGACATTACCGGTGAGGCCAATGATATCCACCAGGCCCGCCTTATTTACCTCCCGGTTGATAATGCGGCAAGCGAGTACAATGTCTCTGATGATTTTTGAGAGCTGACCGGTGGCGTAGGGGAAATTTTGTTCATTCTGAATGATGAACTGCTCGAGCGTAGTCACTTTATTTGGTTCCATCTTCAAAATTGGCAAAAAGTATGTCAATTTTGAAAGACAAAATAAAAACTTTATGACTTACGGCTCTATCTGCCGGATTACAAATGTGGGAACCCAGGTGTCAAACTGCCCCATCGAGATATGGCTCCATATATCCTGCGATTCAATCAGATTTACCGTCGCACCCTGTCCTATGGGCAAAGACCGGTAATTGGCGCCGTATGCGGGCTCATCGTAAAAAGAAGTAGGACGAATCAGCACGGCGCGTTTCGGAGCAAAAAAGATATGTTCGGTCAACATCAACCCCAGCACTACGGCGGCAACGGAGGAAATAATAGCTATGGCATGCAGGGTTCCGGGGAGTTTCCGAAAGAAAATCATACCGCCAGACAAGGCAAGCCCCCCCAGTACCCAGATCAGAAAAATAAAATGATGCTGAACCCACAACCGGTAACCCGTCCATTCCTCTCCGGAGGATAGCCGTTCCCGGTTGGCATTTTCAACGAGCTGGCCAATTTTCTCATTCATCCGATTGCCGCCAAATTTCCACTGAATGGTGCGCAAATAGAAGATCGCTACCGGATAATTTCCTTTTTTTTCGTACATGTAGGCAAGTCTGTACAAAATATCTTCCCGCACATATCCCGACAATAATAGTTGTTCATATAAGGGGATCGCATCCGTAAAGTTCTCATAATCATATTTTTCCGATGCAGCCATAAGGAGGCTATCGACCAGGGCAGCGCCTTTGGCCGAGACCGGTGCCGGCAGGAAAATTGCCAGACAGAGTAAAAATCTTTTAAAATTATTTGACATTCCAGTCAATGGGCGTATCTTTGCAATCGCAATTACGTAAAGGATATTTACGTTTGCAAAAATAAGCTGATTCGGTAGCTCAGTTGGTAGAGCATCTCACTTTTAATGAGAGGGTCCTGGGTTCGAGTCCCAGCCGAATCACAAAGTTCTCGCTAATTTTTAAGCCCAGGTGGTGGAACTGGTAGACACGCTACTTTGAGGGGGTAGTGTCCTTACGGATGTGGGGGTTCGAATCCCCCCCTGGGTACGAAAAGCTGCTTATGGCGGCTTTTTTGCTTTTATAGGCCTTCCTATGGCGTCGCAATCGCCCGGTCAGCAAAATAGTTGCTTCCGTTGAAACGGATGAAGGCGCCGTCGGAGAATTCGCTGGCAGAAAGGTCATTTCCTTCAGAAGAAACAGCAATACTGAGTTCCAACTCCCCGGCATCCCCTGTAATGTGAGAGATTCTGAGGAAGCCGGTTCCACCATAGTTGTTGACCGAAGCTTCGGAGAAATAGCCATTTTCCACGCGGAGACTACCCGGTACAAACACCACACCGCTGCCAACCGGAAGCGAATGATGCATATCAAACAGAATATCCGGTCTGCCCGACATTTGGCTGAACTGGTAGGTAATCCTTCTCGGCTGATACGCCCTCGCCTGCGTTTCGGCAACCACTGAAAGTTTGGGTGGAGAAAGTCTGTAATGGCTCAGATCCTGGTACATCAGCATCACAGCCAGAGCCATACTGGTGAAAGTTGCTCCCATCAATATCATTTTCACCATCAACAGTTGCCGCACCTGCTGGCGGTGGGCAGTTTTTAATTCGTTTTTGGGCCGGGCACTCATCGGGATTTATGTTAGAAGATTCCCTAAAATTATCCCGAATACAAAAAATTAAAAAATCCAAATAATGAAATATATTTCATCGGGATTTTTTATAAAAAACAACAAAGGCGACCCCATGTGGGATCGCCTTTGAAAAGAGGAAATATCGTTGTATCAGTCAGGGCTACCAACGCGGATCATCGCGCAGCGGAATCCGATAGTAGCGCTGGAAGAGTCTGCATTATAGAATCTTCTTGCACCGGGGGAGAGGTAGTATGCAATATCATACCATGAGCCACCGCGGTAAACTTTTACGTTATCAAACCCATCATTACCAACTGGTGCATTGGGATCGGGGTTGAAGAGGAGAGATTCTTTGGACTTATAGGAAATATCGTCGAGCCAGTCATCGGGACGAATTTCGGTTTTACCTTTCCGGCGATAGGGGTTGAAGTCTTCAACGTCTTCGAATGCCAGAATACGGTAGTTATCCTGCGTCCATTCTGCCACGTTACCGGACATGTTGTAGAGTCCGAAATCGTTGGGCCAGAACTCATATACCGGAGCGGTAATCATATAACCATCGGTCATATGGTGGCCGTCACCACCTCTCCATCCGGCGTAGTCACCCCGTCCGCGTTTGAAGTTGGCGCGGAACTGGCCTTTGCGGTTGCGGAGAGATTTTCCTTCCCAGGCATAGATTTCGCTTTCGAGGAGGCCGCGGGCGGCGTATTCCCATTCAGCTTCGGTAGGAAGACGGTAAGAAGGATACTTAATAGCTTCTTCATCTTTTTCGGTAAGAACGTCGTTCACCTTCTGTGTCCGCCATTTGCAGTATTCGTTGGCCTGGTGCCAGTTTACACCCACTACCGGATACATATTGAATGCCGGGTGGCTGTAGTAAGTTTCTGCATACGGATCGTTGAAGGCGAGGTCGCGACGCCATACGTTGGTATCGGGATAAAGCTCCTGAAAGCGGGTTTCACCACCATCATTTTTCAGGACGTCTTCCAGAAATTCTTTCCAGTCAACGTTTGCAATTTCGGTTTCATCCATGTAAAAGCTCTGTACTGTTACCTGGCGCTGGCGGTTGTCCATCGAGTTTTCGATATCTTTTTCACCACCACCCATCAGGAACGTACCTCCGGGGATCAATACCAGACCGGGAGCAGGTTCAGTTTCCTTGTACTTAGGGGGTTTGTAGGTATCTTCGCTATACTTGATACCCGTTTTACTGCTGCGCTTGCCGACGTTGTTGATTTTGCTTTTGTGACTGGAACAGCTAACCATTAGCCCACATGCAAGGAGGGCTGACAGCGCATAAGTGATTCCTCTGTTTTTCATAAGAAGACGTTGTTTTACAGCTTTATTACGACACACCTGCCGGAATATTGCCCGGTTTTACTCGTATAGAAGGTAAATGATAACAAGTAGAGCTTTTTATCCTATCGTGCAATTAAGTTTGCAAATATAAATACTGACTGCGGTTATCAAAATCTGGGACAAGGCATTTTGCGGTGGCGCAGCCCTTTGGGCTTATTGTACTGCTCAAACTCCATGACCACTGAAATTTCGTGTGAGCCGCCGGAAATCCCCTGTGTAAGATCTGAAATCGTATAATCGTAAGAGTATCCAAAGCTAAACGGTCCCTGCTTTACTCCGATGAGACCAATCATAGCATCCTGATGGCGGTACCAGAGACCAAACACCATTGGTTCAATATTTAAGTAAAGACCTGCATCAATCTGGTAAAACTCACCTTGCATTTTGTAGAGAAATACAGGCGAAATTGACATTTCCCTGCGGCTGCCCATCGGCTCGATCGGAATGTTAATACCACCGGTAACCGTGTATTTGCGCGGGAGTTTTGCTTCGATATTGCTTTGGCTTACCTGAGTAAATACTTCCTGAGGTTCGGTAATATGATGTACCGATACACCCAGCCAGGCATATTCATTGTAATAGGTAATCCCTGCGCTCACATCGGGGCGAATGACTGCATTGGATATATTGCCCGGCTCAAGTGTAGGCCTTACAAATCCGTTGCGGGGATCGATCTGGTCGGGGAACCGAAGTTTGTAGAAATCAATACTTGCCTGTTGGAGCCCGGCAGAAAGACCAAACCGGAGAAAATTGTCGTCCACGATTTCCACTTCGTAGGCATAACTGAGGTTGATATTCAGTTTGGTAAGATTTCCTTCACCTGCCACATCTGAGTTGAAGTTGATACCCACCCCCTGAGAAGTACCGAGGAAATGCACAGGCTGATCATACGAAAAGGCAAATTGTTTGTAATAGCCCGGGATTTTCACCCACTGTGCGCGGTAGTTCATCGCGACTCTCGGGCCGATACCCGCACCGGTAAAAGCAGGGTTCAGCATTACCTGGTTGGAGTAAAACTGAGAATATTGTGGGTCCTGCGCACGGGCATTCATAAGAAGGAGAAAGCAGAATGCCAGAACAAGGGACACGCGAGCTGACAGCTTTTTCATTTGGTAAACAGTGTTAAAGTATTCTCGCATATGTTTATGCAGGTATAAAAGTATTGCTTTTCGCGGTAACATAATAGTCGAAACCTGATTTGGTTACACCCCTTTTTTGGAAAATTTGGATTGGAAGCTGCAATCTGCATGATTTTTTTCATAAAAACCAGCGAATTATTTTAAGCCTCCAACATCAAAACCCAAATTAATTAACTCCAAAAGCCGGGAAATATTGAATTTACCGTAAATTCGTACACAACTTTTTTAATACTACCAAGTCAGGTTTTTCCCTCAAAAATTATGAACGTATGGCTGAAAGAAGTAGTATATTTGATATGATCGGCCCGATTATGATTGGTCCCTCCAGTTCCCACACCGGTGGTGTGGCCCGTATCGGCCGGGTGGCACGTGGTCTGTTTGGCAGGCAGCCACAACAGGCGATGATTACTTTCTACAATTCATTCTCCCGCACCTATGAAGGCCATGGAAGCGACAGAGCCATTATTGCCGGCCTGCTGGATATGAAAACTGATGATGAGCGCCTGAAAAATTCTTTTGATTTTGCCGCAGAAGCCGGGCTGAAATACACTTTCAAAGCTGTATTTAATGCCTCCGCTCTTCACCCCAATTCTATCAAAATTGATATGATCAATGGCGATAAAAAAATGAGCGTGCTTGGTGTTTCCAGAGGAGGCGGACTGATATCGATTGTAGAAGTGGATGGTTTTCCCTGCAATTTTTCGGCTCAGTCGCCAGTCATGGTGATCAAGGCCGAAGACACCAACGGAAGCGCGGCATTTATCACGAATGTGATTGCACACGAAGACTGCAATATCGCCACGATGACAATCAACCGCAGCGGAAAACGCGCCATGGCCAAGCTGGTAATTGAGCTTGATTCGCCCATTCGCCCGCTCACCCTCGAATACCTTAAAAGCCTCAGCTGGGTGCGGGAAGTGATCTACCTGCCCAACCTCGACCTCTGATATTCTGCAAAACCCCGGATAATCTCTGCCATTCATTTTTTGTTACGACGCCTTTTGCCAAACTTTACGATGCAAATTTCTGTTCGGCAGAGACCTTTAAAATATATAAGTCCGACTTTTATGAATCTACGAACCATCACTTCCGTTGTAGTTTTTTCGCTGATATTTTCCCTGTCATTTGCGCAGGAAGCACAAACCTGGGATCTCAGAAAATGTCTTGAGTATGCCTTGGAAAGCAATATTTCGCTAAAGCAGGCAGAACTCAACCAACTCAACAACCAGATCGGCCTTGATCAGGCGCAGGCTGCCCGGACTCCTTCTTTTAGTTTTGGCGCCAATACCACCACCAACTTTGGTTATTCAGTCAACCCCTTTACCAACCAGTTTACCTCTCAGGCTATCCAGTCTTTAAATGGAGGACTATCTTCGAATATGACCCTCTTCAATGGATTTCGGATCAGCAATACCATAAAACAAGCTGAACTTGACCTGAATGCCAGCGAACTTGATCTCAAACAGGCGCAAAACGACCTCGCACTCAATGTTGCCCTCGCTTATCTGCAGATTCTCCGTTCCGAAGAAAACGTCAAAAGCGCTCAGCTTCAGGTTGCCTCCACCAAAGAACAGCATGACCGCACCGCAAAACTGGTGCGCGCAGGTTCGCTCGCTCAGGCTGATCTCATTCAGCTTGAATCACAAATCGCCACTGACGAACTCGCACTCGTCAACAACCAAAATCAGCGCGAACTTGCCTATCTCAATCTTATGCAGATTCTGCGTCTTGACCCCGGTCAGGCTTTCCGCATTCAAGTTCCCGAACTCGACGACCCGGGAGCAGATTTTATGGATGCCACAACTTCCGAAATTTATGATATAGCTGAGAAAAATCAGCCATTTATTCAGAGCGCTGATGTACAGGTACAAAGTTCTGCTCTGGGAATTGAAATTGCCAAAGCCGGACGTATGCCCAGCCTTACGGCCTCTGCTCAGGTCGGGTCAGGATACTCAAGCGGTCGCCAGCAGTTTACCGGCGAAACATTTGATGTGACGGCGCCGGTGAATATATCGGTCAATGGCGGAGAAACTCAGCCTGCCAATATTACATACCCTGATCAGGGAAGAATTACAGAAACCTATACTTTTGGGAGCCAGATGGTGGACAACATCGGCGGTAATATTTCCATTAACCTGAACATCCCTATTTACAGCCGCAAACAGAATCTCGCCAATATACAGCGCGCAGAACTTACCCTGAAAAATTCACAGTTCTCCGCCGACCTCCAGCGCCAGCAACTGGAACAGACCATACAGCAGGCGTATGTGGATGCAAAAAGCGCCTATTCCAGCTACCTCGCCACCCAAAAGCAGGTGGCGGCACTTGAACTGACTTTTAAAAACACAGAAAAGCAGTACAACCTGGGGGTTGTTAATTCGACCGAATATCTGTTGGCTAAAAATAATCTCAACCGCGCAACCAATGACCTGGTCAGAACCAAATTTGACTTTATATTCCGCATAAAAGTTCTCGATTTTTACCAGGGCAAACCGCTCGATTTTTAATTGAATACCACAGGTTACTCAGACGCTATTCATGACAATTGAAATGAAAAGGAATTTTTTCCTGATTTTATCGGCTCTTCTGCTTTCCTCTATGGGTTGTCAGGAGGTAAAAGTAAAAGTGCAAACCGACACTGCACAGGTTCGCTCGATTTTCTCACGGGTTTCGGAATCGGGGTCAATCCAGCCGACCGTAGAAGTGCCCGTAGCGCCGGATGTGTCGGGAGAAGTGGTTTTCATCGCCATTCAGGAGGGGATGAAAGTAAAGCGCGGAGACCTGCTGGTCACCATCCGCCCCGACGACTATAAGGCCCAGTTGGAGCAGGCAGAGGCCGCTGTCAACCGGAGCCAGGCGGCTTATCTTCAGGCCAAAGCGAGCGTAAGCCAGTCGAAAGCCACGTTGCTGCAAGACTCTGTGGCATTGGTTCGCAGCCGACAGTTGTTTTCTGAAAATGTCGTTTCCAAAGTAGATCTGGAAAATGCAGAGCTGAAATTTCACGTTTCCAAATCCCAGTATGAAGGCGCTCTGTTTAATGTACAGTCAGCTTTCTATCAGGTAAAAAGCGCTGAGGCCACGCGCAAACAGTCTCGGCAGAATCTCGACCGTACCAATATTTACGCTTCCATGGATGGTACGGTAACCAAACTCAATGTCGAACTGGGGCAACGGGTAGTGGGTACCAGTATGATGTCAGGAACCGAAATTCTCCGGATTGCAGACCTTTCCAGCATGGAGGTATTGGTGGAGATCAATGAAAATGACATTATCAATGTGGCACTCGAAGATTCTGCCAAAATTGAGGTGGATGCCTTCCCCGGAGAAGTTTTTTATGGAAAAGTGTCGGAGATCGCCTATTCTGCTACGGTAGCAGGGCTGGCAAGTACCGTCCAGGTTACCAACTTTGAAGTAAAGGTAACGATTTCCCCCGGGTCGTATGAGCACATTTCCCTTCCCAAAAAGACGACATCAGCAGTAGAAAGCCCTTTCCGCCCCGGTATGACGGCGCTGGTAGAAATCTACACCCGCAGTGAATCAGATGTAACGGCAGTTCCCATACAGGCGGTAACACTCCGCGACGATGAGGCGGGCGGAACCAAAGAAGTGATATTCGTAGTGGAAGAAGGGAAAGTAAAAGAAATACCCGTGGAAACAGGCATCAGCGATGATACGCATATTCATATTCGTTCGGGCGTGGCAAAGGATCAGAAAGTGGTAACAGGCCCCTACACGATTCTTTCCAAAAGGCTGAAAGACGGGTTGCCGGTAGAAGAATCTTCAGAAAACAATGCATCAAGATCAGAAGGGGGAAATGATTAATCAGATTTTTCCCTAACTTAGATGTGTGGAATTTTTAAATGAACTGAACGACGCGCAACGTGAAGCAGTAATGAGTGTGGAAGGCCCGCAACTCGTTATTGCCGGTGCAGGAAGTGGTAAAACCCGGGTCCTTACTTATCGGCTGGCATTTATCCTTTCACAGGGCCTCGCAGACCCGCAGGAGTTACTTGCCCTTACCTTTACCAACAAGGCAGCAAAGGAAATGAAAGACCGTATTCTACGGCTGATCGGCCCGGAAGCCAAAAGCCTTGTGATGGGTACGTTTCACTCCATATTTTCCAGACTTTTGCGGGTCGAAGCCGAAAAACTGGGCTACACCAATTCGTTTACCATTTACGACAGCGACGATTCTCTCCGCCAGGTAAAGGCTATTCTTAAAGAACGAAACCTCAACGATAAAATATTTAAACCTACTGTCATCCGCAATGCCATCAGTACAGCCAAAAGCAGGCTCGTAACTCCGGCAGAATATATCGAAATGGCTACGGATGAATTTAACCAGACAGTAGCCCAAATCTTCAACACCTACAACCAGCGCCTGTTTAAGTCCAACGCCATGGACTTCGATGATCTGCTGATCAAACCGCTGGAACTGTTTGAGAAATTTCCAGACATTCTTTACAAATACCAGCACAGGTTTAAGTTTATCATGGTGGACGAATATCAGGATACCAATATCGCCCAGTACCTGATCACAAAAAAACTTTCCGCCGTCCACGAAAATATCTGTGTCGTCGGCGATGATGCCCAAAGTATCTACGCCTTCCGCGGGGCAAATATTCAGAACATCCTCAATCTGAAAAAAGATTACCCCGATCTGAAAGTCTATAAGCTGGAGCAAAATTACCGCTCCACACAGAATATCGTTAATGCCGCAAACTCTGTCATCTCCCGCAATAAGGATCAGATTCAGAAAAAAGTATTTACCCGAAATGATGAAGGGGAAAAAATCCATCTGATTGAAACCACTTCTGAGCAGGAAGAGGCTCGTCAGATAAGCGGCCTGATCCGCGAGCAGAAGCAGATGCTCAATTTTTTCCATAAAGATTTTGCCATTTTATACCGAACCAACGCCCAGTCCCGCGCGCTGGAAGATGAACTCCGCCGCACAGGAATTACCTACCGGGTGTTTGGCGGACTTTCATTCTACCAGAGAAAAGAAATTAAGGATGTCGTAGCCTATTTGCGACTGGCTATCAATCCGCGCGATGAACAATCGCTCGACAGGATCATCAATTATCCCACGCGGGGCATTGGCAAAACTTCACTGGAAAGAATTACCGTTTACGCAGACCAGCACAACCTGACCATGTGGGAAACACTCGAGCGGGTTTCAGACACCGGGCTCAGTGGCCGTACGGCGGGCATTATCAGCGATTTTGTGACCATGATCAAAAGCTTTGGGGTAGTCGCCCGGCACGGCGACGCCTACGAAGCTGCCAGTCATATAGCCAAAAACTCAGGCATACTGAAAGAACTCCACGCCGAAAATACTACCGAAGGATTATCCCGCTGGGAAAACGTGCAGGAGCTTCTGAATGCAGCCCAGGCATTTACCGAAAACCCCGATCAGGAAAATGTGAGCCTGGAGAGTTTTCTGGCAGATATTTCGCTGTTTACCGATCAGGATCAGAATACAGACAATGACGACTACGTCACGCTGATGACCATTCACTCAGCCAAGGGTCTGGAGTTTAAATCCGTTTTTCTTGTGGGAATGGAAGAAAACCTGTTTCCCAGTTCGCTCTCCATCGAAACCCGGGCCGACCTCGAAGAAGAACGGCGGCTGTTTTATGTTGCAGTTACAAGAGCCGAAAAAAGACTTACGCTGTCTTATGCGCGGTCGAGGTATAAATTTGGCACATTGCAATTTAATGAGCCCAGCCGGTTTATTGACGAAATTGACCCCAACTGCCTGATTCGCCCTTATCAGATGGGCATGCGCAGAGAAGTAGCCGGCAGAGGAGCTGTGGGGGCCGGAGAAAGGCGACCCGCCGCCAAATCGCCCATTCAACAGACCAGGGCCACTGTGAATACAGAAAAAACCGATTTCCCGCTGGCAGATCCCAAACAGATTGTGCCGGGTATTCAGGTAGTTCACGAAAAGTTTGGCAAAGGAAAAGTTCTGGCAGTCGAAGGAGAAGGAGGCGAAAAAAAAGCAACGATTTTTTTCGACCAGAAAGGCCAGCGGGTACTGTTATTAAAGTATGCCAGATTGCAGATTATCAGGTAAATCAGCTTTCGGAGATGGTATTGCAGATTTCAATTATTTTTCCCTATTTTGCAACATAAATCCACCCACTCCTGAAGTGTTCACTCCCAATGGTCCTGATAACAAATGACTGACCCGGAAAACAAAGGGAGAAACAAGCATTCACACTTCTACATATGAAATATAAAATATCAGCAGAACCTCTCAAGCTTCGCGAATTTGGCAGGAATGTCCAGTCAATGGTAAACTATGCCCTTACCATTGAGGATAAGGAGGTAAGGACAAGGGTAGCCAATGAGATCGTGAAAATCATGACCAACCTCAACCCAAACCTGAAAGATAACCCCGATTATAAACAAAAACTCTGGGATGCGCTGTTTCTTATCAGTGAAAACGAATTGGATGTAGAATCGCCTTTTCCGAAACCAGAGCATACCACACTGGTGCTCAAAGGCGGGAAAAAAGTACCTTACCTGAAAGAAAAACCGCGTTACAGGCAGTATGGCAATCATGTACATATGATGATTTCCAAAGCGATTGAGATGGAAGACGGGCCGTTCAAAGCTGATTATATCAACCAGATCGCCAACACAATGAAACTTTTCCTCAAGACGATGGACAGAGACAACGCACAGGAAGAGGTCATTGCAGAGCATATGAACGAAATTTCCCGGGGAAGAATAAAGGTACAGGCCGAAGATCTTACCTTGTCAAGAGTTGCTCTTAATCCTCCGTTATTCAACCAGCCCACCACCCACAAAACCCCCAGCCGGAACAACAATAACAACAACAACGGCGGGAAAAACTTTAAGCGAAAAAACAACAAAAGACGGCGCAAAAACTAGCGTACGGTTTTACAATATCAGCATACATGGAATTTTTTGAAGTTCAGGGAGGGCATCAGCTTCACGGCGAAATCACTCCCCAGGGCGCAAAGAATGAAGCTCTTCAGATTCTCTGCGCAGTATTGCTCACCTCCGAACCCGTTACCATTACCAACATACCCGATATCGTAGATGTCAATCGCCTGATAGACATCATCGGTACTATGGGCGTAACTGTCGAGCGGCTGGCCCCTGATACCTGTCGTTTTACTGCCAATGAAGTTGACCTGGATTTCCTGCGGTCTTCTGCCTATCTCAAAAAAGCCCGTGCACTCAGAGGCTCAATCATGCTGGTCGGCCCCCTGCTGGGTCGCTTCGGCAAAGCGTATATCTCCAAGCCCGGAGGTGATAAAATCGGCAGGCGCAGGCTTGATACCCACTTCTGGGGTTTTCAGCAACTGGGAGCCGAATTTAATTACAACGACGCTGAAGAAATCTTTGAAGTTGCCGCCCCGGGACGCCTCCGAGGAAAATATATGCTGCTCGACGAAGCATCGGTTACCGGTACAGCCAATATCGTCATGGCTGCCGTACTCGCCGAAGGAACCACACAGATCTATCACGCAGCTTGTGAACCCTATCTCCAGCAGTTGTGTGCCATGCTCAACCGCATGGGCGCCAAAATTTCCGGTATTGGCAGCAATCTCCTTACCATTGAAGGTGTAGAATCACTTGGAGGTACAACGCATCGCATGCTTGCCGATATGATTGAGGTCGGCAGTTTTATCGGAATGGCGGCCATGACGCAAAGCCGGCTTACCATTAAAGATGCAGGTGTACAACATCTGGGCATTATACCCGAAACCTTCCGGCGAATGGGTGTCAACCTCGAAATAGCCGGAGACGATATTATCGTACATCAGCAGGATATTTGCGAAATAGATACATTTATTGACGGCAGTATCCTCACCGTTTCGGACCACCCCTGGCCGGGCTTTACCCCTGACCTG
Source organism: Bacteroidia bacterium (assembly GCA_041391725.1). Taxonomy (GTDB): domain Bacteria; phylum Bacteroidota; class Bacteroidia; order J057; family J057; genus JAGQVA01. The sequence goes on from JAWKNL010000029.1 coordinate 39,086, forward strand.
CTGAGTATCATTCTGGTGCTGGCCACTCAATGCAAAGGCTCCGTGTTGATTCACCAGAAAATGTTTGAAAGCCGCCTCTTTTTTGTGGACAAACTGATCGATATGGGAGCGCAGATTATCCTCTGTGATCCGCACCGGGCTACCGTAATCGGGCTCGAAAGAAAGCAAAAGCTGAAAGCCATTTCCATGACCAGCCCCGACATACGGGCTGGCGTCGCGCTGCTGATTGCAGCACTTTCAGCAGGTGGTACATCCCGGATTTATAATATTGAGCAGATCGACAGAGGCTATCAGAATATTGAGCAGCGACTGACTTCCATCGGTGCGAAAATCACTCGTAAACGGGAGTAAATAGCTCATTCAAAGCCCTTTGGTAACCCTGACGACAATTCCGCCGTTTTTTCATTTGTATATTTACTTATCTTTATTCGATCTGTTAATAGAAAAACAATGAAGAAAAGAATTGTCATATCCGTTTTGTCCTTCCTGCTTTTGGGAGCCGGGCTGTGGTTCTCGGGATTTGTTACCTCTCCGGCTGAAAAATCTATATCCGCAGACGCACAGATTCAATGGATGACCATCGAACAGGCTGCCCTCGCCGCTCAGAAAGATCACAAAAAAATTCTTGTGGATGTATATACAGACTGGTGTGGATGGTGTAAAAAGCTGGACAAGGATACCTACACCGATCCCAAAGTGATTGAATACATCCGGAAAAACTATCACGCAGTCAAATTGAATGCAGAACAAAAGGAGGATATTACGGTAGGTGGTGTCACCTATAAATATGTCGCCAGCGGGCGGCGCGGTTACCATGAGCTTGCCGCCAATATGCTTAATGGCCGTATGTCCTATCCGTCAACCGTATTTTTCGACCATCAGTTGAATATCATCACCAACGTGCCGGGCTATCACGACGCAAAAGAAATGCTCGCTATTGTCAGTTTTCTGGGTGAAGATGCTTATAAAACAACCTCCTGGGAGGTTTATCAACGCGATTTCCATAATCAACGCTGATCGGGAAAAACATAAAAGCCTGCCAGTTGTGCCAATGACGATTGCCATATTGTCATTGGCATAAATTATGTTTTATACCACGCATCAAATGTTTATTTTTGCGCCTTCTGCGACAGGTTTAAAATTGTGAAAATTATGAAGGAAGAGACGAAAGACCATGTAGCCGACCAAAATCATACAGAATCTGAGGCACAATCACAGGAAATGCCCGTGGCCGAAAACGAAACACAGTTGGAGACTGAATCTGAACCCACGGAAGAATCTACGGAACAGAATGTTCCCGATAGCTTTGCTTCATTAGAAGATGCAATCAAGGTAATCGCGAACCTCCAGCTCAAATTGCGCAATGCGCACCAACATATCGAAGAACATAAGGATAAGGTATTGCGCCTTCAGGCTGATTTTGACAATTTCCGGAAAAGAAAAGCCAAAGAACAGGCAGATACTGTCAGATTCGCTAATCAGGATCTGCTGCTGAGCCTCCTTCCGGTTCTCGACAATTTTTCCCGCACCCTTGATGCGATAGACAAAACTGACAACCTGGCAGCAGTCAAAGAAGGCATTGGCCTGGTTGATAACAGCATGCGCCAGCAATTAACCAAAATCGGGCTTGAACCCATCGATTGTGTAGGCAAACACTTTGACTCCGAATTGCACGAAGCGATTTCCAGCATACCGACTGACGATGAGTCAAAAAAAGGATTGATTATCGACGAAGTGGAAAAAGGTTATAAATACCGCGAAAAAGTTATCCGTTTCTCCAAAGTAATTGTGGGCGAATAATAGCTTATGGCAAAGAGAGACTATTATGAAATCCTGGAAGTCGCCAAAGGTGCCTCCAAAGATGAACTGAAAAAAGCCTACAGAAAAAAGGCCATTCAGTATCACCCCGACAAAAACCCCGGGGATAAAGATGCTGAAGAAAAGTTTAAAGAAGCAGCCGAAGCTTATGAAGTCCTGAGCGACGACCAAAAGCGTGCTGCCTACGACCGGTTTGGCCACGCTGGTGTCAGCGGTGCTTCCGGAGGTGGTTATCAGGGCAGAGGCTTTGAAGATATTTTCACCCAGTTTGGTGATATTTTCGGGGATGGAAGCCCATTTGGTGACTTCTTCGGAGGTTCTACAGGCGGTCGCCGCCGAACCCGCAGAGGCCAGCGCGGGGGAGACATCCGAATCAAACTGGCCCTCACCCTTGATCAGATCGCTGCCGGAGTAGAAAAAACCATCAAGCTCAACCGCCAGATGGAATGCAAAGAATGCTCCGGATCAGGTGCCGAAAATGGAACTGCTTTTACCACCTGCCCCACCTGCAACGGCGCAGGAGAAATAAGACAACAGGCAGGCGGCGGGTTCTTTCAGCAAATTGTCATTTCCACCTGCCCTACCTGCCAGGGGGAAGGAAGAATTATTTCCAAAGGCTGCCGCACCTGTGAAGGCAAAGGCCGTGTACCCGAGGAAGATACCGTTACCGTAAAAATTCCGCCCGGCGTACAGGAAGGCATGTCGCTCAGCGTCAGAGGTAAAGGAAATGCCGGCCTGCGCGGAGGCGCTCCCGGCGACCTGATTATCCAGATTGAAGAAACCAAATCCGACCTCTTTGAAAGAGATGGAGACAATCTCGTCCACGAACTATTTATCAGCTTCCCGGAAGCAGCCCTGGGCACACAGGTAGAAGTACCCACCCTCAGCGGCGCTGTGCGTATCAAAATCAATCCCGGGACACAAGCCGGCAAAGTAGTCAGGCTTCGGGGAAAAGGCATTGCCAATATCAACGGCTATGGGACCGGAGATCTTCTCGTCCATATCAATGTATGGACGCCCGAGAACCTTTCTCCCGAAGAAAGAAAGATTCTTACCCGGCTGATGGATTCTGACAACTTTAAACCTAATCCTACCAAAGAACAGAAAGGGCTTTTCTCCAAAATTCGGGAATTCTTCAGCGCATGACGCCTACCCTTGAAAAGCTCACACATCTCCTTCAACTCCTTAAAACCGAAAAAGAGGAGGACATTCGCCTATACCGTGAAATGGTACTCGAACGTACCCTGACCGAGCGTGTTAAAAAGGGGATCACCTGGTATCCTTTGTCGATGAAACGATTGTACATAGGTTTCGGGGATAAAATCGTAATTGAACTGGAGGAAAATACCTCTGAAAAAAATAAAGCAGGCGTATTTCAGGCCGGCGATCCCGTAAGCCTGTTTGGGTTCGTCTCTGATCAGGAAATGGGTCGAAACACCGGCGTGATTGCTTCTATCCGCAAAGGCACCATCCGCATCGCGCTCAATTCAGAACAGATTCCGGACTGGGTCACACACGCACGACTCGGCATCGACCCTGAGTTTGACGACAAAACTTACCTGGAAATGGAACGCGCCGTGCGAACGGTGATAGAACCCGGCAAAAATCGCCGACTGGCCGAACTCCGGGAAATCCTCACAGGCGATGGAACGCCTGAATTTCACAACTGGAAAGTCTCCTATCAAAATCCGGCACTCAACGCTTCACAAAATCAGGCGATACAAAAAGTGCTCGAAGCACATGATGTAGCGATTATCCACGGGCCGCCCGGAACTGGCAAAACCACAACCCTGGTCCAGGCAATCAAAGAAGTGCTCAACCATGAACATCAGGTGCTCGTATGTGCCCCAAGTAACACAGCCGTTGACCTCCTTACCCTGAAATGTCATCAGGAGGGAATCAGCGTAGTGCGTATCGGCAATCCCGTGAGGGTAGAAGATACCTTGCAGGAATTGACGGTTGACGGGCTTATGGCCAGCCATGAAGATTATCCTGCGCTGCGCAAACTCAGAAAAGAAGCAGAAGCAGTAAAGACAGCGGCACTCAAGTTTAAAAGGAACTTTGGCGGAAGAGAACGGCAACAGCGGCAGGAGATGATGAAAGAGGCCCGGGAGCTGAAAAGTCTTTCGCATCAACTGGAAGATTATATCGTATTTCAGATTCTCAACCGAAGCCAGGTGATTGCAGCAACCCTGACAGGCGCGGCCCATTCCATTTTGGGAGAGAAGCGGTTTCACACGGTTTTTATTGATGAGGCGGCACAGGCCATGGAACCTGCGGCCTGGATTCCTATACTGCGGGCCAACCGGGTGATTATGGCCGGCGACCATTGTCAGCTTCCCCCTACGGTCAAATCCATTGAAGCCGGTAAAGGCGGGCTCAGCCATACCCTTTTTGAATCTATTATCAGTAGAAAGGAAGTAGATGTCATGCTCAACCGTCAGTACAGGATGAATGAGCAGATCATGCGGTTTTCTGGAAGAAAATTTTATAATGACGAATTACAGGCAGATCCGCAGGTAAAAGCCTGGGTGCTGGGGCCCGATTTTGTTCCGGTTGAATTTGTAGATACTGCCGGATGCGGATTCGACGAAATCCTCAACCCGGAATCGCGAAGCCGTGGCAACCCCGAAGAAGCAAACCTTTTGCTCAAACACCTTGCTACGCTTTTCAACCAGATTACGGCTCAGACACCGGAAACCTTGTCGCCGACCTTCTCTGTGGGGATCATTTCCCCCTACAAGGAGCAGGTCAGAATTCTTGAAAATCAGATTCAGAACAGCCCAATGCTCTCCGATTTTCAGCGTTTTATTTCTGTGAACACGATAGACGGTTTTCAGGGACAGGAACGCGACGTCATCTATATTAGTCTGGTGCGCTCAAATGACAAAAATGAAATCGGATTTTTAAAAGATATTCGGCGGATGAATGTGGCACTCACCCGTGCAAAGAAAAAACTGGTAGTCGTGGGAGACAGCTCTACCCTGGGGAAAGATTCATTCTACCACGATTTTCTCGACTATATCGATGCAATTGGCGCCTATCACAGCGCATGGGAATGGATGCATGTAGATTAACTCATTTTCTCAGATCGAATCGGAGAAAATAAGATCATCTTCCGAGATTTCATTACCATCACTGATCAGCGCGGCCCGTTCTACCAGCGCTTTAAGTTCCCGCACATTTCCCGGCCAGGTGTGATTCACCATATCTTCCAGCGCGTCTTTGGTGAAAGTCTTGAGCGGCATCCGGTTTTGATCGCAAAATAGTTTAAGAAAATATTTGGCCAGAATGACCACATCATTACCTCTTTCCCTGAGGGGGGGGAGGTGAATCAGAAACCCCTGAAGGCGATAGTACAGGTCTTCCCGGAACAGTCCTTCTTTTACCCGTTGTCCGAGGTTTTTATTGGTAGCAGCAAGTACACGTACATCCAGCGGAATTTCCTTATTGCTGCCCAGGCGGGTAATTTTGCTTTCCTGTAATACACGGAGCAGTTTTGTCTGGAGCCCCAGTTCCATTTCGCCGATTTCGTCGAGGAAAATCGTTCCGCCATTTGCTTCTTCAAATTTTCCGATCCGCCTGCCAAGTGCGCCGGTAAATGCACCTTTTTCATGTCCGAACAACTCACTTTCAATCAGATCCGCAGGAATGGCCGCAACGTTTACCGCTACAAAGGGCCGTCTGGCGCGCGGGGAGTTGTAGTGAATGGTATTGGCAATGACCTCTTTCCCCGTTCCGCTTTCGCCGGTAATAAGCACGAGGATATTGCTTTTCTCCACTTTCTGGATCATTTTCAGTACCTTAAACACGCCTCTGCTTTCACCTACTACCTGGTTGTAACGGTTGCGGTCAATAATCTCTTCGCGGAGCACTTCCACTTCCTTTCTCAGGTTCACACTCGAACTGAGGTTTTTCACAACGTTGGAGAGTTCTACCAGCGCATTATCATTTTTGATAATGTAGTTATTTGCTCCGTTTTTGTAGGCATCTACGACGACCTCCACTTTTTCCTGACCAGAGAGAATGATCGTAGAAATATCTTCATTGTACTGACGGATTTTTTTCAGGATATCCATCCCGTTCATATCGGGAAGGTTGTAGTCTATACTGACAATATCGGGCTGTAGGTGAATATTATCAAAAAACTCCTGGCCGCTTTTAAACACCCTGACATCATAATTGTCTTCTTTTTCGAGGGTTCGCTGCAAAACCCTTCCAAAAATTTCGTCATCCTCAATGACAAAAACCTTATTAATAAAATTTCTTTTCATTTTTCAGGAAATTTTAATCCGAAAGCAATTTGCGCACCGAATAATTCAAAATGAAATCATATACATCCCAAATGTTACAGACAAATTGAAAACCTGCTACCGGAAAACAACATGTAAAAAATTACACGCAACTGATTTTTTAAAAAATGAACCAATATCAATCTTTGTGATTTCACACTAAAATTATCCGGAAATAAATATGGATTCTGCAGCACTCACATTAAACCTGACGCATTTGCGAAGTATAACAGGAGATGACAACGGGTTTGTAATAGAAATACTTCAAATGATACAGGAGCAGTCGCCGGAAGTAATATCCAATATGGAAGTCTTCCTTGAGAAAGGCGACTATAAGGCACTGGGGGCGGTGGCACACAAATACAAATCATCCATTAATGTGCTGGGGAATCCTGTTCTTTCGGGGATGGTAAAAGAAATTGAGCAGATAGCTATTGAAAATCCGGACAAAGGGCAGTTGCCCGATCTGGTACATACATTTCGGGAAACCTGTGACAATTTACTGGAGGTGATTAAAGCGGAGTTGAACCTACTGCGGTAAGCCGGATCGTTCCACTTTTACATTTTCTCCGGGAGACTTTTCCCACCATTCAAGTCTGATCTGAATATATCCCCAGGGGACGCCCTCCAGGGCCTGATATGCTTCACTTCCCCGGAGGCGCCAGTAATCTTTTTCTGTAGTGAAGAGGAAACCGGCATCCATTTCCCTAAATTCATTTACCAATGCTTCTACTTCGGCTTTATGGTAATAGTGATGATCCCGGAAATCCACACTTTCGGCGACCTCATATCCTGCCGTTTCTACAAGGCTGACAAATGACCCTGCATTTCCTATTCCGGAAAATAATACTACCCTGCTTCCGGTTTCAGGATTTTGTGTTCCGCCGGGGAAAACAAACCTATCTATCACCGGCCGGCAAAAAAACAGCGGTTTATTCCATTTCTGTAGCCTTTGGCGCAAACCGGCGATAAGATCAACGGATTCTACCTTATTGACGATGATAAAATCTGCCCGGTGCAGGCTTCGCGCAGGCTCGCGAAGGTTTCCGGCAGGCAGCAGGAGGTCTTTGTCGGGCATCCTCGTTGCATCGATCACAACGACATCGATATTACGCGAAACTTTCCTGTGCTGAAAGGCATCGTCCATAATGATTACTTTCGCTTTCTCCTCTCTCTCCAGCCATTGAATACCAGTTTTTCTGTCTTCACATACTACGACCGGAATAGCGGGAAAACGCGCGGCAATCTGCAATGCCTCATCGCCAAATTCGACGGCTGTACCCTCCGCAGGATTTACCTTCAGCAAACCTTTGGTTTTGCGCCCGTAGCCACGGCTGAGGTAAGCGACATGTGTTTCTCCAGCTTCCAGATAACTTCGAATCATATACTCAGCCATTGGCGTTTTTCCCGTACCCCCTGTTGATATATTCCCGATGGAAATAATCTCTGCCTTACTCTGATATATTTCGCGATACCCCAGATCGTATTGCGTATTTCTCACCCATACTATTCCGCCATAGATCAGGTTCAGCGGCCAAAGTGCGCTTCGCAGAACATTGATAGCCTTTTTCACGATAAAATATCTCTTACGACCTTCCCGTGTACATCTGTCAACCGAAAGCGTCGCCCCTGATGTTTGTAGGTCAGTCGTTCGTGATCTACTCCCATCAAATGCATAAGGGTAGCCTGAAAGTCGTGGATATGGACAGGATTTTCGGCGACATTATAACCAAAATCATCTGTCTGTCCAAAGCTCATTCCCGGTTTCACTCCGGCTCCCGCCATCCATATCGTGTAACAACGGGGATGGTGGTCGCGTCCGTAGTTGGTTTTTGTAAGTTTTCCCTGCGAATAATTGGTTCGCCCAAATTCTCCTCCCCATATTACCAGTGTATCATCCAGCAGGCCTCTCATTTTCAAGTCTCTCACGAGGGCAGCCGATGCCTGGTCTGTTTCTTTTGCTTGCACCCGTATAGCGTTGGGAAGGTTGCCATGCTGATCCCAGCCTTCGTGGTAGAGTTGCACAAATTTCACATTGCGCTCGATGAGTCGCCTTGCCAGGAGACAGTTGGCAGCATAGGTTCCCGGAATCCGCGAATCCGGCCCGTACATATCGTAGATATAATCAGGCTCTCCGGACAAGTCCATCACCTCGGGCACAGAAGTCTGCATCCGGTAAGCCATTTCGTATTGTGCGATTTTCGCCTGAATTTCAGGGTCTTCGAGTGCGTGATACTGTATTTCCTGCAACTCGCGTAGATGATCCATCTGCCGGCGGCGATCTGCATCACTTATACCGCCGGGATTGCTCAGATATAAAACCGGGTCTTTGGAAGCGCGAAACTGTACGCCCTGATGCATGGACGGCAGAAATCCGCTTCCCCATGAACGCGCATACAGCGGCTGCCCTCTTTTGTCTTTGGTGATAAGCACGCAGAACGCAGGAAGGTTTTCATTATCGCTGCCCAGGCCATAACTTACCCAGGCACCGATAGAAGGCCTTCCCGGTTGTTGGGAGCCAGTCTGAATAAAGGTAACCGCGGGGTCATGATTGATCGCCTCGGTGTACATCGACTTGATGAAGCACAGTTCATCGACGATTTCGGCGGTATAGGGGAAAAGTTCGCTTACCCAGGCTCCGCTCTGGCCATATTGAGCGAAGGAGAATTGTGACCCTGCCAGGGGAAAAGATTTTTGGCCGGAAGTCATACCGGTCAGCCGCTGCCCTTTCCGGATGGATTCGGGCAGTTCTTCTCCATTTCTGTCTATCAGCAGGGGTTTATAGTCAAATGATTCCAGTTGTGACGGTGCTCCGCTCTGAAACAGATACACGACGCGTTTGGCTTTTGGGGCAAAATGAGGCGATCCAAGTATTCCCCTTAGCGGATCAGTAGGTACGGTTGATCCACTTTGGCCTCTGAGTATCCCCGGTCCGAGGAGAGAACCCAAAGCCACAGCACCCAGCCCCAGTGAGGTTTTGGTAAGAAAGTCGCGGCGGGAATAACCTTTTTGGTATTGATGGCAGTTGCTCATTGGATCTTATCTTTTGGTGTAAAACTCATCGTGATTCAGCATCATACTTCCTACTACCGCCATTGCAGCAGATTCTGCAAGCGGAAGTGATTCGTCGCGGGGTTTGTCTCCCGTACTCAGCAGCAGGCGGGCATCTGCAGGATTTTCTTTATATTTTTTCCATTCTCCCTCATACAACCTTCGGAATACTGCGACTTCTTCAGCCGAGGGTTTTCGCCCGGTAGCCAGGCGGAATCCAAACACAAACCGGCTGTCATTATCTTCTCCGCCTTCACGCAGCATCCGCTCTCCCAGAAAACGCGCTGCCTCCACAAATTGCGGGTCATTCATCAGGATCAATGCCTGCATGGGTGTATTGGTATTCTGGCGATGGACAAGGCAGTTATTTCTGTCCGAAGCATCAAAAGCAATCATCGTCGGTGGGGGGGACGTGCGGCGAATAAAGGTGTACATACTTCGCCGGTAGAGGTCATCGCCTTTGTCCTGAATATAATCAAGCAGGATATAGGAAAAATTGGATTTTTCGATCCAAAGCCCTTCGGGCTGGTAGGGTTTGACGCTGGGGCCGCCCGATTTCTGCACCAGAAGGCCACTGGCAGCCAATGCCTCGTCGCGAATGGCTTCTGCCGAAAGGCGAAACTTAGGCCCGCGGGCCAGCAGGTGGTTGTAGGGATCCCGCTCCGCGAGGTCGGGGCGGCTTGCCGAAGACTGCCGGTATGCAGCAGACATGACGATCAGTTTTTGCAACGCCTTTACATCCCAGCCTGATTCTACAAATGTTGTTGCCAGCCAGTCGAGCAGTTCGGGGTGGGTAGGAAGCGCGCCCTGGCTTCCAAAGTCTTCGGGCGTAGCTACGATGCCCTGCCCGAAATACATCTGCCAGTACCGGTTGACGGTTACGCGGGCTGTCAAAGGATGAGAAGGATCTGTGAGCCATTGAGCCAACCCCAGCCGGTTGGGTAAAAACGTCGCGGGAAAGCCTCCCAGCGCCTGCGGCACATCAGGTTGTACCTGCTCTTTGGGCGCGTCGTAGGCGCCGCGGTCAAGCACAAACATAGCTCTTGGCGTTGGCATTTCTTCCATTACCATCACCTCTTTCACCGAATCCCGGAGCGAAAGCTGTTGCGATTTTAATTTTAGCAGGTTATCCATCTCTGCCTTCCACTCAGCAGAAGACCTTGCAAGATAGTGCTTCAGCAGACTGCCATCGTCGGAAGGAGCCGGTACGCCTGCAACCATGGCAACTTCCAGTGGCGTAATTGCCTTCCGGAAAATCTGTATTTCGTCTATTTTCCCGATGTAAATTCCATTATCCCCGCCAAAACTTCTGTGCGATTTTCCCACCTGTATCGGTCGGTCTTCGGGCACGTGGCTACTCGATTTTACCGGGCGTATGGACTTATACAAATGGTCATATTCTACCTTTCGAGTCACCGATTTCCCATTAATATACAACTCCAGCCCTGTTGCATCTCCTCGTCCATCCCAGGTAAACAACACATGCGTCCATTCATTCAGCGGTACTACTTCTTCCGACCGTAGATGGATATAGTTGTGCGGAAGGGAATGTATCAGCTTTACCTGTGCGTGTCCCTCAGGGTCAAGGGTGAGTTCCCATCCCCTCCAGAAGTTGTTTTTACTTCCGGTGGTCCCCATAATCGTCATATTTTTTCCCTTTTCTTCCGGAGAAACCCATGCACCCGCCGAATAGGATTCATTCAGTTCAAATACACCCGATTTTTCGAGGTAGAGCAGGTTATATTCGTTGCCAAACCGAAAAGCCTTCCCCTGCTTGCCTGTTACAATTTCCAATTCGCCCGAAAGGGTTGCCAGCGGGTTGTTGTCAACGACCATTTTTTTGTTTTGGGAGAATGTTTCCAGCGGGTAGGAAAAATCCGCTTTGGGTTTTGCGAAATTGTCTTTTTCCCTGAGATAGTCGCCGATTTTTCTCACTTCAGCTTCTGTTATAGCGAGTTTACGGCTTGTCTGGACAATTTGCTTTTCCACTTTTTCCAGTTGGTCAGCGGTTTTTTCATCGGGCAGCATAAGGCTCGGGCCGTAATTGCCATCGTCTCCTGTCATACCTAGTTCCTTCACATTATTGTAGAAGGCAGAAAGCTGGTAAAATTCCTTTTGTGAAAGTGGGTCAAATTTGTGATCGTGGCATCGGGCACATTCGAGCGTAAGGCCAAGAAATGCGCGGGAGGTAGTTACAGTACGGTCAAATACATATTCGAGCCGCCACTCTTCATCTACCACGCCGCCTTCTGCAGTCATAGGGTGATTGCGGTGAAATGCCGTGGCCAGGCGCTGTTCGGTCGTGGCATCGGGGAGCAGGTCTCCGGCTAGTTGCCAGAGAATAAACCGGTCATAAGGCATGTTTTCCCGAAACGCCTTTATCACCCAATCCCGCCAGGGCCACATCAGGCGATACCCATCGGCGTGAAGGCCGTGCGAATCTGCATATCGGGCGACATCGAGCCATTCGAGGGTCATTCGCTCCGCGTAAGCATCGGTTGCCAGGAGCCTGTCCACGACTTTCTCATAGGCTGTGGGTGAATCATCTGCGAGAAAGGCATCCATTTCCTCAATAGTTGGGGGAAGGCCGGTAAGGTCAAGAGTTACCCGTCGCAGGAGTCGCTCTTTATCGGCTTCCGGTGAAGGAGATATGCCTTCCTGCTCCAGTTTTTTCAGTACAAAATGGTCAATAGAGTTTCTCACCCATTCCTTTTGTTTTACCTGAGGAACTACCGGTTTTTGGGGTGATATAAAAGCCCAGTGAGGTTTCCACTCAGCACCCTGACTGATCCATTTAGCGATCAGGGCTTTTTCGTATTCGTCGAGCGTAAGGTTTGACTCCGGTGGCGGCATCATTTCTTCCGGGTCGGTGGATCGGATGCGGCTGATCACATGACTGCGCCGCAGACTACCATCGACAATCGCGTGTCCCCCTTCATCCAGGGCTTTTTTTGCCTCCGATTCAATGTCAAGCCTGAGGCCTGCTTCGCGTTTTTTTTCATCAGGCCCATGACAACTATAACAGCGGTCGGATAATATCGGGCGGATATGATAGTTATAATCAACTTTTTCGGGAAGTCTTGCCAGGATTGCAGGGTCATCGGTGATTGCCGGGCCGCAGGAAGCGAGCACCCAAAGGCAGAAAATGATCCATACATTTCTCATGATACAGGGCGTTTGGGGAAAATGGGTATCGCACACAATTATACCCTACAAATTAGGTTTTTTTCCCAATTATTCCATCCCGGCCTGTAGGGGACACTTAGCGCATAAACAAACCGCCGTTGATATCAATGGTTTCGCCTGTGATAAAGTCATTTTCCACCAGCATCACGACGGCTTTGGCAATATGCTCGCTGACACCATTGCGCTGAAGGGGCGTGTTTCCTGCAAAAGTCTGCAATCTGTCGGGGGTGGAATATTTTTCGTGAAATGGGGTAAGTATGACTCCCGGAGCAACTGCATTTACCCTTATTTTGGGTGCAAGTTCTCTGGCTGCGCCTCTTGTGAAGGAGTCAATGGCACTTTTGGACGCGCCATAAGCTGTGGCAGTGGGCGCTCCGTGTCGAATAGCAATAGAGGTCATATTGACGATGCTGGGGTCGGTTCCTTTTTCCAGCAAGGGCACACAAAGCCGGGTGATAAGCATAGGCGCGAGGGTATTGAGGGCAAATATTTCTGCCATTGTGTCCCATTGAAGCTCGGTTACCTTTTGCCTTTCGATCAGGCCTCCGGCGTTGTTGAACAATACATCGAGTGTGTCGGTATGATTTTTTAGTTCTTCCACCAGGTGGTAACATCCCGCTTCGGTGGAGAGATCAGCCTGAATCAGAACAGATTTTCCACCTCTGGCAGATACCGATTCGGCTACTTTCTCAGCAGGTTCTTTGGAGCGGTTGTAATGGATAAAAATCGTATTGCCGGGTGCAAGGAGTTCAGCCGTTGCGGCTCCGATCCCTGTGCTGGCGCCGGTGATAAGGATATTTCTGGACATAATCATACAATTGGGAGCGAATAAGAAACCCTATTTGATTCCCTGTTCATTGAGCATCGCGCGGTACTGGTTGGCGTAGGCGGTGTGTTCGGCCTGGGTAACGGAGAAATGGTGATAGCCCGAGCCGTCGATTTTGGCGCAGAAGAACATATAACTATGCCTTTCACCATTCAGTACAGCATCAATGGAGGGAATGGAAGGCGTACAGATCGGTGCAGGAGGCAAGCCCGGGTATAGATAGGTATTGTAGGGCGAATCCACCTGGAGGTGTTTGTTGAGCACGCGTTTGATCGTAAAATCACCGACGGCGTATTTTACGGTAGGATCAGCCTGAAGGGGCCATTTCTGCCTAATCCGGTTGAGGTAAACGCCGGCGATCCGCTGTTTTTCGTCGTTCTGATTAGTTTCCTCTTCAATAATGGAAGCCAGCGTCATTACGTCCAGTCGGTTGAGCCCGATTTTGTCCCTTTTTGCATTCCTTTCATCATTCCAGAATCGTTTATACTCCTTAAACATCCGGTCGTAAAATTCCTCCGGCTCAATATCCCAGTACAGTTCATAGGTATTGGGGATAAAAATAGCCATTGCGATTTCGGGGGTAATACCGTTTCGTTTTTCAAGAAACTCCTTATCTGCCATTACCGAGAGCAGGTCTTTGGCACTCATCATGAGTTTTTCTTCCACATATTCGGCGAGTTGCTCTTTGGTGCGGAATTTCACGAAGGTAAACTTGATGGGCGTCTGCTGACCAGAGCGGAGCAGGGTCACCAGTTCACGGTTACTCATTCCATTTTCAATGATATAACGTCCAGAGTGAACGTTGTTGGGATAATTCATTTGTTCGGCCACCCAATGAAAACCCTCGGGGTCAGTAATGAGTTTTTGCGCGAGGAGTTGTTCCCCCACTTTGATATAATCCCAGCCTTTATAGACATAAAATTCCTGCGACTTGCCATCTTCCGTTTTGACAGAAGACGTAAATACCTTGCGGTAATAGGGCAGAGCAATAAGAATCAGGGCAAGTACAATACCCAGGATAACGAGCGGTCGTGTTAGTGTTTTCTTCATCACAGAAGATTTGTTAATCAAATTACGTTTTTTTTCGCCAATGCGTATGTAACTTTGACTGCAAATATAGTCAGCATGAAGGAAGAACTCACCCGATCACATAAATTTAAGCTCTGGAAATCACACCTGGAGGCCAATGGGCTGGATATTCACAATATAGAAGAGGTTTATACCCGTTACAGGTACAACGGGGAGGCCTTATTTGCCCTTGTCATGCTGGATGCTACGACACCGGAGGGCGACAAAATTCCGCCGATATGTTTTATCAAAGGCGAAATTGTATCTGTGCTCATCTGCATGATTGACAAAACGACGAAGGAAAAATTCCTTCTTTTGGTCAAGCAGCGGCGCATTTGCAACGGAGGTTTTGTGTATGAACACGTAGCAGGAATGGTGGATCTCGACGACGATCCGCACGATGTGGCCGTGCGGGAAACGGAAGAAGAATCAGGACTACAGGTGGACAAAAGCCAGGTCATTCCATTAAACAAAGAACCGTTATTTATTTCCAGCGGCACCTCCGACGAGGCATTGTATTTTTATTACTGCGAACTGGAAATGAGCCGGGAAGAAATTGATTCTTACCAGGGAAAACAAATGGGTGTGGATCACGAACATGAGCGCATTTACACCCACGTTGCGACCATCCCCGAAGCCCGTAAACTTATTACCAATACCAATGGGCTGCTCAATATTTTTATGTATCTGGAGGCTGTGGGGGAAATATAAGCGTGGTAAAAGTCCCTGGCATTATGTATATTTATAGAAATATTTCAGGAATGAATCTTCTCAACCGAATTACACTCAATCCTCAGGTTATGAATGGAAAGCCCTCCATTCGCAATATGCGGTTTTCGGTAGCCCAAATGCTTGAATTACTTGCAGGCGGTATGACCAATCAGGAGATTCTGGAAGATTACCCTTATATTGAGTCGGAAGATATTCAGGCCAGCCTTTTATATGCTGCTATGATCGCCAATGCACGAACCATTAGAAAACTCAGCGCGTGAGGTTTATTGTAGATACGCAGTTGCCTCCGAGGCTTGCTAAATGGTTAACGGCAAAGGGTCATGAAACTATTCATACTACGAACTACTCTGAAGGTCATTTACTGAAAGACGCTGAAATTATCTCCATTGCAATCGAAAGTGAGCGCACAGTGATAACAAAAGATTCAGACTTTTCAGAACATTTCCTTCTTAGAGGGGCTCCTCCCAAAGTGCTTTTACTGGAATTTGGGAATATTGAATTAGTTCAATTGTTCGAATTATACTTCAAGGAAGTAATGGCTGCCTTTGAAGAGGGGAATGAGTTAGTGATTTTCAGAAGAGAAGAAGTTATCGGTTATTGAAAATGTGCTGCAAACACTATTTATCCAGAAACAATGGACTGGCAATTAAGGATCAAGGTTCCACAGATGAATACTCAAACACCGGAAATCCCCGCTCGCCTTTGTCGTCATAAAAATCTGTAAACCTAAGCTTGTAATAATACCCCTTCGTGTCCCGCACGAGGAATAGCCGATCCGAATAGACCACATACCGCGCGGGAGGGCCAAACAAGTACTCCTTCCAGTCAAAACCGATTTCATCGATGTTGCGTGTGAAATTATACTTCGCCGTATCTGCCAGAGTTACGGACTCAAAAACCATCATACTGTCGCTTACTTCCGTACTTCTGACCATGTAGCGGTTACCCAGCACACCGGTAAGCCAGTAGGGAAATCCATCCGGATAACGGTAAGAGTAATAACCGAAACACAAATCCCAATCTGTTTTGGGCGGCTCCACATTTACCTTGCCGTTAGTCTCAAAGGAAAAAAAGCTGAAATTATAGGCAGCATCTTTGGTAATGGTTACTGATTGCGGGTTGCTGCCATCGAGGTTTGCGTAGTGAAAGTAATAGGTATCGCCTTCCAGCTTGTCAAAGACGATCTTTTTATACCCGCGCTGTTCCTGGCTTCCGTCGTACCCCCGGTCAACAAATAATACCTGTCCGTTTCCTTCTCCTGTTTGGCGGTTGAGCCACTCGCCAATGGCGGTGTAGTTGAGGTCGCCGATGGCGCTGTCAAACGCAAATGTATAGTTTTTCATTTCTGCTGCCGTCCACATTCGTCCAAAATCATCTGTCCCCGACGCTGCGACCTGCATGTAGTTGGCGCTGTTGAGGATAATATGCCAGCCATCGGCATCGGCCTCAAATCCCAGATCCCATGACTCTCTTGCAATGGTATATTGTTGTCCGGTGCTGAGTTGGAAAAATACCTGATTTTTGGAAGTTACTGCGCCCAGTTTTTCATCATACGCTGACATGGGGACGGTAGCTGTTTTTATTTCTTCCGAAGGAACATAAGGGTCCAAAGGTATATCTTCCCGAAAACAACCGGAGATCAGTAAGCCAAAAAAGGTTATAAAAAGCAGGTTTTTCATTCAGATAGATCAATTATGATTTAAGATAATCGTTGGTTTTTGTAACACAGCGGACCTTAATGGGCTTTTCGGGTATTTTTCTCCAGTCTCAGATTAAGTCTCAGGAAAAAATTTCGCCCCAGGGCAATAGCAGCGCCGCTACCTCCGCTATGCGCTCCTCCCGAAGCCGACGAAGCAACATTGGTTACGTTAAACAGGTTTTTTGCTCCCACACTGGTCGAAACACGCCTATTCCACCAGTTCCTTTCCAATGCCAGATCGGCCATATGATACCCCGAAATGCGTGTGTTTACCAGTTCCGGGCGCTCTTCATTGCCCATGTTTCGGAATCCGTTTACGGGGCCGTTGTATTTATAAAATCCGGCGATATTGAGGTCTATGCGGGGAATCTTCCAGCTAATTCTGAATGTGGAATTGGAGGAAAAATTCACCGGCGGTACAATAGCCAGGTTTGCCAGATAATTTTGCCTGCCAAGCAAAGATACCCCAACTTCCAGTTTCAGCCCGTTTTTTTGCCCCGACACCAAAATCTGTCCGCCGCCGGTATTCAGGGCTTCCAGATTAAAGTAGGTCAGAGAAATATCGCTTATTCCCGTAAAAGCCAGTTCTATTTTGTCGCGGATGGCATTGTAAAAAGTAGAAACTTCGGCTTTGTAAAGGGTCTCCCCACTGAGCTTCTGCCATTGGGCGGAAAGTTGAAAATTGTGGGAATATTCAGCGCGAAGCCCGGGGTTGCCGGTGATGTTGTGATTGACATCGATAAATTCGAAATACAATTCCCGAAGTGATGGTGCGCGAAATCCCCGCGCATAGGAGGTGCGCAAAGTCCATTCAGGAGTCAGGGAATATTTCACATGAACCGAAGGCGCGACAGGCGGTGTATAGAGCGAGTTATACGCCAGACGGATACCGGGGCGAATGACGATTCGGGACACAGGTTTATACTCCAGGCTGGAGAAAACTGCATAATCTTCAATTTCACGTTCGCCCGAAAGGATTTTCCCTCCCGTAGCATTTTCGAGGTTAATATCATATCCGGCCTGGACCGATAATTTCCCTCCCTCAAACTGGTGTGAAAGTGTGCTCCTGCTCATGATTGCCTGAAAACCATCATGCCCGGCCTGTGCAGGAAGATTGGTCGTATCAAGGGTAACAAGATCCTTTCGAATAACTGATTTATAACGGTCATAGCCCGAAAAGGCAGCCAGCGCGGCAAGGCTGGTGTTTGGAGAAATCTTCCAGTCTGTATGAAGTTTGAGCGTGGCGCGTATCGTCTGATAATTTTCATCGATCGCATAGGGGCGATAGGTTCCGGAAACGCCACCCCTGAGGATAAGCAGTTCGTCAAAATAATCGCCTGTGAGAGACAGCCGCAGGTTTTCTTTTTCCCAGCCGTAATTTCCCGAGCCAAACCACTGCCGTTTGGGATTCCACACCGGTGGGCGCTTCCCAACATCTGCGGTACTTCCGCCGAAAAAATTTCTTCCCCCGCCAAAAGAAAACTGGTGATTCCTTTTTTTTAGGAAAATATCTCCGCTGTAGTTGTGAAATCCTTCATAAAGAGAAACACCGGGCCCGACCGAAGCATCGTAGGAAGTCATATTGGCAGACCAGTCTGATTGCGTTGATTTTGTTGTGATCAGATTAATGACCCCGGCAAGGGCATTGGTGCCGTATTCTACCGACATAGGCCCTTCAACGATTTCGATGCGCTCCACCCGGTTGAGCGGTAACTGGCTCAGATCGAGTTCACCGCCGAGTCTTCCTATCACAGGTACCCCATCAATGAGGATTTTCACATTTTCTCCTGACACCCCCTGAAGCTGCATGACCGAGCCCAGGACAGGGTCGCGGGTCATGAGCGTGTTGAGTTCGGCGCGCATCAGATCGTCGAGCGTGTTGGCCGCCTGAGCTTCGATGCGCTTCCGGTCAATTACCTGTATCCGGAAAGGAGAACGACTGGCACTCAGGGGAGCGTGTTGCCCGGTGATGACCACCTCACCAAGCTGATAGTTTGTCGTATCAGCCGATGAAGTCTGGCCATTCACACCGGGCCCCGCTACCAGAAGAAAACAATTAAGGCAAATGAAAAACTTCAGATACATGGGTGTCAGATTACCGGATAACCAGTTTTTGGGTAGTAATTCCACTTCCGGCATTCATTCGGAGCAGATACAGCCCGGCTGACAACCCCTGGACATTAAACTCCAGTTGCTGAAGACCGGAATAGCGTTGTTTGGGTGTCTGAAAAATGGTTTTGCCGGTAAGGTCTGACAACTCAATATTCAGCAGATCGCTGTTTTTTAATTCGAATAAAACCGTAAACCTATCTCTCGCCGGATTTGGGAAAACAGACAGTCTCTTAAACATATCCTTTTGCGGATCAACCGAAGTGGTGAGGTTGGTTTTGGTGAAAATAAAATTTCCGTTTCCCGAGCCGCCAAAACCAGTGAAAACCACCTTGTAGATTTCTCCGTCCACTGCCTTCACAAAATAGACCAGCGAATCGGCGAGTGTCCATGCGTTGGTCGAAGGATTGAAAGATTTCCAGTCATAGCCGATTTCG
Organism: Bacteroidia bacterium; assembly: GCA_041391725.1. Classification (GTDB taxonomy): domain Bacteria; phylum Bacteroidota; class Bacteroidia; order J057; family J057; genus JAGQVA01. Next base: position 58,304 of record JAWKNL010000029.1, read on the forward strand.
GAAATAGAAGCGGAGAATGCCAGTCCTGTAGTATCTGCAATGCCCACAGCATTTACATCTACACTTTGGAGCCCGGCAATTTCTACCCCGGAGTTGGAAAGCACTCCGGTAACCGGGTAGTAGGTTCCCGGCGCGATAAGGCCCAAATAACGGGTAAAACGAAGGTCGTAATCAGTCGAAACCGGTTCGCGGTCAAGTGTACTATCCCCATCAAAAGCGTAATAACCAAAAGCTTTATCCGTAAAATCCGCTTTATTGAGAGAAGAAGTGATTTCTGACGAACCATCGACGTTGGCATAAGTAAATGAATACACGCCTGAAATCAGGCTGTTGATTTTCAGCTTTTTCACTGAGCCATCAGCAAAAGTCAGTACATATACCGAGTCGCCGGTAACATGGTGAGTCACCGGATTGTAAACTCCCCATCCAAGGTCAAAGTCGTTGCCGGGTTCGATGCCGAGGTTAAACGCGCCTTTGTCCCATGACTCATCAGAATCATATTGCACAGGCCAGGAAGCATAACCCGTTGTATCCAGTGTTGCCCAGGCGGAGGCATCAGTATTGGGGACTTTTTTGAGAGTCAGACCTTTGGCAGTATTTACCCGAATGGAAGCAGCAAATCCGCTGATCTGAAAAGCCAGATCCCAGTTATTGTAAGGTGATGTTTTTACCTCGCCATTGGCCAGACTGTAAAAACTTTCCAGTGCGTAACCGGGGCCGAGAGATACGGTTTCCTGTGCAAAGGAAAACTGATTGACAGAGAGAAAAATAAGGGTTAAAACTATATAAATATTTTTCATTTTGAGGTGATTGGAGATAATTTGAAATGATTTGCCCGGCAAAAATACCCGTGATCAAAACCACAAAATACCTCAAAAAGAAAAAAAAGTATTAAATACAGTTGATCTCCTTTTTTTACAAAATCATTCAGAATGACTATTATTGAGGCAATAATCACTATGTCTCTGAAACAGCCATTGTATGAATATAGCATTCTTTGTCCCGATTGATCAAAAAAATAACGAAAAAAATCGTATAGACTTTATCCGAATCGATGAAAACATGGCGCTGGTTAAGGTCAATAATTCCTCCGGTGAACCTTTCAGCATCAGGGGAGAACTTGATCCGGGGCTGATTCAGTTTTATTTCTGCACTTCAGGTGGGGCGGCATTTTCCTTTCATCATGGCGCATATACCCGTAATCTGGAGATTCAGCAGGCCTTTCTTTTTTACAACCCATCAGGCCCACTTCCACACGACCTGATCATTGGCCCCAACACGCGGCTGCTGGCATTATTTGTCAGTGTAAAAAAGCTGCACCAGTTGTTTGTCAACAGCACCGATGAGCTCACTTTTCTCAACAATGAAAACATCACAAAAAAATACTACGGATCACGACCGGTTTCTACCGCTTTGTCTATGGTCATAGAACCGCTGTATCACTTTGAAATCTCGGAAGGAGCCAAAAATTTGTATTACCGGGGAAAGGTTTTTGAAATCCTGAGTCTGTACTTCAGCCGCGATGATCAGAAGCCGGGGGATAATTGTCCATTCCTCCACGACGAACAAAACGTGGAAAAAATTCGTCAGGCCAAAAAAATATTAACCGACCGGATGAGCGACCCGCCGGTTTTACCCGAACTTGCCCGCGAAGTGGGATTAAATGAATACCAGTTGAAGGCAGGGTTTAAAAATATATATGGAACCACGGTCTATAAATACCTCACCGACTACCGCATGGATCAGGCAAAAAAAATGCTGGACACCGGCAACTTCAGAGTCAATGAAGTGAGCTTTCACATCGGCTTTACCAACCCCAGCCATTTTATTGCAGCCTTCAGAAAAAAATTTGGCACTACTCCGAAAAAATATCTTCAGTTTATCGGGAAATAAACGGTCAATCCTTTAATGCTGCAAGCCCTGCAAAAGTCAACGCACCATTGAGCAGCAATGCCTCAAACCCGAAAGTATAACCCAGCGAAGGACTGATCGCCTGAATCATGTAAGTAAGCACAGGCGCCGCGATACAGACCATCGGAACCCACCGGTCGCGCACCTTCCACTTCGTAAACAGGCCAAAGGAAAACAGCCCCAGCAAAGGCCCGTAAGTATAACCCGCGAGGCGAAACACCTCATTGATTACGGCGTCGTTGCTCATAGCTTTAAAAATCAGGATTGCCAGCAGCATGACAAGCGAAAAACCTATATGTACAGCCTGTCTGGTTCGTTTTTTCCATGCTCCGTCTTCCCGTTTTTCAAAATTGAGAATATCCACACAAAAAGAGGTTGTGAGGGCAGTGAGTGTCGAGTCGGCGCTCGAATAAGCAGCAGCGATGATACCCAGGATAAACACCACCCCTGCCACCGGCCCCAGATAGTTGAGCGACAAAAGCGGGAATAGCTGATCCGTTTTCCTGCATATCATCTCTCCGGTGGTTGGATCTTTGATGAGCAACTGACAACTCCCGTCAAATACTTCCTTCACGATTCCGGTCTCGTTTCCATACATATACAGCAGTACTCCCAGGCTCATAAACAACAGATTAGCGATAACCAGGGTAATGGAAAACCAGAACATGTTTTTCTGCGCATCGGGAAGCGAGCGGCAGGTGAGGTTTTTTTGCATCATATCCTGATCAAGGCCGGTCATTACGATGGCGATAAAAGCACCGCTGAAAAACTGCTTGAAGAAATTATTTGCAGGGCCCCATTCCCAGAAAAATATTTTCGAGTGAGGATTTTCTGAAATTTTACTCACCATGGCCCCCAGTCCCAGATTCAGGTCATCGGAAATGATATAAACCGCCAGTGCAGCACCTGCCAGAAGGAAAAAAGTCTGAAGGGTATCGGTCCATACAATGGTTTTGATGCCTCCGCGAAAAGTATAAATGTAAATCAGGGCAATCGAGAGGAAAGCGGTGAGGGCGAATGGAATATGGAAATAGTCAAAAACCGCCAGTTGTAGCACAACCACCACCAGAAAAAGGCGGAGGCTTGACCCCACGATTCGCGACACAATAAACAACACTGCACCCGACTTATAGGTACTCAACCCAAATCGCTGGTCAAGATAACCGTAAATCGAAGTGAGGTTCAGGCGGTAATACAAAGGCAATAAGACCGTTGCGATAACAAAATACCCCAGCAGATAACCGATCACCATCTGCATATACGCCCATTGCCCCGAACCTACCGCACCCGGCACAGAAATAAACGTAACACCAGAAAGCGATGCTCCGATCATGCCGAAGGCCACAAGATACCAGGGCGAATTGCGGTCGGCAGTAAAAAAGGTCTTTTCACCGGCATTTTTTCCCGTAAACCAGGAAATCAGAAACAATAAGCCGAAGTAGGCGAGTATAATGCCCAGGGTAAGGGTTGGATTCATGTTGTAATTTAGTCCGATTTGCTGTCCCCGACAAAATAATCGTCGCGATGGGCAAATAAAACATTAAATGAAGTCAGACTTCCGTAAACCCGGGTGATATACTGCTGAAGGTTTACCTTTTCCTCATCACTGAGATTGGGGCTTTTGTTGATATTTTGTTCCAATACCCGCATCCGGTCGCGGATCATAACGATCTTGTGGAAAAAAGTCTCGATAGGAATTTCTTTGGGTTTGAGGCTGTCATCTCCCGGTTTAAGAATCATGGTTCCGCCTTTCCATTTTGCACCGAGGTGAACAGTTTCACCGGTATCGAGCCATTTGCGGAGGATTTGTACCAATACTTTTTCGACGTCACCGAGGCTGAGTCTTTCTTCCGGTATAGGTGCAAGCTCTACTACTTCCAGCTCTGCAAAATTTTTATCAATCGCCTTTTCGCCAAAATTGGGGAAAGCTACATTGTAGAAGGAGCGGGAGTTGTCGAGGATAATGCCGTTTCCATACTGCGGGTGGCGCACCCGTGTGCCAACAGATAATGCGTTCATCGGTTTTTGATGTAATTTGGGAAAAATTATTTCTGCCTCCAAAGGAATCTGAGGAGAAATAGCGGGAGAATGTCCGGAGAATGACAGGGTTTTTATTATGAAATGATTATCTATGCGGGTATTTTAAACACATGCGTTTGGAAAATAGGTATTCGGCTCCTGCGATCTACGTGATTATCCCTGCTTTTAATGAAGAAAAATCCATAGCCAGTGTCGTAAAGGATATACCGGGCAGTCTTGTGCGCGAAATAATCGTCGTAAGTAATGGCTCCACGGATGCTACAGAAGTAAACGCAGCCCAGGCCGGGGCTACGGTTCTGAGAGAAGACCGAAAGGGTTATGGATACGCCTGCCTGAAAGGGTTGAGTTATATTGGCGAAAAAAAAGGTACAGACCATCCTGATATTGTGGTATTTTTGGACGGAGATTATTCTGATTATCCGGAGGAAATGCCCATGTTGGTAAATCCGGTCATAAACGAAGGATACGACATGGTCATCGGTTCGAGAGCTTTGGGAAACAGGGAAAAAGGTTCGATGATGCCGCAGCAGGTATTTGGCAACTGGCTGGCCACTACGCTGATCCGTTGGCTTTACCGGGTAAATTTTTCTGATCTCGGGCCATTTCGGGCCATTACCTGGGAAGCGCTGGAAAAAATCCGCATGGAGGATACAACTTTCGGCTGGACGGTAGAGATGCAGGTAAAAGCAGCAAAACTCAGGATGAAGTGCCTGGATGTGCCTGTCAGATACCGGAAGAGAATCGGTGTCTCCAAAGTTACCGGCACAATTAAAGGCACGATTATGGCCGGATACAAAATACTTTGGACAATTGTAAAACTACTATAGCGACTGTGTTGGAGAAAGCATTTGAATATAGCATTCTGAGCCTGTACGGTATTTCCCTAATGCTGATTATCATTTACAGTATCGGGCAATTACATCTGGTGTTTACTTTTTTGCGCAAGCGGAACCAGTTTTCTCCCGCGCCGCCGCTGGCGGGCAATGAAAACCTTCCGTTTGTCACCGTTCAACTCCCGGTTTACAACGAACTGTATGTCGTGGAGCGCCTCCTTGAGGCGGTCATGGCATTTGACTACCCGCGCGACCGCTTTGAGGTGCAGTTGCTCGACGACTCCGATGACGAGTCCTTTGAGGTGGCAGCCCGGAAGGTGGCAGAACTAAAAGCCGGCGGGCTCGACATTCAGCATATCCGCCGTCCTGACCGGATCGGGTTTAAGGCTGGAGCATTAGCTTATGGATTGCCTGTGGCCAGAGGCGAATATATTGCCATCTTCGATGCAGATTTTCTCCCGCGACCCGACTTTCTCCGCGCTACCCTTGCCAACTTTACCGATCCCAATATCGGCGTAGTGCAGGCCCGGTGGGAGCACATCAACCGAAACTACTCCATATTTACTGAGGCGCAGGCTTTCCACCTCGATGCGCACTTCACCATTGAGCAGTTTAGCCGCGACAAAGGCGGATATTATATAAATTTCAACGGCACGGCCGGTGTGTGGCGAAAAGCCTGCATTGTGGATGCCGGAGGCTGGGAGGCAGATACGCTCACAGAGGATCTCGACCTCAGTTACCGCGCTCAGATTCGCGGGTGGAAGTTTTGTTATGTGGACCAAATCGGCGCGCCGGCAGAATTGCCGGCGGAGATGGGCGCCATCAAATCACAGCAATATCGCTGGATGAAAGGCGGCGCGAAGTCGCCCGCAAAATGCTGGGAAGGCTTTGGGCTTCAGATGCTTCCCTGATACGCAAGTTTCACGGCACGCTGCATCTGCTCAGCAGTTCTGTGTTTATTTTTGTTTTCATCATGGGCCTGACTAGTGTGCCACTGTTGTATATCAAACACCAGATGCTCGGAGGTAATATTCATTTTCTGATTCTTCCGGTTGCGGGCCTGGTCGCATCGTTTGTGATTCTGGGCTTTATGTATGCGATCACATTTACGCACAGGGAGGGGGGAGTGAAAGCGGGCTTAAAGCGGTTTTCGAGGTTCTATATTCCCTTTCTCTCTTTTTCTATGGGTCTGGCACTTCACAATACGCTGGCAGTGATTCAGGGCTACAGAGGTAAAAAGACGCCGTTTATCCGCACCCCCAAGTTTAATCTCATGCAAAAGACCGACAGGTGGGAGAATGTGAGATACAAAACCCGGAAAGTGAAACCCGAAGTGTGGGGAGAGTTTCTGATGGCGGGATATTTTTGTATGGGAATAGGAATGTCTTTCTACTTTAATGATTATGGTGTTATGCCATTTTTAGTAATGCAGGCGGCTGGGTTTGCGGCTATAAGTATATTCAGTTTCCGGCATGCGGTCCGGTGAAAATATTACCGGTTTATCTTGTCCAGCGCAACATCACCTCATAACATTTTTTGATGTCGATGGGTTTGGATAAAAAGTCATTCATGCCCGCTGCTTCCATTTCTGCCTGCGTTTCGGCAAATGCGTCTGCGGAAAGACCAATAACCGGAATATGAGGATTGCGCACACCAGAGCCGAGGTTCCTGATAATTTTTGTCGCCGAAATCCCGTCCATGACTGGCATATGGAGATCCATGAGTACCATGTCAAAATCGGTGTGTTTGAGTATTTCGGTGGCTTCAAGGCCGTTGTTGGCGATGGTAAGGTCAATAGACTGTTTTTTGCATATTTGCTTCATAAGAAACTGATTCATTTCCACATCTTCGGTTAGCAATACTTTCAGTCCATGGAGCCGGGTGTATTCAGATTCCTTCCGTGCAGGCGCAGGGAGGAAATGCGTATCTACACCTGTTGTTTTGAAAGGCAGCCGAAAGAAAAAAGTACTCCCCTTACCCACTGCGCTTTCTACCCCGATCTCTCCTCCCTGAAGTTCGACCAGGCTTTTGCATATGGTAAGGCCCAGCCCTGTACCGCCATACAGCCGGGTGGTGCTGCTGTTGGCCTGGGAAAAACTTTCAAATATATGCCTGTGTTTGTCAGGCGCAATACCGGCACCGGAATCCGCAACCGAAAAAATGATAGAAACCGAGTCCTGCGTTTCCTGTTCTGCGGCCAGCCTGGCAGATACTTTGACAAAACCTCTTTCGGTAAATTTAAAAGCATTGCCGGTAAGGTTGATCAGCACCTGATTGAGTTTGACCTTATCGCCAAACAACAAATCCGGAATGGCCGGGTCAACGATCGTTTCAAATGATATGTCTTTGGACGAGGCTTTGTAGGCAAATATCCCATTCAGGCCAGATATGATCTCCTGTAATGAAAAGGCAATATTTTCAAAGGTAATTTTCCCTGCTTCAATTTTCGAAAAGTCTAGAATTTCGTTGACAATGGCGATGAGGTTTTCTGCCGAAAACTTAACTGACTGAAGGTATTCAGAATTTGGTGGTACATTTTCCTGCATCTCCATTAGCATAAGATCGGTAAGACCGACGATGGCATTCAGCGGAGTGCGGATTTCATGGCTCATATTGGAGAGAAAAACCGACTTTGCCCGGGTTGCTTTTTCTGCATTTTCCTTGGCGTCCAGGAGTTCGCGGGTTCTTTCCTCAATTTTTTCTTCCAGCGAATGATTCAGTGCTTTAAGCGACTGATTGGCGAGATACAACTCCAGCGACTTTTGCTCAATAATCTGCTCAGCAGCTTTGCGGGCAAGCCGTTCCCTTCTGATAATATTTTTGAGTGATTCGGAGGATTCCATTGGACCGATTTCTTACATAGGTTCTTTTTGCAATGTGAATTTTGCCATGGAATTATCGCTGCTCAGATTCTCCCGCAAGATTTGGACATTTTCCTGAAAATGCCGGATACAACCGAGTATAAGGCCTTCTGCAAAATCGGCCAGCCCCCGTTCGGAGCGATAGATCAAAATCAGCTTATTCGCATCTGTGCGATCGATCTCAAATGAAGGAAGCTCTGCATCAGGGTAGAGTTTTCTCACTTCGACATGGATATAGTCTTCAATTTTGGCCATAAAGTCAAAAGCGGAGTTTACGCCGTGAAAAAAATGGCCATAACCCAGTACAAACTGGCCAAAAAGGTATTCACCAAATGCTTTAAGCAAATCGGGTACGGGTACCTGGCTTTCATGACTCAGGTTTACTACCAGAGAGACCATTTCGGTATGGTCATAGGTTCCTACGGCCGTATAAATCCCTCCGGAAGGCAACGACGCTTCAGAAACGATTTTGTCGGCGACATCGAATCCAAACTTATCCTCCACCATTTCCAGAAACTCTGTAAAAACAATTCCCTTCATATTTTGTGTGCTTTATTGTGTTTATTCAAAAGACACACTATTAGGAGAATTTAAATAATCAGTTTTGCGAAGAATAATACACGTATCCTGAGGGAAAATGGAAGTCAAAAAATACCGGGAACTCTATTCTGCCGCATGTTCACCGAGAAAATAACACTTTCTGCATCGGGGTTCATAGGCATCTTTTTCACCGAGGAGTACGGTCGCCTCGTCATTGGAAAGGCGGTAAGAATAGTTGGCGAGGCTTCCGCAGACCTGGCAGATCGCATGTACTTTGGTGACAAACTCAGCCATCGCGAGGAGGTAGGGCATAGGCCCGAAGGGAATCCCGCGAAAATCCATATCCAGCCCAGCGACAATCACTCTTACTCCCCGGTTGGCCAGTGCGCGCACCGTTTGGGGAAGTTCTTCGTCAAAAAACTGTGCTTCGTCAATACCCACCACTTCGACGTTTACTGCGAGGGGAAGGATTTCGGAGGAATGAGCGACAGGTGTTGAATGAATGGAATTGCGGTCGTGGGAGACGATTTTGTCGGCAGCGTAGCGGGAGTCTAGCACCGGCTTAAAAATTTCTACTTTCTGATTGGCGATTTGTGCGCGGCGGAGGCGGCGAATGAGTTCTTCGGTTTTTCCGGAGAACATACTGCCACATACAACTTCGACCCATCCGGTCTTACGATTTGCAGAATTGACTTCGATAAACATGCCTCAAAGCTAGGAAAAAACCGGAATATCAGTTGGCGTAATTTTCAATCGCGTTCAGCTTATTGAGGGCATCTTCTGAGGCGCGTTGTTCTGCAGATTTTTTATTTTTCCCTTCGCCCACGCCGAGGACTTTTTGGCCGACTTTTGCCTGAATCCTGAAGATTTTATTGCGGCCATCGCCATTTTCGCCGATGACTTCAAACATCAGCAGGCCCATTTTAGTTTTTTGGACGTGCTCGATCAGTTTGTTTTTATAACTGATAATCTGGCTTTCTACCTGTTGCAGATGGATATAGGGGTCGATGATCTGATTATAGATAAACCGGGTAGTTTTTTTATATCCCAGGTCGAGATAGATCGCGCCAATAAAGGCTTCCAGCGCGTCGCCGTACATTGATTCGTTGATCACTCCTGACTGGCGGTGCTGGATGAGGTTATCGATGTGCAGTTGTTTGGAGATAAGGTTGAGAGATTTGCGGTTTACGATTTTGGAACGCATTTCGGTGAGAAAACCCTCATCTTTCAGGGGATAGATTTTGAAGAGATACTCGGCAATCACAGCATCGAGGATGGAGTCGCCGAGGAACTCGAGGCGTTCGTTGCAGCCCTTGGCGACGGCCACATGTTTTTCGTCTTTTTTGTAGGAATTGTTGAGTGACGAGCTATGGGTTACGGCAAGCCGGTAGAGGAAGATTTCCTTTGGAGTAAAACCGGAAATTTCACGAATCTCCCGAACGAAGTCCTTTTCGGAGGAGAGATAAAGATTATAGAACTGCCTGGGTGAAATCATAAACTAAATCCAGAACCCTAATCCCAAAAATCGAAAGGCAAGATATAAAATTCCATCCTGAAATCACAATTACCCAACATTTCCATTCGGATTGTTGGGTAATTGTTTGTGCAATAAGTCCGGATGGACTGAAATTTTCTAAAAATGCGCTTTAAACTTCGACTTTTTTCAGGAGGATGGACGCATTGTGTCCACCAAAGCCGAAGGTATTGCTGATGGCGACATTCACTTCGCGCGGCTGGGCGACATTAAAGGTATAATTAAGGTCGCAATCGGGATCGCCTTCTACGAAATTGATCGTAGGTGGTATGAGGTTATGTTGCATAGCGAGGATCGCAGCGATCGCCTCAATAGCACCGGCAGCGCCGAGGAGGTGGCCGGTCATAGATTTGGTAGAACTGATATTAAGCTTGTAAGCATGTTCACCAAATACCTTTTTTATCGCCTGGCTTTCACTCACATCACCCAGCGGGGTAGAAGTACCGTGTACGTTGATATAATCTACATCAGAGGCGGAGAGCCCGGCATCTTTCAGCAGATTTTCCATTACACGCTGAGCGCCTTCGCCTTCGGGATGTGGAGCAGTAATGTGGTGTGCATCTGCGGACATACCGACGCCACCGACTTCGGCATAAATTTTGGCACCGCGTTTTATCGCGTGTTCATATTCTTCGAGGACAAGACAGCCGGCACCTTCTCCCATAACAAAACCATCGCGGCGTTTGTCAAAGGGACGGGAGGCAGTTTTATACTCTTCATTGTTCTCAGACAATGCTTTCATCGCATTGAATCCGCCCATTCCTACTTCACTGACAGCAGCTTCGGCTCCTCCTGCAATCATAATATCGGCATAGCCATATTTGATCAGCATATGCGCGTCTATGATACAGTTGGAAGAAGTTGCGCAGGCAGAAACGCTGGAATAGTTGGGGCCTTTCAGGCCGTATTTGATGGATACATGACCTGCACCAATATCAATAATCATTTTGGGAATAAAGAACGGGTTGATACGAGGCGTACCGTCCCCTTTTGCGAAGTTCATTACTTCCTCAAAAAATATATTGATTCCGCCGATACCAGAGCCTAATACAGCGCCAAAGCGGGTTAGATCTATTTTGTCCATATTAAAGGAAGCATCGTGAATGGCTTCATCAGCTGCAACCATTAAATAGTGGACAAAACGGTCCATTTTGCGCACTTCTTTGCGATCAAAATGGTTGTTGGGATCAAATCCTTTGACTTCGCAGGCAAACTTGGTTTTAAATTTCTCAGTGTCAAAGTGAGTGATCCAGTCTGAACCACTCACTCCCTGAGAAAGTCCCTCCCAATAGGCAGAGACATTATTTCCAATCGGCGTCAGTGCACCTATCCCAGTGACAACGACCCTTCTTCCCTGCATGTATTATTAGCTTTTAATGTTTTCTTCCAGTACTGTTAAGTCTCAACAGTTACAATTTTTTCGGCAGCCTCGTCAGGAATACTGATGTTGAATGCTTTTTCAAACTCCATGATCAGTTCAACAATCGAGCGAATCAGCGCCCAGATCGTTGGCAAAGCTAGCTTCAGGGGTAACTTCTGAAGGTTCAACACCCAGCTTCTCAACGATGATCTCTTTTACTCTTTCGGCAATGCTTGACATTTTTCTTTGCTTTTTAAATTGTTAATTGTTTATTGGTCTCGCAGTAAAAAATTTGTGCAAATATAATACTTTTTGGAATCATCCAACGTTATTCGCGAACTAATTTTTCAACACGTATCAGAACCAAAACTATTGACTAAGCGGATAGATATACAGAACCTCTTTGATTATCAGTATGTTGTGATCGGAATTGCATCCAATGACCACATCTGGAAGTTGTGTTATGAGATCAACCGTCAACTGGGCCTCAATCTGACTGAAAGGGAGCTGGATGAGGGAAAAACGGAGGAGAATGCCTCTTCCGATACCACCAGCACAGGGCTGTTTGATGCCACAGATTTATCCTTCGGAGACAGGCCGCTGGCCTATTACGAAGATATGATCTCCGACTCCAGATATGAATACATTCTTCGCAAACCTGACCCCAACTATCTGCCCAAAGAGGCCCGGCCTTTTCGCTTTTTCTTTTTGGTTCGTACGCACGACAACCCCCTCCCCGAGTCTGCTGACCTTATCGGCCGGCTGAGTTTATCAGCTTCGGTTTTGTCAGCAGTTGATATTTCTCATATTAAAAACATTAAACAACTAGTCCTTTGAAGCTATTTCATCTAAGAAGAACCAAAATTGTGGCCACGATGGGCCCTGCCTGCGAAAATCCTAAAACCCTGCTGGCAATGGTTGAAGCAGGGCTGGATGTGGCCAGACTAAACTTTTCCCACTCTGATCATGAAACCCATGCGAGATTCCTGAAACTGGTAAGGGATATTAACCAAAAGTATAATACCAATATCGCAATCCTTCAGGATTTACAGGGGCCCAAAATCCGAATGGGCGATCTCCCCGAACCTTTCAAAGTCAAGGAAGGACAAATCGTTACCATCCGCTCCGACGTCAAGGAGCAAAAAGACAAAGTGCTGCCGATTGTTTACAATACTTTTGCGCAGGATGTAAAGGTGGGCGACATCATCCTCATTGACGACGGAAAAGTCGAAGCTGTCGTTGAAGAAACCAACAACCTCAATCAGGTAAAAATCAAAATTGTCTCGGGTGAGCTTATTCAAAGCAGAAAAGGGGTTAACCTTCCGCAAACCAATATCTCTGAACCTACCATTACGGAGAAGGACTTCCGCGATATTGATTTTGCCATTCAGCACAATGTCGAATGGGTTGCCCTCTCTTTCGTCAGATCTGCTGATGACATCAAGTTGCTGAAGGAACTCATCCGCCTCAAAAACGGTACCTCCCGTATTATCGCCAAAATCGAAAAACCCGAAGCGCTCCGCAATATCGATGAGATTATTGCCGTTGCCGATGGTATCATGGTCGCGCGTGGTGATATGGGCGTAGAAATCCCCATGGAAGAGGTTCCTGCATGGCAAAAGCGGATTATTAAAAAGTGTAACCTCCAGGGCAAACCGGTCATCGTTGCCACTCAGGTCATGGAATCCATGATCCAGAATCGCCGCCCCACTCGCGCCGAAGCCAATGACGTTGCCAATGCCCTTGTCGATGGTGCAGATGCTGTCATGCTAAGTGGTGAAACTTCTGTAGGTAAATACCCTGTAGAAGTTGTCTCCAGCATGCACAAAATCCTCATGAGCGTTGAAAAGGAAGACGAAAGTATCTATTATCGCAATATGGAGACTTTCCCCGAAGGAAGCGAGTTTCTCAGTACTTCCATCATCACGACTTCCTGTACCCTTGCCCGCCATACCAAAGCCAAGGCTATTATCGGTATGACCCGCTCAGGCTATACAGCTCTTCAACTCGCCCGATGCAGACCTCAGTCAATGATTTTTGCGTTTACCAACAACCGCCCGGTACTCAATATGCTCAATCTCATCTGGGGTGTCCGCGCATTTTACTACGACGGGTTTGTCAGTACCGATGATACGATTCAGGATGTACACGAAATTCTGAAGGAAAAAGGCTTGCTCAATGCCGGTGATATTATCATCAATACCGGTAGTATGCCTCTTCATGACCGCGGCCTGACCAATATGATCAAAATCAGCCGGGTACGCGCCAAAGGTGATGTGAGACCTTAAGTGATGGCCCTGATTTCGGCTGTAATCATCACCCGCAATGAGGCCGCAAATATCAGCAGATGCCTCCGCTCGCTCGAAGGCATTGCTGATGAAATTGTTGTGGCTGATTCGGGAAGCACGGATGAAACCGAACAAATATGCCGGAGTCAGGGCGTACATTTTTTTGGGGTAGAATGGCAGGGGTATAGTAAAACCAAAAACATGGCCAATAATCTGGCCAAAGGAGATTTTATTCTCTCCCTCGATGCTGATGAAGCGTTGTCCGAACCGCTTCGAAAGGCCATTCTTCGCCAAAAACCCTATCTTTCCGGAGCTTATAGCTTCAACCGCCTTACCTGGTTTGCCCATCATCCGGTAAGGTTTTGTGGTTGGTACCCCGACCGCAAAATTCGTCTTTTCCCCAAAAACCAGGCGTTTTGGGAAGGAGATTTTGTGCATGAAACTCTAACTCCGCATCCCTCGCTGACAATTACCCATCTGACCGGCGATATTCTCCATTATTCATTTTCCTCGACCGAAGATTTTATCAGCCGGATGGATTATTATGCTCGTCTTGCAGCCCAAAAACTGCACAGCGAAGGCAAAAACGCAACCTGGTACAGACGGTTTGTCAGTCCTGTATTCAAGTTTTTGGTTATCTATTTTATCAGACTTGGAATCCTCGACGGAAAAACGGGCTGGCAGATCGCATGGTATTCTGCCAAAGCCCATTTTCATCGGTAT
>JAWKNL010000030.1:0-70582 GCA_041391725.1 Bacteroidia bacterium
TTATTGAGGCATGAAATAGAATCAAATTCAAAAACCCAATCGTTTACCTGAATCCAACCACCGACATAAGCAGCGGAGTATTCGAAAGGAAATTCATCCTGAGGAACGCCTTCCCTTTTTTTAAACAGGTAGTTAACGGAAAGGGTTAATGTGTCTATGCTAAAAATATTTGATACGACATATAGATTATCTCGCTGTAACGTGATTTTTCTGGATTGGAATCCTTCTGTTTCTTGGGCTGGAATCAATAGTTTCCCCTTATACAAGGAATGGATAAGTTTCGTACTGTCACTAAGCTCATCGCGGGTAGGGAGGATAACGGAGAATTTTTCGGTTGGTTGGCAGTAGCTGCCTGGTAAACCCGCCAGAAAAAAAAATCCAATAGAATAAATAATCGCCAACTTTTTCATTACTTCTTTTTTATTGCTGGCCCAATAAATCGATGTCTTATGCCATCTCCCCGCCAATTGTATTTTCCATTTACACGATCGGTAGGGTTAATAGCCTGGTTTACCGTTGCTTTTACCGCTCCTTTCATAGCTTCATTGCTATTTCTGTCCTGCTTCGAAGAATTCATAAAATTTCGGTATTGCGCTGTTGAAACATCTTGATGGGTAAATTCATTGTCTCCATATTTCTCCTCATTCCCGGGTTTCCTATCCGTTTCTGACATCTTTTTTTCATGGTTGTCATTCCAAAACATTAATTTATCTGTCATTGTCTCCATATCCTGGCCTAATGCTTCCATTCTATTTGTCATCGCGCTAGCAACATCCTCTTTATCATCTTGTGACATTCCAGAAGTCTCATTATGAATATTCGCAGCGAATTTTTCAAAATCATCATGCTGAATACCCATACTTTCTGTCAGATCAATCACATCACACTGATTGCACATTAGCGTGATGTAAGTTTTTGCGACTTCTGTTTTTGCTTCTTCAACGGAGAGTTCACTATCACTGGCAGTAAGTTTTACATATACCTTATTATCATTTTTACCGTCACTGCCTATCCAAGTCCCGTTTAAATTATATATATCACCATACCAATTACCATCATAATCAATAAAACGAACCGGATTATTTCCCGAGAAGTGAAAGGTACTCTGCGAAAAAAATTTCTCCGCCATCGCATCCACTCCCCACCAACGCCCCGCCGCCGGATCATACCACCGCGCGCCATAGTCGTAAAGACCGATTTCCAAATCGGTCTCCAGTTCCTTCCCGGTGTACCGATACGGATTCCCGCCGCCGACAAAGGCCGGGCCGTTCAATTCCATCCCGAAAGGATAAGTATGACTTTCCTGAACAATCGTTGCCGTACCGTTTATCATCTGAAACATGACTCTGGTACTACCTAAATGATCCCGGATCGCATACTCGTAGTCATAACCGCCGTTGCCGTCGGGTACAGCCCGGCCTTCTTCGTGGTAAATGGCTTCGAGGTGGTTTACTAATCGCATTTTAAGGTTGGCGGGTCATAATAACCTACTCCTATGTTGGTGATTACTCTTTTGTATTTTGAAGGATCATTTTTACAAAAGTAGTAATGTGCGGCTTTTTGGGCATCATTGATGGTAAATTCTGGAACAGTAATTATCCCCCCTTCATCATCTTGCAGAAGGTCATATTTCTCATAAACCGCAAGTGCTTCTTCTGTTAGTGGATAATCATCATCCCGCCAATAAAAAGAGTTTTCCATTTTTTTCAATAAACCGAGTAGGTATATTAATCTCCCTTATTACCAACTATAGTCTCCGCTGTTACAAGCAGGTTCATCGTGTTGAAGCCTATTCTTACAACGATGGGATCTTTATCAACTATCTCCATGACATTCACTGAAAAAACAGTACCTTTCTTATAAAGCTTCGTCGCATTTGAAAAATCCAGAATCGCATTTTGCATCATCTCATTGGGACCTCCTGTTTGGAATAGCCCCTTCTTAAATGAAGCGCATCCCACAAACAGAATTAGTAGCACAGGGGTTAGGAATTGAACTATTTTCATGGCATTTATCTTAACCTACGAGAATAACCGGTAGTGTAATTGATCTTCAAAGGATAGCGATCACCATAGTTAACAGGCCGCGTAAGCAGATAAAACTGCAAGCTTGGCATTTGTCGAAGTGCATCGTCCCTTGAATCTAAATCTGTATCCGAAGGAACCAAACGATCAGAGTTGCTAATATCTTGACCACTCCCGGGATGTGTATGGAAAAAACCTGTCAGATTCAAACCCTGCCTTAATCCCAATGCATGACCATAGCCTCCAGAATTTTTTGTATGCCTATTATTTCCATAAGTGCCAAATGTGATGTGTGATGTATTCTCACTGCCTTGATTTGAAAAATATGCTCCTCCTATTTCAACCCTAAATAACCAGAGAGTTTTAATGCGAATGTCTCAACTCCCTGCTCCTTGGCCGTCCCTCTCCCCCAACAGTAATTATATTGCTCTCCGTCTTAAAATTTTGACCATCTGCTAATATCCCCTGTTCAATGTCTCCAATTGCCACTTTCGCATCCCCGTTCTTCTTGTACTTGACTTCCCCCTTATTATTGGTTTTCAGTATTCGATCCGGTTCGTCATTTGATTCACCTACCTGAGTAACTTCCCCAGTCTTCTTGTTGAATGTAAAGTCAGTCATTCCTGTAGGGTCAATCCTCAGTAGTGGATTATTATTGACCCAACTGTAAGGACTGTGTTCATAAAATATTTCAGCCTTCGGATCAGGTTGCCAGGTGCGGCCTAAGGCTGGATCATATCCACGTGCATGAAAATCATAGATTTCAGTTTCTGGTTGCAGTTCCTTGCCTTGATACCGATACGGGTTCCCGCCTCCCACAAAGGCCGGGCCGGATAACTCCATCCCGAAGGGATAGTTGTGATGTTCCTCAATCAAAGTAGCCGTCCCGTTTATCATCTGAAACATAACTCTCGTGCTACCCAAATGATCCCGGATCGCATACTCATAGTCGTAACCCCCATTTCCATCCGGGACGGCTCTGCCTTCTTCATGGTATAACGCTTCGAGCGTGCTGCCATTGTATTCGATGGGGCCGAAGTAGTACTTTGAGGTGGTGGTGCTGCGGTCCACGGTGGTTTTTTTCCACTTGCGACCGGAGGCGTCGTAGGTAAACTCGATGTATTTGGTGGCGTCGTAGGTGATTTTGGCGGGGAGGTTCAGATGGTTGTAGGTGATGCCGGTAATGCCGCGGTAGCCGTCGGCGGTGAGGTTGCCGTTGTTGTCATATTCGTAGCCGTCCGCGCCGGAGGAGATTTTTTGAAGCCCCGGGAGAGATCGGAGATTTCGGTGACGGCGGTCAGTTGGTTGGCGTAGTCGCCGTCGTAGCTGTAGGTGAGTTTGTCGATGTCGCCATAGGTCGCGCCGCTGACCCAGCCGTTCCGGGATGAGGCTCGTGATGTTTCCGTTGTCGTCGTAGGTGATGGGGCTTACACTGTAGCGGTTGAGCGCGCTACTTTGCCAGGCGTTGCTGCTGTTGTATTCGCCATAGATGGCTTTCGTCAGCCGGTTCTGGCTGTCGTAGGTGAAGCCGTAGGCGGCTTTGTTGCGGCTTTGGCCGTTGACCTGGCAGTTGGCACCGACCCGCCATTCGATGGAGGAGATGTTGCCGTTGTAGTAAGCGGCGGCGCCGATCTTGTGGTAAGTGTTTTTCAATCTGCCGGTGGGGTTGTGGGTGTGAGGATACGGGGAGTTAATATAGAGAACTGGGGGGAATTGGAAAAGTCGACTGCGTTTTTTCTACTTTTGTACGATGACCCAGTTACTCGATCTCTACCCCCTACGAGGATGTCAGCTACTGCAAAGATGATGAATCCCTGCCTAACAGGGAGCATGGGTTTTCTTCGACAGATAATAGAGAATAGGAAGGCCCACTATTTAATTACCCAATGACCTTCTTTTATTACGCCTACACGAGGATCAAAGTGTAATATCTGGCTTGTTCTCCAGAAAGGATCATAGACTTCGAATACATAAACTCCATGATCTTGAATTGAAATAGGAGATAGTTGCTTACAAACCATTAAATCTCTCCCCTCCCAAACCCCAAAAACATCCTCAATATAATAGCAATTTTTTGTAATTTCTTTTTTCATAAATTTTTCTTCTGAAAAGAAAACATTAAATTTTCCCTCGAATTTTTTGAACCAGTTTCCTCCTCTTACCATAAAAGTATCTATCGTCAGATACACAGTATCCCCATGATAATAGGATATTTCCACAAAGGTTTTTTCATCTAGGCATTTCCTTTCTTTTCTTATGGATCCAATAAAAATGGTATCTCCCTCCAAAATAAGTATTCGGTTATTTAAGTAATAATCAAAGACGGTATCCTGACATTGAAACTGCCCGAAAGTCTTATTAGAAAAACACCCAATACTTATTAACAGAACCAATGCCCTAAAAAATAATTTCATAATACGATTATTTTAATTCTTAATATTACCTAAATCACTAATAACTGTTCGGGTTCCATCATTTTCAATCCTCATAACACTATATGTTAATTTGGCTATTCTTTCACTCACTTCTTCTTTATTTTCCAGGGCCTGGAAAGTTTCCGTATCCTCTAAACCCGCCCATGAAAGAGCCTCAAAATCAGCGTCCTCTAAGCCTTCAATCCCCGCTTCCTCTGCAAACTCTTTTAAACCAGCCACCAGTTGAGTCCGATTATCTTCAGAGGCCATGAGTTCATGTTGTTCTGATTCTGACAAATTATTAAACTCGCTATCTTGGGTAAGCAATCCAGCATGGACAGATTCATGTAACATTACTTGTGCCTTGTGGATATCTGTTTGTAATAGTTCAAAATTGCCTTTTGTAGTGCTTTCTAAACCCGGGTTAAATCCTGATCCAACATTATAATCTCTCTTTTCCCTTGTAAATAATGAGGTTCCACCATAATCGTTTCTGGGATTCATGCCTCTAA
This sequence comes from Bacteroidia bacterium, assembly GCA_041391725.1. Classification (GTDB taxonomy): domain Bacteria; phylum Bacteroidota; class Bacteroidia; order J057; family J057; genus JAGQVA01. The sequence continues at coordinate 4,951 of JAWKNL010000030.1, forward strand.
TTAAACCATACCTCAGATTGTAATGGTTAGTTTTGCTATTGGCATAAGCTTGAGAATTCGATACAAAAACTGAGTTATATCTGATATATTTGTACACTTTTCCATATGAGGAAGCCTGAATATTCCCGGGCCTAATATACCGTCCGTCTGGATCAATAAATTTCACCGGATTATTCGCCACATACGCAAAAGGAGAGATTGAAAAATACTTCTCCGCCAACCCATCCACCCCCCACCAACGCCCCGCCGCCGGGTCATACCACCGCGCCCCCCTTCGACGATCGCTCAGGGTAAACTCCATCATACAGTCCCAAGTCTAAGTCCACGATAGTTTTTTCCGTTTGGTGCCAGGGACGGGCTTTTTGCTGTCAAAGAACAAAAATAGGTGTCAAGATAGCGAATCTTGGGGCTAGTTAGGAGTTGTAGTTACAAAAAGTGGCGTGGGTGGCCTTCTTCGGGAGTAAATGCTTGTAAGCCATTTCGCCTTGTGGTTAAGAACAGGCGGTATTCCCTGCTCTAGCACCTTAACCGGTAGCTTAAATTTGCTGAGAGTTTATAAATTATTGCTTCTTAGATTTTGGGCTTCTATTAGAGAAGAAAAGGTAAAGAAAGAAGGCAATCCCAATCAAAGCCAAAAATGCCACGTACAACCTATACACCCCTACAAAATTACCGGGGTTCAGTTCGTCTAACTTAGAGTTGTAGGTAGCATCCAAAGTATCGCCAATATTATATTTTCCCTGAATACAGTCATTTTTGTTTATCGAGATATTGTATTCTTTTTCTCGGTACTTTACTACAATAATATTAGACCGCCCACACATAGGAAGTGCTACCACCCTAACTGTAACAGGCTTGTTAAATACTTCAAATTGTAATCGAGTTGCAGCCTCTTTTAACTTACTTGCTCCCCACAAAAGAGTAAGCAAAAACCCAAAAATTATAAATACTCTCTTTGTAACCATTCATCTAAGGATTGATGGGTAGAATAATCTTGACTCGTGTATTGTCTTGAGCAATCGGTTGGGGTGGCACAATTGAAAAGTGTGGATTTCCACCAATTGAAAAAGCATTTCTCGTCGCATCAGATACGTTTTGTAGTCCATTCCCGACGGTTCCGCTTACATAGGTATTTGCACCATTAGCGTTATTCAGTTTGCCTTGAGCATTTTTTTGATTTGCGACCCGTCCTGATGAGGATGGTTCCCCTCTTGCGACTCTGGTGGTCCTGTCTAGTTGCCTTTCCATTACTTTTATTTTCGCATCACCCACTACTTTTACATTTCCTCCTATTTTATCCATAATAACATCTGACGCAACTTGTGTAGTGGATACATTATTTACGTTTTCTTGAATTGTGGAAAAATCTCCTCCAGCAGCGTTGGCAACAGCATCGTCTGTAATGATTTGTTTAGAAACGGATTCGGTCGCAACGATTCCGATATTCACTCCTGTTCTTATAGTAGTATTAGCAATACCTCCTGTTCCTCCAGAAAAGCCTCCGGCAAGCCCCGAAATTACAGTTGAAGTAACGGAATAATCCTCAAAAGCACCTTTGCCCTGAATTTTGTTTGTAGCAACCTGTACCGTAGCATCGGCCCCTGCACCAAATCCAAATCCAACGGCAAAAGCATAGAGAACGGGACAGAATGGACAACGTCCGTCAGGATCTGTCAGACTGATTGGGTTATTCCAGGCATAGGAAAAGGGTGATTTCTCTACTTGGTTAGGGTCCTCCCCCAACGCATCCACTCCCCACCAACGCCCCGCCGCCGGGTCATACCACCGCGCCCCATAGTCGTAAAGACCGATTTCCAAATCGGTCTCCAGTTCCTTCCCGGTGTACCGATACGGATTCCCGCCGCCCACAAAGGCCGGGCCTGATAGCTCCATGCCAAACGGATAAGTATGACTTTCCTGAAGAATCGTCGCCACGCCATTCACCATCTCAAACATAACTCGGGTACTCCCCAAATGATCCCGAATCGCATACTCGTAGTCATACCCGCTGTTGCCATCCGGCACGGCTCTGCCCTCCTCATGGTACAACGCTTCCAGCGTGCTGCCATTGTATTCGATGGAGCCGAAGTAGTGTTTTGAGGTGGTAGTGGAGCGATCCACGGTGGTCTTTTTCCACTTGCGGCCTGAGGCGTCATAGGTGAGTTCGATGTACTTTGTGGCGTCGTAAGTGATTTTTGCGGGGAGGTTCAGATGGTTGTAGGTGATGCTGGTGATGCCGCGATAACCGTCGGTGGTGAGGTTGCCGTTGTTGTCATATTCGTAGCCGTCCGCGCCGGAGGAGATTTTTGAAGCCCGGGTGAGGTCGGAGATTTCGGTGATGGCGGTGAGTTGATTGGCGTAGTCGCCGTCGTAGCTGTAGGTGAGTTTGTCGATGCCGCCATAGGTCGCGCCGCTGACCCAGCCGTTCGGATGAGGCTCGTGATATTGCCGTTGTCGTCATAGGTGATGGGGTTGACACTGTAACGGTTCAGCGCGGGGGTTTGCCAAACGTTGCTGCTGTTGTATTCGCCGTAAATGGCTTTGGTCAGCCGGTTCTGGCTGTCGTAGGTGAAGCCGTAGGCGGCTTTGTTGCGGCTTTGGCCGTTGACCGCCAGTTCGGCACCCGACCCGCCATTCGATCGAGGAGATATTGCCGTTGTAATGGGCAGCTGCGCTCAGGTTGGCATTGGCGGTGTTGTAGTTGATCCGCTGGGCAAAAAGGTCGGTGGCCGGACAGCCACTGGCATCGTTGATGTCGGTCAGCCACATACGGATGTTGTACTGATAATCCACCTCCTGACTCCCGGCCAGTCGTTTCTGTTGCAGTTTGTCCCGCTCGCCGTAGGTGTTTTTCGGAGAGCAGCACCTCCGTGCCGTTGTCGCCGATCTTGTGGTAGGTGTTTTTTAGTCTGCCCATGATCGTAGGTGTAACGTTGGTTGACGACGTAGGTTTGGGACACCGAGTTAAGCACCGAGGTGTGCTGCAACCGGCTATGCAACACCCAACCCAAAAAGTGATACTGCCTCCACATCCGGTCAGTGCCGTTGTAGGGGTGGACAGAATGGGTCAGTATCTCCCGGCCCTTCTTGTCGTAAAGGGAGTGGGATTCGGCAAAAACGGTGGGGGCGGTTCCGGCAGTGTTCAGCACCCCGGTCTTGAGGCCGGTACTCATGCCCCGGGCAAATCTATACGCCTCGTTGGCATAGATAAATTGCTCCGCCGTCGTCCAGAGCGAATAGGTGTAATTGTCGGTATAGTTGCCGTCAAAGTCGTAGTCGTCATAGTATTGCACCGTATAGACTTCGGTTGCTGAGGTCGGGAAGGATAGATTCGTCGTATAAAAGTGTCCGGTAGCGGTTTTGTTTTCGAATAATCCGTCGGTAGGCTGGGGCGTTGCTGTACCGGTATTGTTTCCGGTCTCGGTATATTTGCCGGTCAGGATGACCCGGCCCAGAATGTCGTATTTGGTAAATGTTTTGAAGCCATTGGGATCGGTGCTCAGCACCGGACGATCAGGCGATCATAGCTGTACGTGGCGGCGGCCTGGGTTCCGGGCACGTATTTGCTGATCATGCGGTAGCGGCTGTCATAGGTATAGCGGAAACAAAATTTGTTGACCGCAGGGGTATTTACCGTGTAGCAGCGGTGCTGTGCAGCAGTTTGGCCCCTTCGGGCTGTATGACCTCGGTGATATTACCTCCAGATCATACAGATAGTAAGTCAGTGTGCCCCGGTTCTCCATGACTTTCCGGCCCAGCAAATCGGTATAAGTAAAGACGGTTTTTTGATCTTCGTCTTTGCTTTCTACTTTTAAAGTGTATTCGGGGCGTAATAGGCATTGGCGGTTCGGGCATCGCGCACCTCTTTGGTCGCGTTGAAAGAATATTTTACCGAGGTGGGAACCGCATTCCATGCCCCGGATGTTTGATACCTTGCGGTCGGGACAGGGGGAGACTTCGAGATTTGTTCAGTAAAGGCATTTCCGCCCAGTGCGGTGTAAAAGCCGGATTGTTCGCTTGTTGCACTGGTGCGGTAGCTGTTGTTCACCGCCGTGCCGGTGCCATTGTTGACAGTATGAGGGCGGATACTCCCCGGTAGGTCTTCCGTAGGTGTCGTATTGCGGAAAACTGACCCTGTCGTTGGCGGCAGGGGATGCGTCAGGGTCACGGTTTGATCTGCCGGCCAGGCCATCAAAGTAAGCGTAACTGCGCTGCACATCGGCGCGTAAGGGCTGCCGCCGCTGGGGTAGTCGTGATGCCATCGGTTTGAATCTGGCGGGTATAGACCGCATTGTAGGTGCTGGTATTGGCATAAAAGTAGTCATGGGTCAGCACAAAATGGTCGTTTACGTCCCGACGTGATCAGCCGGTTGAGCACGTCGTATTCAAAGCGGTTGATTTTGCCATCCACGTCGCTGATACACTGGGGCAGATAGGTGTTTTTGTCGTAGGTAAAACTCTTCATCTGAGCATCTGCCGGGTAAATGCGCAGCTCGTCAGGTAAGCCCCGGCCGGGATATTTACCCGGAGGGAGTGGGTCAGCGAGACGATATGTTCGGAGTACACCCAGCCTCCGGCGTGTTCGGTATCGCTGCCGTAAATATTGCGGTGTACGGTCGTGGAGCCGCTGTTATTGGAGATCGTAATGGGGCTGCCTTTGGAATAATAGGACACGATGTATTTACCGGCAGTTAACGCGGGACTGGCCAGATAAGTGGCTGCGGAAGCCTGGTAATAGCCGTTGCCGGAAGCACCGCCGTTGGCTACGTATTTGACATAAGCGGTATTGAGATTGATCCAGCCCCTGATAACTGTCTGCATGATCAAAACTGGTAAAGGCCATTTCGTTGATCGTAGCGTTGGCGACAGCAGCAGTGATCCGGGCACCCGTCGCTGGAGTAAAGGTAGCTGCTTTCCTGATCGTATTGTCGTTTGGCGGAACGAATGTTTCCGTTCGCTGCGTCAAACTGGGTCACCAGATACAGGTCGGCATAACTTCCGCTGGCATATTTTCCTGAATAGTGGTCGGAATATGGACATTCCCACTGCCGGGATACAACTTTTGGTGCCATATACCTGTGATCCGTTGATATAATAAACCACCTCCACCGGCTCGCTGTACATCCGTTTGGTCAGCATGGCCGCAGGTACATTGCCGGAGGTGGGGTAAACCATTACTTGTCTGCTGAGTTCGTTGTTGGCACGTCAGTATCTTTACCTCTGTGGGCAGGAGGGCTGAGGCGTAACCGTACTGGTATTCGGTCTTTTTGATCAGGGAAGTCTGGTTGGCAGTATAAGGTTGGGAGTTGTAGGTGGTGACTTCGGTGGTTACCCGTTTTTTGCGTGAAACGATCGTTGTGTAATTCCGCTTCAACTTACTCTGAAAAGTGGCCGACTGCTGGCAGCCGCCGGTACCGGTTCCCGCACCACAGCAGGGCAGACGCCATTCATACGAGTTGGTTCCGGTTATTTTGCAGAGTACGCTTTTATTATCCTGCACATCGTGGGCTTCTGCTACCATGCTGTACAATACGCCGGTAGTACCGATGATATAGGTGTAATCGGTTTTTCCAGCAGGTTGTCGGCAGCGTCATAGATTTCTTTAGTGAGCACATCGCCATTGTCGCCCAGCATTGCCCGATATTTCTAAAAAAATAGACCGTTTTGCCGTTATTGATTTCTTCCACACGGGAGTAACCTACATGAGAACCACTCACCCGGTCAAGGGTAATGGTCGGTGTCGCATTCAGGGTCACCGAGAGACAGGTGTAGGAAAAATTATCCGGATTGCAGGTCGGCGTGGTGTTCACAGGAAAATTCTGATATTGAGTCGTTTTTCCAATCCGGAAGGGGTGAAGCAGTTTGCCGCTGCTATCGCTGAACCCAGACCCGCGGTATATTTGTACTGCTTTTTGAATGCCAGGACGCCCGTCTTGGCGTAAGACCAATCTCTTTTACCCGTAGCCCGCCGACCAGCGTCAGCGTGGGCAAACACACATCAAAACTTGCTACCTGATGCCCTTCATAGTCAATGATCGTATAACCTCCGGTGGGATAGGTGATCTGGGTCAGGATGCCGGCCTTCATCCGGGTTTCGTCGGGGGTGCGTACGCCATTACCGGCATAAGTAGTACCGCCCGGGCACGGGAGTGGTGTAGGAAGGGATCGCACCCGAACCGTTATTCAGATTGGCATACCCCAATAATCGCGATCGATGGTGCTGAGCAGGGATAGAGTCGTATTGTAAGTAAAAGAATAAGGAGGTTTGGCGGCGGTGGTACTTTTGCGTTCATAGACCGAGAGGAATAACCGCCCCTCGCGGCAGGCGTAGCTAAAGGCCCAGCCGGTGTTTTCGACTGTAGCACCGGACCGGTGTATCGTGCCGGAATTGAGTTGTTTGCCGCCATAAGCATGGGTACAGGTATTGTTGGCGTTGGTGAAAGTCAGTTTTTCGATGGCCGAAGTGCCTTTGAAAAAATTTCGCTTCTTTGATAAACCGCCGGTTAGTGATCGTGGCTACGGTGGAGGAGGCACTGTTAGTCGAAGGAGCCGTGCCGCCGCACAATTCTGGTTGCAGTTCCACCCGTCCGGAGCGGGGCCGGTCGTATAGGTCATCGATTGGGTCAGACAGTTGTTGATCACCGGGGTAAAAGGCGTGGTCACGACCATAATCAAAGGTAATTTTGCCCATGCCCTCGTTGGGATGTTTCACTTCCTTCAAATACCAGGCGGAATGGTAGGTATAGCTGGTATTGGCCAGGAAAATCATAATTGACATCGTAGGTGATGGCGGTTGTCTCCGGATATTCGAAAGTATAAATAAACCCTGCGGCATCGCGGATTTGAAAACTGCTGATGTCGCCGTTTTGGCCGCCTGCATTGGTGATATAAGCTGGAATAATCTCAGGTCGGTCGCATCCTCGAAGAGATCGTCTTGTCGGGTTTGATATAAAATTTCCCGGAAAAAGAGCCAAAATTAAAGCTGAACAGGTCGGGTTGGGTCTCAATACTGCCACGGGCGACGCTATCCAGAAAATAATTTTCGTGGATCAGATCGGAAACTCCATCGTATTGGTCTGCCAGTGTTTCACGGCGTTGTAGTAGTTATTGTCCAGATCAGGGAAACCCTGCACGCTGCGGGTAATTACCCCCCTTCCAGGGACCAGTTCTGGCCCACCTGAGCGGGCAACATGTCAGGCTTTACCCCGCTGCCGTCATAGCGAAGGCTGAAATTCCAGTTCAGTACCTTGTCACCGATGGAAGCCAGGGCAATCGAAAAGTCCAGCGCACCGGTATGGCGGGAAATCCCCACATCGCCATATTGCCCCAGCGAAGAAGCCTCCGGCCCCGCCGGGATGGTCAGATTGTTGCGCAAATCAATCGCCCGCATCGAGGACAAAGCAGGCTGCGCACTCAGATGAAAACCACTACCCAGACTCAGACTGAGCATCAGGGTGAAAACGTAGATTACCGTCGTGTTTTTGAATGACATGTGGGTTTGTATGGCGTTTTATGGCAAAAAGGATATGATATGCCGTTTATCACTCAATAATAAGAAGAAAATCGAGGAATGGCAATACCTAATGGACAAAAATCCAATAAAACTACGGAATAAAGACTCTTACAAGAAAAATCAAAATTTGTAATTTCTCCTTTATCCCAGATAGGTTTTAAGCCCTTTGCTGCGGGAAGTGTGGCGCAGGCGGCGGATGGCTTTTTCTTTGATCTGGCGCACGCGTTCACGGGTAAGATCAAATTTTTCTCCGATTTCTTCCAGGGTGAGAGAATGCTCTACTCCAATGCCGAAATACAGGCGAATTACTTCTGCCTCGCGCTGTGTCAGTGTGCTCAGCGCCCTTTCCACTTCTTTGCTGAGACTTTCGTTGATCAGTTCGTTGTCGGGATTGGGCTCTGCGTCGTTTTCCAGGACATCCAGCAGGCGGTTTTCTTCGCCCTGCACAAATGGCGCGTCCACGGAGACGTGGCGGCCAGAGATTTTGAGCGTGTCGGAGATTTCGTCCTCGCTCATATTTTCGAGTACCTCTGCAATTTCTTCTGCGGAGGGTTCCCTTTCAAATTCCTGTTCGAGTTTGGAGAATGCCTTGCCGATTTTATTGAGAGCGCCCACACGGTTGAGCGGGAGGCGAACAATCCGTGACTGTTCGGCAAGCGCCTGAAGGATACTCTGGCGAATCCACCACACGGCGTAGGAAATAAACTTAAAACCGCGGGTCTCATCAAACCTTTTGGCCGCTTTGATAAGGCCGAGGTTACCTTCATTGATCAGGTCGCCCAGCGACAATCCCTGGTTTTGGTATTGCTTGGCAACAGAGACCACAAACCGGAGGTTTGCTTTGGTCAGTTTTTCAAGTGCAACCTGATCTCCCTGCTTGATCCTTCTGGCGAGTTCAACTTCTTCATCGGGAGTAAGCAATTCTACCTTTCCAATCTCCTGGAGGTATTTGTCCAGGGACTGGGATTCGCGGTTGGTGATCTGCTTACTAATCTTGAGCTGTCTCATGTATCGGAGCGGCTAATTTTGCTTTGTGTTTAAAATTCTGACCAACTTCCAGCCCTTAGACCAGTCGTAATTCAGACCGCAAATCTAAGGGCTTTCATTATCACTTGCAAATAGATTTGTCTTCCAATCTACTGCCTGAGAGGTAATGAAACTTTCAGGTTTGGAAAATTCTTTCTTATATAATGACGTCCAAACCCTCATCCGGGTCACTACCCTTGTCTATCTAGTACGAAAATTTTTCTCAGGGGGTGTAAGATTTTCTTTTTTTTAACCTTACGCCTCCTGATTCAATCGTTCTTCCTCCATAATATAGGATTCGACGGGCGGACAGGTACATACCACGTTGCGGTCGCCGTAGGTATTGTTTACCCTTTTCACCGATGGCCAGAATTTGTTTTGCTTCAGACCTTCAACGGGGAATGCTGCTTTTTCCCGTGAATAGGCATGATGCCACTCACTTCCAGTGACTTCTTCGAGGGTATGCGGCGCATTTTTCAACACGTTGTCAGCCATATCTGCTTCCTCATTTTGAATTTCTCTGATCTCTTCTCTGATGGAAATCATCGCATTGCAGAAGCGGTCGAGTTCTTCCAGCGGTTCACTCTCGGTTGGCTCAATCATAATGGTACCGGGGACAGGCCACGAAACAGTAGGCGCGTGAAAACCATAATCAATGAGCCGCTTGGAAATATCATCTACTTCCAGTCCTAGTTTCGGTTTAAATTCGCGAAGGTCGAGAATAAATTCGTGTGCCACCCTTCTGTTTTTCCCCTGATACAATACAGGGAAATGAGACTCCAGCCGGGTTTTCATATAGTTGGCGTTGAGAATGGCAAACTTTGTTGCTGCCGTAACGCCTTCACTGCCCAGCATCTGGATATATCCGTAGGAAATCAGCAAAATACTGGCGCTGCCAAAAGGAGTCGATGATACTGCGCTGATTCCCTGATCTCCGCCTGTCTGAAACTGGGTATGCCCGGGCAGAAAGGGGGTGAGGTGTGCTGCAACGCAAATCGGACCCATGCCGGGGCCTCCGCCTCCGTGGGGAATGGCGAAAGTTTTGTGCAGGTTGAGGTGGCATACGTCTGCACCGATATGTCCCGGACTGGTCAGACCTACCTGAGCATTCATATTGGCACCGTCCATATATACCTGCCCTCCATTTTGGTGGATCAGCTCACAGATTTCAATGATGGTTTCCTCAAATACACCGTGGGTAGAAGGATAGGTAACCATCAGACAGGAGAGATTGTCGCTGTGTTTTTCGGCTTTCTGGCGGAGATCTTCCATATCGACATTGCCCATTTCATCACATCTTACTACCACGACATACATTCCGGCCATAACGGCACTGGCAGGGTTTGTACCATGAGCCGAGGAGGGGATAAGGGCGACATTTCTGTGGTAATCTCCTCTGCTGTGATGCCATTCCCGTATGACCATTAGTCCTGCATATTCACCCTGAGCTCCGGAGTTGGGCTGAAAAGAAATGCCCGAAAAGCCGGTAATATCACAGAGATCTTTTCCGAGTTCTTCAATCATTTCGAGATACCCCGCCACCTGGTCGCGTGGGGTGAAAGGGTGAATCGTTGCAAATTCGGGCCAACTGACTGGTATAAGTTCTGCTGCGGCATTGAGTTTCATCGTACAACTGCCCAGCGGAATCATAGCGGTATTGAGCGATAAGTCTTTGTTTTCCAGCGACTTGATATACCGCATCATGGCAGTTTCGGAGTGGTAGGAATTGAATACCGGATGCGTGAGGAAAGCGCTGGTTCTTCCAAAATCTGTATAGCGGCGATAAGGCGCAATATCAGTGGAGATGGAGGGAATATCTTTATTGAGTGCCTGTGCAAACACTCCCAGAATAGCACTGACCTGATCGAGGTCAGTGGTCTCATCAAGGGAAATGGAAATGATACCGTTGCCGGAATAATGAAAGTTCATTTCATGCGCAACAGCGATATCGCTGACCCGTTCGGCCTGTATCTGACTTTCTAGCTTAAAGGTAAGTGTATCAAAAAACTGGTGGTTTACAGCGGGGATGCCCATCTGCCGCATTCCCTGATCGAGAAGGCAGGTAAGGTTGTGGATTCGGCTGGCAATATCGCGGAGGCCTTTGGGGCCATGATAGACCGCGTACATTCCCGCCATAATGGCCAGCAGCGCCTGTGCGGTGCAGATATTGGAAGTAGCTTTGTCTCTTCTGATATGCTGTTCGCGGGTCTGGAGGGTCATTCGCAGTGCCCGGTTTTCCTGTGCGTCAATCGAGATACCGATAATCCTGCCGGGGATCAGGCGGAGAAATTCTTCAGTGGTAGCGAAAAAAGCGGCATGCGGGCCTCCGAAACCCATCGGGACGCCAAATCGCTGGGCGCTGCCCACGACCACATCCGCGCCGAAGGCGGCGGGCTCTTTCAGTAGCGTAAGAGACAAAAGATCGGCTGCAACAATCAGAAAACTTCCCTGCTCGTGAAGCTGTTCGGCAAGTACGGTGTAATCTGCGATGTTACCGGTTTTGTCCGGATACTGTACGATGGCGGCAAATACAGTTTCATCGATAATAAACGCTTCGGGAGAAGCGACTTTGATTTCAATTCCCAGTCCACCAGCGCGGGTTTTGAGCACATCGATCGTCTGAGGCAGACAGGTGTCGGCTACCAGCAGGGTATTGGCAATTTCATTTCTGGCCTTTTTCTGTTTCTGTCCGTGAACCATGGCCATCGCTTCGGCAGCCGCAGTGCCTTCGTCGAGGAGGGATGCATTGGCAACAGGAAGCCCGGTAAGGTCGCTGACCACCGTCTGATAATTGAGGAGGGCCTCCATCCTGCCCTGGGCAATCTCTGCCTGGTAGGGGGTGTACTGGGTGTACCAGCCCGGGTTTTCGAAAATATTTCTCAGAATGACGGCAGGGGTGATGCAGTCGTAATATCCCAGTCCGATATAGGATTTGAATGCCTTATTTTTCCGGGCAATTTTTCTGATTTTATTGAGATATGCATATTCGCTGAGCGCAGGCTTGTGTTTCAGCGGCTGGGGCAGACGTATATTTCGGGGAACAGTCTGGTCAATCAGTTCTTCCACAGATTCGACATTCAGACTTCGCAACATTTTGTGGGTATCCCTGGAAGAGGGGCCGATATGGCGTTTGATAAAAACATCGGGGTTTGTGAACATGTGAGGTGGATTGAGAAATTAAATTTACCCAAAAAGAAACTGCAAAGTAAGGGTATTTACCTGAACTTTTAAAGCCCGAAATTAAGATCGCGAAGGTATATTTTACCAAAAAGAATAACTAGATTTGTTACCGCTAAACCTACGCAATTCTGTGGAAGATTATAAGTATAAAGGGCGCCGGGCCAGACTGGTTAAAGAACTGGCAATGAAGGGTATAACAGATGAAGCTGTGCTCAATGCCATTGGTAATGTGCCGAGACATGTCTTTGTAGAAGGTGTTTTCTCTGATGAAGCTTACGAAGACCGCGCCCTGCCGATTCACCGCGAGCAGACGATCAGCCAGCCTTTTACCGTTGCTTTTCAGACCCAACTGCTTGAACTCAAGCCCCGGATGAAAGTACTGGAAATCGGAACCGGTTCAGGATATCAGTCGGCTGTACTTTGCCAAATGGGAATGCGGGTTTTTTCTGTTGAAATAGACTCCCGCCTGCACCGCGAAGCCCGGGAAAGACTTCAGACCCTCGGGTACGATGTGCAACTCCTTCTGGGCGACGGGTCGGAAGGGTGGCCATTGTATAAACCCTACGAACGCATTCTGGTCACCGCCGCCAGTCCGTCCATTCCCGACAGCCTGCTCTCTCAACTCGATATTGGCGGAATCCTCGTTCTCCCTGTAGGGGATATGCACACACAAAAAATGACGGTCGTTTACCGCATTTCTGAGAAGGAGTTCCAGACTGTCAGTCATCACAATTTTAAGTTTGTACCCCTGCGGGGGCGTTATGGATTTGAATAAAAGGGATTATTCGTAATTTGCCGCCTGTTTTGTTTCCAGAACCAATAACCTAGCAAGTATTTATGAACAAGATTATTTTAACCGTAGTAGTAGTTTTCACTGCGATTGGCGCATTTGCACAGACCAAACCCGCTGCCAAAGACATCAGCCTTGGCTTCCGCATTTCCGGCCTCAACACCATTGCCCTGCGTGAATGGAGCCAGGATGCCTTTGAGTTTCCTCAGGTAATGGGTCGTTATTACCTTTCAGACCGTATCGCAGTAAGAGCCCGCCTCGGGGTCAACCTCTCCAATGTAACTTCCAGCTTCGACCGCAGTGTGATTGATAACGAAAACTTCGGACAGGCTGTTCGTATCGATTCGTCCATTAATTCTACCGTAAGCAACTTTGCCGTGAGCTTTGCTCCCGGAGCAGAATATCACCTGATGGCTGATGCCGCCAAACTCGATCCCTATGTGGCCGCAGAAATTCCCTTCTCATTTCTCGGTGCTTCAACTTCCGACGTGGATCTCGACGTCATCCGCACCGATGCCGCCGGCACACGCCTCTATCGCGAAGATATCAATACCAAAACAACGATTGATGGCGGAATCAGTGTAGGACTCAACCTCATCGGTGGATTCAACTATTTCTTCTCTCCCAAGTTTGCTATTGGCGCCGAATATGCTATCGGACTGGGTTACACCCAAAATGGCGGAACAGTTAAGGTTGCTCAGACCGGCTCTATTCAGCCTACTGCTGACGCAGGAAACATTTTGCCGGTAAACAATACCGCGAGTTTCAACAACTCAGTTACCTCACTCAATGTTGGTGTGCAGTCCACCGGCGGGGTCAACTTCTCCATATTCTGGTAGAGAATTCTTTCGACAGAAAAAATCTTATCACCACAAAGAGCACGAAACGCGGACACATTGATCTTCTCCTTGTGTCATTTGCGCATCCTTCGTGTTCCTTGTGGTTTTTCTTTTTACAGGGAGGATTCCACTGGTATAAAACTCCCCTCCGGATATTTGACTTCTACCAGAGAAAGACCTTTGGCATCAGCCGCAGGCCCTGCTTTACTCCGGTTTTGAGATTGAATAATGGATTCAAATTCCTCCACAGTAATCTTTTCCCCGCCTACCCATAACATCGTCCCTACGATTGCTCTGACCATTCCCCGCAAAAACCTGTCTGCTTCTATGGTAAACATCAGCGACCCGTCAGGTTGCGCTTCCCATAATGCCCGGGAAATAGTGCAGATATTGGTCAGGTTTGCCCCATGTGCTTTGCAGAATGCCCCAAACTCACTGTAATTGTGTAAAAGTCTGGCCGCCGCATTCATTTTTTCCAGGTTGAGCGGGTATCGCACCCACATGGCAAATTCCCAGTCGAGGGGAGATTTTTTTCTGGCGATACGGTATTCATATCTACGGGCAATGGCATCAAACCGGGCATGGAGTTGAGGGTTTTGGGGAATCAACAACTGGTTGACCGCTATGTCATAAGGCAGGATACCGTTGAGACTGTGGACAAATGAATGATTTAGCTCCTGCTCAGAATCAAAATGAACCATCAGTTGCCGGGCATGTACGCCAGTGTCGGTTCTGCCTGCGCCCGTAGATGGCGTTTCATTCCCAAGCGCCATCGACAATGCCTTTTCCAGTTCTTCCTGGACGGTATTGGCATTCATTTGTTTTTGCCAGCCTGCGTAGTGAGTTCCTTTATAAGAAATATCCAGAAAGTAACGCATTTTTATTAACTTTGCGGCGAATTAGGTAGGCATCAAAACCAACCACAAATTAAACCGAATGTTACAAAGAATTCAATCTGTATTGCTGCTCCTGGCCATTCTGGTAAACTTTTCCTCTCTGTTTGTACCTATGTGGCAAAATAGTGCGGGCCTGGATACCGAAATTATTTCCGGACTGAGCATTTCTTCTGAAGATCCTGTTTCGGATGAGGTGCGGAAGGAAATGTTTTTTGAGCATAAAGAATCCACCAAAAACCTGGCCCATATTGCTTATTTCGTCCTGGTGGTGATATCGGGAATCTGGGGCATTTATGTCATTTTCAGGTATAATGACCGCCAGGCTCAGATTCGGCTGGCTTATATCAATATCCTGCTGGTTATGATTGAAATCCTCGCGTTTGTCCTGCTTACCCTGCAAAAGCCCACCCTGATCCTGGGCGGAACCGCACAGGGAGTGGTACTCTTTGGCTTTGCTTTCCCTGTGGCGGCGATCGTTCTGATCTGGCTGGCCATCACCCGAATCAGAAAGGATGAGGAACTGGTCAGGTCTGTGGATCGGATCCGATAAAAATTACGGTATTTCGTAGATTGTAGAAAATTTGCAAAAAAATAACCCTAAATTTTTGTAAAAATTTGAATATTAATTCGATATTTTGCTATATTTGCAAAATCTATTGATGCATATAGGAATCTTATTTTATTGCAATGAGTATCACAAAAAAATTTCTCAAGTCCAAATCTGTCTGCAAAGTTACTTTCCGCTTACCCAAAGAGGCAGTTGCCAATGCTGATTCTGTAAGTGTTGTGGGTGAATTCAATGAATGGAACCCCAGCGCTGCACCGATGAAAGCTTCCAAAAGCGGTGAGTTCTCTACCACGCTCGAACTCGAACAGGGAACCGAATATCAGTTCCGCTACCTTATCAACGGTAAGGACTGGACCAACGACAATGAAGCTGATAATTTGTCTCTACACCTTTATGGTGACGCACAAAACAGCGTAATTGTTCTCTAAAAAATCAATCTATGTTTTTGCCCTTCTGTACAGCGTACAGAAGGGCTTTTTTAATTTTTTCGCAGAAATATCGTCTGGCTTACGTTTTCCAACGCTTCCGCGTATTTTAGAGTTATGCCTGATATTATGCCATGATGATCCGCTTATCCGTTTTCTGCTCCCCCTTGTTTTATTTTTTTCTGCCCGAAACCACCCAGAGCTCAACCCCATCGCTTTCCTGAACGAGGGGGTAAAGTGTCCCGGTGCATTTCCGTATTCTTATGTTCTCGGGTGGGGTGGGGTAGAAGGTGCAATAGCCTATCAGTATGTAGTCAGCGACAACCCGCTCTGTTTTTCGGGCTGCTCCGGAGATACCCGCGAAGGATTTACGGCTGATACCTTGCTGGTTTCTTTTAATATGGAGCCCGACCAATGGTATTACTGGATTACCCGAATAATTTTT
Organism: Bacteroidia bacterium; assembly: GCA_041391725.1. Taxonomy (GTDB): domain Bacteria; phylum Bacteroidota; class Bacteroidia; order J057; family J057; genus JAGQVA01. The sequence goes on from JAWKNL010000030.1 coordinate 20,633, forward strand.
GCTGCCGGCGATACGAGCGAATGGTCTCTGATCTCGTCCTTTTTTACTGAAACCCCCGAAAAAACCGCCAGACTCCTATCCGTCGCTGGAAATCCTGTCTCCGGAAAAGAAATCATACTCCGCTTTGACTGGGCGATAAACCCGGAAGCCAGCCTCACCGAATATCAGTTGTACGACACCTGGGGAAACCTGATGGCCGAAGGCCAGTTTTTGCGCAGTGCTGCAATTCGGTTTGAAGAAAAAACACTCCTTGTGCCGCATCTTCCCGCTGGCCTGTATATTCTGAAAGCAACCGTTGGAAACAATCTCAACAACCGCAACAACCGGTTTGAGATAAAAATTATCCTCCAATGAGACTGACGTGTGCAGCGATTTCTCTCCGGTTCAAATCAGGTTTTCTGCTTTTGTGGTTGTGGGTATGGGAAATATCGATGCTCATGTCCCAATGCTGCTCTCCCGGCAATCCGGTTGGCGGAATGACCATCCCCGGCAACAACCGCGCGGAGATGTGGCAACTGCTGACCAGTTACCGCTACGGATATTCGGGCAGATATTTTGAAGGAAGCCAGCCGGTGGCTCCCACCTTTATTCGCAGCGGCAATTACCAGCATCTGGCCGTTTTGCTGGCTTACGGACTCACCGACAAGCTTACCATTGACTTAGAAAGTGGGTATTTCCTCAACAAAACTCAATTGTATGCTCCCGGTATTATTCCCGAAAAATTATCGGGTAAGGGATTTACCGACCTCACCCTTCAGGTAAGAGGGCGACTCTTGCAAAACTCCCTGAAGGATATTGAAATCAGCTCGGGCGCAGGGTTGAAAATTCCGGTGGGATCGCATGAGCAGAAAGATGGCGGCCTGCTCCTTCCGCAGGATCTCCAGCCTACGACCGGGTCGTTTGACTTTGTGCACAGTCTGTTTTTGTACAGAGGGTTCCTTTCAGACCAGTACCGTGTATTTTTTTCTACCCGAACCGAACTCAGAGGTCTGAACCCTGACGGTTACCGGTATGGGCATTTGTTTTTGGCTTCCGGTTTTTTTTCATGGAGTCCTCACTATCACTGGACATTTATTCAGCAACTGCGCACGGAGTTGCGCGGAAGAGATACCCGTCCCGACACGGGCAGTGGCATACCTACGGGCAGTGGCCGGGAGAAAGTAATCCCTACGGGTTCGGTAAAGTTTTTTGCCATTCCACAACTGACCTTTTCTCCTCAGCCGGAAGTTCACCTTTCCATATTGTGTGATTTGCCGCTGTATCAGTATTATCACGACCGGCAACTTGCCACTACAACCGCAGTGACCCTCAGCCTGAGAACAGAATTTTAATCAGATTTCAGGAGGGATACCTCCCCGAATATACTTACCTTTGCGGCAAACGACCGATAGATGCGGGCCTTATTTGCACTTAATCCCTATATATGGAAATACAAACGCCACCTGCTGGCGGGTATTGCTTTTGTTACCCTCTCCAATCTGTTTGCAATTTATCCTGCCCAGATTGTCAGGGGCGCAATTGATATGGTTGGGGAAGTATTGCGGTTTTACCGGATATTTGAGGGTTTTTCTCCAGCCGAAAAAATACGCAACATGCTTACGGCCAGCCTGTTGTTGTTTGGCATTCTGGTTATCCTGATGGCAGTGATCCGGGGTGTGTTTTTGTTTTTTACCCGGCAGACGATTATTGTCATGTCCCGGTTGGTAGAATATGACTTCCGGAATGACATTTACGACCATTTCCAGCAGTTGTCGCTCAGTTTTTACCGCAGAAACCGCACCGGCGACCTGATGGCGCGGATTTCGGAGGATGTCAACCGCGTGCGTATGTACCTCGGCCCGGGGATCATGTACACGCTGAATACCATTACGCTGTTTGTCGTCGTGGTCATTACCATGCTGATGGTCAATCCCGGGCTTACCTTATATACGCTGATTCCGCTGCCCGTGCTCAGCTACCTGATCTATTATGTAGAGTCGTTGATTCAAAGCCGGAGTGAAAAAATTCAGGCGCAGCTTTCCCAACTGACTACCTTTACCCAGGAGATTTACTCCGGTATCCGGGTGGTGAAAGCGTATGTAAAGGAGAAAGAATCTGCGGACAAGTTTGTGGAGGAATCTCAGTTGTATAAAGTCAAATCCATGGCACTTGCCCGTGTGGACGCGATATTTTTCCCGCTGGTGGCTCTTTTGGTGGGCATGAGTATGCTCATTGCCGTATGGGTTGGGGGCGAAAAAGTGATTGCAGGCTCGCTTTCTCTGGGCAATATTGCGGAGTTTATCATTTATATCAATCTCCTCACCTGGCCTATTATTGCCGTAGGATGGGTGACGACCATGATTCAGCGCGCCGCAGCAAGTCAGGTAAGGCTCAATGATCTGCTGAAGGAACGGCCGGAAATCCGTTTCCCCGAAAAAAGCGACGCTATTGAATCGGCTTCTCTCTCTTTTGAAGAAGTAAGTTTTCGTTATCCCGATACCGGCATTCAGGCGCTGAAGGATGTTTCCTTCCGGCTCAAACCCGGACAAAAGCTGGGTATTGTAGGGCCTACGGGTTCGGGAAAATCCACACTTTGCGCGCTGATTCCCCGCCTGTACGATGCAGATGAGGGAGTTATCGTTTTTGACGGAAAATCCTTAGCGGCTTTTGCAAAAGACGAATTACGGCAGGCTATCGGGTTTGCGCCACAGGATGTATTTCTGTTTTCTGCAACGGTAAAGGAAAATATTGCTTTTGGCAAACCCGACGCCTCACTGGCAGAGGTGGAAGATGCCGCAAAATGGGCTTCGATTCATGAAAGCATCGCAGATTTTCCCAATGGTTTTGATACCGTGGTCGGTGAAAGGGGCGTAACCCTTTCCGGGGGACAAAAACAGCGGATCTCCATTGCCCGCGCATGGGTGAAAATTCCCAAACTACTGATCCTCGATGATGTACTGTCGGCGGTTGATACAGGAACGGAAGAAACGATACTCCGCAATCTGAGGCAGTTTCGTCTCGATCATCCCGGGGTGGCGGTGATTCAGGTGGCGCATCGAATCTCCTGTATTCAGGACTCAGACCAGATTCTGGTTCTGGAAAATGGCCGTGTCTCTGAAATCGGTTCTCACGAAGAATTGCTGGCAGCCAACGGATATTACGCCCGAATCTACGAAAAACAACTCGCCGAAGGCCTGGAAGCCGCCGAAGAATCCTGATACGGAAACCGTTTTGTTTACGTTATGGAAGTATGAACCGGAAGAATCTTTTCATCGGAATAATGCTGGCTTTTTGTTGCCTGGGCTGGCGTGGCGATGATTACCGCAAAATCGCCAACAATACCTTCCACAGAGGTGAGTTTTTGAAGTTTCGGATTCACTACGGCTTGATTACTGCGGGTTATGCCACGTTGGAAGTAAAGGAGGAAAGGAAAGTCGTACAGGGAAGAAATTGTTATCATATTGTAGGGGAAGGTTTTACCAACCAGGCGTTTGATGTGTTTTACAAGGTACGCGATTACTACGAAACCTTTATGGATGAGGAGGCGATGATTTCGCTCCGGTTCAACCGCCTGATCAGGGAAGGGGGATTTGAAAATTATTCCGAAACTCATTTTGATCAGCAAAACCGGAAAGCTTTGTATATCGATCACAAAAAACGCCGTACCACCTATGAGGTTCCGGAGAATATTCAGGATGTGATTTCTGCTTTTTATTTTGCCCGAACCCGCTACAACCAGGATTCCCTGCAGCCCGGAGATCGCATTTCTCTCCAAAACTTTCTCGACCGCAAAAACTTTGGACTGGAAGCCAGCCTGATTTGCCGCGAAAAAATTAAAATTGACGGGCAATGGTACAACGCACTGAAAATGAATCTTCTGATTGAGGAAGCCGGGCTTGTTACCGATGGCAGCACGATTGTTTTCTGGATATCAGATGATAACAATAAAATCCCGCTGCGCATCCAGTCAGAACTGGTCATTGGTTCCCTGAAAGCTGATTTGATCGAATACCAGAACCTGCACAACCCATTTTCCTCAAAACTTTGAGGATTTACAGTACGCCAAACTGGTAGCCCAAGGTCACTACGCCCTGATTTTGTCCGTTTTTCAGTTCGGCCACTCCATCAAAAAAACCTTTGGGATCAAAAGCCAGATGCTGAAAACCCGCCGATATTACAATCTGCCCCTGTGAACTTACGACGTGTTTTAATCGCACACCGCCCCCAAAAGTGCGAAACCATCCGAAGGTGTAGTTTACGTCTGGGTATGCCCGGTTGGGCACAAAAATATCTTTGGTATAATGCATCAGCCCGGTTTCTCCGTATGGGGTCAGCCGGGTACGGCGACTGAGCAAAAAGTCGTATTCAGCCAAAGCGGAAAAAGAATACCGGTTGACAGGTTTGGTTTCCCGGTTAATTTCTTCCATGACCCCGTCATAATTGGTACAGACCAGACGCCCCCACCGGTCATTTTCGCAAATCGTATAGGGCTCCTGAATCTGCGTGTAGCGCTTGGAACTCCAGTAAAACAGATTTTCTATCTGACTGCTAAATCCCAAACGCAACTGCCCGGCTGCAAACGACAGCTCTGCCCCAAGACCTTTGGTATTAAACTCCACATTGTATCGGGAAGGATAACCATTTGCAGGAATAACATAGCTGTAGTGGATGCCGCCAAACCCGATGACTGTCTTGAAGTGGAGAAACAGCAGGTGTTTTTTCCTCGGAATGCCTTTATCCTTTGACGGCGAATCGAGGGCAGAATAATCCACCTTTTGCAATTCAGGTGTTCCTCCTCCTGCCTGCTGCATCATTTCCAGTTCGGGGTCGGTACTGACCTGATATTCAGGATTGAGGATATCAATGGTAAACTGGCGGAAATTGCGTCCGGTGCGGGTAAAGTTAAAGGACTGTACTTCTGTTTTTTTAGGGAAAATATATTGTCCGTTGCGGTCATTGGTAAAATTGCGGTCGAGATTGAAGTCGAAGAAGTGGACAGGTTCGTCTCCGAAATAATTGGCAATCAGGTATATGAGCAGAATGCCTTCCGTCTCACCCGGCGCCTCAAGATAACTTATGCTATAAACCACATCCTGATACCCTGTTAGATCAGGCGGGCGAATGGTAACCTCGGCAGGGACAAAGTTTTTGTACTGCGGGTATTTTTCCCTGAATTTGCTGAGGTCGAGCACAGCGGAGTTGAAAGGATAAAATTGGGCGACCATCTGATCCCGCTGTGTCTCACCGGGGCGATAGTTTCTTCGGATATTAATCTGGTCCTGAGAGAATGCGGATTCGGTCAGGATGAAAAGGAAGAAAAACCAGTAACAAAAAAAACGAACAAAATTCATGGTCTGGAAGTGAAGCAGCGTTTGTAAAAGGTAAAGCGGCGCAATTTACAAACAATCCCGGCAATAGTGGGTGAAAATCAACTTTTTAATGAAAAAGGCTTGATGATGCTTAATTAGAAAATTTTTTGCTTGAAAGTGCGACTCGGTACCCAAGCGAGATATTAATCTGGTTATGTACCTTATCAAGGTTTTGAACATCTTCAAAAAAACCTTTGGGATTAAACTCCATATTCTGAAAGCTACCCGAAACAAAAAAAATTCCTTTACCATTAAGATCATATTCCAGATTACAACCGGCAGTATAGGCAGGGAAAAAACCGAACCTATAATTTACATTGCGATATGCTTTATTGGGGATAAAAATATCATTGAAGTAATGAAGTGTTGCTACACCGAGAAAAGGCACAAAGTCAGCCCGGCGGAACAGGGGTATTGCGTATCCGGCGGAAAATTGCAGCATAAAGCGATTTTTAGGCAAAATCTCTCGTGAAAATTCCCGCATATAGCCATTTAGGTTGGAGCATTCGAGTTTTCCAAGCCAACTGGTAGTGCAATTTACAGGAGTTCCCTGTACTTGTTTCATTCCGAATGATCCCCAGTAAAATACATTTTCCAAAAGCCCGGCGCATCTCAATCGAATCTTTTTATGATAGAGGCTGACTCCCGTTCCGATAGCTTTTGTGTTAAACTCAACAAAATAGGCTGTAAACCTTCGGGTATCCGGAGCCTCAAAAAAATAACTGATACCGCCGTAGGCAAATTTTCCTTTCATATCCCAATAAAGACGGGTTTTTGCGGTGTAAATGCCTCCTGGAATCTGCTGCGTTTCAATAAAATCATAGTCTGGCAGTTCCGGGTTGGAATCTTGTGGATTTGCAGAATTGGGAAGGGTTATCCTTTCCTGATATTTAGGATTGATTATTTCCAGGGTAAACTCGCGATAAGAAAGACCTGCTTTAGTAAATACAAATGGTTGAATTTTAACATTTTCCGGAAAGATATACGGACTATTCCTGTCATTGGTATAATCCTTATCTAAATTAAAATCGAAAAAGTGAACAGGCTGTTCAGAATAGTAATTTCCAATCAGAGTGATCAAAAGAATACCTTCCCTTTCTCCCGGTAAATCAAAGTAAGAAACACTCCAGGCTATATCCTGGAATCCTTTCAGGTCTGGAAGAGTAATGTTCACTTCTTCAGGAATAAAATTCTTAAATTCAGGATGAGCCTGCCGATAATTACGAAGATCAAGGGTATTGGAAACCAATGGATAAATACTTAAGATGATTTCTTTCTTCTCAGTAGTGGACGGGCGAAAATATCGGCGAACATATAAAGGGGTTTGGGCAAAAATATTGCCTAAATCAATGAAGAACAGAAGTACCAGAACCGAACAGATCCGAAAGTACAAACTCATGATTATTGTGTTTTGTGTGAAAGCTGGGAAGATAGGGAATAATTGTTTATCAGAAGTCGCTAATTTACTGTATCAGGTGGTTTTTTGGTAAATTTCTATATCCCCTCATTCCACTCTTATTTGAAATCCAAGGCTTACGCCTGCCTGCCGATTGGTTACTAAAAGGTTCTGAGGCGAAAACTGGTCAAAATATCCCCGGGGTTTGAAGCCCAGATTGGCAGCGTGAACTCCTGCTACAAATGACATGCTGCGGTTGATATCTGAAACGAGCATAAGGCCGCCTTCCAGGCTGGGATTAAAGCCCATCGGGTAGTGTTTTTCCGGATCCTGGTAGCGTGAAGGAATAAACCCTGTGCCTGTATAAGCATGAATCAGTGCAGTAGCATAAGGAAGAACATAAGTAAACCTGCTGATTCTGAATGCATATTCGGCTGAAGCTCCATAGGAAAACCGGTTTCTCGGCAGGATTTCGGTGTTAAATTCGTACTTGACATTGTTGTACCATTTGCAGGCTCCATTGTCATCACAGGCAAAAAACGGATCGCCCAGGCGGGTTGACTTTGTCGAACTCCAGTAAAAAATATTTTCATACCGGGCTACCGCTCCCAGTTTAAACTTCCCCAGCCGGTAGGTTGCCTGCGCTGATATTCCCTTAGTATTGAAGTCCACCAAAAAACGGGTAGGATAGCCCGTCTGTCCGTGCGCAAAATCGTATTTTACGGACCCAAAATCCACGGACGCCAGTACGCGCAAGCCGACATGGCTGGAGGCCCGCATTTCCTCTGCATACCTGACCGTATAACGCTGATAGGAATCAACTTCCGGTTTTGTCTGTTGGTTTTTCAGGTCTCTTCGGGTGGCACGGGGATTTTTCAGGTCGTCGGGTTTGATCTCTTTCTGGCTGCCCGGGTTAAGCAGGCGGAGGATATAGGGGTTGTCTGAATGTTGGTTGTTGGAAAACTTCAGGGTAGTGTAAGGTTCATTCCTGAACACAAACGGCGGCCCGTCGTTGGCGTAGTTGCGATCCAGGTTATAATCAATAAAGTATATAGGCGAATCAGATTTATAATTTCCGATAATGATAATGACCATTTTTCCGGGACGGTTTTTCTCCGGAGGAAAATAGGTAATGCCATAAACTGTGTCCTGAAGTTGGGAAAGATCGGGAGGCAGAATGACAATTTTTTCCTGAAGTTCGAGCCTGGACGCCGGAAAAACATTCCGGAAGTGCGACAGGTCGAGGATATTGGAGTGATAAGGATAATAGAGAAACACCATTTCCGACTCCTGCTCGTGGGTTGGGCGGTAGGTACGATTGATGGAAATGGTCTGTTGCGCTTCAGAATACAAATAAAAGCCGGAGAGGAGTAAAAAAATCCATCCTTTCATAAGCAGTGAAGTTTAGTGTTGAACCATTAATTTATCAGAATTTTTACTTTTTTTCCAACGAAATATTGGTGCAAATTGCGGCTTATTGGTTTTCCTATGGCACAATTGAAACAAAATGTCCCGCTCAAACCCTACAATACTTTTGGACTTGAAGCCAATGCCCGTTTCTGGCTTGAGATCAGGGACGAAAATACGGCCATTGAATTTGTGACAGATAATCTTCACGCAGAAGACCCGCTACTGATACTTGGCGGGGGGAGTAACATTTTGCTTACGGCTGATTTTGAGGGAGTTGTGTTGTACAACCAGATTCTGGGAAAGGAGATCGTAGCAGAAGACGAAACGCATGTATGGGTGAAAGCCGGTGCAGGGGAAAACTGGCATCAGTTTGTGTTGTTTTGCATTGAAAACGGGTGGGGCGGGATAGAAAACCTTTCGCTGATTCCCGGGAGTGTGGGTGCATCGCCGATTCAGAATATCGGTGCGTATGGCGTTGAAATCAAAGATGTCATGGATCATCTCGAAGCGCTGCATATCGCTACAGGAAAAATTGTCAGGTTTTCGGGCGAGGCCTGCCGGTTTGGGTATCGCGACAGTATTTTTAAGCAGGAATGCAGAGGGGAATATATGATCACCCGTGTGGTGTTTCGCCTCAATAAAAATCCCAAAATCAACACCGCTTATGGTGCCATAGAAGAAGAACTGGCACAGATTCCCGGCCCTCACGGAATCCGTGAGGTGAGTGATGCCGTCATACGCATCCGGCAAAGCAAACTACCTGACCCTGCGGTTACCGGCAATGCCGGGAGTTTTTTCAAAAATCCGGTGATCAGCGCTGAGCTGTTTGCCAATATTCAGGCCAAATTTCCGCAGGTTCCTTCTTACCCTTCGGAAAACGGACAGGTAAAAATCCCCGCTGCCTGGTTGATCCAGACCTGTGGCTGGAAAGGCTACCGCGAAGGAGAATTTGGCGTTCACCCCAACCAGGCCCTCGTGCTGGTAAACTATGGCGAAGCCAAAGGAAGCGATATACTGGCGCTTTCCGACCGTATCATGGCCGATGTTTTGTCCCGGTTTGGGATAATACTTGAAAGAGAAGTGAACGTTGTTCCATAATTCTTGCTTCAATAGTAGATGCCTCCGTTTTTTTGTGTACCTTTGCGCTCGTTTTTACTCATTATCAATGATTTCCGGACAAAATCCCCGCTGGGATTTCGCGCGGGACTAAAGCAGGAGAAAGCAGTATGGAAAATTTTTCAGACATTGGATTACGCCCGGAAATAATTCAGGCAATCACAGAAATCGGCTACGAAAAACCCACTCCTATTCAGGAAAAAGTGATTCCGGCCATCCTCTCTACCGACAGAGATATTATCGCACTCGCTCAGACAGGGACGGGCAAAACCGCCGCATTTGGGCTGCCACTGATTGAGAAGATCGACCCCTCCAGAAAAGTTATTCAGGGATTGATCCTCTGCCCTACCCGTGAACTGGGTATTCAGATTTACAACGACCTCGAAAATTACAGCAAATACATCGGCGGACTGGGCATAACCGCAGTTTATGGCGGTGCCAGCATGCGCGATCAGATCAGATCGCTCCGCCACAACTGCCAGATCGTCGTAGGTACGCCCGGCAGGGTGCTTGACCTGATTGAAAGAGGTGAACTCGACCTGAGAAGTATCAGCTTCCTCGTGCTCGATGAGGCAGACGAAATGCTCAATATGGGCTTCCAGAAAGACCTCGACGCGATTCTTTCCACTTCGCCCGAAGACAGACAGACCCTGCTGTTTTCTGCGACCATGCCTCAGGCGATCGCGCGTATGGCCCGCAATTATATGCGCCAGCCCGAAGAAATTTCTGTTGGTACCCGCAATACCGGCGCGGCCAATGTCGTACATGAATTTTATATGGTACACGCCAAAGACCGCTACGAAGCGCTCAAACGGATCGCCGACATTCACCCCGATATTTACGGTATTATCTTCTGCCGCACCCGCACCGATACGACCGAAATTTCACGCAAACTGATTCACGACGGATACAATGCCGCCGTACTCAACGGCGATCTCTCCCAATCGCAGCGCGACCACGTCATGGAGCAATTCCGCTCCGGACAGCTACAGCTACTGGTAGCTACGGATGTCGCCGCCCGCGGGCTCGATGTGAATGACCTCACACATGTTATCAACTACCAGCTTCCCGACGAACTGGAGGTGTATATTCACCGCAGCGGACGCACCGGCAGAGCCGGAAAAAGTGGTACTTCCATTTCTATCATCCATACACGTGAATCACGCCAGATTCGCCTGCTGGAGAATATGTCTGGCAAAAAATTTATCAGAAAAAGGGTTCCCACGGGTGAAGAAATCTGTGAAAGAAGGCTGTACCAACTGGTGAAAAAAGTCGAATCGGTTGAAGTAAATGAAGAACAAATCGCTTCCTTCCTGCCGGCGATTAACCAGCAACTGGAGTCCATGAGCAAAGAAGAACTGATCAAACGGTTTTTTTCGTTTGAGTTTAACCAGTTTCTCAATTATTATAAAAACTCTCCGGACCTCAATATCCAGGACAATGAGCGAAGCAGCGACCGTAGCGGGAAAAAAGATAAAATCAGCTATACGCGGATGTTTATCAACCTGGGTGAAAAACACCAGCTTCAGCCTGCAAGGCTCATGGGTATTCTCAATGATTATGTCGCCGACCGCAGATTCCGTATCGGTAAAATAGATATCCTCCGCAAATTCTCCTTCTTCGAAGTGGATAGCCACATGGCCCCCGAGATTCTGCGTGCGCTGAAAGATCAGGAAATTGACGGCAGAAAAATCGAGGTGGACATTGCCAAACCCGATCAGTATCAAAGTAAAGATACCCAGCCCGGTAAATCACACAAGTCTGAAGGCGGTAACTTTAACCGGAAAACAGGTAATAACCGGTTTTCTGAAGGTGGAGGTGAAGGTCGGAAAAACAAAAAGAAAAATAAGCGGGTGCATTAATCCACCCGAAATTTTTCCTCAATCATTAGGCAGTATCCGCGATTGGAGTTAAATTAAGTTTTGGTTCAATACACCGGAACCTTCTCCGGTATTTTGAGAAAAAACTTATGTCAATACTCATTCAAAACGGAAGAATCATTACTGCCAGTTCCGACTTTACGGGTGATGTGCTGATTGAGGGCGAATCCGTAACGGCTGTCGGTAGTAATATCCGCATTCAGGCCGATGAAATCATCGATGCCACCGGCATGCTTGTTTTCCCGGGAGGCATTGATCCGCATGTGCATCTCGACATGCCATTTATGGGCACGTTTTCAAGCGATAGTTATGAAACCGGTACACGGGCTGCACTTTTTGGCGGTACTACCATGGTCATTGATTTTATCCTTCAGACACAGGGTAAATCACTGAAACACGCCCTGACGGAATGGAAGGGGCGCTCAGACGGAAATGCTTTTGGTGATTATTCCTTCCATATGGCGGTTACCGATTTTAATGAAAACACACGCCAGGAAATCCGCGACATGGTGGAAAAAGAGGGAATCACTTCGTTCAAAACCTTTATGGCCTATAAAGGCGCGCTAATGATCGACGACGGACAAATGGTCGATCTCATGCGCGAGGTGAAAAAACAGGGCGGGATGGTAACCGTTCACGCCACCAATGGCGATATGATCGACCGGCTGATCGCACTTCACCGCGCTGAAGGCAAACTTTCTCCCCTTTATCACTACCTCTCCCAGCCCGAAATTACAGAATCCGAAGCGTCAGGCAGGTTTGTTGATATGGCCTGGTACACCGATGTGCCTGCCTACATCGTGCATCTGACCTGTGAAGGCGCACTCAACCAGGTTCGGGAAGCTACTGCGCGAAATCAAAAGGTGTTTGTCGAAACGTGCATACAGTATCTGCTGCTCGATGCTTCCCTTTACGAAAGAGATTTTGAAGGGGCCAAATGGGTGATGAGTCCGCCACTTCGTCAGAAAAAAGACCAGGAAACCCTGTGGGCCGGCATCAATCAGGGACTGGTGCAGGTTGTCGCTACCGATCACTGTCCTTTTATGTGGCAGCAAAAAATGATGGGTGAAAAAGATTTTTCCAAAATTCCCAATGGACATCCTGCCATTGAAAACCGGATGGAACTGCTGTTCTCCGAAGGGGTGAACAAAGGCCGGATCAGTCTCAACAAATTTGTAGAAGTGTCTTCCACCAATGCAGCCAGAATTTTCGGAATGTATCCGCAGAAAGGTTGTATCGCCCCCGGCGCTGATGCAGATATTGTCATTTTTGACCCCAATGAAAAACATGTTATTTCTGCCCAAACCCATCATATGAATGTGGATTATTCCGCTTATGAGGGGTGGGAAGTAACCGGAAAGGTAAAGAAGGTGATTCTCAGGGGAAAGCTTGCCATCGACAATGGCGAAGTGAAAATCTCCAAAGGATATGGCCGGTTTGTCCGCCGCAACAAAGTCTCAAAAACCATCTGAAAACTAATAAAATCATTTATGGCCCGAATTGTCAGATCAGGTCTGATTCAGACCAGCCTTGCGAAAACCGAAGGCGAAGGATCTATCGCCGAAATCAAGGAAGCCAATCTGCAAAAACATCTTCCCTTTATCGATGCGGCAGGTGAAAAGGGGGTACAAATCCTCTGCCTTCAGGAGATATTTAATACGCCCTATTTCTGCCCCGGTCAGGATCATGGCTGGTATGCAGCAGCAGAATCTGTGCCCGGCCCGACTACTGAGCGCCTGGCCGAATACGCCAGAAAGTACCGCATGGTGATTATTGTTCCTCTGTTTGAAAAGGAAGCGGCAGGGTTTCTCTACAATACGGCGGCTGTGATTGATGCAGACGGAACCTACCTGGGCAAATACCGCAAAAATCATATTCCCCACACTTCCGGTTTCTGGGAGAAATTTTTCTTCAGACCCGGTAATCTGGGCTATCCTGTATTTGAAACTGCTTACGCCAAAGTGGGGGTGTATATTTGTTATGACCGCCACTTTCCCGAAGGCGCCCGCATACTTGGACTTAACGGTGCTGAGATCGTGTACAACCCTTCCGCCACCGTTGCCGGCCTTTCTCAATACCTCTGGAAACTCGAACAGCCGGCTCATGCCGCTGCCAACGGTTATTTTATGGGTTGTATCAATCGGGTAGGGGAGGAAAAACCCTGGGGAATCGGCAGGTTTTACGGAAGCTCCTATTTCGTTGATCCCCGGGGACAGATTTTTGCCCAGGCTTCCGAGACCGAAGACGAATTGCTGGTGGCTGAGCTTGATCTTGAAAAAATTGAGGAAGTCAGGGCCGTATGGCAGTTTTACCGCGACCGTCGTCCCGAAGCATATGGAAAACTGGTAGAGTTGTAATCCCGAAGCGAATGGCAGAATTTTCAAGACCGGAAAACCCACAGGAATTCGAAGCGAATTTTGCTCCCGTTCATCCCATGATGAACGAAACCCAGGCTTATTTCGAAAGCTCGCGGTGCCTGTATTGTTATGACGCACCCTGTATCAATGCCTGCCCTACCGGCATTGATATTCCGCTGTTTATCAGGCAGATTCACAACGGAAATCTTACCGGAGCAGCCAAAACGATCTATCAGGATAATTTTTTTGGTTTTGCCTGCGGCAAAGTGTGTCCTACTGCTGTCTTATGCGAAGGTGCATGTGTCTATAATCATCAGGATGTAAAACCCATCGAAATCGGAAGACTACAGGCCTACGCTACAGCAAAAGCTATGGTCTCAGGGAAAAAATGGTTATCACCCGGGCGCCCCAATGGCTATCGTGTGGCAATCATCGGTGCAGGCCCGTCAGGCATTTCCTGTGCCTGTGAATTGAGAATGCTGGGCTATGAAGTGGATATATTTGAAGCCAAAAATCAACCTTCCGGACTCACTTTTCACGGTGTGGCTCCGTACAAAATTTCTAATGAAGAAGTGCTGGAAGAAGTTCGCTGGCTGGAAGAACAACTGGGTTTCCACATCCATTACCGCCAGTCTGTAGAAAGTGAAGACCAGATCAGACAACTGGAAGAAACCTATGACGCCATATTTCTTGGAATCGGCCTGGGCCCTACTCAATCGCTCCGTTTACCGGGCGAAAATCTCCACAACAGTTGGGGCGCTGTAGAATTTATCGAAAACCTTCGGCTCCATCAGCATAAAGTAACGGTCGGTAAAAAAGTGATTATTCTTGGTGGCGGCAATACCGCTATGGATGCGGCTTCTGAGGCGGCAAGGCTGGGCGCAGCGCAGGTGATCATTGCATATCGCAGGGGAAAACGTGAGATGAGCGCCTATTCTTTTGAGTATGAGCTCGCAAAAGCCGTAGGAGCCAAAGGTATGTTTTATGTTCAGCCTGTGGAAATTGTGGGTAAATCGGCAGTGGAAGGCGTAAAGTTTGCTCGGGTGCAGGTAGCTGATGAGCAGCCGGTAACGATGCCCGACAGTGTGTTTGTCGAACCCTGTGATATGGTGATCAGGGCTACGGGCCAGGAGAAAATGACCCGTTTTCTGGATATGATTGACGGGTTGAAATGGGATGGGAAAGGCCGTATTGAAGCAGACAGCCTGACATGCCAGACCGGAAACCCGAAGTATTTTGCCGGTGGAGATGCGGTAAATGGCGGGGCGGAAGTGGTCAATGCCGTTGCTGACGGAAAAAAAGCCGCCAAAGGAATTCACGACTATTTATTTCTCGGAAAATAATCAAACCAAAGAAAACAATGCCCGATTTGTCCATCAATCTTGCCGGAATTACCTCTCCCAATCCTTTCTGGCTGGCCTCTGCACCTCCTACCAATTCGGGTTATCAGGTGATGAAAGCCTTCGATGCAGGCTGGGGCGGGGCAGTGTGGAAGACCATGGGCGTGCCCATTATCAACGTTTCCAGCAGGTACGGCAGTGTCAATTACCGCAATACCCGCATGATGGGCTTTAATAATATCGAACTGATTTCCGATCGCCCGCTTTCCGATAACCTCCGGGAAATCGAAGCCGTGAAAAAACGGTTTCCTGATCATGCCGTAATTGCTTCCCTCATGGTCGATACCCGCGAAGAATGGCATCAGATCGTGCGCGATGCAGAAAACGCCGGTGCCGACGGACACGAACTGAACTTTGGATGTCCGCATGGTATGTGTGAGCGGGGAATGGGTTCTGCCGTAGGGCAGGAGCCCAAAGTCATAAAAACCATTGTTTCATGGGTGATGGAAGCCGCCAGCAAACCTGTAATTGTGAAGCTTACGCCCAATATCACGGACATCACTGTGCCCGCCATCGCCGCCGCCGAAGGCGGGGCAAACGCGATTTCCCTCATCAACACCATCCAAAGCCTTACTGGCGTGGATATCGACCGGTTTGTGCCTTATCCGGTTGTAAACGGTAAAAGTACCCATGGGGGTTATTGCGGCCCGGCAGTCAAACCCATTGCGCTCAATATGGTCAGGGAATGCGCAGCCCATCCGCAGGTAAACATACCTGTTTCGGGTATAGGCGGAATCGAAAACTGGCGCGATGCGGTAGAGCATATTCTCCTGGGAGCTACTTCTGTGCAGGTATGTACTGCGGTCATGCATTACGGGTTTGGCATTATCAGAGATATGATTTCCGGGCTGGAATTGTATATGGAGGAAAAAGGATTTGAAAGGATAGAAGATTTTCGCGGAAAAGCACTGCCCAATGTGGTAAGTTGGGAAAACCTGAATATGAATTATCAGGTGAAGGCGGTAATTGATGATCAAAAGTGTATCGGCTGCCAGCTTTGTTATACGGCCTGTGATGATGGAGCACATCAGGCTATTTTGGTGCGGGAAGATTCCCGTGTTCCGCAGATTATTGAGGCAAATTGTGTGGGTTGCAATCTGTGCGCGCTGGTCTGTCCGGTGGAAGATTGTATCACCATGGAGCGACGGGATGATGCGCCCTCCCGCACATGGAAAGACCGGATGGCGGAAGGCGATGTGCCGGTGAGTTTTGACGACCCGCTGGGTGGAGGGGTAGGGCATCACATTCCATCACCGGAGGAGGGACTTGGAAAAATCAGGAAGAGGTAATATTTTCCCCCAAAATCTAACTTTCTACTATGACACTTGCCCGAATTTTTGATCCGATGATTTCCGCCCAGATACTGGTGGCTGCTTTTCTGGCCATTTTGTTTCTGCAATCGGGATTGGATAAAGTTTTTGACCGAAAAGGTAACCTCGGCTGGCTGGAGGGCCATTTTGGGAATAGCCCGTTAAAAAATATGGTTCCGCTCCTGCTTACAGTGATTACAATCTTTGAGGTTTTGGCCGGAGCGGTTTCTGCTGTCGGTGCCGGACAGGTTTTGGTTTCCGGGCATACGTCTATCGCACTGGCAGGAGCACAACTTGCTGCGCTGAGCCTGGTCATGCTGTTTTTCGGTCAGCGCATAGCCAAAGATTATGCAGGGGCAGCCATTCTGGTTCCTTATTTTATATTGGCTACAGGAGCAATTTTACTTTTCTCCTGGGCCGGAAACTGATCTTGCCGTGATTGAAATTGTCATCGCCGGTACCGGTGATCATTTATCCGGAATAAAAACGCTTTTCACGGAGTACGCGCAAATACGCAATTATGACGTGGCGCTGGGAGATTTTCAGGCTGAACTCCTGGGTCTGCCGGGAAAATACGCTTCTCCCGGGGGCTGTCTTTTGCTTGCACAGATCGGGCAGCAGCCGGCGGGATGCATTGCCTTTCAGCCATTGGAACCGGGAATCTGTGAAATGAAAAGGATGTTTGTGAGTCCTGCTTTCAGAGGAATGGGGATCGGCACTGCGCTGATCGAAAGTTTACTGAAAGAAGCCCGAAATGCAGGGCACAAAATTATGCGGCTGGATACGCACCCCTGGATGTTGCAGGCACATAAGTTGTACCTGAAGGCTGGATTTTATGAAATTTCGAGGTATAACAGCAACCCGACACCCGGAATCCGTTTTTTTGAAAAGATTATTGACTGATCATCCATCGCTCGGGATCCATGAATGTATCCGGCTCTTTGTAAATGAGGAAGTTTAAAATGGTTTCCCCGCTGCGTTTATCGGTTTTGACCATACCAATTTCATCGTTTGCATTGATTTTCTGGCCTTCTGTCACGAAGCTTTCTTCCAGATTTGCATAGACGGTGCGGTACTGACCGTGTTCGATGATTACCATTACACCCCCGTTCATGGGAAGTTGTTTTACGCCGGTAACGACACCCATGTAAACAGATCTTACATGCTGGCCTTTGGGGGTTCTGATATAAATTCCTTCATTTTGGATCTGATTTCCGAAAGGATCTTCCGATTTGCCAAACTTACCAATGACAATTCCCTTATCAGAAGGAACGGGCCAGACAAGCGAACCTTTGCTTTTGACAAAGGTGCGGGCGTAGTCCAGTTCGGTTTTTGCTGTTGATTCGGCGACAAAAGCTGCCTGTTGAATATTGGTTCCGGTTTCGTTTTTCCGAATCTGCGATTTGAGATTGGATTGTTGTTGGGAGGCAGACTTCCGGTAATTCCTTTCACGTGGTCTTACTGCTGCGTAATAGTCGGTTTGTTTTCCTTTTGCAAAGTGGAGACGGGCAATTTCCATTTGCTTTTCATCCATCAGGCGTTCATTGGCCAGGATGCTTTCATGCAGCTCTGTGCCTTTGTTGGAAAGAAACCGCTGCGCCTGTTTGATCATATCAATTTGCTGCTGGCGGTAGCGGCTGAATTGTTGGAAATACTGTGCCCGGTAATAAGCTTCAGAAATACTGCCTGAGGTGAGGATTGCCAGGAAAAAATTATCCTTGTCAAAGGATTTATAGGTGATGTGGGCAGTTTTTGCGTAGTTTTCAAAGATTTTCTCAATGTCTGCCTCCATCTGGCATATCATGTCATTGAGCCTTTCGATTTCGGTTTCCTGGGCTATTACTTCTTCTCCGAGGATATCAATCAGCCTTTCGCGCAGCCGGATTTGTTCGTTGAGGAGTTGTAATTCGGTTACAGTTTTTTCTCTGTTGCCGGCGGTTTCATTCAGGAGTTGATCGGTAAGGCGGAGCTGATGCTGAATATCCTCTCTTTCCGGGGCAAAATCCTGTGCAATGGCAGACAGGGGCAGAAATGTTGCCCAGCAAATAAAAAGAAATGCATTTGCCCTATTTACAACCTGTCCTTTCATAGCTATCGGTACTACCCAATACAAAAGATAAATCACCGGAGTTAACCTGTACTTTTTTGTGCTGGATTTCGAATGAAAGATTGGAAGGCGCAGAAACGGATATGGCCGTTGTCATAGGAATTTCTGTTCCTCCGTTTGTTTCAAAGTCCCGGTAATTTATTTGTGATTCCTGATTTTTTAAAGTGTTTTTTGCCTCAATTGTTACGACCTTATGAAGCTTTGTGTCAATGGAATAAGCAAAATCCGTTCCTGAATAATTTCCGCGGAAAGTCTGGATATTCGCGGTCTTTTTGTCGGGGGTAAATTTGAGGGGAAGGGGGTGGAAATGGCCTAGTATCAAGTCTTGAAGCAGGGAAAAATCTGCGTCCAGGCCGGTATATTCTTCTGCGAGCTGGAAGTCGCAGGCGATAAAGTTTTTGTTGATTTTGTCGAGAACCAGCACAGAGTCACGGGTAATCAGGATTCTCGCTACTTCTACGATTTTGGAAACCCGTATCATGATCATGCTATCGCGGAGAATGCTCATCCGGTATTGTACACTCATTCCTGACACATTCGCTTCCGGGATATTCAGGATGGCTTTGCCTGAGATGGAAATATCCTCAAACTGAATCCGTTCTGCTTCTGTTTTTTCCAGGATGGCCCGCCAGCCGGTGCTGCTCCCTGTGTCTGATGTATTTTTCAGCCCTTTGCATGCACTGAGGTTTAATAAAACCAGTGCCAATGCCCACCATAAGTAATGAATTCGGATAAACATTCAGTTAGGGATCGGTAATATTGTCAGAGACAAACAGCAAAACCCATGCTATATTTGCCTTTTGGCGCAAATATAATCATTGTCCCTGGAGTTTTGTTTCAATATTGAGGTTTTTGGCGCCTTTTTCTATCGCCTTTTTCCATTGAATCACGGCTTCGTCCCTTTTTCCCAGCTTAAACAACGCGTCTCCGTAGTGTTCCAAAATTACAGCGGATTCGCCCGCAGCCAGGGCTTTTTCGATCCAATCCGCCGCCTTTTCATATTCTCCCTGCTGGTACAAAACCCAGCCGTATGTATCCTGGTAGGAAGGCTGACCGGGGCTGATTTTCAATGCTTTTTCAATGTATTGTCTGGCACTGGCGAGTTTATCTCCTCTTATGGAGAGATAATAGGCGTAGTTGTTGAGGATCATCGGATCCTCAGGGGTGAGTTCGATGGCCTTGAGGAAATTTAGATCAGAGTTGGCAAAATCTCCCTGACGGTGGTAAATCGTACCCAACTCGGCACATACCTGGGAAAGAAGTTCGTTATCTCCCGAATTGATCTTTTTGATTTTTTCGAGGGAGCGTATTGCCTGGGGATATTTTCCTGTGTAGGAGGCCGAAATCCCATGAAAAAACAAAAATTGCTCCTGATTGGGAAAATAATCGAGCGCTTCTCCTGCATCTTCATACAGTTTTTCAAAATTTTCTTCAGAAAGGGCAATTTCCATCAGGTCAATCCATACACCGGTATCGGACGGTTCAATGTCCAGCGCTTTGCGCAGATATGTCCTTGCAGAGTCTGTTTTGTTTTCGAAGAAAAAAGTTTACCCATTACAGCATATGACCGGGCCGAACCGGGTGGGTTTCGGTGAAAATACGCGCCAGGGTCTGGATACGCGGCAAAATTTCAGGCTCTTTTTCTACATATTCCATCAGCCCTGTAATGAGGTTCATCTTAAATTCCGGGTCAATCTTCGGATTCTCAAAAGCGAGGAAAAGAAACTTGTCTGATTTGTCGAGATCACCAGTGGTTTTGTAGTATTCTGCAAGCGAAAGCAGGGCAAAGCCATTTCCGGGGTCTTTTTCCAGCAGTGCTTCCATCGTTTGGACAGCTTCCGCACTTTTTCCTGCTTTCTGGTAGGCTTCAATTTTTAGCTGGTAATAGCGGGTTTCCTCCGGGTTCATATCAATGAGCGCCTGTGCTGCCTGCGCCGCCAGGGTGTATTGGCGGGTGCGATCGTAAATCTGATACTTGCGCAGGGCTATTTCCTCATTGGGGCCGGTCTGTGCTTCGATGGAAAGCAGTTGTGCGATGGCTTTATCGGCCTTGTCGCTCTGAAGATAAAGTTCTGCAAGGTGAACCCGGTCGTTGAATTTTTGGGGAAACAGTTCGGCAATTTTTTCCTGTACGGAAAGGGCATTGGCGTAATCTCCGTTAAACTCATAAGCTTTTTTCAGGAGATTGTAATACCAGTAATTGGATGCATCTTTTTCGATAGAAGTTTTTGCATAACGCACAGCCTTGTCAAACTCGCGTTTTTCCAGCGCAATTTTCCCTGCATTGTACATGGCTGCGTGGTTGTTGGGATCCTGTGCAATCACCTCCTCAAACAGGCTCTCTGCCGCAGCATAATCGCCGCGCATAAGTTGTGTACAGGCTTCAACATACAACTGTTCGGTCTGAAGCCCTGTGGCAAAAGCCCTGCCCATGGTTTTTTCTTCCGCAGATGTTGCGGTAGCCGCAGGTTTGGTGCTTTTGCAGGCAGAGAACCCGGCAAACAGGCCGGTTACCCAGATGAAAACCAATAACTTTCTCATGGATGATAAATTAAAACTATTTCCCCGTATGTCCAAAGCCTCCTTCTCCCCGTTCTGTCTCAGACAATACCGATACTTCTTCCCATACGGCTTTTTCATGGCGGGCGATGACCATTTGGGCAATTCTTTCTCCTTTACGGATCGTATAGGGGGTATGGCTCAAATTCACAAGAATGACATGGATTTCGCCCCGGTAGTCTGCATCAATGGTGCCGGGCGTATTGACCATGCTCAGTCCATGTTTTACTGCCAGGCCACTTCTGGGTCGAATCTGTGCTTCAAATCCGGGCGGAAGTTCGATAAAAAGACCAGTAGGAATCATGGCTCTTTCCAGTGAACCCAACGCTACCGGCTGGTCATTGTTGGCGTAAATATCCATTCCCGCCGACAGCGCGGTCGCATAAAAGGGCAGCGGGTTATCAGAGCGATTGATGATTTTGATATTTACCATGCTATAACTTGTTGATGGCCGCGGCAAGAGAAAAATCCAGATCAGTAAGCCCACCGGCGTCATGCGTACTGAGGCGAATTTCCACGCGGTTATAGACATTTTGCCACTCGGGGTGGTGATTGGCACTTTGTGCCAGCAGTGCAACCTGACTCATAAATCCAAACGCCTCAATAAAATCCTTAAACTTAAATTGGCGCTCAATCCCGCTTTCCCGATACTTCCAGCCGGAAAGATCAGAAAGTATGGCGGCAGCTTCCTGTTCGTTGTAGGTTTTCATTAGGTAAATATGTATTTTTATGCGTTGATTCCGTTGACAAGATAGATACTTATTCTATAAATTTGATCAACTGACCTGAAAATTGACCCTATCTGTAACCCTTATTGTATCTGGCGCATGAAAAACCCTATTTTCATTTTCCTGGGAATTATTCTATCTGGCTCGCTGACCTTTGGGCAGGGAACGGTATCGGTTTCCGGCAAAATCGACAATCCTGCCGGCAAATCTGTCTCCGTCTATTATTATCCCAACCTTCTGGTGGAAAGACCTGTTTCACACAAGGCTACCCTTGATGAAGAAGGGAAGTTCCAGATTAGCTTTCCGCTTGAACAGGCTACTTCTGCCTCGTTTTCTCATGGCAGAGAGCAGACGGCGATGTTTATCCATCCCGGAGACCAGATTGTCCTTTCCCTTAATCCCGAACAATTTGACGAAACTATCAAATACAAAGGCGAAGGCCCGGGCGTAGATGCCTCCAATTTCCTGGCAAAGTTTTTCCTGAAGTTTGAAGATGAAGGCGTGGCGGATGATTCCAAAGTTTTAATAAAAGAAGGCCTGGAACTCGAATACGCTGCCTGGGTAAACCGCGTATATAACAACCAGCGCAACTTCCTGAATGAATACGCCAAAAGCCATAAGCTTTCGGAGGACTTCCTCTCCTTTGTCTCCTCCCGAATCCTTTATACAAGAGGAACCCGGCTGATGCAGTTCCCGGCTTATCACGCCTACCTGGCACAAAAAGATGTATCAGAAGTAAAACTCTCCAAAGGTTATTACGAATTTCTGAGCGAAGTCCGGCCCATGAATGCGCATGCAGTCAACGTCCCGGAGTATGTCAGTTTTGTTCAGAATTATATCTCCTGGAGTGTAGATAACCTGTTAAAAGAAGAAGGGGTTGAACTGGATCCCGAAGCACGCTTTTCGAGAGAATATAAATTTGTCAGCACAACCCTTCAGGATGAGCCGATGCTTCTGATTCAGGCTTCCATGCTTAAAGATTTTCTGCAGAGTGGTAATCCGATGATGGTGGAAAGTATTTATGCTGAATTTGTCGCAGCAGACAAAAAAGGTGATTATGCAAAAATCCTCCAACCAATATACGACCAGGCGATGCTCCTGGCTCCGGGTAAGCCTGCACCCGAATTTACGCTGGTAGATATCAATGGCCAACAGGTATCGCTGAGTGATTTTAAAGGGAAAGTGGTATATCTCGATTTCTGGGCAAGCTGGTGCGGCCCCTGCCGCGCAGAAATGCCTGCTTCCCGTCGCCTGTTTCAGGCCAATAAAGGAAAAGATGTGGTATTCCTCTACATCTCCATTGATGAGGATGAAGCCGCCTGGCGTAAAGCTGTGGCAGATGAACAACTTCAGGGCGTACTGCTGTACTCCCAGGGCGGAAATTCTGAAGTCGCTAATATGTACGGGGTGAAATTTATCCCCAACTATTTCCTCATCAACCGCGACGGAACGATTGCCAATTCCAATCCCTCCCGCCCCAGTGCCCCGGGCATTCAGGCCGAAATTGATGCTGCACTGGGTGTGCCTTTTGATCAGGACCGGTAGTATTTATTTATATCAGCAACGGCCTCAACAAATCCGGGCCGTTGCTGGTTATCTGTAATCAGATTCACACAGTTATGAAGGTATTTTTACAACTGAACTTTTTCGGATTTGCCCTGTTCTTTTCCCTTCAGGTATTTTCGCCTCTTATGGCTACCACTTATTATATCAGCCCTTCCGGTTCTGATGCCAACAGCGGCTTTTCCCCTTTCAACGCATGGAAGACGATTGCCTACGTCAATACCCAGACCTTTACACCCGGGGACAGTATTCTTTTTGAAGGCGGGCAGAGTTTTTCCGGCAGCCTGTATTTTTCCGGAGCCAACAGCGGTACTGCGGCTGCGCCCCTTTTTATCGGCAGCTACGGCACAGGCCGGGCGACAATCCTTGCCGGTACAGACAATGGCATCGAGGTGATGAACTGTGCCGGGATACAGATCAAAGATATCAACGTCGTCGGAGACGGACGCGCCCTCAATGACCAGCACGGTATTTTATTTTATTCCTTTCTAAACTATACCCAGGCCTATGATTATATTTCGATAGAATCTGTCGAAGTAAGCGGGTTTAACCGGGGGGGGATTACGATTTTTGCCGATCCTGTATTTTCTGACTCCGGGTTCAAAAATATCGAAATCCTTCATGCCGATATTCACGACAATGGCGACTACGGCATCGGCGTTCAGGGAAAAGTGCTGACCACAGGATATCCACATAAAAATATCTATATCGCACACTGTAAAGTCTATGATAATCCCGGACAAATCGGTAAAAATACCGCTCATACAGGCAATGGGATCGTCGTGGGCAATACTGAAGGTGTGCTCATCGAATACTGTGAAGCCTATAACAACGGTGCTGAGAACTTCTACAACGGCGGCGGCCCTGTCGGTATCTGGATTTGGGACAGCCATCGGGGTATCATCCAGTTTTGCGAATCTCATCACAACAAAACCGGTTCGACAAAAGACGGCGGTGGGTTTGATCTCGATGGCGGATGTACCGAATCGATGATTCAATACTGTTATTCCCACGACAATGATGGCGCGGGTATTCTGCTCGCCGAATACAATGGCGCAAGACCGCTCCGAAACAATACGATCCGCTACAATATCAGTGAGAATGACGGCAGAAACAATGATTATGGCGGAATTCATTTCTGGAAAGGTTCGGGTGTACTGGCCGATATCAAAATCTATAATAATGTAGTTTTTATGAGTGCCGGAACGGGTATTTCCCCCGCGGCCTTTCGCTCCACCTCCGCAGGTATAGATTCGGTCAAAGTTTCCAACAATCTTTTTATTACCTCCGGGAATATCGAACTGGTGGACAAATCCAGCAATAGCGCCGATATCTCCTTTCAGGGCAATGCCTATCATTCCATGACCGGGCAACACCGGTATGCTGAAGGTGCCAATGTCTATAATTCGCTCAATGCCTGGCGCACAGGCAAAGGGCAGGAAATGCTCGGCGGAAATCCTGTCGGATTTCAGGGCGACCCTGTGGTCAGCAACCCCGGTGGCGGAGGCACGATCGGCGATCCAACCCTGCTGTTTACCCTGAATGCATATAACCTCCTGAATGCCTCCCCACTAAAGGACATGGGCCTTTCACTTGATTCGGTGCTGGGCGTCAATGTCGGGAATCAGGACTTCTTCAACAATACAATCCCCGCCAACGGGCAGTTTGATGTGGGGGCCGAAGAATCTGCCGGAAGCCTGCTACCTACGGTCTATGACCGGTTTTATGCATCCCGTCTTACGGATGAGACCGTTGTGGTCGAATGGCAGGTGGTACTGGCGCATGGAGTTGACTCTGTGCGAATCGAAAGGCGGAAAGAGGGTAGCTATGTGCCCGAAAAAATGGTTACTCTTCCCGCATCCTACGGCAATGCATCATGGACAGACAATAATTCTTTTACCACTCCCACCTTTTATCGCCTGGTATTTTCCCATCCAGATGGAACATACACCATAACCCCCTTTCGTGAGGTGCGTGGGAGGCAGGAAATAACAACAGATCTGGAGATCTATCCCCAGCCGTTTAAAAATACTTTTGAATTAAAACTTCCCGCCGACCCCGGAGAAACGTGCCATATTCAGATTCTGGATATGAAAGGGCAACGGATATGGTCAAATATGATCGTTGCAAAACCCCAGCAACTGCTGGAGATCAATACACTGGACAAATTACCCGAAGGGTTTTACGTTTTACAGGTAGTAGTAAAGGGACGCGTATTTAGCCGAAAACTTCAGAAGGAATAGAAATAATTTCACATTAAATTTATAAGTGAAGTTTATCTTTCCACGAAATTTTCGCCTGATGCATTGGACCAATTATCACTGCCATACACATTATTCTGATGGTAAATTTGCTCCGGAAGATCATGTAAAAACTGCTATAGAACTGGAAGTAGCGGCCCTGGGATTTTCCTGCCATTCTCCGCTTCCCTTTTTCCGCGCATGGAGCATGAAGCTGGAAAAAGTGGATCAGTATTGTGAAGAAATTCGCCGCCTGAAAGATAAATACAGCGATAAAATTGAGATTTATCTCGGAATGGAGGTCGATTATCTCCCCGGTATCTTTGATGAAAATGCTCCGTTATTCCGCCGGGTTGCGCTTGACTATATGGTTGGTTCCATCCACTTTGTGGACACGTTTCCCAACGGAGAACCCTGGGAAATAGACGGAGAGCATGAACTGTTTCTCAGAGGACTAAAGGAAATTTTTGCCAACGATGCCGTCGCAGCCGTAAAAAGATATTTTGAAATCACCCGCCAGATGATCAGGCAACTGAAACCCGATATCGTCGGGCATATCGACAAAATTAAAATTCAGAGCGAGAACGGGCAGCTTTTTGATCCTAACGCGGAGTGGTACCAAAAGGAAATGCTGGACACGTTGGCAGTTGTCGCAGAGCAGGGGCTGATCATGGAAGTAAATACCCGGGGCAGTTATAAGAAAAAGCTGGATGAGACCTACCCTGGTACCTTTGCGCTAAGAGCCGCAAGAGAAATGGGAATCGGGGTTACGATAAATTCGGATTCCCATCACCCGAGGGAACTGATCGCCCAGTTTTCAGAAGCGGCACGCACCATCGGCCAACTCGGGTATGAGGAAGTGTTTGTGCTAAAAAATAAAAAATGGCAACCCGTTTCTTTTAATTCAGAAGGGGTTGCCTGGTAACTTTTTATTGGCCCGGTAGAAAAATCAGTTGCCTTCAGGTGCGGTTTTGGGCAATACTTCTCCGCTGATTCTCAATACTTTGTTGTTGCCCGGGAAGTTGCCGGTTACTGTAATGGTTTTGGTTTGAACCCCCACTTTTCCGGCGCTGTTGAAGGAAACATCAATGAAACCTTCCTGGCCAGGCTCAACAGCATTTTGTGACCATTTGGGCGTGGTACATCCGCAACTGGCTTTTACACGGGTGAGTTTTAGCGGCTCGGTCCCGGTGTTTGTAAATTTAAAAGTATGCGTTACCACGGCACCTGATTCTACTTTACCGTAATTGTACGAATCCCCTTCAAACTGAATACTCGTTTCGGCCATTTCTTTTGCCTCCTGGAGGTAGGAAGGAACTGCCGGGACAGGCTGCGGTGCCGGGTTTGTTACAGTAGCGGGTGCAGCGGGCGCGACTTCAATCGTAGCTGGCTGGGCGGGTTTGGGCTGAGGGGTCGCCATTTCCTGCTGGGGTTTTTCAACAGGTTTGGCAGCAGCAACTTTAGCTTCTGTTTCCATCTGCTTGGCCTGTGCAGCTTTGAGCGCATCGCGTTTGCGTTGGGCGTAGCGCAGAATCTGAACCTGAACATCCTCAGGGAGATCCTTCATGACTTTGCTAAGCTCTTTTTTAACATTGGTTTTTTCTGCATCCTGAGCGAAAACACTTACTGAAGTAAACAGAAATGCAGAAAGAAGGAATGTGTAGATATGAAATTTTTTCATGTTGGTACGTTAAAAATATCCCCTAAAAACTGAAAATAATTAAAAAAATACAACCACATTTCAACATACAATGTTGACACACGTAAATAAAACGTACAACCGACAGAAACTGTTGTGAATTGTCCTTTCAATTAATATACATTTGTTGCACGAACTGGGAATAGTGTTATATTTCCTTCGTGTTTACGGGAAGAAAGCTTGAGCAATGAAACAGGTCGAACTGGCTGTGAAAGGAATGACATGTACCAACTGCGCGCTGGGTATTACACGATACCTGGAGAAAGAAGGTATGGAGTCTGTGATGGTCGATTTTGCAGGCGAATCTGTGGTATTTGAGACAAATGAGGAGGAAAAAATAGCGCACCTGATAGACGGCATTGAGCGGATGGGTTATAAGATTGTAAGTGACGAAAAGCCGGAAAAACAGGGGCTTTCCTACATCGAAAAATATTTTTTATTCAGCCTGGCTTTCACCCTGCCACTTGTATTGCATATGTTTATATCCTGGGGGCCACTGCATAATCCCTGGGTACAACTTGTGCTGGCAACGCCGGTTTTTTTATTGGGAATGTATCATTTTGGTGCGAGTGGCTGGCGGTCTCTGCGTTCTGGGGTACCCAATATGGATGTTTTGATTGCAATTGGAGGGGCATCTGCTTACCTGTATAGCCTTTATGGCACGGTGATGGATCTGGGGCCGGATTATCTTTTTTACGAAACGGCAGCCAGCATTATTACGATTGTATTTCTGGGTAATGTCATGGAGCACAGGGCTGTGAAAAAAACTACTTCAGCCATAGATGCGCTGATAAAACTCCAGCCGGAGATGGCCCGGAAAATCGTTTTTGAGAAAGGCCAGGAGGTAATAGTAATGGTTCCGGCAGAATCGGTTCGTCCGGGTGATATGCTTGCGCTTCACGCAGGCGATCGCATTCCTGCAGATGGCGATATCCTCGCCGGTACCGGCGAGGCCGACGAATCGATGCTTACCGGAGAAAGCATGCCCGTCGTAAAAAATGCCGGAGATTCGCTGATGGCAGGTGCCGTCCTGGTGGCCGGCCCGGTGCGTATGGCGGCTACTGCCGTGGGGCCCAAAACCGTGCTCAGCCGGATGATCGATCTGGTGAAAAAAGCACAATCCGAAAAACCCGAAATTCAGCAACTGGCCGATAAGATCAGCGCAATTTTTGTCCCCGTAGTTTTGGGGATTGCGGCATTAACCTTTCTGCTTTCCTTTACAGTATTTGGCCTTTCGTTTCAGACATCAGTGATTCACAGTGTAGCCGTACTGGTGATTGCCTGCCCCTGTGCCATGGGACTTGCGACACCTACAGCCGTAATTGTCGGGGTAGGGCGCGCCTCCCGTAATGGAATTCTGGTTAAAGGCGGAAGAACGCTCGCAGCTTTCCACGAGGCAAAACGCGTGGTATTTGACAAAACCGGCACCCTCACCACTGGTGCTTTTTCCATAAAACAGATTCATTGTGAACCGGAAGAAGAACAAAGAGTCAGGCAGATTATCCTGGGCATAGAAAGAAATAGCGAACACCCCGTGGCCCGATCACTGGTAAAATCGCTTCAGGGGATCAGGCCGCTGTTTATGAAAGAAGTATCCGAGCACAAAGGGCTGGGAATGACGGCCACTGACAGGCAGGGGAATCAGTATCAACTGGGCTCGTTTCGCATAGCAGAAGGGCTGACAAAAGAAATTTCGCATGATCTGTTTCTGCTTGAAAACGGAACCGTCCTTGCCGCAGTAGATCTCAATGACGAAATACGACCCGATGCGGCAGAACTGATCAGATACCTGCACGATAAAGGCGTGGAAACAATTATGGTCAGTGGAGACAAAAACGAAAAATGCAGGGAAGTAGCTCAGACACTTGGAATAAAAAATGTGTATGGCGAGCAACTTCCAGAATCCAAACTGACTCTGATCGAGCAATTTTCCAGAGAAAAACCGACGGTCATGGTAGGTGATGGCATTAATGATGCCGCAGCACTTGCCCGGGCTACCGTAGGAGTATCTCTGGGTAAAGCAACAGCGGCAGCAATACAATCCGCTCAGATTGTATTACTGGGTGATCATTTGTCCCTGATGAAAGAACTTTACCGGACGAGCGAACTGACCGTCAAAACGATCCGGCAAAATCTTTTTTGGGCTTTCTTCTACAATGTGCTGGCCATACCACTGGCAGCAACCGGCTTTCTTAGTCCTATAATCGGTGCATTTACCATGGCGATGTCAGATGTCGTTGTCATAGGAAATTCCCTTCGTTTGCGCGTAAGATCGTAGCAGCCCGAAAGTGAAATTCCTTAAAAAATGGAAGTCTGACCCGGGTTGGCCAGATTTTCAGGTCGAAATCAATGCCTTTTTGATTCCCTTTTCCACACACCTGTGGGAGCGGGATTTTTTTTATCCATAAACATTCAAATCAATGAAACTTACTCAATTTTTAAGTATCGCAACATTATGATGCATCCTGGCACAGAATTAAAATTCATCAATGATGAAATTGGCTTTGGGGTATTCGCAAAAGAATTTATCCCGAAGGGCACGATCACCTGGGCACTCGACGCCCTGGACAGGGTAATCCCTCAGGCACAAGTAGAAAATATGGACCAAATCTACTGGGAGCAAATCGATAAATATTGTTTCCGCAACCACCGGGGAGATTTTATCCTTTGCTGGGATTATGCGAGGTTTGTAAACCATAGCTTTCGCCCCAACTGCTTTACTACACCTTATGAGTTTGAAATTGCTATCAGAGATATTCTTCCCGGCGAAGAACTGACCGATGATTATGGATATCTGAATGTGACGGAACCGTTTGTGCCTTTTGATGAGGGAACCGAAAGAAAGGTGGTTTATCCAGATGATTTGCTCAGATATGGCAAGGAGTGGGATATTATGATCAGGGCTGTATTTCCGGACGTATTACACGTAGCCCAGCCACTGCGTAAACTCGTAAACAACACAGACTGGCAAAAGCTGGAGGATATCGTAGCGGGTAAAAGAGAAATGGATTCCCTTACCACCTACCACTACAACGGCCAACTCCTAAAAAATCTGTAAAAAAATTGATCAATCAGGGGGCGGAACAACTTGAGTGTTCCGCCTTTTTTGTTTTTATATATCCGAAATGAAATTTTTCTCCGTTAACTTTACCGGCAACTCAAATACACCTGAACTATGAGAATCACACTTCATTTCCTTTGCCTGCTGACAGGCATTGCCCTTCTCGCGGGCTGTAAATCAACCAAAAGTCTTCCGGCATCTTCTGAAGACTTCCACGAAAAAGGAATGCGCATTGTACAGGGTAAATCTGTATTTCATCTCGACGATGAATACAACGCTGTCCCTTTATCCAAAGCTACGTTTTCCATTCAATTTCAGAATACCCCATACGATCCTGACAAAAATCTCTACGGCGCTGCTCAGATCGTCGCTTTCTCCCGGTCCAAAGATATGACAGAAGTAAGCTCAGGAATACCCGTGTCCAATATCCCCTTTTACGAGCCGGGAACCGGGCTTGCCGGGCCCTATGATGGTGGTTATCTTTTTGTGGACGAACCCAACGGGCATCATTATATTTTTTATTCGACCTCAGCCTCAGAGCCGACCCGATGCGACCTGCTGGGAAATGGGCCGGGCAATCTGCTCAACCTTTCATATACGGTCAATAACCTCGATTTCCAGGGCAAAATGATGTCTGTCAAAAAATGGAAATCCGACTACCTGTATCTTGTTATATTTATTGACCGGAATTCTAACAAGATTGTTGACAAGGGTGAATTTGCACGGGTGGCCATACGCTTTTCCTGACAATCTTTCTTCCGTTCATCCCGGTTTTTCTGCATCTGACCACCGGTTTTTATCTAATTCTAACATACCCTATATACTAGGTAGGATTTTTGGGTATATTGGCTTATGATTTCCAAAAAAGCCAAATACGCATTAAATGCCCTTTTGCTCCTTACCCGGGAATATGGGAAGGGACCGGTCATGACCAGCTATATTGCGGAAACGGAACATATTCCGGCCAAATTTCTGGAAACTATTTTGCTGGAAATGAAGCGCTCCGGAATTCTGAGCAGCAAAAAAGGTGCAGGTGGAGGATATTATCTGAGAAAACAGCCATCGGAGATCAATATCGCAGATATTATGCGGGTTTTCGATGGGCCTATTGCACTCCTGCCGTGTGTCACTTATCGGTTTTACGAACGGTGTGAGGAATGTAAAGATGAAGATATTTGTTCAATCCGGAAAGCTTTTCAGGAAGTAAGGGAAGCATCCGTGAAAATTCTGAAAAGCTACAATTTGCAACAACTGGCTGATTATGAAGATCAACTCAGGGAGGAACTAAAAAATCTGTAAAACAAAACCCTACTAAGCACGTAGGAATTATATTTTTCAACCAAAATGGACAGTCTGATTGTCGGTGTGATTATCCTTGCTTCTCTGGTGCTTTTCATATCTGAAAAGCTTCGGGTGGATATTGTGGCTATGTTGATTATGGGAGCGCTTATACTGACCGGCGTATTATCGCCTCAGGAAGCGATCAATGGGTTTAGTAACGCTGCAACGATTACGGTGTTGTTTATGTTTATTCTGAGTGCGGCCCTGATGCGCACCGGCGTGCTGAAACCCGTGGGGGTATTTTTTGCCAAACTGTTTAAACGAAGTTTTTCACTGGGGATGGTGGTGATGATGGTTATGATTGCCCTTATTTCTGCGTTTATCAATAATACCCCGGTAGTAGCGGTATTTATACCTGTGATTTTGCAGACTGCCCGGGAAGTCGGCAAACCCGGGAGCAAGCTGTTGATACCCCTTTCTTTTGCCTCTATTTTTGGTGGAATGACTACCCTGATCGGTACCTCTACCAATATTCTGGTGGATGGAATAGCCCGGCAGGAAGGACTGGAAGGCTTTGGGATGTTTACCCTTGCCCCTATCGGCGGGCTGTTTATGATAACCGGAATAATTTATATGGTTTTTATCGGGCGCAAGCTCCTGCCCTGGCGAAGCCACAAAGATGAAGAATCACAGCCGCTGAGAAGTTATGTGACCGAGATTCAACTTTTTAAGGACGCCCGTTCGGCCAATAAACCTATTCACCAGTCTCCGCTTGTCAATGAATACGGGATGGATATTCTCAGTGTCATCCGGGGCGAAGAAGTGGTTACTCTCCCCATGGGCGACATGGTATTAAGGGAAGGCGATATTCTGAAAGTAAGGTGTGATGTCGAAAAGCTCAATGCGCTGAAAGACCGGATGAATATCCGGATTAAAAATACCCTTTCAGTCAGTAACCACGATTTTTCCTCCAAAGACACTTCATTGGTCGAACTGATTATCACCTCCAATTCGCGTTTTGAGGGCAAGACTATTGAAGAAATTGACTTCAGAAGGAGGTTTCGGGCAATTCCGCTGGCCGTAAAACACAGAGAAGACAACGTTCACGAGCGCCTGGCCGACATCAAACTCAAAGCAGGGGATATTGTGCTTGTCGAAATCAAAAACAACCGCCTCGATAAATTAAAAGAAGAGGAATCTTCTCACTACCAGCCATTTTTGTTGTTGACAGAGTTTAAGTTTAAAACTGCCCAGGTCAACTGGCGCAACTTTGCTATCGTGATGAGCTGCCTGGTCAGTGTGATTGTACTTTCGTCATTCAACATCCTCCATATTCTGGGAGGAAGCCTGATCGCTTCCATTGTTATGATCCTCACCGGCTGTCTTCCGGCCAAAGAAATTTACGATGAGGTGGACTGGAAGGTAATATTTTTGCTTGCAGGGGCTCTGAGTCTTGGGGTTGCCATGGAAAAATCGGGTCTTTCTGCCACTATCGCCGACTTCGTCGTAAAAACAATTGGTCCGTTTGGTCCTATTGCCATCGTTTCAGGTTTGTATGTGTTGACCGCATTACTCACAGAAATCATGTCCAACAACGCATCTGCTGCACTTCTTGCGCCCATAGCAATATCAACGGCAAGTCATTTGGGATTGTCTCCATTACCTTTTCTGGTGGCGATCACCATTGCCGCTTCGGCCAGCTTTATGACGCCCATAGGCTATCAGTGCAACACCATGGTGTATGGCGTCGGAGACTATAAATTTAAAGACTTCACCAAAGTAGGGGCTGCCCTGAGCGTGATATTCTGGCTAATGGCGACCTGGCTGATCCCTGTATTTTATCCGTTTTAAGATTAGCTCACCTGACTGACAGGCATTTTCCTGTCCACCTTTTTGATAAGGCCTGAGAGAACGTTTCCGGGGCCGGATTCGACAAACTCCGTGGCACCGGCTTCGATCATCGCCTGGATCGTCTGAGTCCATCGTACGGGAGCCGTAAGCTGTTTCAGCAGGTTTGATTTTATGGTTTCTTTGTCCTGGTGGGGTAGGGCAGTGACATTCTGATAAACAGGAATAGATGCATCACTGAAAGAAGTCTTTTCAATTCCTTCGGCCAGTTCTATTCGTGCAGGCTCCATAAGGGGAGAATGGAAGGCACCATTGACCTGAATTTCCACGGCTCTGCGGGCGCCCCGCGCTTCGGCCAGTTGGATAGCCTGTGCGATTCCGGGTTTTGAGCCTGAGATGACAAGCTGCCCGATGGTATTATAGTTGGCTGGCACGACGATATCGTTTATTTCTGCGCAAATAGCCTCAACGTCTTCATTTTCCATACCCAGGATCGCAGCCATAGTGCTTTCGGTAAGGTCGCAGGCTTTTTGCATGGCATTGGCGCGGATAGCTACGAGGCGGAGCCCATCTTCAAATGAGAGCGCGCCTGCGGCAGTAAGCGCTGAAAATTCGCCAAGAGAATGTCCCGCAGTCATCGCTGCATCGGCAATTACCCCATGTACATAGGCGGCGACAACAGAGTGGATATAAATTGCCGGTTGAGTTACGGAAGTTCGTTTCAGGTCATCTTCCGTTCCTTCAAACATGATGGACTGAATATCGAATCCCAGTACCTGATTAGCGGTATGGAACATTTGTTTTGCCAGATCGGAAGTTTGGTACAATTCTTTGCCCATTCCTGGATATTGGGCACCCTGCCCGGGGAATACGAGTACTTTCATTGCTTTGGGTAAATAGGTTAGACAGATTCCGGTGCAAAAATAACAATTAATGTCTTCTTCGGAAATGGGGCCAGAAATGATCCTGGGGCATGACTTTTCCCTGAAGAATGGCGATAAGATCCTGCCTGTGAGTAAAAAACAGCATCAGGAAAACGGCAGTAGCAAATACATACATGGGAACCAGCATATAACCGTAGCTGGCGCGGGTGGCAATGACATAAACCGGGAGGGCAAGCGCTGCTGCAACATATCCGAGGATAGGGTATCGGGATATGGCAAATATCGCCAGTGCAATGAGGGCAAAAATGCCTGTGGCAACGGGGTTTACTGCGGCAAGAACCCCCAGGGTTACATGTACCCCTTTTCCGCCTCTGTAGCGGGCAAATGCGGGGAAAATATGCCCCATGAGTGCGGCAAGCCCAAAACTAAGGGTAAGTACAGGGTATTCAAGTTCGGCGAAAATGCCGTAACGGTTATAGACAAAAAAAGCGAGGTGTGCGGCAAAAAAACCTTTGGCAATATCGAGAATCCGAACAATCAGGCTGGCATTGGGGCCCATGATGCGGGCGATATTGATGTGGCATGCAGTTCCTGTACCATGGTCCCGGATATCAATTCCGTAGAAGAATTTTCCGATCCAGATACCAACAGGAATGGAACCAATCAGGTAGGCACAAATCGTACAGAATACGATCTGAATAAAATCCATAGGGTAATCTTGGTTTAAGATGGTTAAAAATTAACCGGTAATCATACGAAGCGGAACCCTCAAAGTTGTTATTTATCGCATTCACCCATAACCGGGTCGATGGAGCCGATAAGCACAACGGTATCCGCGATCATACTTCCTTCCATCAGTTTGTCGAGGCACTGAAGGTTGGTGAAGGAAGGCGAATTGATTTTGCATCTCCACGGGAACCTGTGCCGTCCGATTTGAGGTGAAAACCCAGTTCTCCTTTGGGGGCTTCAATTGCATGGTAAACTTCGGCTCCTTCAGGAGGCATAACGCCCACATCGGTCATCATAAAGTCGTGAATCATTCCTTCCATGGAATAATAAACCTCATCTTTGGATGCGTAACTATGTTTGGCATTATCGACTCTGATATCACCTTTGGGGAGTTTGGCGATCAACTGATCGAGGATGCGGCCACTTTGCTCCATTTCATCCATTCTGACGAGGTATCGGGCGAGACAGTCGCCTTCTTCGCGGATAGGAATATCAAATTCAATCTGATCGTAAACGAGATATGGTTCAAACACCCGGAGGTCATGCGGTACGCCCGAGGCCCGGAGCACAGGGCCTGTAAGACCGTAGTTGATGGCGTCTTCTTTTGAGATTACACCCACGCCGCGGTTGCGGTTGAGCCATATACCGTTATTGCCGAGGAGTTTTTTCCAGCTTTTCAGCTCCTTTTTAAAATTATCTTTCCATTTGATAATGGCATTCAGGGTTTCGTCATTCATATCATACTGAATACCCCCGATGCGGCAGTGGCTGACGGTAAATCGCACCCCTGCGAGTTTATCAAATATATCGTAGAGATTTTCTCTTTCCCTGAATGTCCAGAGGAACATGGAGATTGCGCCTGCATCCATGACCATGGTTCCCAGCCAGAGGAGGTGAGCAGAGATTCTGGCCAGTTCACAGGCGATGGTACGGATATACTGTGCACGTTCGGGAACTTCGATGCCAACCAGTTTTTCCACAGCCAGACAGAAGGCGACGTTATTGGAATAAGGAGACATATAGTCCATGCGGTCAGTATAGGGCATGAACTCCTGGTAAGTTTTGTTTTCGGCTATTTTTCTATTCCTCTGTGAAGGTAGCCGATGTCAGACACACATTTGATAATGGTTTCTCCATCCACTTCGAGTACAACCCGCAATACCCCATGGGTAGCCGGGTGCTGGGGGCCGAGGTTGATGATCATACGGGTGCCCAACGGATCATCTTCGACTTCAACGCTTGTATGTTTATCCTCCAGTCTTTTGTAAATTGCATTTTGGTGTTTGGGAAAAAATGCAGGTTTTACTTTGGAGACGATGCTGTCTTTAGATGGAAAAATATCGTTGCTCATAGAGAAATCTTTTGATGGGGTAAAAATAGACAGGAAACCATGTGAAATGCAAATGATTCATAGGGAATGATGCGGAAGAAATGCGCGGGGTGGGGGAAAATATACATGGAAAATTAAAAATTGCCTTGTACATTGTATGGAATTATATGGGGAGTCCTGTTTTTTACAAAACAATAATTACCTTTGTGGTTACAAATTGATAATTCGCCCCACGAATATGTCCGGAATACAGTTTTTTGAAACCAAAACCGAATCGGTTGTATTTGATGCACTTTCGCAAAACAACCATGAGCTTGTGCTTTATTGTAATGATAATGCCACGGGGCTCCGCGCGATTATTGCAGTTCACAATACAACGCTGGGTCCTGCTATGGGCGGGCTGCGGATGTGGTCCTACATTTCCGAGCAGGCTGCCCTTACGGATGCGCTGCGGCTTTCACGCGGCATGACGCTCAAAAATGCGCTGGCAGGCATTAATATCGGTGGAGGAAAAGCTGTAATTATCGGCGATGCAAGAACGCAAAAATCTGAGGCCCTGATCCGGCGCTTCGCCAAGTTTGTTCATAATCTCGGAGGAAAATACTACACCGCAGAAGATGTGGGCATGTCCACGGCTGATATGGAATATATCCGTATGGAGACGCCTTATGTCACCGGGCTTCCTGTTGAAAGAGGAGGAAGCGGTGATCCTTCTCCTGTTACGGCTTACGGTGTTTACCTGGGGATGAAAGCAGCGATAAAAGTGCAAACAGGAAATGATTCTCTCGAAGGGAAAAAGGTGCTTGTACAGGGAGTGGGGCATGTAGGTTCTTATCTGGTAGATCACCTGGTGAAAGAAAATGCCAGGGGTTATATTTATGATATTTATCCCGATATCCTTGCGCAGGTGGCAAAACGCACGGGTGCATCGGTAATTACAGAAGACCAGGTTTATACGCTTCCGGTCGATGTCTATGCGCCATGTGCCTTGGGCGCTACACTGAACCCGGAGACTATCCCGGCATTAAACTGTGCGATTGTCAATGGCGCAGCCAATAATCAGTTGCTCGATGAGGTACGGGATGGGCAGGCGCTCGTGCAAAGGGGAATTTTGTATTCCCCCGACTTTATGGTCAATGCAGGCGGAATTATCAATGTCAGCCTTGAACTTGGCGCCTACAGTCGTGAGGTGGCGATGCGGATGACTGAAAAAATATATGACAGAACCCTGTCGGTTTACCAGATGGCTGGCCAACAGGGAATAACGACTCACGAAGCGGCGCTCCGGATGGCAGAATCGCGAATCCGGGCTGTTGGCAACAATTTGCTCTTTACTTAATTTTTATTCAACTTCACTACGCAATTCCAGATGATTACTAGAAGGCAGATTCGGGCTAAAGTTATGCAGGCGGTATATGCATGCATCACCTCGGGACAAAAACCCGAGGCCGTATTTCAACTCCTGCTCAAAGAGCTGGAAGATGAGGTCGAGGACCTCGAGAAGAAAAAAAAGCTTTCCGGTGATACCCAGCTACTCGTTTCTCTCTACTACGACTCCATGCAGAATGCAGAAAAGTACGACGAAATGATCAAAGGGAAAGCAGAAAACTGGGAATTGGAGCGAATTGCGAGGATTGACCGGATCCTGATGCATATGGCTATTTGTGAGATGCTCAATTTTGAAGAAATTCCCGTAAAAGTTACAATTAATGAGTACCTCGAACTGGCCAAAACCTATAGCACCCCCAAAAGCAGCAAGTTTATCAATGGTATCCTAGACAGCCTCTATAATGACCTGCATACCAAGGGAAAAATTGTGAAAAAAGGCCGGGGTCTGATTAACCATTCTATCGGAAATTCAGTTGAAGATACGGCACTATGATTGCTTCTTCTTGAATTATACGTTTTGAAAATTTATAACGCTTAATGACAACCATTACCTTAATCCCCGGCGACGGTATAGGGCCGGAAATCTCAGACGCTGTAGTCCGTATTCTTGAGGCTGCAGGCGCAAACCTTGACTTTGATGAACAACAGGCTGGCCTTACGGCTTTCCGCGAAGTGGGAGATCTTATCCCCGCTGAACTGATCGAATCCATTCGCCGTACCAAAGTTGCACTGAAAGGCCCGTTGACTACACCTGTCGGTGAAGGTTTTAAAAGTATCAATGTGACGCTCCGGCAAATGTTTGATCTCTATCAGAACATTCGCCCCTGCAAAAGTGTAGCCGGCCTCAACAGCCGCTTCCCCAATGTCGATCTCGTCCTCTTCCGCGAAAATACCGAAGGGATGTACTCCGGCTTCGAAATCTATGACGAGCGTAACCAGATCGCAGATGCCATCGCCCGTATCAGCCGATCCGGCTCCGAACGCATCATCCGCGCAGCTTTCGAATACGCAGTCAAACACAACCGAAGCAAAGTAACGATCGTCCACAAGGCCAATATCATGAAACAATCCAGCGGTTTATTCCTCAAAACCGGAATGGAAGTGGCCAAAAGTTACCCCGGCATCAAGGTAGAAGAGCGCATTATCGATAATATGTGTATGCAACTGGTCATGTATCCCGAAAAGTATGATCTGATTGTGACAACCAATCTTTTTGGCGATATCCTCTCTGATCTGGCTGCCGGGCTCATTGGCGGTCTTGGACTTGTACCCGGTGCCAATATTGGAAAAGATGCGGCCATTTTTGAAGCCGTGCATGGCAGCGCCCCTGATATTGCAGGCCAAAATAAGGCGAATCCATCTGCCTTCCTGCAGTCAGCCATTATGATGCTTCATTATTTGTCGATGCATGAAGTTGCCGACAGAGTTGAAAAAGCGCTGTTCAAAACCCTCGCACAAAAAGAAAAAACTACCGGAGACCTGGGTGGAAAAGCAACTACTTCTCAGTTTGCTCAGCATGTCATAGAAAATCTGGAATAGTTTTGAGATTTTTTTTGCACTAAAGAATTAGTTAGTATATTTGCACTAAGGTTTTAGTTAATCGAAAGCTGACTTCCTTTAATATCAAACGTCATTATGAAAAAGTTTCGTTATTCTTTTCTTGCGGCAATCGCAATCATGGCTTTAGCCGCATGCCAGACCTCCGGCTCAACCGAAGACAAAACGGCTGCCGACAATAACTCTTCTGTTCAGGTTTCTCCCAATGGACAAACCCTCGCCGGTCAAAGCACTGATCCGTCAACTACGCCCAAAGTGCCCGATTTTCAGGCAAAAGCCGAAGAAATGGCCAAAACTTCTGTTGAGTTTACCGCTGAAGAGTACGACTACGGACAGGTTCAGGCTGGTACCAATGTTACGCACCAGTTCAAATTCAAAAACACAGGTACCGAACCCCTCGTGCTTACCCGTGTAAAAGCATCCTGCGGTTGTACTACTCCCAGCTACAGCAAAGATCCTATTCCGCCCGGAGGCGAAGGTTTCATTGATGTAGTTTTCAACTCCGCCGGCAAATCAGGTGTGCAGAATAAAACCGTAACCGTAACCGGAAATTTTGAGGGTAACATCAACAAAATCCTCCGTATCTCCGGCGAAGTGCTGCCCGCTGCCAACTAAAAATGCAGTTTTTTATCAAACACGGGTAACTACTGAAAATTTACTCCGTAAAGCAAAGGCCAAAGGTGTTTTCACTTTTGGCCTTTGTCTTCTTTTTTATACTTTTATCCCCTTATTCACCCGAAATTATTATTTATGCTTAATATACTTATCTTATTGCAGACAGACGCGACTACCACTACAGGATCTGGAGGCCTGGGCGGGATGGAGCAATTTCTGTTCTTTGGCGGTATCATCGCCATTTTTTACTTTTTTATGATTCGTCCCCAACAGAAAAAAGCCAAAGAAGAACGCGTCTTCCGCGAAGGGCTCAGCAAAGGAGATAAAGTCATCACGATTGGCGGCATTTACGGACAGGTAGAAAGCATTGATGAAAAATCTGCCCTGGTAAAAGTGGACTCCAATGTAAAA
The DNA here is from genome assembly GCA_041391725.1 of Bacteroidia bacterium. Classification (GTDB taxonomy): domain Bacteria; phylum Bacteroidota; class Bacteroidia; order J057; family J057; genus JAGQVA01. The sequence continues at coordinate 60,851 of JAWKNL010000030.1, forward strand.
CTTCGGTTTGACAAGACTGCTTTAAGGCCCGCTCCGGCCGCTGAAAATGAAAAATAGTTCCGGTGTAAATCCCCGGAACCTTCTCCGAAAAGTCCTCTCATTTTTCCCGGGAAAAAATGATCAGGGCGCAACCATCCTGATTGCCGCCCTGCTCTCTCTCACCTTGTGGTTTCTCGTAACCATTAACCAGGAATACGACACCTCTATCTCCTATCCAGTAAAAATTACGGCTGTTCCTGAAACCATTCAGATTACCCGCAACCTCAATCCTCATGTCGATGTCGTCGCCCGCGGCGGTGGCGTTGATCTGCTGATAGAACACTTCAAACTCTCCCGCGATACGCTCGAATTTCCATTCAGCGAAGAATACCGCCGCAACAATTTTATCCCCACCAGCTCTTATAAGGATGTGTTTTCCCGTATTATCCCCTACGAAATCAAGGGCATCACACCCGGGCGTATTTATTTTGAATACGAAAAAAAAATCTATAAACGGGTACCTCTCCGCCTTCAGACGCGTATTCAACTCAAACCTACCTTCCAGCTTCCCAATCCGCCTCAACTGCTTCAGGACTCGGTGATCATCCTCGGCCCACAGACCCGTCTTGACAGTATCAGCGAATGGTTTACCACAGATGAAAAAACGCCTGTCATTTCCAATCAGGGTGAAATCGAAGTCAATGTGGTGGATAATGTCCCCGGGCTTTCTGTTATTCCCAGAAAAGTGAAGTTGAAGCTCAACCCTGTGCTTTATACTCAAATGGTGATACGTGTGCCGGTCGAAATCGCGGATGTACCACCTGGTATGGAAGTCAGGCTGAGTCACAACGCCATTGATGTTACTGCATTGGTGCCGATGGATAAATTTCACCAGCTAAAAAAGGAGAATGAGAATATTCGTCATACTATTCCCTTTCAAAAACTGGATAAAGATGTACCTGAACTAGTACCTCAGATTGAACTTCCCGCTCCCCTGAAACTCGTAAGCCGCAATCCACTTCGCCTTTCGTATGTAATTGTGAAAAAATGAAACTTCCTGTCATTGGCATTACCGGAGGTATTGGAAGCGGAAAAAGCCGCGTATGTGAGGTTTTTGCCGCCCTGGGTTATCGCATATATGATGCTGATTCGCGGGCGAAATGGCTGATGGTCCACGACGTGGTATTAAAAGAAAACATCCGTGATCTCATGGGAGAAGAAGCCTACTTTCCTGACGAAACACTGAACCGCGCCTATATCGGTCAACGTGTATTTTCGGATGGCGCACTACTTTCCCGGCTCAATGGGCTGGTTCATCCTGCTACTGCACGTGATTTTGACGCGTGGGTAGAAAATACTCCCGATACATATCCGCACACGTTTTTGCTGAGAGAAGCCGCTATTTTATTTGAATCTGGCGCCTACAAAACTTCTGATGCAGTAATTACTGTATATGCACCCAAAAATATCAGGATCAACCGGGTAATCAGCCGCGATAAGACCACTCGTGAAGCCGTCATTGCCCGAATGGATAAACAGTGGGCAGAGTCAGAAAAACTGTTGCGCTCGGATTTTACTATTTTTAATGACGGGACACACTCTCTGGCTTTGCAGGTAAGAGCTGCCATTGCGTTTTTTCAGAAGTCTTTACTCACGGAAAAATTACGCCCGAAAAGTCAGTAATGTTTATAGGAGGGATAGAAGCCTCGAAACTGCTGAAAATATTGATGGTGCGAATAAAGGTATTGGCAATAACCGCATTTCCCCTGGGTGTAAAATAAATCCCGTCGAGCGAAAATATTCCTCCGGAAAGGTAATCTGTAGAAATTTCCAGCCCATCCTCTTTGTATCCGCGATCCAACTGGCCGATCAGGTAATTAATATCTGCGACAGCAAAAGCAGGAGTTTCTCTGGTTTCATTGAGCGCATTGATTTTTTCTCTGATAAGTGCATTATATTCACCAATCTGATTTCTGACTGCGATTACTTCTGCCTCATCCAGTACCCAGTGATTGGGTATGGGATTTTGTGGCCCGAGTCCAAATGAAATACCTCCGCCGTAATCAGTCCCGATTTTGTCTTTTGCGGGAAGCAGGATGCAATCGCTTTCGGTAGCGATCCGTATGCCTGTATTCGTCGAAATATAAATTGGGAAAACCGATCCCTTACATTTTTCCCGGTTGATATATACATGTTTTACATGCCTGAAATAGGGAAAAAGCGTAACATCCGGGATATTTCCGATTACTCCTTTCGCCTCGGGATTGTCTGCGGTAATCTGACCCAGAAGCTCTGAGAACGCACTGGCAAAATCTCCGGAATCTGCCGGGCCTGCTCCGGGGTAGGCGGCTCCTTTCATTGCAAAATTCAGGAAATCTGTGGTTCCGAGCCAGAGGGTAAAGAAGCCGGGGCGGCTATCTTTTATCAGAGAGAGATAGGAACTGCCCACGGGGCTGATTCTGGTAAAAAACGGGTTGGCAAAAACGGCGCTGTCCGGGAGAACCTGAGAAGCTTTGAGCTGATGGATACCCAGATTGTTGAGCAATTTCGGCGCAGAATATGGGGTTTTCCACCCGTTTTCAGAGTTGATCAGCGAAAGGATAGGATCTGGAGAATCTGCCGGGCAGGTGGTCGGCGCTATGGATTCAATACGAAGGAAACCCGATCCATTACCTGCAATTACCGGCTGCTCAAACGGGATGGTATGAACCATACTAAACTGATCGGCGATGAGCCGGGGGAATGCATATCGCTGCCCATCTTCATATAGGCCGTTAAAACTACCCGGCTCCAGCGAGCTGTTGGTGGCGCCGGCAGTAAACCCATCACCGATGGCGATGTATCGGTTTATATTGAGGTTGCCGGCGCTGGGTTTAGGGCCGACAAGTTCCGGCTTACAGCCGGAGAGCAAAAACGAAATCAGTGCGGGGAAAAGGGTGCAGGCAATCGTAAAAATTCTACTCATATATATTATCCACTCAATGCCTTCTTCCGGGTCATTTATACTTATATATCGGAATCTTTGCTTGTATCGTTTACTAGGGGTTAATTTATTTTTCAAAATTCATACCGCAACCCGATTCCGGCTATATGTGTGGAGGTCTGATAGGTGCCTCCGAATACAGCTTCGTCGAGAATGGCGGTTCGTTCTCCTGTAAATTCATAGTTCCAGGACACGTCGATGTATAATCGCTCTACAATATTAATGCCCATTCCCAGGCTAAGCCCGATGCGGTCTGCATCGGGGAGCTCCGGGCTCACAAAACCTTCGGGAACCGGCGACTGGTCGTAATAAGCTCCGCCTCTGAACCGGAGTTTTTCATTCAACTGATACTCACCTCCCACCCTGAAAGTAGCTGCGTTGACAAATCCTCTCCGTTCCGGCCAGTCATTTCCCGGCGGAATATTCTGCTCAAAAGCAAAAGACAAAGAATCGAAGTTGTTCCAGCTCGTAATATTCAGATCAAATGCCAGCAGCCACCGCTCGTCGGGCCGGTAGCCGATCCCAAAATTCAGCACCCCGGGAAGCGTAAATTCCGTAGAAAACCGCATATCGGGGTAGATATCGCGCAGCGATTCCGGCACGTCAAACTTAGCAATTCCCTGGAGCATATACATTCGAACCGGCGACCGGTAGGTTATTCCCAAACTCACCTCTTCGTTTGGCCGGAGAAAAACACCTGCATTAAAACCAATACCGGCACGATTCCAGATAAAGCTGCTGTGCCCTCACTGCCGTTGGGGCCGTCAACCGTTATGGCTTTTCGTGAAAACAGGCTGGCAAATCCATACGATACGCCCAGGCCTATTCCCACTTGTGGATTAAACCGATAGCTGAGCGTGGGTTGGATAAAAAAAGTATTAATGGCAAACTCCTGAGAAATGTACTTTCCTTTCCAAGTGTCGGGCCACTTAGAACCTCCGAGGAAGGGGTTGTTGACACTCACGCCCAGTGAAAAGCCCTTTTTATTTGCTTGTTGAGATTTAATCTGCCACGCGAGATAAAGGTAAATCGGGGTGAATAACAAGGTGTCCATATTCTCCTGATAAACACTGGGGGTGCGGGCGAGAAAGTTGGTTCTCGGAAAAACAGCACTGCTTCCGATCATGACAGAGCCTCCGGATACAAAACCCAGCGCGCCGGGGTTAAAAAAAACCGCGCTTCCGTCGAGCGCGAGCCCTGTACCGGTATGCGCCATCCCCAGTTGGCGTTGTCCATGCAGGTTCAGTTGAAACCCACCGCCGAAACTCGGGTTCAATATCCCTATCAACCAACACAAAAAAGCAATCCGGGATTTCATGGAAATGTGAATTTGTCGGTTGAAGATAGGTTATTTTTATCGAATTCCCAGTGCAAATTGAATTGAACAGAGGCTTTGGCAGGTGCGAATATTTATTTTTAATTTGTAGTATGGTAAAAGGAAAAAAAGTCGTGGTGGTCATGCCTGCCTACAATGCGGAGACAACCCTGGAAGCAACATTCCGGGAAATTCCCTTCGAAATTGTAGATGAGGTAATTCTCGTGGATGATAAAAGCAGCGATGATACTGCCGGTAAAGCAGAACGACTGGGCGTCAACCGCGTAATCCGCCACCCGGCAAACCGTGGCTATGGAGGGAACCAGAAAACCTGTTATACCGCAGCCCTTTCTGCCGGTGCAGATATTGTGGTCATGCTTCACCCTGACTACCAATATACCCCGTTGCTGCTGGAAGCGATGATTTATCCTATTGCCAACGGGTTGTTTCCTGTGATGCTGGGATCGCGGATTTTGGGCAAAGGTGCACTTACCGGAGGTATGCCGATGTATAAGTATATCGCCAATCGCCTGCTGACCTTTGTGCAAAACCTGCTGATGAATCAGAAGCTTGCCGAATATCACACGGGATACCGCGCATTTTCAAGGGAAATATTGCTGGCACTTCCTCTGGAGGAAAACAGCGATGATTTTGTGTTTGATAATGAAATGCTCGGTCAGATTGCTTTCGCCGGATATACCATAGGGGAAGTGACCTGCCCCACACGTTATTTTAAGGAAGCCTCATCCATTAACTTTTCGCGAAGTGTGGTTTATGGAATGGGGGTTTTGAGGGTTTCTCTCTTGTATCGGTTGAATAAGTGGAAACTGATTCGCTCACGCATATATAATTTACATTCTGGTCGCAAACTTGTGCTGAATCCCGAAGAAAAAATACAAACCAATAATCACCCGGTTTAATGAAAACCTTTTTTAAAATCCTGCTTTTCTTGCTGCTTCTGGCGATTGCCGCTGTGGCGGGCTATTTTTTTATTGATCTCGACTCCGAGGAGCGGAGCCTTTTTTCTTTTGTTCCCCCTGATTTTGTATATGCGATTGAGTCTGACCGCCCTGTCGGCGACTGGCAGGATCTCAGCCGTACCGAAGTATGGCAATATCTGAAAGGGATCGAATATTTTGCAGACATTACCGAATCGGCAGACTACCTCGATTCGCTGCTGAAAGCCAATCAGACATTGGTGGATTTTGTACAACTGGGTGATCTGGTGATTTCTGCGCATATGATCTCCCGGCAGGACTATGATTTTCTGATCCTGGTCGATCTCAAGGGGAAAGGACGAAAGCTACCCAAACTGAAACCGCTGACAGTCCCCTTGTTTGAAAGCCTGGGTTATGATGTGACTACCGACAAATATTTTAATATTGAAATTTACAATCTGTACGACAAGGTTTATAAAGAGACGCTGTCCCTTGCCGTGGTGGACAATGTGCTGATTACTTCCTACCGCGTCGATCTTATCAAAAAAGCTATTGACCAGTCTGAAAAAGAAAGTATAACGGAGAAACCCGATTTTGCTCTGGTGAGGGATAAAACCGATCGGGATGAGTTGTATTCGATTTATATGAACTTTCAGGTAATCGATAAATTTATCCTCGCATACACAACCGAAATGCCTGAAATGCTCGACGGAATTCAGGAAATACTGTCTTTCGGCGGGTTTGATCTCGATATTGACGATGATAAGATCGAAATGTCAGGCGTTATTAAGCAGATTGATTCTGCCAGCTCATTTCTCCAGGTGTTTAAGGAGGTTGGGAAAGGAAGCGTGAGGGCGCAGGATGTACTTCCTTCCAACACCGCGATGTTTACTTCCCTGGGGTTTTCGGACTTTGCCGATTTTTACCGGCGTTTTGACAGCTATTACGAATCCTCTGATCCGGAAGGATATAAGAGTATGGATAAAAATAAAGACAGGATAGAGAAGATGCTGAAAATAGAATTTGAAAGAGATTTCTTCTCATGGATGACAGATGAAATTGTCACAGCCGTGATTCCGGTTACTTCCGACACGGCTCAGTACGCCTATTACGCGATGCTTCATTTTGACGATTACGACCTGGTAAAGGAAAGGCTGGACTATGTTACCAAACGCATCGGTAAGACGCCGCTAAAATTTGAAGAAATTGATTATCAGGGATATCCGATCAAGTACCTGGAACTTAAAGGATTTTTTAAACTCTTTTTTAAGAAATTGTTCTCCCGCATTGAGAAGCCGCATTTTACCTATATCGACGATTATGTGGTTTTTTCCAATGATACTTTAGCTCTTCAATACGTGATCGATCAGTACCTGGCCGAAAATGTACTGGCCCGGGATGAACATTATGAAAAGTTCTCCAGTAATTTTTCCTCTTCCTCCAGTGTTTTCACTTATATCAACAACGAGCGGTTCCTGAATTACTACATGTCAACCCTGGATGCGGCAGCAAAAAAAGACATGCAAAAAAATCAGGACTATGTAACCAGTTTCCCCCAACTGGGTTTCCAATTGTCTCCTTCGGGAGACATATATGAAGCATATTTGTACACAGGCTTTGTGCCGGCGGCGGGTCTTCAGCCACTCCCATAAAATGAAAATGCCCGTATCATTCCGTCGGATGATACGGGCACGAGTCCTTTTTTATCCGTAATCAGTTGGAGATGAATTTCCGCTGAAGGAGTTCTATTTCATAAAAGAAATCCTGCTCCTGAATCATCGGTCCATAGTTGCGGCTCACAGAAGTAAGGGTCAGAGTTGTACTTCTTGGATGGCTGATCACAAAAAGTTTAATGATTTTTGCCTCAGTTACGGCAGTATAACAGGTGATATTGTCGTTGGAATTGGCTTTCAGCTCTTCCACGCATACATTGGTCATATATTCCAGACAGTCCTTCTGGATTTCTTTTGCAGTCTTTTTATCAGAATAGTTGCGGGTTACTGTGGTTGCGTACAGGGCATCATTTTCGAAGGCGTATTCGACGTGTTTATCTTTGTCCAGTACGGCTCTTACGCTTTGCATCTCCTGATCTTCTTGTACCTGTGCGATATAGTCGCGGGTTCCCAGGAAGGATTTTACATCCTCTCTTGACTGTCCAAAGGGGATGAACAGGTTATTTTGGGCGGTGCCTGAAAGGCACAGGAGAAGGGAGAGGGCGAGGGTAGAGGTATATTTCATCTTCGTACTAACTTTAAATTCTGACAGAAACAGGAAAAATTCAGAATGAACGAGCCTTTTCAGGTAAGTAGCACGGTGCAGGCGTTGGGAATAGTTATTAGGTAAAATACAAATTCCGCGCCGGGTTATGAACGGTTGATATCACCGTATGAAAAAACTTTTTTTTTTCATAAATGGTAAAGAGCGGTAATTCGAAAACCGGAACTAATCGCGCATTACGAGGATGTGGCCTGAGGGGTTTAGTTTAATCCCGTTCAGTTTTTTGAGCAGACGTACTTTCACGGTTTGAAAGTTGTCCAGGTTTTCTTCAGAGATGACCTCCACGGAAGGGAGTGAAAGTGCGGAGGGGTTGACCTGTTTTCCATTTTCCCAAAGCCGGAAACTCATACGGGCATTGGCACCATCACCGCTGTTGCCAACGTAGCCAATAATTTCGCCCTGATGGACGTCGTTGCCTTCACTGATGCCCGAAGCGATTTTGGACATATTGGCGTATTGGCTGGTATAAATACCATGTTTGATCCGGACATGGTTGCCGAGGTTTTTGCGATATCTGGCGCGAATGACTTCTCCGTTACCGACAGCATAGACAGGCGTGCCGGCAGGAGCCGCGTAGGCAACTTCTTTTTCTTCTTTGTTTTTGCCGGTTTTGTTTTGGGCTTCGGAATAACGGGCACTCAGCCGCGAATATTTAATCGGCGTTTTAAGCAGTTCTTTCCGGAGGCTCCGGCCTTCTTCATCAAAATACTGATTCTGGCCGTTTTGTGGATAGCTGATGGCGTAGTACTCTTTGCCGTCGTGATGGAAAACAGAGGCTACAATACGTGAAATACCTATAGATTCTCCATCAACAAATTCTTCTTCATATATGACCTTAAAATAATCGCCTTTTTCGAGATGGAAAAAATCCACGGACCAGGCATATACCTCTTCCAGCAGTTTCCCGAGACGTGCATCCAGGCCGTTTTCGTTGATAGTTTCAAACAGAGAGTTGCTGATGGTCGCCGAAATTGCTTTTTCCTGCACATTTACGCGTTTTCTGCCTTCGTAAATCTGCACACTGTCCCGAAGGTCAAATACGACATAATCGGCAGGGTTTTTTTCGTAGATAAAATAGTTAACTTTCTGGGAGCTGTTTTTGAGGATGGTAAATGAATTGCCTGCGCGCATCCGGCGAACGTCAAATACCGATTCAGATTTTCTCGCTACCTCGTCTATGATGGTCGGATCCACATTATGCTCCAGCAGAACATCGGTAAGGAACTGATTCCGTTCAAAATGTGATTGCACGACTTTCATCGAGTTGACATCAATGCCAAACTGCTCGGAAGACATTCGCTTCAGACCCGGTACAGGTAGCTTGGTAATAGAAGAAATCGTGGCCTGGGGCTCGTTTTCACAGCCCAAAATCATCAAAATGAGGGAGACAGTGAGGAGATATAACCTTACCCTTTTCACTTGCTACTGGCGCTAATACTGAAATATAGTTCAAACGATAATCTCCACTGAGATTGCTCTAAAATTAAGGCAAATTATCCACATCTGAAAGCAGAATGTGAATAAACTTAGGGTGTTTTCCACATTTTTCTGAGTTTTCCCTGAAAACACTGCATGTATTTTCTTTATGTGTCGCTATTGTGTTTAATCATGACGGGTATTTGCCCTTTTGAGCGCGCATGATTCACAACAACCGCCGCTGTAGCTTCAAGTGTATAGGTAGTTTCCTGATAAGCGAAGACGATCTTATGAAAATCTTCGGCTGAGCGAAATTTTCTCACAGCATAGGCACTGCCAAAAATCACCAGTGTAGCTTTTCGGGTTTCTGCCAGTTGGTTTATCAGCTTTATCATATCTTCCGTTATTCCGAACCCTCTGACGGCCTTGAGTTGCATCTGGTGGAGGCTGATAATGATATGATCATACCCGACCAGTTGCTGTACGACCTGCTCCCGTTCTGATTCGCTCAGCGCGTTTCCTGCTACATAGGTTGCCACCCCATTTTGCGACAGCCGCTGATGAAACGTGTTTTCTGTCATCCCATCGGCAATTTCTCCCCATCTCCTGAATCCGTGGTGAATCAAAGCACTTTCTGCCTGTTCGGGCTGGGCGAGAAGGGCAAGTGCAGCCGTTTTACCAGGCCGCAGGGGAAAGTTTTCCTGTACGGTAATACTTTCTTCTGCAAGCCGGCGGTTCAACAGGTCTGCTGAATGCGAATGAAGGTCATCCAGAATCCCTGAAATCACAACCGGTTTCTGGTTGTGCAACCCCAGCCAGTATTT
>JAWKNL010000031.1:0-67047 GCA_041391725.1 Bacteroidia bacterium
TTTAGGCAACGTTCTTGCCACCGTCAGCGACCGGAAGCTGCAACTCACCACGGACGAGGAAACGGTCAGTGGCTACACCGCCGATGTATGGGGAGTAAACGATTATTACGCCTTCGGCATGCTGATGCCCGGGCGGAACCAGCAGCGGAGTGGGTATCGGTTTGGATTTCAATCTCAAGAATCCGATCCCGAAATCTACGGCACAGGCAACGCCGTTTCCTACAAATACCGCGTCGAAGATGCGCGGCTGGGGCGGTTTTTGAGTGTGGATCCGTTGAGTGCGGAGTATCCGTGGAATTCGCCGTATGCGTTTTCGGAGAATAGTACGATGGCTTTTGTAGAGTTGGAAGGGCTTGAAAGATATTTTTCTGCTGATGGAAAAACCCTTGGGAATGTGGGTTCTTCTTGTGAAATAAGGGTTCTTCCTGATGACGGATTATGGAATGGCTATAAAGCCAGCCTTAAATCAGGTGAATCTGGAGTGCGTGTAACGGAGGAAGATTTAAAAAAATATAGTTCCATCGCCTACGAAGTAAGCGATTTGGATCGACTTGCGGTAGATTGGGGGAAAAATGCCAAATCTCTTCCCAATGCTCATGAATGGGAATACGCAATGATGATTTATTATAATACATTTTATGATGAGGATGGAGAAGCATTTATTGCATTAATGCCCGGTACTACGATAACCGAAAAGAATAGGCAGACAGTATTGGCCGAGAAATCTATGCTAAAAATTGGTAGTTTAGAGCTCGCAGGCTATGAATATAATCAAAGCACTGGTTTCTATAATTCTTTTACAAAACTTGGATGGAAAAAATACGCGAAAGTCCATAACCATCCGGCAGGTACTGTCGGCGAAGCTGTAATGAACGGAGGTCCAAGAAATTTTTCTTTTCAAGATATTTCCATGGCAACGGAAGATAATATTTTCATCTTTGTTAGACCGTTTAGTTACGATTTTATAAAAAAATATGATCCAGGAATATATAAAAAAGAAACCAAAAAACCTTTCAAGAAAGCGTGGCAGTATTCACCAATAGATTTCGATATTGATGCTATAGATAAAGCCATAAAAGAAATTCCCTTCACCAATGACTAGTAAAAACCGAATCAGGCTATTTTGTTCAATTGGCACAATTGTACCATTATTAATAGTACTCATTGCATGTGAAAGTAATCGAAAGTCACAATTAAATGAGTTATTCATAGGTCTGGAAGAAGGTATAGCTGAAGAGAAATTATCCAATTTCAAGTCATCTGAAATTGATTCTGCAGGTAAAATAGTTGGCTTAGTTTACGAAGAAGTTGAAAAAGCTTTTTCATATATTAGCCCAGACTCAAAGCTAGGAGTTTATTTGGATTCAGTAGGAAGTAGTCAGGAAGTTAAAGTTACCTATCTTGCAATTGCTTTTCATTTCTATTTAAATGATAAAGAGATTGATATAGAAAAGATTAAGCCAGTTTATTATAGAATGGTAGAATACGATTGGTCAATGTACCTTAATAAACGATTGAAGGAGAATATCAGTATTGCCAAAATGAATAACTTCACATTTAATATTGGGGATACCATTCGTATTCACCTGCCAATTCAAGAAAAGTTTGGAGAAAAATCAACATTCTATTACGGTATTGGTTGGCCTAAAAGTATAAGCGATCTTGATAGTGTGAACTCATTGGGCTTAACTGGTATCATTCTTGGCAAAGATTATGGTGAAATGCATCCGAGTGGTAAAGATTCCGCAGATTTAATTTTTCAAATAAAAGTGCTAAATGTTAGCAAAGAAGATGTTTTGATATCGGGTAAAAATATTCGAAGGAGTGATACAATGGATTTTCATGTTACTTCGTATGGTCAACTTATTGATGATTATTAGAACCTGTGCATCTAAAATTAACGTGAGTTTTGGATGAGGTTCCCCCAATTCTTTAGACCACTTTCGGCGGAATTATAATTCCCGCAAAATCCCCTATTTCCCCCCGAAAAAACATGTATTAAAATTGTTTCTATTTATAAATATCACGATAAACTCTGATCAAAATCCAACCTATTGCCACACGTTAAACTCATATTCCTTCTCCTTTTTTTCTTCCCCCTGATCGCTCAGGCGCAGGTGGAGATATTTCTGGCGAGTGGCTCGTCTTCTTTCCTTCCGGAGGAGGTTTTCGCCTTCCGGCTGCAAAACCATCACTCTGCGCCGCAGCGGGTATATGTTACCGCACGGTTGAAAACCAGCCGGGAAATCCTTTTCCTCCAGTCTGCACCCGTTTTACTTGCACCCGGCGGTCGCACTTTTTTGTCGGGAGAGATTCCGGTTGTGCATATGGAAGGAGTCGAATCCCTTCCTGCAGGGGTTTATACCTTTTGCCTTTCGGTCATTCAGGAAGATAACGGGCAGGAGTTGGGTACTCAGTGTGTGTTTCGGAAGTATCGGCTTTCAGGCAAGTCCGCGTGTGTCGGTGTGGGGGATTCCGCTGGAAGGACGATATACAGATATTCATTTGTCCAAACACTCATTCATCAAACAGGATATCCATTGTCAGGGTTTTGTCTATGAGGTCACTTACCGCTGATTATACAAACCCAAACTCAGCGGTATCCATATAAATTTTACACTTACCGCTGAGTATATAAAATTATATCCAGCGGTATCTTTGCAAATTGCGTTCTCTGCACGGGAAGTACGCATTTCCCCCAACACTAAAAGGACGTGTGCGTAAGAAGGATTGTTCATAAAAATGCATGACACCAGATTTTTCCCAATGACACTTTCCCTTTTTCCCAAAATCGACCATTTGCTCACAGACCTTCTTCGTTCCCTCACACCCGAAGACTGGGAAAAACAAACCCTCGCTCCCCAATGGAAGGTAAAAGATGTGGCCGCACACCTGCTCGACGGGAATATCCGGGGTATTTCCACCTCCCGCGACGGCTATTTTGGAGAATCGCCGGGGGATATAAGCTCCTATGCAGAACTGGTATCCTTTCTCAACCGCCTGAATGCAGACTGGGTGCAGGCGACACGCCGTATCAGCCCGCAGGTGCTGACCGATTTGCTGGAGATTACCGGAAAATGTATGACGAACATTTGCAAACGCTTGACATGGAAGCAGATGCCATTTTCTCCGTAGCCTGGGCAGGGGAGGAAATTTCCACAAACAGGTTTCATATCGCCCGTGAATACACCGAAAAATGGCATCACCAGCAGCAGATCAGGCTGGCTGTGGGAAAAGAAAAGCTATTGCTTGAGCCGGAATATTACCTGCCTTTTCTGGAAACCTCTTTCCAGGCACTTCCCCACCATTACCGCGAAATACAGGCTGACAATCATACAGTGATCCGTTTTGTCGTGCCGGGAGTAAGCTTTCGTTGCGATCTGGTGCGGATAAGCGGAAAATGGTCGCTGACCGATACATCAGAAATCAAACCCGACTGTGAAGTTATCATCCCCGATGAAATCGCCTGGCGGATCATGACGAAAGGTATTTCGCAAAATCAGGCAAGGGAGCAACTTACGATCATCGGAGAAACCATGCTGGGGGAATACTTCACAGGTATGCTGGCTGTGATGGCGTGAAACAGGTCAACCACGAATGGCACGAATGTCCACGAATGGGGGTGTTATTCACTTCTCACAACATCCACTGCCAGCAGACACACCACTTCCGCTACCAATAGCCGCATGTGTGTACTCTCAAGATTGCCTACTTCAAAAGCGATAAAAAACTCGTCGGCAAGGATAAAAGCACACCACAGGGCGATGCTGAAAGTGAAGGCAGTGAGATTGCCTGAATGTGCGCGGGTTGTGTCTTTCTGCCAGCGCCATGCGCGAAAAAACAAAACAGCGGCCAACAATTCCCATAATAGCAATCCCACAAACATAAGTGCCACCATCCAGGCAGGGGTGCTGTAAATAGCTGTTACCCGCGCCACGAGATCGTAATTGCCGGAAGCGAATGCGATAGATTTTTCGAAGAACCCCAGGGCGCGAAGACCGTCGGTAAGGTTACTGGCAAAAACCAGAATAAAATACAATCCCCAGAACCCGAGGATCAGTTTTCTGAATTGAATGGAGGTAAACGTCGTTTTCATACGGGGAAATATACAAACTTCCCCAATTAAATAGATTTTATGGAAATTTTGTATATTTAGGTATGGATCAGTTGAAAACCTATATTCAATCACTTCCCATTTTAGAGCAAATTGCTTTGTCAGCATGGTTGGCGAAGTTGATACAGGACGAAGTTGAAAAACAGGCAGAAGGAGGTATTTTATTTCTGGATACTGACGATAGTGAAACCCCTCCAACATGGATGTGGGAAAAAGCCGAATCGCTATATAAAAAATTTAATCATTCCGGAGAAGAGGGACTAAGCTGGCAGGAGGTAAAGCGATTAAGTAAAAACAAAGGAATTGATTAATGTACAAGGTGATTTTCATTCCTTCTGCGGCATCTCAATATGCTGAAGTACTTGAAAAGTTAGCATCTGCACCCAAATCTCTTGCAGCGTTTGAAAGGGAAATAGAACACGCAATCAGGCGGCTGGAAATTATGCCTGAAAGTTATCCTCCCAAGGGAAAGATTCGGGCGGTCAGATTAGTAAAATCACAATACTATCTCTTTTTTCAAGTAGAAGAAGAAAAAAAGCGAGTTGTGATCACATTGATTATACATCAGAAACAAAACCCTGACAAGTGGCCTGATTAAAGCTAAACGTCGTTTTCATACGGGGAAATATACAAACTTACCCAATTAAATAGATTTTATGGAAATTTTGTATTTTAGCATGTATGAATACAATCATCCTCGACATCCCTTACAACTGGATCTGGACAGACGACGAACTTTACGATTTCTGCCTGGCGAATCGCGACAAGATGATTGAACGAAATGCCAACGGTTAAATTATCATTAGGCCACTTGTTGGAGGAATTACCAGTAATCGCAATAGTGATATCGTTGCAGAATTAGGCTTCTGGAACCGAAAGGAAAAATTGGGGAAAGTATTTGACTCCAGCGGAGGGTTTCGACTTCCCAACGGAGCTATGAAAGCACCCGATGCTGCCTGGGTACAAAAAGAAAGATGGGAAAAACTTACCAGAGAGGAGCAGAAAAAATTTCCGCCACTTTGCCCTGACTTTGTAATTGAGCTCCGTTCGGAGTCAGGTTTCCGGATTTGACCAGGTGCTTACCGGTGAAAATGTTCTCGAAGAATTTGAATTTGACCTGAGCCTGCTTTTATAATTGCCTTCTCCGCAAACGAATTCCTCCGGAATCGGTTATGATTACTCCGGATAAAATCCCCCTACTCCACCACCAAAAACACCGGCAGGTGATCTGAAATGCCGCGGGCGGTTTTCCTTACAAATTTTCTAAAAGTAGTTTTTTTACTAACTCATAGGCTTCAAACGGATTATAAAACTGGTCTGGTCTCAAAATGGCGGTAGTGTCGCCCAAAAATTCACTGTCCTTCATTTTAGCTTCCATATTCAGGATATATTCACGTTGCGTGGGAGGATTTTCTACAGAAAATTGCATGTATTCCCGATAACTATGCAGTAGAGCATCCTTATCCAAGTTGGGTTTTTTGATAAGTGCAATGTATAAGTCGTACAAATCCCTGCCTTTTCTGCGCTGATAGAGTGCCCGCAATTTCGTACCCAGCAATTCTTCCAACCTGTAGGTAGTCAAATTGCAGTTTCCATTAAACCAGGAAGATTTCACTTCAAAAGGTAATTGCTCCAAGCCGAGTACAGAAAAATGTTCTCGGGTATTCGTTTCGACCTTTAGGCGTAAGCGAAAGGAAGGGGGAAATTCAGAATCAAAGCGGCAAATGATTTGAGTACCATCCCTTCGGGGTTTCACATCAGATTCGCCCAAAAATGACAGTGCCGATTGTAGCCGTTGCACCGTTTCCTTGATGGGCTCGGCACGTACTTGTACGAGATCAATATCCTCTGAATAGCGTTGCTGGGGTTGTAGATAGAGTTTATGCAAAGCTGTTCCACCCCTGAATGCCAGACTGTCGGCAAGCCATTCATTTGAAAAGATTTCTACGAGTGCCCGACAAATCACTAGGTCTTGTTCCACCTGTTCATTGGATTGCCAGGGCACCAGTTGGCTCCACTCGGTTATATATGCCTGTGGTATCATTCGTCTATTTCAATATTAGTATTCACAATCACCTTCCATCGGTTCTCTGATGAATAGCCTTTGGTTTCTTTGGAGGCTTTCAACGGTATGCGGAATAAACGCAGTTTTTCTTTTGTCATAGCTTCAAACAAGGCATCTGCCAGCTCCATATTGCAGCACACAGTTTCTATCAAGTAGCCCAATCGTTGCAGCGTGGTTAAATGCACGTGCATTAAAAGCATAGGCAAAAAATCTGAAACCGTGATTACTTCAGTCAACTCATTCAGAACGGTTGCCACCCGGTTGATTCCGCCAACCCGTTTTTCAAATTGCACCAAATCGCAAGCGGTAAGAACCGGATTGGAGATGTTCAGGTAGCCTGTTTCCGTTTTTCTTTTCTCAATGAGCGCTTCCGGAATTTCTTTGACACTGATGTAGTTAACTTTTTGCCCTTTTTTGAGAGTTGGACGGAGCACCGGAAAGTCAGTCATCACAAAGAATTCCTGAGGCTGTTGATGTGATGCCCCATGAAAAGCAGCAGCATTGAGAAGCGCTACATAATAAGGCCGCTGCAAGTGTTTCATAAAAGCATCTAAGTATAGCTGTGTAGGCAGGATGCCTTTTATTGCGTATTGGGGTGGGATAATCAGGTAATATCCTTTAAAAATAGAGAGTACCTTTCCTTTATCACTCAATCGCTTTAGTGCGAATTTTATAGCAGTATCACTCAAATCTTCATTTGCTTCCCTTAACTCAGGCAGCCCGAATCCATACCTTCCCTGAGCCAGTATTTTCTCTGACCAGGATGTAATATAATTATAGGGTAGCCTCGTCTTCAAAAGAGTTAAATTTTGCGAAAGGTATCATTTTTCAATACTTTTCGCAAAAAAATTAACTCAATTATTCCAGAATGATCGTTCGGCAGGTTCATGAAGTCGATGTACGATTCAAGCAACAAATCAATGTTTGCATCCCCCTACTCCACCACCAAAAACACCGGCAGGTGATCTGAAATGCCGCGGGCGGTTTCGAGGTGGTCGCAGGTGGTGACAAAATCGACTCTCCCCGCTTCTTTAAAGTGAAATATGCCGGAGGGAAAATATATATTGTCAATGGCGTAGTTGAGGTAGTTGCCCGCCGGAGTGCAGGTCTGTTTGAGGGTGGTCGGACTTCCCGACAGGGCTGAACGGTAACCCAGGTCGTAGAGCGGTTGCCAGACTTTGTGTTTTTCGTCGAGATTGAAGTCTCCGGCGATGATGACGGCAGGGGTTTTGAGCCGCCCGGGGTACTGGGAAAAATATTGTATTTCTTCCTCCGGCCCCTGGTCAAAACGGCGGGCGTGGACATTGACAAGGAAAAAGGTTTTGCCGGAAGCGATGATCTGAAATTTGCCGATATAGGGCGGGCGCACACATTTGCCGGCGAGGTCAGAGTCGGCAAAAGGATCGGCAAGGCGTTTGATTCTGGCAGTTTTCCAGAGGAAGGCATACCGCTCGCTCATTTGCGGTGAAGGGCTGACCGACGGGTCAGAAATGATATAATCCCACTTGCTGCCGGTGCGGTTGAGGAGGTCGGCGATTTTGGCAACGGCCTGCGCACCGGCGGGATCTTTGGCGACCACTTCCTGAATGGCTACCAGGTCGTGGTTGCGGAGAACGGAGACAATGGCCGAGATTTCTTCCTCGTCCTTGGTACGGCCCAGGTCCCGGATGTTCCAGGTAAGGAGAGAGACTTGCTGGGCGACGAGCGAAGAAAACCCGCAAATAAAAAGCAGAAAAATAATCGGTCGTTTCATTCCGTAGGTTAGTTGTCCAAAACAACTTCTAACTCATGAAATTTGCAACCTTTGACCCGCACGTGCTCACCTTTATGGATGACACCCAAACGGGAGGTTGCATCGTAATACTTTTCGCCAATTTTTACTTTGCCCTGCATCCTCAGGTGCGAAATGGCTGTTCCACGCATTTCCAAAAGCCATTCGTTGCTTTGGATTTTATGGTCAAACCTGTATTCGCCTTCTTCGATCTGCCGCATGCGTTTTCCCCGGCGGGGGAGGTGAAAGGCAAACCAGGCTTTTGCCCGGATCAGCAGGGAGGGGTGATAGCGAAAAATGTTTTTAAGCTTGAAAAGGTAAGCCTTCGTGTAAAAAGAATTTCGCTCAGGCGTACCGGCACTTCCTACTTCTCTATCGAGAAAGGAAGCAAAATCGGTAAACGTTGGATGGGGAACCATAGTTTGTTTGTTAAAATGTATCCAGATAAAACTTTCTGATTTCCATTGCTTCGTCATATTTCGCAGAAGCTATTTTCCCGTCTGCACTACAGGTGCCGGTGGCGATTACCCAGGCGAGAGAGCGGGTATAAAATGCCAGCAGGTGGATAAACTGATTTTCTTTTACCTCCCAGCGTATTTCAAATAGTTCGGGATAATCGTCAGGCTGGGAAATAAAACTCAGGACAGACCAGGGGTCTTCAATCAGGTTGGTAAGGCTGTATTTCACCTGATCCCGTTCGTCTGGGTTGAGGCCTTCATAATAGTTCATAAAGACCCCATAAAGGATTAAATTGGATATCTTCATATACAGGGTGGTTTAAGTAAGTGAAGCCAGCGGCCACGGTCGGGCAGATAGCGGACATAGGAGACAAACTCAGCGATGGCCGGAATAAGCAGCAGGTTCGGAATTTTGTTTTTCATAAGAGTATATGTTAGGATTGAATTGATAATATACGAAAATAAAATTTTATCGGCATGCATAATAATTAAGATAGCGGCTGTTTCTTACCTGAAACAGCCGCTATCGTGGCAATATATGGCCAATAGATTTGTAAAATTTTTACAAAATATCGCCGGTTACGATATGAAAGGGCAATTGAAGCCCATGTTCAAAAATTTTGATCAGGGTGGTGAGCTGCATATCGGCCCCATGTTCAATCTTGGATATATAAGACTTTTGAGTGCCGATCCGTTCGGCAAGTTGTGCCTGTGTAAGGTTTTGCCGTTCGCGGAGTTGTTTGATTTGTTTACCTATGCGAAAGGCTCGGGCACGGGCCTGAAAGTCAATCCTTTCCGGAGATCCGGGTGCGCCTTCCTCCCGATCGAGAAGCTCAGAAAAAGCCAGGGTAGTGTTCTCACGATACTGTTTTTCCAACATTTTAATTGCAGGATTTTCGGAAACCATAAATCAGTAGTTAGTGGTAGTTACGATGGGTAGAAAGAACGAAATGTGTTTGTTGCCCATAAAAGGTTCAAAGTTAACAATATAATTAACATTTTCCAAATCATTTCAGAAGAAATCTGAACAGATGTTATTGCATTATTAAGCCCAAAACCTTTCTACTGGACAATCGATTTCCATCTGAAGTATTCGGGAAATTTTGCTTGTTCATTTATAAATGAACAAGCAGGGCAAAAATTCTATTTTACATTTTTCTCACTGCATATGGATATTTCATGATCTTTTTTAAATTACTTGATTTTTCCTTAGAAGTATCAATCAAATAATCAGGTTCTTTAAAAATATATCAATATGAAACAAGAAAATTTTCAGGTCAATCTCGAAGGTCTGATTCAACTGTTGTCAGGCCATCTTTACAAAAGTGAAGATGTGTTTATCCGCGAATTGTTGCAAAATGCAACAGACGCCATCAGCATGCGGGAGCAGATTAATCCGGGTTTCAGGGGAAGTATAGAGGTGGAACTGATCTTTGAAAACGAAGAACCCGCGCATCTTGTTTTTACAGACAACGGTATCGGTCTTACCGAGGATGAGGTTCACCGGTTTTTGTCAACCATAGGCTCCAGTATAAAATCTCAGCAAACCCAAAGCTATGACTATATCGGGCAGTTTGGTATCGGTATCCTCTCCTGTTTTATCGTTACAGAAGAGGTTGTGATGGTCACGCGTTCGGCCAAAGGCGGGCCGGCTCTGGAATGGCGGGGCAGGGCTGATGGTTCATATACCATACGAAAACTGGAATCCGATCTCAGCATTGGGACAAGAGTATTTATCGGAGCCAGAGAAAAAATGAAGCAATATTTTGAGCCGGAATTTATGACTGAAAAAATCCGGCATTACGGCAATTATCTCCAGTTCCCTATCCTGCTGATCAAAGATGACCTCATAAGGCAGGTGAATACCGCTTTTTTCCCCTGGGAGCGCTATTACGACGATGCTGAAGAGCAAAGAGCGGCCTGGCTTCAATATGGAAACACCGGACAACAATACGATTTTCTGGATGTAATTCCGGTAAACTTGCATGAAGGAAAAACCAAAGGATTGATTTTTGTAGATTCAAGAACCAGGTACAACGCCAAAGAAAGGCATCATATCTATATCAAACGCATGCTGCTGAGCCATGAAATCGGGGGAATATTGCCACAATGGGCAAGTTTTTTTCAATGTGTGCTCAATACCGAAGAACTCCGCCCCATGGCGTCAAGGGATCAACTGATGGAAGACGATAACCTGTACAGGATACGAAAAGCATTGGGCATTGAGTTGAAAAACTATTTGCTCAACCTGGCCAGAACAAATGCCCCGCAGTTGTTAACCATGATACAATACTACAGCAGTGCATTTTACCATGTGGCGACCCTCGACGATGAGTTTTGCGAATTTATTCTGCCCCATCTCCTTTTCAATACTACCGAAGGGATCATGCCACTGGGAAAGTTTGTTGAGCATGCAGGAATTCTTCGCTATACAGAAAATAATGGTGAATTTGACCGGATAAAAGGCCTGGGGCTCAATTTATCACTCCCGGTACTCGATGCAGTGGGATCAGAAACGGGTACGCTGATCGAAAAATATAAGAAATTTTTCCCCAATCAAAAATACCAGAAAGTAACCCTGAGCACTTATCTGGAGGCGCTGGCTCCACCTTCCCCGGAAATGGAAACGAAGTGCAAGGAACTGGTCCGGCAATCTGCACATATTTTGTATCAATTTCGCTGTACCATAGGGTTGCGATCCTTTGAACCCAAAGAACTTCCGTTTTTGTTTACGCGTGCATCGGTACAGGATCGCCATTTTCGCAGACAAGATCCGGAAAAGCTATTGTATTTTAACACCGAAAGCCAATTTGTGCGAAGGCTGGCAGAATGTAAAGACCCTCAGCTCCTTGATTCGCTAATCCGGCTTATATATGTTCAGGCCTCATTTAACGCAAGAGAAGCCCCCTCCCGCGAAATCACACGTCTGCTGGAAAGAAGTCTCAACGAGTTACTGGACATGGGAACCAAAACCGGCTGACCCTCACCGCCACCACT
The DNA here is from genome assembly GCA_041391725.1 of Bacteroidia bacterium. Taxonomy (GTDB): domain Bacteria; phylum Bacteroidota; class Bacteroidia; order J057; family J057; genus JAGQVA01. The sequence continues at coordinate 11,406 of JAWKNL010000031.1, forward strand.
CCATGACCGAATCGTAGATGCCCATCATGACATCCCAAAACTGGTTTTGAAGGGGGATGCTGTATTTTATGTCGGGTAGTCCGGCAAAATTGCCGCCGGCAAGGTCAAGCAGTTCCCGCTCCCAGGTTGCGGGAGCCGGTGCGTCTTCGAGCAGATGGATATCTGCCTCCACTTTGTTTTTGATTTCGGGAAAGGGATTGCCAACAACCGTAATCTGAGTAGCACCCATGCCCTCTCCTTCATTGGCGGCCTGAGATACCAGGCGCAGCTTTTCATTGAAAGAACCTCCTTCAAACCGCACGCCTTCGGCGTATTTGACCTTGGGCCCGTTCCACTCATCTTCGGCGACAAAATTGCGCACGACCACGTGTTTTACACCGTGTCCGATATTGATGGGGCCTTCGCCATTGTGCTCAGAACTGCAATCTGCGAGCAGAATTTCGCTGCCGGAGGTGATGTCAAACGCCTGTTCGCCCCGTGAGCGCACCGACCGGCAATTGATAAAGGCGATTTTATTGCCGGCAGGGCCGAAAACCGAATTGTGGCAAGTGATATTGTCGATTCCACAGGCAGATACATGGGCGTTTTTTACGACGATATCGTGGGCAAAACCAGTGATTTTAATGCCGTTGTGATGTGCACTATCGACTCTTATGCCATCGATCACGACATGATGGGCGTAGTTGTAAATCTGTAGTCCGTTGGAATGCGAGCCGGAGAGATGAAATCCTTTGATTTTGACATAACTCGCACCATTGATTTCCATTCCGGGCGCTTTTACCCCGTCTCCGACAATCGTGATCCATTTTTCGGGCGTCCCCTGAAAAGCGATTTCGATTTTATCGAAGTATTCACCGGGAGCGATTACCACGACCTCACCCGGCTGGGGCGGTTTGGAGGGTAGTTGGGCAAATATATTTACTACCGGAAGGAACCAGAAAAGGAAAAGAAAATATCGCATGCGCCTCGGGTTACTTATTTACAGGGATAAACGGATTTTAGCTGCCCAAAGATGCAGATTTTTCAGCGAATGGTTGCAGGAAGTGAGCGATTTCCCCATAATATCAACCCAATCCCTAAAGGAATACAGACAGAAACACCTAAAATCCATCCATAATATCCGGGAATAAACCCCTTCGCCGCCCAAAGCAGACCGCCCTGTGCAAAAAGGAGGATTTCGCTGCCCGCAAACCCCGCCAAAAGCAGTAGCACTCCCGCAAAGGCTCCCCTGCCCCGTAGTACCCTTATGTCAGTGAAGCTGGCATAACCCAACAGAAAGTATGATACAACGCCCAGATTGATCAGGTGGATAAATCCGATGACAAAATTGCGGATGACAACGGAAACTCCTGCGACGGCAGGCACAACCAACAGCGCCTGAATTGCGATTTTGAGGAACAGGCTCCCGAGCGCGGCAATCATCAGCATCTTTTCCGCCTGAGAAAGTTTTTCGCTGATCCGCTTCCAATGCTGCATCAGTACCTGATACCCGGTGATCAGCGCCATAAACTGAGCCATTACCCCGAAACCATTGGTCCACAACATGACCGGCGAAGGAAAAAGCCATTGGAGAATCAAAAAGAAGGAAAACACACTTCCGGCAATCAGCAACCCGGTCACAACCCACAGCCTGCGGTCAGTCTGCGTTATACCGGCAACTTCACCCGACCTGAAAAACAGCGCCAGAATCGCAAAAATAAACCATCCATTGAACTGAAAATGCAGGTAAAACTGAACCGCCAGATGATACCACACCGACCCGTTGAGTTTCATCGCCATGACAGGCCCCATACCCCAAAGCCCCAGCGATGAAAACAACATAAAACCCAGGGCGATCAGCGCGAGAGAAACTGAAAAATTTTTAGTCCGGCTTTGAGTCTGTCTGACATCCCGCCAGAACCGGAAAGCAAAAATATAGGAACAAATTACGTGGATCGTGGAAAGCACAATCGAAACCGGCCCATACCCTTCGATAGGAAAGGAAAAAAACATTCCCCATACAGAAACCTGCGTAATGATAAAAAGCCGGTGGTAGGCACGTATTTTTTCAGGCAGAAAAGTGCAGACAAAAGCAGTAAACAACGCCTGATAAATCCACCCCAGCATAGCCACATGTGAATGACCATGCATCACATTGCGGAAAGAAAGCACCGTAAGTCCGTTGACAAACGCATACCGGAGAATTGCCCCCAGCAGGGCAGCCAGCAAAAAATTGAATTGGGCTATCATCATCCAGCGATAGCCCGTTTCTTTATTTTGGAGAATTTTCTGCATCATTGGCAAACATAAACTCCAGCACGTCGCGTGCATCCTCCATCGAGAGATTCTGATTAGGCATTTGTACCAGACATTCTTTCAGGAGCGCCTTAGCTTCGGCATCCTTTTGCAGCATTTCTTCTACATTCAGGGTCATATTCATGATCCATTCAGGTTTGCGGCGGGAGGTAATACCAGCCCATCCCGGCCCAACGACACGCTGGTTGTTGAGTTTGTGGCAGGCAGCGCATTTGACTTCATAAATTGATTTGCCACGCCCTACCATAGCTTCATCGAGCGGATTGTTGAGTTCGACATGAGTTACAGAACCTACGCCTTTGCCATCGTCGGCAGGGGTCTCCGTTTTCTTGATGAGGTCGGGCTTTTGAGATTCAGAAGAAGCCGAGTCTCCACCACCGCAAGCAGTCATCCAGACTGCTGTAATACATACAAAAAGTAATTTTTTCATGATTCAGATAAGTTGATAGCAGATATATGCAGCGATATGTGTTTTACAATTTGATATTTTCTCTGTTAATCCGCAAGGCAAGTTCCCTTACCGTCTGATGCGCCAGTTGATACCGCAAGCCTTCTCGATACGCAAATGCCTGTACATGCAGCGGGCAGGGATTGGCAGAGGAGCAGGTAGTAAACCCCAGCACGCAGCCATGCATCGCCTCCGGGCCATCGATGCATTCGACAATGCGTTCGAGGGTAACATTCTGATTATCCTCACTGAGAAAAAAGCCGCCGCCCGGCCCTTTTACCGAAGAAATCAACCCCTTCCGCGAAAGATCCTGGAGGATTTTTGCCAGAAAAGGCGCAGGAATATTGAGTGCCTCTCCCAGGGCTTTGGCACCAATCCTTTCACCTTCAGACAATCGGGTAGCAAGGTAGAGAACCGCGCGAATAGCGTATTTACAAGATTGTGAAAACATACCTTATTTTGAGACAGCAAGAAAAGATTTTTACAAATAAAAGACAACACAATCTTTTAATTAATTCAAGCGAACAGAAAATACTTGTAACCCTTTCAAAAAAAACGATTACAAATAGAGCCAAATACAGCATATTAGCCAATAATTTTTAAATCATTGTGAAAAATGATTTTCGTCATTTTCTATTATTTCGTAGGAATATTGTTTTGAATAAAAGATAAAAAGGTTTTTTATTCTCGCAATCCCTTTGCTTCCATTTTACTCAATAACTATCCATATTTTATGAAAAAGAGAACTTATCTACCACCGCTCACGGCCCTTTTGCTGGCATTTGCCGGCATTGCATTTATTACGGGCTGTAGCAATCCGGGAAGCAACAATCAGACGGGCGTTTTGTCCGGTGATGCAGCCACTGCTGTATATGTTGCGCCGGGGCAGCTTGACGAGTATTATGCCTTTATGTCGGGAGGCTTTAGTGGCCAGATTTCCGTTCACGGGCTTCCGTCGGGCCGGTTGCTGAAAATTATTCCGGTTTTTTCGGTTGATGCAGAAAAGGGGTATGGATTCAATGAAGAGACCAAACCCATGCTCCACACATCTCACGGATTTGTGCCCTGGGATGACAGTCACCACCCCGAACTTTCCCAGACCAATGGAGAAACCGACGGGCGATGGATATTCATAAATGGCAACAACACGCCGCGTGTTGCGAGAGTCGATCTCAGCGTATTTGAAACCGCCGAGATCATCGAGATTCCCAATAGCGGTGGCAACCACAGTTCGCCCTTTACCACAGAAAACACCGAATATGTCGTTGCAGGAACGCGGTTTAGTGTACCTTATCCACAAAAAGATGTAGCGATCAATTCTTACGCAGAAAACTTTAAAGGAACGCTCACCTTTATCAAAGTTGCCGAAGACGGTCGTATGAATATTGCTTTCCAGGTATTGTTGCCTGCATTTGACTACGACCTCGCTCACTCCGGCAAAGGAAAATCACATGGCTGGACTTTTTTCACCTCCTACAATACCGAACAAAAGAACACCCTGCTGGAAGTTGCTGCCTCTCAAAACGACAAAGATTTTATTGCAGCGGTGAACTGGAAAAAAGCCGAAGAGTACCTGGCTCAGGGTAAAGCCCACGAAATACCGGCCAACTATGCCCACAACGTGTATGATGACAAAACCCATAGCGCTACTTCGACCATGGAAAAATCGGTCAAGGTGCTTATTCCTTCTGAATGCCCGGGGCTGGTATATTTCCTTCCTACGCCAAAATCGCCTCACGGCGTGGACGTTGACCCTACGGGTGAATATATCGTAGGCAACGGAAAACTTTCTGCCGACCTTACGGTACACTCTTTCACCAAAATGCAGGCTGCCATTGAAAACAAGGCATTTGAGAAGGAAATCGAAGGGATTCCTGTACTAAAATTTGAAGAAGTAGTTGGCGGCGTAGTCAAAGAGCCTGGCCTCGGCCCATTGCACACGGAGTTTGACAACAATGGCAATGCATACACGACATTTTTCATCTCCTCCGAAATTGTCAAATGGAAAGTCGGAACATGGGAAGTGCTGGACCGCGCACCTTGTTATTATTCCGTCGGCCACCTGATGATCCCCGGCGGTGACTCCCGCAAACCACAGGGGAAATATATGGTTGCGCTCAACAAAATTACCAAGGACAGATATTTGCCAACCGGCCCTGAGCTTGCCCAGGCAGCACAGTTGTATGACATCTCCGGTGATAAAATCAAGCTACTGCTCGACTTCCCCACGATGGGAGAACCCCACTATGCACAAGGCATTTCTGCTGACAGAGTAGCCCCCAAATCGCGCAAAATCTTTCCGTTGGAAGAAAACCAGCACCCCTATCGCGCAATGGGCGAAAAAGACACAAAGGTCACCCGCGATGGCAACAACGTGCACATCTATATGACCACCATCCGATCTCACTTTTCACCCGACAATATTGAAGGCGTAAAAGTAGGGGACAAGGTCTTTTTCCATGTCACCAATCTGGAACAGGACTTTGATGTGCCCCACGGATTTGCCGTCATGGGCGCAAACAATGCCGAACTGCTGATCATGCCCGGCCAGACAGAAACCCTGCTGTGGGAGCCCAAACAAGAGGGAGTATTTCCTTTTTACTGTTCCGATTTTTGCTCCGCGCTCCACCAGGAGATGCAGGGTTATATACGCATTTCACCGGCGGGCTCCAATACCGAGCTGAAATGGGGTTTAGGCGAAGAATCTGATATCTAGTTTCCATGAAAAATTTACCGAGAATATTTATGATCCTGGCGGCGCTGAGTCTGACTACGCTGTTTGTTTTCCCTATGTGGAGGATCACCCTTATTGCACCGCAATATCCCACTGGCATTACCATGTATATATGGATCAACAAGCTGGGGGGCGATAGTCCGGGCACATTGCAGAATGTCAACATCCTCAACCACTATGTAGGGATGAAAAAAATCGAACCGGATTCCATTCCGGAGTTGAAATACTTTCCCTGGGTAGTAGGAGGCCTGATCGCCCTGGCCCTGGTGGCAGCGGCAGTAAACCGCAGGTGGGTGTTTTTGTCCTGGGCAGTGATTTTTGTTTTGCTTGCAATAGCGGGGATTTACGATTTCTACTTGTGGGAATACGACTACGGGCACAGCCTCGATGCCACTGCCCCGATCAAAATTCCCGGTGCGTCGTTTCAGCCGCCACTGCTGGGCACCAAACAAATCATCAACTTCACCGCACAGTCCTATCCACATACCAGTGGATGGCTGGCCGGGCTGTCGGTGATTTTTGCGGGCCTGGCATGGTGGCTGAAATCTAAAATCTCAAACCATGAAATATAATTTCCTTTGGGGGTGGATGGTGCTTTGGATGGCATGTTCCCCCGAGCCAAAACAAATCCAGTATGGGATGGATGCTTGTCATTATTGCAAAATGACCATTATGGACAATCAGCACGCATCTCAGTTGGTAACAGAAAAAGGCAGGGCATATCTTTTTGATGCTATAGAATGTATGATTGGCTATCAGCAGATTCAGAAAGAAGACTTTGCCTTTGTCCTGGTGTCTGATTATGCCAATCCGGGAACCCTTATTTCCGCAGCGTCCGGTACTTTTCTGATTTCGCCTGCGGTTTCGAGTCCGATGGGCGCCAATCTATCGGCATTTTCCCAGGCGTCAGATGCGCTTGAAATCAAAACCCGGCTTGGCGGCGAAATCTATACCTGGGATGAAATATTCGCCCGGATCACCCAAACCCATCACTAATTATGTGCAGACTTCTTATAGTTACCATTCTCTTCCTCGCCAGGTTTACTACCACAGCAGGAACCCTCATTGTATGCCCTTCCGGATGCGCTTTCTCCGTTATAACTGAGGCAGTACAAGCAGCGAGCGATGGAGACACGATTTTGGTGCGCAGTGGTCTGTATCAGGAAGGGAATATCATTATCAACAAACCCCTCATTGTTATTGGCGAAAACCAGCCGGTACTTGACGGAAACAATAATTCCGAAATACTTACCCTGCTGGCGGATCATGTGGTGGTACAGGGATTTGTGATTCGGAATGTGGGTACAAGCTATGTAGAAGACCGGGCCGGCATCCGGATCAAAAATGCACGGAACTTTACCATCACAAATAACCGGCTGGAAAATACATTTTTTGGAATTTATGCTGAACATGCACAAGATGGAATCATCTCCGGCAATATCGTCACCGGGGAAGCCAGGGAAGAAATGTCTTCGGGAAATGGCATCCATCTATGGTATTGCAAACAGGTGGAAGTAAACCGCAATCAGGTTACCGGGCACCGCGACGGGATATATTTTGAGTTTGTCGATCATAGTATTGTCAGAGAAAATCTCAGCCATCAGAATCTCCGTTATGGGCTGCATTTTATGTTTTCCAATGATGATACGTATGAAGGCAATACTTTTATGAGCAATGGGGCAGGCGTCGCCGTAATGTATTCCCGGAATATACGGATGCTGGAAAATACCTTTCGCAACAACTGGGGCGCAGCCGCCTATGGCCTGCTGCTGAAAGAAATTTATGACGGAGACATTTCCTGCAACCGCTTTGAGTCCAATACGCTGGGGATTTATGTGGAAGGTTCTTCCAGAATTCACTATCTGCACAACGAATTTCGGGAAAACGGCTGGGCGATGAAAATCCGCGGAGGCTGCGCTGCCAATTATATCTGCTACAACAACTTTATCGCCAACACTTTTGACCTGGCTGTTCAGGCTAAAATGAGCGAAAACGGGCTTTCAGAAAACTACTGGAGCGAATACAATGGTTACGACCTTGACCGGGATGGCTTTGGAGATATACCATTCCGCCCCGTCAGGTTGTTTTGTTTTATTACCGAACGCACGCCCGAAGCCATTGTATTGCTGCGAAGCCTGTTTGTGGATCTTGTCAATTTTGCCGAAAAAATCAGCCCTGTATTCACCCCCGCCGATGTATTTGATTCTCAGCCATTGATGCAGCCGCTGATACTATCATAACCTCTTTTACCTTATCTCAGGACAATGATTTCCATACAAAATCTACATAAAACTTTTGGTAAAAACACGGTGCTGAAATCGGTCAGCCTCAGCCTTACTCAGCCTGGTATATTTGCTATTCTCGGCCCCAATGGATCAGGCAAAACCACCCTGATCAAAAGCATACTGGGAATGGTGATTCCCGATAAGGGGAAGATCATTTTTAATGGAACCAACATCTATCGCCAGTGGAATTATCGGGATGAGATCGATTATCTGCCGCAGATTGCCAGATTCCCCGAAAACCTTACCGTGCAAGAGGTGATTGAAATGGTTAAAAAACTGCGCCCACGCCCTGCACGTGATCTGGCCCTGATCCAAAACTTCGGACTGGAACCTTTTCTGTCCCGGCGGTTGGGCAACCTTTCGGGAGGAACCCGCCAAAAGGTCAATCTCGTACTGGCTTTTATGTACGACAGTCCATGCCTGATTCTCGATGAGCCCACTTCCGGTCTCGACCCCGTGGCTATGATGAAATTAAAACAAATGATAAATCAGGAAAAAGAGAAAGGCAAAACCATCCTCATCACTTCGCACATCATGGGTTTTGTGGAAGAAATTGCCGATGAAATTGTTTTTCTCCTTGAAGGCGATATCTGCTTTCGCGGTACGCCTGAAGACTTAAGGCAAAGATACGGTGCGGAGGACATTGAAAGTGCCATCGCAGCATTACTATTGTCAGACTCAACAACCCCACAATTATGTATAAAATATTGACATTCAGCTTTTTCGATCTGATTCGCAGCCGATGGCTGTTTATCTATTGTGGTTTTTATCTGGTTTTGGCTACCGGGCTGTTTCTGATTAGCAGTGCCCCTTCAAAAGTCATCATTAGTCTGATGAACATCGTGCTGCTGCTCGTGCCGCTGATTGCCACCCTGTTTGGGGTGATGTATTATTACAACTCGCGGGAGTTTTGCGAATTGCTGCTTGCACAGCCCGTCAGGCGCACCCATATTTTTCTGGGGCAATATATGGGCATTGCGATTTCCCTGTCGCTGAGTCTGGTCGCTGGCCTGGGCATTCCATTTTTGTTTTATGGGTTGATAGGTTCGGGGGAAATGGGCAATTACCTTACCCTGGTTTTGGCGGGCGTATTCCTGTCATTTATTTTCTCAGGGCTGGCATTTCTGGTTGCATTGCGGTTTGAAAACCGGATTAAAGGGTTTGGAGTGGCGATTTTGGTATGGTTGTTTTTTTCCGTTATCTACGACGGGATTTTACTGATAACCATGTCAGTCTTTAGTGATTATCCGCTGGAAAAGTTTGCGCTGGCGGCCTCCGTTTTTAATCCGGTGGATCTTTCGCGCATCCTCATCCTGATGAAACTGGACATTTCGGCCCTGATGGGACTGACAGGTGCAATATTTAAAAATATATTAGGCTCAGGCCCCGGATTTTGGGCCGCATGGGTTAGTCTGGTTTTGTGGATGGCGATCCCATTGACGGGGATTCGCAGGGTATCGCTCCGAAAGGATTTTTAACAGTATTTATTCCTTTATACTTTTCACCAGTTCTGGCGTAATCATCTTCTTTGACTTATTGCCCCAGCTATTCAGAATATAGTTCATCACATCTGCGATTTCCTGATCGCTGAGTCCCATCTCAGCCATATAGTTGTTGTACTTCACACCGTTGACCACAATTTCTCCGCTGAGGCCATACTTTATGCCCCGGGCTGCCCGCTTAGGGTCAGCCATGAGATAATCCGATTTGGCCAGAGGGGGAAATGCCCCCTGAATTCCTTCGCCGTTGGCCTGATGGCATGCAATACAGTAATTTTCAAAAACGGTTTTACCTCTTTGTTTACTCTTATCCCATTCCCCGGATGCAGAAAAGAGCCCGGAAACAAAAAAAGATATAACCAGAATTATTCCTGCTTTCATTGTTTAGTTTTTATCTGTTTACTCAGGAATCAGTCTTACAATCATGCCCGGCCCTTCAATACCCAGATAAATATATCCATCGGGAGCCTGGCGTACCACCCGTACCCTTCCGATGTTTTCCAGTAATTTCTCCTTTGCTACGACTTTATCGCCCTCCAGTTGCACCCGCTCCAGATAACGGAAGCTCATAGAGCCTACGAGGATATTATTTTTCCACCCGGGGTATTTGTCGCTGGTGACAAAATCCATACCGCAGGGCGCGATAGAAGGTCTCCAGAAAATCACCGGCTGCTCCATTCCTTCCTTCACAGTGTCTTTGGTAATAATGGTTCCGTCGTAGTTGATGCCATACGTAATGGTAGGCCAGCCGTAGTTATTGCCTTTGCGGATAATATTGAGTTCGTCACCGCCGCGGGGGCCGTGTTCGGTTTCCCAGATTTCTCCGGTCATGGGATTGAGGGTAAGTCCCTGTGGATTGCGGTGGCCCCAGGAAAAAGTTTCGGGAGAAGCACCGGGCACACCTACGAAGGGGTTATCGGGAGGAATAGTACCATCATCATTGAGGCGGTAAATTTTGCCTCTGTAATTGGTCAGGTCCTGTACAAAGTCAGTTCCTCCACGGTCTCCGACAGAGAGATATACATATCCGTTGTTGTCAAATTCAATTCTTCCGCCGTAGTGGTGATTGGTTTCATAGTCAGGTTTTGCGCGGAAAATAACCTCCTTATCGACCAGGGTATGGTCTTTGAGACGTGCGCGCATAAAAGCGGTATTGGAACCGGAACCACTTTCGGCGGGGGCAGCATAGGAGAGATAAATCCAGCCATTTTCGGCGTAGTTGGGGTGGAGTTCGAGGTCAAAAAGGCCGCCCTGACCTTTGGCATTCACTTCGGGAACCCCTGCGATGGGTTTGGGGTCGAGTTTTCCTTCATGAATGACAAAAAGGTCTCCTTTTCTTTCTGTAAAAAGGATATCGCCATTGGGCAGAAAAGCCAATCCCCAGGGAACTTTAAGGCCGGAGAGTACAGTATCTACCCGAAAGCTGATGCCTTCAGATTCGATGGTGCGGGGCGCCTGTATGGGGCCGGTAGGTTTACAATCAGAAAACAGCGCAACAAACGATGCCAGCGCCAGATAAAAAACAGATAGCTTCAGCATTACCGGTAAATTTTTCCCTAAAATTACAAAAGGATTTGGAAGGAATGTTGAAGTGGGGGAAATCAGACCTAAATATTTTTGACATACCTTACTGTTTCAGGTAAGTATAGGGCCAGTCCTCCCAATGGGTAACTAATCCTGCCTTTACCGGATTATTGAGCACATACAAAATATGATGTTCAAGCTCCTCTTCGTTTCGAATTATATGGTCATAACTTTCTTTTTGCCAAAAGTAGTTTCCTGTTCTTCCCAGTAAGACATTTGCTTGCCGGGCAGTAAACTGTTTATGTGATTTCATTACTACGTGCAATACTGGTTGGATTTCGCGAATAATCAAATGCACATGATTGGGCATTATGCAATATGCCAGAATTTCACAGGACTTCATTTGCGACTCCATAAAATGTAATGAATCGCGGACTATTTCAGCCACATTAGCTTGTTGAAGCCACGTCGGGCCATATATAGCTTTGTCAAGCAGATTTTCTATTTGATCAAAAAACTCTTCATGAATCAGCCGTTTCTCAAAATAGAGTTCAGCGATCATCTCTGGCGGGACTCCATCTGGAAACTTCTCGTAAAGGGTACGCTCCAGTTTTATATAATCATCCAGAATCCGATCTCTTTTCTCCTGAATTTCAATAAGGCTTTTTCGGGGTAAAGTACCAAAGAGTCTGTAAACCACATGAAATGAAACTCCTTCCGGTTGCCAATGTGGTAGATTACGTTTATAAAATCTAGGATATTCCATCATAACATTAACGCCGACCTCCGAGTCGGCACTCTTTGTACCGCCGACCTCCGAGTCGGCACCTTTTGTATCGCCGACCTCCGAGTCGGCACTCTTTGTACCGCCGACCTCCGAGTCGGAACTAAGGATTACAGCTTGCTTTGCTCCACCCGACTCGGAGGTCGGGGTTACAACTTGCTTTGCTCCGAGTCGGCACTCTTTGTACCGCCGACCTCCGAGTCGGAACTAAGGATTACAGCTTCATTTGTTCTACCCGACTCGGAGGTCGGGGTTACTGACTGCGAAAACAGCCGCCCCAAAGGGACGGCCGTAAGGTGATATATGGCAAAGGTAAAAATTAGCGGTAAATCTGATGGCTTTCGTCGAGTCCCAGCATCGCTGCAACTTCTTCGTAGTTGCGATAGTCCACTTCCGTTTTGCCTACCGGCGTACCTGAGGCGATGACGATACGAAAAGTACCATTCCATGCGCTGGCATTTCGGTCGGTGGCTTTGCTCTGTAAGCCGACAAATTCCAGATCGTAAATGAAGTCAAGTTTTTCCATATAACTCGGACTGTGGGAAATGACGGTATAAGGCAGCGCAAACCACGGAGACTGATTATCGGGACGATAATAGACCAGTACCAGTCCGGAGTTGAAGATATCAGCGGTGATTTCGGGAACATCCAGATCTGCGGCGAGAAAATAATCGTCTGCGCCGGGAGTTCCTACGTCGTACCAGTTGTTTTCAAACACATCGTAGTTGATGCTGATAACATTGGCGTTTCCGTCGCGTCCGGGAGGGCCCTGGGGTCCATCTACTCTGACACAAGACGAGGTAATAATTGCCGTAGCAAAAAAAACAAGAGCTTTGAGGGTTGTATGAAAGGACAGATTTTTCATGACTTTGAGGTTTAGGTGATTGATTCTTTCTTCCTGATACGCCCTCAAAGTACGGAGGTTAGCCTGTAGTTAACATGCGTGTCGGTATGGCAGCAGAATGAGAAAAACTGCTTAATATCTGCGTCTAGCGGGTTTTATCTGGTTTCCTGAAATCGGGTCTCCAGAAAAGACCAGTCTGTATCCTTTGGTTAATGTCGCCATTTCCTGTGCTGTACTGATATGCCACCTGAAGCGAAGCAGATTGATTCAACTGATAACTCAATCCACCTGAAATACGGTTCAGACTCAGTACAAGCGCTGGTACATTAACAAACACTTCATCAAAGCCCGTCAGAGACCAGGTACCTGGCTGAACTTCCTGATGGTTTAGCGGAATAGAAAATAAAATCAGGTAGCGAACTCTGAAGGCAAACCGAATATCTTCCTGTCGCTTTATCCAACGTTCTTCAAACCGGTATCTGTGCGAAATGCGCAGTCTCCCAAAGTTATTGCGAAGCCGGGCATCCTGCCATAAACGCAGTTCGTTGCTCGAAAGATCATTGCTGTCATTTTCGAAAGGAACTGAGCGAATATACCCTGCACCTGCGGTAAACATACTGCCATCTGAGAGGTGATAATTCATACCGATGCGGGTAATAAACTGGCTAAAATGTCCTAATGCTTCATAATTCACTTCCTGCACATCTGCATGAATGCTCCACGCATCGGAAACCCGTAATTGCCCTACCAGCATATAGGAAAAGTTCAACTGATTTTCACTGCTTTGGGCGGACAGATTTTTGTACGATGCGACCAGAAAAACCATTAATACCAGTTGTTTACGCATGGAGGGTAATCATAAGAAATCGTTTGGAAGGCAGAAATGACGGGAAAAATAGTGAATTATTGATATATTTCGATATGCCTCTGCAATCCTTATCCCTCCTTTCCCTTCTGGTGCTCCTGCTGCTCTCCTGTCAGGACTCAAAGCCGAAACATCCATATATTTTTGTAAATAATAAGGAATACCCTTCCCTTCAGGAAAAATCACAGATCTGGCCCTGGTCTTCCATGAAACGCAAGGCTGACAGTCTGTTTCAGGCATCACAATTTACCGGTGAGGAGGATTACTTCGAATTGTGCTCCGTCACCATTCCCGTCATCGCCAGTACGGCAGGACTCCTGTATATTCTCGACCCCTCAAACAGCGACATATACCGGGCAAAAGTAGAAGATGATCTTGCCAAAGCCTGGAAGATCGTTCATGCTGTCCGCGATACGATGACAAACGGCCACGGATCAAGTGTTCCGCCCTCCCATGCTGCCTTTTATACCTATCTTGTACTGGACATCATGCATGACAAACTCAACCCGGAAATTAGGAAAAAGATAGAATCGCATTGCGCGTTCATTGCAGACCGACATTTGCCCAAATGGAATGCCTCAGAATACGCTATAAAAGCCATGAAGGAGCTTTACCACCATGGAAAAACACCTGAATTTGAAAGGTTAAAAGATTTGTACCGAAACCATATTCTCAGCCTTACCTCTTCGGATGGCGTTTATACTACAGGCCCCGGGTATGCCTTCAGCAGATTGTATATGGATCAGCGCATCCAGAAGAAGATATTTATGGATGTATGCGAATATCAGGGATATCATGAGTTTTACAGCGATACGACTTTTCAGCACCTCTATGAATGGGTATTCGGATACATTCATACGCCTTTCAACCGGTCCTATACCTTTGGTGATACACCACCGAGAAAGACGTTTGAGGAATGGTCGGTTGCCGCACTTCGTGTCCACAGGTTTTCTGCTCTGGCACAGCAACATGCCCGATGGTTTCTCGGGCCATATACAGAAACCTCCGTTAAAGGTGATCTGATTCACTATCTGCTGTACGACAGTCTCCCTCAGGCTGCCACCCCTCCCCTGACCCGAACTTTTGCCAATGGCGGCGCCTGGCTCATTCAGCAACCTGCTACAACTGATGCCTTCGCAGGCGCCATCTGGAATATCAAAACCACTAAAGAGAATCACAACCACCGCGATGTAAACGCTATCCATATTGCCGCATATGGGGAGCATATTCTCCGGAATTCCGGTTATAATGAATGGCAGGGGCCTGATCCCGAACGGTGGCAGTTTCTCCACGAAATGAGCGAATCTTCCAATACCGTTTCCATTGACAGCGTCAACCATCAGTATTCCCACGGCGGGGGAATTACAAGCTCTCTTTCGGGCGAAAACCTGGCCTGGGCCAGTGGAAGTTCAGGCGAAGCCCTGACAAACGGCCACCATCAACGAAATTTTTTCCTTATACAGCCACAACCAAATACTGCTGGTTATTTTGCGCTGATTGATGAGGTCAGATCTCAAAATCCAGAGCGCAAGGTGAATATTACATTCCACCCCAACTCAGCCTCTCTTCCCCGAATAAGTTCAAACGGAAAAATATTTACCTGGCCGGTTGAGGGCTGCAACTATAGTGGGAAACCGGTAGAAGTAACCATTGCCACGGTAGCCAGCGCTATCAGCCACCAGATCAAAACCGGTTATCTCGGTTCAGTCAGCGCCTACCAGTTTCCCTATACAGAACCACTTACCCAGGCATGTGGCGAGTTTGAAGGCAAATACCTCTATTCCACTTACCCCACTGACGACCATGGTATTACAAAGGTTATTACGCTGATTTTCCCGCACCCTGCATTAGACCCGATTCCCCGGATTTCTACCCATAATACGACGGCTGTGATTGACCACGGAGACGGAATTGCCGATTATATTCTTGGGCCGACAGCAAACGATATGGTTCAATGGGAAGGCAGATATTTTCAGGGGAAATGGATTTTTTTCAGGGAAATGGAGGGAAATCTCAGTTTCTGGATGGCGGAGGAAGCCGTAAAATTTCAATCAGGGGAATGGGGATTTGAATCTGACAAACCAGTCACTATTTTTATGGAAAATGATCAGCTTACGATAATTTCACCCGGAACACAGATAAAAATCCGCTATCCGGGATTTCATGAATTTTTGCAACAAGAAGGTAAATCTCTAACTCATACATCAGGGGATGGTTGGATGAAAGTATATGCGGAGAAAGGAAAAAATTTATTTAGAATTGTCCCGGTTATCCCTGATAACGCCGCCCGCAAATGAAACATTTTTACTTATCCGCTGTATTCGCCATTTTTTTTGCTGCCTGCCAGCCTGTTCCTCCGGCTCCCAATATTCTCCTGATTGTGGTGGACGACCAGGGTTATGCTGATATGAGTTGTACCGGCCTTGCAGAGGATGTCTATACGCCGAATATAGACCTGCTGGCGCAATCGGGTGCGAGATTTACCCAGGCTTATGCAACTTCTCCCATTTGCAGCCCGTCGAGGGCAGGGATAGAAACCGGCTGTTACCAACAGCGGTGGGGCACATTCTGGTACGGAGGCCCCGGCATCCATAAGCCCGAATTTCCCACGCTTGCGGAGTTATTGGCCACCAAGGGCTACCGCACCGGTTATGTGGGAAAGGTACACTATGGGGCAGCCGATGCCGATTCGACCAATCGAAGTTTTCCACTGAATCACGGATTTGAGTATTTTTTCGGACATACCTCCGCACGAAAACACTATCTCAACCACCACGACCAGCTCGAAGCCGCCTTTCAGGTTGTAAAATCCACCTATGAGAAAAAAGGCCAGAGCCTCAATCAGCAAAGTATGTGGGAGAATTTCGGGAAAGTGGATACCATCGCTTTTTCGACAGAACTTCTGGGCAAAAAAGCAGTGGGATATATGGAAAAACACAAGGGAGAAAAATTCTTTCTTCAGGTAGCTTTTAATGCTGTTCACAACTTTACTCATCAGTTGCCGCACGAATATCTGGAAGAAAAAGGTCTCAGCGGTTATCACGACTGGGACCCTGCTGTTGAAGATTATTACGAATGGTATCAGAAAGGGAGAAAACCCAATAATCCTGAAGGGAGAGCCCATTATCTGGGTCAGTTGTATTTTCTTGACCGGGAAATCGGAAGAATCATGGAATACCTGAAAACCTCCGGTCTCGACAAAAATACCCTTGTCGTTTATGTCTCCGACAACGGAGGTTCAACTCCTATTTACGCCAATAATACCCCGTTGAGAGGTTCAAAATATGTCCTTTACGAAGGCGGAATCCGAGTTCCCATGATCGTTAGCTGGCCGGGACAATATAAAGCCGGCATGGTAAGCGATCAGGTGGTGAGCAGTATGGATATTCTCCCGACACTGTGTACGGCTGCGGGAATTGATATTCCGAAGGTGGATGGTTTTTCATTGGAACCACTGCTGAAAGGAAAACAAATAATGACCCAACACGATACACTGTTTTGGGATACCGGCGTGGAAACCGCAGTAAGAGCAGGAAAATGGAAATATAGGTCTGCGACCAAAGATGATCACGCACAGTATGAGATGGTCGAACTTGAACTGGGTGAATTTTTATACGACCTGGAAGCAGATCCCGGTGAAACCAAAAATCTGATCGCCACCCACCCGGAAATTTATCAGCAATTGAAAAATGCGCACCTTCGCTGGAGAGAAAGCATTCTTTCCTTGCCTTCTGAGGCACATTAACCTAAATTTGAAACTCTGGCAGGAAAGTCAGTTCATGTTGAATAAAAAATAATATCATGCAAGTAAGAAATCTCGCCCCGCAACCATTATGGAACTACTTTGCCGACCTGAACGCAGTTCCCCGTCCGTCAAAGAAGGAAGAAAGAGTCATTGAGTTTATCAAAAACTTTGGCGAAAAACTGGGTTTACCTACCTATGTTGACCATGTTGGAAATGTAATTATCAAAAAACCCGCCAGCCCGGGAATGGAAAACCGCCAGACCGTAGTGCTGCAAAGCCATCTGGATATGGTACACCAAAAGAACGCAGAAACAAATTTTGATTTCGACACAGAGGGAATCAGGATGAAAGTCGAAGATGACTGGGTAAAAGCGGAGGGCACTACCCTGGGTGCAGACAACGGCATTGGCGTTGCTTCGATTATGACCATTCTGGCTTCCACAGATATTGTACATCCGCCGGTTGAGGCACTTTTTACCATAGATGAAGAAACGGGAATGACCGGAGCACTTGAACTGAAAGGCGGTCTTCTAAGTGGCAAAATTTTGCTCAACCTCGATACCGAAGACGACTGTGAACTCACCATTGGCTGTGCAGGGGGGGTGGATGTCACGGCAACCGGTGATTTCAGCGAAGAGACTACGCCATCCCGTGCGCATTCATTCAGACTGACAGTAAAGGGGCTTACAGGCGGACATTCAGGAATGGATATTCACCTCGGAAGAGGAAATGCCAACAAAATCATGAACCGGCTACTTCACCTTGCTACCGAATCATTTGGCATAAGGATTCACAGCATCAACGGCGGCGGGTTGCGAAACGCCATACCCCGTGAATCATTTGCCGACATTGCCGTTTTACAGGACAGTATTTCTGCATTTGAGGATTTTATTTCTGACCAGACCGTTATTTTGAAAGCGGAATATGCAACTACTGATCCCGGACTCACAGTAATATTTGAAGCAGCAGAACCGCACCCCTATGTCCTGAATGAACATTTTCAACGCACATTGCTGCGCAGCATTTACGCCTGTCCCAATGGTATTTACCGCATGAGCCCAGAAATAGAAGGCTTGGTACAAAGTTCCAACAACCTTGCGCGGGTGCTGGTTCAGGGCGGAAGTTATACACTTATGTGCCTGACAAGGAGTTCGGTTGACACCGAAAAAATGGATCTGGCAGATGCCATTCGCAGTGCATTTGAGTTGTCAGGCGCAGCGGTACGTTTTGAAGGCGCATATCCGGGCTGGGCACCCAATCCGCATGCTTCTATTGTAGAAATTATGAAGAATCTATACCGGGAAATGTATAAAGACGAGCCACATGTTTACGCCTGCCATGCGGGACTGGAGTGCGGAATTCTTGGGCGCAATTACCCCGGGATGGAAATGATTTCTTTTGGCCCCAATATCCGGGGAGCACACAGCCCTGATGAAAAAGTGCAGATCAGCAGTGTACAAAAATACTGGGGATTTTTACTGGAGACGCTGAAAAAGATACCTCAGGCATAAGTTGGGCAAAAACCCTTGATATTTTTGATTCACAGATGCAGGCAAAAAAATCCTGCGAGGGCGAGGATTCTTTGCTAAACCGATTTTCGAAGGGATTCTTCGATTCCAATCCGATCCTTTAGGGATTCTTCGATTCCAATCCGTTGGAATCCGATCCTTTAGGGATTCTTCGATTCCAATCCGTTGGAATCCGTTGCAATCCGTTGCAATCCAATCCTTGAGGGATTCTTCGATTCCAATCCGTTGGAATCCGATCCTTTAGGGATTCTTCGATTCCAATCCGTTGGAATCCGATCCTTTAGGGATTCTTCGATTCCAAACCGTTACAAACCGTTGCAATCCGTTGCAATCCAATCCTTGAGGGATTCTTCGATTCCAATCCGTTGGAATCCGATCCTTGAGGGATTCTTCGATTCCAAACCGTTACAAACCGTTACAAACCGTTACAAACCGTTACAAACCGTTGCAAACCGTTACAAACCGTTACAAACCGTTGTAAACCGATCCTTTAGGGATTCTTCGATTCCAATCCGGTTCATTTTCTTCAAAAACTATAAAGTAAATGAGTAAGATAGACGGGATGAATAAAAAAAACATCGACCCTTTTATGGTTCTAACTCTTTTATTTCCCTTTAAACGCAGCTATCGCCTTGCGGCTGAATTCAGAGAGAATGAGCTTTCCGCTCATCTCTGCCCGCTGTTCCAGCAATTTGTCCCAGTTTTCGGTTCCCTCCCAGAATATATTTTTGAGGAGCCTGAGTGCCTCGGGGTTTGATGAAGCCAGTTTGCCTGCAAGGGTTTGTATTGCCTCATCCATCTTATCGGCTGACTCAAATACCTCTGCAAACAACCCCCTTTGCCCGGCCCATTCGGCGGATTGCCACTCAGTGGCGTTTAGTGTCAGTTGCGACATGGCGGATATTCCTATTTTTCTTTCCACCGCTGGGCCAACCACAAAAGGACCGATACCCACAGCCAGTTCGCTGAGGCGAACCTGCGCATACTGCGTCGCAAAACAATAGTCCGTCGCTGCCGCCAGTCCGACCCCACCACCTACGGCTTTACCCTGTACTCGCCCGATCACAATTTTGCCGCAGGTACGGCAGGCATTAATCACATGGGCAAAACCCATAAAAAATCGCTTTCCTGTCTCAAAATCAGCGATTTGAAGCAGTTCGTCAAAACTTGCACCAGCACAGAACGTACGGTCGCCTCCGGAACGAAGAATGATCACACGTGTATGGTCATCCTTTCCTGCTTCAGCGATTGCCAGTGCAAGGTCGCTCAGAATTTTTGCCGGCAGCGAATTTTGTGCCAGGTGATAAAACGTAATCGTGGTGATGCCCGTGGATTCGGTATTCACCCGTACATAGGCCTGGTTCAGATTTTCTTCCATAGATAAAAAACTGCAATTTACAGCGTTTTCCCTATCAAAAAAGTCTGTTTTAATAATCCCCAATGGTATGCGGTATATTTTCTCCTGCTTTTTGTTTTTTGGTTTATCGCTTCCCCTATGGTCTCAACCAGACTCACTTTCAGGGAAAATGGAAGTGACCACCCGTATCACCTGGGAGGAAATCCGCCATTCGGGTGCCCGCGACCTGACAGACGTATTGCGGCTGGTTCCCGGTTTTGATTTTGCAGTTGGCGAAGAAGGAAGACTCGGTACGGGTTTACGCGGAGTGTGGGGAGAAGGGCGAATCAGGGTGGAAATAGACGGCCAACTGGTCAATGATCTTTTTACCGGAGGGCTTTCGCTGGGAAATCATTTTCCGGTGGCCTTAATCAGAGAAATCGAAATTGTCAAAGGCCCTGTTTCTATGTCTGAAGGATTATTTGCCCAGCAGGGAGTCA
This sequence comes from Bacteroidia bacterium, assembly GCA_041391725.1. Taxonomy (GTDB): domain Bacteria; phylum Bacteroidota; class Bacteroidia; order J057; family J057; genus JAGQVA01. The sequence continues at coordinate 31,794 of JAWKNL010000031.1, forward strand.
TCCGCATCCATACAGCCAATGGCGCAGACCAGTCGGGGTTTTCGATGGGTTATTCGGGAGGGAGAATGGAAGGCAGTGCCAATCGCAGCAATCAGTATATTTTTGTGGGAAAAAACGGAAAAAACGCAGGGGTCAACCTGTCAATTTTTCGCGGACGCGGGCAGCGGAGCGCCGGTGATATCTTTGCCTGGAATCAGCCTGGCTATCTTAAGGGATCGAATATCTCCCTTGCCGGAAACTCAGATCTTGAACCTGCATTTACCCAGTTGCACTTTTACCGGGGCAAATTCCGCGTTCGTTATGCCAGGGATTATTACGATATAACAGACGTTACCCGACTCGATTCGGCTGGAGTTGCGGCCATTCATCCCAGTATTCAAAACAATCTGCTCACCTTTTCCCACGAGTTAAAAATTTCTCCCAAAATCACCCTTTCTCCCCGGCTGACGGGTATCGTTCAGTTTTCGAGAATCCGCGGAGTACCCGCGCCGCAGATTCAACAGGCAAGGGGTCAGTACAGCAATCTGCTCGATTTCGAACTGTTGGCAAAACAAATTACCCGGCATGGACACCTGCAGTATGGGCTCGAAACTTTTGCCCAACTGAGCAATCGGGTCAGGGAAAGGCCGTGGGTAAAAAACGATATGCGTTCTTTTGGCGCGTGGCAGGCAGACCTGTTTTTTGAAAGCACGATCCATCGCTCCGGTGTGGATTTTTCACCAGGCATCCGGCTTGGTATCAACAGTGCCTTTGGCAAACTGCTTACTGCCAGTCTCGGTTTTCACCGCACAGTCGGGCACTGGGATTTTCGCCTGCTGGGCGGAACCTACCTTCGAATGCCTACCGCAGGAAATTTTGCCTTGTCCTATTTCCGCAATTATACCTTTAACAAAGACAGTTCGCAGGTAGATATTCCCTTCAAATACCTACGCCCGGAAGATGCCTTCCTCGGAGAAGCTTCAGCAGAATGGAAGCCTTATTCTTTCTGGTCTGTCCGACTCAGTATTTTCCGCAATCTTCGTCGCAACGCCATTGAAAGCGAGTTTTTTCAGGATAGCCTGATTCGCAGGACTTTGGGCCCACTAGCCGGCTTTGATACTTACCGCAACGGGCCGGAGATCGGGACGCAAAGCGGGGAAATTACCATCCGGTACCGCAATAAAACCTGGTGGTTTTCGGCTGGTTATAGTTTTTACACTCCGGCAGGCAGTACATTCTCACGACCCAATTCTGTCAGAACTTTTGACCTTTTACCATCAAACCGCGCGTTGGTTTCTCAGCAGGAATACCTTGCTTTTGCCCGGCACACAGCCAGTGTGAATTTCTGCTATTTTCCCCGCAATGACGTGAGTGTCAATATTTCGGGCAATTACATTGGCAGGCGGTATGGATATGATCTTGTTTTACCCTCCGGCCAGCCGGGTAATCCGGAAGGGATACTTGTACATTCCCCACAGACACTCCTTGTAAACCTATATGTCCATTATAAAGGCTGGATTTACCGGGGTGTGGATATTGGCGGTGGAATATACAACCTCCTGGGGCAGGAGTACCGGTACTACCAGCCCTATTTCGGCAATAAAAGTGCGCTCCCCGGGCAATCGCGGGAAATATTACTTACGCTTTCGATTGATATTGGCTTTCGGTCGAACTCACCCCCTTCCCCTCTCTTTGGAAGAGAGGGGGACTTTCAGCGTTTTTGGCTGCGCCAACCCTCGCCCGTCCCCTCTCTTCCAAAGAGAGGGGACAGTTTCCGCAGGAAACAGGGGTGAGTTTAACAACCTAAAACCGGAAGCATTCACAACGTTTTCTGGCGCCGCCAACCCTCGCCCGTCCCCTCTCTTCCAAAGAGAGGGGACAGTTTCCGCAGGAAACAGGGGTGAGTTTAACATAACCCTCACCGCTCCAGTTCAGGTTTTTGGGCCTCTTCCAGCATCTCCGCTACCGCTTTCTCCAACTGCTGGTCCCTGCCCGCCTGCGCCGGGCCCGGCATGTTCTTCACCTGTATGTCGGGAACCAGTTGCTTATTTTCAAGATACTTGCCATCTATTCCCTTTACCCCTACCTCAGGAATTCCAAAAGTCAGAGTCGGATCGATCTGCCGCTCCCACCAGACGGCTGTAGCTGTACCCGGAACAGGCATCCCGATCACCTTGCCAATCCCCAGCGTCTGATATACATACGGGAAAAAATGGGCATCAGAATAATTGCCCTCCCCCACCAAAACCGTCGAAGGTTTGGTCCATTTGCCCTCCGGTTCACTTCCTACCTTTTGTCCGCGAGGCTCCAGAGTAACATACGTTTTGCCACTCAGAAAAGTAGCCAGATCATCGTGCAGCCATCCGCCGCCGTTGAACCGCGTATCTACGATCAGTGCAGCCTTATCCGCAAACCGCCCCAGCACTTCCGAATACACCTGCCGGAAACTGGCATCGTTCATTCCCCTTACATGTACATATCCAACCCTGCCACCTGAGCTTTTTTCAACGGCTTCCCTACGGGTTTTTACCCACCGCTGGTATAACAATTCGGCTTCTTCACGGGTAGAAATGGGTTTTACCGTTACTTCCCATCGCTTCTGGTTTTGAGGATCATACATCGACAAAAGCGTGTGTTCTCCGGCCTTGCGATTGAGCATAGGAAAAAAATTGGTACCGGGCGGAATGGGGCTTCCATCAATTTTTTCTATAATCTGCCCGGCCTTAATTCCTGCATCAGCTAGTTCGAGCGGGCTTTTCTCAATCACCTCTGCGATTTTCAATCCGTCGCCATTATATTTTTCGTCGTAAAACACGCCTAATGCAGCGGTCTGATTACCATTAGGATCGCTGTTTCGGTAAAAACAGCCTGTGTGTGAGCCATTGAGTTCGCCCAATAGTTCGCTCATCATCTCTGAGAAGTCATGGTTGTTGTTGATAAAAGGCAGAAAACGCGCGTATTCCGCTTTTAGTTCCGTCCATTTTACCCCATGAAGGTCTGTTACATAGAATTTTTTCAAAACCTGCCGCCACATATGTTCAAACATATAGGCTCTTTCCTGTGGGAGATTCAGGGCTATTTCTGCCTTAAAGGTCACCGGGGTCTTTTCTTTCTTTTCGGGATCGATCTTAAAAACTTTACCCTGGTTCAGGACAAACAGCGTTTTTCCCTTTGCATCCATAAGCAGCGCGCCGCCGCCTTCTTCGAGTTTGGTTACAATTTTGGTTTCATCTTCTTTCAGATCGTGTACCCAGAGGTCGTATCCTTTTTCAAAACTGCTCAGGTAATACAATTTTGCCCCGTCTGGCGTCAGTACCGCATCGGACAGGCTGGACGAATGAATGGTCAGCCGGGCGATCCGGTCTTCAATATTGGTGAGATCGGGATTAATCGGCGCTGCTAGCTCCGGCTGAATGATCCAGGGTTTGGATTTGTCTTTATCTTTTTCTCCTTCCTTTTTTTTAGCCGATTCATTGGCATCCTCTCTCATTTTTTCAATCTCATAATCCTCTTTACTCAGGCGGAATTTATCCCACGCATCTTTGGTAAAGAACATGCCAAACACATCATCCTGGGAGCCCCAGCTTCCATGCGAGCGCATCCCCCGACTATCGCTAAACCAGATCATCATTTCACCCTTCATCATCCATCGGGGAGAAGCATCGGCATATCCGCTGTTGGTAAGATTGATTACGGGCTGATTGCCCTCAGCACTGACAAGCCCTGCTTCACTTACCCAGCGCCCCCGGTCGAGGAAAGTGACGAGAAACCATTTCCCGTCAGGAGACCAGTCATACCATTGATCGCCGTCAGAGTAAGAATAGTTTTTGTCAGCGGGGAGAATCGTTCGGGTTTTCTTTGTTTCAAGGTTGATTACTTTCAGTGTCGTCCTTTCTTCCAGATAGGCAACTTCTTTCCCGTCAGGCGAATATGCAGGCTGGAAAGTTTCTGCCGGGGAAACCAGTATTTCATTCTCCTTTAAAACTGTTGATGCATAAAAATAGGGTTCTTCTTCCCTGACAAGTGCGGTCTCATACAGGTTCCAGCTTCCGTTTCGCTCACCGGCATACAAAATTTTCCTCCCGTCGGGGCTAAAACTCACCGAACGCTCCTGATCGGGGGTATTGGTGATTTGTTTGGTAAGGCCATTTTCCACGGCAGTTACAAACACTTCGCCTCTCACCACAAACACGATTTCTTTGCCGTTGGGAGAAAGGTCAAATTCTGTGGCGCCGGTGGTCATGATTTCCACACGGGTATCGTTGTATTTTTCATCGACAGCTATGGAAATGCCCACTTTCTGCGGCTGTGCGCCCGGGCGAAGGGTATATATTTCGCCGCGATAGCCATAACAGAGTACGCCCGAATCAGTGATGGATAAAAATCTTACAGGATGGTCGCTATAGGAGGTAACCTGTACCGGGTTTTCGGGATTTGAAAGTGAAAGCTTCCATACATTAAAAGTCCCGCTCCGTTCACTCAGGTAATATACTTCTGCTTCGTCAGGGCTCCATACGGGGTTTCTGTCTTCACCCTCAAATGTAGTAAGCTGTGTATGAGCATCTTTGGATTTATCATAAAGCCAGATGTCGCGGGCGACGGAAGACTGGTGATGTTTCCGCCATTCATCTTCCAGCCCTTTATCATCCTGATAAAGGATACGGTTGCCTTTTTTATCGGGGCGCGCAGCCTGAAGAAAATTGCCAAGCTCCATTCTGGGCATTCCACCACTAAGACTTACACTGTGAAGTTCAGGGAAACCGCGGGAAGGAAAGTCTGTACTGGTTTGAGGAACCATCCGTGCAGACGAAAAATACACCCGGCTCCCATCAGGACTGAAGGCCGAGGGATAATCCTGCGCAGAATGGAAGGTAAGCCGTGTGGCCACCCCACCGGAGGAAGGCATGGAAAAAACATCAAAATTTCCATGTCGGTCGGATGCAAAAGCAATTTTGCTTCCATCCGGCGACCATACAGGCATATAATCATGCGCTTCATGGAGGGTGAGAGGAACGGCCATTCCCCCGGCAGCATTTACGCGGAAAAGGTCTCCTTTAAAGGAAAAAACAATTGCGTTTCCATCCGGAGAAATGGCAGGATATCGCATCCATAGCGGTGATTCGTCGGTTGCCATAAGTCCATTCAGGAAAACAAAAATAATGGTGAGGAAAAGAAAGATTTGTCGCATGTGATTTTTATTGGTGAGCAAAAGGGTGAATTCAAAAGCAGCTACTATATTACCTATTTCCCCAAAATCATACTACATCAACTTTTCCCTCCATCTGGTGAAAATTGCCGATTCATTAATACTGGGATTATAATTAAACCAACATCGTGCGCGTTTGGTTAATAATGCCGGGTGATCAGAACCCGTCGTGATTCAGAATTACGTAATTTTATCCATTCGACCCGTTATACTCCCCAGGCTATGATTACTCTCGCACGGAATCCGCATCTCAATGTAGAAATACGCAATAATATCGCTGTGATATGGCTCGACCAACAGGACTCGGTGGTGAATACAATTTCACCCGAACTGATTCTGGCTTTTGCAAAAGTAGTAGATGAAATTGAGAAAAATGATTCTATCCATGGCGTTGTATTGATTAGTGGAAAAAAGGACTTCATTGCCGGGGCAGATGTGTCGAGGTTTTTGAAAATGGCGCCGGAGGAAGCCGCAGAATCAGGCATGATCGGCCACGGCATTCTCAACCGGATTGCTTCCTCACGAAAGAATTATATTTCTGCTATCCACGGCGCTTGCCTGGGCGCAGGGCTGGAAATCGCCCTGGCCTGCCATGGGCGCATCGCAACCAACGAAAAAACTACCTGCTTCGGGCTCCCCGAAGTCAAAATCGGCCTCATTCCCGGTGGGGGGGGCACCCAGCGTCTGCCCCGCCTGATCGGCATAAGCCCCGCCCTGGATATGATGCTTTCGGGGCGAAATGTGTATGTACATGAAGCCTCCCGCCTCGGGCTCACTGACATAGTTTGTAACCGCGAACAATTAGCCGATGCCGCTATTCAAATGGCAAAAAAATCGCGGATCAGAAGAAAAAGTAAACTCTCATTCTCCCGAAAATTTATCGAACTCCTGCCCGCTACACGTGCACTGATCTTCCAGAAAGCGCGCGAAAAAGTGATGGAGCAAACCCTGGGCAATTACCCCGCCCCGCTTCGCATTATCGAATGCGTCGAAACCGGTTTCCGCAGCGGACAGCGGAGAGGGGCGCAAATGGAAATCCGGGTGTTTGAAGAACTCGTCCAGTCCCATACCGCGCGGCAGCTTATGCAGATATTTTTTGCCATGACCGAAATGAAAAAAAATCCTTTTTCTACCCCGGCACGGCCTGTAAAACAAATCGGCATCATTGGTGCCGGACGCATCGGAGGTGATATCGGGATTATGAACGCACTCAAAGGGTTTGAAACCCGCGTAATGGACATCAGCACCACAGCCCTCGGGCGGTTTTCAGATCGGTTCAGATCAGCGCTGAGCCAAAAAATAAACAAACGCGCCATCTCTGCTTCAGAAGCCGATTCCAACGCCCGGAATGTAACCGTAGATACAGATTACAATATTTTTGCATCCGCTGATATTGTCATTGAAACGGCAACCGAAGACCTTGCGCTCAAACAACGCCTATTAAGAGAAACTGAAACCGTTATTCCTTCCCACTGCATATACGCCACGGGGACTTCCGCTCTCTCTGTATCAGAAATTGCGGGCAAATCCCGCAGACCTTCACAAGTTGCAGGCGTCAATTATTTTTTCCCCGTCCGCGATACCGTTCTCCTGGAAATCATCACCACAGACCAAACCAGTGACTCCACCCTTGCTGCGCTGTACGAAATGGGCATCAGCCAGGGCAAAACCTGTATTGTCGTAAAAGACGGCCCCGGGTTTTACACCAACCGCATACTTGCAGCTATGTTTAGTGAGGCGATCCGCCTGCTGGAAGAAGGCGGAGATATCAGTAAAATTGACTTTGTACTTCAGAAGTTTGGCTTTCCTGTCGGGCCATTTACCCTTATGGATAAATTGGGGCTCGATATACTCAATAACGCCAATTCAGGAAAGATTCACGAGCTATTTGTATTGAGAGGAGGAAATAGCTGCACCGGACTGGAAAAAATGGTGGACGCAGGTTTTCTGGGGAGAAAAAACAACAAGGGGTTTTACCTGTATCAGATCGGGAAAGACGGGAAAAAAGAGAAAGGAGAAGTCAACCGACAGGTATATCCGCTCTTCAACCATAAAAACAGAAGGGCATTTTCCAGTATCCGCATTCAGCACCGCGTAGCCCTGCGCATGCTCAATGAAGCGGGTTTCTGTCTGGGCGAAGGCATCATCCGCTCGCCCCGCGATGGTGATATGGGGGCAGTATTTGGCCCGGGATGGCCGGCATTTCTGGGAGGGCCTTTCAGGTATGCCGACAGCATGGGAATCCCCAAAATCCTGCATATGCTTCGCGAACTGGAAGAAGACTTTGGCAGCAGATTCAAACCTGCGCCCATATTTTCGGAACTAGCCGAACAGGGCTTAAGGTTTTACTGATGTAAACTGATTCTCTGGTGGAAATTCCATGATATTGCGTAATTTTGGGCATGGAAGTGACACCCAACAGCCCATATATCTTTGCAGCCGTAGGCGCTGTGCTGATGCTGATGAGCTACAGGGGGATTTTGGTCAAAAGAGTACGCACCATCTCAGGTGTCCGCACCTCCACTGATGCCGTTTATTACCTGGTAATCGCAGCCTATATTGGCGGTGCGCTCGTAGCAACGATCGTAGCAACCATGCAATTTCACCAGACCAGAGGCTTCTGGTCTGCATTTCTTTATGTGCTGATTGTGATTGCAGCCTCCCTGTTTGTTCATAAGTTTCGCAGCATCACACGAGGCATTTTGCTTGGGATCAAAAGTCTGTTTACCCCAAAACCCAAAGTGCCCGCCGTTTCGCCTCGCTCCTGGGCGCTGGCGGCTGTCGCCATGTTTTCGCAGATCAGGGGACAAAATTATCATCTGTTGGGCGGTGCGATGCCCTCCGAACGAAGACAAAAATTTGCCCAAAAACAACTGAGCCGAGAATGGGAAATTGACGATAGCGAAGAGTTTGAAGAAGTCCAGGAATGGCTCCTCGATACCGGCCACCGCGCCGAATTCGGAGAAACCATCGCAAAAATCACAGCCATGACACCTGCGCAGATAGCCGAATACGAAACCCAGTTTATTCCTTCCATCAAAGCCATTCAGGAAAGAGAAGAAGAGGCGCACCGGCTCGAAATGATACGCACCAACCGGGCCGGCATCAAAAGCGCGAGCTTTCTGGCCTGGGACCTGCTCAGGTATATCGACAACTGCCGCACGGGTTTTATGGCAGGATATATAGAAGAAGAAGACGCGTGGAACCGCATTCTTTCGGCTGCACAGGTGCTTCAGTCGCGCTTTGACTCATGGCAGGAACTGGCCGAAAGTTTTCTTACAGGCAGGGAGTTCTGGTCTGTGGTAGAAACAGAAAAAGACGGACATTTGTACCAGAAAGCCTGTGAAAGATTATTGGAAGAAGAAAAAAGCCCGTGGAATAAAATTATATGGGATTTACCGTTATATAACAGAGGATGATGAAAACCGGCATTGCGAATCGGGCTAATGTGAGTGTTTGGGATGAATTGGGATTATTAATTTTGAACCACATGCAAAGAGGATATATAAGTTTTTTTGCTGCATTTTTTCTGATTTCGGGAACCCTGCTGGCTCAGGCAGAAAAGGTATATGTCAACGATATGAACCGCGATGGAATACCCGATACCATGCGTTGGGAGTCTGACTTTGGCACCAGTTTCGGATATACGCGTTATACCCTCTCTGACGGAAAATCGGGTAAGCAGTATCAAGTGGAAAAAGGGGGCTGCTTTTGTGAGTTTCTGGATATTGTGCCCATCACCGAGCCGATGCATCCCTGGGTAATACAAGCATTTGAACAGCAATGGAACCGTGAGAAAAAATTCACCACCCCTGATCCTTCCCTTCAATGGCTGATTTCGGGTTATCTCAACAATAAAAAACCAACGAGAAATCCCTATTTTTCACAAATCATCTCTCCTTCAGTAAAATGGGAACCCTCTCCCATCACCATTCCCCCTTCCTATTCCATCAAAGTAAAAGGCGATACCTTACAAAGGCTGGCCGGCTGGTTTCGCGAATATTATCTCGCCGACTGGGAAGAAAACGAAAGGTCGGCATCTCCGCCGCTCAAACAGGCATGGCTGATTTACTACGCACATAATCTCTCCCCACAATCTGCCCGAAACCCACGGCCAGACTTTATCCTCACCGACTCCACCGACAAGTATCAGGTTTATACTACCGGACACGGAGTTGTCGTGCAATCCGGAAAAAGTTACCGCTGGGTGTTTATTTCTGATGCCATGCTCACCGATGGCCCGGAAAAACTTCGGTGGTTTTCGATAAAAAATGCTAAAATCGTCGGGGATGCCGTCATCATTCACCACTCCGGAGGCCTCGCAGGAGGGGAACATATTTTTGTCGCGGATATCCCCTCAGGTAAGGTCGGACGCCTGATCCTCGATCCTTCCGAACCGGAATACGGCATGGAGAACCTGACCTATATACTTCGCAGCAACCAACTGATTCTAACCATTCCTATGATGGAAGATTCGCCCCGAACCTATATGATTGCTGAATTACTAAATGCCCTGAAAGAATGAAAAAACAGTTTCTGTCCCTTTTATTTGTCTTCTCATCCATCGTTGCCTTTGCAGGAGAATGGGATACCGATCCGCTACTTTGGGGAGTTGGGGTCATCACTTCCGGAGACTCATCCGGAGTGCTTGCAGAAAACATTCCGCTGATCCTTCCTTCGCTGTCGATTTCCCCATTTACGCAAGCCCCGGCGGACCGGTCATTGGTACACTACAATCTCCCGGAGGAAAAGAATATCAATGGGGCAGACCTTTTTTTACCCCGGCCGGAACAACCACCCATACAGAAGTTGACCTTCGCGACGGAAGAGAAATCGCCTACGATGCCGCGGGACTCATTTTCCACGAGGAAAAAGACGGATACCTGCGCGTATTACATCACACCCTTCAAAAACCAGCCTGGATAAAAATTGCCAACCTCCGCGCCTGCCATCTGCAACCGGTATTTTGGATGGACTTCGTACTGGAAATGGGGCCTTCTCTTTTTCATCCCAACGACAATTTTGCGATGAACCTCAGGAATAGCCCTTCCGCCTCCGGAGAGAAACTCACTGCGATCAAAGGAGATCTGTACATGGTAAAATTTACAGGAAAGCGGGAAGGAATGTGGGCAGAAACAGAAGTTACACTGTACGATTTTCACCCGTGTGAAGGAGACGCCAAAGAACTGCAAACCTGGAAAGGATGGGTCAAACTCATGGATGATAAGGGTTTTCCCAATATCTGGTTTTATACGGGAGGCTGCTGATTGAGGGATTCAAGTTTCAATAAAAGAAAAAAAAGGCCCCATAAAGGGGCCATTATTATCAGCTTTTTTTCTCTGCCAGCTCGTCTATGATTTCATCTTCGAGACGGCAGCTTTCATTGATGATCAATGTGTAAATATTATAGACCAGTTCGGGGTTGAGGTGAAATTGTTTTCCAATCTCAACGGCTTTGTTTTTGACGTGCTCAACCCGGTGTGGCTGCATCATCGGAATGTCGTTCTGGCTTTTATATTTTGCGACATCCCTGCACACATCATAACGCCGCCCGAGGGCCTCAATAATGGTTCTGTCCAACTGATCTATTTCCTTTCGAAAATCTTCCAAACTAGGCATCATTCTTAATTTTTATCATTTGTGGTCCACTGAGTTCTCCCATGTCAAAGTAAGAAGGATCAAAATCTCCTTTCACTGCTTTTACAATTGCATTTACCAGCGGATACGCTTTCACCATAATTTCTTTAAACTCACTGTGAGGATCGGAAAGGGCCACAATCGCGCCTCCGCTGCCGATAGAGATTTCATCTCCGGCCATCACTGCCGTGCGGATGGCAATATTGAGTTCGGAAGTGCCATTCAGCCCCAAAAACCCGATTGAGCCAGTATAAACGCCTCTGGCCAGTCCCTCTACCTTGTCTATGATCTCCATCGTCCGGATTTTGGGAGCGCCGGTAATCGAACCGCCAGGGAAGGTCGCCCTGATGCAGTCCACTGCAGAAAGGTCTTCACGCAGATGCCCTTTGACCGTGCTCACCATCTGGTGTACGGTGGCATAGGTTTCGATCGCCATCAGGTGCGGTACACTTACGGTTCCGACCTCGCATACCCGGCCCAGGTCGTTGCGGAGAAGGTCCACAATCATCAGGTTTTCGGAGCGATCTTTTTCACTTCCTGAGAGGCGGTCTTTGATCGCCTGGTCTTCGACCGGATCAGCAGACCGCTCCAGCGTACCTTTGATAGGTTTGGTATAAACCCATCCGTCGGGGCGGATATCGAGAAACTGTTCAGGAGAGGAGGAAATCACCGAAACCTCATCAAACCGCATGTAAGCCGAATAAGGTGCAGGGTTGGTAGCCCGAAGCACACGGTAGAGGTAGTAGGGATTAATGTCGAGTTTGGTCGATACCGAATTGGTAAGACATACTTCATAGGTTTCACCTTCGATGATATTGGCCTGGCATTCTTTGATAGCAGCAATATACTGGTCATAACTCTTGTGGAGTTTGAAGACTACTTTTTCGTCCGAATGCTGAAGTACCAGCGGGGTAATCGGATCCAGGTTCTGGATTGTCTCACGGGTGCTATTGATCCAGGCCTGTGCATCGGCGTAGTTTTCACGGGAAGCAAGCGCGAGAAGATATACGCCACCTTCTTCGTGGTCAAACACCACCAGACGGGAAGCAAATACAAATACTGAATCAGGAATATTCGCATCCAGCGCCCCCACAGGCGCGCAGTCGAGCTTCAGTTCATAACCAAGATACCCCACAAATCCGCAATTGAATTTGAAAGGCAGGTTTTCGGTCATCGTGGCAAATTCCCTGATTTTTTCGTCGAGGAAATCAAAAATGGTTTCTCCTTCGCGGTATTTGACCATTCCGTCTTTTTCTACCTTGAGGAGTTTTTCTTTGGTTTTATAGGTAACGAGAATATCGTCTTTTCCTTCACCGTATTTGCCCATATAAGAGAAGCGGGAAAGACCTTTTTCCACTTTGCTGCAATCGAGCCAGAATACGTTTTCGTCGTCTCCGTAAAGGTTGTCAAACACCTGTGCAGAATCGGGATTGATATCCAGCTTTTCTACCAGTACTTCGTATTTTTCGCCCTTGTTTTTGAAGGCAAAATTGTGATTTTTCTTTAGCCCTTCGTCTGTAAGCTTACGGTCTGTCATTCCGTTTTCCTGGTAGAACATTTCCGTGATTTCAAAGAAATTGCGGATCAGGTCATGGCCGTAGGAGGTGAGGATAGATTCGGGGTGAAACTGCATTCCCCAGAAAGGAAACTCTTTGTGGCGCATACCCATCAGAATATCGTCTGCCGTCCATGCAAGTTTTTCAAAACAGTCGGGCAGGTCGTTGTTTACTACCAGAGAGTGATAGCGAACGACAGAAAATCCCTGCGGAATTCCCTTAAACAACAGATTATCACTGTGCCAGACGTCGCTCAGTCTTCCGTGCATGACATAAGGTGCGTGTTCGACCTTTCCTCCGAAAAAATGACCAAGCCCCTGATGGCCCAGACATACCCCCAGAACCGGTATATCGCGGATGTGCTGAAGTACCTCTCCGCAGACGCCAAAATCGGCAGGAACTACTGGACTGCCGGGGCCGGGAGAGATGATAATGTTGTAGGGATTCAGCTCGCGAATCTGCTCAAGCGTAATCTCGTTGTTGTAGAATACGAGCGGCTCATGATTACTCACTTCTGCTATTTGTTGAAACAGATTGTAAGTAAAGGAATCGTAATTGTCGATAATCAGTGTTCTCATCAAATGAATAGGTTTACAGATGATACGTTAAGAATCCATCCTGCCAAAGAATGGAGGAAAAACAGATTGGGTATCTTAAGCTTGAATGGTGGTTATTGAGGGTCGTACACAAATATACAAAATCCTTTGAGGCAAAAATAAATCGTTGGGCATAAAAGAAATTAAGTTACGCCAGTTGTCATTTCAGCCCCTTGAACCGGCTGGAAAAAATTTCCCTGCATTCCTCCGCGAGCTTTTCAGGATAACTTTTTTCGCCCGGCAATGCAGTCTTCATCTTCTCCGAAAATAGCTGAATATCATTACTTTCCACCATTTCAACAAAGGACTTCATGCTCTCCAGCAAAGTTTCCCGCGCCATCTGACCGTAGGGATTATCGGTCTGGATTTTCCAGTACACTTCCGGATTGGCAGACTGGATTCTCGAAAAAAGTGCCAGAAGATTGAGGTGCGGCGGGGTGGAAACGGGCAAATTTGTATCCACCTGATAGTCCATTTTCTCGAGCATAAATCCGAAACTGATTATCGCTGCATGGGTGGCAACCTGCGTGACTGCCGTAAGCATATCGTGCTGTCGGGTAGTCATCCAGGTGATACGGCATCCGTGTTTTTGGGTAAAGCGGGCAAACCATTCGGTAAACTTCCCCGGTTGAAATTTTACCGCTACCATATTATTGCCATCCATGCCCAGGTCAGGAGAAAACATCGGATTTATACTCAGCACTTCCCCTGCCACGGGGATGCCCGAAAGTATATCCGTAATGATACTTTTCACCGAAGTGGTTTCCACTGTCAGCGAATCGCGGCGGGTATGAGGGAGCAACAGAGGCAGCAGCGGATACACGACTTTTTCGGGAAGACAGATCAGAATCATATCGGCCTGTGAAGCTTCCGCCACTACCTGTTCGTCCGGAGAAAAAAGGTTGCAACTGATGTATTTCTGGGGTGTAATGCCACTTTCCGCTGAAGGTTGCAGATCCACGCCGGTAATAGAATGGTTTTCACGGGAAAGAAGGGAATAAAACAGGCGACCAAACCCGCCATTAATCCCCAGAATCAATATCTTCATAGGATTTTTTTTATTCATTTTTTCGGTGGCTGAGGCTCCCGAAGCCACAGTTCACCATTTTCCAATACCCAGTTTTTGCAGGGTTTCGGCTACTTTTTCCGCTGCTCCAGCAAAGGTAATAAGCTCGTTCAGTTTGGCAGCGGCTTTGCCGCTTTCCAGTATTTCGCGAGCCATCGCGGTTCCCTCCCGGTAGCTCGCGGCTTTCCCTGCGATATAAAACGCCGCGCCGCAGTTCATCATCACCAGATCGCGCAGCGGGCCGGTCTCCACACCGTGGAGAATTTCAAAAAATGCCCGGATATTTCGCAGCCTTCCTTCCTCTTTCAATGCATCTTTTTCAACTGAAGGGGTCATCGGGTGATCCAGTTTCGCCTTCTCTTCTTTTGTCAGCGTCAGAATCGCTTCCACCGGACTTTGCTCCAGCCCGAAGTCGGCAGGGGTGACCATATATTCGCGGATTTCCCCGTCTTTCAACTCTGACACGAAGGTTTCTCCTACATTGGAAAACTCGTCGAGGCCGTCCATTCCATGAATGACCAGCACCCGGCGATACCCGAGTTTTTCAAAAAGCCGGGTCATCGTTCCTGCATATTTAGGGTCAAATACACCATAGATTCGGTTTTCCATGGTAAATGGCGAATATACCCACGAAATCAGGTGCCAGGGGGTCGGATAAGAAAGTCCGATGGTTTTCAGCTTGACAAGAAAATCCATGCGGTTTTTAAACTTATCGGTAAGTCCGGGGGTGTAAAAGGCTGAAAGTCCGGTTTGTTCCAGGCTTTTTACTGCGAGGTTTGAATCTACGCTAAAGGGATTCAGCCCGATCTGGGTATAAAGATCAGCACTTCCGGTATAACCGGTATAGCCCCGGGTCGCCTGTTTGGCTACATTCAACCCGCCCGCTGCCAGCACAAAGCTGGAGATCGTGCCTACATTGATGGTTTTGATCAGGTCTCCGCCGGTCCCCGAGATATCGATAATGCGGGAGGGAGCGAGGGTGGTTTCGAGTTTGATCGACCGGTTTTTGATACTTTCGACAAAACCAAGCAGTTCGCCTGCGGTAGGCCCTTTGGCCATAATGCCAAAGGTAAGAGCCAGGAAATAAAACCCGTTGCTGTTTTCCTTGTCCGGAATCGTGTCTTCATCGCTGATTGTATCAAGCGCCATGATGACCTCATCGGTTTCCAGGGTTTGTCCGTAAGCGAGTTTCTGAAGAATGGGGGTAGCGTTTTCCAACATACGATTATCGGTTATTTGATAACGCCCAGTTCCTTTCCCGTAAGGGTAAAGGCTTCGATGGCTTTATCGAGATGGTGTATTTCATGAGCGGCTGAAAGCTGTACACGTATCCGTGCCTGTCCTTTGGGTACGACGGGGTAGAAAAACCCGATCACATAAATTCCCTTTTCCAGCAGGCTGGCTGCGAAATTTTGGGCAAGTACCGCGTCATAGAGCATGATGGGTACGATCGGATGGGTTCCTGGTTTAAGATCAAACCCGGCTGCGGTCATTTTTTCGCGGAAGTAGCGGGTGTTGTTTTCCAGTTTGTCGCGAAGGTCGGTAGTCTGCGAAAGCATGTCGAGTACGGCGATGCTTGCACCGGCAATGGATGGTGCGAGTGTATTGGAAAACAGATAGGGGCGTGAGCGCTGGCGAAGAAGCTCGACGATTTCTCTTCGTCCGGAGGTAAATCCGCCGGATGCGCCGCCGAGGGCTTTCCCGAGGGTTCCGGTGATGATGTCCAGTCTTCCCATTACCCCGCAGTGTTCGATGGTTCCTCTGCCGGTTTTTCCCATAAAGCCGGTGGCATGACATTCGTCCACCATGACAAGTGCGTTGTAACGGTCGGCAAGGTCGCAGATTTTATCGAGTTGGGCGATAGTACCGTCCATGGAGAAAACGCCGTCGGTCACGATCAGGCGGGTTCGGCAACGACTACTTTGCTGCAAACATTCTTCCAGACTGGCCATATCGTTGTTTTTGTAGCGAAACCGCTCTGCTTTGCAGAGCCGCACGCCATCGATGATGCTCGCGTGGTTGAGTTCGTCTGAGATAATCGCGTCTTCGGGGCCGAGCAGGGGTTCAAATACACCACCGTTGGCGTCAAAAGCTGCGGCGTAAAGAATGGTGTCTTCTGTGCCGAGAAATTCTGCAATTTTGCGCTCCAGCGTTTTGTGAATATCCTGGGTTCCACAGATGAAACGCACCGAAGAGAGTCCGTAGCCGTGGGTATCAATCGCAGCCTTTGCCGCTTCAATGACCTCAGGATGAGAGGAAAGCCCGAGGTAGTTGTTGGCACAAAAATTCAGTACCTGCTGACCACCGGAAACGGTTATTTCTGCTCCCTGCGGGCTGGTAATGATTCTTTCGCTTTTGTAGAGACCGGAAGCCTGAATATCAGCGATTTCCTTTTTCAGATGTTGGATAAATTCTGCGTGCATAACGGTTTACTTTTCTGTTTCGGGGGGAAATACGAAAGTTACGATTGGTTCGTATATTTTGTAAAGTTAGGTGAATCTTTGTAGATTTCGATATAATTCGGCTCCAATATGAATATGAGGGGTTTTTTCTCCGGAGGGTTGATTGCCCTCCTGTGTTTTGGTCTTCTGCCTTTGCCCGTTCAGAGTCAAACCTCCTCTGCCAGGCTTTCCATGGGTGATCTGGGATCTTTTCCCGGCCTGATTGTTGACACCAGCCATTATTCTTTTCAGCTCCCGGTTGTCAATACCGATCCGCAACACGCCCTGACTGTTCCGGTTTCCCTGTATATCTCCATTGACGGCGGCCCGCAGATGCCGCTACTGACCAACTACCCGCTTTCTTCTCCCCTTATGCCGGGAGACACGGCGTATATTCCCTTCGACGATTATATGTTTGATGCCACACGTTTTACGGGTGGCGGCATTACACATGATATTATCGTATGGCCGATGGCTATGGGGGTTATCTCAACCGATTCTGCCGATAAAACGATTATTTTTCAGCATACCTGGGCCAACCTGTCTCACCATCTGGGAATGGCAGACCCTATGCCTCTCCCGGGCATTATTATTGAAGGTACGGCTTATACCTTTTCGCTTACAGTCATCAACCGCGACTCAGTCAACAGTCTGATTCACCCGGTAACGTTGATGGTTTCTGTGGACGGAGATATACCTACCGCTTTTTCTCCTGCATTCACTCCCACTACCCCTGTAGGTCCCGGCGACAGTCTGGACATACCTATATCTGACTATATTTTCGATGCTTCCAGATTTGGGGGCGGTGGTATTACACATGATATCATCGTATGGCCGATGGCCTATGGTGTCGATCAGATGGACGCAGCCCTTGTGACGGTTAGTTTTGTATGGGAGTTATCTGTAGGTACATCAGCAAACAGCGAAAATACTGGTGCAGATAATGACTATGGCTTCGTAGCCGAACCCAACCCCAAAGGGGTAACTACTTCATGGGAAACCGGCTATGAAAAGCCCGGCACTACCTTTGAAATTGAAAAAGCCGATATCAATGGAGCGTTCATTCCGCTCGAAATAATTCCCGGCAAAGGCAACTACGAGATGGGTAGTTTTTATCAGTTTACCGATGAAAACCCGGATGCCGGCGCAAACCATTACCAGCTTGTCGCCTATTCGCCGACAGGGGGTAAGTTTATACTGGGAACTGCAACTGCCTGGTGGGGTTCCAAACCTGCCCATATTCACCTGCATTCCATCCGCAATCCCTTTGAAGAGATTTTTACGGCATCGGTATCACTGGATCAGCAGGGGCCGGTAAAAATGCAGATATACGATCAGACAGGCCGGTGTGTATGGAAAGGAGACTGGGAAGGCATGCCCGGGGAGAATATGCTGAATGCCGACTTCAGGGGCAAACCCTCTGGGGTGTATGTGTATAAACTGGAATTTGCAGGCGAAGGACTTCACGGCAAAATCTTAAAACATTGATTTGCGAATCTGCTCAATAGAGCCGATAAATTTTTCGTAATAGCGCTGGTTTCCTTCTACTTTTGAGGCGAGGTAAATTTCGTAGGGAATAATCTGGTTGTTGCCGATTTCGGAAGCCGGAAATTGTGTTGTATAGTTTTTATAGGCCGACTTGATAAATACCGTTTTTCCTTCCAGCGCTGCTGTATTGAGCCGCATGACAATCGCAACAAACTTTGCCACATGGGCATAAAACTCGTCCTTGAGCAATGCCTTAAAGTTTTTTCGCAGCCACCGCCAGGCAGATTCTGCGGATTTGTATTCCCCCGCTTCATAAAAGTTGACGATCTCAAAAACATGCACATACAGCCGCAGTTCTTCATCTACCAGAAGAAAGCCTTTGTGTTGCCTGATCCGCCTGATCGCCTCAATGGCTTCTATATACATTTGCTGGCTGAAAAACTGATCTGCCCGGCTGATGAGCAGGTAGAGTTCGTGAATTTCATTTCGGGTAACCTCTTTATGTGAAAACGCCTCTTCCAGAATTTCGGCTGCGCCCTTCAGATCACCGGTAAGTTTAAGGTTATAGACTTTGGAGGAATAATAAAAGAAGGCAAACTCCTTAAAATTCTGCTTTCCATAGGACATAAGGTCATCGTAAAGCGCCTGAATTTCGGTTTCGGCCTCTTCCAGGCGCAGGAGTTTCTGGAGGGAGTTGATCCGCCAGATACGCATCAGCACACGGGTGGCGTGATTGTCTTTGTGGAAAAGTTTGTGTGCCTCAAAATCTTCAAAGGCATCTTTGACATACGCTTCGAGTTCGCTGTATGCCGATTTCTGAATAAGAATGGTCACCACGGCCTTGAGGATCATTATTTTCCCTGAGGGAGAATGAAAAATATCTTTATGCTCCTCGAGGCGGTTTTTGATATTTTCCATCGTACGGATGACCGTAGTGGTTTTGCTGTTGCGGGAATAATTTCGGCGGGTGAGTTGCTGGGTGATCATACCCAGAATTTCACTGTTGGCGCGGAGGATTTCAATTTTCCGGAGGTTTTCCTTCCGGCGGTTGATAATGGATTCTATTTCGACCTCTGTATGTGCCGAGATTTGGAGCATTTCATCGTAGATGATTTCCAGCACATTAAACTGATCGTAATCCAGCGCCATTTTTTCCGCTTTTTTCAGGCTGTAATATGCCTCCCGGTACAGCCCTCTTTCCCGGTAGAGGATAGACAACTGGATATTGCTGTATGATTCAATCGAGTTTTTGTAATTGTAATGATAGAAAAGAAGGCTCTTTTCGAGGTTGCTGAGCAGCTTGTTGCGCAGGCGGTAATAGCTGTTTTTCGATTTGGGATCGGTACTGCCGTAAAACTGCGTGATCACTTCGTTTTCCACATCCTTAAAATTTCCGGAGCGGATCGCGTCAAACAGGATCAGCAGTTTTTTCTCCTCGTCAGCCTTAAACCGGTTGGACAGGATTTTGAAACGCCGGACCTCGTCGCTGGTAAGATTCTCTATGATTCGTTCCAGAATATCCACAACAGAAAAAGACTTGGATTAAATAAAGGTACAGAAACATAAGAATAATCTTGCAAATTCTTCAAAAAAAATCAACCTCAGATACCTAAAAACATAGAAAAACTGCTTCACCTGATGGAAATTATCTTTCTATAACCGAATAATCAAAGGTAAGAAAACAGCAATTCGCCCGGGTTTATTCCTCGTCCGGGATATTTCCGGCAGCTATCTCCATCAGTCGTGTTGCGCGCTCCTTGCCCAGGTAACGGTCTATTACCATATGGAAAAAATATATCAGTGGGGTGAGGATCACTGCCATAAAAAATTTGTACAGATAACTCATCGTGCCGATAGAAAGTACCATGATAAGTGTCCATTTTCTTTCGGGAGGAGGCCCAATGTAAAACGCAACAAAGAGAACGACGAAGCTGTCGATCAACTGCGAAACGAGGGTGGAGCCTGTAGCGCGAAGCCAGATGCGGGACGAGCCTGTAAACCTGCGCAGGGCGTGAAATACGGTAACATCTGCAAGCTGTCCGATCAGAAATGCGCAGAGCGAGCCTATGATAATCCACAATCCCTGCCCGAAAATCCGGCCAAAGGCCGTGTCTATATCTGGCGTAATGTCGGCATTGAGTTCGAGCCAGAAGCCGGCAGGTTTTACTTTCATCGCCAACAGCACCATGAGGTATGCGTAGGAGATCAGCCCCACCGCCATAAATGAAAGAAGTCTGACGCCTTTTTTCCCGTAGTATTCGTTGATCACATCGGTCATAATAAACACCACAGGCCACAGCAGTACTCCGACAGTAAGGTTGAAGGCGAGGCCGGTTTCACCAAAAAGGGTAAAATTCACCGGGGCAAAACCCAGGGTTTCTTCCAGTGAAAAAATCTTTACGGCTATAAACTCAGCGATCAGGGCATTGGTGATAAAAAATCCGCCCAGAATGATAAAGAGGAGGTTTTCTTTTTTGTACATGAGGTAAGTGCAAACGCTGAAAGTAATGAATGCCTAAGCTAAGCAAAATCTTTCACATTAAACACATACCCTTCTTTTGCCAGCATGGTATTGGGAAAAACAGACCTTGCTTCGTCGAGAAAGGGTTTGAGATCTTTATATCTGGCTGAAAAGTGGCCGAGCAGCAACTGGTTGACTTCTGCCGCGAGGGCAATCCTGCCAGCGTCAAGGGCCGTACTGTGCGCGGTCTCATTTGCCCTCGCCTGCATATCGTGCAAAAAAGTCGATTCGTGATATAAAAGGCGCGTGTGCCGAATGTGATCGATCAGTTCCTCATTGTATTTGGTGTCTGAACAATACGCAAACGACAAGGGGCTTTCGGGTGGCAGCAGCACATCTTCCGGAGTAATGGTACGCCCGTCTTCCATTTCTACTGTATTGCCCTGCTTGAGCAGGCCGAAATACTGGTTGGGTACTTCGAGTGCTTTTGCCTTATAAAAATCAAACCGGGGGCGTTTGTTGATTTCTACAAAACGAAATCCCCGGCAAAATATCCTGTGTTCCAATGGTAATGCAAACACCTGATAGCGGTCTGTCTCATACAAAACCGATCCGGGGGCAAAATCTTCTGTAGGAATAAACTCCAGCTCGAAGTTGAGGTAGCTGTGTGTCTGCTCAAATACCAGATCGAGAATGTCTTTCAGGCCTGATGGAGCAAATAGTTTGAGGGGAAAATTGCGCTCGTACAGGCTGAGAGAATTGAGCAGGCCGGGAACTCCCAGGATGTGGTCGCCATGGAGGTGGGAAATAAAAATAGCGTCCAGCCGCGAATATTTCACCTTGCTTCGCAGCAACTGAATCTGGGTTCCTTCACCGCAGTCCACCAGATGATGACGGTCATTGATGGTTACAACCTGAGCAGAGGGCAATCTCGAATTGGTTGGGATGGCAGCGCTTGTTCCCAGAATTTGAACTTGAAACACTTAGTCTTTTTTTGGGGGTTATCTTCTATGGCTAAAGGATCAAAGCGTCTCAGCATCATTGCTGATTTCATTTTCAATTTCAGCCATAAAGACTTCCTGCACGGCTTCATCCTGAGTAGGCAGAATGTTGAGTACAGATTCGAGGTGAGAAATTTTGATCAGTTTTTCAACATGGCTATTGATATGGCAGATCACCAGAATTCCTCCGGATGTGCCACAAAGCCGGTTGGCAGTGAGAATCGCACTCAGCCCGGAACTGTCCACATACTTGACGTTTTCGAGGTTCAGAATAATATTTCTGCTTCCCTGTGCATTCAGATTAATAAATTCGCCCTTCAGTTCGGGAGAAATACGAGAATCCAGTTTCTCTTCGAGCAGTTTGATAATGGTGTATTTCTCTTCTACACTTTTTTCTAATCTCATATTTCCGATGTTTATCATGTGCAAGTAACAAAGATACACAATCTTGATGAATACCCACAAGAACAAAATCCTCATTTTCACCGAATCTCTCCTGACAGGTCAAAACACAGGCCTGATACGTTTTTTGGGAAATAATTTGTCCCTACCTTTGTCTTTTCTGCTTTTGCCAAATTGCACATGACGGTCGATATCCTCAATCATAAGATTCCCTGCAAGCTTGAAAAATCATCGGGCAAAAGCATTAGCCTGCGCTTTAGCACCGAAACCCCCTGCCTGCTTATCCGTACCCCTTCGGGCACCATGACCGATCAGGCCCGTGCGTTTATTGAGAAAAAAGGGAAGTGGATTTTACGCAACTTTCAAAAGCTCAACAGCCAGTTCAACCAAAAGGAAATTTTCCTCAAAGACCTCGAAAATGACCGGGTTTTATTCCGGGGCAATCCGGTTTCCGTTGTTTATGCCGAAGGGAATAAACGATGGGTCAAAATGCGCGATGAAAAAATCGATATAACCATTACCCCAAAAGATCGCCAGGTTCCCAAAAAGCTGATCGCCGGCGCAGCACTGAAAGTTCTCGCCCAACAACAGCTTCACCTCCGCACACTCGAACTTGCCAGGGCCACAGGGGTGTCCTGCAATAAAATTACCATCAAAGATGTCAGATCCAAATGGGGCAGTTGTAGCGGAAATAAAAACATCAACCTCAACTGGTATCTTATTCTTTTACCCCAGCCACTCATAGATTACGTTATTATTCACGAACTTATGCACCTGCGGGAGTTGAATCACAGCGACCGGTTCTGGGCCCTGGTGGAAAAGTACTGCCCTCAATACAAATCCCGGGAAGAACAACTTCAGAGTATGTCCTGGGTGATCGGAATATTTAATGAATAGCAGGAGAAGGAAAAGATTATGGAAATTCAGAAAAAACGCGCCTACGTCAGATTTCAGGATATTATCCTTTTTGAAGATGAACATATCCTGGTGGTAAATAAGCCGCTTCATATCGCCAGTCTCGAAGATAAAAGCAACCAGAACCTCAGCCAGATGGCAAAAGAATATGGTGAAGATATTCACCTCTGCCACCGACTGGACAAAAATACCTCGGGTGTCCTCCTCCTGGCCAAAGGCCCCGAAAACTACCGAACTCTTGCCTTGCAGTTTCAAAAAAGGCAGGTGAAAAAAATTTACCATACCCTGGTCCACGGTATCTTTCAGTTTGAAAACCGTGAAATCGATCTCTCCCTCCACATTTCCACCAATAAAAAGGTGACGATCAGTAAACATTCCGGCAAAAAGGCCCTTACCATTGTCAATACTGAGCGCCATTTCAAAAGTTTTACCCTTCTCCACTGCGAACCTGTAACCGGTCGCATGCACCAGATCAGGGCTCACCTCGCTGCTATCGGATGCCCGATTGTGGGTGATACGCTGTACGGAGGTAAAGATATCCTTCTCTCCGACATCAAACGAAAATACGTTGCCAGCGGAAGAAAGGACGAACAGCCGATCAATCACGGTTACCTGCTCCATGCACATACCCTTCGGTTTACACATCCGGTCTCAGGAGAGGAATTGTCATTTTCAGCCCCCTACCCCAAAAATTTTGAGGTTTGTTTGAGTGTTTTGGGTAAATACAATTCCTGAAGTACCTACTCCTGATTCAATTTTTTTACCATAGTAAGAATCGTCGCAATGGCTACAGTTTCTCCGGTTTCGTCATACACGTCCACCAGAAACTTGACAATTCCTTTGGCAATATCTTCGGGCGTCCTTTTTTCCTGATCAACTTTCTCCTTCACCGTACACTTCACCCCAATGGTCATTCCGGGGTAAACGGGTTTGGTAAAACGACATTCCTCCAGTCCGTAATTGAGCAGTACCGGTCCTTTTTTCGGATCGACAAACAACCCCGCAGCCTTCGACAATACAAAATATCCGTGCGCCACTCTCCCTGTAAAAATGGTTCCCTCCAGTGAGGTCACATCCATATGGGCGTAAAAATTGTCGCCGGTAAGGTTGGCGAAGTTGACAATATCGGTTTCGGTTACGGTGTGTTTATGGGTAATGACCGTCTCCCCGACCTGGAGTTCTTCAAAATGTTTCCGGAACGGATGTACCGGAGTCTCGATCAATTTTGCGCCCTGCTGAAACTGGTTGGTAACCGCTGTAATTGTTGTAGGCGTTCCCTGAATGGCACATCGCTGAAGGTAGTGTTTTACCCCGCGCACACCGCCCATTTCCTCTCCTCCTCCTGCCCTTCCCGGACCACCGTGAACCAGCAGCGGCATAGGCGATCCATGGCCCGTGCTTTCCTTTGCACTTTCCCGGTTCAGCACCAGTATCCGGCCATGGTGTGAAGCTGCGCCCAGCACATAGTCACGGGCAAGGGTTTCGTCAAAAGTCGCGATGGTGCTTACCAGCGATCCTTTTCCCAGGTGGGTGAGTTCGATGGCCTCGTCTATGGTTTTGTAGGGCATAATCGTACTTACCGGACCAAAGGCTTCGATTTCGTGAGCGCCGATATTTTCAAAGGGCCGGTCATTGCGCAGAAGAACGGGAGCAAAAAAAGCACCTTTCTCTCTGTCTGCACCGATCACTTCGAATGTATGATTTAATCCGCCAAACACAACCTCGCACTCAGCGGCAAGTTCGCCTACCCTTCTTTTTACTTCATCAACCTGTTCTCTGCTTACGAGTGACCCCATACGTACCGATTCATCGCCGGGGTTCCCAATCGTAGTTTTCGCCAGTTGCCGGGAAATGGCGATTTGCACATCTTCTACCAAATTTTCAGGTACGATAATCCGGCGGATGGCGGTACAACGCTGGCCGCACTTCAGCGTCATTTCTCTTCGCACTTCCTTCACAAACAGGTCAAACTCTTCTGTTCCGGGGACTGCATCCGGCCCAAGTACGGCGGCGTTCAGTGAATCTGCTTCCATAGTAAAAGGCACCGCGTGATTGACAATCGAAGGATGGCCTTTGAGCATTCGCCCGGTAGAAGCCGAACCGGTAAATGTAACCACATCCTGAGAGGTAAGAGGTTCGAGAATACCCTCTCCCGGGCCACATACAAGCTGGATTGCGCCTTCGGGGAGAATGCCGGAGGCAATCATATCCCGTACAAATACCTGTGTGAGGAAAGAACTGGGTTCGGCAGCTTTTACGATCGCCGGCATACCTGCCAGCCAGTTGACCGCACATTTTTCCAACATCCCCCAAATCGGAAAATTAAATGCATTGATATGAACAGCGACACCCCGCCTCGGCACCATAATGTGGTGGCCGATAAAGGTTCCTTCTTTCGACAGACGGACCGGCTCCCCGTCCACATGGTAGGTTTCATTGGGAAATTTTCGCCTCAGGCTGGCATAGGCAAACAGGGTTCCGATCCCTCCTTCAATATCCACCCAACTGTCGCTTTTGGTTGCGCCGGTCTGGTAGCTTACGGGATAATAATTTTTTCGCCTTTCGTGCATATAAAGCGCCAGCGACTTGAGCATAAGTCCGCGTTGCTGGAAAGTCATTTTCCGCAAATGGGTATTACCCACACGGCGGGCATAGTCCATCATTTCGGAGAAATCAAGCCCTTCACTCCCACAGGTAGAAATCAGTTCGCCGGTAACGGCGTTGTACTGCGGGATTCCGGCACCTTCATGGGGCGTCCATTGGCCGAGGGCAAAATTGGCGAGTTTTGTAGTCATAACCGGTTTCGTACTTAAAAGATTTTCAGGCTTTCTCCAGAATTACTGCATACCCCTGTCCTACACCAATACACATCGTGACAAGCGCATATTTTTTATTCTGATGGTGTAGTTCTTTTGCGGCAGTATAGACAATACGGGTTCCGCTCATGCCCAGGGGATGGCCCAGGGCAATGGCACCGCCATTGGGGTTGATACGCGGGTCGTCATCCGCGAGTGCCCATGCTCTGACACAGGCGAGTACCTGCACGGCAAACGCCTCATTGATTTCGATAATATCCATGTCAGCCACGCTCAGACCTGCTTTTTCCAGCGCACGGCGGGAAGCCTCGACGGGGCCAATGCCCATGATCCGGGGTTCTGTACCTGTGACTGCAGATGCGACGATACGAGCAAGGGGGCGGAGGGAGTAGCGGGAGCAGGCGTCGCCGGAGGCGACGATGACCGCGGCGGCGCCGTCATTGAGGCCGGAGGCGTTGCCTGCGGTAACCGACCCGCCGGTGTCAAAGGCGGGCCGCAGTTTTGCCAGCACCTCCGGTGTGGTATCGGGTTTGATAAATTCGTCATCACTGACAACCAGGGCGGGTTGTTTCCTTCGCAGAATTTCGACAGGAACGATTTCCTCTGCCAGCCTTCCCGCCCGGAGGGCGCGGGTCGCTTTCATCTGCGACTGCCAGGCAAATTTATCCTGATCTTCGCGGCTGATGCCGTATTTCCGGACAAGGTTTTCAGCTGTTTGTCCCATGCTGTCGGTTCCGTACATTTCCTCCATGAGCGGGTTTACAAACCGCCACCCAAAGCTGGAGTCGTACATCTGCGCATCCTGCCCGAAGGCAGATGATGTCTTGGAAATCACCCAGGGGCCGCGGGTCATACTCTCAACGCCTCCGCACAAAAACAGATCACCGTCTCCTGATTTAATCGCCCGACTTCCGTGTACGATGGCCGACATCCCGGAAGCGCAAAGCCGGTTGACCGTCTCTCCCGGCACTGAGACAGGAAGACCAGCCAGCAGCAGGCTCATGCGCGCCACGTTGCGGTTGTCTTCTCCGGCCTGGTTGGCGCAGCCAAGTATCACATCATCCCAGGCTTCGGAGGGAATCTGCGGGTTGCGGCGCAAAAGTTCTTTCAGGGGAATAGCCGCCAGATCATCGGTGCGAATCTGGGACAGGCTGCCTTTGAAATTTCCGATTGGGGTACGGACTCCGTCCGTGATATAAGCTTCTTTTATCATCATTTTCAGTAAAAAGTGATACCTTCTGCCGCCATCCGGCGAAGGAGCGGACTGCATCGGTAACGCATATCGTGGTATTCATCAAACAATTGGTCCATCTTTGCCACACATTGAGCGATGCCGGTTTCATCAGCCCAGCGCAAAAGTCCTTTGGGATAATTGACCCCGAGGGTCATCGCCTTGTCGAGGTCGTCGCGGCTCGCGACGCCGAGGAAAAGCGCATCCACCGCCTCGTTGATCAGCATGGCAATGATGCGGGAGGATATTTTTTCCAGAAGTGCAGGATCGGTTTCAGGCGCTGCCGGCTCGGCGCCTTCATGGTAATGAAAAAATCCTCTGCCGGTTTTTCGTCCGAGATAACCCGCCTCAACCAGACGCTTTTGCGCAAAAGAGGGGCGGTATCGGGGGTCAAAATAAAAAGCGGTAAATACAGATTCAGTTACAGCATAATTTACATCATGCCCGATATAATCCATTAGTGCAAAAGGCCCCATCCGGAACCCCCCTTTTTCGGTCATGGCAAGATCAATGGTAGCGGGAGAAGCGAGTCCTTCCTCATACATTTTCAGCGCTTCGCCATAGAAGGGCCGCGCCACGCGGTTGACAATAAACCCGGGCGTATCTTTGGCCACAACCGCCGATTTTCCCCAGTTTTCCAGCATCTGGCAGGCATTTTCGACGACAGAAGGAATGGTCTGTATAGCAGGAACCACCTCCACCAGACGCATGAGGGGAGCCGGATTAAAAAAGTGAATCCCAAGGACTCTTTCGGGCTGGCGGCAGGCAGCAGCAATAGCTGACACGGAAAGCGAAGAAGTATTGGTTGCCAGCACACATTGCGTACTGACGACGGATTCCAGTTGGGAAAAGACCGTTTTTTTTACTTCCAGATTTTCGACAATCGCCTCAATGACATAATCGCAGGTTGCGAGTTGGTCCATATCTGCGACGTAAATCATCCGCCCCAGAATCTCATTGGCAGTATGTGCGGAGATTTTGCCTTTCTGAATCAGGCTGTTCATAATTTTCCTGATAGCCGAATCGCAGTTTACCAGTGCCTGGTCGTATTGATCATACACCCTGACATTTGCTCCTGCAGTAGCTGCGACCTGGGCTATTCCGCCGCCCATCGCTCCTGCGCCGATAATTCCGATGGTCATAAGCAGAGAGAGTTTATTTTCAGGTAAACTGAGGATTTCTTTTTTCAATGAACGCAGCCACTCCTTCCCTGTAGTCGCTGGTTTCACCTGCCTTTATCTGAAGTTTTTCTTCAAAATCGAGCTGTTCATTGAGCGAATTATTCAGCGATTTATTAAAGGCGCGTTTGGTAAGCCAAAGCCCCTTGGTAGGCATCACCGCAAGCGTATGGGCGATATGCCAGATAAACTGTTCAAACTCATGGTCGGGTATGGCGCGGTAGATCATGCCCATCTGCTCGGCGTCGCGGGCATAGATTTTATCTCCCAGCATGGCGATGGCCAGCGCTTTCTGAAAACCGATAAGGCGGGGAAGGAAAAAAGTACCGCCGCTGTCGGGGATTAGTCCGATTTTGCTGAAAGCCTGAATAAATGCAGCGCTTTCAGTGGCGATGACGATATCGCAGGCAAGCGCAATATTGGCACCGGCGCCGGCGGCCACGCCATTGACAGCCGCAATTACCGGCAACTTCAGCTCTCTGATGCGGCGGATAATCGGATTAAAATGTTCGTGAAGTATGACCTGAAACCCGGGGTTTTCATCCGGATCGGTAACTTCCCTGAGATCCTGGCCCGCACAAAAGGCCTTTCCGTTTCCGGTAATCATGACTGCGCGGATATGGTCGTCGGCGGCGCATTCGTCGAGGCGATCCTGAAGCGTAAGCGCCATTTCGCGGTTGAAGCTGTTGAAAACCTCGGGGCGGTTGAGGGTAATTTTCCCTATACCTTCTATTTTATCTAAAAGGACAAAAGACATAAAGGCAGGTATTTGATTGACCCTGCAAGTTACGGATCGCAGAGCGGAAAATGAAGTGCCCGGAAGAATATTTCCCACACGTCCTGCGGATTTGTTATTTTTACCTGTATCCTTTTTCCCTGAAATTTTTTACCATGCAGGCACCACAAAATCAAAACACAGATAACCCCGGCATTTATACAGAAATATATCGCCGGCACCGGGATTTTTATGAGTCCGGAAAAACGCAGGACCATCACTTCAGGGCTTCACAGTTGAAGCTGCTGCGCAAAGTCATCAAAACGCACGAACGGGAAATCCTGGGTGCACTGCATGCCGACCTTCGGAAACCTGAGTTTGAAGCATTTACCAGTGAAATAGGGCTGGTATATGATGAAATCGCCTTTGCTCTCGATCACCTAAAGGCATGGATGAAACCGCAGAAAATCACTACACCTGCGGTTCTCTTTCCCACAACCAGCCGCATTATTCCCGGATCCAAAGGTACAGTGCTGATCATTGCCCCGTGGAATTACCCTGTCATGCTGCTGCTTTCTCCGCTTGTGGGCGCGATAGCTGCGGGCAATACGGTTTTCCTCAAACCATCCGAACTGGCGCCCCATTGTGCGGCGCTGATGGAAACCCTGTTTGCAGAAAACTTTGACCCCGGCTATATATCCGTTGTCAATGGGGACGGGGCGAAAGTGGTAAGCGAAATGATGGATGCCATTACCTTTGACCATATTTTTTTCACCGGAGGCACATCTGTAGGGAAAATCATTGCGCAAAAAGCTGCAAAGACCCTTACCCCTGTTACACTCGAACTTGGCGGCAAAAGCCCTGCTGTAGTGGAAGCGGATGCAGACATTACGCTTGCAGCCAAACATATTGCCTGGGGAAGGTTTTTTAACGCCGGGCAGAGTTGTGTTTCGCCCGATTATGTACTTGTACACCGATCCCAAAAACAAAAATTCACGGACAAAATCTGCCATTTTATCCGTGAGTTCTGGGGCGAAAATCCACAGGAGAGTGAAAGTTATGGAAGGATCATCAACCACCGGCGATTTGATGTGCTGAATGATTTTCTGAAGGACGGAAACATCATTGCCGGAGGCCAGACCGACCGTGAAGACCTGTATATTGCCCCTACTGTTGTCGATCATCCGTCGATGGAGAGCCGCCTGATGAAGGAGGAAATATTCGGCCCTATTTTGCCAGTGATACCCTTTTCAGACAGAGCGGAAGCAGTTTCAATTATCCATCGGAATCCTCAGCCGCTGGCCTTTTATCTGTTTACCCAAAGCGACCAGACTTCTGATGAATATATCCGGAGAATCGACTTTGGGGGAGGATGTATCAACAATACCATGATCCACCTGGCGAGCCCGCATCTTCCTTTTGGAGGTGTCGGTAGCAGCGGTATGGGTAGTTATCACGGCGAACAGTCTTTCCGCACCTTCTCCCATTATAAAAGTGTGATGAAAACCCGCGCCTTTTACGACAACCCGCTGCGGTATCCGCCTTACAACAACCGAAAGACAGACATCGCCCAGTGGGTGTTTGACTGAATCAGAAATTAAGGAAAACCTATTTTCAAAAATGCCTTCAAATAAATCTTTGTCCTTTTTTGCTGCCACCGGATTCGTGGCATTCCTGGTGATCAGCGGAATGATCATGCCTCCGCAAATTCTTGATTTCGGGCTGGAGCAACCCAGTGCCGTCGGAAAATATCTGAATCATATTTTCCCGGAAGAGACGCCTTCCAGTTCTTCTGCATGGACGGCGGTGGAAGCATATCCCAACCTCACTTTTACAGACCCCGTGCAGATGGTGGAAATGCCTTATTCAACAAAATTTATGGTGGTGGGAAAGCAGGGCAAACTCTGGACATTTGAAAAAAAGGACACTGCGACAGCAAATAAAACGACTGTTCTTGATATCGAAACCAAAGTGCTGACCGAAGATGATGCCGGGCTTCTGGGGGTGGCATTTCATCCGCAGTTTGGGAAACCGGGCAGCATCAACCGTGGGTTTATTTACACCTTTTACAGGGCCAAAGGCCCAACCGCAGAAGGACAGCTTGCCTATCTGATTCTTTCGCGCTGGAATTACAATTTTAATACACAGTGGATTGATCCTGCATCTGAGTACATCCTGATCAGGCAGTTTGACCGGCAGGAATGGCACAATGGGGGAGGAATATTTTTTGATGAGGAAGGATTTCTATACCTCTCCATCGGAGATGAAGGCGGCGCTTATGATCAGTTTGACGACGGACAGAAAATCAACAGCGGGTTGTTTAGCGGGGTAATCCGGATAGACGTTGACATGGATTCTGCCAGGAGTCATCCTATCCGCAGACAACCGGCAAATCCCGGCCCACCACCTGCGGGCTGGCCCAACAGCTTCACCCAGGGTTATTTTATCCCGAACGACAATCCCTGGCTTTCTGATGACGGAATGATTCTCGAAGAGTTTTTTGCCATTGGTCTCCGTAGCCCGCACCGAATGGCTCTGGATACAGCAACCGGTCTGATCTGGGTGGGAGATGTGGGGCAGGATACCCGCGAAGAAGTCAGCCTGGTTCCAAAAGGAGGAAACCTCCAATGGCCTTACCGGGAGGGAAGTCTGGGACAAAATGCAATCGGCAATCTCAAACCCAGGCCCAATCCCATCATTGGAACCGAAGTCATACCGGTATTTGATTATCCGAGAAGTGAAGGCAACTGTGTGATTGGCGGGTTTGTATATCGTGGAGAAAAATGGCGGAATGTGCTGGAAGGAAAATATATTTTCGGAGATCACGCGCAGCGCACCGTCTGGACGCTGGACTACGATCCGGCACCGGGCATATCACAGGTAAACTATCTGACGACTGTCCCCTATTTTGGCGTTGGAGCCAAAAACGGGATTTCGGCATTTGCTACCGACTCGGCAGGCGAAGTGTATGTCTTAAAACTGTATGGAACCAATCTCGACGGCGGAAAAATTTATAAACTCAAGCCGCAGGCCATTTCACCCGAACCCCCTGCACTCCTGTCAGAAACCGGCGCTTTTGCCGATCTGGCAAACCTTACACCTTCAGACGGCCTGATACCCTATAGTGTCAACTCTCCCCTGTGGTCTGATGGAGCCAATAAAAAACGCTGGGCAGCTATTCCCAACGACGGTTCTCACAATACAGCAGGAGAGCAGGTTGCTTTTTCCGAAACCGGAAACTGGTTATTTCCCGAAGGAACCGTGTTTGTCAAGCACTTCGAAATACCTGTCGATGAAAACAATCCTGGACTTGTGCGAAGACTGGAAACCCGTTTTCTTATCCGCCAACGCAGCGGAGGAGTATATGGCATTACCTATAAATGGAATAAGGAAGGGACAGAAGCAACCCTGCTTTCTGGAAAAGATACCATTCAGTATGCCATTACCCACAGCAGCGGAGAAATTAGCCACCGCGTATGGACCATCCCCAGCCGGGCCAACTGTATCACCTGCCACAACGACAATGCACAAAATGTGCTGGGCGTACGTACGCACCAGCTAAACGGAGATTTTACCTATCCCTCTTCAGGCATTGCAGACAATCAGCTTCGGACGTGGAATCATCTGGGAATCTTTTCCATCCCGCTGGCCGAATCACAGATTGCGACCCTGCCGCATTCTGTAGCGGTTACAGATACAACGGCTGCACCGGAACAGAAAGTCAACTCCTACCTTGACGCCAACTGCGCCCATTGTCACCAGCCCAACGGGGTGGGAGCCAATTTTGATGCCCGGTTTTCCACGCCAATGGATCAGAAAAGGCTGATTGGCGGATCGCTGCTGGGAGATTATCATCTGAATGGGCAGGCAGTAATTAAGCCCAAAGACCTTGCCCGGTCGGTCATGTACCTTCGCGACAACAGTACGGGTTATGACGCCATGCCGCCCCTGGGGAGGAGTGTGGTTGATTCGCAGTATATAGACGTGCTGAAAGAATGGATACTCGGCCTTGATCCCGGCTGCGAGCCCGCGCCGATACCTGATTCGCAGATCAGGCTGCACTTCGCCGATGGCGAAGCAGATAGCACTCACAGCGCAGAAAATGCCTTTGACGGAGACCTCCGCACCTCCTGGCTTACTTCTGATAATTTGGCTTATCCCCACGAACTTCAGCTTGATCTACGGGAAACCCGCAAAATCACCGGATTTCGCTATTACCCCGGAAAGGATGATGCGCAGGATGGAACCATCGCGAATTATGAGTTTTACCTCAGCGAAAATGGCTCCGACTGGGGCAGTCCGGTCGCTGCGGGAGATTTTGCCACTACGGGAGAAGAAGCCGAAGTCAGCATCTTGCCCCACGATGCCCGGTATGTGCGACTGGTTGCGCTTTCAGCACTGAATGGCAAAACACAGGCTGCGGTAGCCGAACTGGACGTAATTGCAAAAACCGGCGAATGTATCCATCCCGGAGCAGTTTCCGCTGATCTACAGTTATGGTTAAAAGGAAATTCAGGTTTTTCTACAGCCAACACCTGGGACGACCTCAGCGGAAAAGGATACAACCTGAATGTTATTCGCGGCAATCCTGTGTTTTCACCGGGCAAACGCAACTTCAACGGGGTTATATCTTTCGACAAGTCTGACGGAGAAGATGCGCTGGGAATGTATGGCAGCCCCGAAATCAGAAGTTTTTTTATCGTCTATAACCACAGCAGCAAAGGAGAATGGGAGACACCATTTACCAACAACCACCAGGACGGCATTTTCCACGGAGATGATACAGGAAAACCAGATGTATATAACGATACATGGACACCGGCCAAATCCAAAAACGGAGAAAGTTATGTAAACGGCAAAAGAACAGACCTGCTCAACCATCCGCGACCTTCGTCTATGGAAATTCATTCGCGAATCCTTCAGGCGGCGGAGACCGGACCGTTTAACTATTTTGCAGGAATAGACCGCAATTTTGACGGTAGGGGAATCACTGGCGATATAGCGGAAATTATCGCTTTTAGCGAGGTACTGACCCTGGCGGAACGGCAGCGGGTGGAAACCTGTCTTGCCCTTCAGTACGGTATCAGCCTTTCCCACGACTATTACGCCTCTGACTGGAACGGGAATAATGGTACAGTAGTATGGGATACAGGAAATGGGTATGATTACCGTATTGCGGGCATTGGGAAGGATATTCGCCTGGTGCTGGATCAGCGGCAGTCAAAGGGAGAGGGAATCGTAGAAATTTACCACGGAAATACAGGAGGGTTATTCCCCGCTACCAACCCCGAAAACACAAATGAATTTCCCGATGATCGAAGTTTTCTTGTTTGGGGTGATGATAATGGTAGTTCGAATTCGCTGAATAAAATCATATACGCAGGAGATAATCATGCCCTTGACCGCATATGGAAAGTGAAAAATACGGGCAATGTGGGGGTAGTTACCCTCAGAATCTCCCGAAAGGATATTCCTCAAAATATTTCCGCGCTGTATATCAACCATAAGGGAGAAACCAGATTCCCTAAAGGTGACCATACGAAAGTATATACCCTTACCGGAGACAAGGATTTTCTTTACACGCCTGTGATATTCGGTGATGGCGACATTTTCACGTTTGGAGATGGAGAAGGCGAACTTTTTCCTGCCGAATGGATAGATTTGCAGGTGATTCAGGACGGCGAAAATGCGCTGTTAAAATGGGTTACGGGGAGAGAAACTGAGAGCGATTATTTTTCTGTGGAAAGATCAGTCGGCGGAACAAATTTTACCGAAATCGCGCAGATCAGCGCCGCCGGCAATACATCAGTAGTCAGTACCTACTGGCATGTGGATGAGGAGATTTACAAATATCACTCAGACATACTTTACTATCGGATCAGACAGGTAAATCTCGACGGCACATATGCGCTCAGCAATACAGCAACGCTTCGCACCCTCAATGCGGAGCAACCCCTTGTTTTTACCATTCTTCCAAACCCCGCTACAGATGATGCGGCAATTTCCGTTCAGACCCTGAAAACACAATTGTTGCAGGCAGAGGTATGGAATCAAAACGGACAACTGCTCTATCACTTCAGGAAAACCGATCCGGGCGGAGAAGAGACGATACCATTACCCGTAAGCAAATGGACACCGGGAGTTTATTATGTACGCGTTGACAATGGGTTCGAAACTAAGACCGGCAAATTACTGGTAAGGAGTAAAAAATAACCATTCATTAAACAATTATTCAATCTTTGGGGTGAAATAAACTAATTGCAGCAAATCGAAGAAGACCATCCCAAATAAAACACCCGGTATCACCAGGCAATGGTTTTATTTGAATAATTTTTTATGAAATTTCCCCCATTAAAATTTCGAAGTAAGCAGGCCACCTTTTTCGCCGCAATTACAGTTTTTCTGGTAATCACGGGTATGGTGGTTCCTCCCCGTATTTTCGACTATGGATTGGACACACCCCAGCCTGTCGGTACTTACCTCAACAACCTGTTTCCATCCCAGACGCCTTCGAGTTCGTCTTCATGGACAGCAGTAGAGGCCTATCCCAACCTTACCTTCATGGA
>JAWKNL010000032.1:0-66557 GCA_041391725.1 Bacteroidia bacterium
GGATGAAATAATGATCAGCAATTTAATAAACAGCGGCATTTCTGTGAGACGGGTAATATACGATTCGAGAAAGGCCGCAAGTAAAAAAACGGGAACCAGCCCCACAATGATTTTTACCCCGTCACGGGCTGCCCGCTGAATAGAATAGATGCGGGTATATGTACCGGGAAACAAAATACTGTTGCCCAGCATAAAACCCGCCCCTCCGGCTATGACAATAGCCGAAAGTTCGAGTGTACCGTGAATATAGATTACGGGCAACGCTTCCCATATCAACCCTTCGGTATGGAATAACATAAAAAATGCGCCCAGCATCAGCCCGTTTTTGAAAAGTACGTAAATCGTACCCAGCGAACAGAATATCCCCAACACAAAGGCCAAAAAAGATACCTGAATATTGTTGTAGGCAATCTGGACAAACATAGGGAAAGAAACCTCGCTTTTATACACACCCATGGGATCGCCATTCTGTATGTTTTCAATCGTCATATTCACGTAGGCATCTGAGAGCACGATCCGCAAAAAATCTTCATCTGAATTTGCCACAAAAAGCCCTACAACAAAGGTAAAGGTAAAAATCAGGGCCGAATACAGCATGTAGCGATGCGCACTGCGATAGATCAGCGGCAACTCCGACACCCAGAAAGAAAACAGCCGGTTGTTTCGTTCTTTTTTATTTTTATAAATCGCAAGGTGCGTGCGGGCAGCCAGTCCGTTGAGAAATTTTACGGTCTGACTTTTAGGATAAAATGTGCGGGCATAAGCCAGGTCGTCGGTAAGCTGAATATATAATTCTGCCAGCCGGTCAGGATCGGATTGCTTCTGGTTTTCAGGGGCAAGCATCTGCTCATACTCCAGCCATTTATCCTTATTTTGTCGCAGAAATGCGGGTTCTCTCATCGATTTTATGCTATATTTGTTTACATAGCGCCTGTGTGAGAAAGATAAGAAAAAAAATATAAATGAATACGATCATTATCCCAACTACTCAAAACATTGAACTGGAGTATCCGGTAGCTCAGCTCGGTGATCGTATTGTGAGCGGACTGATTGACATTGGGATTGTGATCGCTTATATATATGTATGGAGTTATTTGCTGAGGCTCTACAATTATCACAGCGACTGGAAGGATTATTTTTCAGATTCGATGACCATTATCTCTGTTTTGCCTGCGGTCACTTACAGTCTTTGGTGTGAATATATTTTTGAAGGGCAGACAGCGGGAAAAAAGATCATGAAAATGCGTACGATTCGCACCGACGGGGCACCGGCCACGCTGTCGGCCTATATCCTGCGCTGGATGCTCCGAATCCTGGATGTGTGGATCAGTACGGGCATCGTACTGATTCCGGGTATTGTCGGATTGGTAACAATTTCGGCAAATAAAAAGGGTCAGCGCCTGGGCGATATTCTTGCCGGGACATCGGTCATCAAACTTCAACTGGTTACGGCTTTTGGAGATACTATCTTCGTTGATACGGCAGAAGATTACCAGGTAGTGTTTCCTGAGATTCAACATCTTTCTGACCGCGATATTTCTATCCTGAAGGAAGTATTTGACCTGGGAATCAAAAATTTTAACCCTGATTTGCTGGAAAAACTGGCGATTAAGGTTAAGGAAGTAACAAATATTACAACCCGGATGACCGATAAAGATTTTCTCGAAACCATCCTCCGCGACTACAATCATGTGTATGGAAAAGAATAATCAGATCATATTTTGAGCAAAGATTATTCCCCCCGACTAAAAAAAGTAGTTAATACAATTTTTGTATTAAATTTTTTAGCAATACGCGGTGTGAAAAATAGAATTTTCAGAAAATAACAGGTAAGATTTGATTATTCACATAAATAATGTCTATATTCATACCTGTTTCCCATCGTCCCCAACGTTCAGCCGATTTTTGAGTTCCGGTATCAGGCAAAGCGATACGAATTAATCTTTAACCTTGCTGTGAGTATGAAGCATGTATTTACCCCTCTTATCGTATTATTTCTTGGAATAAATTGCCTGGCACAACCCGTTTCGTTTTCGGAAAAAATCAAATGGGACACCCCTCAGTTCCCCAGGTCGTTTATTCTTCGCAAAGATATAAAAGCTATTCATGTCAAAAGCTTTGTAGGAAAATCAACGCCCGCAGGTGTATCGGATTCTGGAGTTACCTACGAATATGACACCAAAGGGAATCTCATCCAGGTAGTCGAAGTTGCCAGCAAAGACACCAGCCGCATTTATGATTACAAATATACGGCCAGTGGCGTTTTGGGATGGCAACACCTCAAAGACAATGTCTGGAACAAAAGCTACAAATCAGGCTACAGGTTCAACTCTCACCGAAAAGTATTTCAGGTTAAATCCTACGAAATGCTCCACAACAATGAGGTGATGCTCCTCCACACCAAAGAATATGTCTATGACGACGACAGCACCCTCATCGCTGTCAGGTGGATGGAAAACAACCGGGTGGTCAAAGTCAACCGTTACGAATACGAAAAAGGCATGATCAAAGCCGAATCTTTCGAAAACGGAAATGGCGATCTTATCAAAAAAATTCTTTACGACTACAATTCTGATGGTCTCATCGCCATGGTGACCACCAAAAATGAGCAAAGTACGTTAGGAGAACAGTATGTTTATGATTACAACACCCGCGGCGATATTACTCGGGTTGCCTGGAAATCTGAAGGCTCACTCCGCGGTACGGTTACTTATACTTATGACAATATGGGCATGCTTGTAAAGATGAACCGTGAAATCATTGACCCCCGCTCGCAGGAAGCCAACCTGTGTCAGGTTTTTGAATATGAAAAATTCAGTCGCTGAATATAGATATATACTACTACTCAATACTTGCCTCACGTGAATGACGTGTACAAAATCCCCGGACGAACCGGGGATTTTTTTTAAAACCACCAACTTTATGCTGCTACAACCCATTAAAGCAATCACTCTGATCGCATTGTCCTGCTTTCTGGCGATCTCCCTCCACATACATGCGCAGGTTCCCGATTCACCCTATAATCTTACCCTCAAAAAAGACCTTCCTATCACTATTGGGGCTGTATCCCTTTCCATAGGCAGTCAGCAATTTCAGCGATACATAAAACCCCTGACTCCTGCTCAGCTCTCTTCCCTCGACCGTATGCAAATCAACCGTTTTGACCGGCCAACTTCTTACAACTGGCGACTTTCCGCCAAAAAAGGCAGCGATATAGTTGGAATGGGTGCGATCCTGCTCCCGGTAACCCTGCTTGCTTTTAAACCGGTAAGAGAAGATTTTCCGGAAATACTGATAATGGGCATTCAGACTATTTCTATCACCAATGGAATTACTGGATTTACAAAAGCTGCCGTACGCAGAAACCGCCCTTTCACCTATATAGATGCAACCGGCAACAGCGACCTCGCTGATGCACAATTAAAACGAGATGCAAGGTTTTCCTTTTTTTCTGGCCATACCTCGCTTAGTGCTTCCTCTACTTTTTTTCTGGCAAAAGTCTATAGTGACTATTATCCCCGATCCAGAGCAAAACCTTTTGTCTGGACCGGGGCTGTCATTTTGCCCGCAATTGTGGGTGCATTGCGGGTTCGCTCCGGCAAACACTTTCCCACAGATGTGATTACCGGCTATGTCGTCGGGGCTGCTGTGGGTTTTCTTACGCCCCAGTTACATAAAAATTTCTGATCAGTGTACCACAACCCTGCGTAGTGTTTGGCCGTTTTCTGTGCGTATCTGAAGCAGGTAAATTCCGGCAGGAATACCCTGTACATCCACATTTTTTACCAGATGCTGCGTCTGGGCATTCCTTTCGCGGAAAATAACTTTTCCGGTCAGATCCAGCAGGCTGATATTCACCTCCTGAATTTTGTCAAGGGTTACGGAAAGAGTAAACGCACCGGAAGTTGGGTTAGGGAAAACAGAAATTTCGCGGAACCCGGCAGCCAGTTCGTCTTCAATCCCTACATAGTCGCTGATTTCGACGGAGTCTGTGACCTCACAGCCGTTTGCATCTGTGACGGTAACATAAAACACGCCACCAGAACTGCTTACACTATCGATACTATTACCTGTATCGCCGGTATCCCATAGGTAAGTATAAGGCGGGGTTCCTCCGGCAGGCGTTACAATTGCAGAGCCATAGGTTCCAAATCCGGGGTCAATCTTGCTGAAAGAAAGTGCGAGCGAATCAGGTTGCTCTACCGTGATGTTGATATCTTCCACACAACCTACCTCATCGGTGACCAGTACCTGCACTACACCGGCGGCAAGTCCGGTAGCTGTTGCACCTGTCTGCGGAGGGGTAGTCTGCCAGTCATAAGTATAACTGCCGATACCGCCTGAAACAGCCACGGTTGCAGCACCGTCTGATTCACCGAAGCAGGAAGGTTCAT
Source organism: Bacteroidia bacterium (assembly GCA_041391725.1). Lineage (GTDB taxonomy): Bacteria > Bacteroidota > Bacteroidia > J057 > J057 > JAGQVA01. The sequence goes on from JAWKNL010000032.1 coordinate 4,395, forward strand.
CCACCTGTCCGGCACTCAGTGAAAGCGCTGCGGGTTCAGTAAGGGAAAAACTTTGCGTCGTGGCGCAGCCTACGGCGTCTGTAACCGTTACATTGTAAGAACCACCGGCAACACCTGAAAGAGTGGCCGTGGTGTCTCCGGTTGACCAGGAGTAGGAATACGCACCTGTACCTCCTGATACATTGAGGCTGATGCTTCCTCCGGCATTTCCGGCGCAGCCGGCCCAGTTGGTCGTATCCAGTGCAACAACAGGGGCATTCCCGTTGGTGCCGACATTGGCAACAAAACTACTGCTGCAACCATCGGGCCCTGTGACCAGCACAGAGTAGGCTCCCGGGGCCAGGTTGCCGATGGTAGAAGTGGTATCACCATTGCTCCAGAGAAAAGAGAAAGGCCCGGCGCCTGAGGGCGAAACCAGCGCAATACCATCATTGGCACCGCAATTGGCATCAGAGACGGAAACAGTTGCCGATATACCCGGATTTACAATCAGGTCATAATACCCGGGAAAATTGGTTGGGATAATCTGTGGAGTACCGATAACCGTAAGATAGGTATTGGTAACAATATCTATAGAAAAAGTGTCAGCCACGGTGGCAGTTCCCGATACAAGGATACAATAGCTGGATCCACCGGGAAATACGCAGTTGGTAGGCACACACTGGTAGGTAAGTCCGGCAGGAAGCCCGGCCACACTGCTGAGAACCACAGAGTCGATCGGCACGGTGATAGGGCCAAAAGGACTGGAAAATACCGTATCTGGTGGCACAACAAGGGTAATCGAAACAGAATAAGGCGCGTTGGCGCAGGCAGGGGGAAGTACTGCAGGATATACGCCTGCAGCCGTGAAAGAAGGATCAGGTGTACATACCTGACCCAGTGCGGGAGTTGCATTACCGGCAAGGAGGAGTAAAGCTACCCAAAAAGCAGAGGGAATCAGTTTTCTCATGGAATTCAAGGTTTGGTAAATTTTCGTGAATGATACAGCTTAATAAACAGGTTCGTTGAATGATTAAGGAAAAACGATCGTTACTTATTATGTATTTCTAATATTTTTTCGATTATGTCATACTCAAGACATCCATTTATCTGTACAGGTTGCTAATTCATATTCAAATTACATATTTAAGAACAAACCATTTATGAAAAGCTCTCTTTATTTCCTTTTACCTGTTCCTGCTCTTTTTCTGTTCTTTATCAACACGGCCACTCCGGCTCTCGCTACACCCGGAAACACATTTACAACAACAGAAACCGCGATTACCCCATCGTCCATTACTCACGCTGAATGGGACTTTTTGCTGAAAAAATACGTATCGGCAGAGGGGAAAGTAGATTATAAAGGATTCAAAGCGGATAAAGCCAAACTGGAGGTTTATCTCAAAAAACTGAGCAACAATCCACCTGCCCAGGACTGGTCAGCGAAGGACAAACTAGCCTATTGGATCAATGTATATAATGCCTTTACCGTCAAACTTATTGTGGACAATTATCCGCTCAAAAGCATCAAAGACATCGGCGAACCCTGGGACAAAAAGTTTATTAACATCGGTAGTAAAACCTATAGCCTCAACGAAGTGGAAAACCAGATCATTCGCAAAGAGTTTTCGGAACCGCGTATTCACTTTGCGGTCAATTGTGCTTCTTTCTCCTGTCCTGCACTCCTGAATGAAGCTTATACTGCCGATAAGCTCGAAGCCCAGTTGGAAAAGCAGACCAAAGCTTATATCAATAATGCCCTGCACAATACAATTACGACAAACAAAGCGCAGGTTTCGCAGTTGTTCAATTGGTATGCAGATGATTTTAAGAAATCGGCAGGTTCGGTTTCTGCATTCATCAACAAATACTCAGCCGTGAAAATCAAGGATGACTCCAAACTCACCTACAAAGAATATGGCTGGAGTCTGAACGAATAAGATGTAGTGGATTTTTGTGAAAGCCGGCGCAGGTCATCTCACCTGTGCCGGTTTTTTATTGATACTTTTTCCCCCATTGTTTTTCGAGGAATTGCCTGATTTTGATTTCGCCCCCGATATTTTTGGGGAAATAAAATTGTTTACCATTCATTTCTGCCGGCAAAAACTCCTGATGGTTTTCTTCTCCCTGAAAGTCGTGAGAATATTTATAACCCTTGCCGTAATCCATTTCCCGCATGAGTTTTGTAGGCGCATTGCGGAGATGTAGCGGAACCGGAAAAGCCGGCTGGTCTTTTACGAAAGCCATGGCACTGTCAATGGCACTATAGGCGGCATTGGACTTTTCACAGGTAGCGAGATAAGTAGTGGCCTGAGACAAAATGATTCTCGCCTCCGGAAGCCCGATCACATTCACAGACTGAAAGCAGGCATTTGCCAGCAAAAGCGCATTGGGGTTGGCGTTGCCAATATCTTCAGCCGCGAGAATAATCAGCCTTCGGGCCACAAATTTTACATCTTCCCCCCCGTCGAGCATCCGGGCAAGATAATACACTGCTGCATTGGGGTCCCCGCCCCGCACAGACTTGATAAATGCAGATATCAGGTCATAATGCTGTTCCCCGCTTTTATCATACAGTGCGACATGTTCCTGTGCCGCAGCAAGCAGTTCGTCATTGGTTACGACTACCTTCTCTTGTTCGGGAATGGTATTGACAAATATTTCCAGCAGGGTAAGACTTTTGCGCGCATCCCCTCCGGCGATGCGGTAAATGGCATCAATTTCTTTGAGCTCAATCTCCCGCTTTGAAAGGAGTTCATCCTTTTTTATGGCATGGGTGAGCAACGTTCGCACATCTTCGAAGGAGAGCGGTTTCAGGGTATATACCTGGCTTCGGGAGAGCAAAGCTGCATTCACCTCAAAGGAAGGGTTTTCGGTCGTGGCGCCAATAAGCGTAATCCGTCCCTTTTCCACAGCACCGAGGAGCGAATCCTGCTGGGCTTTATTGAACCTGTGGATTTCGTCGATAAACAAAACCGTACCCGGTCTTCCCTCTGCAAATTTCAGCACTTCGCGAACCTCCTTCACGCCGGAGGAAACGGCGCTCAGTTGCCGGAACGGCCGTTTGGAGGTCTGAGCGATAATCTGCGCAAGCGTTGTTTTGCCCACACCCGGAGGGCCCCAGAAAATCATCGACGGCAGTCGGTTGCTCTGCAACGACCGTACAAAAGGGCTGTCAGGAAAGATCAGATGGCTCTGGCCGATCACTTCATCCAGCGATTGAGGGCGGATGCGCTCGGCCAGCGGTGCCGTATGAGAAGGCGAGGGTGATGGGGTATGGAAAAGATCCATTGTTGATACCGGTTTTTTGCAATTTACAAACTTTCTTCCGGTAGTATTTTGGGAAAGGTTGTTTAAATTGCGTTCGCTTTTATCAAATCAGAACCCCCGTATTATGTCCCGGAAAACAGAACTCTACGCCATTCACGAACAACTCGGTGCCAAACTTATTCCCTTTGCCGGTTATGACATGCCGGTGCGTTATCAGAGCGACAAGGCCGAACACCTGGCGGTAAGGGAAGCCGCGGGTATTTTTGATGTTTCACATATGGGCGAATTTATTGTCAGGGGGCCGAAAGCACTGGAGCTGATCCAGAAAATCTCTTCCAATGATGCGTCAAAGCTGGAGCCGGGAAAAGCGCAATACTGTTGTATGCCCAACCATGAAGGGGGAATAGTGGATGATATGATCGTCTATTATATCCGGGAAGACCAGTATATGATCGTGGTAAATGCCTCCAATATTGAAAAGGACTGGAACTGGATCAGCCAAAGCAATACCATGGGAGCAGAAATGATCAATATTTCTGACGAAACCTCCCTGATCGCTGTCTCAGGCCCCAAAGCTGAAGCCATTGTACAGCAGTTTACCACCTACGATCTTTCGCAGATGGGAACCTATTATTGTTTTAAAGGCACATTTGACGGGGCAGAAAAATCAATGGTAGCGACTACCGGATACACCGGCGAGAGAACCTTTGAAATATTTGTATATAACCAGCATGCAGTCCGAATCTGGAATAATCTGATGGAAGCAGGACAGGCCCACGGGCTTATTCCTGCGGGTCTGGGCGCCCGCGACACGCTGCGACTGGAAATGGGCTATATGCTTTACGGCAACGATATCAACGATACCACCTCGCCGCTGGAAGCGGGTCTGGGCTGGATTACCAGGCTCGGTAAAGGCCCATTCAACGGGTCGGAGGCACTCAACCGGCAAAAGGCCGAAGGCCTCCGCCGCAAACTCGTAGGGTTTGAAATGGTTGACAAAGGCATTCCCCGCCATGGATATAAAGTCGCGGTAAACGGCCAGGAAATAGGGGAAGTTACCTCGGGTACCATCAGCCCGCTGCGCAATATTGGTATAGGCATGGCTTATGTACCTACAGAGTTTTCGGCCCTCGATACGGAAATTGATATTGTGATCAGAGACAAAGCGGTAAAAGCAAAAGTGGCCAGACGACCGTTTATTCAAAAATAACACGCATCTGTTAAGAGATTCGCTTTTTGCACAACTTCTCATAGCAAAAATCCGTATTTCTTAAGCATATACGCCTCCCGCAGCAAGGTATATTCTCTGAATACTTCGTAAGATAATAATATAAAAAAACCGGAATTAAACCCGGGCAACTGGCGAACTTTGTCTCACAGCTTATGCGACAAAAACTACCCATATGGATTTCGATCGCCTTCGGCATTGCCCTGATCGTGCTCGCCACGCTGTACTCTACTGCACCACGGGAACGCACCATTTCAGCTCCCTTTCTGGATGAAAATTCGCGGTGGGCGGATTCTGTGCTGCGAAAAATGACCATTTACGAAAAAATCGGCCAACTGCTGATGGTCGTTGCCGAGCCCGATACCACAGAAAGAGAATTCCCCCTGACACACCTCCTCACCGAATTTCATGTCGGCGGTGTCGCTTTCAGAGATTATGATGCCACACAGCAATGGCAACGCTCGCATATATACCAGCAGGTTTCCTCGCGCCCGCTTCTTGTGGGAATGTACAGTTCACCCGCACAGGATGATCTGGTGGCTATGCCTGCCGATATTTCCCTGGCTGCCATTGACAATGATTCGCTGATATCACGCATCGGAAAAAACCTCGCGGTTCAGTCCAATAAGATGGGCGTCCATCTGTATTTTACCCCTTTCATCGCCAAAGATCAGCGACCCGAAAACCGAAGGCAAATCATGAGAAAGGTACTCGCGGTGTCGGAAGCGCTGCAACAACAGTGGGTGATGTCCTGTCCGGGGTATGCAGAAGTATATTTCCCGCTGGAAACCGATTCTTTGCTCATCGACAGCCTGCTTTCGCCTTATGATACCCTTGCAGACAGAGGTGTATCCGGGTTTCTGATAGGAGGGGAGGAACTGGATAAAGTAAAAATCAATTCTGCCAAAGAGGAACTGGTGCGCTCCTATCTTTCTGCCCATACGACTTTCAGAGGATTGCTGATAGCCGAAGCTACAGGGCCAGATCGCACCTCGGTTGAGGATCGCGCCAAAAAAGCCATGAAAGCAGGGGCAGACATGTTGGTTGCGGCCAAAAAAGATATTCCACTGGTGTATCAGGTACTGGTAGAAATGGCAGGAAGGGAAAAGCTGACCGAAGAAATCCTGAATGAAAAAGTTCACCGCATCCTGCTCGCCAAGTCGTGGGCACACGCGCCTGCTTCTTATGCCGAGGCAGACTTCCGCAAAGAACTGCCTTTAAATCCGGAGCTCAACCGGGTGTTTAACCGACAGGTAGCCGAAGCGTCTATTACCCTTCTGCGCGACGACCATCAGCTTATTCCCTTCAGACAACTCCGGGAAAAAAAATTCCACCTGCTGACTATCGGGGATGAGACCATAGACATGCTCAATCAGCTCCGCTGGTATGCGCCTTTCAGCCGCTCAAGGCTTACCCGTAAAAACGACGGTGCCCTTCCGCGCCTTGACGTCAGGTTTTTCTCAGGTTACAATCCTGTGATTGTCGCTTTCCATCGGGAAGCTCCCGATCCTTCCCGTGATTCTCTGTTTTTGCAGACGCTCAATCAACTGATGGCCCGCACACCGGTAGTCATTGTGAACCTGGGCGATCCGCATCATCTCGACCAGATACCACAGGCAGAGACGATGGTGCAGGTTTACGGCGATACCCATCAGAATGAGGCGCTTGCCGCGCAGCTTCTGTTTGGCGGTATCTCTTCAGGAGGACGAATACCGTGGCATATAAGCGATACCCTTGCTTACCGGCAGGGACTTTCACGGGCGGTTACAAGATTGACCTATATCCAGCCAGAAGCTGCCGGGATGGACAGCAGGATACTTTCCCGAATTGATTCGATCGTATATGAAGGGATAGGCACTTTTGCTATGCCCGGCTGTCAGGTATTTGTCGCCAAAAGCGGGAAAGTGGTATATCACAAATCCTTTGGCCATCCGACCTACGCCTCTCCGGTCTGGGTCAACCCGACCGATATGTATGACATCGCCTCTGTCACCAAAGTTGCCGCCACCACTGTGGCTGCCATGTATCTGGTTGACAAAAAACGCATCAGTCCGGCTGACCCGCTGGGAAGATTTTTTAAAGATCAGATGATCATTACTGACTCCGTATATCGGCGCGACACCCTTTTTATTGTTGATTCGCTATATGTGGCCGAATCTCCCTCGGAACCTTTTGAAGAAACAGATTCAACAGAAACCGGAAAATCGCCCTTTATCCTTGTGGCACAACGGCAGCCCGATCCTTCCACCCGGGTTGATACATTCCGCAAAGGCGATTCGCTGATGGTGATACGCTCCTATCTCCGGGGAAAAATGCGGGTTAAGTCGCCTGTTTTTTCCCTCACCCTTGAAGAGCTGATGACCCACCATTCGGGGCTTCCGGCAGGGCTTCCTATTTTGCCTTATCTGCGTTACCGCAATAAGTTTGTAGGGCGTTTTGACCGGTATTTCAAACCACGGGAAGACAGTCTGTACAATATTGAAGTGGCCAACGGATTTTATCTGCGGCATGATTACAGAGATTCGCTGTGGAAGGCCGCCAAGTCTATGTCCATCAACCCCAAAAAGACTTACGAATACAGCGACGCCAATATGATTCTGGTGCAGATGGCTATCGATTCGCTTACAGAGGAATCTATCGGCAGTTTTCTCGCAAGGGAAATCTACGAACCGCTGGGTATGCAAAACGCCCGGTTTAATCCGCGGAAAACCGTTGATCCGGAGCGGCTTATTCCCACCGAATACGACAACAACTGGCGGGGGCAGTTGCTCAAGGGGAATGTACACGATCCCACCGCCGCCCTCCTCGGCGGGGAGGCAGGCAACGCAGGCTTGTTTACCAATGCCAACGACCTGGGTATTTTGTTTCAGATGATTCTGAACGGCGGTTCTTACGGCGGAGAAACCTATATGAGTCCGCAGACCGTATCCATGTTTACCAACGCTGTAAAAGGCAACCGCGGGCTGGGTTTTGACAAACCCCCGCTTTACGGAGAATATATCATCGGAAGCAGGGCGTCTCAGGCCTCCTTTGGGCATACCGGCTTTACCGGTACATGCGTATGGGTTGACCCGGAATCTGAACTGGTATATATATTCCTTTCCAACCGCGTACATCCCAAAAGCAATAACTGGAAACTCAACACGCTGCAAATCCGGCAGCGCATCCACGACGTGATTTACGAGGCGATGGATGCAGGTGTGCAATCTTCTCTTTAGATTACTGGAGTACCTGATGTTTTTGCCTGATCAGATTTCAGATTATATTGATGCGTGATCCCTCAAAAAGTCTATTCGTTGCGATTTCCATTACGCTGGATTTTGGTTTGCCTTCCGGTGCTTTGGGCATGTGGCCTCGGCGACTGGGTAAGTCAGCCGCCACTGGGTGTACACCAATGGCGGCAGGCCGATGGCGCTGCGATGATGTGGTTTTATTATCAGGGAAATAGCTTTTTTCAGCCTGAAATCTTCAATCTGGAAACCACTGACTACGGGTATGCGGTGGGAGAACTTCCATTTACCTACTGGATAGCCGGTAAAATTGCTGTTATCACCGGCTGGAATGTCTCCCTGTTGCGCTGGGTACACCTGGTGATTTTTCTGGCAGGCATCGGGAGCCTCGTATGGATACTGCGTCAGACACCAACCGATCACCTGTTATTAGTTTTGGTGGTAAACATATTGGTGAGCACACCTGTAATTGCTTATTACAGCGCCAATTATCTTCCTGACAGCCCGGCACTGAGTCTGGTATTTGTTTCATGGGCATTGTTGTTTCAGGGATATAGGAGAAATCAGAACAGATGGTTATATGCAGCTGCTGTTGTCGCAGCGCTGGCCGCCTGCTTAAAACTTACCCTGGCGGTAAGTTGGGTAGCGACGGCGCTTACATTGGCCTTAGTTCCGGGAAAATTTCAGCACATCAGCACAGCCCTCAGGCGGCATTTTTTGCTGTCAACTTTTTTCTGGGGAATATTGATTGCGGGTTGCAGGATATGGATTATGCGGTACAATACCCAATTTGACAGCACCTATTTTCTCGCGTCCCTTCGCCCGGTATGGCAGTACAGTGTTTCAGACATTTATAATATTCTGCTGGGTCTGAAGTACGAGTTGAAAGGCATATTATCACCCGGAACAGGCATAGGCATGGCGTGGGTAGTTTATTTGCTGGTGAAAAACCACAGGCAAATCCATTCCGGACTTTTGGTACTTATCCTGCTGCATATTGCCGGGCTAGTGACAATTGTGTTGTTGTTTTTCAGGATGTACAGGGAGCACGACTATTACACGCTGGCACTCTGGGTGTCGCCGGTGCTGATGGTACGACGATCATGCCCGTGATGAGTCAAAGAAAAGTATCATTGGGGTGCTGGTATTTTTGCTGATTGTCAATGTCTTGTGGACAAACCGGATATTACATTCCCGGGCAGAAGTTGCGGTTTCGCACCCATTCACTGAGGCCGTGAGGCATGGCACAAAAGACCGGGACTGGCTTTCAGGGAATGGAATTGCGCCGGAGGCACGGCTATTTTGTCCGGAGGACCCGTCACCCAACATTCTGCTTTTTGCGCTCAACCGGCAGGGCTGGACCGCTTACAATTTTGGCCCCCGGCCAGACAGCGCCGCGCTTGAGAGCTACCGCTCAGAGGAGCTGGAATATCTGGTACTCACAGGCTCCCGGCATTACACGGGGATATATCCTTCGCTTTTTCCCGGAGAAAGTGATGGAATCGAAGGGATTGTGATTTATGGAGGAGGCGATGGGGAGAGGAAGTAGCGATGAACTTACAGGTGGTTAGCCGAGTCCGGGATAGTCAATCATGCGCTTCATCAATTCAATCATGCCTATTTTATACGCTTCGTCAGTTACCCACTTTTTGTATTCTTCGACATTGGCTTTTCTTTTTGCTAAAAACACTTCGTCCATGATTTTTTTCAAAGCTATCTCGCTGTTCTGCATGTCCGAATTATTTTTCACTTTTGATTCATAATCCTTATGCTGGGTTACATTTCTGAAAAAAGAGATTGTCCTGATTCGCGACTCTTCAGGGTTTCATCCCGAGCCTGAGTAAACCTTTCATTAAATGTCCTGATAATTTCATCCAACGGATCGACTTCTTCCTGCCGCCATGCGCACCTCTGGGGTTGGGATTTTGGGGCTTCTAATTCTGTTTTTGAATCATCTAACGCAATCGAATGGTTGAGTTTGGTGCGTTCCAATCCGTAAGTGGATAGATCCACCGATTCCAATAATTCGTCAATCAATTCATCTTCTTTCGTTTTAACAACCAGTTTTGGAATAAGGAATTTTAAAAACCAGAATAGTTTTTCCCCATTCTATTTTTTCATATTCATGATAGATGCCATTTGACCATAGATTTTTACAAATTGTTTGGCCTTAATCTTAAAGTCTGCTTTTTCATCATCTTCCAGATTTAATCATGGTTGAATCTGTTGGCTGCAACATCAATAAGAGGACTCAATAATTGCGCATCTACTCCTTCAAAGTACTTTTCTACGAAGGTTTCTACTTCCGCCCATTCGTAAACGCCCACGTCATCCAGTATTCCTTTCAGTTCATGCAATACATTGATGTCTGTTTCCCGGCTAAGGGTGGTTGATGTATAGAATGGGTCAAAGGAAGCTTATGTCTTCTACTTGATTAAAGAAGTCCAAAACGAACAGGTCTTCTGTTTTTTACCCAGTTTATCGGTTGCGCGGTTCAACCGGCTCAATGCCTGCACCGCCAATACGCCTTGCAGTTTTTTGTCCACATACATGGTGCAAAGTTTGGGCTGGTCAAACCCGGTCAGAGTTTGTTTGCCACCACCAATAAACGGTAATCGTCTGAATCAAATTTGTCTCTGGTGTCTTTTTCTGCGAAAAAACCGTTTAAATCTCCTTCGGTGTATTCTACGCCATCGACCGCCTTTGTCCTGAAAATGCAATGGCGATTTTAAACGGATTACCTTTATCCCTTAAAATGCTTTTGATCGCCAAATAGTAGCGAATGGCCGACTCGATGTTTTGTGTAACCACCATGCCTTTGGCTAAGCCTTTGAGTTTTTGGTAAGTTGTACACATTGCGGATAAAATGCTCCATCATGATCTCAGCTTTGGTGGCAATGGTGCGTTTATCCCGCCTTGACATAAGCCCGCAATTTTTTTCTGCGCTTTTCTGTGTCAAAAAGTGGATTGTCTTCTATGGACTTTTCTATTTCATAATAGCTTTTTTTGTAGGTGGTGTAGTTGGCCAGTACATCCAGAATAAAACCTTCTTCAATGGCCTGCTTCATGGAGTAGAGATGGAAAGGTTTGAAAGAACCGTCTTCCTTGTTTAATGCCAAAACGCCCAGGGTAGCATTTTGGGGGTGGCTGCAAATGCTAGGTAGCGAGGCATTGCCCTTCATTTTTCGGGCTTTCATGGCTTTCAGATTTTGTTTGTGCATCTTCTTCCTCTTCTTCATTTGCGTCAGGCCCATGAATTTATTCATATTGTCTGAAGCGATCCGCTTGTGAATCGTGGGTTTTCAATTTGTCAATAATTACGTAAATCGCTTATCACTTAAATCGGCAATGCCGTCTACAATAAAAGGAAACTTTTGAATGGTGGTAATGATGATCTTCTTTTGCTGCTCCAGGCTGTCTTTTTAATTCTTTGAGGAAAAAGCCGGGGCGACAGCTATTCTTGACTTCTGAAATTCTCATCAGCTTCTCGCGTAGTTGTTTGTCCAGCAATCTTCTATCTGTTACCACAATTACCGAATCAAACAACGGATGCTGAATGCCTTTGGAAACCGGGAAGATCTTCGCTTTCGGGATAGGTTTCTATGAGTTGATAGGCCCAGGTAATAGAGTTGGATTTGCCCGAACCGGCAGAGTGCTGAATCAAATAGGTATGTCCTACTCCTTTTTGCGAAGCATGGCTCAATATTTTACGCACCACATCTATTTGCATCGGGAAAAATAAGGTGCGTTTGTTTAAGACATCTGTGGGTTTGCTGTCAAACCGCACAAAGTGCTGGATGATTAATGTGGCTTCATGGCTGAATACTTCTCTCCAAAGATAGTCTGTCTTATGACCGTGCAAGTAGCGGATTGCCTTGCTCTGTTGTGTCCCTTGCTGAATGGCAGGAAGTAGCGAGTTAGTCTCACAGTTTTGCACGAGAGTATAATTCTTCATCTGGTATCTACGTGAAAATGCACAATTACAGCGCCCAAAATTACAATGGTTGCTGTATATTCCGGTCTTCTTTGGTATTGTTTTATGCCATGTGCCCTGGCAGTTTGCCCTGTCCATGGGTTTTTGAGTTCGAGTTGCGACGATGGCCAAACCATTGACAAATACCACCATGTCGATGCTTTCGCGGTATTTTCCTGCTGTAGCGAACCTGACGGGTGACGCTGAACTCGTTTTTCTCAAAATTGTCTTTTACCGTCTGGCTGCTGCTGGCCATGGGCAATTGGTAGAGCATGGTAAAATGGGCATCTTCGACTTCCAGTCCTTTGCGGAGGACACGGAGCACACCGTATTTTTTGACCATGCGGTCATAACGTTCCAGAATTTTGAGTTTCCAGTCGGATGATCGCTTGAGTTTTTCGAGTTCTTCTGCTTGAGTCGTTTCCAGAAAATGCCAGAAGCGCGTTTCGTCTATGGCGTATTTGGGATTGAAGTCATTGGGATTGCCGATGTAATACCCGTTGCCCGAGCGGTAAGGTGCGACAGGCTCACCCATCGCCAGGGTTTCCGGTGTGCGGTTTAGTTCTTCCAGGCAAGTGCCGGTTAAGGCTTTTTCTATGGCGGCTTCGAGCGCCCGTTCATTGGTTTGAGAGGGCATGGATGTATCTGTTAGTTTTTCATATGTTTACCAAAATACCCAATATGTACTTTCTTCTCTGACGGATCGGGATAAAAGTGGAGCCGGAAGGCTCCGCTGAAGTTCTTGATATGAAAGCCGAAAAACTGCTTTTCTGATCCAACTGTAAAGGTTCGCAAATTGCTCAACTTAGGATTGTTTTTCACAGTGTCCGACTCATCAGATATCGTCAATTTCGTTTCAGCCTTGAGCGATGCGAGCGAAAAATCTTGCCCTTTTTCGCAGTAGTCATTCAAGGCTGTTAATGCGCCATATAGCTGATGATAGACAGTTGTTGAGACAGACATATGCTTAAGTTGAGATTTTGTTTGTCCGCAGAATACAAGATGAGGAAATTCTGCTTCGCGATTGTCCCAAAGCTCAGATCCTTTTCTCAGGCTGTCCCGCCGCTCTTCGGTTATTCGATCTTTAAATACTTGCCACTGAGCAGCAGAGACACAATGGTGGACATCTAAAGCCGCTTCCTGATCTCCATCTGATGTTAATTCCCTATGCCATAGAGAGATGATCGCCGGTTGCCAGCGGGTGTGGGAGTCAAAACTGAGGGCCAGCTGGCCCAGCAGACTTGCTGCGCCCAATGAGGGTACCGATACGCTCCGATCGTCAAAGAGAACAAATTCAGACAATGAAAATCGCTCCGCAATGACGATCTCCTCCTCCGGAATTTGAGGAACAGCAGCTTTCGTGATGAAGGATTTTACCTTTCTTTTGTACTCCAACTCCTGCTTCTCAAACCAGGTCCGAAAGGGATATTCTGGAGCGAGGGGTATTTCATACCAGCTTTGGCCAAAACTACCGGAAAGTAATATGGCTTTGAAATGGCTGTCAAATGCGCTATTGACAATGGCCAGGCATGCAGGAAATTTCTGATCCGCCTCCTGGCGATCGTGATACGGGATAGAAGCCTCATTCAGAATCAAATATTCCATAGCAGATGTTATTCCAGAAGCAGATCCAATTGTTTATCCCATTCGTCAAAAAAACCATCAGGCCACTCATCTGCCCGGCCGGTAGCATCTATATGTATAGGAATAACACGGCTCGAATGATCGGGAGATTCAGCTTCTCGCTGGAAGTAATAGACTTTTGTATCCTCGTGTGAAAGCACGCCCTGCTTGATAGCCACCCTGATACCGTTCAGGATATGATCGCTGTGCGACTCCAACATAATTTGAGTGCCAGAGGCGGCTGCCAGTGCACAAAGACGAGCGATCCTGGCCTGGCCTGCCGGATGCAGGTGCGACTCTGGGTTTTCGATGATCAATAACCCGCCGGGAGGCATCATCAACAATGCAGTGATGATGGGCAGTACATAGGTGAGACCAAACCCCACATTGGTCGGTTTAAAACTTTCGGTATATCCGTTCTGTAACTCAAAGCTATAGGACAGGCTGGCAACCTCCAGTTTTTCATGATAGGTCGCATTTACTTTTACTCCCGGAGATATTTCTGATAACCAGGCACTTACATTGTCCAGGAGAGTATCAGATTTAGCATCGGGATGCTGCAAATCCGGATTTGGCAGCGGACGGTTCTGGTGCCGGGCCAGATAATGCACGGTGTATTCGCCCTCTTTGCCCAGGGACACCAAATTATCTACATGGTAAGTCGAGGTTTTATACTGCGTTTGCGGATTAATCCGGTTAGCGCCCAGGTAGTGGGTGTTGTCTGAAAACATAAAAGCCGCACCTAAGTCAAAGTCCTCGCTCCTTTCCCGCTTCGCTAAGGGCAATACATCCTTTTCAGCCGCCTGGTGAAAAGAAACTTCGAGTGTATGTGTATAATCCCACTCCAGCTCAAATGTTAATAACGCTTCGGCCGGGGCACCTATCGAAAAAACATCCTTGCCAAGGCCCAGGCTGAGCAAGTCATCGTCTTTGAGAAACAATCCCCGCTCAAAATCGCCGTTTCGCAGCGATTGCTGAAGCAACAACAAGGGCTGAATCGCTGAAGATTTACCTACGGCATTAATACCTGTGAACAGGTTGAGACGACCCAGTGAAAAGTCACCTTCAAGGATAGACTTAAAGTTCCTGATTTTCAGATTAGTAAGCATGGCCTGTATATTGGGTGATCAGTTTTTGTAACTCCCGGTGGCGCAACACTACGCTTTCCACCCGGTTGGTATTGGCCGTAATCGCAGCCTCAAAGTCTGGCTTACGCATCATGCCCAGGTAGCCAGAGATAAAGGCTTCTTTTTGGGACAGCAGTCGCTCCATCCCGGCATCTGTCAGATGGGCAAGATTTACCGCAGTCGTTTCAAACAGCGAGCGGTTGATCACGGGCTTGCCTTCCGGATGGAGCAGCGCCTTGCTAAACATGTTCTGACCGAATAGCTGGTCGGCACGAACCAAGCTCCGGTGACAGGCTGCTGCCCATGCTGAACGCTCGGCATCGGTCGCTACCTCGTTGAGGTGCTCCATTTCCTCATCCAGAAACATACGCAGCGAAGGCTGATACTCGGCAGGTCCTCGCCGGTAGAAGGCAATAAACCTCAGCAACAATTCCCGGTCCAGCATACGCTTAGGCGATACCCCCAGATACTGTCTGAACCACGGCTCTTCGGCCACCTGATTCAAAAACCGGGTGGCAGGCCCCTGGTTCAGGGCATGCCGGATCTCCTGGGCGGTCATCTTGAGGCCCGCAGTATTGATACGATAAAACAGGTTCGTAAGCACTTTTTTAGGGGTGCCCTTCCTGATTTTAAAGAGCGTTACCTGGGTCCCTTCGATGCGGCGCTGCAAGGTGCGGTCCAGGCCGTCGTATTTTTTCCCTTCCAGCTCCTTCAAAAACTCCATGTGGCTCAGTTTCAGGTTTTTGTCCACCATAAACCGTTTAAAAGTAGAGAGCCGCTGTAAGCCATCCACCACCACCCATTTGTCGTCATTGGCTACGTCCATGTAAAAAGCGGGAAGAGGAAGCTTGATCAGGATAGACTCGATAAGCTGGCTCATGCGCGTATTGTCCCACAGATTGGTGCTGCGCTGAAACTCAGGAAAGAGGTCTATTTCACCATGTCGGATCCTGTCCACCAGCGTAGCAACAGTGGCAGGCTCGACCGTAATGTCCACCTGCTTAGGGTCAAACGGAACCTGGATGGTAAACTCTCCTTCCTGATCGTCCTCTATGTCAAGGTATAGTTCGTTTTCTTTCATGCCTTAGGGGGTACTCATCGTATAGGTAAAGATAATCAAGATTGGGAAGTTTCATCCGTCACTTTTATTTTCCCCGTCACCGCACTATCGATCAGCGTGGCTTTGTATTCCTTGAGTTTTTCGATCTGGGTCTGCTGGAGGGTGATGGCCTGGTCGATTTTGGCGGATTGGGTTTCGATGTGGGCGACGATTCCTAATTGCTCATTCTGAGGCGGAAGTACTGTTTGCAATTGTTTGAATTCATCCCAATAAAGCCTTTTTCTAAAGTCTGTAATTCCCTTTGAATTTCTATTCATTTGCTGAATAAAAGAGTCAGTTCTATACTGATATTCAAAATATGATGCCACGATCTTTTTGTTAGGTTTTGCCACTACATAGGCAGGACTTACCATACCCTCAACACGAACCGCTCCAATTGCTCCTTGCCAGGCTCTCATCATATTAAAAACAATATCATTTATCGCTACATACTTGTAATTACTCTTGTCTTCAATCTTAATTAGCCCACGAATATTATCTTCATCAGATAATTCCTCAGAAGAAACGGCTGAGTGAATAGAAACAGATAACAGTGGTAAATCCTCTCTGCCTGGTTCTTTTCGTTCTTTGAATAATATTCTGTTGGCTACCACCTCCCATCCCACCGGAATCTGCCCAATCCATTCCACGCCTGAGTCTTTGAGTTTTTCTTTGGGAGTCATTGACCATTGACCATTCACCATTGACCATTTCCCCGTTACGGCATTTTGGATGAGGATCTGTTTGCGTTCTTTGAGCAGGGCGATGAGTTTTTCTTTTTGGGTGATGGCCTGGTCTATTTTGGCGGTTTTGTCGTCGAGGAAGTTGGCGATGGCGGTTTGCTCTTCGGCATTTGGAAACCAAAAAGTAACGGTCTTTAATAATGTTTGGGTAATACTAAATACTTTAACCCCTTTAACTCGCGATCTTATTTGATTGCGGAAACTTTGAGAAGTAATTACATAAGCTGCAAACCTTTCATTAACATGTATTTTTAATCTTGCTATTACAGTATGATAACCGGCAAATGTGCTTAGGTCACTATTCAAATAAGTGAAGTTCCCAGACCCTTCAATATCTTCAGATGTATCTGCGAAAACAAAATCTCCTTTACTAAGTAGTGAGTTCGAATCACTAAGCAAATATTCCTCGCTTACACATTTCAACTCATGAATTTCAGGATTGACTTCAAACCCAAATTTTGAATGTATTTCCCCATAATTGACACAATAAACGCCTTCCTCTTGTAGGTTTTCCTTCGTTATCGTTAAGCCCTTGCTGAAAGAGAAAATGTTTCTTAGGCGACTAACCTCCCAATGCTCCGGAATCTCCCCGAGCCATTGCACGCCCGAATCTTTATATCGATCATATTTTTTAAACTGCATCATCATTAGCAATTGACCATTAACAATTAACCATTAAAAAATCCATTCCACGCCGGAGTCTTGGTAAGCAGGATAGCTTGGGTAGTTATGCGTCGTCATGGTCGGGATTGTTTGGGTGATAGCGGTCGTCTCCCCAGCGTTGGGGATTTTGCCGGATATAGAATTCGACGCGGTCATAAGAGGCCTGGTCGCGGATGATGTGGTCATAAAACCGTTCCTGCCAGTTAAAATCAGGGGTGGTTTTCCTGATTTCAAAGGTACAGCGCCCCTTGTACCAGCGCATCACGCGGGATAGGTTGTCGTACAGCATGGGGTTGTGGTGGCCGGTGATGCCGCCGGGATCACGGACGGTTGTATGATCCGTAGAGACGCGATTAATCGCGTCTCTACCAGGCGGATCATCAGGATGATCGATGATCACGATGCCGTGGATGTGATTGGGCATCACGACCCATTCCCCCAGACGGGCATAGGGAAATCGTTCGGGGATTTCCTGCCAGTGCCGTGCCGCGATTTCGCCTGGTTCGGACAATTGGACGCGGAATTGGGTTGGGTCGGTTGGTTCCGTTGGTAGAGACGCGATTAATCGCGTCTCTACAGGGGGATCGGTGATTGGTACGACGTCCGCGAAATGACACCGGTGGTCTATGACGCAAATGGTGACAAAATAGGCGGCGTTCCAGCCGTAGTCCCACCAAGGGGCACGGGCGGAGGGGATTCGGTATTTGCCGTTGAATTTTTCTGCCATGTCTATTTCCCTAAAATGTCCCTGATCAGTCCATCGCTTTCTTTGTCCAGCGCCAGGATTTCGGCGCTGACTTCCTCTATACTCCGCAGGGGCTTATGCTGGTAGAAGTATTTATTGAAGCTGATTTCATAACCGATTTTGGTTTTGTCGAGGTCGATCCAGGCTTCGGGCACGTGGGGTTTTACCTCGCGCAGGAAATAATCGTAGATGCTTTCTTCCAGCGGCACATTTTCGCTGTCGCGGAGGTCGGTTTGGTTTTCGTAAATGATGTATTCGTCCCTGTTTCCGCTGGGGTAGTATCCAAAGTCAGGCAATTGCGCCACCGTACAATCGAGGTGAAACAGGAGTTGGTCAAGTTTCTCACCACTGAGCTTTTGGGTTTTTTTGATCACCTTTTCAGCACTTTCATCATACCAGCTCACAGCTTGCAGGATGGCATTTTTTTCACTGGCAGAAAGTTTGGATTTACTCGCTTTGAGGTTCATCATCCACCCATTTGGCAAACACATTAAAATCGCTGTATTCCTGGTTGCCAATGGTTTCCATCAGTTTTGTGGCAGTGTTTAATATTTCTTTTTGTTTTTTCCATGTAGCAGCAGACGTGAGGGTTTTGCGCTTTTTGGCGTTCAGATCGATGTCGTTTTTCTCGCACCATTCCGGGAGTGCTTTTTCAATAGACTTCAGGTCTGAATACACCTTTTCGCCAAAGGTTTCCAGGCCCATTGCATCGGTTCTTTGAGTGTTTTATCGAATCGAAGATCCGCAATACGTTCGGTAAACTGCGCTTTCAGTCTCGCCGGGCGGTCAATGGTTACTTTATAATATAAATCACTGTTGTTAAATACTATGGCGGCCAGGCCGTCTTCGCCTTGCCGCTCAATTGTTTCAAAATTCAGATACGCATCCTGGATTTCTTTGATGTGCTGTGGGCTCAATTCACAGTTTTTGTTACCCAGGTTTTTGCGCAGTTTGGCAAAACGTTGGGAAGCATCAATGAGCAATACTTTGCCTTTACGCTTAGTTTCTTTATTGTTATGCAATAGCCAGATATACGTAGTAATACCTGTATTATAAAACAGGTTGTTGGGGAGTTGGATGATGCAGTCCAGCCAATCATTTTCAATGATGTATCTTCTGATATTGCTTTCCACCACCGGCATCACCCGTAAACAGACTGGAACCATTGTGTACCAGGCAATACGCGAACCCAGTGGGCTTTGGTGGAGGGGCTTCATTTTATTGACCATCTCCATCAGGATGAGCAATTGCCCGTCAGACGAACGAGGGGTAGCATCCGCTTCTTCTGCATTATCCCAATAATCTTTTAGGGTAACCACAAAGCAGGGTCAATGATGCTGTTGCCGTCTTTGATGTATTTTACTTCGCTGCTCCAGGACTTGCCATAGGGTGGATTGGAGAGCATGAAGTCGAAATTGTGGCCGGAAAACTCATCGGTGGAAAGGGTAGAACCCACGCGGATATTTTCAGGGTTGTTGCCCTTAATCATCATATCCGATTTGCAAATGGCGTAGGTTTCGTCATTGATTTCCTTGCCGTATAAATACACATCACCCTTAGCACGGATTTCGCCTTCTTCGTCTTTGATGAAATTCTGCGATTCAGTCAGCATGCCACCCGAACCACAAGCTAGGTCGTAGATGGTCATCACCGGCGGCAATTGATCTTTGATCGGGTCAAACACAATATGGGTCATCAGATCAATTACTTCACGGGGCGTAAAGTGTTCTCCGCTTCTTCGTTGTTTTCTTCGTTGAATTTTCGGATAAGCTCTTCAAAGACATACCCCATTCCGAGATTGGAAAGAAGGGGTTGTTTTCTTCCGTCAGGGTCTTCTTTTCAAAAGGAGTGAGGTTGATGTGAGGAGAAGTGAATTTTTCAAGGACATCGAGAAGCACATCTTTTGAAGCCATGTGCCGGATCTGACTTTTGAGCTTAAATTTCTCAATAATTTCCTTCACGTTTTGGCTAAAGCCATTGAGATATTCTTCAAAGTTGGCTTGCAAAATTTGCTGGCTGTTGGTAGCAGTTTCACATAGTCTTTGCAAAGTCCATTCGCTGGTATTGTAAAATACATAGCCACTTGCATCGCGCAGGCCCGCTTCGTCACATTCAGCAAGGCCGACTTCGTCTCGTTGGAAAGCGAATTCTTCCAAAACGGCTTCTTTGGTAGGTTCGAGCAAAGCATCTAATCTTCTCAAGACTACCATGGGCAGAATAACGTCTCTGTATTTCCCTCTTACATATACGTCTCTAAGACAATCGTCCGCTATGGACCAGATAAAGGATATCAGTCTATTGTGTACAGATTGGTTCATTCTTGCTTTCTATTTAAAATCAGGTTTACAATCTCCCAAAAATCCCCCATTCCCCCAAAATATTTTCCGATGTATTGCCTGATCGGTGGTTTCCCCATAAATGCGTATCTTTCTGCCTGTAAATTGCGCACGCTAAAACAAAATGTAATGAATACGTTTTTTTTCAGGCTGCTTCTCGCTACACTCCTGACCGGAACTTTCTGTGTGGAGGCACTTGCACAGAAAGAACCTGATATTCACCTCAGTTCCATCCGCCATTCGCCCTACAAAAAAGTAACGGATGCCGGAGTACAGGGAGACAGCGCGTTTCTTGAATACGCGATCCGAAACCTGCTCGACGGAGCGCAGGATATGATATTTATTTCCAACCGCGACCTGCTCACGCCGCTTTGTGTCAAACACTGCGGGGCCGCCGAAGTCATTTTTCACGATACGCTCAGGGGAGGAATTGAAGTTGACATTCACCTGAAAACCATTCCTTTTGATTCTACTACCCACACTTACACCTGGTTTGAAGGAGAGGACAGCCTGGTGGAGACCATCGACGGCCTGCCCGCCTACGGTGCGCTGAAGGGAAAACCCAGACAACGCATTGATTCACTGGTAATTTCGATTGATGGGAAAGTGCTTACCATACCGCGGGAGGCATTTGCAGATTTGTACGACCCGAGCCTCTGCGATGACGGATTGTTTTTGCAGCCGGCCATGGTTTATCCCTCACTCAGCGGGAAGTTTTTGTATCTGTATATCTTCGGCGGGGAGGGGGTGAATACCTATTTTGCCAAGCTGATATTTGACCGGGACAGATATCTGAAGAAAATTGTGGCGGAGTACGACGACCTGATTCTGTTTGACTCGTTCCGCTGGGATTTTATCGGATACTAATTGCCGGGCTCATATTTTAGGACTCAGACGGGCATATCCATTTCGTGAAGAACCAGAACGATGAGTACCCGGTCGCGGAAAACCTGGAAAATGACCACAAATTCTTCGGCAATGATAGCTTCACGGTAGTCACCGGCGCCGAGTTTTATGGTTTCACAGAGGGGAAACTGCTGGGGGAAGCGGGGGATTTCATCAAAACCCACGTCCAGAAAATCGTTGATAAACAACTCTGCTTCTGCATTTTCACCTTCGGACAAAAAGTAATTATAAATTTCTGCGACCTGTAAGCTTGCAGTTTTGGTCAGGACAACTTTTCTTTTTGCCGCCATTGGGGATTTTGTTGGAAAAAAACAGATGCAGAAATCTCGCCACTGGCTTTAGCTTCGCGTATGAGTGCGTGAAAAGCCTCCCTCGTCATCGGGCCTTTGGATGGGTATGATCGTTTTGCGTCAGAGACATTCGATTTTTCTGTCTCAGCTACCCTTTTGATAGCCCCTACCAGATGATAGATATCTGCAGCAAGATCGGGGTTTCCTTTTACGTCCACCCGAATTTCCGTAATATTTCCTTTGCGGTCTTTGATCAGTTCAATTCCCTGCATTTGACTAGAATTCATATTTAAAGATATACATTTCCTGAGAAAAAACCTACTCTTTGTCTGCCAGCAAATCATTTTGAAACAGTGAAGAAATCATCACAAACGCTTCCTGGTTTTTGGGGGCAAAAATGGCTTTCCTGATATTTTCCTTCTCCCGCTGAGTCAGATGAAGGCTGAGTGAGGCGGGATTATCATTAGTTTCACGGGGATACTGGATGGGAATAACTTCCACATATCCGTCATACCATTCTCTGACAAACTCCAGCAGATAATCGTTGGACATATCCCTTGATTCGGTCATAGAATAATATCCGCCACCCAATGGCGCCAGCATCCGGCCTGCGATTCCTTTTCTGCTTTTGTCTTTGATCGGGTCTTCCCTTTCATTGTCTCTGATCTGTACGAAAATGACTCCTTCGGTATTTTTTTCAAACCACTCGCGAAACTCAAACAGATAACGGAGTGCCGTAGGTGTGCCGTAGTTGTCAATCGCCCCGGCGTCCATTACTTCCATCGGCGGCGCGCTCGGAAGCTCTACGATGGGCAGCACATACGGGAAAGTCGCATTCATACGGAGAGCGGTTGTCATAAAGAGCGAATCGGCCTCCTGGTTTTCAAACATGCGGCGAAACTCTACTCCTTCCGATTTTGATACATGGCGGTCTGTAATATGATTGGGGCGGGTGAGAAACGAAACCGGGGAGGATGAAATATAGAGTTTCCGGCCCTGATTCAGGATGGATGGCGTAAGGATGAGCGGAGGTATCGTACCTGCTTCTTCGGCGAGACGGTAGTCTCCCAGCCTTTTGCCGGCTATTTCGGGAAGGTTGATGGCGAGTTGCTGATCAAAAGAATAACCGGTTTCCCTGTCATAGCGTTTTTCGCCAATGTCTATTTTGCGGTTGGGCAGGAAAACGTCTGTGTACATTTTGAAAAAGATCCGGTTGAGGAGGTCTTTGGATATATTTTCCTGATACTGATTATCCTGAATGGTTGGGATCGCACCCATATTTCGGTTCATGGCCAGTTCGCGGTAATAAGCGAGGCCAAACATACCGCCCGAAGCGCCTGTCATCAGCCTGATTTCATCATATATCCGACCTTCGGTCAGGCTGTCGAGGTATTGCATCGACCGGAAAGTCCAGAATGCCGAACGCAACCCGCCACCAGAGGCAGTGACAAATACGGCCTTAGGTTTGGCGTAGGGGCCATATTTCTCCTGGTAATTGGTTTTCCACTTTTCCAGCATGGCAAGGGTTTCTGCCCGGTCGCTGTTGTAGATGCGTCTGGTGGTGATAGAGTCCAGCTTTCCCCGCGAATAGCTGGCTGGCTCGGTTTCATATTCAAGACCAAAAGCCTGATTTTTTTCGCTTAGAAAGTCAACCTTGTCATAGATAAAAAGTCCTCCGGCAATCACAATCAGCGTAATTATCCCCGACCGGTAAACCCAGAAAGTAATAGCGCCGATAATCATCATGGCCAGGGAGCAGAATAAAAGGAAACTTGCAGCAGCCGGAAACTGGAAATACCGGTTTCCCTCAACGAGTCCCAGTCCTGCAATAAACAGGAAAGTCAGAATCTGCATGAGCAGAAGTTTTCCGTGGTGCTGATGCAAAAATGCCACTACGTTATAGAGCTCGGGTTCGGGTGCATGATCGACCTTCCTGATATGAAAAGGGAATGTCACATAATAATCTGTACGCTGCGGGTTGCGGATGCTGGCACGGGCTTTTCCGATAATCAGCCAGCGGTTGCGGCGGTTTTTTTTGCCGGTAATGCCCTCTTCAAGTTTTTTGCCGTAACGCTGGATGAATGACCGGTTGGCAAAAAAATAGGTTACAGAAATCAGAAACACCAGCCCGACTCCCATCAGGAGACCAATCGTTTTTTCGACCACCAGCCAGGTCAGGCCATCTGAAACAGAAATATGGTAGCGCAAAAACCGCCAGAAATATATCATCAGGAAAAACCCCGGGATCAGCATATTGTTGAAGGCAAAAGTGTAAAACGGGCTGTGCGTCTTTCCTACAAAATGGAATTTATGGCTTTCATTGATATAAACCGTAATCATGTAGGCAAACAGAAAGGCGCCCAGGGCAGAACCCACAATAAATACACTCCAGAAATTTTCCCTCCCCAGATACTCCGGATCGAGAAAAAGATGGTAACCGCCAAAACCTTTTCCGATAGCCCCGGAGATAAAGCCCAGCGGAATCAGCCAGAAAGCGATAAGTGTCTTTCTGTGGTGGATCTGCCTCACCAGTAGCTGTACCGGGAAGGAGAAATATACCGCTGATATGATATCTCTCAGTTTGTGCATAAGAACAAATAGCCGGAGGGGAAAGAAGACAAAACGAACGGCTTCGTCTCTTAACCTTACGGTATAGAAACAGATCATCCGGCACAATTCCACACCGGAAAAATAATTTTCATAACGTAAATTATCCCCTTGTAAGATATTCTAAGTTTATATACGGCAAAAGTGCGGAAAGGGTAGCCCGATCCGCACACAAATAATAACTTTTCAGACGCGAAAATTCAGAAAACGCCCACGGGCTTACCCGACCATGTGCTCGGGAACGACGATTCTGTCAAACTCATCTTCTGTCAGATAACCCAGTTTTATTGCGGTTTCCTTCAGCGTCGAATTTTCGGCGTAAGCGGTTTTTGCAATTTTAGCGGCCTTATCGTAACCGATATGCGTATTCAGCGCAGTAACCAGCATCAGGGAGTTGTTGAGGTTTTGCCTGATTCTTACATAGTTGGGTTCGATACCGACAGCGAGGTGATCGTTGAATGATTCACAGGCGTCTCCCAGAATGCGGGCCGACATCAGGAGATTGTAAATCATGACCGGCTTAAACACATTCAGTTGAAAATGGCCGTGTGTACCGGCTACGGCTACGGCAGCATCATTGCCGATAACCTGGGCACAAACCATTGTCAAAGCTTCTGCCTGGGTAGGGTTTACTTTTCCGGGCATAATGGAGCTGCCGGGTTCATTTTCGGGGATGAGGATTTCGCCGATACCGCAACGGGGCCCGGAGGCGAGGAGGCGGATATTATTGGCGATAGCCATGAGGCTCACTGCCGCGCGACGGAGTGCGCCCGAAGCCTCCACGACGGCGTCGTGGGCTGAAAGCGCCTCATATTTGTTGGCAGCGGTGACAAAAGGATGGCCCGAAAGTTCTGCGATCACAGCGGCAACCCGCGCTGCATATCCTTTGGGGGTGTTGAGCCCGGTGCCGACTGCAGTGCCGCCCAGCGCCAGTTCGGTCAGGTGGCGGAGACTGTCTTCGATGGTCTCCATGCTGCGCTGCAATTGCATAGCATAACCCGAAAACTCCTGCCCCAGGGTCAGTGGCGTGGCATCCATCAGGTGGGTACGACCGATTTTCACCACTTCCATAAACGCCTGTGATTTGGCACTCAGGGTTTCCTGAAGTTTTTGATACGGGGAAGGGTATGCGTGGCAATCAGATCATAAGCCGCAATATGCATGGCCGTAGGGAAGGTGTCGTTGGATGACTGCGATTTGTTGACGTCATCATTGGGGTGAATGGGCGTTTTGCTACCCATTTCTCCGCCCAGTATCTCAATGGCCCGGTTGGAAATTACCTCATTCACATTCATGTTGGACTGGGTTCCCGACCCGGTCTGCCACACTACGAGGGGAAAATGGTCGTCGAGTTTCCCGGCCAGAATTTCGTCGCAAACCTGCGAAATGACTTTTGTTTTATCTGCCGAAAAACCGGCAAGCTCAGTATTGGTGATAGCTGAGGCTTTTTTCAGAATGGCGAATGCGCGGATAAGCTCAATGGGCATCCGGTGGCCGCCAATTTTGAAGTTTTCTACTGAACGCTGGGTCTGAGCGCCCCAATACTTGTCTGAGGGAACTTTTACTTCCCCCATTGTGTCCTTTTCTATTCTATAGCTCATACGTTTTTACTTGTTTCTCCTGAATTTTCTCCGACGGTGTCGGTGGCTGAGGCTCCCGAAGTCACCGACACCGTCGGAAATTTTATTTCAACCGCAGATCATAATAATCTCCTTCTGTGAGGAAGCTAAGCCAAAGCGCGTCTTCTGTAAGGCGAAGAATATCCATATAAAGAAGTCTGGTTTCACCGCTTACAGGATCTTTTGCATCAAACGTAATTTTGATCTGCTCTTTTACACTTGCCAGTTCCCAGTCACCTGTGACAATCACCGGGTCGATCTGCCCCTCTTTCTGGATTGTCCAGGTCAGTCTTCCCGCCTTACTGAAGGTCATGGCGTAAACCGTAAAATCTTTGGTTTCATCAATATCGTTGCGAAAAACCGCTTCGGCGCGCCAGTCGTTGGCTACACGCGACTGCTTGGAGAGAAAACTAATGGTTGGCCCATCTTCGTATTTTCTGCATCCGCTGAAAATAACTGTGAAGGAAAGAAGAAGGATAGAGATTCCTGCGATGATCCGGTTTTTATTCATCATATTTGGTTTTTATTGCTGGCGTACAAATATAGTAAACTGTCCCTTTTGACGGATTATTTTTTAGGTAACGAAATTTAGCGTAAAATTTGCACCGCTATGGAATCCGAAATTCTGAAAAAAATCTACCAGTACTGCGCCTATCAGGACCGAAGCACGGCAGAAGTCAGAAAAAAACTCACGGAGTGGGATGTTTCCAGAGAAGAACAGGAAAATATTATCGCTCATCTGGAAGCAGAGCGTTTTCTGGATGAAGAACGGTTTACCCGCAGTTTTGTCAGAGGCAAATTTTTTCACAAGTCCTGGGGCCGCACCAAAATCCGCCATGAACTACGCCTGCGCACCATCCCGGCGGCTGTTATTGAGCGCGTGATGAATCAGGAAATTCCCCCCGAAACCTACCAGCAGACCATAGAAACACTTATCACACGCAAGCGCAGCGAATACCGCAGCGATTCGCCTGAAAAACAAAAGGAAAAAATCTTCCGGTTTTTGCTTCAAAAAGGATTCGAAAGTGCGTACATTCTCCCTGTTTTACATGCCGATGCTGACGATGATTAATCGCAAAAAAGCAGGGATTCTATTCGCAGCAACCCTGATCACCGCCAATCTGCTGCTCAGGTGTTCACCCAAACCCGACACCTTTCTCAACCTCGATCCGAAGGTAAAATATACGGGTACCCAATCCTGCCAGCCCTGCCATAAAAAAATTTATCAGTCTTTCATTGAAACCGGAATGGGGAAATCTCTATACCGGCCCGATACCAGCCGTGTGATCGAATCATTTGGCCCTGATGCTGTCACTACCGACCCAAAGAGCGATTTTGCCTACTTCCCATTCTGGCTGGGCGGAGAAATGTTGGTCAGAGAATTTCGCCTCAGCGGCAAGGATACCATTTATCAGCGCACCGAAAAGGTGGATTATGTTGTCGGCTCCGGCCATCAGACCCGATCATACCTGATGGAGCGAAACGGGTATCTGTATGAATTTCCCATCACCTGGTATGTCAGTAAACAAATCTGGGATCTCAGCCCGGGTTATCACGAAAACAATACCCGCTTTGGCAGAGAAATAGGGAAGGAATGTATGAACTGCCACACCGGTTATACAGAATATATAGAAGGAAGCAAAAACAGGTATAAATTTATTTCAGAAGGCATTGACTGCGAAAAGTGCCACGGGCCGGGAGAAGAACATATTCGCCTGACAGAAGCCGGGCAGTTGATTGATGTGGGAGAAAAAACAGACTATTCCATCGTCAATCCGGGCAAATTGCCGCTTGACCTTCAGTTTGATGTATGTCAGCAATGCCATCTTCAGGGAATCAACGTACTGGCAGAAGGCAAATCAATAGATGATTTTCGCCCGGGAACCCCACTTTCGGCCACATTTGATGTATTTATTGAGCGGCAGGCAGATGAAAATATGTTTGGGATCGCCTCCCATGCCGAGCGGTTGCAGCAGTCGCGCTGTTTTATCGCTTCAGAAGGTAAACTCACCTGTACAACCTGTCACGATCCCCATAAAAGCGTTACGCTGGCAGGGCCCGAAGTATATATTCTCCAATGTAACCGGTGTCATGAAAAAATGAATACACCGGCCTGCAGCGCACCCGAAGCAGACAAACATGCGACAGGCAACAACTGCGTTTCCTGCCATATGCCTGCCGGCGGTACGAGCGACATTCCTCACGTGCGGTTTCACGACCACAGGATCAGGGTGGTCGCACAGCAGCCCGACGCGCCGGTGGATTCGGTGAAGGCCTGGCTGAAGCTGGCCACACGGAAGGAGGTCGGAGGCCGGGTATGGGGAGAAGCCTGGCTGCTGTATTTTGAGCAGCACAACCAGTCGGTTGAATATCTGAATCGTGCGGCAGCTTATTCGGCGCAAATGAACCCTTACGATCAGGCGAGAGTTGCCTTTTATCAGCAAAATTATCCTTTGGCGCTTTCATTTGCAGATTCGGCACTAGCAGCAGGGGACGACCATTCGCTTATATGGTTTCTTAAAGGAGAAATTCTGGAGGCACAGACAAAATATGCAGAAGCCGCCGCTGCTTACCGGCGATCTTTTGAGGAAAACCCGGAGGGAACGGATGCAGGCCTGAAGGCCGGAACCATGTTGCTGAGAGCCCGGCAGGGCGACCGGGCAGTGCTTCCGGAGGTTCGGATGTGGTTTGAGAATCTGTTAAAAACCAAACCATTTGACGAAAGGCTGCTCACCAACCTGGGTTTTGTGGTAATGAATGAGGGCGATTATACCCGGGCGGAGAGGTTGTTTCAGGAGGCTTTGTCCTTTGACCCTGACAATATCGCAGCATTGGAAAATATGATATTGCTGCAACTGATCAGCGGGAACAGGGAAATGGCGGAGAAATTTTTGAAACATCTGGAAAGAAAACATCCCGGATATAGCGGACTTGAGCGGTTGCAAAGCGCATTCTGAACAAGAAAGAAAACAAGCCCCTCAGGATGTTGCGAATTGCGCCGGAAAGTACTAAATTTGCAGCGATTTTCAGGAATCCTAATATTCAATCTTATATAATCATACAATGGCAATTACTGCAAATGACGTAAACAACTTGCGTACAGCTACCGGTGCAGGCATGATGGATTGCAAGAAAGCGCTGGTTGAGGCCGAAGGCGATTTTGATCTGGCGGTGGAAATTCTTCGTAAAAAAGGACAAAAAGTATCTGCAAAACGCGCAGACCGCGATGCAAAGGAAGGCGCAGTTTTCATCAAAACCAATGAAAATTCTACAGAAGCAGCGATCATTGAGCTGAATGCTGAGACAGACTTTGTCGCAAGAAACCAGGATTTTCAGAACCTGGGTGAATCCATCGTCAACCTCGCTTCTGCCCAAACACCTGCTGATCTCGACGCGCTCAAGGCACTTTCTATCGATGGAAGAACGGTAGCAGACCATCTCACAGATGCAATGGCCCGTATCGGAGAAAAAATTGACGTCAGCAAATATGAAAGAATCTCGGGTGACCAGGTAGTTGCATATATCCACCCCGGTGCACGTATCGGTGTAGTGGTAGCATTTGCAGGTATTGATGGAAAAGATGCCGGTGACGTAGGAAAAGATGTCGCTATGCAGATTGCGGCTATGAGCCCCCTTGCTATTGACAAAGACGGAATTTCGGAAGACGTAGTGAACAAGGAAGTCGAAATCGGTATGGAACTCGCCCGCAATGAGGGCAAACCCGAAGCGATGCTGGAAAAAATTGCCCGCGGAAAACTGAACAAGTTTTACAAAGACAATACCCTCATCAATCAGGATTTTGTAAAAGATACATCCAAAACCGTAGGTCAGTATATTAAAGAACAACTGGGTGCCGACGCTACTGTAACCGGTTTCAAACGGGTACAACTCGGAGCCAACTGATCAGGTAATGAATAGAAAGAAAAGAGAGTTTAAAAAACTCTCTTTTTTTTTAACTACGCATAAACGCTGGCGATATTTTTGTTAGTAAATCCTGTCTAATTTCCGCTGAACAATGTAACTTCCCTCTATTATGAATCATACCACCAAATACAAGCGCATACTCTTAAAACTCAGCGGCGAGGCACTCATGGGAAAACAGTCCTACGGGATTGAAAATGAAACCCTTCACCGTTATGCCCGCCAGATTGTCGAACTCACCCATCTGGGGGTGGAAGTAGCCGTCGTGGTTGGCGGTGGCAATATTTTCAGGGGTATTCAGGGGGTAGGCGAAGGAATGGGCCGCGCCCATGCAGACTATATGGGCATGCTCGCCACAGTTATCAACGGCATGGCACTTCAGGATGCCCTTGAAAGCCAGGGCGGGCTGTGCAGGTTGCAGTCTGCGATCGGCATGGAAAAAATTTGCGAACCCTATATCCGACGCAGAGCCATTCGCCACCTCGAAAAGGGCCGTATCGTAGTATTTGCTGCAGGTACTGGCAACCCGTTTTTTACCACTGACACAGCCGCCTCTCTCCGTGCAATCGAAATTGACGCCGACGTCGTGCTCAAAGGTACCCGTGTGGACGGTGTTTATACCGCCGACCCTGAAAAAGATGCCACAGCAGTCAAGTTTGACACCATATCCTTTGCCGATGTGCTGGCCAACCGCCTGAATGTCATGGATATGACTGCATTTACCATCTGTCAGGAAAACGAACTGCCCATCATCGTATTCAACATCAATGAGCCTGAAAACCTGATGCGGATTGTTAAGGGCGAAATGATCGGCACACTGGTAAGCTAAAAAACCACAAAAAAAAATCAAAAACCCTTGCAGGAATGGTCTGCGCCTACTACATTTGCAAACCATTCTTGAAAGGCCGGTGCGGTAGCTCAGTTGGTAGAGCAATGGACTGAAAATCCATGTGTCGGCGGTTCGATTCCGCCCTGCACCACAAGAAAAGACGATAACTCCCTGATAATTAATTTATTGGGGAGTTTTTTGTTTTTGCAGGGGACACTATTTTTACCTTGACTATTGAGTATTCATCCGTTGCATTGGTTTTACAAAGTTTTACCTATCCTTTACACTTCTTTACATTTAAAAAGCTTCAGGATAGCTGATGCCCGATATCTTTGCGTTATTGTTTCACCTAAATCATTACAGCAATGAATATCTACAATCTCTCTTTCTTATTTCTTTTTCAATTCTTATTCGCTTCTGAGGAGCAGTTAGCATTGACTCCGTCATCTGATCTCCGAAATGTCTGTCGGAACAAAACAGCGGTAACGCGAAAACTGCAAACCTTGTTTTTACATCTTCCGATGGCGGACAAACCTGGCAGGACATAAGCGCAGGGTTGCCCGAGCCGGTGAAAGATGATTATGGTGTAAACAAGATCTTTTCGTTTGCCGATGATCATGGACTCATGTATCTGTCGGGGATGGATATACTACAATAAACCCTATTCTAAAGCTCCTTTTGGAAGAAAGATATTTTCCCCGACAATCACTGCAATATCGCTCCCGGAAAGGCCGGCATATTTGCATACAATTACTGGAGCAACGGAGTTTTCCAAAAAATATGGAACGAACGCATGGGCGCCGGCATTCGCAAATTTCCAGGAGAAACAGGTGTATAGCGTTTTTGAAACAGCCGCAGGCACTATTTTCATCAACTCCGAAAAAGGTCTTTTAGATCCACCAACAGTGGGAAATCATGGAAACATGTTGGCGGCATGGTCGGAGAATTGGTAGAGTCGAATGGCGTACTGCTGGGGACCACCTCGAAAGGGATCGTAAGATCGACCGATAATGGTGAAACCTGGGCGTTGGTAATCAGCGAAGGCGGCGCAGGCATCGAGGTAGAACGCATCGAAGGTGGATTTGCTGCGATCACATTCAATGGAAAGTCGAGAACCCGAAGAGTGCGAACATCTTACGACGGTGGTATAACCTGGCAGCCCATTGATGCTGGCCTTCCGCCGCAGCTTTCCATTGCTTCCATCATACAGGTTGGTGAAAACTTCTTTTGTGGCCATCCCAAAGGCATTTTCAGATCATCGGACAAGGGAAAAACCTGGAAACTGTTACTTCCTTCCATAGAAGACAAGGTTTTCAATTTACAAGTTTCAGGCAACGTGATTTATGCCATACCCATAAATGGAGGATGCTGAAGATTTCCTGTACAGCGGCTCAACCTCATGCAGGTAAGCTACTTGTAAGTCTGAGTAAAAGAAAGGATATTCGTAATCATCAATGAGGAGATATAGGCCCGCGTGTATATGGATTTAGCGATAACACAAAAAACCCTGCCGTTATGGTGTACCATATTTTAAACGGAGACTCCCTGGCTTATAGTTTTCCTGACGCCGGTATTGAAGGGGAGATGATTGCTGCCAGATAAGCGCTTATTGACGGAGATCTGTCAGGCATCAATCTCCGGGACTTCTGGCAAACCAGAGCCAGATACCACCGGGTAAGCGAAGCAGAATACAAACATTAATGATATGAAAATAATCAACATTCAAATATCAAGTGTAGCACTGCTGCTCCTGGTAATTTCTGCATGGGCCCAGCAAAGTCTCGGGAAACGACTACCTAATATTGTTTATATTTTTGCCGAAGATTTGGGATACGGCGATATTGGCAGCTTTGGAGCAAAAGATATTCAAACACCTCATATCGACAGATTCGAAAGCGAAGGCAAGAATTTTACTAATAAACTTACCATAGATGGAAGTACTTTGGAATACACCATCGAAGGAGAAGGGATTCCCTGTCTGGTGATTGGTTCCTCGATTTATTATCCCCGAACGTTTTCAGCTAATTTACGGCGGCATTTGAAAATGTACTTCGTGGATATGAAATGGTTTGCAAAGGGATATGCCAAAGAAGATCTGAACCAGGTTACCATTGAGACTATTGTGGAAGACATCGAACAGATACGGGCGGCCCTTGGCCTGGAAAAGCCGCTGATTATGGGGCATAGCATCCATGGCACCATGGCCACAGAGTATGTCAAAAAATATGGAGAAAAAGTATCCGGGCTAATTGTGATAGGATCACCTGCCGAATGGGGTAATGCTACTTATCAGGAAAAGGCTGCGGCCCTTTGGGCAACCGCCTCACCAAAACGGAAACAACTTCAGGAAAAAAACTGGGGGCAAACAAAAGAAATCGACCGGCTGACAGGACAAAAAGAGGCGGCTGCGCGATACAACAATATGGCTCCTCAGTATTGGTACGACCCGGAATACGATGCCGGCTGGCTTTGGAAAGATATGACTGTGCATTCTGAAGTGACGCAGCACATTTTCACGCGTGTTTTCCTTGATTACAACATGTTTGAGCCACCCATACCTATCAGCGTTCCTGTGTTTGTAGCTTTAGGAAAGTATGATTATGTGATTCCCTATACTCTATGGAACTCCACCTATCCCAATGTCCCGGATTTCAAATTGGTACTTTTTGAAAAGAGTGGTCATACGCCTCAACTAGAAGAATCCAAACGGTTTGATAGAGAACTTCTGGGCTGGAGCAATCAAAAAATCAAAAGAACGGACAAATGAAAAGAAGACAATTCATTACCAATACCCTGGCGGCAGCAGGTGCGCTAAGTCTTGGATCCATGGGCTTGGTTATTGATCCCCAAAAAACTCATCTTTTGTCTCTAAGTTTTGACGATGGTTTCAAAAAATCCTTTTACCGGATAGCAGAGATTCATGAAAACTACGGTTTGAAGGCTTGTTTGAATGTGATTGCAACAGGGCATCTAAAAAGCTTCAACACTGAGCCTAAATGGATTCCTCAAAATCTGTTGGGTGACTTCAATGATTGGAACAAGCTAAAAGAACGGGGGCATGAAGTTATGCCTCATACATGGGAACACCTGAACCTCTCTGAAATCCCCATTGAAAAAGCTAAGGAAAATATCGAAAAATGCCTCGACTATTTTGAAAATAACCTTCAAGGATACACTTCCGACGGCGCCGTTTATAACTTCGCCTACAATGCCTCCACGCCAGAACTGGAAGACTTTGCACTGACCAAAGTATCCGCTATTCGAACAGGAGGCTGGTTGGTTTTGAAAGATACTATAGTTAATGCCGTTCCCGTCAAAGAGCAGCCCCTCCGTCTGGGATGTTGGGGTCATGGTCCTGATTTTTGCGATGACTACGTAGAACAGGAAATCAACAAATTCTTAGCCACTGAGGGAGGTTGGCTGATTTTGAATCTTCATGGATTGGATGAAGAAGGTTGGGGCCCCGTTCACGCTGAATATCTTGACAATTTACTTAAACGGTTAGTTAAGATTGACTTTTTGTCCGTACTGCCAACCGGAGAAATTGTGAAACAGATAGGTAAAAAGTAAAACGTCCAACATGGTATATGCGATAGTACTCGCTAAACGATCCACCACATAAACAACACATTTACTTTTTATCACAAACAAAAAGGGAAAGCAGGCTTTTACCTGCTTACCCTTCCCGATCCGTCGCCTTCCATCAGCTTTTCGACTTCGTCAACGGTTACCATATTAAAGTCGCCGTGAATCGTATGCTTCAGACATGACGCAGCAACCGCAAAATCGAGCGCTTTCTGGTCGTCGCCTGTATAAGTGAGCAATCCGTAAATCAGCCCTCCCATAAACGAATCTCCCCCGCCGACACGATCCACAATATGGGTTATCTGGTAAGTTGGGGCGCTGAAAAGTTGTTTTCCGTCCCAAAGTACGCCTGACCAGCTATTGTGTGAAGCAGAAACAGAACCGCGAAGGGTAATGATCACTTTCTTTGCCCGGGGAAACCGCGCCATCAGTTGTCGTCCTACCGATTCGTAAGCCTCGCCTTCGACGTGCCCGCTGGTTACGTCCACGCCTTCGGGGTGAATGTTGAATACTTTTTCGGCATCTTCTTCATTCCCCAGGATAATATCACACCCTTCTACCAGTTCGGCCATGACTTCGCTGGCTTTTTTGCCGTATTTCCAAAGGTTTTTGCGGTAATTGAGGTCCGTAGAAACAGTAACGCCCATACGGTTGGCCGTCTGAATGCCTTCCAGACACACATCGGCTGCACTCTGGGAAATGGCGGGGGTAATTCCTGTCCAGTGAAACCAGCCTGCATCGGCCAGTACACTTTCCCAGTCGATCATGCCTTTCTTTATTTCTGCGATAGATGAATGCGCCCGGTCATAAACGACTTTGCTTCCGCGGCTGACGGCTCCGTGTTCGAGGAAATAAATGCCCAGCCTTTCTCCGCCAAAGATGATATGGTTGACGCCGACATTGTACTTGCGGAGGTTGGCTACGGCAGCATGCCCCAGATCGTTGTTGGGGAGTCGGGTGACATATTCGGTGGGGATTCCATAATTGGCAAGGGAAACCGATACGTTGGATTCGCCACCTCCATAGGTAGCTTCAAATGTTGACGCCTGCACAAACCGCTGAAAGCCCGGTGTAGAGAGGCGAAGCATGATTTCGCCAAAGGTTACTACTTTTTTCATTATTGTATGTTAAAGCCTTCTGATTTTGATACTGCGATAATGTACTTCATCTCCATGGTCCTGAAGGAGAATATGGCCGCTTTGCCAGTTGCCAAAATCCTTCCATTCTGCGTATTTGCTTCGCGCAACTAACGCGCCAAAAGCCTGGTCTCCGCGCTCATAAGACAAAACTTTCCGGTGGTTGAGCCAGTGCTCGACATGCGCGCCCTTAAATTCGGTTTTTTCCAGATTATTTCCCTTTGGCCATTCCTCTACCCTTACACCACTTACCACGATACGGGCATGGTTCCACTGCCCGGGTTCGTTTACGATTTTTCCCTTGTTGGCGGGAATAAGGTCGTAAAGGGAGGCAATTGTACGGTTTCCTGCAGAGCCCATGGCCGCATCGGGGTGTTTGGCATCATCGAGTATCTGATATTCAAGCCCGATCGCCGAACCTGCATTGGGATTGTTTTTGAGGTATTGTTCGGTGATAAAATATTTGATCCCGCTGTTGGCTCCGGGGGTAATCATAAATTCGAGTTCAAGCTCGAAAGTGCTGTATTCATCAACCGTGACCACATCTCCGCCGTTTTGTGATTCGGCTCCTTTTCCGCCCATGACGATGAGTTCGCCGTTTTCAACTTTCCAGCCTTTAGCCGGAAATTGTGTTTTGTGCGCGCCACGCCAGCCGTTGGTAGTTTTTCCGTCAAACAACAACTGCCATCCCTGCGCTCTTTCCTGAGGCGAAAGGTAATTGGGCACATTGTTGACGATGTGGATATCGGTCCAGGGACTGGGCTTGAGGTTTTCGGTCTGGATAAAAATATTTCTCCATTTGATCTGCCTTCCTTCCGGATCTTCTTCTCTGATGGCATGCACCTGAAGGGCGATAAAACCTTCTGCTGTCATGTCGTCGATAAGATCAGCGGCAGGGATGCCATTCACCCAGGTGCGGATAGAGTTGCCGATAGCTTCGATGCGGTAATGGTTCCACTGGTTGTTTTTGAAAGCCGTGCGCGCACCGGGATTGTGATCCATAGGGTAAAGCCATCCGCGGCGGGCTTCATCGTAAATGCCGCCACTCCATCCTCTTTCAGAAGGATCGATTTCTACCTGATAACCATGCACCCTCCCTTCTTTATATTCGGGGAGGCTGTTGGAGCGAATCTGAATTCCGGAATTCATTTCGGGATCCACCCAGAATTCCAATTCCAGAATAAAATCGCTGTACATTTTTTCGGTAACCATAAAGCTGTTGGGCGTGCCGCGTACGGTTGTTCCCACAACGGCGCCATCTTCAACGGCATATTTTGCCTGCCCGTTGAGTTGTTTCCAGCCTGTAAAATCTTTTCCATTAAACAAAGCCTTCCATTCTCCCTGCCCGAAAACAGAAAAAGAAAGACATAGAAAAAGTGTGATCAGGGGGGAAATTCGAAAATGTCGCATAGTAGTAGTTAATTGTTAATGGTTAATGGATGTTGGCTTTTGGTTTTTGGCTGTTGGCTGTTGGCTGTTGGCTGTTGGCTTTTGGTTTTTGGCTGTTGGCTTTTGGTTTT
Organism: Bacteroidia bacterium; assembly: GCA_041391725.1. Classification (GTDB taxonomy): domain Bacteria; phylum Bacteroidota; class Bacteroidia; order J057; family J057; genus JAGQVA01. The sequence continues at coordinate 40,824 of JAWKNL010000032.1, forward strand.
TGGCTGTTGGTTTTTGGCTGTTGGCTGTTGGCTAATAGCTAACGGCCAAAAGCTAATAGCTAATAGCTAATAGCTAAAGGCTCGTTTGATTCCCAGTTCGAGGCCGCGAAGTTCGGCGAGGCCGCGGAGTCTTCCGATGGCTGAGTAGCCGGGGTTTGTCTTTTTGTGGAGGTCGTCGAGCATAAGATGGCCGTGATCAGGGCGCATGGGTATGAGCGAGTCTTTTCGTCCACTATTTTTTCTTTTGGTTTCTTCTTCTACGAGCGCCTTTATCACTTCGTACATATCCACGTCGCCGTCGAGGTGATCGGCTTCGAAAAAATTGCCTTCTGCATCGCGCCGGGTGCTTCTGAGGTGGATAAAGTGAATACGGTCGCCCAGCCTTTTTACCATGCCGGCAAGATCATTGTCGTCTCTCACGCCATAGGAGCCGGTACAGAAAGTAAGTCCGTTGGCGGGAGAATTAACTGCATCCAGCAAAAACCGCGCATCGCGTTCGGTACTTACAATCCGGGGCAGTCCCAGAATGGAAAAAGGCGGGTCGTCGGGGTGAATGGCCATTCGCACGCCGGATTCTTCAGCGACGGGGACAATTTCACCGAGGAAATAGGCGAGATTTTCACGAAGCCTGTCCTCGTTTACATCGTGATAGGCATTCAGTACCGTTTGCAACTGATCAAGGGTATAACCTTCATCTGAGCCGGGAAGCCCGGCAATAATATTTTGCTGAAGCTGCACTTTGTCGGCTTCGGTCAGTTGGTCAAATTTATCTTTTGCCTTCCGCCGTTCTTCTTCTGTGTATAGATCCTCCGCTCCCGGTCTTTTCAACATATACAGCTCAAAAGCGGCAAAGGCCATACGGTCAAACCGAAGCGCTTTTGATCCGTCGGGTACTTCGTAGAGGAGGTCGGTGCGGGTCCAGTCGAGGACAGGCATAAAGTTGTAACAGACAATATGCACGCCGCAGGCAGCGAGGTTGCGGATGCTTTGTTTGTAGTTTTCGATCATCCGTTTCCGTTCGGGGCTGCCCGTTTTGATCGGGTCAGGTACGGGGATACTTTCCACCACTTCCCAGGAAAGGTTGCGGGGTTTATTTTTTACCTCATCCCATTCGATCATGCGTTTGCGAAGATTGATTTCTTCGACAGACCATACTTCCCCGTTGGGGATATGGTGGAGGGCAGTTACAATACCGGTTGCACCGGCCTGCATGACATCGGATAGGCTCACAGGGTCTTTGGGGCCATACCATCGCCAGGATTGAAGCATAATTGAAACGAATTAAAAAATGAATAAAGTAAAAATAATCGTTATACACCAGTCCACGCGCTGAATCCGCCGTCGATAGGCACGACAATTCCCGTCACAAACCGGGATGCGTCGCTGCAGAGCCACTGTATGGTGCCATTGAGTTCTTCGGCTTCGCCAAATCTGCCCATGGGTGTATGCGAAATAATGGTTTTACCGCGATCGGTCAGGCTTCCGTCTTCATTGAGCAGGAGGGCGCGGTTTTGGTCGCCGATAAAAAAGCCCGGAGCGATGGCGTTTACCCGCATACCTTCGCCAAACTTTAAGGCCATTTCTACGGCCATCCATCGGGTAAAATTATCAATTGCGGCTTTTGAAGCCGAATAACCCACTACGCGGCTGATGGCACGCTGGGCGGTCATGGAGGAGATATTGATGATTACCCCTTTTTTCTGGGCAGCCATTTGCTCTCCAAAGACCAGGGAAGGCAGAACAGAGCCATTGAGGTTGAGATCGGAGACTTTTTTAAATGCCTCGATGGAGAGGTCGAATATCGTCTGATCGGGGCTGATGGTTGCGCCAGGCATATTTCCTCCGGCTGCATTAATCAGCACATCTGTTTTTCCCCATCTGGCAAGAATCGAATCCCGGGCCTGGGTCAGGCTGGATTTATCCAGCACATTGGTTTCAATCGCCACGGCTTCTCCACCGCTTTGCGTGATCAGGTCAACCACCGGTTGAGCCAGGGCCGGGCGGAGGTCGAGAATGGCAATTTTTGCCCCGGCAGAAGCCAGGTTTTTTGCCATGGAGCCACCCAAAGCACCCGAACCTCCGGTAATGGCGACAACTTTCCCGGAAACATCAAATGGGTTTTGCATACAACGTATTTCTTTGAAAAAATCTCAAAGCGATTTAATAAAAGAAAAATTACTGACAAAGGGTTTATTTTCAGCAGGTTAAGTTTCTTGTTTTGGGAACGGTTGCAGAAGGGAAGTCGGCAAAAATTTTGGGGAAATATATTCGCTTTGCCGGGTCTGGCTGTGCAGATGACTATTCTATTCCCGGCTGATTCGCAAACCAGATAAATAGAGTATTTTAAAAAACAACCCAAAACGGAACACGCGATATAGCCTACCCCTAAACCCATTCCCAAATTCCAGGCGAAAATTGTTTCCCACTCCCCTGAAATTTACTTTTGCCTGTCCTTAATTTTCCGAATGAAACAAAACATCCTCATCCTCGGTGCAACCTCCGACATTGCCCGCGCGATTGCCCACCGTTATGCGCGCGAAGGTGCTGTTATCTTCCTCGCAGCTCGCGACGCCCAAAAAGTGGAGGCTGATGCCGCCGATATTCGCATTCGCTACCAGGTGGCTGTAACTACCCTGCCATTTGATGCCGAAGATTTTGACAGCCACGCAGATTTTTGTACCCGGCTGCCTGCCATTCCCGATGTGGTTTTTTGTGTATTTGGCTACCTCGGCGATCAAAAGACGGCAGAAAAAGACGCTGTTATGGCACTCAGGATCGCAAATGTCAACTATACCGGCGCGGTTTCGGTGCTTTCTCTCATTGCGAATATGCTGGAAGAAAAGGGCAGTGGAACCATCGTCGGAATCAGTTCGGTAGCGGGGGAAAGAGGCCGGGCCAGTAACTATTTTTACGGCAGCGCCAAGGCCGGATTTACGGCCTTTCTTTCTGGACTGAGAAACCGTCTGTCCCATAAGGGGATTCACGTACTGACCGTAAAACCCGGGTATGTAAATACTGCCATGACTGCCGGAATGCAGTTGCCCGGCCCGCTCACTTCTCAGCCCGACGCCGTAGCACAGGCGGTTTATACCGCCGTAAAAAAGAAAAAGAATGTGATATATGTAAGCGGCGTGTGGCGAATCATTATGCTGATCATCAGGAATATCCCTGAATTCATTTTTAAGAAGCTGAAGCTTTAATGAAGGGGATTGGACGAAAGCCGGTTGCGATTTCCGGATTTTCGGGATAACTCATTTTTTGTAAATAGTTTCTTTGGTAGAAAGAAACTATTTGCTATTTTTATCCCTACGGAAAAGAAAGTATGGATAAAAAAATAGCCTTTCAGGAATTAATCGCCGACTTTATGCGCAGGCCTGACCGAAAGGTGAAAGCCCGCGAGCTTGCCATTCCTCATGACATACCCAAAATTATCTCCCTCCTCGGGCCCAGGCGCGCAGGCAAAACCTATATTCTGTTTTCCCTGATTGAGAAACTAAAAAAAACGATTCCTACGGACAGGCTTGTGTATATCAATTTTGAAGATGACCGGCTTTTTCCTTTAAAGCTGGAAGACATGGACCGTTTGATCAAAGGTTATTATGAAATGTTTCCCGACAATAAAGATCATACCGTCTATTTCTTTTTCGACGAGATTCAGGAAGTAGATCAGTGGGAAAAGTTTATCAGGCGAATTCACGATCAGGAAAACTGCCAGATATTTATTACCGGATCATCTTCCCGACTGCTGAGCCTGGAACTGGCGACAAGCCTGCGCGGCCGCACACTTTCGTTTGAGGTATTTCCATTGAGCTTTAGCGAATTCCTTTCATTCCGAGACGTTGACTACGATATTTTTAGCTCGAAAGGGCAGGCAGTTCTTTCCAGTGAATTAAATAAATACGTGCTGCAGGGGGGATTTCCGGAACTGATCTTTCTACCGGAAGAATTGCATAAAGAAGTCATCAATGAGTATATCAACCTGATGCTTTATCGGGACCTTACAGAACGCTTTTCCCTCAAACATCCTCATCTGATCAAATACCTGCTCAAATTTCTGCTGACAAATATGAGCAGATCGGTAAGTGTCAACAAAATTTACCTTGATCTTAAGTCCCAGGGATATACTGTTGGAAAAAATACAGTGTATGACTACACCTCTTACCTGGAAGAAGCTTTTATTATTTTCAGAGTTGACCTTTTCAGTCATTCCATTCGCAGACAAACCATCAATCCCAGTAAAGTTTATGGAATTGACCCCGCATTTAAATATGCCATGAGTTTTGCCGGGGATAAAGGCCAGATATTTGAAAATACAGTTTTTATGGAGCTTCGGCGCAGAAAAAAACTTCCCTTTTATCTGCTGGAAAAACAGGAAACCGATTTTTATACCGAAGAAGGCCTGCTGATAAATGCCTGTATGGATATTACCCATCCGGAAACAAGGAAAAGAGAAATCAATAGTCTTTGGGAATCCATGAATAATAGGGGTTTGTCTGAAAGTCAGTTGATTACCAATGACAAAAAAGAAGAAATTGAAATAGCAGGAAAAAAGATCTGGGTGCGACCGCTGTGGGAATTTCTACTCGACACGGAATGGTAAAACCCCATAGGCATAGCTAAAAAATTAAATTTTTAACAAAAAAAATTTCTACCTTCATTTGATACAGCGCACAAAAATCTCGTCCTGAACCCGTAGCCGGTTTACTTTCGTTCTTCCATTGATTGTTTCACCAACCCCACCTGCCTATGCCAGTGTTTGGACTACTCCGCGCAAAACGCGCTGCAGCAATGGATAAAATGGACGATCTCCAACTGATTCGTCTCTACCATTCCGGAAATCAGGAAGCCATCGCCATTATTTTCAAGCGATACTATGAAGAACTGTTTCACCTGGGCTTCTCCATTCTGATTGATAAAATCCACATAGATGAAATCATTTCCCAGGTGCTGGAGACCTATCTCCGCACTCCGAGAAAAGAGCGCAAACATAAATACAACATTACCTCTAACGTAAGAGGATTCCTCCGTCGTACGATCGTACGACGCTGCATAGACTTCAACCGCCTGAAGGCAAACCAGATTCGCCGCTCTCAGCTCGATACCCTGCCCTCAGGAGAAAAATCTAATGCCCGAATATGGCAAGCGCAGGAAACCGAAAATGCCGAGCTTACCGGATTTGAGGTCGAACAACTGCTGGAGCGTATTCTCTCCCAGTTGGAGGGAAAAGAAAAGCAGGTTTTTGACCTCCACGTACAGGGTTATTCGCATCAGGAAATCTGCGAACTGCTCAATATCACTACGACACGCAATGTGAGCAGTACACTTTACAATGCCCGGCAAAAAGCTAAATCCATTTTATCACTATGAACCACAATCACTCAGATTACTCACTACATTCGCAGATCGAAAGCGACACCCTTCTGGCCTATATATATGGCGATCTGCCAGAGGAACTGAACCGTGCCCTTACTGCTGAAATTGCGCAGAATATCGGCCTGCGGATGATGGTGAACGGGATGATTCAGGTAAAAGAAACCAAAGGATTTATTTCTCAGGAAGAACACCGCCAATGGCTTGAAAAACGCAGTGCCGCGGTGGACGCGGTTTTGTTTCACCATCAGCGCACCCTTCGCAATCAGCGACTGCGGATGGTGCTCGCCTTTGCCTCCGTCATTTTGCTGATCGTATATCTGCTCAATCTCCCGCTGTTTTCCAGCCCTAAGCTCTATAAAAAATACCAGGCAAAACCGGAAATCACCCTGGCAAAAGCCGAAACCTGGCCGCTGCAAAATCCCGCCTTATTTACCTCCTATTACACAGACAATCAGTACCTCCGCGTGCTGGAAGAATGTAACCGCATGCTTTCCGTTGACTCGACGCTCCTGGATCTTCGCCTTTATACGGGGTTTTGTTACCTCGAACTCAACGATCCGCAAAAAGCGATGGAGGAGTTTTCCCGTATCATGGTTGCCGCCAGCGACGATGATTTGTGCACGGAAGCTACCTGGCAATACGGACTGGCCTATATCAAAGCCCGCGACTTCGAGCACGCCATACAGATATTTGATACCCTGAAAGGAAGCGGGCGAATGGACAAAAAGGTGAAGAATATACGCTGGCGCGCAAGAATCCGTAATTTTGTCCTCCAAAATATTGTCCACAGGAACCGCGCATAAACTCCGCAAAAAAACGTAAATTGCACTATGTTTTCGCGTATCCGGAAATATATTGAGCGGCAAAAAGTCATAGGAATGGTCGGCTCCTTCGATGAAGCCGGGCTTATTGCTGCCGTAGAGGAATCCAACCGGGAAGCACTTACCATTCTGCTCAAAAACCGTATCTCTCCCGACGCCCTTACCCATAGAGGCCTGCCCGCACTTTCGCTGGCCATCAGAAAAGGTGATCTGCCCGTGGTCAGGATTCTTGCAGAAGCAAAAGCCGATATCGATGCGCAGGATAAAGACGGTCGCACCCCCCTTATGCGTGCCATTGAAAGCGGCAACCGCCATATTTTCGCCTATCTGATCGATCTGGAACCCGAGCTGGAAATCGAAGACAAAGACGGAGAAACCGTACTCTTTAAAGCGGTGCGGGACGGAAATACAACTTTTTGCCGCAAACTTATCGATATGGGCGCCAATGTGGAAGCCATCAGCCACAGCGGGCTTACGCCACTTATGTTAGCCGTAGATCAGGGCCGCACCGGCATTGTCAGGTCTTTGCTCCAGACAGGAGCCGATCCTATGGTCAGAGACGGAGAAGGGAAAACGGTAATGGAAAGATACCACGGCAATACCCGCGTTACCCAACTGCTCAAAGAAGCACTTTCCCGCAGGGGAATAAAAGAAAAACCGTCTTTGCCTACATTGCCCCTTCCGGGAATTTCACTTGCCGGTTTTTCCCCCTCAGAAATCATGCTCAGTCAGTTGCCCCAACTAGGTTCGATGCTCATCGGCCTTGCCGAAGGCATGCTGGAATCGCTCGGCGCTACATCCAATCTGTCGCAGGCCGAACAAAAAACGCGGGCCCTGATGGACCAGTTAAACCTCGATTTTCTTACGGAGGGAAATGCTGTAACTCCAGCAAATGAAAAAGCCGTGTTATGGCTGAAAGAACAGATTCGCCGCACGCTGCAACTGCTTATTGAAATCCGAACCGCAGGCAACCGGGTTTCAGCATTACTGGCCCGGAGAAATGCCGAATCACCCGGCGCAGTCGGTGCGGAAGTAAGCGGTTACCTCAACAAGGCCCTGCTGGAAGCGGCGGCTTCGGGACACCGCGAACTGGTAGCCCTTCTTATCGCCGCAGGCGCCGACCCTGCCTCCACCGATGAAAACGGCAAAACAGCCCGCGACCTCGCACTGGCGGGCGAATTTTACGAAATAGTTCAATTACTGAAAGTATGAAAATAAGGTTGTGGTTGCTGCTTCTGCTTATCCACACAGGAGTATTGTATGCTCAGGACAGCCTGATGGCAGACTTTCCCCGGCAGTGGGAGGGAGAGTGGGCGGGCGAACTGGAAATCTTCAGCGGAAAAGGCAAGGTACAGACATTACCCATGAAACTGCTGATCAGACCAGATGAAAAAAACGAGGTATGGAAATGGACCATCGTATATCAGACTGACACACCGGACGTAAGAGAATACGAACTGATCGTTTCCGACCGGGAGAAAGGGCATTTTATCATCGACGAAAAAAACTCCATCCTGCTCGACGGGTGGTTGCTGGGCAATGTGCTCAGTTGCCGGTTTTCGGTAGGGAAAAGTCTTCTTCTGGTGAATTATGCTTTCGAAAGAGATTTTATCCGGTTTGATATATTTGCCGGAAATAAGAGCGAACCCCGCCTCACAGGAGCCGAAGTGGAAGACGTGGGAGAAATTTATAATTATCCGGTTACCACCATGCAACGGGCCGTGCTGAGACGCTGAGAGCCGAAATAAGCCCATGCAGCAGGGTAAGTATTAATGGTTTGTTAACTGATTATTAACAAGCCAGGTGTTTTGTGGTTTTGGAAGCCTCAAACGACAACTTCATTTATAGTTTCTTAACATTCCGTTATTCTAATTAATCAATCCTTAATATTGCGGTCAACTTCAGGTTATTGCCTTCTGCGAGTTTTGCAGGCGAAACTCGAAATAACGGACACATGAATTTCAAAACATTATTCTCTCTGGTTTTTTGCAGCCTGTTTTCTCTCCAGATTTTTGCAGCAGGCCCCGGAACCATCCGCGGGAAAGTGACGAATGGCCAGACCGGAGAAGTGCTCCTCGGAGCAACCGTACGTCTGATTCAGGACGGACAGATCAAAGGTGGTGCATACACCGACATCGAAGGAAACTACACGATCAAAGCTGAGGCGGGAAATTATTCGATGATTATTTCCTTTGTCTCTTTTGTCAATGATACATTAGATGTATTAGTGGAAGAAGGCGCAGTGGTATATAATGAAACCCTCCTCTTTGAAAGCCTGGCAACCCGCGAGGATCTCAAAGTCGAAATCACAGCCAAACGCAACCAGGCCAGTACAGTTACCCTGTACAATGTAAAACGCACTTCGCTGAATACCATGGACGGGATCTCCAACGACCTGATCAAACGCACCGGCGACAATGATGCCGCTTCTGCCATGTCAAGGGTTACGGGTGTAACCGTCGAAGGCGGGAAGTACGTGTATATCCGCGGACTTGGAGACCGCTATTCCAATACCCTTTAAATGGAGCTGCTATCCCCAGCCTTGACCCCAACTGTAACTCCGTTCAGTTGGATATTTTCCCTTCCCAACTGATCGACAATATCGTGGTTTATAAAACATTTACCCCTGACCTCCCAGCCAACTTCTCCGGAGGTCTGGTAAATGTCATCACCAAAGACTTTCCCGACCGCCTGCGGATCAATTTCTCCGCCTCTGCAACCTACAACCCACAGGCAAACCTGATCGACAACTTCCTGACCTATGAAACCGGGAAAAAAGACTGGCAGGGACGCGACGACGGCACAAGAGCACTTCCCGCTGAAATAGCCACTCTGCCGGGTTCAATTCCAGATAAAACATTTAATGTCAACAATCTCGAAGACATTAATACCATCACCCGGGTGAGTAACTCTTTCAAAACAACGATGGTTCCGACCACCAAAACCTCTCCGCTGGGACAGAACTATCAGTTTTCTCTTGGAAACCAGAACCTGATTTTTGGCAGACCGTTTGGATACATCGCCAGCCTTTCTTACCGCACCGAATACAATGCCTATGACGATGGCAGCGTAGCCCGATGGAAAAACACATCTTCTGCAAGAGACGGTATCATCGCCGACGGTCTCACCAATGAGCGGTCGCACAAAGTCGTCAGCGGCTCCGAAGAAGTTCTCTGGGGCGGACTGGTAAAATTGTCTTACAAGCCATTTAACCATCACAAATTTGGGGTAAATCTGATGCACAATCAGAGTGGCGCTTCTTCGGCCCGGACGCTGGAAGGTCCGATTCCGCTGGATGCCGTAGGGCTGATTTTCCAGACCCGTGTATTGGGTTATCTTCAGCGTTCGATTGATATATACCAGGTACAGGGTGATCACGCGTTTGGCAAGCTGGGTGCTCACTGGATCGTTTCCAGCAGCCGCTCCCTACAAAGCGAACCCGATCTGCGCTTTTTCAGCAATGACTATACGCTGCAGGGCGAAACCAGAGTTTATGACCTTCAACCCAACCTTTACCCTGAGCCTAACCGCTTTTACCGTGATCTGGATGAAACCAATAACGATGCCCGCCTCAATTTTGATTTGCCCATTGATATATGGAAAGAGCTTCAGGCGAAAATCAAGTTTGGCGGAGCTTATACCACCAAAGACCGGACATTCTCTGAAAACCGCTATCTGATCACACAGGGCAACAAAAGCGCAGACTACAATGGCGATGCCTCCGCTTATTTTGGTCCTGCCAACACAGGTAGCTTCATCGATACCATTGTATTCAGAGGACAGGAGTATTATCAGGTTAATTACAAAAACACCGTTCAGGATGTATCCGAACTGCGCAACAGATATAGTGGTTCTGAGCGAATCCAGGCTGCTTATGCGATGATTGAACTGCCCGTCAGCGAAAGGCTGAAATTTGTAGGTGGGGCTCGTTACGAAGGAACCCAGATTGAAACACAATCCGAAGATCCCAATGTGGCAGGTGGACTGATCGATCTGCACGATATTCTGCCTGCAATCAGCACCCTGTACCAGATAAAAGAAAATCTCAATCTCCGCGGAAGTTATGCCCGCACCATCGCCCGCCCTACCTTCCGCGAGTTTGCGCCTTTCGTTTCATTTGACTTCGTGGGAGACTACAATCTGGTTGGTAATCCCAACCTTACCCGCACCCTGATCGATAATGCCGATCTTCGCCTGGAATGGTATCCCACACCCGGAGAGCTGATCTCGGTGAGTGGATTTTACAAAAACTTCCAGAATCCGATCGAAAAAGTACTCGTGCCCCAGGCTGCCAATACCGAGCTGACCTATCGCAACGTGCCCAACGGTACTGCTTATGGACTGGAGTTTGAATTTAGAAAGCTTTTAGGCTTTATAGCTCCGGGTTCTGTGCTGGACAATTTCCAGGTAGGAGGAAACTTCTCGCTGATTCACTCAGAAGTGGACATTGCCAATGATGAGTATCAGAAAATGATCGACGTTGATCCGACCCGCTCCAGAACCCGCCCGATATTTGGTCAGTCCCCTTATGCTGTCAATGGCGAACTGGCTTATATCAACGATTCACTGGGAACCAAAATCAGCCTCAACTACAATATCTTTGGTCAGCGTCTGGTGCTGGTCGGCGGTGTAAACCCCGATGTATATGAGCAACCCCGCGGCCTGCTCAACTTCTCACTCAGCCAGAAAATCAAATACGGATTATCCGTAACCATCCGCGCCAACAACCTGCTCAACCCGGAATACAAGCAGACACAAGTATATAAAGAAACCGAATATATATTCCAGAACTATCGCCTCGGGCGGTCATTCTCCCTGGGGATTTCGTATAGTTTGTGAAGCAAGTAGTAGTATAAAGCGTACCCCCTGAAGTTTCTTCAGGGGGTTTTTTGTTTGTGCCAAATCCTGTCAGGTCTTCCGCTATCGTTAACCTTCCGGTAATATAAAACTCATTTTATGGTAACGTTTTGGTAATCAAAACTTCAACCGGTCATTAAGTTACCTTAACTTTTGATGGGTTGTTTTGCCTCAGAGATCAGGTTCTCCCTGCTCTCATTTGTATTTAATTTCCTTATCAAACCTGGCAAAAATGAAAAACCTTTATGCTTTATTGATTGCCGTTCTGTTTGTCGGTTTTGTGCATGGCCAAGCCACCAAAACCATTCAGGACAACGGAAACGGAACAGGTACAGTTACCTGGTCAAATGACACAACCTACATTCTTGATGGATTTGTATTTGTCAACTCCGGTCAGACCCTGACTATCGAAGCAGGAACAGTTGTAAAAGGCAAACCCGGTCAGACGACCGACGCCTCAGCGCTGGTTGTTGCCCGCGGGGGCAAAATTATGGCTCAGGGTACTGCCGATGCGCCTATCATCTTCACGGCAGAAGCTGATGACGTAACCAACCCTTTTGACATTCCGGAAAATACTACCGGCCTTTGGGGTGGTGTGATCATCCTGGGAAATGCACAACTCAACTCCTCTCCCGGTGAGTCGGCTATCGAAGGTATTCCAACCACCGAAACCCGTGGTCTTTACGGTGCGATCGACACCAATGGCGACACCATTCCCGATTCATGGAATGATTTCGACAACTCAGGTGTTTTCAGTTATTGCTCCATTCGCTATGGAGGAACTGACATCGGTGCGGGAAATGAAATCAACGGCCTTACCCTGGGTGGTGTAGGTGCAGGAACAAAAGTTGACCACGTAGAAGTTATGTTTAATTTCGATGACGGGGTTGAATTCTTCGGAGGAACAGTCAACACCAGCCATATGATTACCGCTTTCTGTGGAGATGACGCGTTTGACTACGACGAAGGTTTCCGCGGAAAAGGCCAGTTTTGGGTTGTAATCCAGTCTGACTCTGCCGGCTCCGATCGTGGAGGTGAATTTGACGGCGGTACAGATCCCGAGCTTGGTCAGCCTTTTGCTACCCCGACGATATACAATGCTACTTTTATCGGTCGTGCTCAGGCAGCCAATACCGGCAGCCGTGCCATGACTATCCGCGACAATGCAGGCGGCTATTTCTACAATTCTATTTTCTATGACTATGGCCGTGGGGTAGATGTCGAAATACTCGGCAACAGCGATGACAGCTACAAAATGTATCAGGATGGTTTTCTGAAACTGGAAAACAATCTCTTCTGGAATGTTGCCGGAAACGATCCCTCAAAAGTATTTACGATCACCGCTGCCAGCTTTGGTGGTATCAGCCTTCCTGACTCTACCGCTACCGTGGATGCAGCCAAAGCTGATATGCAGGCTTATTTTGTAGGTGGAGGAAATGACGTAGCCAATCCGCAGTTCTACTCTATTGGCAGGGAAGCAGGTACTGGCGAACTCGACCCTCGTCCGATGCCCGGAAGCGCGGCTTACAGCAATCTCGCTTCTTACCCAAATGACAATTTTATCAAAACGGTAAACTACAAAGGTGCTTTCAGTTCTTCTTCCGATTTATGGGCAAAAGGTTGGACTCTTCTCGATGAGATGGGCTATTTACCTGATTTCACACCCGGTACAGTTACAGTTACTGATAATGGCAGCGGAACAGGAACCACCACATGGACCAGCAATAATACCTATATCCTCGATGGATTTGTGTTTGTAAACTCAGGTGATACCCTGAATATCGAAGCCGGTACAGTAATCAAAGGTAAACCCGGACAGACTACAGAGGCTTCAGCACTGGTCGTAGCCCGCGGTGCTTACATCAACGCAATTGGTACCCGTGAAGATCCCATCATCTTTACAGCTGAAGCTGACGACGTAACCAACCCATTTGATATTCCGCTCAATACTACAGGGCTTTGGGGAGGACTGATTATCCTCGGAAATGCCCAGCTCAACTCTTCTCCCGGCGAATCCGCTATCGAAGGTATTCCTACCACTGAAATCCGCGGACTTTATGGCGCCATTGACACCAACGGCGACACCATCCCCGATTCATGGGATGACAATGACAACTCCGGGCACCTGAGCTATATCTCTATTCGCCATGGCGGTACAGATATTGGTGCAGGTAACGAAATCAATGGTATGACTTTCGGTGGTGTGGGCGCCGGTACAACGGTTGACCACATTGAAGTAATTTTCAACTTCGATGACGGATACGAATTTTTCGGAGGAACTGTCAACACCAAAAACCTGATCGCTGCATACTGTGGTGATGATGCATTTGACTACGACGAAGGTTTCCGTGGAAAAGGCCAGTTCTGGGTTGTATTTCAATCAGACTCCGCAGGTTCTGACCGTGGCGGTGAATTTGACGGCGGTACTGACCCCGAAACTGGTCAGCCTTTTGCCATACCTACCATTTACAACGCTACTTTTATTGGCCGTAGTGGTACAGGCAGCAGCCGTGCAATGACGATCCGCGACAACGCAGGTGGTATCTTCCGCAACTCGATCTTCGCTGAATATGGCCGGGGCGTGGATATCGAAATTCTCGGTAACAGCGACGACAGCTACAAAATGTATCAGGATGGCCTGCTCAAACTGGAAAACAATATTTTCTGGAACATTGCCGGCAATGATGCTTCAAAGCAGTTTACAATTACTGCTGCCAGCTTTGGTGGTATAAGCCTCCCCGACTCTACGGCAACTGTAGATGCTGCCAAAACAGATGTTGCAGCTTACTTCGGCACCGCCAATAACACCGTAGCTGACCCGCTCTTCCCCTCTCTTAGCTGGATCAACAACGAACAACTCGATCCTCGGCCTTCCAACCAGGGCCCTGCTTACCAGAACCTGGCTGCCTTGCCGACAGGTGATGACTTCTTCACCGTTGTTGATTACAAAGGTGCTTTCAGCAACTCTACTGACCTTTGGGCTACCCAATGGACCCTGATGGATGCGCTGGGTTACTTCCCGCTGGGCAATACCCTCACCGCCATCGACAAAGACCTCGAAATTCTGACCGCTATTACCGTTTACCCCAACCCCAACAACGGTATGTTTAACATCAGAATTCAGGATGCCAAGCCCGAGGCTGTATCTCTGGTAATCTTCGATATGATGGGCAAAGTGGTATTCGACCAGCAGGTTCGCCCTGTTGACGGAAATGTTGAAACTGAAGTTGACCTTTCGCAGATGCCCGCCGGCATGTATATCATGCGCGCAACTCAGGTACAAAATGTGATTGGCGTTAGCAGAATTATCAAGCAATAACGCTTTTAAAGATAGGTTAAGGTTACGGGCTGCCTGCACAGGCAGCCCGTTTTTTTTATATTGGCAGAAAATTTCTCCTATGCATACCGTTTGTATCAACCTGCCTGTTTTTTTTCTGAGTAAAACGCCCCGCCTGCTTGAAAACCTGGGTTTCGTTCCTTTGGGAAAAGATTTGCTCGGGCAGACCCTGCTTTCCGACGGAGAAGTGATGATACGCCTTGATGCGGAATCCGAATACGGGGCGGGTATTTTGTATTTCTCCGAAAACATGCCTTCCATGCCTTTGGGACAAATGGCCTCTGATGAAGCGGAAGCCGACTGGGCGAGAGAATGGAAATCGCCGGAAGGGGTTTCCCTTTCAATGTTGTATGCTACTGCGGACACCGTTCCCGATTATTCTCCTGCGGGAGAACTGCCCTACGGTAAGTTTTATGAAGTAAGTCTGATGACCACTGACTTTTCCGATTCTCTGGTGTGGTGGATGAAGGCTGGATTTGAATTAACCTACGGAGACCCGGAAACAGGCAGTTTTGTGACTCTCTCTGATGGAAAAATCAGGGTAGGTTTGTACAAACCCGGATCGTGTCCCCATATTTTCAATAATCCGGCAGTTACTTATTTTGATCCATCCATGAAAGAGAAAATTGCGAAAGCCCGGGAGGCAGGAATCCTGTTTGCTCAGGAAATCCCCGACAAAACCGGAGAAGTTGTGGATGCCATTATCGAAACAGAGGAGGGATGGCATATATTTTTGTTTACTGCATAATCACCCGCGCCAGAGCCAGTACCACGCCCGTATCCGCCTGCACAATTTCGTGTACGAATGTATGTTCGGCCTCCTTCTCCTTCGCCACACGGGAGATAATGGTGTCACCGAATCCGCATTCCGCCTTGATGATAAGGTCGATGTTTTTTACCTGCCGGTCGCGGAGAATATCGTGAGGAAGCGCTTCCAGTGCCCACTGAAAATAAAGCATATTGTTGACATGCCCGTTGGGATCGAGGTCGTGCCAGCGAGTGGCGAATCGTTTTTCTCCCGTAATTTCTCCCTGCGGGATTTCAAGTCGGTCTGCAGCACGGTGGAGGGGCGTGCAACCTTCAGGTGCACGTGTATGCGGCATAAGCGATTCAGGAAGCCGCGAAATCCGTCGCTGCACAAAATCCAGCACAATCCATGTACTGGTAGCTTCTGCAAGCAACACCCCCGAATCATCCCATATCCTGTAATCGCGGTACACAAATGCACGGGCACTTCCCGAAGGCCAGGTTTCGACCCATATTTTCTGCCGGTGTACAGGCAACAAATAAACAGAAAGTTTCATCCGGATAATGGCCCAGGTGAGCCCCAAATCCTGCAGATCATAGACAGACGCACCGAGATATTCGGTATTGTTCCATGCCGTGTCCTGCATCAGATTGACCAGAGCGGGAAGTTTGATGCTGCGGTTGAGCCCGATCTCGTCTGACCTTACGATATGAGGTTCTTTAGTGGAAAGTGACATGGGCGGATGCTGATGTGAGGGTTGTAATTTGTTTTTCCACAGGTTTATCCACAGGCTTATCCACAGAGTTATCCACATTTCCCCGGGAGATGGTGCAAAATAGGCAAATGCTGTTTTTGCCGCACACTTTAGCTGCGATTTTTTTGCAGAAAAAGTAAAAACCTCTATAATAAACCCCGAAATGATGTAGTTTGTATATTTGTAAAATCCGGAATAAATATGCGTATATCCCCAAGAATTTTCCTTCCCCTCCTCTTGTCTTTTCTTTTATCCGTTGTTTCTGCAAAACCAACTTCTGCTCCCGATCTTATGTACAACGGAATGTACCAATCCGCCAAAATTGGTTTTTTAGGCAACCTGCACTGTTACCTGAAATTTTATGCAAATGGCACAGTCATCCGCACTTTTTCCAATCTGGATCAGGAGTCGCCCAAAGTGGTTGCGTCGCGCATGAACCTGCTGGAAGCATTAAAATTTGAAACCAATGTCAGCTCCGGGAAATTTGTCAGGATCGGCAACCTCGTTACGGCGACATTCACCAATCCCAATTCATCCGAAACCTATACGCTCAATATCATCGATTTTGGGTTAATGGGACAATATAAGGGCATACTGGCCACCCGCGACGAGCGTTATACCTTCCTGCCCGAACTGACAGACCCCAATACGCTGTTTAATACACCGGCGGTTACCTCCACGCCATCTCCTTCATCTTCTTCAACTTACGGCAGTCTTTCTCTCCGCCCCTCACCCAAAGTATATGCAGTAGTGGTAGGTGTAGCCAATTATGCTCATATCAACAGTCTCAATTATACCGATGACGATGCCTTCCGCTTTTATGCCTGGCTGAAAAGCCCCGAAGGCGGAGCCTTGCCCGACGAACAAATCTCCCTGTACATCGACGAAGCAGCCCGTCGCGATGATATTCTTTCAGGCCTGAGATCGCAGTTTGGCAAGGCAGGGACGAATGACCTGATATTGTTTTATTTTTCCGGCCATGGCGCTCCGGGGGCGTTTATGCCCGCCGATTTTGACGGCAATAGCCGCGAACTTACCCACGCCAGCATCCGGCAGATATTTGACCAGAGCAAGGCCCGTTATAAAGTATGTATCGCCGACGCCTGTCATTCGGGAAGCCTTGACAAAGGCGTAAAAGGCGCCTTCGACGGCGTGTACGATTCTTATTACACGGCACTGTCCAATTCTTCCGGAGGAATGGCGCTTTTTATGTCTTCCAAAGCCGAAGAAACCTCTCTGGAAATAGGTGGGTTGCGCCAGAGTGTGTTTACCTATTATCTGTTGGAAGGACTGAAAGGCAAAGCTGATTATAACAGCAATAAAGTCGTCTCCATTCAGGAGCTGTACAATTACGTGGCGGAGAATGTAAAACGCTATACTGCCAATCGACAGAGCCCTGTAATCAACGGCAATTACGACAAGGATATGCCTGTAGGGGTGCTGAGGTGAGGTAGGGAGGTAATGGAGATATAATGAGCCTTTTTCAATTTCTTCCGTATATTTAGGATAGAAATCATTGGTATTATGATCATCGAAATTCCAGACAGATTGCTTCAGGGAGTGAGTGAGGCTGACTTAAAGCTGAAAATTGCAATAAGTCTTTTTCAGGATGAAATATTCACTTTGGCTCAGGCCAGCCGTTTTGCTGGAATGCCGCGAAGGGATTTTCAGAAGGAATTGGAAACGTAAAATCCCAGTTCATTATGGAATTGAGGAATTGGATCAGGATATGAAAAACTTAGATGAGTTATTCGGTGATCGTCGTAAGTGATACTTCTCCTATAAGTAATTTGATTGATTTAGGACAGTTAACTCTGTTAAGGGCACTCTTCAATCAGGTAGTCATACCTACTGCGGTAGAAAGTGAATTATTGCAAGTTGAAGACCCCCAATTCCGTCACTCTTACTTACAATCCCGAGAATCGGGTTGGTTAATCGTAAAATCCCCTGTTAACTTATCGAAGTTAATCGCTTAAAACAAATACTTGACCCAGGAGAAGCTGAAGCTATTTCACTTGCATTGGAATTGAATGCCCAAACATTGCTTATTGATGAAAGAATGGGGTATAAGGTCGCACATCAAAGCCATTTGCGCGCAGTAGGTGTTTTAGGTATCCTGATTGAGGCCAAAGAAGGGCTTGATTCCTGATGTGCGCTCATACCTTGACAAGCTAAAATACGAGATTGGCTTTGGGGTTTCAGATAATGTATATAGGCATGTATTGAATCTTGCAGATGAGCCTAATACCTGCCAGTTATAAATAAAATTTCCCGAACCACCAGCCAAAATTGCAGAAAACAGTCCCATCTGACAGCACTTGTTGGATGGGATTTTTTATACTATATATTTATTCTTCTTTCCGGGAAAGAAATAGAAATGCATAATTATCTCGGACAATTTGAAGAACTCGTTCTCCTCACCGTAGCCCTGCTCGGAGAGGAGGCTTATGGTGTGGCGATCAAAGACCAGTTGGAAACCCATACGGGCAACAGCGCCAGTATCGGAGCCCTCCACGCCGCACTTGACCGAATGGAGCGAAAAGGGTTTCTGGTTTCGACTACCGGCGGCACGACAGCCGAGCGCGGCGGCAGGCGGAAACGCTATTTCTCCGTCACCAGCCTCGGAAAAGATGCCCTGAAGGAAGCCCGCACCCTGCGTGAGTCTCTCTGGGAAAACCTCCCGCCTCATTTTGCGATTGACTAGCTGAACAATGAAAAATTTACCCTCACCTCCCCTGTGGATTCAGCGATTTTTTCGCTGGTATTGCAATCAAAGCCACCAGGAACATCTGGAGGGGGATTTGTTTGAGCTCTTTGAACGAAGGGTAAACACACATGGTCTCCGCCGCGCAAAATGGTACTATTTCAGGGATGTAATAGACCTGGTTCGCCCCTTCACCCTTCGAAGAAATATCTCTCCTTATTATCCTTTTATCTACCCGGATATGTTTTTTCACCAGCTAAAAACCGTCCTCCGCAACATGCGGAGAAATGCCTCATTCACCCTCATCAATGTTCTGGGGCTTACCCTGAGTCTGATTGCCACACTGGTAATCTTTCTCAAAGTGGGGCACGACCTCAACTTTGATCGAAGCATGCCCGCCGCCGGATATATTTTCCGGGTACTTGCCGACGGAAGCGATCACTACCACGCAGGTATTCCTGAACCGGTGTATGAAGTGATTCGAACCAATTTTCCTCAGATCGAAGCTATGGCGGTGATTGACCGCAATTTTGAAGTGCCGGTACTCACGATAACCGATGAAAACGGGCAGAAAAAACAGTTTAAGGAAGAACAGGTAGCCATGGTATGGCCTGAATACTTAAAGATATTTACCTATGAATGGATTGCCGGAAATCCTCTCACAGCGCTGGAAAATCCGCATTCAGCAGTGATTGCCCGCAGTATGGCTGAGCGGATGTATGGGACATCGGATGTAGTAGGAAAAACATTCAGCCTCAATCAGGAAACGGAAATGCTGATTACCGGCGTTTACAACGACCCGCCGCTGTCCACCAATTTTCCGTTCCTCCTGCTGATGTCCAAAAGCGGAGATCTGGTACCACCATGGCTCAAAGGGCAGTGGAATTCATTTGCAGAAACGTTTCAGCTTTATGTAAAAATAAACCCCCACGCAGATATAGACAGCCTGAATGCCCACCTGGCAGGCATTCTTAAAACTGCCGCACCGAAGGAGGAGAATATCCTTTACACCCTCCGCCTGCAACCGCTGAAAGACATCCACCTCGATACACGGCATTATGCCATCGGAAAACCTGCCATAAGCCGAACGACCCTCGGCGCGCTGGTACTGATTGCTGTTTTCCTGCTTATTTCCGCCTGTATAAATTTTATCAACCTCAACACTTCCCTTATTTTCCAGCGGGCAAAAGAGGTAGGTCTGAGAAAAGTACTGGGCAGCCAGAACGGGAATATATTCCGCTTTTTTATGCTGGAAACCGGCGTATTGGTAATCATCTCCTTTTTTATTGCCATTGCCCTTACACCGTTAGTACTCCGGCAGGCTGAATTTATTCTGGGCGAAAAACTGCCAATTTCCCTGGTAGGCCAGCTCGGTTTGTGGCCCTGGATTCTGGCATTTTTTGTTTTGGTCTGCCTGCTGGCAGGATTATATCCGGCTTTTTTGCTTTCCCGGATCAATCCGGTAATCGCACTGAAAAACAAAGTGGAGAAAAGTTATGGCAAGGGAATGTCGCTTCGCAAAGGATTGATGGTGATGCAGTTTTCCATCAGCCAGATGCTGATCATCTGTATGCTGGTGGCGATGCAGCAGATGCAGTTTTTTCATAATGCGCCAATGGGTTTTGACCATACGGCATTGATCGAGGTGAAAACCCCTGCCAATGATTTTCAAAAGCTGAAACAGATCAAGGAGGCATTTTTACAGGACCCGTCGATCCGCTCGGTGTGTTTTTCCAACAATGGCGCTGCAGCAGACGGATACTGGCAATACGACTTTGCCTATCTTCCGCAGGACTCACAAAAGACTGAAATCAAGGGAAACACACATATTAAAATTGTTGACAATGACTATATCTCAACCTACGGAATTGAGCTGGTCGCAGGTGCGCCTTTCGCTGAATGGGATACCCTTTCCTACACCATCATCAATGAAACCCTGCTGAAAATGATCGGGCTGAATGATGGGAATGAAGCGCTGGGACAAATAATCACTATCGGTGGTCAGAAATACCAGATTCAGGGGGTAGTGAAGGATTTTCACCTGCAATCGCTTCATTCGGAGATCGCACCGGCTGTACTAATCTGTGATATCCATAATACTTATACCTGTGGTATAAAAATTAAGGGACAAAACCTGAATAAAACATTAGCCCACATAAGCTTTACCTGGGAAGAAACTTTTCCGGGGAATGTATTTGAATATCGTTTCCTTGACGATATCATTGCCAGTTTTTATGAAAATGAAAAGCGGGTAATGGAGTTGTTTCAGCTTGCGGCGATCATTGCGATCTGCATCGGCGCACTGGGACTGTTTGGACTGATATCGCTTATCGCTGCCCAGCGAAACAAGGAAATCGGCATACGAAAGGTATTGGGCGCCTCGGTGGGCAATATCCTTGCGATATTTTCGGCAGACTTTGGATGGCTGGTATTGCTGGGATTTGTGATCGCCGCTCCTTTTGCCACCTGGGCGATGTTAAGCTGGCTGGAAAATTTTGCCTATCGGATTCCGCTTCAACTGGGCGTATTTGTACTGGCCCTGCTGGCTTCGGGGCTAATCATGCTGCTCAGCATAGGCTGGAAGACTTTTCGCGTGGCGTCTATGAATCCTGTGGATGCCATCCGGGATGAATGACAGGAAGAAAGTATTCCTGACTTTGGCAAAAATTGCCAGTGGAGAAAATCTGTTTTGGGAAAAAATACTAGTAACTGCCTGGCTTCAATGATTCTTCGCCTGGAGTGGCTGGAACTGCTTTAAGTTTTCCGGAATCTGGTAACAATCGATTGGTACGGGTTCAGAGGAGAAGATAATTTTGGATATGATTCATTTAAAAAAGAAAATGATGAAACGTTCAGAGTTATTCTTCCGCCTGATAGCACTTCTTTTTGTGCTTTCCATCTCCTTGGTACATGCTCAGGTCTCTGACCCCAATACCGGCTCAGAGGATAAAAAAGCAGGAATCGTGCTTAAAAATGATGGTACCGAGTTTGTCGGTTATATTCTTTCTGATGATACAAGAGAAGTACTGATTGAAACCAGTGAGCTTGGGAAAGTGATTATTCCCAAACACGAAATTAAATCCATCAAATACATTGATGCGAATGATAAGCTGATGATCAACTCAGTCGGCCGGAACCGGTTTGCCTCGCGCTATTTTCTCACTACCAACGGCCTGCCGATAGAGAAGGGAGAAGATTACGCGATGTTTAGTATTTACGGCCCGGAAATTCACTTTGCAGTAAGTGACAATTTGTCTCTGGGAGTAATGACCACCTGGATGTTTGCGCCTCTGGTAGGATCAGCAAAATACTCTGTCCCGCTGGGGAAAAATATTAATCTGGGTGTAGGTGTCCTTGCAGGTGGAATATTCTACAGCTTCGCTCCCGGGGTAGGTGCTTTGGGATATGGCTCTCTGACTATCGGCGACAGAACCTCCAACTTTACTGTATCTGCCGGGTACGCAGGTGTCACCGAGGTGGGTTATGGCGAATATAACTCCAGCGGTTCCGCCCCCCTGATGTCAGTTGCATTCATGGCTAAGGTCGGGAAAAATATGTCCTTTGTAGGTGATTCGTTTATCTATATGGCAGAGGGCGATAAATTTGCCCTGATCATGCCCGGCTTGAGGTTTTCCGACAATCCCAAACGCGCTTTCCAGATTGGAGTGGGAATGATTGTCGTGGATAATGAAGTTATTCCTTCGCCCATACCGGTAGTCAGTTGGTTCCGGGCGCTCAACTAAAAAGCATGTATTATCCCCCTGATTCCCTCAAAAAGAAAAATCAGAAAACAGAAACCGCAGAATAATCGTAATTTTAGGGGTAACCGGAAAACTAAGTTGTAATGAAAAATCTGTTACCCCTTCCTTTGATGATTCTGATGGCCACAACCGGCCTCATCTCTTCCTGTGAAAACACACATTCATCTTCAAAAACATCTGCGTCAGGAGACGCTATCCATACAGCGGGGTCGGTAGAAAGTGCAACTGCCGATCCCGCTTCCTATAAAGACAAGGCAGGCACAGACACAGCCTATTTTGCCAGTGGCTGCTTCTGGTGCGTAGAAGCGGTGTATGAAAGTGTAAATGGTGTATATGAATCCATCTCCGGCTATTCGGGCGGCCACACCAAAAATCCTACCTATGAAGCCAGCAATACCGGAAAAACCGGCCATGCCGAGGCGGTAGAAGTGATTTACGACTCCACTGTGGTAAGTTATGCCACGCTGGTAGATGTTTATTTCGGCTCACAAAATCCCACACAGGTCAACGGCCAGGGTCCCGATATAGGTTCACAATACCGCTCCATTATCTTCTACCGCAACGAAACGGAGAAAAAAATTGCGGAAGACAAAAAGGCGCAACTCGCCAAAGAACTTAACGCGCCGGTGGCTGCCGAAATCGTTGCTTTTGAGGTATTCTGGATAGCCGAAGATTATCACCAGAATTACGAAAGACTCCACCCCGATCAGCCCTATATCCAACGGGTGTCTCTTCCCCGGCTCAACCGGTTTAAGGAGAAGTTTCCGGCGCTATTGAAGCAGGGGCATTAATGATCTGCTACAGCCGCCACCACGCGTAAAGGGCCGCCACTACCGCCTTTGATTTTCATGGGTAATGCAACGACCCATGCTCCTTTTGCGGGTAGTAAGTCCAGGTTTGCAAGATTTTCAAACCCCAGTATATTTTCCTGGTATAAAATCCGGTGACTTTCAAACAGCGTGGATTGTCCGTAGTCAATGCTGGGAGTATCGAGTCCTACTGCCTTGAGCTTGCGGTTTTGCGCCAGCCAGGTGGCTAAAGCGGGGTCTATTCCGGGAAAGTGTAGTTTGGCAACGGCTTCCGGCCCGCGTTCATCTGTGCCCATATAAGATACCCGGTCGGGCCAGAACTTACCATAACCCGTCCGGAAAAATACCATGGCATCCTCCGGAATGGCGCCATTTTCAGCTTCCCAGCGCGCGACATCTTCAACTGAAATCTGGTAATCAGGATTGTTTTTCGCACCTTCGGAGACATCAATAACCACTGCCTCTCCGATACCTTTTTCCACCGGGATTTCATTTACCGCCCATTTTCCCTCAGCAAAGTGAACCGGTGCATCCAGATGCGTTCCTCCATGTTCGGCAAGACAAAACTGAAAAGCCGAATAATAATATCCGCCTTCCGTCTTTCCTGCAAATACCGTGTCCAGTTTAAATGATTCGGCAGTAGGCCAGAAGATCGTGTTTTCATCAAAATCATGCGTGAGGTCTATCCATTTTCCCTGTGGGAATGTGCTATTGTTTTCGTTTTTAACAGGGGTACAGGCGACCCAAAAGATAATTACCGGGAGGATAAATGCATTTTTCATAAACCTGATTGATTTAGTTTTAATAGTAATAAAAGTGGCATTCTACCCAATCTCACCCAGACTGTATATCCTCTTCATCGAGGATGAGTCCTGGCCGCTGCCATATTTTCCTGCAAATGGGAAACGGAAGATGTACCCGGAATCGGCAACATGACGGGGAATGCGCCAGCAGCCAGGCAATGGCAATCTGATAAACCGTCGTTTTATGTTTTTGGGCGATTTATTGCAACACTTTATTTTCGAGGTCTCCTGCATCGAGGGGGTACTCAGGAATAACAAGCCACATCATTTTTCACACCACTTAAGCACTGATTCCAGTTGCGGTAGCGCAGGGAGTAGCGATTCTGACACTGACGAAGTCGATGTGTTTGACGGATTCGTTGAGATCTTTTTCATTTACCTCCGACAGCCCCAGGTGGCGGATCAGTCCCGCCTGCTGAAGTTCGCGGAGTTTGCCGAGGGTTTCGCCATAGGTACCCCTGATCAAACCGGTGGAGCTGGTATAGGTCGATGCGTTCCAGCTTCAGCCGTTTGAGACTGCCTTGCGTGCATTTTCGATATATTCGGGATCGGCTTTGGCGTCCAGCGGTTGGGGGGCCCTGACGGGTAAGACCACCTTGGTCGCGATCACAAGTCCTTCCGGATAAGGGTATAATGCTTCGGCAATAAGATTTTCGGAAACTTCGGGCCCATAAGCATCAGCGGTATCGATAAAGTTTACCCCCAGATTCACACAGGTTTTGAGCACATTGAGTGCACCAGCTTTGTCGGCGGGTGGCCCCCAAATACCTGGTCCGGTGATGCGCATGGCACCAAAACCCATGCGGTTGACAGGCATATCGCCTCCGATAGTAAATGTATGATTGGTCATAATAGTAAGCGAATATTGTTAAAGGCTAATAAAACAACTATTTACGAAAAATATAGTCCTGAAATTTGATCCATAGTCTTTTCTTATCTTTGCGGCATGAAATCACTACTATCGCTACTACTGGGTTTTCCTATCCTCTTATTTGCCCAAAATGCCCCTGGCACTGCCCTCCATATCAAAAAGGCCAAAGGCCAGATCGTGCTGGATGGCGTGCTGGACGAACCTGACTGGGAGCAGGCGCAAACTGCTGGCAACTGGTTTCTCAATTATCCCGTCGATACCTTGCCTCCCACTTTTGCGACCTACGCCAAACTCACTTTTGATGACGAGCACCTGTATGTGGCATTTATCTGCGAGGATGACACCACTCCGGATATGATCAATTCTCTCAGAAGGGATTTTGACTACGACCTCAACGACAATGCAGGCCTGGTCATAGGGCCTTACAATGATCATCTGAACGGGTTTTTCTTTACCGTTACGCCAAAAGGAGTCCAAATGGAAGGGACCGTTTCTTCCGGCGGCAGCAACGATGCATCGTACAGTATCAATTGGGACAATAAATGGTATTCCAAAGTAATGCGTTATTCCGACAGGTGGATTGTGGAAATGGCCATTCCCTTTAAGAGTTTTCGCTACAAAAGTGATATTACGGAATGGAATCTTATCCTCGACCGGCAGGACAAAAAACGCAATTTTAAGTCTTCGTGGATTCGCACGCCTATACAATTTAGTACAGGCGCTTTTGCCTTTTCCGGCCAGTTGGTCTGGGACGATCCGATTCCGCCCGCCCATACCAATATCTCGCTGATTCCCTATGTAGCCGGAGGAATTTCTGACCTTCCCGCGGTACCCGGTGCCAAACCCGAGGCGAATATTAATGCAGGATTTGATGCGAAAATTGGCATTGGCCCTTC
>JAWKNL010000033.1:0-66302 GCA_041391725.1 Bacteroidia bacterium
GGTATTTTTCCCCAAATACGATACGCAGGAGTTTATCTACACCGATCTTCTGAAAGAGCTCGACGAAGCTACCGCTGCTATGAGCGCTTCCAATCCTGATGAAGGTTTCACCCGGGCAGATATGCTCTACAAAGGTGATATCGCCAAATGGAAAAAATTTGGATACTCTCTGATGCTCCGCTTCGCTATGCGCGTATCTGATGTCGCGCCTGCACTTGCCAATACCTATGTTACCAAAGCAGTTGCCGGTGGTGTATTCACCAGCAATGACGACAATCTCTGGGTTCCGCTTGACAATGGCCCCAGCGAATGGCAGGATCAGAACGGTATCTCCCGCGCGTTCTTCCCCGGCGACGGTGGTCAGCCTTCTTTCCTGAGCAAAACCTTCATCGACTGGCTCAAAGGAACCGACCCCAACTCTACTGCGGATGACGATCCCCGTCTGATGGTTATCAGCGGCGGTATCGGCGACTGGACTGCTGCTGGCTGGACTCCTATCAACACCGATCCGCTGGCTCAGAAAGGTCTTCCCAATGGTTATGATCAGGCTGGTCTTGACGCACTCGAAGGCAAAACAGTTGTTCAGGGTGAAACTTACTCCCGCATCAACGTGCTTATGCTTGATGACGCTGATCCTTATATGATCATGAACCACGCAGAAGTGGAATTCCTTATGGCTGAAGCACTTGAAAGAGGGATTGGCTCCGGAATCTCCGGTACTGCTGCCGACCACTACAATGCCGGTGTAAAATCCGCTATGCAGATGTACACACCTTTTGACGCATCGCTGACTGTGGATGACGCTGAAGTAGAAGCTTACCTGGCTACCTACCCCTACGGCTCCAAGCCCGCTATGCAGATGATCGGTGAGCAGCTCTGGGCTTCCAAATTCTTCAACTGGTGGGAAGCATGGTCTGACTGGAGAAGAATTGGGTATCCTGTACTTACTCCTACCAATTATCCCGGTAACCTGACCAATGGTACGATCCCTGTAAGGCTCCGTTATCCAAACCAGGAATCTACTGCCAACCCCAACTTCACCTCTGGTTCATCTGCCAACGACTTCACCACACGTGTATGGTGGGATGTCAAATAGTTGACTGAACTTCTGTAAATCATAATTTGATATAAAAGGCCTCTGAAATATTTCAGAGGCCTTTTTTGTTGGAAATATTTGTTGCAGATCCGGGTAATTTGGATTAAACTGGAGGTGTAATACAGAAAATCATCATTTTATGAAATCGGCAATTCTGATTAGCCTTGCTATAGTATTTTCGATATTGGTAGTTGTTCCCTTTTCTGGTTTTTCGCAGAAAGACTTTCGCTCAGGATATATTATCACGCTTGGTGGTGATAGTATGATTGGGGAAATTGACTATCGGGGAGATTTTTTGATGGGCCAGGTTTGTCGTTTTAAACCCTCTGCAGAAGGCGAAATCCAGGAGTTTAAACCCGGTGAAATTGAAGGCTATCGTTTTTCGGAAGGGAAATATTTTATCTCAAAGGAAGTGTTTGGAAAGCTCGTATTCCTTGAATTTCTGATTAAGGGCGAGGTAAGTATTTATTACTATAGAGATGAACTGAGGGATTACTATTTTATGGAAAAGGAAGGGTATGAACTGGTGGAGATTCCCTATGAGGAAGGGATCGTATATAGAGATGATAAACCCTATTCATTCAAAACTACGACCCACCTCCGCCTGTTAAATGAGTATATGCAGGATGTACCGGGCTTTGATTCGAGAGTATCCCGGGTTATAAAACCTGATCACAGGAATCTGATCAGGCTTGCAGAAGCATATCATAACAAAATTTGTCTGGATGAGGCCTGTATCATTTATGAAAAAAAGCAACCTTTCGTTAAGGTAAACCTGGAACTTGTCAGTGGATTTACAAGGGAAGTGGATGCATTAGAAGTTGGATTGGTGGATCGAAACTATCTTCAGCAAGGCTTTTTAATTCATTTCTGGCTGCCCAGGGCAAATGAAAAGTTTTTCTTTAAAACAGGACTGCTCATGTCCACTGTTGAAGATAATTTCGGAAGGGTTGTACTTTTTCCCAGAATCCCTTTACATATCGCCTATATGATGCCTGCTACTTATCGGATAAGAGCTACTGCTTCCATGGGTTTTATAAGGCCATCCTATTCAGGTGGTGTAAACTTAAGGCTGACAAAAAAAATTAATGTAGGGGTTCAGGGTTGGGCTAATTTTTACGGTTATTTAATATTTCCCACAGAGTTTGAAAACTATTCTTTATTGGGGAATATTTATTTTGATTTTTGATAGGAATCTTCACCATGTAACCTGCAATTTCACCTCCCCCGAAAGACCCCATTTCCCTCCGACCCCATATATCCACCCCATTTGGGGGTTTCACGCATTTTAAGGTTGCTGGAAATGCGTTTGATCCTCATCCCCGCAAAAGTCAGCAGATAAGAAGAAGCGCTGTAATACTGGCAATAGACAATGTCCAGGTACCCGTCTCCATCGAGGTCGCCCAGCCAGGGGGTGGTAAATATATTTTTGAAGTCAGGTGTCTGATCGATGGTATTGTATTTCCCTGTGGTAAAGTCAATATTGATCAGTTTGTTGACGATTTTTAATTGTGTAACGTCGTCGTATTCCCGGTTGCAATCGTATTCATTGACGCTGATAAATGCATCTTCCACGCCGTCTCCCGTAATATCATATACCACCGGCGAAGAAAATCCCGTACAGCCAATGGAATCTCTGTAAACAATACTACCATCTTTCCCATCAAGCATAACCTGAACCGATCCGGTATTATTGGGCCATTCTCCTTTACTCACAAAAGTGAAAAAGTCGGGAATATCGTCTTTGGTAAAATAACCTACCGCAAAGCTGTTGCTGGATTCGGTATTGGTAATTTTCTTTTGCCACAGCACTTTGCCCTCCTGAAGGTCTATGGCAGAGACCGTACTCGCATGGGAAATCGCTACCACTTCATACAGACCGTCGCCGGTGATGTCTGCCAGCACCGGAGGCGCAATGAAACCATGGCCTGTTTCAGACACCAGTACCCGTGCTGAAGATAAATTTCCCGCTCTCAAATCACTCAGCCGGGCTATATACAGACTTCCCGGAAGAGTTTCTCCTCCGCTGCCAAATAGAATAAAATATTCATCGCTTCCAGGCTGAGAAAAACACAGCGGCGACATATATGATTCTTCTCCGTCGGGCATAGTATCAGCAGCAATGACTTCTCCTGTAACCGAATTCATCATCATCAGCACCCCGGGTTCTCTTCCTACTCTGGAATTGGGGCCAACAGAAGCGTTTCCTCCGTTTTGAACCAGCAGATCGTTTAGCCCATCTCCGCTCTGGTCGGGTATAATAGCGCATGTGTAAAAGTTGAAGTGGGCGTGTTTTAATACGGGGTGATTCTCATAGGTGTATTCATAGGCCCAGATGACTTTTCCCGATTTTCCGTCAAGTGCTCTCAGCTTCGGACCTCTGCCTCCAATAAACACATCGCGCACCCCATCTCCGTTAATATCGTAAAGTGCTGGTGTGCCAAATACCTGATTGTCAGCCTCCTGTTGCCAGATGATATGGCCTGTTTTGCCATCAAAGGCCAGTACTCCCTGGTCTGTTTGTTTGTATTCATTTTCCCCTGCACCCATAATGATATCGAGTACTCCGTCGTGATTAATATCTTCGGTGCGAATGGAAGACTGAGATCCGATGCCCGGATAACTTTTATCAAAGACGAGTTCGTTTTTTTTCTGGGAGCAACCCTGGAAAAGAAAAACCTGCACCGGAAATACAAAGGCCAGACACAGCCGGGAAATAGTTTGCCTGAGTTTCATTGTAGAAATGATTGGAGAAAAGGGCTGTACAAAAAATTCAATTCATTTTCTCAAAAGCAAGGAAAGAAAAGTGTGTATAATCCTTATTCAATGGCTCAGCGCTTAAGCCAAATGATGTGTTCTCTTTTTTTGCAATGCTGTGTTTCTTTTTTTGCAATGTTGGGTTTTAAACACGGAGACACAGAGGGTTTTCTCTGGTTCTCTGTTTCTCTGTGGTTTTCTACCCCTTTAAGTTTTAAACACGGAGACACAGAGACACGGAGGGTTTTCTCTGGCTCTGGTTCTCTGTTTCTCTGTGGTTTTTTACCCTTTAAGTTTTAAACACGGAGACACGGAGGGTTTTCTCTGGTTCTCTGTTTCTCTGTGGTTTTCTACCCTTTTTTGCAATGTTGGGTTTTAAACACGGAGACACAGAGGGTTTTCTCTGGTTCTCTGTTTCTCTGTGGTTTTCTACCCTTTAAGTTTTAAACACGGAGACACAGAGACACGGAGGGTTTTCTCTGGTTCTCTGTTTCTCTGTGGTTTTCTACCCTTTAAGTTTTAAACACGGAGACACGAAGACACGGAGGGTTTTCTCTGTTTCTCTGTGGTTTTCTACCCTTTAAGTTTTAAACACGGAGACACGGAGACATGGAGGGTTTTCTCTGGCTCTCTGTTTCTCTGTGGTTTTCTACCCTTTAAGTTTTAAACACGGAGACACGGAGACACGGAGGGTTTTCTCTGGCTCTGTTTCTCTGTGGTTTTCTACCCTTTAAGTTTTAAACACGGAGACACGGAGACACGGAGGGTTTTCTCTGGCTCTCTGTTTCTCTGTGGTTTTTTACCCTTTAAGTTTTAAACACGGAGACACGGAGACACAGAGACACAGAGACACGGAGATAGGGAGATAGGGAGGATTCTTTGCATGACGAATGTTCTCTTTGCGTCTTAGCTGGAAATAATTGAAATTTGATAAACATTTTAAATTTTGTTGTGGAGAGTGCTTGTGTACATTTACCCTGTAAAACTTTCCCTGAATGAAGGCTATTGTTACTTCTTTTTTCTTTTGCTGGGCACTGGCTTTTTTGTGTCCGCATCTTTTTTCTCAATCTTCCTGGGCAAAACAATTACCCACCATCGGCACATTTTCCTCTCCCCGTATCGCTGACCTCAACGGCGATGGCACGGGAGACATTATCCTGGGAGCAGGGCGCGAAGAATTTCAGGCTTGCGACTCTGCGATAATAGCGCTGGACGGAAAAACCGGCAGGCTGCTGTGGAAAGTGTCAGGCCGGGATCAGATATTTGGTTCCGCCGCACTGAAAGATATCAATGGCGATGGGGTAATGGATGCCTTCATAGGTGGCCGGTCAGCCGAACTAAAAGCCATCAATGGCAAAAATGGTTTGGTCATCTGGGAATTTATGAAAACTACTTCTACACAGGAGCCTCGGGAGGCCGGTTGGTTTAATTTTTACAATCCCCAGTTTATTCCCGACCAGGACGGCGACGAAATGGAAGACATTCTGGTATCCAATGGCGGTGATGTACTGGCCGAGCCATTCGACCCGAAACGCCCTGCGGGCAGCCTGGTATTGCTCAGCGGCAAAACCGGTAAGCTGATCTCCAAAGCCCCCATGCCCGATGGAAAGGAAATATATATGTCGGTGGTAGCATTCGGTGCAAATGGAAATCTGAAGGTGGTTTTTGGTACGGGAGGGGAGACCCTCGGAGGCAATCTGTTTGTAGCACCGCTGGAATCTGTGCGTAAGGGCGATCTGTCCGATGCGGTGAAACTGGCCTCCAGCCCTGACAAAGGATTTATTGGGCCGCCAGCCTGTGCAGACATCAATGGGGACGGGCAACCCGATATCATTGCTAATGCCGTTGACGGGCGGATGTTTGCCTTTGATGGGGTGGATTTTCACCTGCTCTGGGAGGCACTGATGCCTGATACGGAGGTGTATAGCTCGCTTGCCATCGGAAAATTTACTGCTGACAATATCCCTGATTTTTTTGTTTCTGTGGCTCAGGGCGAATGGCCTAAACTGGAGTGGAACCGGCAGTTTTTGATTGACGGATCAAATGGTAAAATTGTATTTACTGACT
Organism: Bacteroidia bacterium; assembly: GCA_041391725.1. Classification (GTDB taxonomy): domain Bacteria; phylum Bacteroidota; class Bacteroidia; order J057; family J057; genus JAGQVA01. Next base: position 5,921 of record JAWKNL010000033.1, read on the forward strand.
CGCTGGGCTTTTATCAGACCAGTACAGGGGTGGTGGCAGATCTTACCGGAGATGGTCGCGACGAAGTGCTGATGAGTGTCAACTACCAGATCGTGGATGAATTGTTTCAGAAGACCTTTCAGAATATGCTGGTAGTCATAGATTTTTCCCAAAATGAGGTCATACAGATAGAAAATACCTTCGACGGGAATAATATTTCTTCCACCCCCTGGATTGGCGATCTCGACGGAAACGGATATATTGACATCATTTATTGCCACGCCACCAATACCCGGCATACTTATACCTTTGATGGTATGCAGGTAAACCGGCTGGATACAGCAGTGCCCATATACGCTCCGGTTAAATGGGGAGCCTATATGGGCAGCAACTACAACGGAGTCCTTAAGTAATCAGGATTCCAGTTTGTCAGAAAGGCCGATCCATTCCAGTTGCATCAGATTGCGGTCGGGCTGTTGTGGTGTGTCGAATATAAAATACAAATCATGCAACCCCTCAGCAGGCGTGATGGCAATGCGTCGTTCCGTCCATTTGGTTCTGTCGGTCTGTGAAGGAATTTTCACCGTACCCAGAATGTCGCCTTCAGGGCTGCCTTTCCGTATGGTAATGGTACCGCCCGCATCCGCTGCAACGCGAAAAGAAAGCGCTTTCACATCTGTCATGTCCACTTGTGTGAAGCCCAGAACTGCGCCTTCGCGCATACCCCTGACGATGACTTTGTTGTGATTGTTCTGGTCGGGACTCAGGCCGAGTTTTTGTTTTACTACAGCGTCATCAGGATTGAGCCGGGGTGCTTTGAGTACCAGCAGTTTTCTGGCGCTGAGAGGTGGTATTCCATTGGCACCCTTGTCGGTGTAAGTTGCCGAAAGCAGGTAGGCTCCTGTTTCACCGGGACGGTGTTTGTTTAGCGTAAGGTTTCCGTTTTGCGGTATATCCTTGTCATTATTGCCCAGAGAAAGAATATAACGAACCATTTCCTGTGTCTCTTCCAGAGTATGCTGCGGGTGACCTGCCATAATTTTTTCGCCCCAGTTTCCATTACCTCCGGAAATGATTTTTCCTGCAAGGGTATGAATATGTTGTTCTGTGGGGGTATATCTTTCGGCAATTTCGATATAGCTGGGGCCAACGGAGTGTTTTTCTGTGTCGTGGCAGGATTTGCAGTCGCTTGACTGGATCAGTTGCTGGCCTTTGACATACTGAAGTGAAGAGGAAACCTGCGTATTGCCTCCGAGAACCACTTCCAGGTCATTGCCATCGGGGATATACGCCAGCCGGACCGACGCTTTTTCCTGGTCAATGGATCCATCTTCCCTGTCCTGAATGGAAACCTGATAGGGGCGTGGGCTGGAACCAAAGAAAAACTGCTGGTTTCCTGAGACGGTAATACCTATTTCTGGCGGCTGATTACCCACCTGGACAGACATCGTGGCCTCAGCCTTTTCTCCTGCCTGGTCTGTCGCTACCAGCCTGACAGGATAAACACCGGGCTTTTCGAATGTAAATACGGGCTGCTCACCTGTAGCCTGCGGCTTGCCGTTTTCGGTAAAATACCAGCTAAAAACCAGGCTGTCGCCCTCATCGTAGTCCACAGAGCCTTTGGCTGAGAAGGTCACCTGAAGGGGCGCAGCGCCTGCCGTCAGATCCGCAGAAATCCGCGGTACTGGCAGCCGGTTGCCTCCTGCAAACTCGATTCTCACCAGTTTGGCTTCGGGGTTGTTGAGAAAGTAATTTTGTCCGTACTCCAGCATATACATGGCACCATCGGGGCCAAACTCCATTTCGATGGGTTTGACAAAATCTTCCTCCGGCAGAAATGGCTCGATCTGGGTAATGTCGCCGTTTTCGTTCATCGTTACCACCTGAAGCCAGCTTCTCGCCCATTCGTAGATAAACCATTTTCCGTTATAATATTCGGGAAACATAACCCTTGAATCATTCGGGAAAAGGTCGCGGTAATATACCGGCCCTGCCATAGCGCTGTTTGAACCCTGACCCAACATGGGAAATTCGGGTGAAATGCCTTTGGGATACCAGATAAACGCTTTTTGTGCAGGAGGAAGTATCTGCGCGCCAGTATTGTTGGGGGAATTGTTGAATGGCTTTTCCGGGTCAAATAATGCCCCTGTCTGATCTTTCTCAAAATCGCGGTCGGGATAGGCTTTATTGTCCCCCACAAAATAAGGCCAGCCGTAATAGCCGGGCTTTCTGGCCTGATTCCACTCGTCATAACTCTGCGGGCCATACCGCCCATCTTCGCCTACATCCGGGCCTACATCACCCCAGTAAAGGTACTTCGTTTTGGGGTCAACCGTAATGCGGAACGGGTTTCGTGCCCCCATAATGTAAATTTCAGGTCTTCCCTGTGAGCCGTCTTTGGGGAAAAGATTTCCGTCAGGGATTTCGTAGGTTCCGTAAAGGGTGGGTTTGATCCGCAAAATTTTACCGCGAAGGTCATGGGTATTGGCAGAGGATTTCTGCGCATCAAATGGATACCTTCCCGGTCGTTCGTCAATCGGGGTATATCCGTCAGATTCCTTGCTGCTGGTGTTGTCTCCGGTTGACAGGTAAAGCAGTCCGTCGGGGCCAAATTTGACCGAGCCACCGGAGTGGCAGCAGGTTTCACGTTGAACGCCCACCTTCAGAATGACTTTTTCGGATGCGAGAATCAGCGAATCATCGCGCAGGTAAAACTGGGAAAGGTATTGATCGTTTATGTCGCAGGGTGGGGAATAATAAAGATAGATGAGGTGGTTGTTGATAAAATCGGGGTCAATCGCAAGGCCAAGCAGTCCGTCTTCATAGTTTCCTTCAGTGCAGACGTCAAATTTTGCCAGCAATTTCGATTTGCCCAGGGAAGGGTCATACATTTTCATTTTCCCTTTTCGTTCAATGAAAATGACCTTTCCATCGGGGAGAACCGCAAGTTCCATGGGTTCATCCACATCGTAATCGTCAAGTACGATTTTGGTAAAACGGTTCCACGAAGGTGCGCGGGGCGAGTGGATTTTACCCGGATCCCAGGTATTTTCCCCGGTGATGAAGGTTATGGCAGAAGCCCACTCATCGGAAGATATATTTTCTGCAGGTTGGCTTACCATAGCGACCTGCCCGCCATCATACTGAATCCGTTTTATCGCTTCGGAAGATGGCTCCGTATCGTTTACGGCGACGGCTGTGCCCGGCTGGGGTTCTTTCCCAGTAAGAATATGATTGTACCATGCCCAGTAATAAGGACTGGAAATGGGAGATTGAAAAACCAGCAATCCACCCCCGGCCTGCACGTACCGCTGTATATCCGAGCGGGCCTGAACAGACATTTTTTCCGGGTTGACATTACAGAAAACCACTGCGCTATAATTTTTGAGGTTTTCTTCGTTCAGGTCATCTGCATTTCGGGTGGTGTCGGCCTTTATTGCTGTTATCGCAGACTGAAGGGAGGAAGGAATAGCAGATTCCGGAGAACAGAAAATCAGCAGCGCGGTTTGTTTCCTGTGCACAACCCCCTTTGGGCCACAACCCGCAGAAAAGAGCATGAGCGCCATCAGAATCCATGGTAGAAAGTATTTCATCAGTTTTCGGATTAAGTGCGGTAAAATACACATCCCGGTCAGAATTGGCATCATGTACTGTTTTGTTATTATTCTATATTTGCACCATGAAAACTGCCCGTGCCATTACCAGGCTTTTGATTTTTGTCTGGATCATCAGTTTGAGGCTCTTCCTTGCCTTATTTATCACCCATATTTATCCGCGAAAGAGAGAAGCGGTATTGCGGCAAATGCGTAAATGGGCGGCTCATACCTTGTATTTTATGGGAATAGAGGTGGAGTTGAGGGGAAAGCTCCCGGAGGCGCCCGCGCTGATTCTCCCCAATCACCGGTCGTATATTGACATTATATTTTTCCCCAATATGGTAAAGGATGCCTGCTTTGTAGCGAAGGCAGAGGTCGAGTGGTGGCCGCTGGTAGGTGCAGGGGCGCGGGTGGTTGGAACCTTATTTGTCAACCGCAAGGATAAGGATAGCCGGCGGCAAACCCGTGAAGGGATAAAAAAGAGGCTGGAGGAGGGCTATTCGGTCATCGTATTTCCGGAGGGCACGACTTACAAGATGCCGGAACTGGGAAAGTTTAGCCCCGGAATGTTTTTTGCCGCCGCAGAAGGCCGTATTCCCGTAATACCTGTTGCCATTGAATACGAAGATCCCAACGATGCCTGGGTAGGGGATGATACTTTTATTCCTCATTTTATCCGCACATTCGGGAAAAAGCAGTCAAAAGTGATAATTACATTTGGGGAAGTAATGTACGGAACAGACGGCGAAGTCCTGCTGAATGAGGTACGTTCGTGGGTGGAAACCCAATTATCACAAATACAAAAGGAGTACGCAGCAGCTAAATAAAAACCCCTTCCGGCCTGAGCAGAAAGGGGTTCTAAAGGAAATAAAGATAACTTATCAGATGAAAAGCAGATGAGTACCCTCACCGGCGGCCCTTTCATAAAAGCCACCTACGGTTAATACGCCATCCATTTCTTCGAAAAGGTCATTTTCTTCCAGGTGGAACATTTCCATAGCGAGTTTGCACGCCCAAAGTTTTACACCGGAAGCCGAAAGGATGTAAAGAAACTCTTCTACCTCAGGCATATCCAGTTTTTCCATTTCTTTTTTCATCATGGTAGTAGCCAGCGTCTCCATACCGGGCAGACCTCCGATCATTGTCGGGATGTGCATGGCAGGATTGCCTACTGTGGCTACATGGAGATGGTTCATGCGCTTTTTGTTGACTGCTTCCAGCCCAAAGAAGGTGAAGAAAATCTCAGCTTCGATACCTTCCATGCGCGCACCATTGGCGAGAACAAAACATGCGTACACGTTTTCAAGCGTTGCTTTGGATAAAATCAGCAACATCTTTTTTACCGGGGCATTATTTTCAGTATCCATAATCAGATCGTTTATCAGATGGGAATGATTGGCTTAAATACAACTTGCAGGCTTGGGAATACCGGCGATTTTGCTGGAGATTTTCAACGGGCCTTTGGGAAAAAGCCGGTAGAAATCCTTGATCGATACCACACCACTGTTACCGATTTTGCGGATAGAAAGGGGAACGTTTTGTTTATGCTGGCTTTGGAGGTAGGTGATTACCTGCCAGTGTTCATCGGTGAGGGCAATTCCTTCCTCACGGGCGATTTCTTCCCCTACAGAAGGATTCCATTGTGAAAAGTTGGTCAGATAACCTTCTTCATTGACTTGTACGGGGGTTCCAACTATAATCTTTTCCATGATAAGCATATTTTGATGTGAACGGATGGTTAATGTATGGTTTCGAGTTTTTTACCCGATTTTTGCATCGTGGCCGAAACAAATGGTATGGGCCTGCCTTTGAGCAACATATTCCAGTAAATCCAGCGGAAGGCCAGTTTACCCATGTGATTGAGCCTGCTTTCCTGTAAAAGTTTGAGCGGACCTACGCCGGGGAAAGGAAATACGCCTTCTACGGGTTCCTGTGTAAAGTTGAAGTCAATCAGCAGTGCCTTATCGTGGCCGGTTTCAATAAAGCAGTTGGCATGCCCGTCAAATTCTTCTTTCAGCGGCTCTCCATTGATATAGCGAAGAATATTGCCGGTCAGAATTTCTGCTTCAAAGTGCGCTACAGATCCCGCCTTGGAAGTAGGTATGTTGGTTGCATCGCCAATGGCAAAAATGTTTTCCTTTACCGTTGACTGAAGGGTTGTCTTATTGGTAGGGACGTAATTCATCTCGTCGCCAAAGCCCGACCGGGCCATCAGTGGATCGCCCATATTGACCGGAATGGTTACAAGCAGGTCGTAAGGCACTTCTTCTCCGGCGAAGTCCACGATTTTTTTATTTTCACCATCCACATGTTCAATATTAAAGTCTGGTACGATGTGGATGCCTTTTTCTTCGAGAAGGTAGTTGAGTGCAGCGGTTGCTTTAGGTTTGGTAAAAGCGCCGGAAAGCGGGGTTACATAGGTAATTTCCACTTTATCGCGCATTCCTTTGTTTTGGAAATAGCTGTCGGCGAGAAAAGAAAATTCAAGCGGAGCAACCGGACATTTAATGGGCATCTCGCAGATTTGAACCACCAGCCTGCCGCCTTCCCAGTCGCGAAGTTTGTCCCGCAATGCCATGGATCCTTCAAAAGTGTAGAAGTCAAACACATCTTTGTGCCAATGATCTCCCAGCATGCCTTCTGTTTCTGAAGGTGTGATTCGGGTGCCTGTAGCGATGATCAGTATGTCGTAAGGAATGACGTCGCCATTGGCCAGAAGCACATGGTTTTCCTCTGGTACAATTTGTTCGATTGTTTCATTAATCAGAGAGACATTGCGGGGAAGAGGTTTCTCTATGGGCTTTTGAACCATCTCCGGGGTGTAGATGTCGAAGGGAAGAAAAATGAATCCCGGCTGATAATAGTGGGTTTTTTCCTGGTCAACAAGGGTTATTTCCCATTCATTTGCAGCGAGTCGGTGCCTTAAGTGATTGGCCATCATGGTTCCGGCTGTTCCTGCTCCCAATATCAATAATCTTTTCATTTCTCGTGGATTAAAGATCTAACGGGGATAATCGAATTATAATAACCTTATATATTGATTAATCCTTTTAACAACTCCAAATTGAGCAAAACCTCATACAGAGAAAATAAGTTAGTTCGCTTTCCCCGGTGATCTTTATCATTTGAAAAATTATAGAAAAGATGCAACCCTGTAAGGGAAAAAGGAATCCCTGATGGACAGGGCCGGAGCTTACTGGTTTTTGGTAAAATGATAAGAGTGGATAGGGGTTTTTGAAAACTTTGTAATAGCGAAATCCATTTCGCTTTGAGTGTGTGTCTGTGATTTTCGATTTTTATAAAAATTTATAGTTTATGTTCTCCCATTTCTCTTTCCTCAATTGCAAGCTTCCCCGGCTTGGGTTTGTATTTTTTGTGTATATGCTCCTGTCAGCAGATTGGGCATTGGCTGACCCCGGTGATAATCTGAAAGTGTATATCAACTGCGCCTCCTGCGATCACGCTTTTATAAAGAGCGAAATCACCTATGTTGACTACGTAAGAGACCAGGATCAGGCAGATGTACAGATTTTTATCACACGAATGACTACCGGCAGCGGTGGCGCCAGCTATGAGATGAGTTTTACCGGATACAATTCATTTGGCAATATCCGGCATCAGATCAGGTATGAAGTGCTCCCAACTGCCACCAGTGATCAGGTAAGAAAAGGAATTGTGAAGCGTATCGAAGCCGGACTTTTAATTTTTCTGGCCAATACACCGCTTGCCGATCAGATCAAAATATCTGTTCCTGTCAACAACCGCCCTACAAGGGAAGAACGCCCGCAGAAAGACCCGTGGGACTATTGGGTTTTTACTATTTACGGAAGTGGTAATCTTAGCAAAGAGACCAGCAAAAGCGCCTCCAGTGGTGAAGCCGGGTTTCGCGCCGACAGGGTTACTGAACAATGGCGGGTTCGTACCAACGGGGAAATTAACCACTCAAAAAACCGGTTTTTTATAGACAATGAGGAGGTAATCAGTATTCGGGACAACAACTATTTCAGCGGCAGCCTGGTCGGAAGTATCAGCAACCACTGGTCTGCTGGTATTTTTACAGACTTGTCCCACAACTCATACCGGAATATTGATTTTATGGTCAGAACCATGCCCGCCATCGAATACAGTATTTTCCCCTACACAGAAGTCAACCGCAAAGAGCTTACGGCAGTCTATCAGATGGGTTATGTGTATAACAACTATATCGAGGAAACCATATACGAAAAAAGCCAGGAACACCTCCTGCGTCAGACAATGGCACTCACCGCCCGGTTTAACCAGACCTGGGGAAATGTTTTTTCCCGCCTGGAAGCATCCAATTATATGCATGACTTCTCCAAACGAAGCCTTCAACTCGACAGCTTTGTTACCATCAGGGTGTTTAAAGGCCTTTCTGCCCGGGTTTCCACTAACTTCGACCTGATACAGGATCAGATCAATCTTCCCCGTAGGGATGCAACGCTGGAAGAAATCCTCCTTCAGCAAAGGCAACTGGCCACCAATTTTGATATGGGCTTTGGTGTAGGACTGAGCTACACCTTCGGCTCCATGTACAACAATATCATCAACACCCGTTTATAGGCTTTGGCCTACAACAGTTCGGTTACTTTTGCAAGTGCCTGGTCGAGCCCTTCCGGATTTTTTCCGCCCGCAGTAGCGTAAAATGGCTGCCCACCGCCACCGCCCTGAATTTCGCGGGCGAGGGTGCGGATCATTTCACCTGCGTGGTATTTCTGCGTAGAAGCGAGGTCATCACTCATAATAACGCTGAGCAGGGGTTTTTCATTGATAACCGCTCCCAGTACTATAAGTGTATTTTCCGCCACTTTCTTCAGATCGTAGGAAAGTTGTTTGAGGTCGTCTGCACCTGAAACCGATACTTTGCTCCGGATAAGATTGATACCCTGATGAGACTCTGTCTTGGCCAAAAGCTCGTCGCGAAGACGACCGACCTGCGCTGCGCGAAACTGTGCGATTTCTTTTTCGAGTTCGCGGTTTTTGTTCTGGAGGTCTTCGACTGCTTTTTCCGGACTTCCGGGGGTTTTTAGCATCTCTGCAATCCGGTCGAGGGATGTAGCTTTTCCCATCAGGTAACGGAAAGCACCTTCGGCGGTATAAGCCTCTACCCGGCGAATGCCGGCAGCAACAGAAGCTTCAGATACCAGCTTAAACAGACGTATATCACGGGTATTGGACACATGGGTTCCCCCGCACAATTCGACGCTATATTTCGGATCAAAAACAATCACGCGCACCAGATCACCATACTTTTCCCCAAACAGCGCCATTGCACCCATGGCTTTTGCCTCACCGATTGGTTTTTCGCGGTATTCGGTGAGCTGAATGCCTGCTGCTATTTTTTCATTTACCTGATTTTCAATCTTTTCCAGTTCTTCGTCCGACACCTTCGCAAAATGTGAAAAGTCAAAACGAAGCGATTTTTCAGATACCAGCGACCCCCGCTGTTCGACATGCGTGCCAAGTATATTGCGAAGGGCTGCATGCAGCAGGTGCGTAGCTGAATGGTTGGCCATGACCTCACTGCGGAAGGAGGCATCTACGGCAGCCGTCCATTCACCAGAGGGATCAGCAGGAAGTTTATCTACAAAATGAACGATGAGTTCGTTTTCCTTTTTGGTATCCAGCACCTGGATAGTCTCATTTCCGTTGGAAAGAGTGCCTCTGTCGCCAATCTGTCCTCCGCTTTCAGCGTAGAAAGGGGTTTCTTCGAGTACCAGTTGGAAAAGCGACTTATTTTGCATCCGGATGGTCCGGTATTGGAGAATGGAGGTTCCAAGCGAAAGGGTATCATACCCCAGAAACCGCGGGAGATCATGCGAGGTTTTGACCGTAACCCAGTCTCCGGTGGTCATTTCGGTAGCCTGCCGGCTGCGGGTTTGTTGGGCTTCCAGATTTTTTTTGAAGCCTTCCATGTCCACATTGCGGCCTTTTTCGCGGGCCATAAGTTGGGTCAGGTCAATGGGAAACCCATAGGTATCGTATAGTTTAAAGGCAAATTCTCCGTCAATGGTGGCATCGCCCGGATGGGCACTGAGGTAGTCTTCAAACATGGAGGAGCCGCTTTCGAGTTTGCGGAGAAATCCTTTTTCTTCTTCGAGGATAATACGGGCAATAAAATCTTTTTGGGCGGAAACTTCCTCAAACACGTCGTTGTATTGATCGGCGAGAAGGGCAACCATCTCGTGGAGGAAGGGTTCGGTGAGATTAAGATAGGAGAACGCATAACGCGAAGCGCGCCGCAGGATGCGGCGGATTACATACCCCGCGCCGGTGTTGGAGGGTATTTGTCCGTCGCCGATAGTGAATACAATGGCCCGAATGTGATCCACCACAACGCGGAAAGCGACCTGCTGGATCTCTGTAGCTGATGCATAAGAAATACCTGTTTTTCTTTCGAGAAAGGCGCGGGTATTGTCAAACAGGTCGGTGTCGTAGGTAGAGGTTTTTCCCTGAAGTACCATACAGAGCCTTTCGAAACCCATACCGGTGTCGATATGTTTTTCGGGTAGTTCTACGAGAGAACCGTCGGCAATGCGATTGAACTGGATAAAAACGAGGTTCCAGATTTCGACTACCTGCGGGTGATCATTGTTGACGAGGGAAGCGCCGGGAACTTTTTGCCGGTCGGCGTCGGATCGCATGTCCACATGAATTTCAGAACAGGGGCCGGAGGGGCCAACGTCGCCCATTTCCCAGAAGTTGTCTTTTTTGCCAAATCGCAGAATGCGATCGGGGGAAATCCATTTTTTCCATTCGGCTTCGGCTTCGGTATCGGGCGGGATGTTGTCTTTTGTATCACCGCCAAAAACGGTAACATACATCCTGTCTTTTTCAATTCCGAAGACATTCGTAAGTAACTCCCAGGCCCATTCGATGGATTCCTGTTTATAATAGTCACCAAACGACCAGTTTCCTAACATCTCAAACATGGTGTGGTGATAGGTGTCGTGGCCTACTTCTTCGAGGTCATTGTGTTTGCCCGAAACCCTCAAACACTTCTGCGTATCGGCCACTCGTTTATAAGTTGGAATTTTCAACCCCAGGAATATGTCCTTAAATTGATTCATTCCCGCATTGGTAAACATAAGCGTTGGGTCATTTTTTATGACTATTGGCGCAGATTTTTCAATGTGGTGTATTTTTTGAGTAAAGAAGTCAAGATAAGATTTTCGAATATTTTTTGAAGATTTCATTGTTTTTCCGTCCTCCTTAACAGATGTGTAATAATTGCAAGATGGTTTGTTTTGTTTATCAAAATTTTTATTACCTTTGGTCGTGCGAAGATACAACGTTAAACAAACGCCAAAAACCTTACAAGTGATTTTTGCATTAAATACTTGTTCTTGGATTCCATGAGGTAATAAAACAAACCCCTGTTCATATGGCAAAGAGAATACGTTATTACTATGACGAAGAGACCTGCACTTTTGAGCCAGAGCGAATAACCATCGCGTCCATGGGGCGCAAAGCGTTATCGTATATGTCGGTCTCCGGGTTATTAGCAGTTTTGGGGCTTGCTCTCTATTTTTTGTACTCGATGATCCTAAACATGCGTATCTGAAATCGCAGAATGCGATGCTCCAGAGCCGTGTGATTGATCTGGATGAGCAACTATCAACACTGGAAAATCAGGTAGATGCCCTTCACGATCAGGATAATAAATTCTATCGAAGCCTCCTCAACTCCGACCGTATTGATGACGGTTACTGGAATGGTGGTATCGGTGGCGCAGCTAATTTTAAAAAGGCAGATCAGCCTGACGCACTTCGTGAAGCAGAAAAAAGACTTGACCTCCTCAACAATAAAGTCAAGATTCAGAATAAAAGCTATGACGTGCTTTTCAGCCTTCTCGCTGAAAAAGAAGATGAACTAAGGCATACGCCCGCAATTAAGCCCGTTCCCGGTCGCATTATCTCCGGTTTTGGTATGCGGATGCACCCGATCCACGGCTTCCGTAAAATGCACACCGGTCTCGACATGCAGGCAAATACCGGTACGCCCGTACACGCCAGTGCAGACGGAATCGTAAAACTCGCAGGCACCAGCCGCGGCGGATACGGTAAACAAATTGAAATCGATCACGGTGGTTATGGGTATGTGACGAAATACGCTCACCTCTCCGAAATCGCGGTCAATCAGGGGGCAAAAGTAAAAAGAGGTGATGTTATCGGTTATACCGGTAATACCGGCCTCTCCAAAGGTCCCCACCTTCACTATGAAATTCTTAAAAATGGTTCGAAGATTGATCCTATCGATTACTTCTACGGAGACCTTACTCCCGAAGAATATGTAGCACTGCGCGAACAGGCCACGCTGGATACTGAATCCATGGACTGATCGGATGCAGGAGTCTATCAAAAAACAATATTATACCATCGGAGAGGTTGCCAGGGAACTTGACCTGACAACCTCTCTGATTCGTTTCTGGGAAACCGAATTTCGCGAAATTAATCCCAAAAAAAACCGGAAAGGAAATCGCGTCTATACAGATAAAGACATCGAAATCCTGAAAAAAATTCACTACCTCCTTAAAATAAGGAAGTTTACAATCAAAGGCGCCAAAGACCGGCTGAAAAATGAACACGCACTGGTGGAACAGGAAATCCAGACCCGCGAAACTCTCCTGCGATTGCGCGCATTCCTCCTCGAACTTAAATCCTCTCTTTAGAATAGTATCCCTTTGTCCTATTCTTCTGCTTTTCTGCCGTAAAATATTTCCCGATATATTTCTCTTGTCAATGGCTTCGAATAAAAGTCCCTGACCATGGGGAAAGAATAGGCTTTGATTTTGTCGTCTGAAAAAATTGAAGAAGACAATACCACAATGTCTATTCCCGAAATCAACTCCTTGGGAAGTTTTTCCAGCGCTGTCAGAAACTGCCATCCGTCCATCTCCGGCATATTGATATCCAGAAGAATCAGGTCAGGCTTTTCGATGTTTTTTTCAATTCTGTCAAGTGCCTCTGTAGCCCGGCTAAACGCATTTACTGCTGTGCCGGGTGTCTCTATATGCGCAATTTTCGAATGAAGCATATTGGTAATGCTGTCATCATCGATCAGATATATTTGCTTTATGTCTTCAGGCTTGCGAATCAGCTTCTGAGGAAATATGATCCTGATTTCTTTACCTTCAAAGGGTTTGCTCCTGATACTGATCTCTCCATGAAGTGCAGTGACATGCTGCCAGACGATATGGAGTCCCATGTCTGTACGATCTTTTGTTTCGATGGCATGGTAAAGCCTGAATTGTTGAAATTCTGTATCCTCCACATCCATCCCTGTCCCGTTATCTGCTACGGTGATAACTATTTTCCCCTCATTGGTATCTGATTGAATAAAAATCTCCGGATCGTGTGAAGGATGTTTATGCTGAATACAATTTTGGATCAGATGGGTAAATATATTTTTCAAAAACCCATGCGCAGACCATATAAATGGCACCTGCTCAAAGTTTGCATAAATCCTGACACCGGAAACTGACAGTTCCTCCGCAAGAATCTCCCTGACCTCTGCCAGCGTACGCGAAAGCGAAACCAGCCCCATCGGGTTCTCCGCTTCCGTGCGTATGGAAATGGTCTGGTTCATGTCCTGAACGATCTGATCCAGTTCTTCACCTACATTCAGCACTTTTTTTGCCCAGTCTTTGATTTCTCCGGCCTCTACCCGGCTTTCCTTCAGCATTTGAAGCAAGCCCATAAGATTGGCGACGGGCGCGCGAAGGTTGTGGGAGGTGATGTAAGAAAACTGATTCATGTCCTCCACCTTCTGGCGGAGGGTTTCATTGAGTTCTTTCAGCGACAATTCTGCCAGTTTGCGTTCTGTAATATCTCTTCGAATGGCGATGTACTGTTTGATTATGCCATTTTTATCGGTCATGGGTACGATCGTGGTTTCCGTCCAGTAAAATTCCCCGCTTTTTTTGCGGTTCCGAATCTCTCCCTTCCATACTTCACCACCTTTGATGGTTTCCCACATATGCTGGAAAAACGCTTTATCATGGTAGCCTGAGTTTACAACCCTGTGTGTCTGCCCGATAAGTTCTTCTTCAGAATAACCGCTGATTTTGCAAAATTCGTCATTTACATGGGTGATAATGCCGTAAACATCAGTCTTTGCAATGATACTGGATTCATTCAGCGCCTGGTTCAGGTCGTAAACCATTTTCATGCTGTTGATGAATGCCTGCTGCCTGTTTTTCTGCCCAGTGAGGTTTAATAGGGTTCCGACGATTTTCACGATACCACCTTCTTCATTGCGCAGAGCGGTTTTGCCATTTGCCAGAAACCAGAGATAATGCCCCGCCGTGGTTTTTACGCGAAATTCGCAACTGATACTTTCCGATTTGCCACCAAGATAATGGCCGATCGCCGATAGCCATGCCTCTCTGTCTTCGGGATGGATGATTTTTTTCCACTTTCGCTTCGACCAGAAGGGGAATATACATGGATGGCCGGTAATAGTTTTCCAAAACGAACTTCCTGTCCACAAATCTGATTCGACCATCCAGTCCCAAAGGATAATTCCGGAGTCATTGATGATCTGGTCTCTGATTGCCATGACCGCGGTTAGGGAATTTTGTTGGGTAAGCTTTTTCCCAACGGCGAGGACCGTGTCTGTGGTAATTTCATACATCAGGCTCCATGAAAACCAGAAAGCGTTATTTTTTTTATCTTTTATGCGGTTTTCTATTACTACCAATGGAAATTCCCTGCGGGTCTTTTCGAAGGCGGCGAAGCTCGCCTGAAGGTCTTCCTCAAAAATAAATATGCTGAAATGCTTCCCGATGAGCTCTTCCGGTTCATACCGGAGGTGGCAGGTGGCTGCCTGGTTGATCCATTCTATTTTCCCCGATGCATCCACCCTGCACCTGATCTCTCCACAAGCCTCAGTGGCTGATAAAGAAGGGGTAATATGCTTGTGGTTTCCGGGACGAAGCATTTTTGGGATCGGAAAATTATATTAGATACAAATGAAATGTATTCTATGCTGATATATAAGCGCAATTAATGCATTTCCTGACATGGGTACGGATACAAAAAAATCTCATCATTCCCCCCGAATATTGAGATAATCTATTTTGATATTCAAAGTTATTTGTAACTTTACGGCCCGATTTGCAAGACAATTGGGTACGGGATGTAGCTCAGTCCGGTTAGAGTACACGTCTGGGGGGCGTGGGGCCGGCAGTTCGAATCTGCCCATCCCGACTGAAAAAATTATGAGCCGTAGGCGTATTGCTTACGGCTTTTTCTGTGACCAATTTCGGTAATAATTTGTATCTTTAGGAAGATGAACGCAGAATTAAAGCCACATATTGACGCAATTAGGAATCTTTGCCTGAAGTACCACTTCAGCAAACTATGGCTGTTTGGCTCTGCATTAACTACCAGATTCGGACCCGATTCTGATATTGATTTTTTGTATGAATTAAATCACGCTACGCTGTCCGGGGCAGATTCGATAGACTACTTTTTTGCTTTTCAGGATGAGGCGGAGAAATTGCTGGGGCACTCTGTCGATTTGGTGTGGTATCCAGGGCTTAGAAATCCCTACTTCAAGGCTGAAGTTGATGAAACCAAGGTATTAATCTATGACCAGGAAAGAGAAAAAGTATCTGTTTGATATTCTTCAGTGCATCGAAGACATCGAAAAGGTTCATCTGGATGGGATCAATACGGAAGAAGAATTTTGTAATGATCTGAAAACCATTCGTTCTGTGGAGCGGGAACTGGCAATAATAGGGTAAGCTGCCTACCAATTGCTGAAACTTCAGTTTTATTTTCCTGGTCAGGATCAGGCAATTAACAGGCGGAATACATTGGTACATCAGTATGATTCTGCTCGTCCTGCAAACTTGTGGAACTACGTCACTTATAAAATATCTGAACTAAAGCAGGCAGTAAGTGGATTTTTGGATGACTAGTTGGCAGGCTATATAATTTTCTGTAACTGTAATAAAAGGATATCAGGTTTTTTAAAAGAGGAACTCGCGGGTTTCGCTGGCCCCAAATTAACCATTCACAATTAACCATTATTTAAAGGCGCCCGCGGCGAAGTAAGTTCCCTGAAACGAAACAGCAGCCGCTCCAGCAGACTGATATTTTGGGTAATGATTTCTGCCTGCCCGTACATTTCCGACTGAAATCGGATCTTCTTGTGATGTGTGGTGGAAAGCCCTGCATTCAGCGTTATATCAGCAACGTATTGCCCTTCCCGTGCCAGACTGCTGATATTTTTTACGGTGCCTGTGAGCATCCCAAATTCGCGGTAGTCGTAGTTGTCCAGCTTAATATTTACTTCCTGTCCGACCCTGATTTTTCCGGCATTGAAGGCCGATACCAGTGCCCGGCCCAGTATTTCGTCTTCGTGTGGCACGATACTCATTACTTCTGTTCCCGCTTTCACATATTGATTTTCAGCCCAGATATCGAGAAACTCTACAGAGCCTCCCTGCGGGGCTGTGAGCAGGTAATTTTGTTTCCAGTTGTCAATCCCTGCTTCCAGTTTTCTGAGGGCTTCTGTTTGGCCCATACTGAGGGAGAAGTCGGTCTGCCGGTGTCCCTGCCGCAGATCGAACAGTTTTCGCTGATACTCTCCGATCTGAATTTCATTCTGAAAAATCTGCGTTCTCAGTTGTTTTTCGACCATTGCCTTCTGGAGCTTCGCCGCTTCTTTGGTTTCCAGATCTACTCTTGAAATAGCACCTTCGCTGAAAAGTGTTTCAGCGGCTTTGTACTGGTCAGTGGTGATGGCTACTTCCCGGGCACACAACTGAAGTTGTGCCTCCAGATTGGCATTCATTGCGACAAGTGCCTGTGTCTGATCTTCCAGTATTTTTTGCTGGCTGCTGCGGTAGTCACCGCTGCTCTGGTAAAACTGGTCGTTTTCCAATGCCATGATGAAGGACGAATACAGGCCCTGTAAATCGCCCAGATCGCTGAATGCCGGCCATTGTGTGTTGCGGAGCTGATCAGGTGCTGTGGATTGTAGTTTTTGCTCCAACTCAAATACTGACCGGGCGTTCGCCGGGTTTTCAATTACGGCAAGGTACTCTCCATTGTTTACTGCCGAATGATTGGCCACCAGCAAATGGGTGATCTTTCCGCTGGTACGGGCAAAAATGCGCACCGGAGGGGTCGCGGTAGAAAGGGTGATCCGGGCAGAAATCATATCCGGATAATGAACCAGGGCGGAAATACCTATCAGCCCGGCTACGGCAATGAGCATAACGGTCATTCCCCTCCGTATAATCCATGAGGGGATTGTACCCATGATTTCCTGAACCTCTTCGCTGTATAGCTCCAACTGCGCATATTCGGGTGAATGTCCGTTATGGGAGATTTTATTTTCCATCAGTTTCCGAGTTCCAACTGGTTTTTGATCAGTGTATAATATTGCCCTCTTTCATCTACCAGCCGTGTGTGATGTCCTGTTTCAACGACTTTTCCCCGGTCGAGAACGATAATCTGGTCGGCATTTTTACTGTGCTCAGGCGATGTGCGACTACCACGACAGTCTTTCCCACAAAAAACCGCTGAAGGTTTTCCATGATCTGCCGCTCGTTGGTAGCATCGAGCGCACTGGTGGCTTCGTCAAAAAATAAAAAATCGGGGTTTTTATAAACCGCTCTTGCGATCAGAATGCGCTGTTTTTGTCCCCCGCTCAGCCCTACTCCTTCCTGCCCGATTTTGGTGTTAAAGCCCAGCGGTAATTCGTCTATAAAGCTGTGAATGTTGGCAATGGCAACTGCCTGAAGCAGCCGGGACTTGTCGATATTTTCTTCCATGGCGATGTTGTTGGCAATGGTGTCAGAAAATATAAATCCGTCCTGCATGACTACCCCACAACTTCCCCGCCAGGTACGGCTGTGTATATCGTCAAGGCGGGTATGGCCCAGGGTGATCTGCCCGGTCTGGGGCGAATAAAATTTGAGCAGAAGTTTGACCAGTGTCGTTTTTCCGCTACCACTTGCCCCTACAATGGCCGTAACTTTCCCCTGCGGTATGGATAGATTCAACTGGCTCAGTACTTCGGGGCTGCCTGTACCGCCATAACGAAAACTCAGGTTGCGGATATGGATAGAATGATCTGCTGGCAGACCCGGATAACTCAGCCCGCCGTCTTCCTCTTCGTTGTCAGCATTGTGGATTTCGCCCAGCCTTTCGAGGCTGATTTTGGCGTCTTGTGCCTGCTGGATAAAGGAAATCAGTTGGCCAATCGGGGTATTCAACTGGCCGGAAATATAGGTGATCGCCATCATCATGCCGATGGTCATCTCTCCTTCAATGACCGATCGGGCCGAGATAAATATGATCAGGATATTCTGAATCTGGTTAAAAAACCTCGCTCCCCCCTGTTGATATTGTGTAAGGCTGAGTTTGCGGAGATTGATGCGAAATAGTCTGGCCTGGATTCGTTCCCATTCCCATCGCCGGGGCCTCTCGACATTGTTGAGTTTGATTTCCTGCATCCCGGTGATCAACTGGATGACATTGCTCTGTTCGGCAGCCATCTGGGCAAAACTCCTGTGGTCGAGCTGGGCTCTTTTTCGGAGAAATAATACAATCCAGCCGATGTATAAGGTACTCCCGGTAAGAAATATCAGGAATACCGGCCAACTGTAAACGGCCAGTACAAAACCCAGCATGAGTAGTGTAAAAATTGAAAACAGTGAATTGAGCAGCGCGTCGGTGAGGAAAAGCTCAATTCGCTTATGGTCGCCGATTCGCTGCATCAGATCGCCGGTTTTTTTGCTGTCAAAAAAACCAATGGGCAATTTCATGAGCTTGATCAGAAAATCGGAGAGGATCGATATGTTGACGCGGGTACTGAGGTGAATCAGAATCCAGGCCTGAATGAACTGCATGGCTGTCTGGCTGGCAAACAGGATAAGCTGTGCCATCAGGATCAGATACACAAAACCGACATTACGGGTCCCCACACCAAAATCTACCACCGCCTGGGTCAGGAAAGGGAATATCAGTTGCAGCAGACTTGCCAGGATCAGCCCGAAAAATAACTGGGTCAGATATTTTTTATAGCGGAATATGTATTGAAACAGAAAGGAAAAACTGCTCTTATTTTGTGTCTCTTCCGCTCTTTCGTGAAAATCAGGCCCCGGTTCCATCAGGAGGAGAATGCCGCTTTCTGCGCCATTTTGCCTGTCAGAGGCCCATCCCCTGATAAAGTCCTGCCGCGAATATACCAGCATGCCATAGGCTGGATCTGCGACATAAACTTTGTCTTTTCTGATCTTATGTACAACTACAAAGTGATTCTGATTCCAGTGGGCAATGGCGGGCAGCGGTGCTTCGTTTGCAAACGTTTCGAAGTCGAGCTTAACGCCAATGGATCTGAAACCGATTGCTTCGGCAATTTCGCTGATTCCGTGGAGGGATATGCCTTCGCGGTCAACCAGGCTTTTTTCTCTCAGACTCTGAAGTGTGTAATGGCGTCCGTAGTGGCGGGCAATCATACGAACACAGGTAGGCCCGCAGTCCATCACATCCAGTTGTTTGTAAAAAGGAAATGCCGCCATAGTCGTTGTATTTATTGCCAGGTGCCTGAATAAGGGTCGTATCCGCAGGTGGTAAGGCGGACGTATTTTCCGTCTTTCGCCTCAATTTCGCTGTTATCAGGGCACAGATACCTGAATTCACAGTCGCGGCAGGTTTCTATCTGGTCGGCAGAGATATTCCAAACCTGTTGGAAGGCAGCATCAGCAACAATTTCATTCAATGACGTTATACCTGCCTTTCCAAATGACCTTTTATGGCCGGGAAAATGTCTGATCAATCCCTGTGTATCAATAGCGATCTTCCGGTTGAGTCCCAGGTTGTGATGTTGCGCTTCGGTAAATGCGTGAATATTGGTGATAAAAAATTCCGGCCCTGTTTTTTCCACAGATTCGGGTGTCAAAACCGTGGATGTAAGATAAATAACCTCACGGGCTGCCGGGTGTGCGGCGATATAAGGTTGGTCTTCATTGGCTCCGTACAAAACGAGCGAGACCAGCCTGCAATATTCAGCTACAAAAGCCTCAGCTTCCTGCATATCGCGAAAGACAGATGCCGGAAGGATCATTTCCATTGAGAAAATACCTGTTTCTGCCGCCGCAGCGGCCCATTTCCCTGCCTGCTGTGCTGTGATGTTGCCAAACACTCTGATTTGCAATGCCTTGCAGCCCAGCGCGTCCAGTTCGCCGATTATGGCATCTATCTCATAATTTTCCTTTTTATCCATATCCAGTATCGCCTGGGTAATCGCAGAAGGATGATCCCAGTCCATGGAAAGCGGAGGAAAACATTCGGGCTCTTCGGTGAAAAATCCCCATTCTGCCTTCTCCAGTTCCCGAAACCAGGTGTCAATGCCTGTATCATATGCATGATCATATCTGGCCTTGATTTCTTCGGTAGAAATCCCCCGGTTTTGGATCAGAATGTCTGCCAGAAGATTGGGTACAGGCAGATACTGCTCCCGCTGGAGATCAGCGATGATACTCCGTGCGTAACCTTTTACAGGTACACATGAGGCATAAAGGAGAAAACACTTATTCAGTTGTCGGACCGGCGTTTCCATATTGACTGATAAATCGGGAAAGAGGTTTGTAAAATAGTCCGGTAGTGTACCGGTTGGTCTGATGTCGGGCACTGGAGACAAAACGCAGTACGCCGGTGTCAGAATTCATCTCCTTCAGCCGGCCATACAAAACCGGCAGTGGGGAGGCATTTTCGGTATTTTTTTTATCGGAGGTTTTCAATTTTCAGTTCGGGTAAGGAATTGGGCAATTTTTTTCTCCAGAAAATAGTTGCAGGGCTTGGATACCATACCAAATTGCCCTACAGGATTGACTTCCAGAAACACATATCTCCGATCCACTGACCGGATTATATCAATAGAGCCTGTATTGAGCGAAAGTTGTTCCATCAGAAAGGTGATTTTTTCTCTGACAGGTTGCGGAAGTGCGTAGGGAACCGTGCGGTTATTTTTTTCGTGATTGTACTGGCGAAAGTCCACAGCGGTGGTGGGATCAAGTTGCGAAAAAATGGCCATCGGATACATTTCTCCGTCGAGGTAAAAAATCCTGATTTCAAACGCCTTTTGTATATTCTCCTGAAAAAGAGAGGGGGCAAAATATTCGGGGAGGGTTTGGGCGTCTTCCAGAGAAATGGAACTGGTGTACATTCCCAGGGTTTTGCCATTATCTCTTAGTGGCCGCACTTCAGAGATGCATTTGGTGATCATCTCGGGGTACTGGCGTGCAAAAGTGAGGAGGTTCTCGCGCGAATTGGTGACGATTGTCGCAGGTATATCCAACCCCGATTGACGGGCGAGTCGCAGCACTGCCAGCTTGTTTAATCCTTTTACCTGAAAGTTTCCCAATACATTTTTGTCTGAAAGCCAGGTAAAAAAAGCCGATTGAAGGGCTGTGGCTTCCATTCCCATATGGCCGGCCATCTGTTGTTGAAGGGCGGGCGAAACATGGAGCGAATCCAGACGCGAAGTTGCAGTTTCGTCGATCGCCGAACGGCGAAACCAGAATGCGTTTATTTCGCTGGAACTGATTTTCCGGCCTTCGGTTTCCAGTGTAAAATCAGGATTAGCGTCAGTACCAATCTGAAGCTGGAAGTTGCCGAGCGCAGCTTCAAAGGACTCTCCATTGATGCGGTAAACCTGTTTGCCCATACTGCGGAGCCAGTCCATGACTTCGCCGGTGGAAACATCACTGTTTTGGGAACTGATAATTACCATTGTGGAAAAATAAAGAAACACGCCAGTCCTCAGGACTGATTTCCGGCGTGTTTACCTGATGAATAGTTCATGAAGTCTGGTTCAATCAGCCATTGGAAGAAGGAACCTGAAAAGGATCATCTGTGTGAAAAATGTGATCAAAGGAGATTCTGTCATAAGTATGCTCTACCCATGAAGCAGTGTCTCCGGGTTTCTGGCCACCTTTGATACGGCTGGAAGTTTTTACTTCATTGATTTTGAAAGCATCAAATTGCTCAAGCAGTTGGTCTTTTTTGTTTTTCATAAACCGTTGATTTGAGTGTGTAACAATGTGAAAGGGAATCCCCGTTTGGGAGTTCTCATTATTACAACACGAAAGGTTTATGTTTGAATCACCGGGATTTTGCAGTTTTTTTTCGCATTATGAAAAAAAATCCCACACTCAGGATTGCCGTTACTGCCAGCATCCACCATTTCATCTGGTTACCTTTGTCGCTTATTTCTGCATTCCCGATAAGTACATGGTTTGCCCAGTAATAGGGATGTACAAGGTCGGGTGTACAACTATCGAGAAAATTCAGCCTCGCCTGGCGAAGGGCAAAACTCTGCGATTTGTCGCTAAACAAATTTTTATAAAACTCCATCATGATATCTGCTGTTGCTCTGCCGTCTGCCTTCCACAGACTGCTGACCATAGAATGTACGCCTGCGTACCGAAATGCCCTGGCAAGGCTCATAATGCCCTCGCCGGGGATGAGCTTCCCGTCGCTGGTCTCGCAGGCTGCAAGCACCACCATATCTGCCGGAATCAGCATATTGTAGAGTTCAAAAGCGTATAGTCTGTTTTCGGTGGACGTATCTTCGCCGGGTGAAAATAAAAGATACCCCAAAAGTGGATTTTCTTCATTGGCAAACCCGTGCATAGACAAATGGAGGATTCTGTAACCCTGGGATTGCTCCATAAAAATCGCTTTGGTAGCTCTTTCTCCCGAAAATGTTGTGCCGTGGTTCATGGCCGCAATTGTCTCCGCATTTTCGCTGCTGTAAGTAAGCGCCAGAGAGTCAGGGTATTCGGGTGAAAATGCTGCCAGTAGTTGGGGCGAAGAATGTGAATGTGAAGTGGGAAGGCTTGTGAATAGCAGGTGCGCCGATAGCCCATAGGAAATTTCAAATTGTCTGATCAGGTAGGGTAAGTTTCTGAAATCGGCCGACAAAACCTGGTTTGACGCATGACTTCCGACAGGCTTTTCCTCCCGAAGCAATACTTCAAAAGGAATATAGGAAAGCGGGCCGTCGGGAATGATAATTAGTTTTGGCGAGGAATGTACGGAAAGAACAGGCTTCATCAGTTGCTGATAGATGTAGGTTGCCGCACTTGTAAAGCGATGAAATAATTGAGGTGAGTAGTCGGGGTGGTGGAGGAAATGCCTGATTTCATCCACCCGAACGGCCAGTGAATCTGACAAGGGAAAGGCCCAGGCAGAAATTTCTTTCTGGGTGAGACAAAAAATATACATTTTTTTCTCCCCCCAGAAATATTCCACCAGGGCAGTACCTTCTTTCAATAGCCGGGCCTGCATTTCCCGCACAGATGTATGTGTGTTTTCATATCTGAGTTGGTAGTAGGTCGGGTAGGTAGTTTCCAGGTATCTGATAAGCTGTTGATACGCTTCTTCCTGTCTGAACCTGATTTCTTTCCAGTTTTTTATTTTTAGCGTATCGGCTTGTTCCCCTTTGTTGCTCTCTGCCATGATTTTTTCTTCGTAAAAGGCTTTGTTGATAAGCAGCGACTGTTCGACCTGAGAAAGGGAATCGGGGATACCAATGGCAAGCCTTGCACCGGTATATTGCAGTGCGTCGGCAAGGGTCATAAACCGCGATTTTTCGGAAAAGAGAAAAGCGGTTTCAAGCCACTGCTTTTGGCCGGTTTCTTTGTGTTTTCTGAAAAATAATTCAAGGCCTGCTTCATATACCGGCCTGAATGCCTGCCCCAGTTTGAGTTTTGAATTGTCTTCGCTGTACGTATGTCTGAGGCTTGATATAGTTGTGTCAGCGAGCAGGCAGGCATCGATGGCCAAATCCATATAGTTCTCTCTGTTTATTCCGGCTCTGATAATTCCTTCTAAAACCGGGATTGCATCAAAAGGGTGTAAAATGTCGGCAAAAGGAGGAAGTGGGGTGGAATAGGGGCGGGAGAGAAATTGTAACGCATCCTGATAATACACCCGGCTTGAGTCATACTCGTGATTTGCTTCAAAGAGGGCTGCGATCGTTTTATAGGACCTCGCGATATCGGGATTTGTTCCGAGGCTGCCCCATTCGCTGCGGCGCAGCGAAAGTGCTTGCCGGTAATGGTTGAGGGCGGAAGGATAATCACCCCGGAGGCGGGCGATATCGCCCATAATATGCTGGCCGACCTGGCTTCGGTATGGGCCAAATTTGTGTTGCAATTTATCGGCAAGTGTTATATGAATGGCCGCACTGTCTGTCTTGCCCTGCTCAATATATATTTGTGCCAACTGGTGATACACATTGATTTTGTCTCTGAATGTGGCTTCGGGTTTTCCCCTTTTGAGCATGTGGAGGCAGTTGAGATTGGCGCGAAGTGCGTTTTTCCAGTCTTTCTGGTCAGAGTAAACACGTGCTATGGCAAACTGAATCTGAATCAGCCGGGGATCTTCGGGCGGAAGTAATTCTCTGCCACTGCTGAGCGCGGTTTCATGAAACTGTATAGCGCGGTCGGGCTCGCCTCTTCGCCGGTATATGATGCCCATATTGTAATAAAGACGGGACAAAGCCAGTGGATTTACCATGTCCTGGCTTTGGGTGATCCGGAGTGCTTCCTGATAGTTTTCGAGTGCTAGTCTGAGATTGCCTTTGAGGCGATATAGGGTGCCGAGATTGTTGAGGGCATCGGCATATATTTCACTTTGGTTGCCCACTTGCCGGCTTATAAAGGCAGTGGCGTCGTGTCCGTAGTTTTCTGCCTGTACATAATCTTCCTTTCCCAGATAGCAGGCAAAAAGCCCGTTCAGACAATTTCCGTATGATTCCCATGACTTTTCCTTTTCAAACAGGGGCATGGCTTTTTGCAGGAAATTGATGGCTGTGTCGGGATTTAGACGAAAATTGCTATATGCCCGGTCCATCCACATCTGCGCCTGGCTGAGGTTTTCTTCAGAATGGGTTTCTGATTGGGACCAGACATATAGGGGTATCAGGAAAAAAAAGCAGGAAAGGATTTTCCTGGTTAATGTAGGGAGCTTGTAAGCCATAGGGTTTGGGCAATTTCCCAAAAAATCAGGATTCCGGGCCGGAAATCAAAATCCGGCCCGGAAATATCCTGGTTAATGCGTTTTTACCAGCGGGAGGGCACGAACCCCGGTAGGGGTTTGTTTCTGAATGAAATATAGTCCGGCAGGCAGGTCGTCTGTAGGAACACGCAGCGGGCGATCACCCGGAGGAATGGATATGGTTCGCAGTATGCGACCCTGAGCGTCCATAATCCGGGCACAGGAAGCCTCACCGGCATCTGTCTCAAGATAAATATAGTTGCTGAAAGGGTTGGGCGTGGCAATGGGCCGGGTATTTTCAAAACGGCCGAGGCGACCTTTCCCACTGATGCTGTTGCAGGTAAGGGAGTGTTTATAATTGGATCCCAGGTTGCTGCCATTGAGCTTCTCATAGGTAGCACCGGCGATGGTTGCGTCTTTTGTCCATACCTCGTACTGTACGAAGACAAAACTACCTGCCGCAGGTTGATCTATCTGGGTTTTCATCCGGAAGGTTAGGTCAAGCCCCGCAGCAGAACCCGAGAGGCTGACACCCGAAGGCAATGCCTGAAGGTCGAAGGCTACCTCATAGGTTTTGGTACCAGATGCGGGCAAATACACATTCAGTGGATTTCCGGCAGAGTCTTTAAAGGTGAAAACAAATTTTATATCTGTAGGAAAATTTCCGGGCGGAAGCCCAAGACCCACAGAGTCAAGCAGCGCCATCGTTGCCGAAGGTGTAAAAATGCCCGGAGGCGGAGCCATCATTCCCTGTCCATCACAATCCCATACGGCAAAACTGGGGCGCGTACCGCCGCCGGGTTGGGCGTAACCGGTGAAAAATGCACAAAGAAAAACGACGTAAAGTGTAACGACTTGTGTAAGGCAGAAATTTTTCATACCAATCAAAGATTTTGTTATTCGTCTTAAGTTACTATTTTTACTTTCGTTGACTTTGTAAATTCTAATTTCGGAACAAAAAGAGTCATCATTTCGCCTCCTGTATTGGCCTACAGGAGGCATTTATTATATTACACGCCTGTTTAAGTTTCCGATCACCATTTTTTTTCACTTTTTTATTTTTCCCCGGGACACCCCTTTCAGGTCTTATGCGTAACAAAAGCATCCACAACTATTCCGATGAGGAAATTGTAGCCGGAATCAGAATCGGGGGAATTCAGCGCCAGCGGATGACAGACTACCTGTACACCCGGCATATGGATTTTGTGGGGAAAGGAAGGCGAAAGTACCGTATTACAGAAGAAGAAGCCGTAGATGCCTATGGCGACGCGATTATTGGGTTGTGCAACCGGATCGCTCTGGATGCCTTTCAGTCGGAGGGAAATCTTTCCGGGTATCTTTATCGGGCTTTTTCCAACCGATGTGTTGATCGGATCAGAAAAAATACGTCATCTATTTCTGAACAGGTAGCGTTATTGCCGTATATGCGCACGGACTCAAAAACGGTTCTTTTACAACTGATCGAAAAAGAAGATTTGGCCCGCCTGACAGCAATAATGGAAAAAATGGGCGGCAAATGCAGGCAGATTCTGATTGATTCAGAATATTATGGTTTTTCTCCTGAAGAATTGACTGAGAAACTGGGATTTAAAAATACCAACAGCCTCGCCAGTCAGAAACACCGCTGCCTGCAAAAACTGCGGCAACTGCTTGAAAAAAGAAAAGATCAAATCATTTGAAATGAGATGAACGAGGAAGAAAAAATAAAAATTACCGAAAGAACGGAACGTTATATCCGGGGAGAGATGGATACACAGGAGGCAACCCTGTTTGAAGAAGATTGCATGAGAGACCCCGCGCTCAATGAATGGTATCAGCTTCAGCTTCTATCCAGACTGGCCATCTGGGAAGCGGGCCGTGAAGATCAGAAGCAGGCACTAAAAGACCTGTACTATAAAGGCCCGGCTACCAGAAGTTCTTGGTTTTCCCGTCAGCTCCGGTGGGCTTCCATTGCTGCTGTGATCGTAATTCTGGCTATCGTCACCGGTGTATGGGTGAATGACTACCGCCTGCGTTCCATTTCGCCCGAATCACTGTTTTCGACCTATTATATCCCTCCCCGTGCCCCGGAAACAATGGCTGTGGGTGATTCGCTGTCGCCTGTTTTTGCTGCATTCCGAAAGGGAGATTTTGAAAAAGTAGCTGAAGAATATGACCGTATCGTCGGGAATGACACCCTTTCCTTCCCGGAGGCTACTTTTTACCTGGGGATCGCTCTGTTGGAACAAAATCAGCCAAAAGAAGCGGCTGAGGTGTTGGCAAAAACTTCTTTTGTACCCGAACAAACCCGCTGGTACCTCGCGCTGGCATGGCTGAAATCAGGTAA
Organism: Bacteroidia bacterium; assembly: GCA_041391725.1. Taxonomy (GTDB): domain Bacteria; phylum Bacteroidota; class Bacteroidia; order J057; family J057; genus JAGQVA01. The sequence goes on from JAWKNL010000033.1 coordinate 32,866, forward strand.
CAAACCCAAAGCCCTCCAGGAGTTAGAGTCGATTGCCGCCCAACCCGGGCATTTTTACCGAAACAAAGCAGGCCAGTTGCGCAGACAAATCCGTTGAACTGATTCGACCAACCGCGATTTATTTATTAGATTTGGTACATCAGCGGTTCGTCCGTTTCTTTGTCGCTTATTGTCTGTGCCTATGTCCGTACACAAAGTCAAAATCCTGGATCATAAAGCCATATTCGCCAAACTGAAGCGAATGGCCTATCAGATTTACGAAGCCAATTACCTGGAAAAGAAAATCTACCTCATCGGTATCGATGAAAGAGGCGGATTTCTTGCTACAGAACTTGCCGCTTTCCTTCGGGCCCTCAGCCCTGCTGAGGTGATTCTGGTAACTGCACAACTTGACCGGTCCGATGCTCCCGGTATAGGTGTGAGCCTTTCGGAACCCATAAGGGATCTCGAAAATCAGCATGTGGTCGTCGTTGACGATGTCCTTTACAGTGGGACTACCATGCTCCATGTGGTTTCTATTCTGCTTCAGGCCAACCCCCGTACAATTCAGGTGGCTGTCATGATCGATCGCGGGCACAGACTCATGCCCGTGTCCCCCGACTTTGTGGGAATGGTACTGGCAACGACGATTCAGCAGCATGTATCTTTTGAAACTGACAGTGAAAACAGCGAGGTTGCCGTTTATTTGCTGTAAATACCTATATTCGCCCCAAAGATTAACTACCGCTTTTTTATGAAACTACTTGAAGGAAAAACGGCACTGATCACTGGTGCAACCCGGGGAATCGGAAAAGCCATTGCAGAAGAATTTGCCCGTCAGGGAGCCGATGTCGCTTTCACCTATCGCGCTTCCGCCGAAAAAGCACGGGAACTTGAAGAAAGTCTTGCCCAACACGGTGGGAAAGTCCTCTCTTTTCAGGCCGACGCAGCCGACGCCGAAGTAATTCAAAAAGTTGTGGATGAGATTTTTGAAAAGTTTGGCCAACTCGATGTAGTTGTCAACAATGCCGGTATTACTCAGGACAACCTTCTGCTTCGCATGAGCGAAGACCAGTGGAATAATGTAATTACTACCAACCTCAACAGCGTTTTTTATATCACAAAGGCAGCGCTCCGCTCCATGCTCCGCAAACGCAGCGGAAGTTTTATCAATATCAGTTCGGTCGTAGGGCTCCAGGGAAATGCCGGACAGTCCAACTACGCCGCTTCCAAAGCGGGTATGATTGGGTTTACCAAGTCTCTGGCCCGCGAAGTGGGTTCCCGCGGCATTCGGGCCAATGTGGTTGCACCCGGGTTTATCGCTACAGAGATGACTGCCGAGCTTCCGGAAAAGGAACTTACCGCCTGGCTGGAAAATATTCCGCTCAAACGCGCCGGCGACCCCATGGATGTGGCAAACCTCTGCGTTTTTCTGGCCTCAGACATGGCTTCCTACATCACCGGGCAGGTGTTTAATGTAGATGGTGGAATGGTTATGGCCTGATAGCAGCAGGTTTCGTTAAAAATCACTTTCTTTGCTGCCCGCTATCATTGACAGTGGGGACGGATATTTCATAATTAGCTTTTGGGAAATAACCCCGAAGCTATGAAAAAGATTCTCGTTCCCACCGATTTTTCTCCTGCTGCCCACAATGCCTTTGAATATGCGCTTCAACTGGCTGAAAGCACAGGAATGTCTCTGGAATTACTTCATATAATTCCTCCTAAACCCGATACAGGTAAATATCCGATGCCCGCCTGGCTCGAACTCGTGGATGTAGAGCGCACAGATGATGCGCTGAAGCATTTCCGGTCGTATGAGCAGGAAGTACAGGTGCGCCTCGGTCAAAAAGTATCTGTTGAGATCGAACTTGTGACAGGCAACCCGGTATGGGAAATTATCCACCACAGCAAATACGCCGATTTAATTGTAATGGGCACCCAGGGAATTGAAAGTGCCGAGTCCAAAACGCTGGGTAGTGTTACCGCTCAGGTAATAGCCAAAACAAGCTGCTCTGTGCTGGTGATCCCTGAAGGCTCTGCTTACAAACCCATTACCAATATCGTATTTGGTACCACCCTTGATGAAGAAGAAATCGAAGGCCTCGACCCGCTACTGGCTTTTGCAGAGACGGTCGGCGCGAAACTGAGTTTTGTGCATATTGAAGACAAAAAAGAAGGGTCAGATCTGTTGCGGTTTTCTTCGGTCGAACAGATTTATCAGATCAGAGACCACCAGCAGGAAGTCGGCTTGTATCAGCTTACGCACACAGACATCATTTCAGGTTTACAGATTTTTGTAAACCATGCGAATGCAGAAATTATTGCCATACTATCGCATCACAGAGACCTGTGGAGCAAAAGCATTGCAAGGGATCTGGCATTTTATTCGTACACCCCTGTGCTGGTATTGCATCAGGGTTAGTACCTGATTTGCGAGAGTTTATCCGTATCCAGAATGCGTATTTCACTTTTCTGGGTTTCGATGATATTTTCCGACTTAAATTCGGAGAGAACCCTTATCACACATTCTTTGGAAGACCCTACCAGGCTTGCGAGGTTCTCGCGGGAAATAGGCATGGCGAAGGTTCCCTTTTCTTCCTGATACCGTTTTTGTAGAAGCAGGAGTGCATCTGCTACTCTTTTCCTCACGGTATCATAGGCCAGGTGAAGGAGTTGGTCTTCTTTTTCATCGAGGTCGTGGGAAAGCAGCTTGACAAACTTGTGCGACACATCCCGGTTGTTGTACATGAGGGAGAAAAAGTCATCTTTCGGGATCAGCAGTACTTCGGTATCTTCCAGCGCCATTGCGGATTCGGCGTAAGGCGCATCCTGAAGAAGGGCGGTGTAGCCCATAAAATCGCCGGCTTTAAATAGTCCGGTGATATATTCTTTGGCGTCTTCATTGGTGCGGAAGGTTTTGACTTTTCCGGAGTTGACAAACCACAGCCCGTGCGGATGACGCCCTTCGGAGAAGATAATGTCCTTTTCACGGTAGATTCGCGACTCCTGATTTCGCGAAAGTTCTTCCAGCGCGCTCATGCCCCGGGCTTCGTCGATAAATTTATTGATACCGTCAATATCTCTTTCTACTTCCTTGTGCAGCGACTCGTGTTTTTTGAGCCGCATCTCAATGGCATCCAGCAGTTCGAGCTCATCAAAGGGCTTGGTAATATAATCATCGGCCCCGAGATTCATGCCTTTCCGGAAATCCGTTTTTTCGGCTTTGGCTGTAAGGAAGATGAAAGGGATTCCGGCGGTTCGGGTATTTCGGCTCAGCATGTGCAACACACCATAGCCATCCAGCTCAGGCATCATAATATCACAAATGACCAGATCTGGCAGGTTGTCCTGTGCGAGTTTGACACCCGCTTTTCCGTTTTCTCCGGTAATCACATCATAGCCGGCAAGCTCCAGAATTTCTGCTGTATTTTCCCGCATATCGGGATTATCTTCAATGAGGAGTATTTTTTTCATGTCAATAGCAGTTTTCGGGGTATTTTGATTGTAAATATAGTACCTTTCCCGTAGTTACTCACAAAGGAAATCTCTCCCTTCATCAGGTCTATATATCTTTTTACGATACTCAGGCCCAGTCCTGTGCCCTGTATATTAATGGCATTTTTGGCGCGGAAAAACCGCTCAAACATATAAGGCTGATCGGCTTCTGGAATGCCCATGCCCTGATCTTCTATGGTGAGCGTCAGCGTTTCGGCGTTCAGGTCTGTAGTAATGAAAATTTCCTTGTTTTCGGGAGAGTATTTGATTGCGTTTGAGATAAGGTTGAATAAAATATTTTTCAACAGGTGCGGGTCAAGTTCTACTGTAGTCTCTGTTCCTGTATGTGAATAAAAGAACTTTTGCCCGGCTTTTTTCTGCTCTTCCAGTTCTTCTGCCAGTTCTTTGATCCATTCGGGCAGAGAAAAGACTTCGGGGTTGATTTCAATCACGCCTTCTTCCAGTTTGCTAAGGGAGAGGAAATCGTTGAGGATATTGGTGAGATGCCGTACATTGGATTTGATACGGTTGATATGCTTATCGCGCTTGTCGGCGTGGTCTTTGCCATCATATCGGGTAACCAGAGAGATAGAGGAGAGAATCGTGGCCAGAGGGGTACGAAACTCATGCGAAGCCATAGATACAAAGCGTGATTTCAACTCATTGAGTTCGCGTTCTTTTTCCAGAGCAGTCTGAATTTTTTTCTGGTTCTGTAGCAGTGCCTGCTCGGCTTGCTTCCTTTCTTTGATTTCAACTTCCAGTTCACCGATTGCCTGTGCAAGTGCTTCTGTACGGGCTTCTACTCTTTGTTCGAGTTTTTCGGAGTATTGTTTAAGTTCGGCTTCGGCTTCTTTCTGGTGAGTCAGATCGTGGATGATTCCGGCAAAAATCTTTTCCTCCCCATGATCGACTTCACTCACACTGAGGTAAAAGGGGAAACGGGAGCCGTCTTTTTTGAGGCCGCTAACTTCCCTTCCAATGCCAATAATTTTCTGCTTTCCGGTTCGGATATAATTCTGGATGTATTCATCGTGTTTGTTGCTGTGGGGCGCGGGCATGAGGATATTGATTTTTTGGCCCAGCAATTCGCCTTTTTCGTAGCCAAACAACTTCTCTGCTGCATGATTGGCTGATTCGATAATGCCATTCCGGGATATGGTAACAATGCCATCCACTGCATTTTCGATAATGGCGGTAAGCAGATTCCTGTTGCGCAGCAGGTTGCGTTCATATTTTTTTCTTTCCGAAATATCTACGGCAATGGCGACCACATATCTGCCGGCAGTAGTTTCGACCGGATTAAGGCTGATTTCCACTGGAAACTCTTCCCCGCTTTTCCGGAGGCCCAAAAGGTCTTTTCCCTTTCCCATTGGTCGGAAGTGGGGCGAATCAAAATACTGCGCGTGAAATCTGTCGTGGGTATCGATAAATCGCTGGGGGATAAGGTCATTCATGGGGTGACCGGCGAGTGTGCCGTTCTCATAACCGAAAATTGATTCCAGTTTGGGATTGGCTGCGACGATTGTACCGCTTTTGTCAATTACCAGCAATCCCTCCTCGCAGATCTGGAAAAGTAGCGCAATGGTTACATCCAGATCAGATTTTGGAAGTTGGGAAGGATTCAACGCATTATAATCCATGTAATCAGTCGTTTTGGTGCGGTAATTTACAATTTTCCTGTAAGTACACCGGATAAAATGCGGGTGGGTTATTTCGCAGGTAAATTTTTGCGAATATCGACTTCTGTTTCAGCTTTATTACCTGGTGGAGGCACGTGGCCCATTTGAAATATCCAGATAGGAACCTTTGCCTGAAGTGCCATCTTGCGCGTCTGGCTGGAAAAGAAAATCTGGCTGAATACGCCTCTGTGATGGGTCAGCATGACCAGCAGATCTATGTTTGCTGTATCAATAAAATGGTTGAGCCCTTCTACTACACTGGGATAATCAACAGAATCAAAACCTATGGCATCCATGACCAGTTCGTGCTGATAGGCTTTTTCCAGAATATGCTGTTTAAATTCATTATCGGTATTTCCATTCTGTCTGATATGAACACAGTGAACCCTGGCTTTCATTTTTCGTGAAAACCTGAGCACCTGCCCGATGGCCTTGATATCATCCTGCTCAAAATTGGTAGCATATGCGATATTTTCAATCATCGAAAAACCTGCGATCTCAGGAATGATCAACACGGGGAAACACGATCGCTGGATAACGGAAAGCGAGACAGAGCCGAGCACTTTCTGCAATGCATAATTTCCCCCCCTCATTCCCATCACAATAAGATCAGGACGAATCTCTTCACTGATGGCAAGAATTTCTTCCGTAACGGGCCCCATGGTGATTTTAAACTCAAGGGTCACTTTTCCTGCGAGCTCTGGCGCGAGGTCATTTTCCAATTCTCTGAAATGAGAAAGCGCGATGTCTTCCTGCTGGTTCATCATTGCTTTCTGAAAAAATGGCGGGGTAAAAGGTTCAAGGGTTTCGGGCGAATATACGTGCAGCAAGAGAATCCGGGCGCCAAACCGGGCGCCCAGTCGCGTTGCATACTGAAACGCATGCCGCGAGGGAGGAGAAAAATCTATGGGAAGAAGAATGGTTTGCATATAAGTAAGAGTTGGATCCGCAGATCAGTGATGAAGTGCCAGCAGCGGGGTGTCGCCCTCCAGCGCTGCTTTTCGCGTCAGGCTTGTATGCATGATTCGCTCAAATATGCCGTGTGAATGGGTTAGGGTCACCATCAGGTCCACCGGATTTTCCTGTATAAATCCCTGAAGCCCTTTCCATACGTCGGGTTCGTGTAAGACAAAAAAGTCGATATTTTTTCCATGGGCCAGAAGCAGGTCTTTTTTGACCGCAGCGCTCAGTTTGCTCCAGGGGTCATCGGGTTTTTTGTTGACATGGATGCAGGTGAGTTTTGCGCCAAAACGATCGGTAAGATCAGTGACGATCCCTGGTATGGCGAGACCATCTTCTTCGAAGTTGGTGCTGTAAAGTATATTGCTGAAATTTTGGTAAGAAGCCGCCGCGGGGATGGCCCACACAGGGACTTTGACTTTTTCTATAATCTGGGAAGTGACACTTCCGAAAAATTTACCTACGGCATTGCCTGCGCCCAGTGTACCCATGACAATGGCATCTGCTCCGGTTTCTTCCAGCGCATGCAAAATACCATCAATCGCAAATGAATAGGAGATTTTATGCTGGATGGGAATATCTTTACCCAGTTCACGGAGAACTCTCTGGGAGTATCTGGCAAATTCTTCTTTCGCCAGGCCCTCCTGCTCCATATTTACGCGGTCGATCAGTTCGGGTGAAATGTAAAACTCACCTGTCGCAGCATAGTGGAAGGTGTGAAACAATATGATTTCCGCCTGATATTTTTCGGCCAGGTGCAGCGCATAGGTGAATGCATTGTGTGCCGCAGGGGAAAAGTCTGTGGGAAATAGTATCTTTTTCATCTTACGGGCGATTATGCGTGAAAGGCAAGCAAAGGGATATCGGTGTAAAGCATCATTTCTCGTGTGAGGCTCTGATCAAAAAATTTATCCATCAGGTCTCGTTTCTGGGTCGTCATGGTGAGCAGGTCAATTCCGTTTTCATCTATAAAGCGGTGCAACCCTCTGACGATGTTTTCATGATTGAATACGTAAAACTGTATTCGTCCTTCGTTTTCGAGGTGATACAAGTGCTCAAAGGCTCCCAGTTCGATTTTACTGTAATACGATTTTTCCGTTCTGATATGGGTGCAATAGACTTTTGCATCAAAATAGGTAGCAAAGTCCAGCAACTGATCGATGACCCCGAATTCGCTTTCGTCCATCCGCATTCCATAAAGAATTCTCCGGATGGGTTTATAGGTGCATTCTGCGGGCACTGCCAGTACCGGACAGGCAGATTTTTCTATTACTTTTGCCGTTACACTTCCCAGTATGCGCTCAGAAACACTGGCGGCTCCCAGCGTTCCCATGATAATCAGGTCGATATTCATGCTCCGGCTGAGCTCCGGGATTACTGTCTCCGGCAGCCCTGACTGAAGAATCGGCCGTACCTCCAGGCTTTTTCCCAACTGAAGTTGTGCTTCCCGCTGATACTCATGGAAAAAATGTATGGCTTTCTCCAGCTTTTCCTCTTTGAGCGATTCTACGAGTTCGCGCGGTATATAGCTGCTTTCATTGCTCAGATCCTGATAGACGTGAAGCAGCACCAGTGTCGCCCCCATCTGATCTGCAATATTGAGGGCATATTCAAAGGCATTATGGGCTGTCTCCGAAAAATCGGTGGGGAACAGGATGTTTTTTACCCTGCTGCTTTCCCGTTGGCGGTTGCCGTATTCTATAGAAGGTTTGGGGGCAGACATAATCTTATAATTTTATTAGCAAGATAGAGCAGGTGGCTTCTCTGTAGAATGAGAATCTACAATGGCCAAAATGACTTTTGTCATTTACCGGAGTGCGATAGTATATTTTAGACCTTGAATAGCACTTTTATTTTTGACCCATGCTAACACCCATTACCGATACGCAAAAGGATCTGGTATGCTACCACTGTGGAGATAAATGTCCGCCTGCACCTGTCCTTTTCAATAATAAGACGTTTTGCTGCGAAGGTTGTAAAATGGTTTACGACATTCTGCAGCAGCACGATATGTGCACGTATTACGATCTGGAAAAACATCCCGGCATTACCCTGAAACCGGGCAAACATCTGGACCGGTTTGCCTGGCTGGATTTGCCTGAGGCAGAGGAGAAAATCCGTGATTTTGCAGACGAAACTAAAGTGAAGGCCACTTTTTTCCTGCCGGGAATGCACTGCGCTTCCTGTATCTGGCTGCTCGAAAACCTCCATAAACTTCATCCCGGGGTGATTAGTTCGCGGGTGAATTTTCTGAGGAAAGAAATCTACCTCACCTGGCTCCGCGACAAAATTTCGCTACGCCAACTGGTCGAACTCCTCGCTTCCGTAGGTTATGAGCCAGAAATTAACCTCAGCCACCTCGACAAAAAAGCAACGACTGCGGGAAACAAGACATTTTTTTATAAACTGGGAATTGCCGGATTTGCCTTCGGCAATATTATGCTTCTCAGCTTCCCCGAATATCTTGGACTGAGCTGGGAAGCGGAAACCTACTGGGGGCGGCTGTTTGGTTATATTCAATGGATTCTCGCGCTTCCTGTGTTTTTTTACAGCAGTTCCATATTTTTTCAGTCAGCCTATCTCGGCCTTCGCCAGAAAAACCTCAATATCGACGTGCCCATCGCTCTGGGTATTCTGGCTCTGTTTGTCAGGAGTACATACGAAATTTTCGTCCTCGATACCGCTGGTTACCTCGACTCGCTGGCAGGTCTGGTATTTTTTCTTCTGAGTGGTCGCTGGTTTCAGCAAAAAACCTATGATGCGCTTTCTTTTGAACGCGATTATAAGGCGTATTTTCCGGTTGCTGCTACCCGCACGGTGAACGGCGAAACGCAGAAAGTAATGCTTTCCGAGCTTCAGACCGGTGACCGTATTGTCGTAAGAAATCAGGAACTGGTTCCCGCAGATGCGCTACTGCTTTCGCCCGAAACCCGTATCGATTACAGTTTTGTCACGGGCGAATCGCTGCCGGTAACCGTAAAAGCTGGCGAGCTTGTATATGCCGGAGGCAGGCAGGCAGGCGTTTCGGCAGAACTGGTGCTGGTAAAGGATGTGTCGCAGAGTTATCTGACCCAACTCTGGAATCAGGATGTTTTTCAGGGAGAGCAGAAAACCCGGATGGACAACCTCACCGACCGGTTTGGCCGGTGGTTTACCTTTGCCATACTGGGAATTGCGTTTGTGGCAGCAGGTTACTGGATGTTTGTGGATCCTTCCCGCGCACCGGCTGTGTTTACCGCCGTGCTTATTGTCGCCTGCCCGTGTGCCCTGGCAATGGCTGCTCCCATTACCTTTGGCAATACCCTCCGGATGATGGGCCGGTGGAAATGTTATCTCAAAAACAGCCGGGTGATTGAGGTACTGTCAGGAATCTCTCATGTGGTTTTTGACAAAACCGGAACCATTACCCGTTCGGGGGAGATGTCGGTTCACTGGGAGAATGGCGCACTTTCGCCTGGTAATCAAACCCTGGTTCGTTCTCTGGTAAGGCATAGCGTACACCCGGTGAGCCAGGCGATTTACGGTTCGCTGCAGGGCGATGACCAACTGCCGGTTTCTGATTGGGAGGAAAAAACCGGAGAAGGAATTGCCGGAGTGGTGAATGGGGTGAGGGTGAGAATCGGAAAATACGAATATGTAACCGGCGACCGGGCGTCTGCGCCTTCGCAGGGTACTTATATTTCCCTCAATGATAAAGTTGCCGGCCATATACGTATGGGGCATCGTTTCAGGGAAGGGCTGGAGAAGGTAATTGCGGAGGTAAGTCCGCGGCAAATCTCACTTCTGACCGGAGATAATGATGCAGAAGCGGAAGATCTGAAAGCGCTTTTGGGGAACGAAACTGCCATGGCCTTCCGGCAGTCGCCGGAAGACAAGCTTCGGTTTATCGAAAACCTCCAGCACAGCGGTGCAAAAGTAATGATGATCGGCGACGGGCTCAATGACGCCGGTGCGCTCCGGCAGGCAGACGCGGGAATAGCCATTTCTGAGAATATCAATCATTTCTCCCCTGCCTGCGATGCCATTCTTGATGCATCAGCTTTTGAACTGATACCACAGATTCTCCAATACGCACGCACCAGCCTTCGCCTGGTGAAATGGGGAATAGCGATTTCCCTGGCCTATAATGTCGTTGGTCTCAGTTTTGCCGTACAAGGTGCACTTTCGCCAGTCGTTGCGGCCATTCTTATGCCTGTAAGCTCTGTTTCCATTATTGTCTTCGGGCTCGCAGGCTCCTATCTGGCAGCTAAAAAATATGAAAAATCGCTGTAAATAGTTCCGCTTTCTATATGCGCTGGAAATAGTTGTTTAGCTCCCTGATAATCTGGCTGTCAGTCATCCCGGACAGCGGAATTTCGGTGGCGCCATACGTCTGTTCGATATTGATAATATGATCGCGTAGCGCATGGAAGTTGTTTTCGGTGAGGGAAACATCGAGCAACATCGGCAGATGGGTTTTGTTTTCCCTGAAAAGTATGCCGGCTCTGACATGTATCAGCCAAAAAAACTCCAGCAAAAAGCGCGGATATTCCGGATGGTTTTCCTGATCAGGAAGATTGGGATTGGCCTCCATTTCGGCGATGATACCGATGATATCGGCTACGGAAATTTCGCTGCGGGCAATGTTGAGAAATATATCCAGACAGATATCGACATTCAGGTTGTCAATTTCGGTCTGATGTTCTGACCTGCTTTTTTGAAGGATTTCGTATTCTTCCAGAATCTCTTCTATCTCTTTGCGCCCCATACCTACTCTGTGGGCAAAACTAAGACATATTTCATATTCCCCCGGGTCGATTTCTCCGTCAACCAGCATCATATAAACGAGATTTTTCAGCGTAAACAACTTTTCCTGCTCGTCTTCGGGAATGATAAAATCCAGTGTCTCGTGGTTTTCGATAAGAAAGTCGAGGTCGTCGGCGCTCAGTTCGAGGCTATCTGCCACATCGAGGAGGAACTCATGTTCTGCAGGAGAAAGTTGCCCGTCGGCGATAGCTACGAGAAATATATTCTGGAGGATTTCGAGGTGCTGGATATGCTCCTGCTGTTTTGTCTGATAATGCTGGACAACTTTATCGAGATATTCGACAGAAATCTCCATTGCTTCGGCCAGCTTTCGGCATTGAGCATATTCTTTTTCATGGATCACACCATCTGTGATCATCATCAAAACCACCCGGTGAAGTTCCTGCCTGCGGTCTTCCGGTTGGGAGGGAATGAAAAAAGAAAGACGGGGAGCATGATCAATAATGTTAGAAGCAACTTCGGTTTCAAGCCCCAGGTTACCTGCCAGCTCCGCCAGAAGGGAAATTTCATTTTCATGAATTACCCCATCTGCACAAGCCATTATGCATAGGTTCTGAAAAGTAACCAGGTTCCGTTCTTGTTCGGTCATAGGCAGGTTCCGGCCAAAGGTGAGGAGGCAAAGGTATAAAAAAAAACCGGCCTTTTACCAGACCGGTTTTTTTGTATGGGTAGCAGGCAAATTATTTACCCGAAAGATCGATTACTTTGCTTGTACCGTTTTTGGTAAGTGTAACGAGATGGTCGCAATCCCCGTCGCCAAAATCCACCAGAAGATCGGGTTTGCCTGTGCGTTTGATCAGTTTCAATCCCTGCACCGGAATATTGATTCCCTGAATGCGGCATTTGCGTTTGAATATAAGCGTAGAGACGATATTGGCACTATAACTTTCGCCGTTTCTGCGGGTACCCTGAATCATACCATCGACATGAAATTCGTCATTGATGGGGTTGGGTTCGCGAACCCAGGTGCGGGTGCGGGTAAATTCACGGGTGGCAAAAGTGCCATCAGGCCAGGTTACTTTTCCGTCTTTAAGTGTGGTTTTCAGGCTGACATTGGCAGTAAAAGAGGCCGAAACATTTTCTATGGTTTTGGTTCCTTCAATCGAAAGGCTGTCCACCGCATAATTTTCCAGCTCTACTTTGAGTTTGGCTCCGGGTATATACAGCCGTTTGGTGTAGGTAGTAATAATTTTCCCATAACGGGTTTTCCCATCGGGCCCTACACAGCCGGTACCAAAGTCAATGGTGATGGTTTTGGTAGCGGAGTCGTGGGTAACGGTTGCGCAGGCCGGGATGGTTTTTTCTGCGAAAACCCTGCCCATAGAAGAAAAATCAGTGATTTCAATGGCTTCGACAGCGTATTCGTCCACCATTTCAAAAGAGTTTTCAGCTTCGGCTTCTGTGATGGCAAGTGTGGTTTCTTCTTCTGAGATTTGTTCGGCGATTTCTTCCGGTTTACAGGAAGAAAGACTGATCATGAGTGCGATTGCGAAGAAAAATGCAAATGAGTTAAGCTTTGGAAAAAGGGAATTTATCGTTTTCATAATTTTGGGTGATAAGTTTATGTGAACAGGTTGTTTCGAATTCGAATGTGAATCTTAGACCTCCGGTGGGACCGAAGGTTTAACCTGAAAGAAAAAAAAATCACATAAAATTAATTGGAACCGGAAACCACTACAGGTCAATTTTCCGAAGCACTGCCCGGTAGTATTCTTCTGCAATACCATAAAAAGCGAGCACATTGTAATCGTCTTCCATGCTATGCTGGAAAAGCACCTTATCTGTAAAATTGTGTTTACTCTCTTTATAATAGCGAAGCGCTCCGGCCTCATCTTTCCGGATGAGGCAACAATGCCCAAAGTTCATATTCGCATAGTCTTTTAACCCAAGTTCCAGCGCTTTTTGAAAATAGGGGATAGCGTCATTCATTTTGCCGGTGCGCAGAAAGCAAAAACCAATATTATTGTACATAATCGCATTGTCGGGTTTTAATGCGGCTGATTTTTGATAATGGGGTAGCGCCTCCTGCCACATGCCAAGCCGCTCATAATTGAAGCCGAGGTTTTCCTGTATTTCGGGGTCTTCGGGGTTAAGACGTACGGCTATTTTGAAAAATTCGACGGCTTTTTTATAGTCGCCTTTTCGTTCCCATGCTACAGCGAGATTGTACTGGGCTGAAACAAAATCGGGCATAATTCGGGCAGATTCTTCAAAGCAGGCTAGTGCGCGGTCTATCTGGCCTTTGTTTACCCATATATTACCCAGGTGATAAAGCGCATAGGAATCATCAGGATTAAGACTGATTGCCTTTTCAAAGCATGGTTTTGCCTCCTCCGGGTTTCCTGATTTTTGCCAGGCGAGGGCCAGATTAAACCAACCGTTGGATTCTTCGGGGCGTTGTGTGGTGGTTTTTTTGAAACACCTTATCGCCTCATGATAGTCTGCGGATGCACTATATACCACCCCCAGATTAAAAAGGGCAGAATAATAATCAGGGTTAATTTCAAGGGCTTTGAGGTAAGAATGAATCGCTTGGCTGGTGTTACCCATATTGTATTGGGTAAGGCCAAGGTTAAACCATGCACGGGCATTCTGCGGCTCTAAGGACAGCGCTTTATTATAGCAATTGAGCGCATCCTGGTGTTTTCCCAGATTGTCGTAAGCATTTCCCAGATTGTTGTACAAATCCGGGTTGTTGTCAGATATATCTATTGCCCGAATGTAAAATTCAATGGCCTTCTCCATATTGCCCTGATTATAACATTCGGCAGCCTGTTTGCAGTATGATTCAAATAGCTCTTTCATAGGTCGAAAGTAAGGAATTTATAGACCTGTGAAAGAAGATTTTCTGTTTACAATGAATCAAAATCCATAGCCGTAATCAAAGCTGTCTTCATAGGGCTCAAAGAGCATATCCTCACGGCTCATCATCAGGGCGTTTTCCATGGGAAGTTCGAAACTCATGGGTTCCATTTCCTGGTTGGCGAGATATTTACGGGTGCCTTTCTGCACGATTTTGGGGAGCTGTATGTGCTGGCCGTCAATGGCAAGCATGAATCCGTTTGCTCCTTTGGGCAAAAGTGTCACTTCTTCAAAGCAATCCATTTCCATTACCGCCAGTTCTACCGGGGTTCGCGTCCCGTTGCTGAGCCGGGCAGCGTTGATGTGTCTTTTGGTTACTGAAATTTTCATAACTATATTTCTTTTTTACCTGACTGCATTTTATTTACCCAAGTTGAGGATTAATCCTTTGCAATCAAGTCCTACAAAGGGGGTTTTCTTACAGTTGGGTCAAACCTGTAACAAATGTTTAATTTATCGACTATATTTTTCGATGTGCTGGATAATGCTTGAATTCTCCCTGCCTGTAACTGCTTTTTTATGAGAGATATGCATGTATCAGAGCAAAGGATTGTATATATTTGTTAGTGCCTGAAATGGTGTTATTCCGAAAACAAGGCTTTATGCAATTGACCCCCGAACATATATCTGTCGCCCTGATTCTGATAAATGTGTATGTATCTTACCAGGGTTTTTCACAGCTAAAATCCCTTTTCGAGGATCGGTATATTTTTGATGTGGACCGGATCCTGATAGACCGGGATTACAAGCGGCTGGTTACCTCTGGTTTTTTGCATGGCGGCTGGGCGCACCTTTTGTTGAACATGTACTCGCTGTATATTTTCAGCGCCGCGCTGGGCACGCCTTATATCGGACTGGGGATATTGCCTTATCTTTTTTTGTATTTTATCAGTTTGGTCGGGGGCAATCTCACTGCCCTTTTTGTGCACCGCAACCACGGCGATTACCGCGCACTGGGAGCTTCGGGAGCGGTAAGCGGGGTAATGTTTGCCGCCATTGTCATTTTTCCCGGAATGGAAATCTCATTCATTTATCCTCCCATACCGATTGCCGGATGGGTGTTTGCGCTGGGTTATGTGCTCATTTCTATTTATGGTTCGGCTGTAAGGCTGGGAAATATCGGCCATGAAGCACATCTGGGCGGAGCCGTTACGGGAATGATTGCCGGCATAATCTTCCGGCCTTATGCGTTTATGGCTCAGCCCTGGCTGATTTCTTCCATACTGATATTTATGGCATTATTTCTTTTGGTCATCGCCCGAAAACCCGAATATCTTTTTCCCGGTTTTCTGAAAAGCCGCCTGCGTTATCTATGGGAAAGCAGAAATCACAAGGGCCCGCAGGTAAGTGCCGCAAAAGGCAGCCGGCGTTCTGATTTCAGCAGCCGCGAAGAAGAACTCAATCACCTTCTCGACAAACTGGGAAAACTGGGCATGAAGGGGCTGAGCGAAGCTGAGAGAAAAAGATTGAAAGAACTTTCCGATTCCCGCGATTTATAACCAACAGGAATGCATTTGCCCAGAGTCATCTATTTCCCGCTGCCCGTTTTGTTTTTTGTACTCTTCCCTTTCTCACTTGAAGGCCAGGATTTGTTTGTGAGCGCGAAAGCAAAAGTGAAGGATGTGTCGGGAGGTTTTTCACGGATAGCATTTGTGAAGATTCGGACGGAAAATGGTGATAATGACGTCTTTATCGGCAATCTTTCGACAGTGAATATAGGGCCTGAGGTGTGGGAGGTTTATTCTGATACGGGTGGGAAGGTCGAATTTAATACAAGTGAGGGAAAATGGGGGTATGCGCGTATGGGGCAGATTGATATTGAAATGGATACGGTCAGGAACAAGAGCAACGGTGGGCCGGAATGGATGCTTTTTTCCCGAAAAGATACGGTCTATATCAGCAGTTGGGAGGCGGCAGGAGAAAACGAAACGCGCCTGAACGCCCGGATGTTCCGGCGGTATAATCAGCTTTTTTTACCTACGGGTGAGGCATTTGAGATAAACCTTGTACTTTTTCGCTACGACAAACCGGGGAAACTCGCGATTGGGATTTCGGAGCCGGGAAAAATTTCTGACTTCCCCGGCGAGTTTCGCATTCTTGCTACGCTCATACTGATGCGGGCCCTGCTGGCCAGACTGAAACCCGGAAAATAGCTGTAAGATTACCCCCGTTTCTGTAAATTGTGGTGGAAGAATGAATGAATTTTCCGCTTCACCATGCATATTTGTGGTTTTATTTGTCATAGTTCTATGTAAGGAATATCCGGATAATGTAGATAAAATCCGGCCAAAATCACTTAATGTTATTCTGATTATCGACACCTGTAAACCCAGACATATGGCACAACAGTGTACTACTCTATTGGTTTGCTGCCTGCTAACCTCAAACGTCTTTTCCCAACCCGGCACGCACCGGGCATCTGATGAAAAAACATCCCAAAGCAGGCAGGTGATTTTCGAAGAGTTATTTGACGACAACAACCGCAATTGGGAGATTATTGATTCCAAACAACTATCTTCCGAAATCTCCGATGGCTATTTTCAGTTGAAGGGCAAAACCGCTTATTCACCTGCTTTTCTTTCGCAGTCGATAGACCTGGATCCTACCGGGAATTTTTCTTTCCAGTCAACCATTATCCAGTCCTCGGGCATGAAAAACATGGGCTATGGTATCTGCTGGGGAGCCAAAGACGACCGCCAGGACTGGTACGCTTTTCTTATCAGTTCCAACGGCCAGTACACCATTCTGAAGAAAGTCCGGGAAGACTATACGGAGATAAAAAGATGGACATCGAGCGACAATATCAATGGTCAGGGCAAACCCAATACCCTGCTGGTGAAAAAAAACAACGACCGGATAGAATATTATATCAATGACCGGCTGGTATATATGAGCCAGGCAGAGCCATTCAGAGGGAAAAAGGCAGGCATTTTATTTCACGGCACGATGAAAATTGAGGTGGACAATTTTATCGCTGCTATGGAACCCTGATAATAAGCGGCTGACCTGTTTTAAACAGATTTATACGATTCCAGGCTTATTTTCGTAACTTCGTACAACGGTGATAATGCCTGAGCGTATGCCCAGATCAGTTGTATTTTTATATCTTTTCCTCGTTTCTCTTTGGGGCAGAAGTCAGAACTACCTTCTGTTTCAGGATGATTTTACGGTTAATGCCCACAGATGGGAGTTTTTCGGTTCGGAATCCTACCAGGCTGGATTGCAGGAAGGAAACCTTCATATCAGACATAATGAATCCGGTGACTTGCGGTGCGTGCACGAAGTTTTGCTCAACGCCTCGCGCGATTTTCGGCTGGAGACAAGCCTGACCCTGAAAACAGGCGTATCGTCGGGCGGCCATGGGATGATATGGGGGGCAGGCGACCGAATGGATAGCTATTATGCGTTTTTGATTCGCCCCGAGGGGTATTTTGGCGTGTTGCAGGAAGTGGCAGGCGAAAAAAAATGGCTGATAGAATGGACGCGCTACAAAAAAATATCCGGCCCGGGATCAGAAAATCTCCTCTCTGTGCAAAAAACAGGCTGGACGCTTCACTTTTTCATCAATGAAAAAGAAGTAGCTCAGCTTCCCTGGTCCAAATTGTTTGGTAAATATCATGGAATCCAGACCAGCGGATTTTCTGAGGTTGTCGTTTCTATGTTCAGAATATACCATCCACCTATAGACATTAATCTCGCTTCCGGCACATTCGGGCAGGCCTTTAAAGTACCCGTCGATTCAACGGTCAATTCTCCTCAAACCCATGAGACCGCCCCCCGGTTTTCGGCCAACGGAAAACAGTTATACTTTACACGGTCTCCGCTGGAACATCCCTTCGATCAGGGCGATATATGGATTTCGTCTATGCAGGGAGATACCCTGTGGGGCGAGCCTGTGCAAATGGACATTCCCCTCAACAATGAAGCAAGAAACGAGGTAGCGCTGGTTTTTCCGGGAAACCAGTCTCTGCTGCTTTCGGGGAGCTATTTCCCTGATGGTACAGGCAATGGATATGGGGTATCCCAAACGTATAAAAACAGGGAGGGAAAATGGGATATTCCGATTGAAGCAGAAATACCCGGATATGCCAACCTGAACGCACCCGCAACCTGTCAGTTATCTCCTGATGGAAAAACCCTGATGCTGAGTATGAGCGGAAACGGGGGATTTGGCGACCTTGATATTTTTGTGAGTTTTAAGGAAAACGATAAGTGGACTTTCCCCCGCAACCTGGGCCCGGCGATCAATACGGCAGGGATTGAGATGACCCCTTACCTGATGCCAGACGGAGAAACCCTGTACTTTTCCAGCAGCGGGCATCCCGGGTATGGGAAAACCGATGTCTATCGCACGCACAGGCTTAGCAATACCTGGACAAAATGGAGCGAACCCGAAAACCTCGGGCCCGTCATCAATACGACGGAATGGGACGCATGGTACACGCCACTGAGCAACGAGCGGTTTGCGTGGGTGGCGTCATCCGATTCTGCCCAGAGTCAGTTTGACCTTTTCCGTATAAGAATCCCCGAAGACCTGACGCTTCAACCCATTGTGCGGATACACGGGAGGGTACTACACAGCAAAACCGGAGAGCCGCTGGAAAGTGAAATCACCTGCCATGATCTTTCCCCCGATTCGCTGCTCAACCGCACGCAGTCCCATCCGGTAACGGGCAATTACAATATATTCCTTCCCTATGGACGTGCGTATCAGCTTTTTGCCGAAAAACCCGGGTTTTATGCTGAAACCGATACGCTCGATCTGCGCCGGATCAGCCGTTTTCGCGAGATTCGCCGCGATTTATATCTCAAACCCATTGAAGTCGGAGAGACCATAACCCTGTATCAGGTGTTTTTTGAGCGGGCCAGTCCCGTACTGATTTCCGACTCCTATCCGGAGCTGGACCGTTTGGTATTGCTCATGCGGGCAATTCCTTCACTGACCATAGAGATCAGAGGCCATACCGATAATATTGGTACAGAAACCGAACTTCAGGCCTTGTCGGAGGCACGCGCGGAAATGGTAAAAAAATACCTCACCGACCGGGGAATATCGCCTTCCCGCGCTATCAGTAAGGGGTTTGGAAGTACTTTGCCGGTAGCCAGCAATGAAAATCCTGCTACCCGCGCCCAGAACAGGCGGGTAGAATTCCGGATACTCAGCCGGTAGAATTCAATTTTTTTTTGTAGTTTTCGTTCGAAATTTGAAGCTTCGCCTGCCGAAGCCTTGAATACCCCTACTCATGGATTACCTGTTGGAAAGCGATTTCCTTGCTCCGCCTGTGGTAAGCGTGACCGTATTGTGTGCCAATTACAACAACGGCAGGTATCTTCCTGACCTTATCGACAGCATTCATCAATCCACGGTAAGGCCCGAATTGCTGATCATTGTAGATGACGGTTCGACCGATGATTCGCTGAAAATACTGGAAACCTACAACCACCTAGAGTACCTGAAGGTAGTAAGTCTGGAGCAGAATCAGGGAATCGCGCATGCCCTGAATGCCGGTATGGAATATGCAACCGGAGATTATATCATGCGCGTAGATGCCGATGATTATATTGATCATACCCGGATAGAGAAGCAGTATGACTATCTGGAAAAACACCGCGAAGCCGATATTGTAGGCAGCAATGTCACCTATTTTGAAAATGGCACCGGCAAACTGATCAACCATTCCAACTTCCCTATTGGATCAGACCATATCATGCGGCGGTTTCTGAAGGGAGAAAATGGCGTACTTCATGGGGCCATTATGATGCGGCGGAGTATCCTGGGCGGTTTCAGGTATAATGAAACCCTCACTGTATCGGTAGATTATGATCTGTTTGCCCGTATGATCAGGAAAGGAATTGCGATGCACAACCTCAATGAATCGCTCACATTTGTGCGTCTGCATAAAACCAGTTCCGCCGTATCGGCGGCTTTCCCTGTAATTGAAACCAATTTCAGACTCCGCGACGAAATATTTCATACCCGTACCCGCCGGTTGCATGTGCTGGTATATTATGTACACCTGCATTATTATCAGAAATATCTTTTTGAGCCCGGGTCACTGCTCCGGTACCTGTTTCTGATTGTTTCTGCGATTTTTATGCCCGGCAAACTGTTGCGAAGATTTACCGGCTGGCACTGGCTACCCTGAAGCCTTTTTTTGCGTTTAAATATGTATGCTGAAAAAAGCACAACTGCATCAACAGATTTTTATATCAGGACTCCTTCTCGCTGTGGTAGCGTTGCCCCTTTCGAGGGCATTACTTTCGATTTCGCTTGTCCTTCTCGTTCTGAACTGGGTGTTGGAGGGGGAATGGGCCAGGAAATGGGAAGTTATCCGTAAAAGCCCGTTTGTTTGGCTTTTTACGGGGTTCTATGCTATACACTTATTTGGGCTGATGTACACCGAAAACCCGGAGCCAGCCTGGAAGTCGCTGATTGTCAAACTTCCGATTCTGTTTTTTCCATTTGTCACCGTTACTGCTCAAAAGCTCACCCGAAAGAGCTTTTCGCTGATTTTGCGGGCTTTTATTGCGGCAGGACTTATTGCAGGAACCGTATGTGTAACCTCCGCCTTATATGAAAATTATACTACCGGAGCGGTTTTTCCTGACCCGTATTTTTTTACCTACTACCAGTTTTCGGCTTATATATTTCTTCACCCCACCTACTTTTCCCTTTTTCTGAATCTGGCTATACTTGCCCTGGGCTGGTTGTGGTACGACAGAAAAACTCACGGGGAATCGGTATATCCGTTGCGCAATTTTGTGCAGATGGTGTTTTTGCTGGGGCTTGTATTACTGCTTTCCGCGCGGATGCAGATTTTTATTATCCTGATTCTGGGGTTTGCTATGCTGGTTTATGTCTTCTACCTGCGCAACAGACTCTGGCAGGGAATGGGTTTTTCCGTTGCGGCAGGCCTGATCATTCTGGGCTTTGTTTTTGCAAATCCCGCCAATCAGGCGCGTTTCCACGACCTCTGGGTTTCGGGTAAAAACTATACCGGAAAAATAGAACACAGTGGCAAAGCGGTCAGGCTGTTTATATGGGACAATGCCGTAGAACTCATCAGCGCCCACCCCTGGCTGGGCGTAGGTACGGGCGATTCGCTCGACGAACTGGCAGAGTCGTATCAGGAAGAAGGGTTTACCTACGGTTACAAAAACCGTATGAATGCGCACAACCAGTACCTGGAAACGGCCATTGCCCTGGGTTTGGTGGGCGGACTGTATCTGATCAGTTGTTTTGTGCTTTCTGCCGGATTTGCCATCCGCAGCAAAAATTACCTCTACCTGGGATTTGTGATTCTTTTTGCCCTTTCATGCCTCACAGAATCGCTGCTAAGCAGACAACTGGGTGTTAATTTTTACGCATGTTTTAATGCCCTTCTGGCTTTCCACTCGCCCTTTCTTCAGCGTACAGGTCAGGGTTGATAAAGGGAATAAGCGCCATAATCACTGCGGGTTCGTACAGACTGGTGCGGGTAATCAGGTCGCGGGTAAGCAAACCGACAGCACCGTTTTTCTGCTTGGAATTGCTGGTTCCAAAAACCTTATCGTCTGCCACCCCCAGCTCCATTCCCTGCCGGACACAGGATGCAACGGCGGGGGGCAGCACAAAGGCAGCCGTTTTGCCTTTTCCTGTTTGTCCTTTTCCCAAAACCACTACCCAGGCAAAAGCCAGCATCTCATCGCCCCGAATTTCAATTCCACCTTCCACCCCGGTCCAGAAATCGGCTTCAGGCATGAGTTGCTGTGCTTCGCTGGCCCGGTTGAATGCGCCCGAAAAAGTCTCATGATCTGAAAGCGGTTGGTCGTTTACCCCCGAAGATGCGTTAATACCAGAGAAGGATATCTGTTTTTCGGGGAAGGCCATGGTAAAAGCATGGCTGACAGCCTGGATTTTTACCGGGTTGCGGGAGGCAATGATTACTTTCATGGGGGAAAGATAAAAGTTGTATTTTCCCTATACAAACCGGGATTTTCCGGGTACAGACATTTTTAGTTTGCTGGGTGTCGGGCGGATGATAGTTTTAAAAGAATTTAATAAACCAATGGTATTTATTGTTCAGCTTCTGATTTATCCGTTGTTGCTTTTAGGAGCAGGCCATACTGGGGCCACGGAAGTATATGTCGCCAGTACCGGTGTAGTCAATTTCTCTTCTGACGCACCACTTGAGCTCATCAGAGCCTCCAGCCGGAATCTGCGGGGCGCCCTGGATCTGGGAAAAAATACATTTGCCTTCAGCCTTCCTGTTCAGACCTTTGAAGGCTTCAACAGCCCGTTGCAGCGGGAGCATTTCAACGAAAAGTTTATGGAAAGCGATATCTATCCCAATGCGACTTTTCATGGGAAAATCATCGAAACCATTGACCCCGGTACGAAGGGAGAGATGATGGTAAGAGCAAAAGGCAACCTCACGATTCATGGCGTTACGAGAGAGCGAATCATTCGAAGTAAAATGACAATAAGTGAAGGAAAAATTGTGATTGAGTCTCAGTTTTCGGTACTTCTCGCCGACCATAGTATTACCATACCCAAAATTGTAAGTCAGAAAATCGCAGAAGAAATTGTCGTTACCCTGAATGTTGAAATGATCGAAAAAAAAGCCTCTGAACGTTAAAACTGAAACTCGAAAGGAGAGCCCCCATGACATACCTGCCTTTCATACGGAAAACCCGCATCTGCATTTTATTGTTTGCCGGAATCCTTTTGGGTTTTTCCCGGCCTTTATTTTCCCAGCTTCCGGTATTTTCATCTCATCCTTCTCCCGCCGAAAATCTATCCATAAAGCTCCTGTTTCAGGATTCCAAAGGGTTTATCTGGGGAGGTACACAATCCGGGCTTTATATGTACGACGGGATCAACTGGCGGGCAGTGGCCGTGGGAGATTCCAGTCATTCTGTATCCGCTATTTATGAAGACCAGCGCCAGCGGCTGTGGATTGGTTATGAATCAGGCCGGATTGATACCCTTTCTGAAAAAGGGCAGGCTTCCTTTTCTCCCGAAGAAGGTACGCCGGTCGTACCGGTAACGGGCTTTTCTGAAGATAGTTCCGGCAATATATGGATTGCTACCTATGGAGAAGGGTTGTATTTCTTTTTCGAAAACCGGCTATATTCTTTCAGTACAGATGAAGGGCTTCCCGACAACGATGTATATGTGATTGCTGCGGATGACCGTATGCGCATCTGGGCAGGAACCGACCGGGGTATAGGGGTCTGTTCTTTTGTATCGGGAGAAAAAAAGATAGAAATCATCGACCAAAGACACGGGCTGCCCGACAATATTGTGAGAGAAATCGCATTTTCATCAGGTAGTATGTGGATTGGCATGTACGACGGGGGTGTCGGCAGGTACGATATTTCTGAAAGAACATTTTATACCCTTCCCGGCTGGGAAGGCGGGGCAGTTTCCTGTATTCTTCCCCTTTCCACTGCTATATGGATTGGTACCGAACATGACGATATCGTAGTATGGGAAGATGAAGCATTTCACCGCCCCGACGACCAGAATACACCGGTGTATGATTTGCTGGCAGACAGAGAAGGCAATGTGTGGGTATCAACTCACGGAAGAGGTCTGGAACGCACGTACGAACCTCTTTCCTTTGTGCCGGTAGAAGGACAGGTGCAGAGCATTCATTGCGGGAAAACCTGTGTATGGTACAGCACCCCCGGAGGATTGTTTTGTTTTGACCGCAAAACCAAGCAGACCCGGCAGGTTTCGCAGCCATTCGGGGCAGCCATTGTCAGTATTTATGAAGATAAAACCGACAATCTCTGGCTCGGAACCGTCGGAGACGGGGTGTGGCGGCTGGATATAAAAACAGGGAAAAAACAACATTTCACCGAAAATGACGGCCTCGCCAATGACCACGTCATGTCAATCGATGGAAGAGATCATGAAATATGGTTTGCCACTTTTGGCGGAGCATCGCGGTTTTATATCGACAAGGAGGGTGCGGTGAGCGGATATGAGCGCTATAGCCGTTCCGACGGATTGAGTATAGATTATATTTATAAGGTTTTTGTGGATAAAAAAGGCCGGGTGTGGTTTGCTACCGACGGCAAAGGGGTAAGTGTATGGGAAAAAGGAAAAATCAGAATCATTGAAGGCCTGGAGCGGGAAACCGTATTTGGTATCGATGAAGACCCCAAAGGCAGAATGTGGTTTAGCACGGAAGAAAAAGGGTTGTGTATGATTGACCCCGATGCAGGAGACAGCGCAGTTTTTGCAAGGACAGATGCCGCAACCATTTCCTCATTTGCCGTCCTGAATGAGCATGCACTACTGGTATCGTATCCTACCCATATCGACATGTATTATCCTGCTTCGGGAGGGATTGTGGAACTGAAAGAAGAGGTGGGCGTAAGTCATATTGGCGAGGAACTGAATGTCATGGACAGAGATGAAAGCGGCAGGTTGTGGATTGGCGGGGAAAACCAATTGATACGGTTTAGTCCGTCTTTGTTTCAGACCCGGTTTTCTCCACTTACCCGGATTACCGATGTGAAGATTTTTCTCGATGGTATCGGTTTGCGAAATCCGATGAAACTCGCTCACAACGAAAACCATGTGAGTTTTAATTATGTCGGCCTTTGGTACCAGGCCCCCCGAAACGTGCGTTATGAGCACCGGCTGGTGGGGTATGATATCGACTGGGTAGAATCGCGCAACCAGCAGGCGATTTATCCGAATCTTCCCCCGGGAACTTATACCTTCGAATTACGGTCTTCCCTTCTGGGCGATTTTGCCAAATCCAGAATCGTAAGTTATCAGTTTCATATCGATAAGCCATTTTGGGAGACCTGGTGGTTTTTTCTGCTGGGAATAAGTTTTGGCATTGGTATTACCTATATCTGGGTAAAAAGCCGCGAAAAAAGACTGAAAAGGACCGAAAGGCTGGAAAAGGAAAAAATAGAATCTCAGTTTGAAACCCTGAAGAGCCAGATTAATCCGCACTTTTTATTTAACAGCTTTAACACCCTCATATCCATCATCGAAAATGATCAGGAACTGGCAGTAAAGTATGTGGAAAAACTGTCGGATCTTTTTCGGAATATCCTGGCATACCGGCATCAGGCGATTATTTCCCTGAAAGAAGAACTTACCTTATTTGAGAATTTTCACTATCTGCAGAAGCATCGCTACGGCGAGAATTTTGAGGTGATTGTGTCGTTAAATGAAACCCTTCGGGAGGAGACCAGTGTGCCTCCGCTCACCCTTCAACTGCTGGTGGAAAATGCCCTCAAACACAATATCGTATCCAGATTAAAGCCCCTCAAAGTAGAAATAGACTCCCAAAAAGAAGGGTATCTCACGGTGCGCAACAACCTTCAGGTGCGCAGAGAAAAAGCACCTTCAACCCAGATGGGGCTCCAAAATATTGTACATCGCTACCGGTTGCTTTCTGACCGGGAAGTAATCATTGAAGCATCACAGACGCATTTTATGGTGCATATTCCCTTACTGAAAACCCCTTTGATATGAAAATTCTGATCATTGAAGACGAACTGAATGCCTCCCAGAGGCTAGAAAAAATGATTGCCGAACTGATGCCCGATGCTGAAATCGTTGCGGTACTGGATAGTGTGGAGGCCGCTGTGGATTGGTTTAATAGCCATTCCCACCCTGACCTTATCATGCTGGATATTCACCTGGCAGATGGATCTTCGTTTGAGATATTTTCGGAGACCGAGGTCAAATCTCCCATTATTTTCACCACGGCATACGATGAATACGCCATCAAGGCTTTTAAGGTAAACAGCGTGGATTATCTGCTCAAGCCGATCAAAAAAGAGGAACTGAGCAAAAGCCTGGAAAAATTTGGCAAAATATACGACGCCAATAAAGTATTGATCGACAACCTCGATTACTCCAAACTGGCAGAAGCCCTTGAAAAAAACCGCGCGGAATACCCTGAAAGAATTGTCATCCGCTACGGACAACATATCAAAGCCATTGAAATTGCCGAAGCCGCCTACTTTTATGTGGACTCAAGGGTGACCTTTATGAAAACTCACACGGGGAAAAGTTATCCGGTGGACTACAACC
Source organism: Bacteroidia bacterium (assembly GCA_041391725.1). Classification (GTDB taxonomy): domain Bacteria; phylum Bacteroidota; class Bacteroidia; order J057; family J057; genus JAGQVA01. The sequence continues at coordinate 58,702 of JAWKNL010000033.1, forward strand.
TCGACCAACTGGAGGGAATGCTTGATCCCAAAAAATTCTTCCGCATCAACCGCAAGTTTATTATCAATATTTCGGCCATTGATCAGATGTACACCTACTCCAAATCACGGGTGAAAATCAACCTCAACCCTCCGGTAGATGACGATACGATTGTAAGTTCGGAAAGAGCAGCAACCTTCAAACGCTGGCTTACGGGCGGACGGGAGTAAGTGCGGTGATCATGGGTTTTATTTCCGCTTAAAATAATTGTCGCACCCGTCGGTATAGCTGTCGTTAAATTCGACTCTGTCATCGCACAATATAATCCGGCCTAATATCTGCGGAACGACGGGATCGGCTTTCATTATCCAAACATTGGCCTCGCCCGCCTGAATACTCCAGGAGACCGTCTGGGTGAATTGCCCATTCATTTTTACCTCCAAGGTATGATCGGGTTTAAATTCCAGAAACAGATCTGAATAATCGTCGTAGTTTGCATCTTCCGGATTCCAGTAGCAAGTGATATACTCCCATTGCCACTTTCCGATTAAAGCATTTTGGGTCGTAACCGAATCCCATACGGTATGATGATGGCAGATCAGCATATCGCTTTGACTCACCGGTGGCTCCTGCCTGACAGGCGGCTGGTCTTCTTTGCAGGATATTGCCATTAGCATAAAAACCAAAGGCAGGAATTTGACCATACAAGTTTTTTTGATTTGATATTTCATACAGAAAATTTAGCGATAGTAGCCTGTCAATTCCTGTCTAAGCTCAGAATTTTCTGTCAGACTGCAAAAGGAGAATCACTGAGAGTTTTGGAAAAGGAATTCATCTGCAAATTCTTTCCGCTTCAGTATCATTTTTTCCCGTTTCAGTCAAAGAAATTACCGTTACAACATCAATTTTTTTCTCTCTTCAGGGAGTGTAGTTACGTTTATGGTAGCTCTCCAATTCAGAAGCGAACACCCTGCCTAAGTATTACAAGGGCGGGGTTTCGCATAAATAGCCCTGGTTATAATGCTTGTTTCTCCTTACTTACACTACTTACTTATGAAAAAAACTCAACGCAATCTACTTCACTTTCCACTCCTGATGCGGATACCGGTATTCGTACTGGTATTCCTTTTGGGTGGATTTTTCGCCCATGCTCAAAATACATTTGTCGCCAAACTCAGCGGCAATCAGGCATCGCTTCCAATACTTACTCCCGCCAAAGGAGAGGTAACGGCGGTGCTGACAGACTCCGTACTGGTGGTATCGGGATCGTTTAGCGGCCTGGTAGGAAATTTTAACGCAAATGTGGCCGGTGGCGCACATATTCATATCGGCTTTGCCGGTCGCAATGGTGGAATTGTTCTTCCCCTCAACTCCGAACTGGACTCAGACTTAAAGGGTGGAGCGTTTCTGGCTGATTCCAATACCTTTGTCCTCACACAGACACAAATAGATGCACTCAATTCCCGCCAGTATTATGTCAACATTCACACGACAAAATACGGTTCAGGAGAAATCCGAGGGCAATTGCTTCCCGCTTCTGACGATTATTTCAGCGCTCGGATGTTTGGAAGCAATTCTGTGCCTTCTGTCATCTCTTCCGGGCAGGGTTCTCTTTTGCTGGAACTTACGGGTACCCAACTGGTTGTTTCCGGATCTTTTAATACACTCAATGGCGATTTTAATCCTGCTGCCGCCGGAGGCGCACATTTTCACAAAGGTCTGGCAGGCGAAACAGGTGGAATTCAGATTCCGCTGGTGCCAACTGTCGATGCCAACCTCAAGGGCGGAGTTTTTAAGGCGGAAGACAATACGTTCACCCTTTCCCCGGAGCAGATCGACCTGCTTATGGCCCGTGAGTTGTATGCCAATATTCACTCAACTACCGTAGTTTCCGGCGAAATCAGAGGCCAGGTGCTCCACATGCCACAGATGACCTTCCGCACTCATCTTTCCGGCAGCAATGAGTCCACACCGCTCACCATGAGAGGTACAGGACAAACGATTATCGAATACCTGGATTCTACCCTTACTGTAAGTGGTACTTTTCAGAACCTTAGTTCGCCGCTCAATGGTGCCGTTGCCGGTGGTGCGCATATCCATACCAATATTGCCGGAAGAAACGGTGGCATCACCTATCATCTTCATTCGGAGCTGGATACAACCGGCAGATTTGGCCGGTTCCATGCTGACAGCAACGTATTTGCAGTAAGTGCAGCCGGACTGCAAAATCTAGTGGCCCGCCGCACGTATGCCAATATTCACACAGCAACCAATGCCAGCGGAGAATTGCGCGGCCAGGTTTTGCCGCAAAGTCAGTTTGTGATGAATGCCTTCCTTTCGGGGATAAATGATGTTTCACCGCGAATTTCCACAGGAATGGGCTCGCTGAAGGCAGAAGTGCTGGGCAATCAGTTGGTCGTTACCGGTTCTTTCAATAATCTGGTGGGTGATTTTAACCCTGCGGTAGCTGGCGGCTCTCACCTGCATCTGGGCCTGGCCGGCTCGAATGGCGGTATAGCAATTCACCTTCACCCTACGGTTGATGCCAACAACAAGGGCGGTGTTTTTGAGGCAGACAGTAATACATTTACCCTTTCTGCCGGTATGCTCGACACACTGAAGGCGCGGATGTTGTACGCCAATATTCATACTACGGTCTATGCTCCCGGTGAAGTCAGAGGCCAGTTGCTACATGAAGCCACCAGCTATTTTGTCGCACCACTTTCGGGTACAAGTTCGACAGTGCCTGTCAAAACCAGCGCAACCGGTACGGTCAATATCGAATGGACAGGAACCCGTCTGATTGCAAGTGGATCATTCAACAACCTCAACAGTGCCTTTAATCCCAACGTAGCCGGTGGTGCGCATCTTCACGCAGCTTATCCCGGCCCGCAATGGCGGTATTCAGATCCCACTGGTAACAGCAGTGGATACCAGCGGGCTTTCCGGGCGGTTTGAAGCTGCAAGCAATATCCTTACTGCGCGCACCGGGCAGATCGATACTTTGCTGCGTCGTTTGATGTATGTCAATATTCACACAGTCAATAATACGCCCGGTGAAATCAGGGGTAGCGTACTTCCGCTTGCTGCGACCTATTTCACCTCCCATGCGAAGGCTGACAATCAACTGAATACCGTTTCATCACCGGCTTCTGGTTCGATGAATGCTACCCTCACGGGCAACAGCCTGGTTGTTACCGGATCATTTTAATGCACTTTCCTTAACTATACCGCTTCTCATTTCCATATCGGCGCAAACAGCACCCAATGGCGGAGTCAAAATCGGACTCAAACCACGGTCGATCCCGACCAGTTTGGCGGTGTGTATGAAGCTGACAGCAACCGTTATGTGCTGGATTCTGCGCAAATCGCCGATATCCGCAGCGGAAATTATTACTGGAATGTGCACACTTCGGCCAATCCTCCCGGTGAAATCCGCGGACAGGTGTTGCCGGAAACCAATTTTTCCCCAACGATGATGCCGTGATTACTACCCCGTCAGACGGTGCGGTCATAGAGATTGTAGGGCCGGAAGACTCCGTATTTACAGCAGACTGGTCATCGGCCAGCGACCCTGACAACGACCTCCTGACCTATACATGGGAGCTTGCGCTCGACAGCGCGTTTACCCAGATGATCGTGCGCCAGAAGACACTCACCAATCTCTCATTCTCCACCACCTATGATATCATCGATTCCCTGCTGGCACTCTATGGGGTAAATATCGGCGATACCGTAACACTGTACCACAGAGCCTTAGCTTCTGACGGCAGTGTGGCTTCAGGGGGAATGGGCGCTACTGTGCAACTGGTGCGAAGCGGACTGACGGGAATTGACGAATTGATTTTCGATCAGTTTACCCTTTCGTTTTTCCCTTCACCTGTGAAAGATATTGCGCATTTGACAGTGGAAAGTCAGGTAAATATTCGCGCTACGCTTCGAATCATGGACATGGCAGGCAGGACCGTATCTGCCAGACAGGTTGTGATTTCCTCCGGGCACAACGATCTGGAAATTGATTTCAGCCAACTGGGTTCGGGGGTATATTTTGTAAGATTTGAACAGACTGAAGCTGCGATCCCTGCGCTGAAAGTCATCAAAGAATAACGTGGTTTTTTTCGATTGCTAATGGGGAGGCCCTCGAAAGGGCCTTTTTTTTGTTGGTTATCCTCCGATTTCTCAAGATTTCCCGGTTGTAACCGGGGAATATGGCTATTTTTCTCGGTTATAACCGAATAAAATCGTATTTTGGGCTGAAACAGAAGTTATGTATATAGATCGGGTCTTATTGAAAACGGTCGAGGAAAAACTTGTACCTGGTAAAGCGGTACTGATATTAGGGCCACGACAAGTGGGCAAATCCACCCTTTTAGATGAGGTCGCCCGGCGAAGTAATTTCCGTGTATTACGGTTGGATTGTGATGATGCCGCCGTAAGGGCAAGGTTAGAAATTCAGACACTTCCCAACCTTCAGAATGTGGTGGGAAATGCAGAATTGTTAATGATTGATGAAGCGCAGCGGGTGAAAAATATCGGATTGACTTTAAAAATTATTCTGGATCAGATAAAGACTGTCCGCATTCTGGTAAGCAGATCTTCTTCTTTTGAATTGTCCAGTCAGATCAATGAACCACTTACTGGCAGAAAGTGGGAATACACACTATTGCCCTTTTCCACCTATGAAATGGAGCTATTTCATGGAGCTTTTGAGAGTCCCGGCTGTTACACCGGCGACTTATATTTACAGTATGTACCCGGAGGTAGTCAAAAACCCCGGTCAGGAGACCGAAATTCTCAATCAGCTTGCAGGAAGTTATTTGTATAAGGATATTTTTTCGTTTCAGGATCTTGAAAGCCGGAATTGTTTGAAAAACTGCTTCAGACACTGGCACTTCAGGTGGGTTCAGAAACTTCTTACAACAAACTGGCCGAAGTGGTAGGGAGTGATATTTCAACGGTACAGCGTTACAGGTTGCTGGAAAAATCATTTATTATTTTTCGTCTGCCTGCATTCAGCCGAAATCTCCGCACCGAGTTGAAAAAAGCCGCAAGATTTATTTTTATGACAATGGTATCGAATGCAGTCATCGGAGATTATCGACTGCCGGAATTGAGAACAGATATTGGCGGTCTTTGGGAAAATTTTCTCATCAGCGAACGGCATAAACGCAATGTATTTCACAGATTTTATGGGAAAACTTATTTCTGGAGAACCGTAAGTCAGCAGGAAATTGATTATCTGGAGGAATATGACGGTGGGCTGCATGCTTACGAATTTAAATGGAATGCAAAAAAGCAGCCCAGGCTTCCAGGTAGTTTTCTCGAAGCCTATCCCGGAACTTCATTGAAAGTAGTAAACCCCGAAAACTATCAGGCATTTTTGGCGCCGGGGGAGTTTTGAGGTGTTTACCAAAAATAACGTGAATTACACCGAGGAAAACCTGATTTTGATTGAGTTTTGGATAAGAAGTCTCAAAATTCCAACGATTTTGGAATGAAAGAGTAGTGGGGACAGGCAGCAGATACTAAGTGAACCAAATAGGGGTATAACACACACCTTGACAATTTCCCCACATGAAAAAATGCAACTTGATATTATTGATATTCATCTTAACGCTAAGTTTGGAAGGATGTACAAATCAATATAGTATGGTTGGAGACTATTCCATAAAAAGTGGGCATGGGAAGTCCATTTTGAGGATAGATTCCACTTATGTAATAGCGATTCCGTATTATACTGTTGGAGATGGGTATAGTATACATTGGGGTAGATATAAAATCAGAGGCAGAAAAATCATCTTATTACTTGATGGCTACGTCCTGCTGCCCGGGAATCCCCCACACTGGGAAAAAAAATTCAAATCAAGAGATACCTACAAAATGTCGCCTGAAGGAGATTTAATCAATAAGTGGCATCCAAATTTCTCTTTGTATAGAAATCACAGCCTGAGCGAAGATCAACGGAAACTTTTAGAAATGGCCCCTTCTATGGTTAAAAATCAGAACGATCTTTGAACCAGAGATAACCCTCTCATAACTGTGTCACCATACAGAGTAGAAAGACGGTAACTGGCTTTCTCACTTCTTGAAAAATTCCTATTTTGAAGCCTTTATTGTTCTTTGAAACCTGCCAAGTGGCGACGTTGATTGAAGTCGCAGCGAAGATCCCTTTTTGGGAAGCATCACAACTATCCCTTCGGGATGGAGCTTTCAGGCCCGGCCTTTGTGGGAGGCGGGAATCCGTATCGGTACACGGGGAAGGAGTTCCATGAAGACCTGGATTTGGGGTTGTATGATTTCGGGGCGCGGTGGTATGATCCGGCGGCGGGGCGCTGGTGGGGGGGGGATGCGTTGGCGGAGAACTACTACGAACATTCTCCATTTACCTACGTACTCAACAATCCCATAAACTTGGTGGTGGGAATTGGGTGGAACAAATCACTTCCACTTTCGTGGATCGGATATGTAAAAGGCAGCACCCTTGACCTGAGCAACCGCGCGCACAATGCCATCGCTCCCCAATCGGGGGCCTTAACGCCGAGTTATCCGATTGAGGAACTCCTGCTTCCCATGCCGCTCTATTTGAAATATGTAGGTAAGTGGGTATATTGGGGAGGGAAGTGGGTTTTTGTCCAAACGACCCGCGTCGGCGGGAAGCTCTTTGTGAAGTTGGTGGAGAAGGGGGCGGTGAAGACGAGTAGTATTATTTTGCACTTTCCCTCCAATCAGTTGCAATCAAAATTTAAACATGCTATTGATTTTGGTGTCTTAGGAAACTTCAACAAAGCGAACGCAGCAAAATTCAGTGCTGCGATCAATCAACATATCAATGCTACCAGCACTCAGGTTATTCATGGCGCATATAGAAATACTAGTAATGCTGTTACATTCTATTTAAATCCTACAACAGGGTTAAATGTGGTATCAACTCGCTCTGGTCAATTTATAACCGGAGCAAAACTTAGCCCTGCACAAATCAACGATATATTAACAAAAGGCTTTTTATGGTAAATAATGAAAGTAGTCTATTAGACAAAATTCATTTGCAGAAATATATTTATCTTCTCTCGCTCTTTCATTCTGAGAAGATAGAAACAGCCCTATTTGAAAACCTTTTCCTTCAAATCAGGAGGGAAGACAATTATTGGTTGTCAGGAAAATTCCATGAAAATGTGTCCAAAGTTTTGGATACTTTTTTTCTTGATGTTGATGCGTATAATCCGGATGAATTATTTGATCTGAATGATAAATTTAACATTAATGAAGTTGACCTTAAAAAGAGGGCAAGTGAAACTTTGAAAAAGCTAAGCGATTGGCTATAAGCAAACTAGAAGACCTGTTTTTTAACCACAGCACCGAATCTCTCAATACAATGGATATGCACTCACGGGGAAGGTTCACCTCCATTTTTGAAAATATCCTCTCGTTGACTCTCAAAAATTCCTATCTCAACCTTATAATCCCACCGGCAGATTGAAAAACACTTACCACAAGATCGGCGGCTTCACCTACGACAGCCAGAACCGGCTGACCAAAGCCATTTACGGCGAATACAACAGCAGCAACGCCTGGCAAAACACCGCGCTGAACCGTTACAGCGTGAATCCGATCACCTATGACAA
>JAWKNL010000034.1:0-63632 GCA_041391725.1 Bacteroidia bacterium
TATCTGGCAAGGATATGTCCAGACAGAAAAAATGTACCTAAGTGTCCCTTTAAGGGGTGACACATACGGCACATAGCTCTCTATTTCCTCAGTTTTATATCTCTTTGCCCAATCCGCTCAGGTACTCGACCAGATCGACAAACTCCTGCACGCTCATGGCTCTTGCCAGGCCTTCGGTCATCAGCGACTGCTCCTGCATTTCGCGGGTTTTGATCTCTGATTTGTTGAGCGTCCTGACGGTTCCTCCCATCATTTTTACGTCCACCTTGTCGTCGGTCTCGCTGAATATATATCCCAGTATCTTGCTGTCGTCGCTGAGGGTAAACAAATAGGCCTCATATCCAAAGCTGATTCCGGCACTGGGATTAAACACCGCGCCATACAGGGCCGATTTGGAGAGTTTGTTGCCAATCTGTGAAAGGTCGGGGCCAAAATTGATGCCTTCGCCGTTGATCTGGTGGCAGGTCTGGCAGTATTTTCCAAACACCACTTTCCCGTTGTCTGGACTTCCCTGGTCGGCAACAAGCTCGTCGATTGAGGGTAGCGCCTGGTTCTGGTCTGAAAGATGAAGGATTTCTGCTGCCAGTTCGCGATAGGCTTTGCGATACACAGACAGTAGCTGTGTCGCTGCGGCGGTTTCGAGTTCGGGTGAAAGGGTTTTTTCCTTGAGCATGGCCACGAGGCGGTTTTCGCCCGACCAACCTCTGCCTAGCGCCTGCACGGCTGCACGCCGTATGCCGGGGCTGCGGCTTTCATCTCCGATGACGGACTGGATCATGTCGAGCGCCTGATCCGAACCTGCATTGTTGAGGGCCAGCATGGTCGCAATCTGCTCTTTCTCATCCTTGCTGTTGAGGTGCGGGATAAACAGAGACAGTTGCTTAAACTGCCGCAAAAGCTGGGCCGCGCGAACCCCCCGCGCCGAATTTCCTTCTTCCAGTGCGATTTGCACCAGTTCTTTGCCTTTGTCGGTCATGGTAAGGCTTTCGATCAGGTCGAGGTAGGCATCTGTACCTTTATTGGCTTCGAGGATTTCTGCCAGTACTTTGCCGATCTTTGCATTGCTCTTGACATAGTTGTAGTCCATATGCCGGATGGCGAGATAGCCGATCTGATCCTGTGCAGGGTGCTGGCCGAAAACGAGTTTTTCCAGCACCTGGTTTTTGGATTTATCGGTATGGAAATCCATCGCCCGGAAGTAGCGGTAATTGGCGGCAGCAGCAGGAGTGGCGGCGATGATGTCGCCGAGGCGGGGTATGGCAGCCGTTGCTCTTACACGCCAGATTATATCGCGGTTGGCAGGGGTGTCCCATTCTGTACCCATTGTTTTGGCCCATTCTGCATACACGGCGTCGGGATCGGGGTTGCTGGCGATGCCCAGTGCTTCGAGATACCAGCGATCTCCCTGCGGATATTGTGTGGCAAGTGTCGTCCAGATTTGCGGTTTGTCTTTTCCTGTATAAAAGCGGAGGGCGACGGCAACTTCACGGCGAACCTGCGGATTTTCATCTTTGGAAAGGGTTTGAAGAATAGGGCCCAGCTCCATTCCCATTTGTCTGGCAGCGCGGAGGCCGGTCATACGGATGTCGGCGTTTTTATCTGCGATTGCTTTTTCCACCCAGGCTTCGCCCTTGCCGGGAATGTTACTCAGCAGCCATAATGCCCGTGCGCGGTACCGCTGGTTGTCTGAACCCCATAGGGTTTCGAGGGCAGGTTCTGCGCTTTCTCCAAAGCCATGCAAAGCCTGCCATGCGAGGGTGCGGGTGGCGAGGTTGGGACTTTTGAGTGCTTCGGCTGCATTTTCCGGAGTGGAAAAATCGGGCGGAGTGACTTTGTAGGCATGTTTGGGGGGCGCTACGCGGTATATACGGCCCCGAAGGGTATCTCCCATCTGGTGGCCACCGACGCCGGGATCGTACCAGTCTGCGATAAACAGCGAGCCGTCAGGCGCGACAGACACATCGGAGGGGCGGAACCAATTGTCTTTTCCCTTGACAATATCGGCGATAGAGGCTTTGTATCCTGCGCCGGCATTTTCTACCGGGTAGGCTCTCACTACATTGGGGCCGGCGTCGCAATGGATCATCTGGTTGCGGAAGATTTCGGGCAAAAGGTCGCCTTCATATACGAGGATTCCCGTGGGAGAACCTGCGCCCGTCTGCAACAGGTTGGGCACGACACCGGGATCGTTTTGGTGCCAGTGGCGGGTAGATATATCATCGCTCATGCCTGTGCGGGGTTTTTGCCATCCGGCACCGGTCATTTCGTCGTTGCGTCCGTAGTTGCCGTATTCCATGATATAATTGATACGAACGCCTTTGTTGCCGTCGTCGTCGTTGTCTGACTGCCAGAGTGCGCCGAAGGCGTCCACTGCGACCTCATAGTTGTTGCGGAAATTCCATGCAACGACTTCCAGTTCACTTCCGTCGGGATTGCAGCGGAAAATCATTCCCTCCTGAAAGGGTTTGCGGGCAGCCTCCACCGGGAAACCGTGAATATCGGTGATAAGAATTCCTGCGGGGTCGCGTAACTGTTCGCCTGCATTTCCGAAGTTGAAATACAGCTTTCCATCCGGCCCAAATACGGCGGCGTGTGCTCCGTGATCGTGTTGTTCGCCCCCGATACCGGTAAACAGGATGTCCTTGCTGTCGGGTTTGTCGTCGCCGTCGGTATCCGTAAATACAAAGATATTGGGACTGCAGGAGACAATAACTTTATTTCCTATAACCGAAATTCCCAGGGCGGCATTTACATCATTTCCCTGGTAAAAAACGGTTTCCTTATCAGCCTTTCCATCCCCGTCGGTATCTTCAAGGATGAGAATCCGGTCGCCTTCCTTTCTTACGGGGTTGGTGGGATTGAGTGCGTTGCGGTAGTTGAATGCTTCACATACCCAGACCCGGCCTCTGGCGTCAATATCGATGTTGGTGGGGTTGAGGAATGTATTTTCGGAGGCAAACAGGGTAACTTCCAGCCCTTCGGCCACTTCCAGCCCTTCGATAGCATGAGAAATATCGTGTCTTTCGCTTTCGGAAAGAGATTCGTAAGGGACGGGAACTTTAGGTGAAGTGTTACAGGCGGGGAGGCCCAGCGCCACAACAATTGCGGAAAGCAATGCAGTTAGTAGTAGTTTATTCATAAAGGAAGGAAATTGCTATATGAGGGCAATATACAACTTTTAGAAATAAACAGGTTATGCCGTTTTTCTACCACTCCCCCAAATCAGATATAATCCCAGCGCAATCAGCGGAAAACTCAGCCACTGCCCCATATTGAGTGTCATGGTCTCCTCAAATGGCACCTGATTCTCCTTTAAAAATTCAAGCAACACCCGGGCGGTGAAAGTCATCGCCAGAAATACGCCGGTAATAAAACCCCGGTTGTTTTTGGAGGGAGTTTTAAAAAACAGGTAAAACAGGAGTGCCGCAATGCTGTAATAGGCCAGTGCCTCGTACAACTGCGCCGGATGCCGGGGAATCGCGTCGCGCATCGTAAAAATAAATGCCCAGGGCAGGTCTGTCGGCGAACCCAGAATTTCGGAGTTCATCAGGTTTCCGGTGCGGATCATCCCGGCTGTCAGTGCCACAGACATGACCACCCGGTCGGTTACCCACAGCAGGTGTTTTTTGATCACAAACCGGGAGAAAATCCAGAACACCAGTATCAGCCCCAGCGCGCCGCCATGGCTTGCCAGTCCGCCTTTCCATACGGCCGGAATCTCAGATAAATGCTGGCTGTAGTAGTCCCACTGGTAAAAAAACACATGCCCCAGCCTGGCTCCTACCAGCGCACCGAGCACCAGCAGAATCAGCAGCGTGTCGAGTTTGGTTTCGTCCTGTTTTTCCATTCTCCAGACGCGCTGGGTAATCAGGTAGCCAATGAAAAACCCGCCGGCAAACAGGGTCCCGTACCAGCGCAGGCTAAACTGCCCGATGGAAAAAATGACCGGATCAACGTCCCAGGTGATATAGTTTAGTAGTGTCATCGTGCCAATGTTAAGGTGGGGGTAAAATTGTAAGTAACCACTTCTGTATGTAACTTTGGGTTCAACAGTGGTAAAAATAGGTAAATTTTGAAATCGTGAAAGCTTTCAATGTTATAGTGTTGTTCGCAGGTATGATGGTTGGTAGTCATTCCCTCCTTTTTTCCCAGACTTCTCTCAAATGGGACATGTTGACAAATGTCAACTACTCCGTCAGGTTTGATGAAAATACACAGTCAGTTGTATCCATACCCCAATACGGCGACCTGCTCACCGCATCCGATGGGCAGGTCGTCGAACTGAAAGGGTATATCATTCCGATGGATACGGAAGGATCTCAGTATGTGCTTTCCGCTTTTCCTTTTAGTGCCTGTTTTTTTTGTGGGTATGCAGGTAAGGAATCTGTAGTCGAACTGGTTCCTGCCAGCGGAAAAACCCGGTATAAAACAGATCAGATCGCTATATTCAAAGGGAAATTTGTTCTCAGTTATGATCCTTACAGCCTCAACTACCGCCTCGAAAATGCACAGGTAGTCAGGCTGGAATAGTTATCTGCTGACTGCGACCCGGGTAAAGGTTTTGCCGAATGACCCGGTAATCTCCATGATATATAGTCCGTTGCCGTGGAAAAGGGTTTCGGGCAATTCAAATTCTGCTCCGGGCCTGAACTGGATTTTTCCCGCCAGTCTTCCTTCCATGGTATAAACCCTTACACTTACCGGCGTGGTGCTGGGTTGTGAAAGACTCAGCATCACTGGAAAATCACGGGCAGGGTTGGGATATACCGAGGCAATTTTCCTAACATCTGCCTTTTCCGCATCAAAAATTCCCGTCGAATTTACCGGTGTACCTGTATGGCCATAAACGCCGGTTCCGGTTCCAACCAGCAATTCATCGTAATACAAAAATTCGACACGGGTTCCCACCGGATATTTATACCCCAGGGTCCAGGCGGCGCCTCCCGAGGGGAAATAATAAATTTCCTCATCTACAGCGACATACACGGTGTCAATGCCATAGGTTGCAGCTTTGGCTGTTTTTCCGGGGAATGCGGGAAATCCGCTGGTGGTGAAGGGCGTCCAGACATTGGTACCTTTGGTATCTTTGTAATACACCGTAGGATGGTTGGTGCCGGCATCTGTGCCGCAGGCAATAAGGGTATCGCCCGTCGGGCTTTGGGCGAGGTCAATGATACTGACGACGATCACCGAGCCGGTGCTGGTTCCCGATGGCCCCATGTCCTGCGATACGTTCCATGTGCTGCCGTTTTTGGTGAGTTTATACACGCTGTAACCACCGGGGCTGGAGAGGTCGTATTTTACGCCTACGTAAGCAATGGTATCGGTGCCTTCCTGACTGAAAAGGATATCCTGTACGTTGACGTCGTATCCGGTTGCCGGGGCGTGGATCAGTTGTTGCTGCCAGCTATTGCCGCCGTCGAGCGAGTAAAACAATCCGCCGGGATTTCCCCATTCGATCGAGTAGCCCGCCATCACGATGGATGGGGCGTAGGGGCAGACTTCCAGACTGCGCACCGTGGCTGCTCCTGTGGTGAAGTTTCCAGATTGCGGAAAGTTGTATGGCGGATCTTCTGCAGAAAACATGCGGTTCCAGTTTTTTCCGCTGTCTTGGGTGCGATATACACGCAGGTTGGCTGCAAAAACTGTATTGGTATCTTCCGCTGCCATGGCTACCGAATAGTAAGGCGAACCGTCCTGCATCGGGAAAATGGCTTTGGTCCAGGTCGGGGAGGTTTTGTATTGGGAGACTTTGCGTATGCCCGATTTGGAGGCCAGCCAGGCTGTTTGTTTGTCGCTGGTCATATCAAAATCGCTGACCTGAACGGCTTCCACCCCGTCATTGATCTCAACCGTGGATGGCCCGCGGTTGAAAGAAACGCCGATTCCCATGTCGGTCGTTATATATACTACATCCGGATTTAGCGGGTCGCTGTAAACGGCGCCGTCGTTGGGATGAGTCTCAGAACTGATATTGCCAAAATTGAACCAGGAGCCGCTCATCCCATTGGCGGAATTGTACATGCTGGCGTAATAGACATTGTAGCTGGACGAGTCTCCGCCAAACTGAAGGTTTCGCCCCGCAGCTCCGCCTATGCCGCTGCCGTAACTGTTCCAGACGGTATCGTTGTCTGACCAGGCAAAGTATTTCTGCATAAAATCGGAGCCGGCCAGGAAAATCCGCCCGTCAGGCGCGATTCCCAGTGAAGACCATTCCACCGCTGTAGGCAGGGTCGTGGGGGAAATGTCTTTCATATTGGTAGTAGATAAAAATCCGTCATATGGCTCCGAGGAGACCAGGAGTTTGGGCGATGCTCCCCGACCCAGCATATAGAGCCTTCCTGTGACAGGATCAATGCTCATCTGTGGCTGTATCATCCCCGGCGGGAGAATGATCGGCGAACCTGCCAGCGGTGATAAATTGCCGGCATGATCGATTGTGCCAAACCTGAGCTCTGCGCCTTTCATGTAAAACAGATAGTCACCCCTGATCAGGATGGTGTTGATGCCAAAGCTGTCCACCCCGGCTACAACGGTGGCGTGAGGATGTGTACGGGAAAGTTTTCCCATATCGCAAAAGAAAAGAAATCCCGACCCTGCATGTGCTGCAATTTCCTGAATACCGCCTCCATAACCTGCGATATCATCCAGACCGGGCATCACCTGAAAGGCGCCTGTTACGGGTGTGCCGCCTGCGGGGTGATAAATGTCTGCGTAGAAAGCCGAATTGGCGCTTTCGGTGGTGATAAAAATTCTGGAAGTATCGGGTGTGATTGCGATACCCGTGATGGCATTGATCCGCCCGCCATATACGGCTTCCACTTTGGGGGCGCTGAGTTGTGCCAAAAGCGCAGAAACGGACAGAAGGGAAAGAAGTAGAGAGAGAATAATTCTAAATAAGGGAAAGAAGTTCATGTAGGAATTTTTTTTGCAAATATATTTTTGTTTTTGAAATTCATAAATCATAATATTCGCCATACTTACATGGCATTTGTGTATCTTTACATTCCCAAGATTAATCGTATGCTTACCTGGATAGATATCATCCGTTTTACCAATAAAGGCAATCCAACGCCTCCCCGCAGAGTGGAAAAATCTGAGGAAGCGTGGAGGGCAGCCCTCACGCCAGACCAGTACCGTATCGCCCGGCAGAAGGGAACAGAGCGCGCGTTTACCGGCGCTTATTGTGAGCTGTTTGAACCTGGGCTTTACGCTTGTGTTTGCTGCGGCACTACCTTGTTTGACAGCCGCGAGAAGTTTGAATCCGGCACAGGCTGGCCGAGTTTTACCCAGCCTTTTACAGAAGATGTGGTCAAATACGAAAAAGACAGGAGCTTTGGCATGATCCGCGTGGAGGTCATGTGTAATGTCTGCGACTGCCACCTCGGGCATATATTTCAGGACGGGCCGCCTCCCGGCGGGCTCCGCTACTGCATCAATTCCGCTTCGCTGAAAAAGGTGGAAGAGTAATTCCTTTCTCTCGTGTAATTCTCCGCGCCCTTTGCGATTCCTCCGCGGCCACCCTGATGGGTACTTCGTTCTGTGTTTTTCTGTAAGGTTAAGTTTTAAACGCAAAGGTCGCTGAGGTCTCGCAAAAGTCGCAAAGGTGGGGGTACTTACCCCCTTGGCGTATTTTGCGGTTCTTTGCGTGCTCTGCGTGAACCCTGCGGTTGGCTGAAAAATATTTCTCGCAAAACGAAGTACCCATAAGAGTGAGCACAGAGATTTCACAGGCGTCCACTACGGTGCCTGCTGCAAAAATGCCAGCAGATCGGCCATTTGTTGTGTGGTCATAGCATTTTCCAGTCCTTCCGGCATAAGGGAAAGTCCCGTGGAAGTAAAAGTGCGGATGTCGCGCCGAAGAATGCTCCGATCCTGCCCGTTCATTTGCCGCAATACCACTTCGTCATCATTTTCCTGCATCACAATGCCACTGACAACTTCCCCGCTGACGGTCTCAACCGTGTGGCTGATATACCGGTTGTCTGCTGCTGCATTGGGGTCGAGGATGTCATGCATCAGGGTCTGACCGCTTTTGCGGTAGATTTCCGTGAGTTCGGGGCCGACTTCATTTCCTTCGCCCTTATGCCGGTGGCAGGGGTTACAGGTTTGGGTGAATACCAATTTTCCAGCCACTGCATTTCCTTTTAAACTCAGCGCAGGTTTCATTTTGTCCAGTGCTTCTTTCCGCGTAAAAACGCCTGCATCTGAAAAAAGCGCTTTCGCCCGCTTTCTCACCGATTCATCTTCCGAAAATAGCAATTCTCTTCGCCGTTCGAGATGGAAATTCATTTCTCCCATCTGAACCTTACCTGTTTCCAGTGCCGACAGCAATACCGGGTGATTGTCCTCCTGATACAGCAAAATATCCCCGGCAGCTTTCCGGGTTTCGGGGCCCAGTTCGCTCCAGATTTCTACCAGCCGGGGGCCCACCGTTTTTTCCCGGCTCTCCCGCAACTGTCGGATCGCGACCGATTGTAATGCCTGCGGCTCGCGGGTATTCAGTAGTGAAAACAACAATTCCTCTCTTCCGGCAAATGGGCCAAAAGCCATCAACTCAAGATTTTCGACTCTTTCGGCAGTAGCGGCCTCTCGGTTGGTTGCTATTGCGGCAGCCTGTTGTAGTTGTTTATTCCCCGAAGCGGGCAAGGGGAGGCTCATTGTTTTACGCAGTTGCCACGAAGCAAGGGTTACCGGCAGCGTGGTTTCCAGTTTGCCCAGGTATTGATCAATCTGCTTTGTTGAAGTCAGCGGCTGATCTCTTCTTGCCACTCCCGATGAAAGACCATTCAGCAGGCTTACCTGCAACGAATGCTCTGCCTGTGCGGCCTGTTTCAGCAGTTGCAGCAATTCATTTTCGGTTGCCATCTGGCCGCTTTGTCTCGACAGCATTTCGAGCAGTTCGGTGCTGCCTTCCGGCATGTTTTTTTCTGCCAGCAGATCGCCTGCAAAACGGGAAGGGTTGTTTTTGCCCGCAACTGCAATCGCCATTCGCATCCACGGGTTGCCCGTATGCTGAAGCATGATCCGCCGGACCACAGGATAGTTTTTTTCCTGCTCTGCTTCCGGAAGGGCAGACAAGGTCAATAGAAGCTGCATCACGACTTTGGGCTGGCTTTCGTTTTCAAGTGAAAGCAGTTTTTTCAGCAGCTTTTCATTATTGCTTTCGTATGCCTCTGAAAGCTGAATACCTGCTGCCCTGACTTCGGGATGATCATCTGAAAGTGCCGCAATTATTATATCAACCGATGGTTTTTGTATCCCTGCCATAGTCCAAAGCGCGTGAAGTTTACCCTGAGGCGAAGGGGTTTGTGCAAAAAATTCTTCCAGTATGGGCACAGAAGCCTCATCATGCCATTCTACCAGCAGACGCTGGGCCGTAATGCGATACCAGAGGCTGGGATGCGAAAGGTGTGCGACGACCTCCGGGAGGTTGTTTCTGGCAAATGAGGGATGCGCTACGGGCAGTCCCCCTTCGGGAGTAATCCGGTAAATTCTTCCGGCATCTTTTCCAGCATTAAGGTCCAGCGTGTCTTCGATTTCGTCGGGGATCCATTCCGGGTGTTCAATGACTTTACGGTGCATATCGAGGACATAGAGGGCGCCATCGGGGCCGGTAATCATATTTACCGGGCGGAAGGAGCGGTCGGAAGAGGCAAGAAATTCTCTTTCTTTATCTTCTCTGGAGGCTCTGTAAGACGGGCCATCGGGGTGGATTACATCGCGGTGAATGAGGTTGAGCACGACATCAGCCACAAAGATATTGCCGTTGAATGCCTGGGGAAAGGCGTTTGCCCCGTAGTAGGTAATGCCACATGCGCCCGAAAAATACCCCGACTGCTCCGGGTGGTTTACGCGGGTATCCTGCTTGCCGATCGGGTAAATCCGGGCCAGTTCGCCTTCACTGTGGTCTGAGATTTCGTCGAGGTTATAACCGGGGAGGGTTCCTTCCATATATTTTCCGGGGAATACGATATGGGATATATGTTCGGTGTTGTGTGTGCCAAAAAAGTTGCCCCATTCGTCCATCGCCAGTTCAAATCCGCCGGAGGTACGGCCAAAGAGTTCAATTTTTTGATTTTCCAGATCTATCCGCAGGTCGCTCCCCCTGATACTCAGTTTTTGGTCAGGGGTTTGTGGCCAATAGACATTTCCGGAGTTTCCGCCATTGGCGATGTAGATTTGGTTATCCAGTCCGTAGGTGAGCCCGTTAAAATTGTGCTGAAGGTTGCCATAGCTGAAACCGGAGAGGATGATTTCCCTGGTATCTGCCCGGTCATCGCCGTCGGTGTCTTTTAAAAAAATCAGGTCAGGTGGGGACGCAACGAGAAATCCGCCCCGGTACGCCATCAGCGAGGAGGCAACGCCCAGACTGTCGGCAAAAACCAAGCGTGTATCAAACTGGCCATTTCCATCCGAATCTTCGAGAAGGACAATTTTCCCTTCTGCATCATTCATCGGATAACCGGGCATTTCTACGACGAAAGCGCGGCCTTTTTCATCGAATGCCATATCCACAGGGTCAAAAATCAGCGGCTCTGAAGCGGCAAGAGTCATGGCAAACCCCGGCTGAAGCTGGAAACTTTCCATTGGATCAGGGGGCGTAGGGGTACAACCCCACAGCGCGGCAGTAGTGCCGGTCAGAAGTAGTAGTCGTAATCGGTAAAGGGCGTGCATGGGTAAAAGATTAGTGTGTGCTCCAGGTATCAACCATAAATTTTCCCTGGAAGTCGATAACGCGGAATATAATTCTTTCTTCCTCTTCCTGATGCTGAAAGAAAATTTCTATATCAAATCCCCGCTCTGATCCCAGCGGGCGGAAGCTCTCCAGCCGTGCTTCTGTACCTTCGGAAGAATGCAGGAGGAAAAACAATCCGGAATCAAAGCGGCTGTTGCGCATCCATCCGCCGTGATTGCTTACGGTCTGATTGTTGACATAAATGGGAAAGACCATAGATTCGTTGCCCAGGTAAAGGTAGGGGAAAATCAGCTCTTCACATCCGGTGAGGCCGTCTTCGCCCATCGAGCCGTAAGACAGGTCTTTGGCAACCCCAAGCCCCCAGTCCTGACCCTGCATGGGTACGGTGGTGTACCAGGGCCCCCGGATATTTTCGGGGTGGGTTTGGAAAAGGAATTTTCCGAAAATAAAACCGTGATTTTGTTTTTCATCTTCGGTCTCATACCAGTAATAGCCAAAATCGTCGCATTCGTCGCCTTTGGTGATATTAACTCTTTCGCCCACCTGCCGCATGATTTTTACCGGTATTCCGGCCTCGTAGGTAAATACGATTTCGCTCTGAGTAGAGGGCTGTTTTCGTGCGCGGACATTGTTGCCGGCGATAAATGCATTAAAAGAGGGGGTAGTGGAGGCCGGTGTTTCAGCCTGTTCTGTTTCTGCCGTAACAGAATCAGCAGAAGGAGTTGCTTCGGTTTTTTGTCCTTCCGGGGAGGGTGTGTTACAGGCAAATGCGAATACAAAAGCCGTGAGAAAAATGAGTCGGAA
This sequence comes from Bacteroidia bacterium, assembly GCA_041391725.1. Lineage (GTDB taxonomy): Bacteria > Bacteroidota > Bacteroidia > J057 > J057 > JAGQVA01. Next base: position 11,504 of record JAWKNL010000034.1, read on the forward strand.
ATACATACAGTTAGCATTATATTTGAAAACTATACCCTTAAAAAAGAGTTTCCAAAATAAATTAACCCAAAAACTATTGCCATGATAAGCAAAAAAATGGAAAAAATGATCAACGATCAGTATCATAAAGAGTTGCTGTCGGCCAATCAGTATTTTGCCATGTGTTCTTACTTTTTAAACCGCGATCTCGACGGATTTGCGCATTTCTTCCGTATTCAGGCCGAAGAGGAGATGATGCACGCGGCCAAACAGTTTGATTACCTTCACGATGTGGATGGCAAAATCACCATTGGCCAGATTGGCGCGCCTGAAACAGATTTTACATCTATTCTCGATGTATTTGAAAAAACACTGGCGCACGAACAGTTTATCACCCGCTCCATCCACGAAATTGTAAAAGCGGCATTGGAAGAAGGCGATTATGCTACCCATCAGTTTATGCAGTGGTTTGTGGCCGAACAGGTAGAGGAGGAGTCCACCATGCGCACCATTATTGGTAAGCTGAAACTCATTGAGGACAATAAAAGTGCGATTTACCTCCTCAACGAAGAAATGCTGAAACGCCAGGTGGAAAAAGGCGGTGAATAGGCCCCAAAAATGATCAAAAAAAAAGTCCCGCGAAGGGACTTTTTTTATTTGTGATACCTTTTAGAAGGCATCTTCATCTCGGTAGTCAATTTCCTGAATTTCCTGTCCGATCTCGTCGATCTTGCTTTGCATGGGATCCATCCTTTCGCCGAATATGTCTTCATATGCGGCATAAATGATGCAGGTTCCCAGCGGGATAGTGGCAAACATACCTACAAACAACAGGATCACGCCGGAGAACATAATCAGCCCTGTGACAATCATGAAGCCAAATAAAGCCCACCAGTTTTTGGTAACGACTTTGCGGCTGGTTTCCAGTGCAGGCCAGAACTCCAGTCCGGCGAAAGTGATCAGCGGTACGACAAAGGCATAGGCTACGCCCAGATATATACCGGGGATGAGTAAAAACAGAAAACCCAGCATAGTAAGCATACCACCGATAAAACTCCCTAGAAACAGCGGCCCCAGCAGGTTGAAAGCGGAGAAAAAGTCATTAAACACTCTTTCTTCTCCTTTGGCAATCTTGTCGATATAAATGTACATCCCTGCCGACAAAACCGGAGAGATGACCATCATGGCAATAGAGCCCACAAACGGGATCAGCCCGACAACAAAGGAGCCGATCATCAGCAACAGGTAAAAAGCAATTAACGGCCAGGGATCAGCAGTAAACAACTGCCAGCCGCGGTTGATGTAATCGCCCATGCGGACTTCATATCCCTCGTCAATGAGATGTTGAAACCTTTCAGGTACGTCCTGAGATTGTGCCATTATAGATAGGATTAAAGATTATGCAGCTACAATTACTTTGGTTTTTGCCCACTGGTCACCCAGTCTTCTTCCTTCCTGGTTGGTAAGCAGTACAATGAGCTCAACAATAGGGAAGAAAGGAATGAGCAGAACAATGTTGCGGATGATACCAGGGCCCCAGTTACCGGAAAGGCTCTGACCATCTTCGGTAACAGCGCGGAGTTTCATTACTTTTTTGCCGATACTCTGACCATCAAGGAAGGGCAGTGAATCGCGCAAAAGTGCATAAGCAATGATTACGAGAAGCCCGATAATTGGAATTACGCCGACTACGCCCATAAGGATAGCGTCAATCAAGTAGGCGCCAATCCTTTGTCCCTGGCTGGCAATTTGCTCGGTTCCTACAGTAGTTGTTTCGTTTTCCATAATGTTAATGTGTTTAAAAAAATCCTTTATTTTTTCGAAAAATTAAAGAAAAAAAGTTATCCTGTCAACCTTCGCCCCAAAAAAGAGCACAATCCGGCTGAATATTACCTCAATATTATAAAATAAAAGGGAAAACTGCCTTTCTGTTTTTGGGGTATTCGGGAAACTGCTTGAGATACCACTTATGGTGATCCAGGGCACGGGGCAGCAGGTTAATTGCTGTCCATAAGGCAAAAGCAAACCCGGCAAGCGACCAGGTAAGGATCGCAAATCCTGTCCATTCGATGATTTCTCCCAGATGGTTTGGGCATGATACATACCTGAAAAGGCCTCCCTGTGGTATTTTATATTCTGTTTCTCCGGGTTTTCGCAGGTGAAGCAGGATGTTGTCTGACTGCCAGTTGATGATCAGTCCTGCGGCAAACATCCCGATACCGGTGAGGAATCTCGGGTCGGTCAGCCAGTCGGAGGTGTATTTCCATGCGTTTTCACCCAGATACAACCCGTTGATGCTGCCATTGACTACATTAAAGAATATGGCAAAAACTGCTATCAGCACCGGCATTTTTTTCCCCTTTGTATGTACCCGGAAGGGAAAAACCAGCGTCCGGTTGATATAATGCAGCAGCCAGAGGGCTACAAATATCCATGAGACGGTTGTCTTTTCCGCACTGCCTGCCAGAAACAATAGCGGCATGGTGAGCAGGGCAGGCGTTTCCATAATGACCCAGCCGAGCTGATTGGAGATCGTCGGACCCCAGCCTTTCCGCATGTGCCGGCCATAAGGTGCAGATACCCGCAACTGTAAGGGAAATATGATCAGCCCGATTGCCACCCACAAATAAATAAACCCGTTCATATTTGGTGCGTTAACATCCAGTCCATCGTGTCTTTTAATGTCGCTTCCAGCGGCCTCGGTTTAAAACCCAGTGTTTTTTGCGCTTTTTCGCTTGAAATCATCGGATTGCCATTGCGGAGCGTCTGGAGCGATTCATGTGTGTAGAGCGGTGGTTGTCCGGTGATATGGGTGTATAGCTGAATAAATGGCAGCCCGAGCATCGCTACTGCTGTCGGTAAAACCAAACGCGGTGGTTTCCGGTTGTATATCTGACACAATCTTCCGGCCAGTTCCGACATCGGAATATACTGACCCGAAAGCAGGTATTGCTGGCCACTTTCTCCTTTTGTCATGGCCTGAATGGTCGCATCGGCTACATCTCTTGCGTCCACCCAGTTGAATCCGCCCTGAACCATAGCAGGAACTTTTTCCTGGTAAATTTCCCAAAGGGCACTGCCCAGAAAAGAAGGCTTAAAATCATAGGGGCCAATGACAGAAGTTGGATTCAAGATAATCACCTCCAGCCCTTTATCTGCCGCAGCCCGAACCACATCTTCTCCCGCAGCCTTGGACCGGTCATAAGCAAAACCAGATTCATTGACTTTAGCTCGTTCCTCATTGAGCACCTGGTCGCGGGGCGACTGCTGAAATGCATGGACAGAGCTGATATGAACCAGCCTTTTTACCCGGGCTTTCAGACAGGCTTCTGCGACATTACGGGTGCCTTCCACATTGGTGCGGAAAACCATTCCGTCGCGGTCGCCGGTGATTGAAATAATTGCTGCAGAATGGATGACAATCTCGGCACCGGCGACCAGCCGATCCAGACTCTCAGGGTCCAATACATCTCCCTGAATGACTTCAACCGCCAGGCCTTCTATGGCCTTTCGGTCGTGCGGATCAGTACTTTCGGGTGGATTCCCCTGTCCAGCAACTGCCGGGTAATATTGGCGCCTACGTGACCCGAAGCGCCGGTTAATGCTACTTTCAAGCAAATTGATTTTCTCGGGCGGAATGTAGAAATTTTCCCCCATTGCAACAAGCAGCCACTGCACCCGGCAGAAGGATTTATTCGTCGCGCAGTGCCTCAACCGGATTGGATAATGCCGTTTTTACCGACTGATAACTCACTGTAAGCCAGGCAATGGCCAGGGCGATCGCACCTGCAAGTAAAAATGCGGAAGGCCCTACCGATACCCGATACACAAAATCTTCCAGCCATTTTTCCATCAGCACCCAGGTCAGCGGAATGGAGATCAGCAGTGCAATCACTACCAGCCAGGTAATTTCACGGGAAAGCAATATTACGAGTTGGGCTGCCGAAGCGCCAAGTACCTTCCGTATGCCGATTTCCCGGGTACGCTGCTGCGCAAGAAAGGTCGCAAGGCCAAATAGTCCGATGCTCGCAATGAGGATGGCTATGACAGAAAAAGTGGCAAACAACCTGCCCGAAGCCTGCTCCGACTGGTAAAGCTGATTGAGTTTTTCGTCCAGAAAATAATAGCTGAATGGAATGCCCTGACTGACTTTTTCCCAGTTTGAACGAATATCGGCAATAACTGCATCTGTTTTATCAGGCTGAATTTTTACAGGAACAAAAGCCCTGAATCCCTGCGGGTTGTGGGTGTAAAGAATAGCCAGCGGCGCAATTTCTTCGTGGAGGGAATGAAAATGAAAATCGCTGACCACACCGATGATGGTGAGTATCTGTGTATTTTCAGGTGTGTTTCCGGGGTTAATTACCTGTTTGCCAACCGGATCTGTCAGTCCCAGCGCTTTCACCATTTTCTCGTTCAGCACCACAGAAAGGGTGTCATTATATTCGCGCGAAAACCCTCTTCCCTGTAGAATATGAAGCCCCAGGGTTTCGGGAAAATATTCATCCATAATCATTCCCCTGCCTGTAACTACCTCAGAACCGGGAGAAGATTTCAGGAAAAAACCGAAAAATTCGCCCCCCGGAAGTGCATGCGAAATGCCTGCGCTAAGGACGCCCGGAATGTTGCGGATTTCGTTGCGGAAATTTTCAGCCTGTTGCGGGCCCAGCGCCCCCACTTTTTCTACTACCAGCACCTGTGCTTTGTCAAAACCCAGGTTTTTTTTCCTGATAAATTCCATCTGGTTGTAAATCACCACCGTGGAGGCAATCAGAAGGGAGGAAATCCCAAACTGAAATACCACCAGCCCGTTTCGGAGAAAAGACCCTTTGCGAGTGGATTTAAATGCGCCCTTGAGTACACTTACCGGCTCAAAGCCGGAGAGGACAAACGCCGGATAACTTCCGGCGAGCAATCCTGTAACCACGGCACAGGCAAGCAAAAACAACGGAACCCACCAGGGAAGCCCTTCGCTGAGGGAAAGGTGTTTGCCCGAAAGTTCGTTGAAAACGGGAATCGAAAACTGCGTGATCACGAGGGCAAAAACCAGACTTATCCCGCTGATGAGCATAGATTCGATGAGAAACTGTGCTATCAACTGGCTGCGATAGGAGCCCAAAACCTTGCGGATACCCACTTCTCTGGCCCTTTCAGAAGAACGGGCCGTGGCGAGGTTCATAAAATTGATACAGGCGATAAGCAGGATGAAAAGGGCAATGGAAACAAAAAGCCAGATATAAAGGATATTCCCATTGGCTTTAAACTCCTGTTCGAGGTGGGAGCGGAGGTGAATATCGTATAAAGGCTGAAGAAAATAGTGATACCCATTTCCCGCTGCGACATATTCGGCATAACTTTTTCCCAACTGGCGCGCAATCGGCCCGGAAGCGTACTTTTCCACCATAGCAGGAAATTTGGCTTCCAGTGCCACCGGATCGGCACCTTCCTGTAAAAGAAAATAGGTGACGGTGGAAAAAGACAGGTAATCTTTGTTTTGGATAAAAAAGTTGAGGTTGAGTGCGCTCGCCAGAAAGTCAAAATCGAAGTGCGAATTTTCGGGAACATTGGCACAAATACCCACTACTTCAAAATTTCCGTTGGGTGTTTCCAGTACTTTGCCTATCGCCGGTTCACTGCCAAAATATCTTTCGGCGGTTTCTTGGGTAAGAATAAGTTTTCCCGGCTGATTGAGTACATTCTCTGGGTCGCCTTCCAGCAGCGGAATATCAAACACTTCAAAAAAGGTCGAATCGGCAAACATAACACCGTATTCTTCCAAAACCTGATCTCCCCGCCGGAAAAATGTGGGTTGCTCAAACTGCCATAACCTTACGAGCTTTTCTATTTCAGGAAATTCGTCCCTGGCAGCCTCGCCCATAGAGGATGGGATAATGGCATAGTGGGTTTTTCTGTCGGGGTAAATCCGCTCCAGTGCCATGCGATATATGCGGTCGCCCTGGGTGTGAAAGCGGTCGTAGGAAAACTCATCACTTACGTGAAGAAGAATCATCAGGCAGCAGGCAATACCCATCGACAATCCGATAATATTGATCAGACTGTAGATTTTGTTCCGGCCCAGATTCCGTATGGCGATTTTGAGCGAATTGTAAAGCATAGTTTTCTGATCAGGCGGATAAAACGTTATTCGTTTCTCAGCGCGTGGATCGGGCTCTGGCTGGCAGCTTTGATCGACTGATAACTGACAGCCAGCAGGGAAATGACCAGTGTTGCGATGGCAGACAGAACAAACACCCAACCCGAAAGCGAAATACTGAAGGCAAAAGTTCGTAGCCAGTAATTCATTCCCATCACCACCAGCGGAATAGCAAGCAGATTGCCCAGCACCACCAGAAGGAAATACTCACGGGAGAGGAGAATAAAAATATTGCTTACCGAAGACCCCAGTACTTTTCTGATACTGATTTCTTTTGAGCGTTGGGTAGCGCTGAAGGAAGAAAGCCCCAGCAGCCCGAGGCAGGCTACAAATATGGCCAGTCCGGCAAAAAGGCCAAATACCCTTGCAAAGGTGATTTCGGACCGATATTGCCGGTTGAAATGGTCGTCGAGGAAAAAATAATTAAACGGATTTTCGGGGAAGGTGGATTGAAAAATATTTTCAACAAAGCTTATGGTTTCCCGCATATTACGGCTGTGAATTTTGAGTGAATAATACCGCTGGGCATTGGGTGCGAGGCGAAAACCAATAGGGTCATGTGCTTTTTTCAGCCCTTCCTGATGGTAGTCGGAAATGACTCCTGCAACAACAACCGTATCTCCTCCTTCAAAAACCTTTTGACCTATGGTGCTCTCGGGATCAGTAAAACCCAGCATCTTCATAGCAGATTCGTTGATAATGAGCGATTGATTGTCTGTGCTAAAAGCGGGATCGAAATTTCTACCTGCCAGAATTTTGTGCCCGTAAGCCGGAATATAGTCGAAATCGATCCCGATTTTATACAATATTCCGCTGTTTTCGCGAGGCGCACCCAGCTTTCTTGCTCCATTGGTCCAATAAATCAGGTTGCCGGGAATTTCGGTCGAACTGGCAATACTGCTGATTTCGGGGCGGGCGGTAAGTTGTTGTTTAAAATGATTCAGTCCCTGCTTATATACCGAGTCGCTGGCAATTACGCCTGGCGCCTCTACCACCAGTGTCTGCCCGATCTCCACGCCCAGCTTCTGGTTTTTCATAAAGCTGATCTGCTGATATACCACCGCCGTACCGGCGATAAGCAGGGAGGAGGTGAAAAACTGTCCGACTACCAAGGCTTTTCTCAGCCAAACGCCTTTGGAAGAAGATGCCATACGGCCTTTGAGCACGGTAATAGGTTGGTAGGATGATAATACAAACGCCGGATAAATACCCGAAAGAAATGCGCCGGTGAGGAATACGCCGACCAGTGCACCCCAAAATCCCCATCCAACCAGTTTCCCGAAATCCAGTGATTTTCCTGCCAGTTCCTGAAAATATCCCTGAAATAATTCGAAGATAATGACCGCAGCTACCGCTGCGATCAGGTTGAGCATCAGCGACTCAGCGATAAACTGCCATACGAGTTGATATTTTCTTGCGCCGACCACTTTTCTTACCCCTACTTCCCGGGCTCTTTCCATGGCACGCGCGGTAGCGAGATTGATATAATTGATCCAGGCTATGGCCAGGATAAACAGTGCAATTGACAGTAATACGTAGGTAATGGTTCCATTGCCATTGACTCTGGCTTCCTGAATGAGGTCAGAGTAGAGATGGATATCTTTGAGCGGCTGAAGGGCGAGCCGGGTACGGTCGCTGCCGCCTTCGGTGGTGTGTTTTTCCACAAAAGCGGGAAATTTTGTTTCCAATGCAGCCGCATCTGTGCCGGGCGCCAGCAGTACATAATTAAAGAAATCATACCAGCCCCAGTCGGTAGCGAGGGTATTCACCATGTCGGGGCCCCAGTTTTCGGCAGAAGCGAAGGAGAAAATAAAGGAAAATTTGAGGTGGGAGTTTTCGGGCGAACGAATAACCCCGGTAATTTCATATTCTTCATTTGCCCCAAATTTTATGCGCTTCCCTACAGGGCTTTCTCCTTTAAAATATTTTTCGACAATATCCTCCGCAATCAGCCCGGTATTGGGTTTTTCGAGGGCGGTGGTGCGATCGCCTTCTATCAGTTCGTAGGAGAAAACATCGAAAATGGAAGGCTCGCCCATGAATACATTGTCTTCCTTTATGCTGACATCATTGTACCTGACAATGCCTCCGCCATACCGAAGCAGAAACCGCGTATATGCTTCAACCTCAGGAAAATCGGCTTTGGCCGCAGGCCCGACGCCCGGAAAGGCGGTGGCACACTTAAAACTGAGTTCCCCATTTTTGTAATGGTCGTATTCAATCCGGTATATCCTGTCCAGATTGCTGTGAAACTTGTCATAACTCAGCTCAAAGACAACGTATTGCAGGATCAGCAGACTGCTGGCAATGCCGATCGCGAGTCCCAGAATATTCAGTGCCGAATATCCTTTGTGCCTGAGGAAGTTGCGGAAGGCGACTTTGATACCGTTGAAAATCATGGCGGACGGTTTAAGGGTTTTTATTCATTTCTCAGTGAGTCAACCGGATTGGCAAGCGCTGCTTTCAGACTCTGGGCACTTACCGAAATAAAGGCAATGAAAATCGTAATTCCCGCCGCGATCAGGGCTGCCTGAGGCGCTACGCGCAGCAGATCGATATGGTTGGCATAGTCCTGCAACCAGTAATTCATTGCCGTTATGGCAATCGGTAGCGAGATAACAAAAGAGATCGCAATCAGCCAGAGGAAGTTTCTCGATAGCAGGACTACAATATGGCTGATGTCTGCTCCCAGCACTTTCCGGATGCCGATTTCCCGGGTTCGCTGTTCTGCCATAAAAGCTGCCAGTGCAAAAAGTCCCAGACAGGCCACAAAAATAGCCAGCAAGGTGAAACCTGTCATAATGCTGCCCATGCGCTGCTCTGCCTGATACATTTGACTAAACCGGTCATCGAGGAAAGAGTAGTTGAACGGCTGGCCGGGGCCAAATTCTTTCCAGGTGGACTCGATACCGGAGATGGTGGCTTTGAGATCGGAGGTGTTGATTCGGGCAGAGATAAAGCCCGGACTGTGCCCGATGGTCAGACAAAGGGCGGAGACGTTCTGGCGCAGGGATTCAAAATTGAAATCCTCCACCACGCCGATAACGGTATAGGTGCCAATCATCGGCTCGTTGTTGTTGGGGTTGAAGTCGTCGAATACAGAAATGCGCTGGCCGATGGGGTTCTCAAATCCAAAGTGTTTTACGGCGGTCTGGTTTAAAATCATGGCCATCGAGTCTGTCGAAAATTCGCGGGAAAAGCCACGGCCGTCGGCAATTTTCATATCCAGCGTAGGCAGGTAGTCGAAATCAACGGACCACCGCTGCATCAGCACCTGGTTGTCGTCTGTTTGCTTTCCTTCAGGCCAGAATACGGTATTGTTCCGATCGGTATTTTCTACGGGAAGAAAGGAGGAAATTGTAGCGGATTTCACATCCGGGCGCTGCATCAGTTCTTCCTTAAAGGCATGGATTTTATCCCGTAGCGAATAGGTATCGTCGATGACCAGCACCTGCTCTTTGTCAAATCCCAGCTTTTTGTTCTGCACAAAATTCATCTGCTGGTAAATGAGCACAGTAGAAATAATCAGCACAATAGAGGCAATAAATTGTACCACTACCAGCACACTCCGCAGCGTAGTGCTTCCCGAACCTGCACTGAGTTTTCCTTTAAGTACATGTACCGGCTGGAATGAGGAAAGGAAAAAGGCCGGATAAATACCCGAAATTCCTCCCACGACCAGAACCCCAATCAAAAGGCCGGCGACCATCCACAGCGTATAGGGCATGTGAAGTTCTTTTCCTGAAAGCTGATTGAATGCCGGAAGAAAGGCTTCCGCCAGGAGGATGGCCACGAGGAACGAAATGGCTGTAATGAGGATCGACTCGGTGAGGAATTGCGATATCAGATTTTTTCGCACCGACCCGAGCACTTTTCTCACGCCTACTTCCTTTGCACGGTTGGCAGAGCGCGCGGTGCTGAGATTCATAAAATTGATGCTCGCAATCAGCAGGATAATAATAGCAATGGCTGAGAATATCCATACGTAAACGATGTCGCTGTTGGGGCCAAAGTCTGCTTCGAGGTGTGATTTGAGGTGAATGTCGGTAAGGGGTTGAAGAAAATACTCCAGCCGGTTGCCGGTTTTAAGAAAATCCTCAATGGAAACATTCATAAATGCCTTGACCTGTGGCCCCACATATTTTTCCATCATATCCGGAAATTTGGCTTCAAGCGCTTTGGGATCAGCTCCTTCTTTGAGCAGAATATAGGTCTGGAAATTGTGGCTCAACCATATCGGCTGTTTGCTTTCATCGAGGCCTTCCATTGCCATCAGATAGTCCTGCCGAAAGTGAGAATTTACCGGCCAGTCTTCAATTACGCCCACAATCTTATAATCCCACCGGTTGTCGAGGGTGAGGATCTGGTTGAGGGCATTGCCTTCGGGAAAAAATTTTTCAGCTTTAGATTTGGTAAGTACCAGGGTGTTGGGCTCTTTGAGCGCAGTATTTTTGTCTCCCGCGAGAAACTTTACGGTAAAAATGTCAAAGATTTCAGGGTCGGAGAAAACGAGTCCGTTTTCCTTTACATTTTCAGTATCCAGGTCTTTGCGTTTGATCAGATAACTGCCTCTTGTGCGAAAACGCATGGCATTTTCGACTTCGGGAAAGTCGTTTACCATTGTTTTTGCCATAGGCGCAGACACAACCGCTACATTTCCATCCATCTCACCGATGGTGAGGTGGGCGCCTATGCGGTAAATTCTGTCCGCTTTTTCATGAAACTTGTCGAAACTAAGTTCGTCAACGACAAAAAGTACAATCAGCAGACAACATGCGATGCCTACTGAAAGCCCGAGAATATTGATCAATGCGTAAACCCGCTGTTTTAGCAGGTTTCTGAAAGCTGTGGTGAGGTAGTTTTTCCACATAGTCCAGTCGATATGATTTAGGAAAAATATGGCAATAAAATCCCTGGCATGCATGGCACGCCTTTACATTCGGGTTGTTATAGCAGCAAAAATTAAATCTGCTGGCGGTTGCTTACGGTATTTTCGGAGACAATTTTTCCGTCGAGCAGCCTGACAATCCGGTGTCCAAACTCTGCGTTTCTGGCGGAGTGCGTAACCATGACTACCGTCGTTCCCTGCTCGTTGAGCTGGGTGAGCATTTTCATCACATCATCGCCGTTGGATGAGTCGAGGTTTCCGGTAGGTTCGTCTGCAAGAATGAGTTTGGGTTCATTGACGATCGCTCTGGCAACGGCTACGCGCTGCTGCTGACCACCTGAAAGCTGTTGGGGAAAGTGATTGCGGCGGTGCATCATATTCATATGCTCCAGCACATTTTCTACCCGCTTTTTTCTTTCGCCCGACTTCATACGGGTATAGATCAGGGGAAGTTCGACGTTTTCAAAAACGGTAAGCTCATCAATCAGGTTGAAACTCTGGAAGACAAATCCGAGGTTTTCTTTCCGGAGGTTGGCCCGCTGTTTTTCCGAATAACGGGAAACGTCCTGATCGAGAAAAAAATACTGCCCGCCCGAAGGACTGTCAATCAGGCCCAGTATGTTCATCAGGGTGGACTTTCCGCATCCGGAAGGGCCCATGATGGAGAGAAAATCTCCGGGATTTACGGTAAGAGAAACTTCATTGAGGGCAGTAGTTTCGATCTCTTCTGTGCGGTAGAGTTTTACGAGGTTTTGTGTACGGATCATATAGCAGGCGTTAATCGTTCAATATCAATTCGTCGGCATTATTAAATACATCGTAATTGGAAGTGATGACTTTTTCTCCGGGTTCGAGTCCTTCGAGGACTTCATAATAGCGGTCGCTCTGGCGCCCGATCCGGATGGTTCGTTTGTAGGCTGTGTTGCCCTCAGGGCTCAGCACATAGATATAATTTCCTCCTGTGGTCTGATAAAATCCGCCGCGGGGAATCAGTACAGCTTCGGTTTCGTCACTGAGTGCCAGCCTGATCTGCAGGTTTTGCCCTACTTTGATTCCTTCGGGTTCGTCTTCAACAAAGTTCATATCCACTTCAAAAGAACCATTGGTAACGGTCGTATAGATTTTCCGGATGATGAGTATATGGTTGCTTCCTGCAAAGGGAAACGATCCTTTCAACTCTTCTTCAATCCGGGAGACGTAATGTTCGTCGATGTTGGCGCGGACTTTATATCCGTCGAGAATGTCTATCTGGCCAAGATTATCTCCCTGCCTGACGGTTTCTCCTATATCAACCCTGATGGCTGACAACTGGCCTGCAACCGGCGCTTTTATGATGAGGTTGTCGAGGTTGCGTTTGATCGCGTAAAGGTTCTGATCCACCAGGTCGAGTGAGGTTTCAACCTGTCCTACCTGCTGTCCGCGTAGGACAGAGTCTCTGCGAATGCGCTCCAACATCAGTTGTTTTCTCCCTACCTGATATTCGTATTCAAACTTGGTGCGCTCATACTCCTGCCGGGAGATGACGCTGTCTTTAAATAAAGACTCATTGCGGCGGTTTAGTTCTCCCAGATCGCGAATCCGGTATTCTATCTGTATCAGTTCATCTTTCAGATTCAGCCCGGTGTTTTCCATCGTAATGCGGGTATTGCGAAGCTGGTCTGCCTGCTCCAGCAGGTTAGTGGTAAGGTTCATGTAGTTGAGCTCCAGCCCGGGATTGGTGAGTTTGAGAATGATGTCTCCTTTTTCGACCATTTCCCCGCCTTCCAGATACACCTCCTTTACCTGGCCGCCTTCCACCGCATCCACCTTAACGGTGTTGAGCGGCAATACTCTGCCCGTGATGGGAATAGTTTCCTGAAAATTTCCTTTTTCCACCAGACCAATTGAAAGCCGCTCTTTCTGTACCTTGAGACGGGAGCCACTGGTCGAGGAAATCAGCCATCCAATAAGCAAAACTCCTGCGAGGGGTGCTACGATGTAAAGCCCGATTTTTTCGGGGGTCCATTTTTTCTTTTTTATTACGCGATCCATTCCGGGTGTTTGTACACTTTCTTCCATAAAGGATAATCAAAATCTGGTATTTAATCTGTTCAACAAATGTGCCACCAGGGTTAAGCTGTTGATAATGAATCGTTTGTGTGATGTGCCAAAAGAAGAGCCCTTGTTTTCTGTTTCACATCGAAACAAATTTATTATAAAAAAGTGTCTCATAACGAAACACTTGAGGGTGAATACTGCTTGTTTTAAAGGGAATCAATATATTGCACCTTCAACACGACCACTATTTTATGCCACAACATGAATGGGAAAGTCTGCATCACAGACTGGCAAAAAAATATGAATTTTCTTTCTTTTCGCTGGAATTTCAGGGCGAAAAGTTTGACCTCGCAACGGTCACCAATGTAGATCAGTTGTACGACGAACTGATTGCCAAAGGCCCTGAGCATGAGGATTTTCGGGATGAACGCATTCCTTACTGGGCTGATCTCTGGCATTCGGGAATCGGGCTCGCTGACTATATTCTTCAGTCTTCGGTTTGCAAAGACCGTACGGTGCTGGAAATCGGCTGCGGCCTGGGGCTGCCGGGAATAGCGGCTGCCCGTGCCGGTGGAAAAGTTACGCTGACCGATTACCTGCCCGAACCGCTGGCGGTGGCCGAAATGTTGTGGAAGATGAATCTGCCCGGCGAGCCGGATTTGCAGCAACTGGACTGGCGCAATCCTGACCCGGCACTGGCTGCTGAGGTTTTGCTGGCGTCTGATGTACTTTATGAGGAGCGAAATATGACCCCGCTGCTGGAAGTCGTCGATATTCTCATGAAACCGGGAGGAACTATGGTGCTCAGCGATCCCGGGCGACCCATGATCCGGACCTTTATTGAGAAGATGGAAGCCAAAGGTTTTTCTGTCAGTGAGACCCAGGTAAATGTTCCGTTTCGGGAAGTACTGACGCGGGTATTTATCTTCGAAATCCGGCAAAAATGACTTTATTTGGGCGGTGTACGATCCACTTTGAGGCGGTTTTCCCGGTTGGCAATTTCCCAGGCAGTATAAAAAAGGAGCTGTGCCACGCCCTCGATACGGTCAAATTTTATTTTGTCCACCGTATCGCTCGCCTTGTGGTAATCTTCATGATCGGCGCTGGTATAAAATATTACGGGGATGCCGTATTTGGCAAAATTGTACTGGTCTGAGCGGTAATAAAACATTTCGGGGTGGGAGGGAGAATTAAAGCTATAGTCGAGTTCGAGTTGAACATACTCCCGGTTGGCCCGCTCGTGAATTTCGTGCAACTCGGAGGAAAGCCAGTCCGAACCTACCACCGTCACAAATCGCGCATTTTCGGTGTGGTTTTGATCCAGATGACCCACCATGTCCATGTTGAGGTTTACGACGGTCTGGCTCAGTGGAAAAATAGGGTAGGTGGAATAATATTCGGAGCCAAACAGCCCTTTTTCCTCAGCCGTGAGCGCCATAAAAAGGATAGTCCTCCGGGGCGGAAAACCCTTTGCTGCTGCCAGCGCAAATGCCTCCGCTACTTCCAGCAGCGCCACCACGCCCGAACCGTTGTCGTCGGCTCCGGGGTAAATTTTCCCCCCTTTTTTTCCCAGATGGTCATAATGCGCAGTTATAACCAGCACTTCTTCTTTTTTATCTGTCCCTTCGACCATGCCCACCACATTGGCTGCTGTTAGGGGTTGTGTTTCTGTTTCGGCGAAAACCGAGATTTCCGAAACCTGGCCAGGTCGAATCTGCATCCATTGGCGGCTATCCATACGCATCATCCGGGCGGCTTGTGCGGGCGAAATAGCAAAGGCCGGCAGGTCGTGATCTTCTGTAAAAATCGCCATGCGGGGACGCGAAAGATAGAAGGAAAGATATTTTCGCATCCGAAGAAAGGAAGGCTCGTCAGTTGAGATAACTGCCAGGAAGGCTACGGCGCCATGTTGTGCCGCCAGGCGTTTCCGCTCCATGGCCTCTTCCGAATCGCCCCGGATCAGTACAGCCTTACCTTTTACGTCAAGGTTTTTGTAATCATCTTCGAGCCCTTCCCCTGCGAAAATAAGCGGAACTTTCATCTTTTTCTGTGTGTTTCCACCAGTGCAGATAATCTCCTTCTGATGCGAAAATTCCCAGCCGTTGCCCGAAACGGTGGCGCGGGTGACGAGCGCGGTTACCAGCGGTACTTTCTGAAACCAGAGGCTGTCAACATTCCCTGCTGCGGGTTGCCCTGCTGCGGGTTGCAGCCCGGAAATGTTAAATTGCGAAGCAATATAATCCGCCGCCAGGCGGGCGCCTTCTGTCCCCACTTCCCGTCCTTCCATTTCTTCGGAAGTGATCTTATACAGATGCGCGCGGAGTTCATCCATCGTAATGGTTTTGCCAAAGGGCAGCGGATCGGGAACCTGTGAATATAAGGGTGTAAACCCAATCCAGAGGAGAAAAAGAGACAGATAATATTTCATTCGCCTAAGGTAAAAACATTTCGATGAACGGGAGAATAATCGCTGGAAATAAAGTTTTTGAATTTGGTTGTTTATTTGCGAAAATATAGATTTTGTGAAATATCGAACTTGGAAATAGTTATTTTTCTTATACTTTAGCCTCCGGAGTTCATTCATTTGAATTATGTATCTGGCTCATTCTTTACGCTGTTACTTCCTTGTAATCGCTCTCTTTTTGTTTTGCTCCCTTTCATTGGCTCAATCTGAATCTACCCGTTTTCTCTGGTCCGAATCCCCAGGCACCCTGAATTTTGCGGAGGCTGATATCCGGGCGGATGTTTTTGATTCCTATTCGCTGGATATTCATGGCCTTGAAACATTCCTCGCGCCTGTAACTGCGGATGAGGGCAGGCTGTTGTCGCTTCCTGTTCCCGGCGGGAAGTGGGAGGAGTTTCAGCTCTATGAAACCGAAGTGATGGCCCCGGGCCTGGCCTCGCGTTTTCCGCAAATCCGCACGTTTGCCGGGAAGTCAGTCTCCGGAATGTATGCTGTGGCCGCCGATTTGTCTCCTGCAGGTTTTCATGCGATGATTTCCGGCGGCGGAAGGGTGGTTTATATCGATCCCTTTTCCCGCATCCATTCGGGTGTGTGTCTGGTTTACGATAAAGCTGGCTTTCGCCCCGATCCGGATCGGGTATTTGATGAGTTGGATCCGTTGCTTCCGCCTGCGGCGGAGATAAGTCTGCCGCCCGCAGGGCAAAACGGCCAAACCGAAACCGGCTATCCCCTGGCCACCGAATCTGACGGCAACCGCCGCACTTACCGGCTCGCTGTCGCTGCGACGGGCGAATACACTGCCTTTCACGGGGGTACAGTAGCTGGCGCGCTTTCGGCAATCGTCACGACTATCAACCGGGTAAACAGTATTTACGAGCGGGAACTTTCTATCCGCCTGGTGCTTGTCAGCAACAATGACCTGGCCATTTTTACCAGTACCACCGCTGACCCTTTTACCAACAACAACCCCGCATTGCTGGTAAACCAGAGCCAGTCCACCCTCGATGCGCTCATCGGCACTGCCAATTATGATCTCGGACACACCTTCAGCACCGGGTCCGGCGGACTTGCCGCTATGGGTGTCGCCTGTTTTACCGGATATAAAGGCCAGGGTGTTACCGGCTCGCCTTCTCCGGTGGGTGATCCGTTTGCTGTTGATATGGTAGCACACGAACTGGCCCACCAGTTGGGCGCACATCACACCTTCAACGGAAGTACGGGAAGCTGCGCCGGCAACCGGCATGCACCTACTGCTTTTGAGCCTGGCAGCGGCACTACCATCATGGGATATGCCGGAATCTGTGCCGGGCAAAATATTCAGAATCACAGCGATGATTATTTTCATGCTGCCAGCCTCGGCGAAATTTACGCCTTTACCGTAACCGGGATTGGCAATACCTGTCCGGTAAAAACCGCTTTAAATAACCAGGCACCGGTTGCAAATGCCGGTGCTGATTATGTGATTCCTGTTTCTACCCCTTTTGCACTTACAGGAAGCGGTTCCGACCCTGAGGGCGATCCGCTGACTTATACCTGGGAAGCGTATGACCTGGGGGCACAGGCTGCGCCTGGCGATCCGAATGCGCCCGACGGACCGCTGTTCCGGTCGGTGTTGCCCACTTCTTCACCCAGAAGAGTTTTTCCATCGCTTATGGATATCATCGCGCAAACCACCACCCCGGGGGAAGTTTTGCCGGGAATAGGGAGGACGCTAAACTTTTTGTTTACCGCCAGAGACAACCATACCGGTGGTGGCAGGTTTGCCGTTGACACAGTAAAGGTGGAAGTAACCGCCCTGGCCGGCCCGTTTCGTATTACCGGGCCCAATGCACCGGGGTTTTCCTGGTCGGGGGGTACGCCGCTTACCGTCTCCTGGGATGTTGCCAATACCAATAACTCACCGGTAAATTGCGCACAGGTGGACATCCTGCTTTCTGTGGATGGCGGACTGACCTTTCCCTATACGCTGGGCACACAACTTCCCAATAGCGGCAGTGCGTTTGTTACGCTTCCTAATGTGGATGCAACGCAAGCACGTGTGATGGTGCGGTCGTGGGGAAATATATTTTTTGATATTTCAGATGCTGATTTCACCATAAAAAAGGTTACCCGACCAGTTGTCAGGTTTAAAGATACTGCCTATCAGGTATCTGAAAGCAGCGCGACAGGAGCAGACTGCGAAAGGTATCTGGATCTGGCTGTACCGGTTTCCCTTTCAATGGTACCTCCGCAGGAAGTGGTGGTAGCGATGGATGTGCTCACCGCCACTACTGCCGTTGAGGGCAGCGATTATATATTCCCCAATGGAAAACAACTGACTTTTCCCGCCGGCGACAGTACGGCAAAAAACCTGATGATCCGCATCAGGGATGACGCCAGCCATGAGGCAGAAGAGATATTATCCCTGGCGCTGCGGGTAGCAGATACCACCCGGGCGGAGCCGGGTAAGGTGGATAAAACCATCGTAAAAATCGCCGACGACGATCCGGATATGACGCCTGCCACTCCGGTTTCCACAACGCTGGGTAATTCACGCAGTTTTGCTTTCGGGCCGGGCGCGGTACTGCACTTCTGGGATGAGGTGAGTGGTAAACGCATGCTTTCACTGGAAAATCAGGGACAGGAGGACTGGGGTTGCGTGTGGGTGGAAACAGACCGCGCCGGCACAGGATCTTCTCCATTCTGGCAGAGCGACAGTTCGCACCGGTTTGAACTGGCTGATAAAACCTGGTATATCTATACCGAAAACCAACCGGCTGGAGGCAGTTATCGGGTTACGCTATACTTTACTGAGGATGAGGTGAAGGGGTGGGAAACTATTACCCAAAATACATGGAAAGATCTGGAAGTCGTGCTAAGTCCGGGTGCTGTTTCGAATATTACGCCATCCAACCGGGAGCCTGACGGAAAAGTAACCATTACCCCGGCAGACAGTGAAAAATATACCGTGGCGGGATATGAAGTATCCGCCGTATTCCGGTCTGTCATGGGAGGATTCGGTGTCGGAAAAACCGGCGTGAAAGGATACAAACTCGACTGGTTTTCATTTACCGGAAAATATGAGGAAGGCTCCGTCGTGAAGCTGGACTGGACGACGTCATCTGAGCAGAATATGCGTTTCTATCAGATCGAAAGACTGGAAAAAGGACTGGGTTTTGTAAGTGTTTCGGGAGAAATTCCGGCAGCGGGGTTCAGTGCTTCGAATAGCAGTTATACCACCACGGATTCATTCCCTACCGAACCATATGCCGATTACAGGATCAAAGCCGTTTTTGCCAATGACAGTGTGAGTTATTCAGAATTGTTGCGCGTAGAAACTGCCTATCCGCTGGTGAGTGTATATCCCAATCCATTTACTGACCAACTGAAGGTATTTGTGGAAGGAGAGGGCCCTGCCATTCTTCTTATCACCTCTCCAACCAGCGGCATACTTTTCCGGGATGAATGGGACATATCCGAAAACAGTCTGATAGAAATACCCCTTGGGCATTTACCCGCAGGAATATACTTCTATTCGGTTTTCAACCGGGGGCGCTCGTCAGGCGGTATGGTAATAAAACGTGAATGACCTATGCCTCGATGAGCATAGCACCGTAGGAGTACCCTCCACCAAATACAGACACCACGATTACGTCGCCGCTGTTGTAATCGGTCTGCCTTTCAGACAGTCCGATTGCGCAGCCGGCACAACCCGTATTGCCCAGATATTGAATATTGGATACAATTTTTGATTCAGGCAGCTTAAGCTGTTCAGCTACATTGCGGGAAATGCGCAGATTGGCCTGGTGGGGAATAAAATAACTCAGGCTGTCAATTGAATACCCGTTTTTCTTCAGGATTTCATCGGTTGTCTGTGCCATATACTGGCAAGCGTTGATGAAAACATCCTTGCCATGGGGCATGATAATGCCTCCATCGAAAGGCCGGAGCACCACGCCTTCCAGACCTTTGCCTACCAGCGCAGCGCCTTTGGTATTGATTTCGCGGATAAACAGGTCTTTATCGGAATGTCTTTCTCGGCTGATAAACACAGCCGCCGATCCGTCGCCCCAGAGGTGGCCTGCAACCGTGTCTTCTTCATTGGCATAAGCGGTATTGTGTTCTGACACGACCACCAACGCTTTTGATGCTTTTCCGGAAGCAAAATACCCTTCTACAATTTCTATGGCGTTAAGAAAAGAGGAACATGCCGCAGAAATAGATACTGCGGGGATATGGTTGACCCCCAGTTCGTACTGTACCGCATGGGCCAAAGTTGCCACCGTGTCATAAGGGGGACTAAGTGGCGCCCACAATAAGATCCACTTCTTCTTTGGGGTAGGGCAGGGGAGGAACAGCCAATTGCAACGCCCTGATTGCCATGGTATTGGTGTTTTCTTCAGAGGCCTGCTTTTCTTCTTTCTTTTATACCTGTACGAGTCTCAATCCATTCGTCAGTAAGCCGTTAACATTGATAAAATACGAATTGGGAACTACTTGTTCCGGTAGGTAATGTGCCAGAGCGTTAATATACATACTCGCTGAATTTCCAAAAATCTTCTAAAAATCAGCGGACAAAGCTAGTAAAAAGGAATATAAAAAAAAGGTATTTTCAATTATTTGCTGGTCTTAGTCCAAATCCAGGGGCGGAAGGGTAAACTGATCCAGCGGACTGGGCTGAGCCATAAGGGTTTCGATATCTTCTGATTTTCGTGGTGCAAATGCAGAAAGGTTTTCCGCGCCGGTTTCGGTGATGAGTATATCATCTTCGATTCGCACACCGATTCCCCACCATTTGGGATCACAGGGGCTGTTTTTCGGAATATAGATACCCGGCTCAACGGTAATCACCATATTGGGTCGCAGCGGGCCTCTACCGCCGGCGTCGTGGACGTCTAGTCCCAGGTAGTGGGAGGTTCCGTGCGGGAAATATTTATGAAAAACGCCTTTCTGTATAATACCCAGATTTGCGAGTCCTTCATCAATCACTTTTTGGGCGGCAATATGGGGCGAGCTGAAAGTATTTCCCGGCTGACATGCGGCAATACCCGCTTCCTGTGCCTGATACACCAGGTCGTAGATGGCTTTTTGTTCGGCGGTGAATTTTCCGTTTGCGGGGATGGTGCGGGTGACATCAGCGGTGTAACCATGATATTCTGCGCCGACATCCATCAGTACAAGGTCGTTGTCGAGTTTGGTGCGGTTGTTTTCAATGTAGTGGAGGATACAGCCATTTTCTCCTGCGCCGACAATCGAGGGGTAACCTTCATACTCTGAGCCGTATTTTTTGTACACAAATTCGTGGATACCCTGTACTTCGGTCTCCGACATGCCGGGGTGCATGGCTTTCATCACCTCTGTCTGAGCTATGGCAGAAATTTTGATTGCCTTGCGCATAAGCAGAAGTTCTTCCGGCGTTTTGATCTCGCGCAGTTCCTGCATAAAAACCCGCAGCTTTTTTTCATCTCTTTTGGCTTCCGTTTTTTCCCTAAAAACTCTTTCCAGGTCAAAAAGGTCGGCTTTATCTCCGGTATTGCGGATATCGCCTTTGAATGAAAAACAGTATATTTTGTCAAAGGAAGAAAAGTCGATGGGGTAATTTTCAAACGCTGAGTTATCTTCCACGCAGTGTATGCCCAGCACTGATTTGGCGCCTTCTTTTCCCAGTCTTCTTCCTGTCCACATTTCTGCTATGGGGCTGCGCGGCTGAACAAACAACACTTCTTTGCAGCCGCCCGGCGCCATATCTTCCGAAAATACCAGCAGCGCAGCGTCGGGCTCCCGGTATCCGGTGAGGTAATAAAAGTCTGGATTCTGATGATATACGTAGTCCACGTCATTGGCACGGTTTCGCACCGGTGCTGCAAAAAATACAGCTACAGATTTGGGGGGCATCAGTTCCCGCAGCGCCTGTCTTCTGCCTTCGTGAAATTCCTTGCTCAGGTGGTCATTGGGGTATTCTTCCTGGCTGATAAGGCAGAGGGGAATCATAAAAATCAGAAACAGGAAGGTAAGGCTATGTTTTTTCATTTTATTGGGGTTAATAATAAAACCGGTCGCATTCTTTTATTTCTTCGCCTAATTCGCTGGAATAAAACCCTGCTTTTTCTGCCAGGCGAAATTCCTCACAGGCTTCTTTTCGGAGGAAAGATTCCTTTCTGATCAGCCCGCGATAATAGTAGGCTTCGCCAGAATTTCTTTCAACCGCCTGTGCTAAGTCTGCCAAAGCAGAATCGGGCTCTGCCTGCAAATAATGTACTTTTCCCCGCAGAAACCAGGGCTCCGGGTCTGTGTCTGCTGCATACACAATGGCCTTGTCGAGGTAAGGTAGTGCGTCGGCAAAGTATTCCAGCTCAATATGCGCTTTGGCATTTTCAATATAATACCATGCCTGTGTACTGTCTTTTACGATCAGTTCGTCGTACTGAAAAATAGCGCTGAAATACTCTTTTTGCCATACATACACCTGCGCCCTGAATTCAAGCCCCGGTATAAAATCTTCGTGTTCCTCCAGCAATATATCCAGATATTCCAGCGCCAGCGTATAATTCAACTGCCCTGCGGCCTCCCGGGCAAGGGTCATCAGTGAGTCAGGAGACAGATAGCTTGCCAGAAGTTCCACATTGTCTTGTGAAGATAATTCAGCCAACTTGTAAAAGTAGGTCAGTTCTTTCTTTTCATCGGTTCTCATGCCCTGAAAAGAAATTTTGAGGGAATCGTAATCTTCCGGATTATGCAGACATGAAACAATGACCAGCGAAAGTTTGTCGGCTACTTGTTTGTGTTTGGTTTCACTCTGATTTTTGAGAAAAACCGAACGCCTGATCTCCAGAAAAAGATTGCCATTGAGTTCGCCCAGGCTGTCATAGTTTTCTTCAAACAGAATCTGCCCGGCGTGGAGAATATCCAGATATTTTTGAAGTTTTTCCCGTCCGTTTTCCCTGAAATACACATTATAGGATATTTCAACCGGCGCATCATCGGACTCATAAGGATTATCACAACCCCACAACGCTGCCATCACGAGCAGTACAATCAGAACATAGGATAATTTCATTTCCGGTCATTCCGTTTGACTGCTAATTTAGGTAAAATTTCATAAAAAAAGGGGAGCGTATCCTGCTCCCCTCTGTTAGGCTTGTCTAAGGCGTTTCAATAAATTTTTACCATCTTCTGGTAGTGGGTTTCCCCTTCCGTCAACAGGCGCACGAGGTAAAGCCCCCGCGAGAGTTCTCTGCCAGTCTCATACCTGATCTGCCCGTTGTGGTGGTATTTGTAAATGGTGGAGGGAATTTTTTCCCCGTCAACCGAAAATACCTCCAGTTTCAGGTTTTGATCCATGGTTTCAACGGCAAATTCGTCTGTAAATGGGTTGGGAAAGGGAGTAGAATTAACAGGAAAAGTGTGGTGTGCTTCAGTGGATGAATGCGCAAAGGTTATGAGTTGAAAAACAGGTGCCAGGAGCAAAGTAAAGAATAGGCAATACTTCATTTTGCGGTGTAAGGGATATTTAGCTTCTTTCGTTAAGGTATTTTTCCTACTTCAAATTATATGCTAAAGATGCCCGTTTTGGGATAGAGGTAAGGATTTGGGGCGTTTTGAAACAAAAACGCGCGGATTTTCCCGAAAAAGGGGAATAACTACATTACTTTTCCCAATAATGCAATCTGGTGGTGATGTTAGAATACAAAACCAAATGTGAGCCCAAACGCTATTGCGGTTATAATTTCCTATTTTTGCACGGACTGTTTTACCGAATGAATATAAAATATGAATAAATTTTCCCTGTTCCTAACCCTGATGTTCGCGATCTGCGGAGGGATTTTGGGCGGCTTTTCCACGATTTCTGCTCAACACCGCCTGCCGGATCTTGCTTTCTCTTTTGCCATTTACGCTGGCCCGGGATCAGAAAACCCCGAAAGTGCTCCACGCCAGTTGGCTTCGCTTGCGCAGCTCGGACCTGTGTTTATGGTTTACAATGGCAATATGATCGCAGGAAAATCGGATGATGCAGAAGTCATTCGCGGCCAGTGGAAATCGTTTCGGGAAAAAATGAAAGCCCTGGGGAATGTCTCCTTTTTTCCAGTTCCCGGCCCTGATGATGTCATGGAAAAAGCTGGCGGCAATGTGATGCAACAGATTTATCAGGAACAGTGGGGTAGCCTGTTTTATTCATTCGACTACAAAAACGCACATTTTATTTTTCTCAACTCCTGCGACTCTGTCTCTGGCAATATCGCTGCAATTCAGACCAACTGGCTTACCCATGATCTGATCAGGAATCAGAAGAAAGAACATATTTTTGTTTTTGTCTATCAGCCCCTGTCCCAGATCCAAAACGGCGCATCGCTTCAGCAACTATTTGCACAATATGGGGTAAAGGCCGTATTCAGCAATGTTACCCCCGGCTATACGTTCACCGAGGCGGAAGGCGTAGTGTATCTTTCCGGCAATGGCAGCTCAGGTTACCGCGACGGAGAATATTTTTTCCTGGTTTCAGTCAGGGAAAAAAACTGGAATGTTGCCCTGGTTTCACCGGGAGGGATCATCTCACCCTATCCGCCGAAAGAATAATTTTCAGCCGGGAAACCGCTCCACCGAAACTGCCGCAAAAGTCGCCTGTGGCACTGCCGCAGGTTTTTTGATTTTTACCCTACAGCGTGAACTTTGTGGCCATCGGGCAAAAACCATTTTGCATATATCCTCAGCAGCAGTCTCGATAAGCTGAAACTGGCGGGTAGTCACCAATTCGTCTATGGCCCCTGCCAGTTCGCTGTAGTCCAGTGTGTCTCCGACAAATTCAGAACCGGCAGCCCTCGAAAAATCCTGATCCACTTCGATATCGATAAACAAAGCCTGTTTAAAATCTCTTTCTTTGGGGTGTATCCCCACGATACACAGGATTTTCAGATCATGGAGATAAATGGTTCCAGTCATAAAGGTATTTTGCCTGCAAGTTAATGATTTCATCAATCTGTGTACCTTTACGCAAAGAACAATTCAAATCTTTATTTATGCACCTCAATAAATCCACAGCCGCAGTCCACGCCGGAACGATCCGCGACGATGCCAACAGGGGGATTCTTTCGCCGCTTTATCCGGGTACTTCCTATGAATATATCGATGCCGAAAAGAGCATTTACCCGCGTTATGCCAATACACCCAATCAGGATGCTGTGGTGAAAAAACTATGTGCGCTCGAACACGGGGAAGACGGGATGGTGTTTGGGTCGGGAATGGGGGCGGTAGTTTCTACCCTCCTTGCTTTGCTCAGGCAGGGCGACCATGCGATCTTTCAGGGAGGGATTTACGGCGGCACACATCACATGATAACAGCAGAATTTCCCGGGCTGGGAATTGGATATTCGTTTACAGAGAGCGGCGATCCGGCCGAATTTCAGGCCGCCATTCGCCCCGAAACAAAACTGATCTATATCGAAACGCCTTCCAATCCGCTGCTGTCATTGGTGGACATTGCGGCGATCGTTGCGATTGCGAAGAAAAACGGGCTTCTGACTGTCATTGACAATACCTTTGCTTCTCCCGTAAATCAGAATCCGCTTGATCTGGGGGTGGATATTGTATTGCACAGTGGAACCAAATATCTTGCCGGGCACAGCGATATTATTTGCGGGGCGGCCCTGGCTTCGGCAGAAATCATGCAAATCATTCGCAATCGCTCGGTCAATCTGGGCGCAACGCTGAACGCAGAAACCTGCTTTCTGCTGGAAAGAAGCCTGCGTACCCTGGTAGTCAGGGTAGAAAGGCAAAATTTGAATGCGATGGAACTGGCGCGGTATCTCTCCCAAAACCCATCGGTTTCGGCGGTATGGTATCCAGGCTTGGAATCACATCCCGGGCATGAGATCGCTCTTAAGCAGATGACGGGTTTTGGTGGTATGCTGTCTTTCGAATTAAAAGATCTCGATGTAGTGGCTTTTCAGCAGGCGCTGAAACTGATTCAGCCTGCGATGAGCCTGGGAGGAGTCGAATCTATTATCAGTTCGCCCCGGATGACCTCCCATGCTAAAATCTCTCCTGAGGCGCGGGCAAAAATGGGGATTTCCGACCAGTTGCTCCGCTTGTCGGTGGGAATTGAAGATGTGAATGATCTGATACAGGATATTCAGCAAGCACTGGAGGTCGCTTACCAGTCCACCACCAGTGGCTCATTTTCGGGTTCGTAGTTGAGATTCAAAACCGAGGCGTTGGCAAAAAGAACCCCATCTTTTTCCACTGTCCCGGCAGCTTCGTGTATATGGCCAAAAAGATGGAGTTTGGGCTGAATGGTTTTCACCCGCTCCATCAAGTCGAGACAGCCCACTTCCTGTCCGCGGAAGGTGCGGTCGAGAATGCCCGAAGGCGGGCCATGCGTAATCAGTATCTGGGTATTATCCGGAATGGCGGCCCAGTAGGGGTTGATTTCTGCACCTCTGTGGCGATTGAAAGCCCAGTCGTAAAACCAGGGCGTAATGGGTGATCCCCAGATTCTGATGCCTTCGACAATGGTTCCGCTGTTTTCCAGATAAATACAGTTGTCGGGTATCAGCCGCCGGAATTTCATCGGCTCCCGCTCAGCAAGAAAATCATGGTTTCCTGCGATGCAGATTCTGTAGCGGTAATCGAGGCGGGAGAACCAGTCAAAAAAGTCCCTGATTTGCTCTTCTGTCCCTCTTTTACTAAAGTCTCCGGCATGGAGAATGATATCTCCTTCGGGCATGGGAAGGAGGTGATGTTTACTGTGGGTATCTGATATACAAACAATTTTCACGGCGCAAAATTGGGAAAATTTTATGGTAAAAAAACGGGTTGCCTGAAATTGGCAACCCGCGATTTGCGATACAACACAGAGATAATTTTTACTGGCCCGTAAACTCATCGAAGGTAATACTCATATAGTATTGCGCGCCGATATTGGGTCCCCCGTAAATTTGTTTGTATTCATGGTTGAGCAGATTGGCTGCCCCGATTTTGAGGGTGGACTTTGCCTGCTCAATGCGATAACTGATGGCGGCATCCATTACGCTGTAAGCTTTGATTTCACCCTGTCCAAAGGGAGATTGCCACAGGTATTTGTCAGACCAGCGGAAAGCTGCCGAAAAGCCTATTCCTTTGAAAACATCCCGGTTGGCCAGGTTGAGGGCGAACCTGTTTTTTGGGGTATTAAAGGCCGGAAAAAAGCCGGGATTATTGGCGATAGCTTCTTTGGCATCAAAATCTGTGTAGGTATAATTTCCTGAAACACGATAACCCGCAGGGAGTACATATTCGAGGTTAATGCCTGCACCGTAGCTGGTGATGGCATCAGGCACATTGGTATAAACAGCAAAGGCGCGGTTTACCAGAAGGCTGTAGGCCACAGTACGGGTTACAAAGTCTCGGTAAGTATTGTAATAGACATTGGCGTCAATGAGCAGTTTCTGTCCGATCAGGCCGCGATAACCAAGCTCATAGGTCGTAATCTGCTCCTGCCGCAAAAAGTCCAGCCTTGCCGGTTCCAGCAGGGTGGGGTTGGTGCCTCCGTCAGCAAGGAACCTGGCCACAGAAGCAGTGGTTACCAGTTGCTGGTGTATATCTCTTCCGTTGACAATTTTGCCTTCTCCCAGTGCGTACCGGTAATTATCGATATTGTCCTGTGTGCCTCCGAGGATAACCGCGCTTCCGATATCAAGGGCAATATAGGTCTCCTGTGTAGCCGGGTTGCGGAAACCGGTCTGGCCCGAAATACGGAAATTGTGCTGGCGTTCCTGTCCCAGGGTGACTACCGCCGAAGCTCTTGGGCTCACCCTGGCTTCAAAATTCTGGTTTTTGTCGATCCGCAGCGACGCCCGCAAGGCCAGATGTTCGTTGAACAGATCTTTGGATCCCTGTGCATACGCGCCGTACTCCTGAATGGGGATGATACCATTAAACCCGTTGGGGCCGTCGTTGAAAAGTTTGCCCTCTGAGTTGAGGAAATAACGCCGGTAGCTGATTCCTTCCTGCAGGTCGAAAAAGGTGATTTTGCCCCGGAAATCGTAATTGGCCTCCACGTGAAGCAGGCTCGACTTGTCAATAAACCGCGAGCCGCCGGTGAGAATGTCTGCGTTGGTTAATGAGGCCGTCCGGAGTTTCTGAAACTGTTCGCTCCGCGAATCGGCAATATCCCTGTCGGCAAATAACCGGGCGGCTGCATGATCGCCTGCACTAATACCCGGTACTTCACCCCGGTATGCCGCACCATAGTCTGCCGACCACTTTGCGCTCGACTTCAATCCTTCCTGAATAAAGGCTCCTGTGCCCAGCAGGGCATAAGATTTATTGGCATCTTCATAATTGTAATATGCTTTGACGTTGAAGTCATTTCCTTTGATTTCCACCCTCTGAATAAGCTGCCGTATATCGCGCAGCGGATAGACCGTCGTATGTCTCAGGATGGCGTCTGCCTGAAAAAACCTGACATCATATACTGCCTCGATATCCTTCACCGGGCGAAAATGAAGAGCACCGCTGGCTTTGAAGTTGTTGATGCCATAATCCAGAATCTCAGACTCGGCTATGCCCGAACGGTTGACCTGAATCGCCGAGTCAGGTGTGATGTAAACCGGAACAGCAATTTCATCGCCATAAACATTCACTGCATCGAAGTTGGGGTAGGTGCGGGGCAGACTGAGCAGCTGGTCCTTGCGGGCCACATTCTGTGGCGTTATATGGAAGGATTCATCATTGGCTGCCCAGTCGGTTGCGGTGAGATAGTTGAGGTTTATTTTCCATGCCCACTTTTCACTGATTTTTTGCCCGTAACGGAAAGTAAATTCTCCAAAAGGGTTATTGCCTGCCGCCTCCTGCACGGTGATTCCGCCTTTGAGTTGTGCACTTATACCCTGGTAGTCAAACGGATTTTTGGAGTTCATAACCAAAAGCCCGTTGAAAGCGTTGGGGCCATACAGTGCCGAACCGGGGCCGGGTACAAGTTCAATATTGCGGAGATCAAGTTCGGTTGGGCCAGACAGATTGCCGAGGGTGTAGTTGAGTCCGGGCGAATTGATGTCCATTCCATCGGCATACTGAATAAAACGCCAGTTTTGCATGTCTGCAAAGCCGCGTGTATTGATGGAGGAAAAAGTAAGACTGCTGGTATTTATCTGTACACTCTGTAGGGATGCCAGACCGTTGAATGCATCAGCGCCGGGATTTTCCCTGATTTTCATCAGGGTATATTTTTCGATGGATACCGGCGATTCGAGAATACGCTCTTCAATACGTGAAGCGGAAACGACCACTTCCTCGCGAAAGGAATTTTCAGGGCGGAGGACAATGGTGATAAGTTCTGGCTCTTCTGTAACAGTATAAGTGGTGGGAATAAAACCGAATGAAGCTATTTCAAGGGTCAGGGGAAAATCGAGGTCAGTGGTAAGGGTGAAAAAGCCGTCTATATCGGTGACGGTCCCTGAGGCCTGACCCAGGATATTGACGGCGGCCCCAATGACGGAGCCGTCATTGGATTCGTCCAGGACAATACCTTTGATCGTATGTTGAGAGAAAATACAGGGAGTAAAAAACAGAGAAAGGGAGAACAAGGCGATCACATAACGTAAAATCGTAAGGCGGATGGTCATTATTTAAATCTGAATGTAATAGGCAGTGTTTTGATAACAGATACTTTCTGGCCCTGATGTTCACCGGGCTTCCATTTGGGCATGTTGCGTACGATACGCAGTGCTTCTTCATCGCAACCAAACCCGATTCCTCTTACTACCGAAAAACCCGTTGCAGACCCATCGGGGAGTACCGTAAACCGAACATATACCTTTCCTTCCACTTCATTTTCGCGGGCAATTTCGGGGTAGCGAATCTGATTGTTAAAAAATTCATTGAGGGCCTGGTTGCCTCCGGGAAATTCCGGCATTTTTTCGGCGTATTCCATCGGCGTGGAGGCGGTATTGACAGGGGGGGGTGTGCCTGTTTTCGGCTTTGGCGGCTCGGGTACACGGCTGGCTTCGGGCTGGGAAGCCGGCGGTAGCGCGGGCTTTACTTCTGGCTCCGTTTTGGTGGGCGTAATGGTCCGCTGAGCCAGTGTTTCTGCGGGAAGGATAATCGGTTTTGTAAGAGTAGTCTCCTGGCTGGCAACTGGAGTTTCTTCCGCATCGGGCTCGGGGGCATTGATTTTTACAAACCGTGAAACCACAAACGCCGGCTCGCCGGGGCGTTGAAAGCTAAGTATGGCTTTGTAGTTGCCGGGCTCGGAATAGCGATAGGTGGTCTCTTTTGATACATTTTGCCATACCCCGTCACCGGTATTCAGTGAGTAGGTAAAGGCGGGATCGTAGTTTACAATGCGAAACTGAAGCGGATCACCTGCTACCGGGTTCCCGATGACAGACAATATACCGTCGGGCGAAGAAAGTGTGATCTTCTGTGGAATATCAGAAGACTGATTATCTGCCTCTGTCGTTTCTTCCGGAAGAATAGTCGGTTTGTCAGAAAGTATGGTTTCCGTATTTTCTGATAATGTGCCGCTGGCACCGGAGTTTGACATATAAGGATTTTGTGAAGCATTTTCTTCCGGAGATACAGGTTGCAAGACACCTGGCCGGTCCCCTTTATTAGGCGACAGGGCATCACCAAGCAAAAATCCCAGAAGCAGAAATGCAAATACCACAACCAACACAGCGGTGGTTCTTCGCGAATACATCGAGGTCTTCAAAGTCTGAATCAGCGCGGGCTGATTTCCTGTCTCAGTGGCAGGAATGTGTTCCAGGCTTTCGGTTTTAGGTAAAGTTTGTTTGGTAGAATAGAGCTTGTGATGGCGTTTTTTTTCGCTCTGTTTGTTCATGTATTACAATAAAGTAAAATAAGGCAGCGAAAACCCTGTGCATTACAAGAGGGGGAAAGGTCAAGAAAAAGGAGGTGCGAATGGTAAACAAATTACCATCACACCTTCCATCGACCCAAAAAATGCTCTAAAGAGATCAATCGTTTATTTCTTATTTATTTTCTTCTTATATCTCAGGTAGTAAAGCGTGAGAAAATAAATTGAATGATCATTTAATTATACATAAGCAAATCTGCAACGATAATTTGAAAAAAACAATAAATTTTGTTTAAAAAGACTGGCCTCATCCCTTGCGGAATGAAGCCATGTCACTGCTGAATAGATATGCAATCTTATATTCTTTGAAAAACCTACTCGAAAAAAGCCAGATAGTTGGCCAGTTCCATAGGATTGGAGGTTTTTAGCTTTTTGACGACACTTTTTCTATGCGTTTTGACGGTTTGCTCCGAAATACCCAGGTAGAGGGAAGTCTGCCGATTGGTATTGCCCTGAGCCAGAAGATGAAGCACTTCCTTTTCACGCAGGGTCAGAAACAGAAACTTTTCACGGTTGGTGCGGATAAAGGAGGTGTCGCGGATATAACTTTCAAAACTTCGTTCATGGCTGGCTATATTCCGGGTAGGGATTCCGATACAGACAATTTTTCCCGGTATTTCTTCTGCTTTTGCCTTTAGAAACGTAAGCGAAAGTAAATACCAGGCGTAACCATTCTCGGTGTCAGCCGGGTCTTTTATCCTGCCAAAGAACTGAAAGCTTTCTGCCCCGGTAAGGTTATGATCTTTTAACTTGACTGTTAGCCAGCTATAATCATCAGGGTGAAGTAAAGTGTCAATACGCTTATATGCCTGTTTTTGCGTTTTCATTTCGGGAATGCTGGAAAAAACGATCTGGATTTCCCGCATTTCCTGTGTTTCAAAGATCTCTAAAAGAAAAAATACACCAGAAATAACCCGTATCAGATTATTCACCAGCGAAACGCCTTCCGGAGTATCCCTGACAAACATTTCCTCAATTTCTGGTATGTTTAGCTGTTCCCGGTTAGATTCCACATCTCTCTTTTTCAGGTTCGTGCAATTCAGCTTCTGAAAAGCGCATGGTCTTTACTTTGTAAAAACTTTACGAATTAATTCAAGCAGATTACCAATAACAATACCTACTAGTGGGTACTGGGAAAAGTTCAAACGGTTGTTATATTTCAGTGATCGGATTTTATTGTAAAATCAGGTGTATTTTTTTACAAATAAACTAAATGGTTGTTCAAAAAACAAAATTTTCTTACGATTTTCCGGGCAAATTTTAGTCCGGCCAGATAAAGCGGATAGCCGTTATTTGCCCTTGCTTTACGTCGTAGATGGCTATAACCCGAAACCTCTCCGATTGTTTGGGTAGCTGAATGAGTTCTTCGTCAATAACCACGTCTCCGGCAACCATTCGGTTTGCTATCTCGCAATGTGCGCCCCGGTTGGCAGCAAAAAATGGCTCATAGTTGTCGTAAAGTGCTTTTTTCCCTTTATACAACAACTTGTTTGGGTAATTGTACACCTCCACACTGTCTGAAAAGCAGGCGGCGTATTTGTCTATATTTCCCTGATTCCAGGCGTTGAGTTGTTTTTGGGCAATCATCTCGGGGCTTGCTGTAATGAGCGTTTCCGGTGAAATGACAACACCTTTTCGAATCACCCATTGTACCTGACTCAGGTTTCTGATATTTTCCAGTGGATTTTCCTCCAGTATCACCAGATCGGC
Organism: Bacteroidia bacterium; assembly: GCA_041391725.1. Classification (GTDB taxonomy): domain Bacteria; phylum Bacteroidota; class Bacteroidia; order J057; family J057; genus JAGQVA01. The sequence goes on from JAWKNL010000034.1 coordinate 43,566, forward strand.
CGGTTTTCCGGGTGCAATCATCTGTTGTTGATTGTAGGGCTTCAACATTTTTGTGGGGTTAACGGTACATGCCCGCAGGATTTCTTCCGGTGTCATACCTGCTGCACGCATAGCTTCTGTTTCGCTGTAGTACGATGAGGCGTGAAGGGTGCCGATATTGCCCGCGTCTGTTCCGGTTACGATATTTACCCCTGCGGCTTGTAGCCTGCGCAGATTTTCGTACATGGTCTTCTTCCTGGCTGAGGGAACGAAGGGTGCAAAAATTCTCTGACGCATGTCTGCCGGAATATCTTCTTTTTCAATGTGCTGCAAATCCATCAGGCTACCCAGGGTATAGGGGTTGGCGATATCAAAATCTTCGGGAAGAAAAGCCATTTCCTGACTGAATACCCGGCTGTAATTTTCGCTCACCACCAGAGTAGGGATGTAGCTGACTTTTTTCTCTGCCAGCATGTTTACAAAATCTTCGTCCACTATCTGGTCATCCACGCTGTGGACGAGAATATCTGCCCCAGCCATGACGGCAATACGCGCTGTTTCCAACTGGGTAGCATGTACTGCCAGCGGCAGTCCGTGGGTATGTGCCTCATCAGCTACCGCTTCTGCAATGGGGCGGAAAGACTCCGGTGATTCCCCGCGTCTGACAATATACCAGATCTTGATATAATCAGGCTTATATGGCAGTAGCGCTCTTACTATTTCTCTCGCCGCTTCGGGGGTCTTGACCAGAAGGATCGGTGGATCATCAAAACCCAGTTCTTCGGGCTGATAGGAGGAAATCAGCGGCCCGGTTACATACAGGTCGGGGCTGAAGGAATCTTTGCGCGCCGATTCCCTGATCTCAAAATTGGAAAAGGGCCCTCCCATATCGCACACTGTCGTAATGCCACAACTCAGGTAACGATGGGCGAAATCAGCTGACTGTGATTTTACACGGTTGGTTTCTCCGGCAGCGGATCTCAACGATCGGAGGTCAATGATATCCGGGCGGGCATACAGGCCTCCGCTTTGAAAAAAATGCACATGCCCGTCGGTGAGTCCGGGTATAACCCATTTTCCGGTAGCATCAATCACGGTTTCGCCTTTTTGAGGTGTCAGGCTTTTGTGTGATTTAATGGCGGTGATTTTTCCGCCTTCGAGCCAGATGTCGCGGGCGGACTGTGTTGCGGCTGTCTCGGGGTGAATAATGGTAACATTAGCAATCCGGAGGGGTGACTGCCCCTGCAGTTTACTGAGGACTGCAAGGAAGTAAAGGAGAAGGAAAATGTTTTGCTTCATACAGCAAAATACGCATTATTCCTCAACGACCAATTCGTAGATCAGCAGCACTTTCATCAGGTCTTTTTCTTCTCCCCGCTCGGCTTTTTCCACCCAGCGGGTGATCTGGTTTCGGACAAATTCTTCGAATGGAAACATTTTATAATAATTCCAACTGGCAAAATGCGAAACCGCATGGTCGAGCACTTTGCTGCGATGGAATGTGGGCGCGGTCAGTACGTCCATCGCATATCCCCGTGCCTCAAAATAAGCTCTGAATGGCGCAGGTATGGGCAATAAAAACAACAGAAACAGCAGTGACCAGAAACCCAGAAATGGAAACAGCCATACGCCCAGCGCCAGAATCTGAGGAAAAAGATAGGTGCCGATAAACAGACCCGGCGTCCAGCGATCCATATCGAGAATATGCACGACTTCATGGGCAAGGGTACGCATCGCCGCATCCTGGTTTTGCTGGATATATGATCTTCCGGGGAAGTAAATAGTGCTTCCGATGACCGTAGTAAAATGGGTGAGAAAATCGGGGCAGAAAGGCATGGCAAAAATATGCAGGAGTTGCATCTCCCACGATTCGTCTTTGTACTTGATGGTAAAAGGCGCAATCTGCTGCAATTCTTCCGAAAATTTCTCAAATCGATCCATGAATGAAATCTTATGCTGTTTTTTGCCTTTCGAAACTGTACAAGGTCATGGGTTTTTGTTTGCCCCTCAAAACAATATCGTCAATTTTGCGGGAAATGTAGAACTCATTTTCGGGCAAATGGGCAAACATATCTTCTGATACCAGCAGGCTGACGCGGTAACGGTTGCAGAGGCTTTCAATCCGGGCAGCGACGGCCAGTGCTTCTCCGGAGAATACAATTTCTTTTTTTAATGTACCGATGGAGCCCGTGGTGACTTTCCCGCAATGAAACCCCGCTTTAAATCGCGGAGTTAATCCATATTTTTCTTCATAAGCCGGTGCCCGCAAATCCATATAGTCGGATATCTGGAAAAAACAGTTCAGGCTTCTGCCCGCGCCTTCGCCCGTCTCAAGCGGCCAGGAAACCACTACTTCATCGCCTACATACTGATAAATTTCTCCGCCCCATTGGGCGATGGGTTCTGATATATCCGCAAAAAAGTCATTGAGCAACTCGAAATACCGGAAATGCCCCAGTGTTTCTGCGATTTCTGTGGAAGATTTGATGTCGAGAAACATAAATACCCGGTTTACTTCTGCCGCAACGGGAAGCGCAGGCAGGATCAGCGGCGTATGGACATCGTGCATCTGGCTTTTTTTGAATGCTTCGGTAACGGTGGCCAGCAACTTTTCGTTTTCCCAGGGTTTTATCACAAAATCCATCGCGCCTTCTTTTATCGCCTTGATTGCCAGCTCAATATCTGCATAGGCTGTCATCATGATTACCTCGGAGCAGGGGGCGAGCTCCCTGATGGTCTTCAGCCATTGGAAGCCTTCTTTCCCGTTTGTGGCTCCGGTGGCAAAATTCATATCGAGTAAGATTACGTGAAAATGCTGTTGACTCAGCAACTGGGTGATTTTTTGCGGAGTCATCTCAGTAACGATTTCGCCGAAGTGTTTCCGCAGCAAAATTTTCAGCGTCAGCAGAATTCCTTCATCATCGTCAATTATGAGCACTTTCCCGGTTTGCTTAAACATATAGCCTCAGGTTTTGTCCGTAATACGGCAAATACACGGGGTAAGATACCACAAAAACGAGTGGTTGTCCAGCCCCAGTCAGGTTTTCTCCAACAAAGACTGATACAAATGGTAATAGGTTTGCACGGTTTCGGCAATTGTCGGTACATCTGCTCTGGTGAAGACCTGCGGGAGGGAAAGGGCATTTTCCGCAATTTTCACCCATTGTTCGGGATCGCCTGCGATGTGCCACCGGGGGCCGGGGATAGCACATCCTGTGTTTCTGCTGCATACATTCATTCCGGAGTAAAGGGCTTCGGAAAATACATACCCAAATGATTCGTACTCTGAGGGATGCAACAAAACCCTGCTGTTGTTCATTTTCTCCAGTACCTTCTCCCGGGGCAAATGGCCTGAAAAGCGGATATGCCCGGTGAGGTTTTCTGCTTCCACTTTCTGCTCCAGATGGGCTCGCTCCGGCCCGTCTCCGACAATTTCTGCCCTGATATCGGGAAGGTTGTGGCGAAGACGGGCTACCACATCAATGATTATTCCATAGTTTTTGAGCGGAATCAGCGATCCCACACTCAGGAGGTGAATGGGCCGTTCGGATGTATTGAGCGGGGGGAATTCACCGGGATGGATGCCCCAGGGTACGATTGCCTGAAAACTTTTGCCGGTCGAGGCGTAAAATACCCGGTGCTGAAAAGGCGTGAGACCCGTTACAAACATCCGGCTCAGCGGGAGAAACTTTAAATAGGGATTGTTTTGTCTTACATCCTGCCCCATGGCCGTAGTCAGATGGCGACTCCCGGTTTTTTGAGCCACAAAATGCCCCAGAAGGGCACATTCGCCCAACCAGAAACTATGAATCAGGTCGATGGGCTGGCGACGGTGAATTTCCAGAATAGATTTTCGCACCTGATGCCAGACCGAAAACCGAGTCGGAAATTTCCGGTTCCTGCCACCCATACTGTAAATGTTTAATCCATTCCAATTGTACTTTTTTCGCTCAAAAGGGTATTGGACAGAAACCACCGAAATTTTCAGATCCGGAAACAAACGGCTCATTTCCCCTGCCATTGCCTGGACCGTAGGGAGGCAGGAGGTGTCCTGTTCGTTTTCCGGAAATCCCGGTGAAAGCAATAATAAATGCTTCATTTATGAAGAAAAATAGCATGAAAATTTTCTGTAACAATCTTAGTAAAAAGTCTTATAATTGTATCAGAATTGAGCAAAAGGTTTAGCGAGAATAGCTCAGTTGGTAGAGCATCAGCTTCCCAAGCTGAGGGTCGCGGGTTCGACTCCCGTTTCTCGCTCATTTCCGATGCGGCACGGTAAACACTGGGCCGCATCATTTTTTTAGCTAACGACTTCCCCTTATGAGATCATTTCATCTGCCCCGGCATGCAATTATTTCGGCTCCTTTTACTCCTATGGATGAGAATGGCGACATCGCACCCGATAGTGTCCCCCGAATGGTCGATTTTCTTGTGGCCAATGGTGTGAAAGGCGCATTTATTTGTGGTTCTACCGGAGAAGGCCCTTCGCTCACACTTTCTGAACGCAAAGCGCTTTTTTCGGCGTGGGGAAAAGCTTCTCCCACCGACTTTTCGACCATTGCTATGACTGGCGGCAGTTGCCTGCCCGACGCAAAAGAGCTGGCACATGATGCGCAGGATGCCGGAATACAGGCCATAGCCATTGTGCCCCCGGGATATTTTCCGGTTGGGTCACTTGAGTCATTGGTGGGTTATTGCCAGGAAATCGCAGCAACTGTGCCCGATATGCCTGTGTTTTATTACCATATACCCGTGCTGACGGGAGTCAGTTTTTCTATGTTTGCCTTTTTGCAACTCGCTGAAACCCGAATTCCTAATCTGATAGGAATCAAATATTCGCACAGCAACCTCATGGATTTTCAGCAGTGTACACGATTTCGCGACGGAAAATATATCATGTTGTGGGGGAGAGATGAGGAATTGCTGGCTGCCCTGTCAATGGGCGCCGACGGGGCGGTGGGCAGTACCTACAATTACCATATGCCGGTATATCAGAAAGTATTGCAGGCATTTGAAAAAGGCGATATTCATGGCGCGAGGTTTTACCAGGAAAAGGCGATTGCAGCCATTGCGCTGCTTCACCAATATGGTGGGCTTTCTGCGGGCAAAGCGATGATGCAAATGATCGGAATGGATTGCGGCCCGGTGAGATCACCGCTTTCGGCCATAACCCCACAAGCCCGGGAATTGCTGTACGAGGGGCTGGTAGCTATCGGGTTTTTTGATGAGTGCAACGCAGTGTAGCGGCGGAAAAACCTGCTGTCAGCGCCGCATTTCAAGCCTGCCCAGCAGCGCGTCATATTCGGCAAGAAAGGTTTTGTCGTAGGCAATCCGGTTGCGTACCGCAGGTTCAAGACGGCGAAGTTTGGCTGTGAAAGGCATGGTGCGAAGTTTCATCACAAATACCATTTTTTCCTCCTCGTCAATATTTCGCTGCCATTTGTCAAATTCCCAGGTAAGTGCGTCGAGGGCAAATTCATTGTCAGCCGCAAAATCCCGGAAATGGTTCATCATTTCCTGATCATTTTCAAATGCGGTACATTCTTCCAGCAGGAGGGTGATTTTTTCGGCCATCCGAATGTATTTATTTCCCACATAAATATCACTTGAGGAGAGAAGATCCAGCTCTGTACGCGCCTCCGGACTATTGGCACCCCTGCCCGGATTGCCGCAGCCTGCACCCCAGATTGTCATGAGTAAAATAAATCCGATCGTCAAGGTCCTCATAACCGATAGTTTTCATTTGTTGGGAAAGATACAATTGAAAGTTTTCTTAACCAGTGGTTTTTGATATTTTCACCGCCAGTATTTTTACCGACACATCTAAATTATGCAAAAGACCTATAAAATTCTCCTTTTTTGCTTCCTCCTGCTCCCGGTTTTGGCCTTTGGTCAGGAAAAAAAGCAAAAACCTTCAAAAAAGGATTATGTTTTTACCCTGCACACCCGTCTGGGTGATATGGTACTGCTGTTGTATGACGAAACGCCCGGACATAAAGCCAACTTTCTCAAGCTGGTGGAAGAAGGGTTTTATGACAGCACGGCTTTTCACAGGGTCATTAAAAGCTTTATGATTCAGGGTGGTGATCCCAACTCCAAACCCGGCAATGACAATTCGCAGGCGGGTATGGGCGGCCCGGGTTATACTATCCCCGCAGAGTTTGTAGGGAAGTTTAAACATGAGAAAGGCGCTTTGGCTGCCGCGAGACAGGGCGATCAGGTAAATCCCACCAAAGCATCTTCGGGCAGCCAGTTTTATATTGTTCATGACCCTACCCGCTGCCGCCATCTTGACGGGCAATACACGATATTCGGACAAGTCATACAGGGGCTGGAAGTGATCGACAGCATTGCAGGTGTACCTGTCAACCGCAGGGGAGATGTGCCCATCGATCCCGTTTATATGACCATTACTGCCCGGAAAATGCCTAAGAAAAAAGTGAGCAAAACTTACGGTTATACCTATCCGGAATAAGGCGCTTCGGTCTGAAAGCGCGGGTTATTCCTTTTCAGGTGACTTGATCAGTTCCCGTGCATTTTGAAGGGCCGTCGCCGAGACTTTGTCTCCGCTGATCATTTTCGCCAGTTCGTTGATACGGGCTTCGTGGTTGAGGCGGGAGACGGAGGAGGAAGTGGTTTCCCCGACAATCTCTTTGGAAATCTGAAAATGCTGGTCTCCTTTCCCCGCGATTTGTGGGAGGTGGGTGATGGCGAGAATCTGGAACCTGCGGGAGAGTTTGTGCATGACTTCCCCTACTTTATGGGCGATTTCGCCGCTGATGCCCGTGTCAATTTCGTCGAAAATCAGAACGGGGGAGGCCGATTTGTCGGCCAGCGCCGCTTTCAGGGCCAGCATGACCCTGGAGATTTCACCGCCGGAGGCGATTTGCGCCAGCGGGCCTGCCGGCATGCCCGGATTGGTCTGTATGAGAAACCATACTTTGTTAAATCCGCCCGGGGTCGCCTTGAGTTGCTGGCCGTCGGCCTGCAGTTCGCCTTCGGGTGAGACATTGCGCTCAATGATAATTTCAAAGCGCGATTTTTCAAATCCAACTTCCCGCAGGAGGGTAAATATCTGTTCTTCCAGCGGCTGTTTTGCTGCCTTCCGCGCGGTTTCGATTTTTAGCCCGGTTTCAGTGAGGGAATGATAAATTTTTGAGAGTGCCTTTTTTTTCTGGCTAATGGTCGCTTCGAGGGAGCCAAATTCTTCAATTCTGGCGACAAACTCTTCGTATTTTTTTACCAGTTCTTCTCCGTTCCTGGCCTGATAGCGGAGTTTAAACTTGTGGTAAAGCGCCATCCGCTCCTCGATAAAAGCCAGCCTTTCGGGATCAGACTCGGTAGTCTCCAGCAAATCCTGAAAGGCAAATGAAGTTTCTTTGATGGTATTGAGGACTTCTACCAGTTTTTCGACCTCTCCTTCAATGGCGGTGCTTACCGATCTGATTTTTCGCAGCGGCTCCAGCACCTCACTCAACTGGTTGTAGAGCGACATTTCCTGGTTGTAGAGCATTTCTACTGATCCGCCCAGCGCCTCGCGTACTTCTTCGGCGTGCTGGAGCAGATTGAGTTCCTGTTCGAGGTTTGCTTCCTCATCAGCCTGAATGCCTGCGGCTTCCAGTTCTTTTGCCTGAAACTGATAATAATCCAGTTGTTGTTTTGCCTGTTGCTCTTTTGCTTCCAGTTCGCGGATTTCGCGCTGGAGGGTCTGACTTTCCCGCAGGGTGGCGGCAAACTGTGCGGTCAGTGATTCGCAGCCTGCATAGGCGTCAACGAGTGCTAACTGATGATCGGCAGAAAGCAGGGAATAACTTTCATTCTGGCTGTGAAGGTCCACAAGTACGGCGCTTACATCGCGCAAAGTCTGGAGTGAGACGGGCGTGTCGTTGATAAATGCGCGGGATTTTCCGTTGGGGCGGATTTCCCTTCGGATAAGCACCTCGTTTTCTTCGAGGTCAAACTCGTCGTTGTTGCGCAGTTGCTGGCATATTACCGGGCTGAGATTGACAAACCGGGCCTCTACAATACATTTGTCATCCGTACGGAAAACGACCGAGTTGTCTGCTCTTTTTCCGTTGATGAGTCCGAGCGCACCTACCAGCAGTGATTTTCCGGCACCGGTTTCCCCTGTGAGGACATTGAGTCCGGGCGGAAATTCCACATGCGTTTCGGTAAACAATGCATAGTTGCGGATATACAAATGTTTGAGCATACAGAAGCAATTGATGGCCTAAAGGTAGTAAACCCGTGCTTGTCAATCCAACATTTTTCCTAACTTTGCCCGCTGGAATCAACGGATAAATTTAAATATGGCAAATAGTTATGATCTTATCGTTATTGGTAGCGGCCCCGGTGGTTATGTAGCTGCCATCCGGGCATCCCAACTGGGTATGAAGACGGCGGTTGTGGAGCGTGAATCCCTTGGCGGAATCTGCCTCAACTGGGGATGTATCCCTACCAAGGCGCTGCTGAAAAGTGCCGAAATAATGAATTATTTTCACCATGCCGGAGATTATGGCCTCAGTGCAGATAACGTCAGCTATGATTTTAATGCAGTTGTCAAGCGCAGCCGTGGCGTAGCCGATGGCATGAGTAAGGGCGTGAATTTTCTCCTCCGTAAAAATAAAGTGGACGTCCTGACCGGTAATGGCCGTCTTACCGTGGACAAGAAAGTAGAAGTTACTGCTGCCGATGGTAAAAAGGCGTATTATACCGCCAACCATATCATCCTGGCTACCGGTGCCCGCTCCCGCAACCTGCCGGCCATGCCGATTGATGGGAAAAAAATTATCGGCTACCGCGAAGCCATGACCCTTCCCACCCAGCCGAAAAAGATGATTGTGGTAGGCTCCGGTGCGATCGGAATGGAGTTTGCCTACTTCTATCACTCTATGGGAACGGAAGTGACCGTAGTGGAGTTTATGGATCGTATCCTTCCGCGTGAAGATGCAGAGGTTTCCACCCTTGTGGATCGCATCTACAAAAAGGCCGGATATACAATTATGACCAGCTCGGAAGTTACTGCTGTGGATACATCCGGCAAAGGCGTGGTCGCTACCATCAAAACCAAAAAAGGAGAGGAAAAACTCGAGGCGGATGTGCTGCTTTCTGCCGTGGGGATTCAGGCAAATATTGAAAAACTCGGCCTCGAAGACCTGGGCATTAAAACTGATCGCGGACTGGTTGTGGTGGATGAATACTACCGCACCAATGTTGCCAATGTCTATGCCATCGGTGATATGATCCCCGGCCCGGCCCTGGCACACGTCGCTTCCCATGAAGGCATTATCTGCGTGGAAAAAATTGCCGGCATGCATGTCGAGCCCATGGATTATTCCAATATCCCCAGCTGTACCTACTGCCAGCCCGAAATCGCTTCCGTAGGTCTTACTGAGCAGGGTGCCAAAGACGCAGGTTATGAGATCAAGGTGGGTAAATTTCCTTTCTCAGCCTCGGGAAAAGCTTCTGCTGCCGGTAAAAAAGACGGGTTCGTAAAGGTGATTTTTGATGCCAAATACGGCGAGTTTCTCGGTGCACATATGGTCGGCGCCGGAGTCACAGATATGATTGCCGAAGTAGTGGTCGCACGTAAACTCGAAACTACCGGCCATGAAATCATCAAGGCCGTTCACCCGCACCCTACCATGTCTGAAGCCGTCATGGAAGCTGCCGCCGAAGCCTACGGCGAGTGTATTCATTTGTAAAATGATCACAGGCGGGGCAATTCATCCTGAAGAAATGCTTCCAGCGGAAGAACATGGATTCCGTCGTCCCGCTGATAATTGTGCCCGTCGGGCGTAATCACATACGTAACATGCGGCTCAACATCTTCTGCGCTTTCAAAGAATCCCTTTGAAAGCGCAGAAGTATGGGAAAGTATTTTGCATCCTCAAGAATTTGAGCTGCTGCAATTCTTGGATAAATTTGGGTTGCCATTGTTGTAAAAATAAAATAAAATCAAACTTTAGATTTGCAACGTAGATTTTTGAGAAAATGATTGCGGTGCCCTGCATTTGTTCCATCCTGAAACACAGATTTGTTTCAACCTGAAACATATATGAGGAGATGTTTTTTATAAATAACTAATTTACAGAACTTTATATCGTGGAACGTTTGTTGCGGGATTTCCTTTAGTATTGCCCACCGGTACACAACTGTTAAACCAGCACTATGATTCAACTATCTAATGTTTCGGTATTTTATAAATCAGGCCTTCAAAAAACCTACGTTCTCCGCAATGTCAATCTGGAGATAAAAGAAGGAGAATTTGTTACCATCATGGGCCCCAGTGGCGCGGGCAAATCCACCCTGCTCAATATCCTCGGACTGTTGGAACAACCTTCTGAGGGCGAATATTTTTTCCGGGGAATGGCCACACACAAATTAGGAGAAAGGCAAAAATCTGAACTTCACAAACACCATATCGGTTTTGTTTTTCAGGCATACCACCTGATCGACGAACTCACGGTGTATGAAAACATCGAAACGCCGCTTTTATACCGCAAAATCAAATCTGCCGAACGGAAAAGCATGGTAGCCGAAATTCTCGACCGGTTTCAGATTGTGGCCAAAAAGGATTTGTTTCCCCATCAGTTGTCCGGAGGACAACAGCAGTTGGTAGGCGTGGCCCGTGCCATTATCGGAAAGCCAGATCTTTTGCTGGCAGACGAGCCAACCGGCAATCTGCATACCCGGCAGGGAGAAGAAATTATGGGGCTTTTTCGTCAGCTCAATCAGGAGGGGATTACCATTGTGCAGGTTACCCATTCGGAGAAAAATGCAGAATACGGCAGTCGTATCATTCAACTGTCTGACGGATGGATAGACACTGACGAAAAAAAGCGTACCCTTTCGGGAAATTAAGAAGAATTTAACAATCGGGAGTGTGTATTCCCCCTTAAAAATGCGCATCTTTGCCCCGAAATGTGGACAAAACTGACCAATACAACCCGCTGGATACTGGATTTCCTCAGGAGTTTTCTCAGCAAAAGACACTACGATGAATCCTTTATCAATGCGAGCCTAAGATCATTACCATTTGTTTTCGGAGCCATGCTTACAGCGGCAGTGGCTGTATTATATGCGCAGATTTTCAACTGGATTGAGTCGCTGCTCCATTTGATCAAGTCGCATGCTCCCTGGTTGTTTTTCCTGATTACGCCTGCTGCCCTGCTGGTGGCATGGTGGCTGATTCAGAAGTATTCCAAAGCTGCCGCAGGGAGTGGGATTCCTCAGGTAATGGCTACTCTCAATTCGAAGCGGGACACAAAAAAAGTTCCGGCAGGCTACCTGCTGGGCCGGAAAGCTTTTTTTACTAAAATATCCAGCAGTGTCGTCGCGCTGTTTGGCGGAGCGGTGATCGGGAGAGAAGGGCCTACGATTCAGGTGAGTAGTTCTATATTTTTTATGATTCACCAGATTCTTCCCAAAGACTGGCCCAAAGTCGATCGCACGCGTATGCTCATCGCCGGAGCTTCGGCAGGTCTGGCTGCCGCTTTTAATACACCATTGGGGGGGATTGTTTTTGCGATAGAAGAGCTGGCAAAGTCGCATCTCAATTCCTTCAAATCCTCGCTGCTGTATGCTGTGATTTTTTCGGGTATGACCGCACAGTGGCTGCTGGGGCCGTATTTATATCTGGGCTATCCAAAGATAACTGTCGGCGGCTTCAGCATGATCGGTTATGTAATTCTTTTTAGTGCGGTAACTGGTATTGCAGGCGCATACAAAGGCAAAATCATCCTCAAAATTTTGTACTGGAAGCGCCGCCTTCGTACGCCCCGTTCCCATGTGATTTATATTATTACCTCAGGACTTATACTTGCCACTATCATCTATTTCAGTGAAGATGTAGCATACGGCCCGGGAAAAGAGGTGATGAACCGCATTCTGTTTGAAGGACAGAATGAAGGTTCCATATGGCTGGTACTCAGCCGCTTTTTTGGTGCCATTATTTCCTATTGTACGGGGATCGCCGGTGGAGTTTTTGCAACTTCTCTTACAACCGGTGCAGTCATCGGCGAGTTGCTTACCGGGCTTATGCATCTCGACTCAGGCAATAAAGTGCTGATCCTGGTATCCATGATTGGATTCCTTACAGGCCTTACCCGGTCGCCCTTTACTGCCTCCATTCTTGTGCTCGAAATGACTGACCGCCATTCGGCTATCTTTTATTTTCTGCTTGCAGGGCAGGTTGCAGGTCTTACCGCCCGCCTGGTGGACAGAAAATCTATCTACGAAAGACTGGAAGGCCAGTTCCTCCACTAATGCTTATTCTCCCCACCCACACAGGCGGCTGATATATTCCCGGTTGCCTTCTGCAATCCATTGATCCAACTGGGCCGGGTCCTTTAATTGTTGCCCTCTTTTTCTGGGTACAACGATATATCCGCAACTCACATCGGGGAGAGAACTCATATCGCTCCATAGTTTTTCCATCTGTGCGACGGGGTAAATGTCTTCCTGGCCATGTCCCCAGCGATACTTGACATTTTTGATCGTAACGTAGGTGGGGAGTCTGCGGGCATGTTCGCGCACGATGGCATCGATGTCCGCCTCGTTTTGAGTTAACTCGCTGCGGGAGAGCCCAAACCACTGAAGCAGCAGGTCTATCTGAATCCAGGTGGTCATGGAGTTGTAATAGCTGAGTTTAAACTCATCTTCATCTCCCGGCTGGGCCAGTCCTTCCAGTAGCCGCACCTTGCCATTGACCCGGGCAAGTCCACCGCCCCGGTCTTCCAGTCTTCGCGGCACTACCTCAAAAGTCAGCATATTGCCCGAACTGAGGTGATGTCCCAATGCCCTCGGATCGAGATCAGCCCCGAGGGTATCAATATTGTGGAGCATCAGGGTCTGAAGCGTAGGAACTTCCCTGAGCATGCGCAGAAGCGTGCCGTTTCTCAGCATATTGGATACTTCATACCAGTGCCCTAACGGACTGAGTCGTTGCCCGGACAGGTTCTGGGTGTAGTCGTTGCCTTCGCCTTTGTCCCGGGCCCATTGAATGAGGCTGCTTCGGACCGCGTTCTGGACTTTTTGTTTGTTTTCGTCCAGCATTTCCTGCGGTGTTTCTTCCCACAGATAACGCAAATCTCTTTCCATCGGGATCAGTCGCTGGCCGATAGACTTTCCGGCTGAGAGGTAGGTATTTCCCTCATAACCGTAGTTGCTGGTCTGAAGAAGCTCGTTGCGAATGGCTTCACGGGTGAGATAGGAGGTGGCGATGACATGGGGAATATGCCCACCGGTATTTTGGGCAGAAAAGGCAGTTTTGCGAAGGTGGATTTCCAGAAAACTCCTGTGTTTTCCTGCAATCCCGATAAAGGGATTCAGTGCTTTGATGACGCCTGCGCCCTGCGTCCACCGGCTACCGGCTCCGCCGGCGAGGGAGAAAACCGCCACGCGGTTTTGTCGCAATGCTTCCAGTCCGGTTTCTCGGCAGGCTTCCAGGTTTTCCAGCCGGGTGATGTCCGTTTCTTCTACATCTTCAATCAATGTCTCTGCCGGCAGACGGTTCCTCGCCAGACCAATTCGCCCTCTGATCATATCGCGGCGAAGGGTTTCATGCTGGATCGGGTCAAAGCCGTTCTGCGCTTTTATTTCTTCGGTTTGCCGGTCTTCCTGATTTTCCTGACTTCCGGTCTGGGTATGCACTTTAAACAAACTGCTGACCATGGTTCGCAACAGCGGCAGCACCTCTGTTTCGGGGGGGGCAATGGCAGTGAAGTAGTCAAATTCCTCTTTGCGGTTATAGGCAATCAGGGCGGGTTCTCCATTGACAAGACCTGAAACCTGGATTTTATAATATGCTGCGGGCATCAGCGCCAGGTTTCCTTCCCTGATCCGGGCAACACTGCCTGCATTGTTGATGGAAAAATTGTAAACCACGGGTTCCATCGCAAATGGAAGCCCGGCGGATAGGACTTTTTTTGTTTTTCTAAGTATTTCCAGCAAGCGCAATTTATCGGCGTGGAGGTTTTGCGACCTGACAAACATTCCCATTCCTCCCCCTGACATTCCTCCCAGCATAAGAAACCCCAGATAGTCATTGCCGAAGGTTATTTTTGCCTCAGCGATCACTTTTTCGGTGAATGCGTTGGTAGCTGCGGGAATAATGGCTTTGATCGGGCCGTTGAAATTGGCTGTAGTGGCTTTGGCCAGCGAGTTTATATCCCCGCTTTTGAGGGCATTCATGATGGAATCAAAAATACTCATGGCTCCGTTTCGGGCTTCCCATTCTTTTTGGGAGCGGAGGAGATATTTTTCGGTAACCATTTCGAGTACGGGGCCTACATTTTGGGCCATTCCTCCGTGCATCAGCAGGAGGTTTTGGGTGAGTAACTGCTCCATTTCAGGATGCAGTTCGGGCGGAGAAATGACTTTATGCCGTGGCAAAAGGCAGCCTCTGCTGATGCCAAATTCGGGGTCGCCTTCCTGTGCCAGAGTTCCGGATATCATCTTGATTCCGGGCCATATTCCTCCTGAATCCTGCCAGCCGCCGCCAGAGCCGCCAAGCCATTCGCCCAGAATAGCCCGGGAAGCCACCAGTCGCCTTTCTCCTTCGGTAAGGGCGCCTTCGAGGGATTGTGTCTGGCCGGTAGCCCGCATCAAAACGGCAATGATAGAACCGAGCAGATTGGTTGACACGGCAAAACGCGATCCTTTGGGAATATCGTTTACCCTCGTAACCAGTTCAATCCCCATTCCCCTGCCCACAATTTTTGCCAGGGTCTCTTTTATACATTGGCCCGTACTTTCAAAGGAAGGCGGAATCAACCCACTGGCGATGACGCCTGCTTTGAGCAGGGAAAGATAATCATTGCCAAAGTTGAACAGGTCTTTGAGGTCGGTAATGTCCCGTGTGGTATCGAGGTCAATGCTGGTGAGGCGAAGCAGCGGTTCCGGAATCACGCGCACACAGGTAGAAATCGGTGGTCGCACGTCCTGATCTCTGCCAAAAACCCCCAGATCCACAGAAATATTGATTACCCGGGCGCCTTCGGGATAGTCCATTCCCAGGAAAAAAATATCTGACCAGCAGCTATGACTGAGGTCGAGGCGCACAGGGGTTTGTTCGGTCAGAACAGGGAAAAAATGGCGGTCACCGCTTCGTTTCAGCAAAAGCGGGTGGATGCGTATGGGGTGTTCGGCAATATTGCCTCCGCGGAAAAGCCACTGGTTGCCTTTACTTGCTTTTACACTTTTGCGCACCTGGTTGCTCAGAATCTGAAAAGAAATATGGTGATACGCTTCAGCGAGGGCACTGGCGATGTTGCCATTGATGGAGGTCTCTTTGGCTGCTTTGGCAAATCCGGAAATAGCGTATTCAAACCGCCGGTTGAGCAGGTCTTCGTAAGCGGAAAAAGGAATATGCCCAGTGCCGGGAATTTGCGGGTGTTCCTGTACAAAAAAGCGGTAGCCGGCATATAAAAACAGACTGGCTCTTACTTTATGGTAGAGGTTGTCTGAGTGAGTCCGGAATGTATCGAGTTGAGCGAGGTATTGGAGCAATAGCGGAAGCGGAATGCTGGCTGCCAGTTGAAAAAATGACTGGTTTTGAATGTTCCGGTCGCTGCTGCAAATGGTTTCCAGAAAAGGATTTGTCATGATTTACGCGAAGATTGCCCGAGAATTTGAACGACATGGCTGATGATTTCATCGCGATCCTGCCCCGAAAGGCCAAAAGCGAGTTGTGCCTGAAAAAGGCCATAGGAATCACTGAGGTCGAAGCGGGTTCCGCTGATTTCTCTGGCAAAGAGGAGGTTTTTTTCTGCCAGAACCTGCAGGGCAGGGGTGAAGTGAAGTTCCTGTCCGGGCGATAATGTATCCATCTGCGCGCGGAGAATGCGGAAAATTTCAGGCTGGAGGGCATACATCCCAAAGAGGCAGAGAAAATGGCCCAGACGAAGGCCCGGGGTCATAAGTTCGGCCTCAGCGAAGCTGAGGGAAGGTTTTTCAACGATTTTTTCTACCTGGTAGAACCCCGGTTCCCCTGCAGGTTTACCCGCAAGGGTTCCATAGTGGTTGACGAGGTGGCCGGAAGTGGCATTCACCGCGGTTACAGATATGCCTCGTGAGAAATCTGCCGATGCCATAAGCTGTTGTGCGCAGCGTGTATGGCCATGGTGAAAGTGGTAAAAATGGTCTCCCAGTAACAAAAGGAAAGGCTCTTCTCCCACAAATTCGGCGGCACACAGCACCGCGTCTCCATATCCGCCTTCTTTTTCCTGAATCGCAAAACTCAGCCGGTCGAGAAGTGCGGAAATGTGTGCAGCTTCTGCCTCTGCCCAGTCAATGTCTTTATACCCTCTGATCAGGTTTTCTCTCAGATTCTGAAACTTTTGCAAATACCGCGCTTCATCTCCGGGGGCACATACGATACATATTTCTTCGACGCCTGCGGCGATGGCCTCCTCTGCAATAATCTGAATCACGGGTTTGGTCAGTCCGTCTCTGTCAACAAAAGGAAGCATGGCTTTTTGTACTGTGTCTGCAACGGGATAGAGCCGGGCACCGCGGGCAGCGGCTGTGATTACGCCTTTTTTTATTTTCATTTTACCGAATACTTTTTATGTGCAAAGAGAAAGCCATACGCTTCTCCCGGATTTTTTTCTCCATGTCTGTGATGTTGTTTATGTGCCCGGATCAGCCTGCGGACATAGGCATTTTTGAAGGGGTGTTTGTACCGCACCCGCTGATGGATGATGATATCGTGGAATAAAAAATAAAATACCCC
Source organism: Bacteroidia bacterium (assembly GCA_041391725.1). Classification (GTDB taxonomy): domain Bacteria; phylum Bacteroidota; class Bacteroidia; order J057; family J057; genus JAGQVA01. The sequence continues at coordinate 60,280 of JAWKNL010000034.1, forward strand.
GTATAGGGCAATTCCCAGGCCTGCATCGAGGTGCCAGGAGCCTGTGGGCGCGCCTTTGAAAATGAGAAAACCTGCCAGCGCCGCATAGAGCAGCGATACACTGTCATTCCACTCAAACCAGCTTTTTCGTTGCCGGTGGTGGGAGCGGTGGATAAACCACAGCGGGCCGTGAAGCAGATATTTGTGTGAAAACCATGCCCATGCCTCCATGAAGGCAAATATGGCAGTGGTAAGGAAAATATGTTGGATCAGAAGCATACCTGAATACAAATTCCGCTGAATATAAGGAATATTTTTTTTACAGACTTAAATTCTCGGCAGGGAAGGATTCAGGCCAAATGCGGTATCTCTGCACACGGTATCGGGCAGCATTTCAATGATCCGGTTGAGCTCCAGAATAGACGCAAGTGCTACCTGGCTGTAGTTCTGGCTGGCGTTTTTAAACCCTCCTGATTCGGTTTTCCAAATCTGCTGAATCAGCGGTTGGCCACCTTCGGAAGGATCTATTTTCTGTAGTACTGCTTCTACGTTGCCTGCCCCGGCATGGTAGGAGTGAAGAACCAGAAGCCGAAACCATAAATCGGTCTCCTGAAACGCAATATTCCGCTTACGGAGCATATAGCGCGTCTGTGGCACACAGCGGGAGGCAATCAGCTTGGCCGCTGCTGAGGCAGATTTTTCGAAATTTTCCCTTTCATCTATCGAGTCATTCACCACCAGCCCGTGTTCCAGCGCAACCTGCTTCATCAGTTGAAATGAGCCGTAAGCTCCCACCGGTGAATATTGCAACTGCCCCGGGCTTTCGATCAGGAGAATGGCCTGCGCATACCACGGATCGACATTCATGGATTCGAAAATATGGATCCCTTTGCTAATGCTGGGCAGGACTTTGCTGAACTTATAATAATGCCTTTTTCCGGGAGTAATAAATACTGGTGCGTCGGGGCTTACCCCGGCCAGACTGCGCACGCTGTCGCGGTAGGCATTCTGCATGGAATCAGTTTTGGATACCCACCAGCCGGTAGGACGGATTTCGATTATCTTTCTGGAGTTGGCAATATTGACGATACACGAGTCCAGGGACATATTCATCACCATTCGCCAAAAAACTGACTGTGCGAGTGTGTCCCATTGCTGGCGGTAGAGCTGGGTGTCGATGACCGTGGTAATACACCCCAGAAACCGCGGATTCACCTCTATGGTGTAGAGCGGGTTGAGCGTATCAGAAAAGTTTTCGCAGGGACTTTCAAAGGCTACAAAAACGTCGGCAATGCTGTCATTATTAAAAAGGGTAACTTCGATTCCCGGAGGAATGGCCCCGGCGCGCTGAGACACAAAGGCCGCAGCCTGTCCGGGATCGCCGGAAAGCAGCAAATGAGCAGGGAGGTATAACATCGCACAGAAGCCGGGTATCAGCCAAACAGACCAGATCCTTTTCATTTACAATAAGTAAACAGTTACAAAAACAAGGCAGCGAACAGCCCATCCATTCATCTGCGTTTTTAAAATACGTTGTATCCGGTGAATCTGTACTTCAACTTTGCCTGTACGGTTATTACTTCCGTATTAATGGCAAAAGTTTTGTAATGTCCAGATAATTCAAGTTACGAAGGAATTTATTTTTTCCTGAGGACTTTTTTGGGTACATCCTTACCCAGTCTGATTTTTTCTTCCGCGCGGTCAAGCAGATCCACATTACTGACCAGCACCTGGCGGGTTTTTTCGCCGCGAATGCCCAGCAGTGTATTTGTACCGGGCAGGGCTTCGATATCGCGGATCACAGACACCGGAACATTTTCGAGCGATATCGCCGGATATTGGTCGCTGGAAGGCCCTTGGGTGCCTTTGAAACCGTTAATTCTTACTTCATCGGAGTTATAAATATGCAAACCGCCTTTCCACCCCGGTTCTGTGTTTACGGTATCCCAGGAAATATCGAGTCCTGAAATGCTCAGCCCGCGCACATCATGGGCTTCAAAAGCCCAGTCTGCCCGTTTGTCGGGTGCAGACTCTGCGGTCATTTGGATTTTTACATTTCGGAAGGTAATATCTTCCAGCATACGGCCTTCCGGATGAAGGCTGTCTGGCGCGTATCCTTCGATACGGCTTGAACCCTGGCCGGTGGCCAGGATGTTTTCAAATACGACATTGCGGATTTGCCCCAGCCGGGAGTTGGGCCGCCGTTTCCGCAGTACAATCCATATCGGGTCGCCGTCTCCCCACCAGTTGAAATGCCTGCGGCTGGTTTCTACCGTAATATTGGAAAACAATACTTGTTCTACCGTACCTCCGTCGCGAAGGACAATGCTCAGTCCGCGGTTGGCATTCTGTACCACACAATTGCTGAAGGTGATATGTCGAAAATTTCCATAACTCTCGGTGCCTATTTTGAGGCCCGCAGATGAAGACGAAACCACGCAGTTGGTGACGGTTATATTTTCGCAGTTGTGCTGGACTCCTTTGGTGAAATTGGCTTTCAGTACGATGGCATCGTCGCCGGTTTTGACGATACAGTCTGAGATGACTACATCGGTACATCCGTCCACATCAATGCCGTCGGCGTTTACGCCGGCTTCCAGGCTGGATTCGACATAAATTCCTCTGACAAACACGCGCTGGCATTGCTTCAGATCGAGCGTCCAGGAGCAGGATTCTATCAGCGAAATATCCTCTATGGTAATATCCCGGCTGTGTTCCAGCACGACCAGGCGCACATAAGGTTTGACCTTATAATACATTTTCATTTCCACCCCTGATTTACGCGCATTTTCGGTAATGGCCGTAATAAATCCATCTACTGCTTTGAGGTCTTCATATACCCTTTCGGCCTGCCCGTGGATCATGCCCTTGCCTTTGATGGTAATATGACTGGCACTGTCGGCAAACAGCAGTACCGGTTCGCCCAGGCTGCGGTAAAAGCGATAATCGGCTGTATCGCGGCTTGCGTAGAGGGTGGCGCCGGCTTCCAGCCATAGCGTAGTATTGCTGAAGATGCGCAGCGACCCGGAAAGGTATTCACCGGGAGGAAAGTAAACAATTCCTCCCCCTGCTTTATCACAGGCATTCAGTGCATGCTGAATAAAATCTGTAGCTTTCTGGCTTTTTTCTCCTGAGGCACCAAAGTCTTTTACCGAAAAATACGGCATACCCCGCTGGGCATAACTGGCGTGACAGCAGAGAGACAATCCCAGAAACAAAAAAAGGCGAAACATGGTAGTAGCAGTTTGAAAATACTATTGTCCGGAAAGTACCTTATATTCGGTTGCAATGATGCGGTCAAGCTCGATAAAAGACGCTAAGGCAACCTGCGAGTAGTTTTGCGAGGCATTGCGAAATCCCTTGTATTCGGTATT
>JAWKNL010000035.1:0-59715 GCA_041391725.1 Bacteroidia bacterium
CGATTTTCTTCACCTGCTGGAAGACCCCGAACCCGGCAACCCATTCTCTTCTACCGCAGCAGAGTTACAGTCCCGGTCCGCTGAATAGCCTCTCCCGAATATCCCACTGCATTCACCTTAAATACATATACTCCTTCCGGTACGGCAACGCCATCAGCGGTACCATCCCATCCGTCTTCCTGTGAATCGGTTTCGAATATTTTCTGCCCCCACCGGCTGTAAATTTCCATGCGAAACTGCCCTACAAATGCTCCCGGAATCACAAATCGGTCGTTGATCAGATCGTAGTTGGGCGTAAATGCATTGGGGAAATATAAAAGCGGATCTACAATGACACAGGCTTCGTTGGATAGGCTGGTCTGAAAATTCCCTCCTGCTTCCCAGCCTGTTACACGGTAACAATAACTGCCCTGACTCAGATCTGTTTTATTGTCGGTATAGTCGTGTTTGTTTCCCGGAACAGTCGCAATCGTTATATACTGAAGACTGGCTTCATCAAATACTTCGATTACGTATTTGTCAACCCCAATCTCCCACGTTTCATAACCATTCCAGTCCAGATATACTACGCCTCTCTCTCTTTCTGCCTGAAGAAAAATGCTGGTAGCCATTCGCCCCAGTGGGGTTCTGTCTCCACAGGTATCTACTACCACCGCCTGATACTGATAATACTGGCTGTTGACCGATACATCCTTGTCGTCAAAACTGCGCAAAGGACTTGCGACCGGCTGGCTGTACAATGGCACAAAACCACTTCCCGCATTCCGCTCGATAATCACCTCCACGAGATCGTCGCCCGCAGGGATATCTTCCCAGTCAATGCGCACATACTGGTTTTGCTCTACCGTCGCAGTAATCATATCCATTGGGTTGGGCGGGCCAAAGTGAATGGGTGCATTTTTACTGATATTGCTCCGTGAAAGTGTGGTCTCGCCTGATTCTTTTGCTACAATCCGGTAGGTGAAGGCATCGTAACAAAACATATCTGTATCGGTGAAACTGGTAAGGTTACCTGCAACGGTTCCGATCAGGTTCATTCCTGTGAGGGCATAACCATCGACCCGGTAAATCTGGTATTCTTCAACTCCGTTCCAGCCGGTGTATGGTGTCCAGCTAAGTAAAATCTGATCTGTCTGCGGAGTGGTGGTCAGCAAAATGGTACAATGCACCTCCGAATCGCCGGGATTGGATATTTTTTCGCAGTAATTCACAATTTCGATCCTGTAGCAGTAGGAAAAGCTGCGCGTATTCAGGCCCGCATCGGTTATCGTCGTTTCGGTAATGTCAGTTGTAGTAAAAATCATTTGCCAGTTGCCGGACGGATTTTGCCGGAAAACTTCGTATCGGTTAAAATCACTCCTGAAATTGTCGTAGCGGTCAAATGAGATTTCCACCGCCACATCGCTCTTCACTGTTGCATAGCGAATAGACGGCACAATGGGGATTTCGTCCACCAGTACCCGTACATGTGCCGGAAAAACAATAAAATCTGTGCAACCAAATACATCCGTAACGGTAAGGGTGATATCATAAACCCCGGGATTCTGGTAAGTATGGACCGGATTCTGAAGATTACTGGTCGTATTGTCCCCAAAATTCCATAGCCAGCCTGCAAGCAGGGTGTCTGACTGACTGAAGTCGGTGAAGGTTACGGGTTCTCCCGGACACACGATGCGGTCGCTGACACCAAAATTGGCCTCCGGATGATCTAGTACGATGTAGTTGGGTTTTACCAGCGAGTCAGTACATCCGTTTCCGTCCCATACCTGAAGGGAAACAGTATAAATGCCATCAGCCTGGTAAATATGCAGCGGATCTTCCAACTGGCTGATGGGCGAAAAATCACCAAAATTCCACCGCCAGTCAACGGCGGAGGGCGTAAGATCGGTAAACTGAACGATTTTTGGTGCGCAGCCAAAGCTATCGTCTGCTGCAAAATTGGGTTGGGGAAGCGGGAAAACCTCAATTCCCTGACTCACAGTATCTTTACAACCCTGGGTATCGGTAATGATCAGCGTAGCTGTGTAAAAGCCGGGATTCTGGTATGAATAGGCATAGTTTTGTGCACTGCCGCCAGGGCCGGGAAGACCCGGATTCCATTGCCATGTCTGGGTGGGTGAGCTGTTGACCGGGGAGTTGTCTGTGAAACTCACGCTCAGTGGCATACACCCTGACGAATCAGATACAGCCATTTTCGCTACCGGGGAAATATTGACCGTTATGAGATTTGCCTGTGTAACCGTGTCTTTACATCCGTTGGTGGTGGTTACTGTGAGCGTGACGTCATAGGTTCCCGGCTGGTTGTAAAACCATGTGGGGTTTGGCAGAGCGGAGGTTGCGCTTCCTGTGCCGAAGTCCCAGGCCCACTGTGTTACCAGCGGTGCAGGTGTGCTGAGGTTGGTAAAACTGACCAGTCCCGAATCGCAGATGAGGGGAACTGCCGCTGAAAAGTTGGCGACAGGCTTGGTAAATACCATTACACTGTCGGGTGAATCGATGAGCACCTGACACCCTGCGCTGTCTTCTACGATAAGAAGTGGGTGATATATGCCTGAATTGGGGTAGGCAAATGCAACATTTTGTCCGTCTCCCAGATAACCGCCGCCAAAATCCCAGTGAAATTCTGCGACATTAGGGGTTCCCGTTGCCGAAAAAGTGACGGGGAAACCCGGGCAGATTTGCTGGGGAGTAAAGGAAAATGATCCATAAGGGCCTCCGACATTAATCAGAGCAGGAAGAGAAACGGTATCCTTACACCCGCCAGCCGTAGTGGCAATCAGGGTTACGTCAAAATCTCCGGGTACAGCATACACGTGAGAAGGATTTTGACCGACCGAAGAACTCTGGTCGCCGAATGTCCATTGCCAGCCGGTAAAGGTATGCGGAGAAAAAGGAGTGGCTGTGAAATTTACCAACAGCGGCGGGCAACTGGCGAAGGTCGTATCGGGCACAAATCCCACCTGGGCAGGGGTTATGGTAATGGGAAGAGTAAAGGTACTGTCGCAGCCATTGAGGTCGGTGACCGTGAGACTGGCAAAATACACTCCGTTGGAAGTGTAAATATGTACCGGGTTTTGGGAAGTAGAGGTTGTATTGTCGCCAAAATCCCATTGGTAACCAGTAATCCCGAATCCGCTGGAGAGATTGGTAAAATTGATAGGATTGTTGATACAATGCACCTGATGGTTGACGCTAAACAGTGCTACCGGTTCGGTGACAAATATATAATTGGATCTGGTTCTTGAATCTATACAACCGATTGAATCGGTAGCAGTAAGTGTAACAGTATAAGGCCCCGGATTGGTGTAAGTGTAGGTCGGATTTTCTAGTGATGAGGTAGCACCGGGTGGGCCAAATGCCCAGTTCCAGGTAGTGACAGGCGCAAGCGATGCGGTAAGATTGTTGAATGGAACCGTAAACGGTGCACAACCGATGGTGTCGGTAGTGTTAAAGTCCACCTTTGGCTCATACACTTTGATATGTTGCAGCACCACCGTATCATCCGCACAGGAAATGGAGTTTAACGCAAGCAGGGATACGGTATATATGCCGGAGTTTTGATAGGTATGTGAGACATTCTGGAGTTGGGAACCGCTTCCGTCGCCAAAATTCCACAGCCATTTGATTGCATTATAAGACGAGTCTGTAAAATTGACTGTGAGAGGTCTGCAACCAAACAGCGTATCTGCGACAAAATCGGCTTTGACGGTTTTGATGGTCACCATCGAAGCCGTGGTATCAGCGCATTGTGTAGAATCGTTGGTGACGATAAGTGTTACAAGATATGCTCCCTGGTTGTTGTAGGTGTGTGACGGCCCCGGTATCGCGGTTGTCGGACTTCCGTCGCCAAAATCCCAGAGCCACGTATGTGCACCAATGGAGAAATCTGTAAAGTTGATGGTCGCAGGTGTATCGCAGATGAGCGGCTGCATGGGCAGAAACAGGGCAATCGGCGGATCGATATAGATATAGTCAGCCTTGATCATTGTATCGGGACACCCTCTGTCGAAGGCGATCAGCATGACATCCATATATCCGGTATCCTGATACTGATACAGAGGATGCCACACACCTGTCTGGCTCCCGTCTCCAAAAAACCAGAATACGCTGTCTGCATTTTGGCTGAGATTGGTAAACTGTATCGATCGTGATGCGCAGGCGTACGTGGTGTCGGCTTCAAAGTCTGCGATAGGCTGTTCTCCCACTTCTATATATTCGGTAGCTATAAGTGTATCCCGGCAGCCATGGAGGGTTTCTATGATCAGCGTAACATCGTGGGCTCCTGTATCGGTATAAGTAGCTGTCGGGAAGGGTACAGTTATCAGTTTGTCCGTTGCCAAAATCCCAGAAAAAACTAATAACAGGTGAAGGCGAATAGCTGAGGGTGACAAAATTTACATCCAGTGGTGCGCACCCGTTTCGGGGATTGCATCAAAAAATGCACCGGTCTGACCCGTGATGATATGGTTGGGTTTGACAAGCTGGGTCGAACAACCGTCGCTGTTGGTTGCCGTAAGTGTTACCGTGTAAAAATAGGGCTGTCCTGTAGGGCTGGATACCGGGAGTGTCTGATAAGTATGGGAAGGATTGGTGGCCGTAGAAACTCCGCCATTGCCAAATTCCCAGAAATAAGTAGCCGCTCCGGTGGTATTATTGGTGAAGTTGACCAGAAAAGGCGGGTCGCAAAATAAGGTATCAGACGCCGTGAAATCCACCACGGGCGGAGTACTGACCGTAATGACGGTTGACCCGTTGAATGTACACCCACTTCCATTGGTAATAGTTGCTGTAACGATATAAGTTCCCGGCTGATTGTAGGAAAAACTCGGATTACAGGCGGTGGAGCCCGGGCCCGGCACACCAAAATTCCAGCTTACCAGTGAGCCAATAGGCGAATTACAGAAAAAAAATACAGTCTGATTGGGGCATACCAGATAATCGCTGGCCTGGATGTTGACGGTATTTTGCCCTGCACTGATAAGATTGGGTTTGATGACGGTATCGGCACAGCCCAGCGTATCGGTCACGATATGGGTAATGGTATAGGAGCCGGGTGAAGTATAGATCGTATTGGGGTTGGCTGAGGTTGGGGTGGCGCCGTTGCCGAGGTTCCACGTATGAGTTACTGCGGGGCCGTTGACAGCGCTGGTGAAGTTGACCGGATGGGGAACCGTACAGCCCAGCGCATTATCAACTGTGAAATTTGCATTCGGAGTGGGATTAACGAGAATATAGGATGATTTTACTAGTATATTCTGGCAGCCATTTACATCGCTGGTTACAAGTGTGACCGGAAATACGCCGGAAACGGTATAAGTATGATTCGGATTGGTCTGCGTACTTGTGAATCCATCTCCAAAATCCCACAACCAGGAAGTGATGGGGTTGGAACCGGGTGTGGAAAGGTCGGTGAACTGAACACTTTCACCCTGGCAAATGTTGAGTATATTTGCCGAAAAATCAGAAACAGGATTAGCGAAAATGGTAATGAAAGCGGGTTTGGTCACCGATTGAGTGGTTCCGTTTCCATACGCGACAGATAGGGTTACGGTAAACTGCCCCGGTGTAATGTATGTTACCCCCGGATTCTGAAGAGAAGAAAATGTGCCGTTGCCGAAAGTCCAGTTGTACGAAACCGCCCCGGGAGCTATGGCCGTAAAATTCACTACTGTCGGGCTGCAGCCGGAGGTGAGATTCGCAATGAAGTCAGGTTGGGAAAAACCCTGTTTTATGGTAAAAACAAAAGTAAGAAAGGCAAATAACCAATAGCGAAAAGCGGAGAACTGTTTCATGGGCTTTGAAGCAAAGGTTTGTGGCAGAATTTCCGGGATACTGTGTTTTTCAGCAGGGCGGATTGGGAAAAATGAAGATTAACCCCGATTTTCACCTCCTGACCCGTACAAAATAGTTGGCGGGAACGGGAATTCAAAAAAACAGAAGTAAATGCGTTTTTCTTCTGTTGCCGGTTCTTAATTTCCTGAGGAATAATTCATTTCAAAAGGTAAGGTTTAATTTATGGATTCAGTCACACAGGTGGTTTTGGGGGCAGCAGTGGGAGAAGCGGTGCTCGGGAAAAAGGTAGGCAACCGCGCCCCGCTTTGGGGAGCTGTATGTGGTACTATTCCCGACCTCGATGTTGCTGCCAATTTTTTTATGGATGAGCTTGGCGCGCTGATTTCCCATCGGGGCATTACGCATTCTATAGTATTCAGCGTGGCAATGGCTCCGGTGATGGGATTTCTCATTTACCGGATATACAAAGGGAAATGGGGCACGCAAAACGAATGGGCCCGTCTGGCCTTCTGGTCGCTGGTTACCCACCCGATTCTGGACTGTTTTACTACGTGGGGTACGCAGTTGTTTTACCCCTTCAGCGACTACCGGGTGGCGTTCAACAATATTTTTGTGGTTGATCCGGTATATACCGTGCCCTTTATGATATTTCTGATTGTGGCGATGACACTCAGAAGAGACAGCCGGTGGAGGCGAATCTGGAATACTACCGGGTTGATAATCAGTAGTTTTTATATGGTACTCACCGTCGCCAACAAACTGGAAGCCGACACGGTATTTACTAATGCCCTTCATATACAGGGAAAAAGCGTAACCCGCCTTTCGACCTACCCTACTCCTTTCAACAACCTGTTATGGTATTGTGTGGCAGAAGAACCGCTGGGGTTTGACATCGGCTATTATTCGCTTCTTGGCGATCCGCAGCGCATTTCTTTCATCTACATACCCAAAAACCATCAACTCATCAAAGGCGAGGAAGAAAACTATGTGATCGACAAGCTGAAATGGGTGAGCAATGGGTATTTTTCCCTCGAAACCCGGGGCGATACTCTGTTGTGGCACGATTTGCGGTTTGGTTTGCTCAACAGTTGGGAGAAATCTGCAGACCCTCAGTATATCTTTACCTTCGAAGTGTATAAAGAAGATGGCCAATACGCAGGCATTCATCAGCAAACGCCTCCTATCAGTGCATTTGACAAAAAAGCAAGAGCAGAATTCTGGGCCAGAATGAGGGGGAAGTGAAGCGTAGCTGTGTTATCTGGAATAAAGTATTTTGACCTCTTATCCCATTTACTTAATAATTCTGTTTTATTTCGTAGAATCTAAGTTTGCCCGACAAATTATGCCCTACTACCTGCGACTTCTCATTCTTCTGCTGCTCTTCGGATGCACAAACCAGCCACAACCGCAGCAAACGGTTTTCAACGATGATATAGACCGCTTCTGGACTGCCTATGACAAAATATCAGCCACTGCCGATACTACCCAACAACTCGAATACCTTCATCAGCTTTACCTCGAACCAGGTTCACCCGGACTCAAGGCATTTATGACGCGCAGGGAATACACTGCGCAGGATTATCTGGAAGCAATCAAAAATTATCCATCCTTCTGGGCCTCTGTCAGGGAAAATACACGCCGCTCAAAAGAATTTGCCGCAGAAATTGAATCCGGGATCGCCGGCCTCAGAAGCATTTACCCGCAACTCAAACCCGCCAAAATCTACTTCACCATCGGCGCCCTCATGTCGGGCGGTACCACGCTTGACAGCCTCGTGCTCATCGGCAGCGAAATCGCCATGGCCGACAGTACCGCAGAAACTCACGAACTTCCCGAATGGCTGGGGCAAAACCTCCGCCGATATTTTGACACCAACCCCATCCACGACGTGGTGCTCCTCAATATCCACGAATATGTCCATACCCAGCAAAATACTTACGGCTACGACCTGCTCTCCCAAAGCCTTTTTGAAGGGGTCGCCGAATTTGTTTCCGTAAAAGCCACCGGGCAGCCATCCTCCACCGCAGCCGTCAGTTTTGGTAAGGAAAATGAAACCCGCGTGAGAGACCGTTTCGAAAAAGAAATGTTTAGCCCCAACTGGAACGACTGGCTTTACAACAATTTTGAAAACGAATTTAAAACCCGCGACATGGGATATTATGTCGGTTATGCCATTTGTGAAAAATACTACGACCAACAGGCAGACAAGCAGGCCGCCATTGCCGAAATGATAGAACTCGACTATGGAAACAAAGGTGAAGTAGAAGCTTTTGCAGAGAAATCGGGCTACTTTTCACAATCCATGGAAAACCTCCAAAAGATTTTTGATTCCAACCGACCCTTTGTCAGCGCGATTCAGCCATTTGCCAATAGCGCAGAGAATGTCGATCCGTCGATAACCCAGGTCACCGTCCAATTTTCTTCCCCTATGAGCGACCGGTTCAGGGGTTTTGAATATGGGCCGCTGGGAGAAGGTCACGTGCTGAGTATAGCGCAGTTTATCGGGTTTTCGGAGGATGGAACATCGGCTTCCTTTTCTGTACAAATGGAACCCGGCCAGCATTATCAGCTCGAATTGTCTTCGCAGTTCCGCTCCATCGACGGTCTGCCTTTGCAGCCCTACCTGATTGACATTACAACCCGTAAATAGTAAATTCCAACCATGAAAGATACCCCCATTAGTTACTACGGTAGCACAGACCCCCTGCCCGCGCAGATTTCCCTCCGGGCGGGAAACCTCTCTGCAATATATGAAAACGGGTTTCTGCGATATATTTCGCAGGGACAGACCGAAGTGGTGCGAATGATTTATCACGCCATCCGCGACCACAACTGGGATACCATGTCCACGCGTATAGAAAATGAAAATATCCGGGTGGAGAAAGATCATTTTGCTATCACCTATGATTGCATTTGCGAAGAAAAGGACATCCGTTTTTCATGGAAATGCCGCATTGAAGGATCGGAGACGGGACAAATTTCCTTTGAAATAGCCGGAACAGCCGGGTCTTCATTCCGGAAAAACCGCCTGGGGTTTTGTGTTTTACATCCGCCCGAAACCTGCTCCGGAGAGGCCTGCAAGTTGATTCATCCCGACGGAAGCAGTAGCGAAAGTAGTTTCCCCGAAGCTATCAGTCCCCATCAGCCTTTTAAAAACATCCGTCAGATGCAGTGGCAACCCAAAGGCGGGCAGCCAGCTGCGATCACATTTGAAGGAGATATTTTCGAAACCGAAGATCAGCGAAACTGGACCGATGCTTCCTACAAAACCTATTGTACCCCGCTGGAAATCTCCTTTCCCGCGGAAGTAACGCAGGGACAGACTGTTTTTCAGCGGGTTACGCTGCATGTTGAAGGCAGTGATACCGAAACGAGGCTTCCGGATACAAGCATAGAAATTGCTGTTCACCCAGATCGTCTCCCTCTCCCGTTTCCACAAATCGGGATTGCGCGCGCGTCGGAAAGACACCGACTGAGTGTAGGCGAAATTATCACCCTCCGCCGGGTTGGGTTTCACCTTTATCATGTCTCTCTTCGGTTGAGTGACCCGGGGTGGCAGGAGCAACTGGCCGAAGCGGCGGGGGAAGCCCATAGTATGGGTTGCAGTCTGTATCTGAGTGTTTTCTGGGGAGAAAATCCAGAGGAGGAACTTCCGGAGTTTGAAGCAGGAATTTCCCGTTTTTCATCCCGGATCAAAGCCATATTGGTGCTTTCGGAAAAACAGAAAACCACTTCCAAAAAACTCATACGCGAGGTATTCACTTCACTGCGCAAATTGTTTCCCGGGATCGAACTGGGAGCAGGCACCGATGGCTATTTCACCGATATCAACCGAAACCGGCCGGCCATGCACAGGCCCGACTTCCTTGCATATTCACTCAATCCGCAGGTACACGCTTTCGACAATACGACACTTACAGAAAATCTTTCCATACAGGGCACAACCGTAACCAATGCCCGCAGCTTTGCGGGAGGAAAACCCATTTATGTTGGGCCTGTAACGTTACGACCGAGGCGCGAAGCGGGGGCGACACCGGGCAAACTGCCCGCGAGGTTTGATGCCCGGCAGTTTTCGCTTTTTGGGGCGGGCTGGACACTGGGAAGTTTAAAATACCTGGCAGAAGCAGGCGCCTCGGCAATCAGTTGCTACGAAACCGTAGATGTTTTCGGAGTTATGGCAGGAAGTCGTATCAGCGATATGGCCCGTATGGCGGGAATAGCGGAGGGGGCAGTATTTCCTGTTTATATATTGCTGAGAAACCTGCTATCGGTGAAAAACGGCAAAATCATCCCTGCGAGTAGCAGCCAGCCGCTCAGGGCAGAAGCTATCTGCATCAGCGGGGAAGGGACAAACCTGTTAGCCATTGCCAGCTATTCGGGCGAAAAAGAAACGATACAACTGAAAGGCATTCCCGCTTCGGTCAAAACATGGGTAATGGATGCGGAAAACTATGACCGGCTTCACCTCCTGGCAGAACAGCCGACCGGAGCTGAAGCAACGTTTGCAACAGCAGATACAGTAGTTGAACTGCCGCCATATGGAATAAGATTTTTGTGGTTTTAGGCTGCAGTACCAGAATTTAATCTTAAATTCCGTTTTCCAAAGACTATTAAGAACAGAATTATTATGCCTCACAGTTATGAAGAGTTACTACATGGCAATCAGTCATGGGTAAAAAACACGTTAAAACTGGTCCCGGATTTTTTTGAAAATCTTTCGCACGGCCAGGCACCCAAGTTTTTGTGGATCGGCTGCGCCGACAGCCGGGTTCCTGCTACGGAAATCACCAACGCCCTTCCAGGCTCGATTTTCGTACAGCGCAATATCGCCAATATGGTTGTGCATACTGATTCCAATCTGCTGAGTGTGGTTTATTATGCAGTAAAAGAGTTGAAAGTGAAACACATTATCGTGTGCGGACATTATGGATGCGGTGGGGTTCGGGCAGCCATGAGCAACAAAAAATTTGGATTCCTCGACAACTGGCTGGTTCATATCAAGGATGTGTACCGGTTACATAAAGAAGAATTGGACAGTATAGAAGATCATCAGGAGCGGGAAAACCGCTTTGTGGAATTAAACATCATGGAGCAGGTCAACAACCTGGCTATGGTATCTTTTATTCAGGAGGAGTGGGACAAGGGCGAGTTTCCTTACATTCACGGCTGGGTGTATCGCCTTGACGACGGCATATTACACGATCTTCACGTATCTACCAATACTTCTGAGCATCTTGATCAGGTCTATCAGTACACACCTCAACCCCCCAAAAAATAGCAACAAAAATTCTCCCGATATGAGTTACTCCTCACCAGCTTTTACGATCCTTTCTCTTGACGGCGGCGGCATCCGGGGCATTATTCCCGGTAAAGTACTGGAGTATATTGAAACACAACTCTATGATGAAGCCAGCCAGCAGGGCCCAGGCATAGCCGAAGTATTTGACCTTGTGGCAGGCACATCCACCGGCGGGCTTCTGGCCTGCGGCCTGAATGTCAAAGGCGAAAATGGCCGTCCCAGATACCGCGCATCCGAACTGCTGGACCTCTATCGCGGAGAAACTGCCCAACGCATATTTTCTACCAACTGGCTGGGCATGGTCACCAGCATATTTAAAAGTAAATTTCCCGCCGACAGTATTGAAGAGGTACTGAAGAGCTACTTTGGAGAGGCGCGTATTTCTGATGCTATTTCCAATCTGCTCATCACCTCTTACAACACAGAAGCCAAAAGGCCATTCTATTTTAAATCTACCGATTACCGGAAATCACCGGAATTAGAAAACTTCCTGCTCTGGGAAGTCGCGCGTGCCACTTCTGCCGCACCCACTTATTTCCCCCCTAAAAAAATCGGCTATGCGGGTGAGTTTGCCCGGCTTGATAAAAATTTCAACCCTGTAACCGAAAAACTAAATCACCTGTCGCTGGTAGATGGTGGTGTATTTGCCAACAATCCTTCTCTCCTCGCCTATATCGAAGCCCGTGAAATCCTGAAGGAACGTGGATGGGATCTGAGCGGAAAAGCGCCCGCCGGTTTTGAAGGTCAGGCCGGAAGAGGCATGACCGCCAATGTTGCCGCAACCGATGCTGAGCTCCCGATTCTGCTGGTATCTATCGGAACAGGAAATACAGGTATGCCCTATCTTTATGACGATGTAAAAGACTGGGGGTTGGTGGAATGGGTAAAACCGCTGATCGATATACTCATGCAGGGTGTATCAGATATGGTTGATTATCAGATGCAGTACCTGCTTCCTCCCTATGCCGATGGTACACCCCGCTATATACGTCTGGATGCAACCCTGGCTCCAGGAGAAGATTCGCTCGATGACCCCGGAGACGAAAATACTTCCAGGCTTGCCGATTATGGAAACAGGATTATCGCCAACCCGGATAATAAGGCGAAGCTGGGCAAGGTGATCGAAATACTCAGACGAAAACATCAGAAATCCTAATAATCGGTTTTCATCAGGCGATAGGTGAGTTGCCGCCCGCCTGAAATGATTTTCAGGAAATATAGTCCCGCGGCGTAACCCCTTAAATTGCCGGACAGAGAACATGCGTCTCCCGAACAGATATAGTCGTTGTAAACGGGGGTTACGCTTCTTCCGTGTATATCCAGAATCTCCCAGGAAAAATCCGCTTGCGGCTCCCAGAAAAACCTGAGTACAAACTCCGCAGTTACAGGCTGTGGATATACCACATCGGGGTAAAATTGTGGAAGGGGAACCATGCTTTCGGGCAAATAAAATTCTCCGGCATCATTGGCACTTACCACGCCGATAAATGAAGCATCGGATGTTACCTGAATGTCCTTCAACGCCAGTTTGCGTGTATCAGAACAAACATCGGCAACAACCCCGGGTAGTTGTTCCCTGTATTGATCAAAAAAGTAAATACGATAGCGGGTGATTTCCCTGCCCGGGCGTGCACCTGCCCATCCCAGCGTGCCACTCAGTAAAAACGGAGCCGGCGTTGAGACCGATTCCAGCCAGACTTCTTTTACTCCGCCGGAAGGCAGCGGAACAGGGCTGCCTTTTTTTCGCCCGGTACCCGACTCAACCATTACCGCCCGGTCCTCGGCAGGCGCCTGAGGATTCTGGCTTAACCACGTACCTGCAAATTCCTGGTAAGTATCAAAAATATCTGTTTCCGGATCTGTCGCACGCGGGTCGCCGGTCTGGCTTCCATAATCCATTATCATCTGGTAGAGGGAATCTCTTGTGGTAACATAATCAGGGTCGTAAGCGAGATTGTGAAGCTGGAAAGGGTCGTTTTTGCGGTCAAAAAGTTCGTGCTCTTTTCTTTCACCCCGGTACCATTCCCAGTACTGTCTCACCATCGGGTGGGTGCGAAATTTCCACAGAAGCGAGCTGTAAGGCATGATGTTTCGGTTGGCCTCAAAAAGGGTTTCTGCCCAAAGTGAATCATCCGAAAATACCCGTTTCAGACAGCATGGATAGTTGTAAATATAAATATAGTCATCGGAATAAAAACCCCTGCGGGGGCGTTTACCGTCGTTGCCATGTCGTTCATGTGCTACAAAACAATGATCGCGTGAAGGATCTACACGCCCATCTTTGGTAGAAGTAAGCACATTCAGAAAACTTTTTGCCGTCATGGAGGAAGGGATTTCCAGTCCGGCGGCTTCGAGAAAAGTCGGTGCAATGTCTTTGAGGGTAACGTAGTCTCCGATCATTCGCCCGGCAGGTACTGCCTTTGGCCAACGGATAGCCAGCGGCACATGTACGCCGTATTCGTACAATTCGAGTTTGGCGCGGGGAAAAGGCATGCCATTGTCTGCAGTAACCAGGATGATGGTATTGTCCAGTTCGCCTGCCTTTTCCAGCGTTTTCATAATTTCTCCCAACTGCCTGTCAAACCACTGGATTTCAAATAAGTAGTCAGCAAATTCATCTCTGGAAAAATCTGAGACATTGGGTAAAAACGGAGGAATCGCCAGCCTCGATGTATCCATACCCGAAAACCGCCCTACCCCACCGCCATACGGGCGGTGAGGTTCATACGAACCTATCCAGAAAGAAAAAGGCTGACCTTCCTGGCGGGCATTTAATCCTTCTTCAAGATTGGCTGCAAAGTCAACCGGATTGACGCCCGCAGGCGCTCCCAAAATGGTAGCCCCATTGTACTCCCAGCCTGCCGGGTCGCGGGTACGTCCGCCGCGCGACTGGAGGCCGGGTTTGGTTCCCTTTCCGATACACCCCACAAGGTATCCGGCATCTTCCAGTATATCCTGATACGTGGTGAAATGTGAGGGGAGAAATGAATTCAGAATGGCCGCGTTCTCCAGTTCGTAAATATTCCTGCCGGTGAGCAGCGCCGAACGGGAAGGCGTACAGGAGGATGCTGAGCAATATGCCTGAGTAAACAGAACCCCTTCTTTTGCCAGGCGGTCAAAATTGGGCGTCTGAACTACCGGATCACCGGCGATGGAGGTATGTGCCCAGCTCTGGTCATCGGAAATAAAAACAATAAAATTGGGACGGGTACCCGGGAGGCATTGTGAGAAAGCGGAATACGCAAAGTGGGCCATCAAAAACATGAGACAGCCCACCACATTCATACACCATCGGAGCGGCATATAATCCTCATTTGTGCAGTTACAGTAGAAAAACCAGATAATGATACGAAATCTCCCACAGCTTATTTCTAATTTTTTTTTGCAGGGAAATCCTTCTCAGGCAGGATAGCTTTTGACCGGAATAGAACTATCTTTCGGCCCTGATTTCAACCGGATTGTTATAGTCCAATTGTATGTATAATTACAGGCTCGTTTTTGCTGTTGCTTGTTTCTCCATGCTGCTGTTTGGCGTTGTCATGCTTACCATCGGCTCCACCCTCCCGGCCATTATCGAAAAATTTCAGGTCAATGAAGCGGATGCCGGCTTCTTGCTGACGGTACTTCCGCTGGGCGTGCTGGCAGGCTCGCTGGGGTTTGGCCCGATGACGGACCGCTATGGGCATAAAAAACTGCTCGCCGTATGTGCGATTATCGTAATGCTCGGCCTGGAAGGTATGGCCTTTGCTCCTACCTGGACTGGAATCCTCCTGTCAGCATTTTTTATCGGCCTGGGCGGTGGTGCACTCAACGGCGCTGCCAATGGACTGGTCGCCGATATCAGCACGGGAGAAAAAGGCTCAAAACTTAGCCTGCTGGGCTCATTTTATGGGTTTGGCGCACTGGGAATGCCGCTGGTATTTGCGCTGCTCTCCGGCCATTTTTCCAATGAAACCATCCTTGCCGGGGTTGGTTTTATGGTATTGGGGGTTGTCATTTTTACCCTGTCCATTTCTTTCCCTCCTTCCAAGCAGGCCGGAAATTTTCCCGTCTCTGAGAGTTTGGCATTACTCCGAAACCCGCTGCTGCTGTTGATGGGGCTGATGCTGTTTTTTGAAAGCGGACAGGAGGGACTGGTGATCAACTGGGCGAATATTTATTTTCAGACCGATTTGGGCTTTGACAATGACCGCGCTTTGTTTGCCCTTACCATGCATGTGGCCGCACTTACCGCCGGAAGGCTGGCGCTGGGTGCACTGCTCCGGGTTTTCAGTTCGTTTACTGTCCTTGTCTGGGGTATAGGAATTATCCTTGCAGGAAGTGTGCTGTTGTTGTGGGCCACGTCCTTTGCGATGTGCATTGTCGCGCTGATGCTCCTCGGAGCGGGATTTGCGGGTGTTTTTCCGATTACGATGGGTAGAATCGGCGAAATGTGGTCAACGCTTTCCGGTACGGCATTCAGCATCACGCTGGTCATAGCATTGGGAGGAAATATGGTGATCAACTATCTGATGGGGGCGCTGTCAAACAAACTGGGGCTTTCTATTCTGCCTCAGGGGGTAATGATCTGCCTGCTGCTTATGGCTGCAACCTTTGGTGTGGTAAGGCGCATGATTCAGGCAAAAACGAAATTGAGTAATTGAGAAGGGATTCTCCTAAGCCATTTATCCCGCCGACATTAATTCCTTTCGATTCCTCGCTCATTTTATTAAATTTTGTCAGGGTTTTTATCCTCTGGCTCAATTTGTTTGGGGGATATTGCTGTTTTAGCGTTCAATTCAGAGACAACCTTTTTTCCTGTTCGGGCTTCTAATTCCTGCCGCGCAACCCGTGCAACATGGCCTCCTTGTCTGGCTACCTTTTTACTTTCTTCAAAATCTTTGGGTTCTACCGAAGCAGAAATATCTTTAGTAGAGGCTTCTGCCAACATATTCAGGATTAATTCGGTATTGGTCATATTATCCCTCAGATTCTCTTTTTTGAGGCCCTTCAGTATTTTATATTCTTTGGTAGTTTTGTCTGACCAGGCTTTGGTAATAATATCGGTCAGGGTAGCAAACTGAAGCCCTTCCTTCAGCCCCCTCTTTTTCCATTCATCGGTGAGTTCTTTGCGGATTTCAATACTTTTTAGGCGTTGATTAATCCAGTTTTCTGAATACCCCAGTTTCAAATATTGTTCTAATGCCCTGTCTATAGTGATTTCGGGATCCTGCATTTCATCCAGTCTTTCTGCCGCAATCTGTGCCAGCCAGAGTTTGAAGGGTTCTGCTTTGGGGGAGGGGATAGATTGGATCAGTCGGAAAAGTTGCTCAGTGTCGGCTACGTCGGTTTTGTAAAATTTGCCATCGGAGGATAACATTTTCAGTTGACTACAATTTGTAGCCAACTGACTCCCTTCTGCTTTTAGCCTTGTTTTTAAGACACTCCAATACTTTCTTGGATTCGGACTTTCCGTAAGCACAGCGACTACATCCACAATGGACACATACCATTTTTCCTGCTCCGAATCCCAGACGCTTCGGATATGTTTGTCTTCAAATACTTTAATTTCGTTATTCTTTTCCATATTCGGCAGGAAACGTTAATGGTTATTGGGGCTAAGGGGTTTTGTTTTTAATAGCAAGCACACTCACTGCGCTTAACTTCATAAGTAAATTACTAATGAAATTTTCAATTCGCAAATTTTGCTAAAAATTTTAACAAAAATGTTAGCTACTTTCCCCATTCTCAGTGGAGGAAGCAGGGATGCGCGCTACGGTGCGCCACGAGGGGAGAAATAAAAAAGGGGACGCCGAATGTATCTGAGGCATCTTCGATTTGTAGCCATGTGAGCCCACTCCCCCCATTTTTCACAATAGTTGCGCCGAAGGGCGCATGAGCACGAAAAGCGCCAACAGCTAACAGACAATAGCCAGACTCGTGTGACCCCAAATGCGACATTTTGGTTTGCGCCCGAAACTTGTTTCCAGCGTCACCCGGTTTTTAATTATATTAGCATACAGAAAACATTTCCCGTATGTCAGAAATGGAAAAAGAATATTCCGACATGCTTCACGCCGCGGTAGCCGAAATAAAAACTGCCCGGGCAACCATTGCAAGACAAGTAAACGCTGCTTCAATCAGCGTATATTGGAACCTGGGCAGACTACTTTCCGAAAAAAAAATTGAAAAGGGGCACGGCGCGGGTGTGATCAACAGGCTATCGGTTGATTTAAAACTGGAATTTCCCGATATGGGACTTTCACCCCGCAACTTGTGGAATATGAAACGTTTTTATGACAGGTATAGTCACTCAGACTCAAAACTGCAACGCAGCGTTGCAGTTTTGCCGTGGAGACATAATCTTCTCCTACTTGAAAAGGTTTCTGGTGATCATGAAGCCCTTTTTTACGCTGAGAAGGCAGTAGAATTGGGATGGACCAGGGATATTTTGCTCAATTACCTGAAAGCAGACGCCTACCATGCCGAAAAAAATCTTCCCAAATCACATAATTTCCACGAAACTTTACCCGAAATACTTGCCGAGCAGGCAAATGATATGCTCAAAAGTAGTTACAACCTGGGATTTCTGGGCAGAATACAAATTATTATTACCCACCAAAGAACTCGAAGCCATGGTACTCCTCGAACTTAATAAAGAAGACGCGGGAAAATAGGGGCGCAAACCAAATTGTCGCAAGCGTGAATACCCTTCCTTCCCGAAACGGTACATACTGCGTTTGGCCCCTGTGCGCCCTTCGGCGTAAAACCCCGGGAAAGACAGAGGGGGTGGCCATTGAGGCTACAAACATTCGACTCCTCCGGAGTCCCGGCTTCGCCGGAAAGTGCCATAAAATGTAGTTGATCTCAGTTCTACCAACAGGCAAACCGGGCGCAAACCCCACCTCAACCGACTGTCCCCCTCAGCGTTTCTCCGGAGGTGAGTTTGATTTGGTAGTTGATGTTAATTTGGGAAGTGTTTGCTGCTGCTGATCTTAATGATGAGTGAAGACTAACATAATCTGTATTCTCTCCAGGTTCAATTTGAAAAACAAAATTGCCATCAAAAATTGTATTGGGTAGAATTCTGATTTGCTGGGCATTCATGCTTTTTAAATTTGTGTCATTCATCGCGTGTGCTGTTAAACCAATACATTTCCATTTTGTTAATGGCAAATTAGGTATTATCATATCCAGAGCAAAGGATGCAATTCCTATAACCCGTGAGCCTGCATTTTCCAGTGTGATTTGCATTTGACACTTTATGAGGGAATTATTCGAAATTGGAAGAACTGATATTTTTGGACTCAACCTAATACTTGTACTCGATCCATGGTCTTTGGCTATTTATGTATTTACCCTCACCTGCCCATTCATCAACATAGGCAAACTCGCCCTCTTTCACACCACCTCTTCCTTCCAGTCGGCGACGCTTTTCTCGGCGCTGCTGAAGCCGATACCGAGCAGGTGGATGGTTTTGCCGGTATGGTGTAGAAATCCGTGTCAATGCGACAGCGGTTGGGTAAGATGCTCCAATATATTCATATACATTGCATCGCGGACTTCTTTATTGGGGTAATCGAGTATATACAACCCCATATCTGTCCGGCTTTTGATGGTCAGATAACCGGTCTGAAACAATACCGGAAGCGACTGAATGTGCTCGATGTCGTAGCCTGCAAAGGTCAGTGCGTCCACTTCCAGTCCTTCTATTTTGTAGAAATTCTGCGATTTCATCAGTTCCAGCAGAAAACTGGGCGTGCCTGATTCAAACCAGAAGTTGTAAAGTCTCCATTCTGGAAAAAGAAAGAATCGAAAAAGGGTTGTAAACAAAATTTCGTCCGTCCCAGCTATAACCATTATACCACAGCCGTACCTTTTGTAGAAACTCCTCACGAGACCCGATATTCCGCCTTTGCATCACTTTCGGAAAATAGGCAGAAAAATATGTCTCTAATTCTTCCTGTGTATAACCCAGCAAAGTGCTGTAGCGGAAGTCATCGTCAGATCGTAGAGATTATTCAAATCCGAAAATGGGTTTTTGCTGAATTTTGAAACCCCCGTCAAAAGAAAAAACTCAAGGTACGGATCGGCGTCTTTGATCACCGAATAAAAACTCCGCATGATGCCCTGATGTTTTTTGCCTGGCGGTGTCCTTGCCCAGATAGTCAATAATCGGTTTGTCGTATTCGTCTATCAGGATGACGACTTTCCCAAATGACTCTGAAAGACTTTGAATCAACTCCCGAAACCGGTCTTTAGCGGCGATATGTTGAAGTTGAATCCCATACAGTTTTGCATTTTGCTGAAGAGCTTCTGCGATTACCTCATCAAGGGAACGAGTCTGATAATTGAGACTCGCAAACCCGAGATGAATCACCGGATGTTTTTTCGACCAGTCCCATTGATCGTAAATCCATAGCCCTTCAAACAAGTCCCGGCTTCCCTGCACAATGGATTTTATTGTTGAAAGCAGCAGCGACTTGCCAAACCGGCGCGGACGGGACAGGAAATAGTATTTCCCTGAATTGAGCAACTGTGCGATTCCCTCGGTTTTATCGATGTACAGATAACCGCCATTTACGATTTCGCTGAAGGTCTGGATGCCGATGGAAGTCGTTTCATATTTCAAATATACAATTATGCCGCTATTTTTGATAGCCGGAGGAATTTACTTTTATTGGAAAATGTCTTCATCCATTCCCTCAAAAATGAAAAAACACCTACTACTTCTACTGATTTTGTTACAAACTGCCGGTATCCTGATGGCCGAAGATGGCTATCGCCTCTGGCTCCGGTATGACAAGATTTCTGATGAATCTGTTCTGACAAATTACCGGAAAACGATCACGACGGCGGATGGTGGATGAATCCTCCCGGACAGCTCTTCCCGCGAAAAGTTGCAGCGGGGGTTAAACGGGCTGCTGGGTGCGACCATTCCCGATGTCCATTCCTATACCAAAGGCAATATCGTCATCGCGGGTACACCCTCCGGTTCGCCCTCAATAAAATCGCTGATCAATGCAGACCTGCTGAAAGATGCCGGATCCGAAGGATTTGTTATTGAGCGTATAACGACGGATAAAATATCGGTTATAGTTGTTGCCGGAAATACGGATAAAGGCGTTTTGTACGGTGTATTTCATTTTCTCCGCATACTTCAGACCCATCAGGATATAAGCAATCTTTCGGTCAAAAGTTCTCCCAAAGTCCCCCCGCCTGCTCAATCACTGGGACAACCTCGACCGCACGGTCGAGCGGGGATAAGCGGGTTTTCGCTCTGGGACTGGCATAAACTCCCCGACTTTCGCGACCCGCGCTACACCGACTACGCCCGCGCCAATGCCTCTATCGGCATCAACGGCACGGTGGTCTCAATGTCAACGCCAATGCGCTGATCCTCACTCCCGCTTATCTCGAAAAAGTCGCCGCGCTTGCAGATATTTTCAGACCCTGGGAATCAGGCTTTACCTTACCGCGCGATTCAGCGCGCCTATAAAAATCGGCAAACTCAAAACCGCCGATCGCTCAATGACAGCGTGCGCCAGTGGTGGACAGAAAAAATAGATGAGATCTACCAATATGTCCCCGACTTCGGCGGATTTCTGGTCAGGCCAATTCTGAAGGACAGCCCGCCCGCAAAACTACGGGCGCAACCACGCCGACGGCGGCAATATGCTCGCTGAAGCCCTTGAACCGCACGGCGGCGTGGTCATGTGGCGCATTTGTCTATGACGACAAAGAACCCGACGACAGAGCCAAACAAGCCAATAACGAATTTGAGCCGCTGGACGGGACTTTCAGGAAAAATGTAATCGTTCAGGTAAAAAATGGGGCCATAGACTTTCAGCCGAGGAGAACCTTTTCACCCGCTGTTTGGCGCCCATGCCTCCAGACGCCGCTGATGATGGAGTTTCAGATCAGCACAGGAATACCTCGGTTTTGCCACCACCTCGCTTATCTCGGCGAATTATTTAAAGAAACTCTCGACGCAGACACATGGGCCAAAGGCAAAGGTTCGACCGTCGCAAAAATCATTGATGGAAGCATGGATGGACATTCTCTTTCCGGTATGGCTGGTGTCGCCAATATTGGTACAGACCGCAACTGGTGCGGCCATCATTTCGGACAGGCCAACTGGTATGCATTTGGGCGACTGGCCTGGGATCATGCGCTTACGCCCGCCCAAATTGCAGAAGAATGGGCAAGAATGACCTTTTCAACGAACCTGCCATCCGGCAGACGGTGCAGTCTATGATGCTGGGTAGCCGGCAGACAACCGTCAACATATGACGCCGCTGGGCCTGCATCATATTATGGGTCGCAACCACCACTATGGTCCCGGCCCCTGGGTAACGGGCGGCAGGGCAGACTGGACTTCGGTGTATTATCACCGGGCCGACAGCTTCGGCGTAGGTTTGACCGCACGCCGTCGGGCAGCAATGCCACCTCGCAGTACGCGCCCGAAGTGGCGAAAATGTTTGGCTCAAGGACCGATTGTCGGAGGAATTTTTGCTGTGGTTTCACCATGTGGGCTGGGACGAAAAAGTAGCTTCAGGTCGTACGTTGTGGGACGGGATCTGTCACCGGTATTATCAGGGCGTAGAGGAAGTCAGGGAAATGCAGACCGAATGGGCATCGCTGGAAGGGAAAGTGGATGCGGAGCAGTTTGCCCATGTAACGATGTTTTTGAAAATACAGGAGAAGGAAGCGAAACTTTGGCGGGATGCCTGCGTGCTGTATTTCCAGACCTTTTCGCAAAAGCCGATACCCGCCGGTTTGCCCAAACCGGAGCATACGCTGGAGTATTATGAGAACCTGCGGTTTCCCTATGCGCCGGGGATACGGCCGCGGTGGTGAGGGGGAGACTTAGCTATTTGGCGTATTTTTTCTTTGATAGGTAATCGTAACTAAATTGAATGCTTTCGAGCATATCTCCCTTGCTTACATCTTGTTCTACAAACCATTTTTTTAACCCCGCCTTATCGCGGGCCGCAAAAATTTTGTCAAAATCAATGACTCCATGGCCTACTTCCGTTATATCTTTTGTGCCTGCTTCCAAATCTTTTACATGCCATAGTGGAAATCTTCCGGGGTATTTGTTGAAATATTCGATTGGGTCATGACCTGCCTTAACAATCCAATAAAGGTCTAATTCCATTTTAACCAAATTGGAAGGCGTACTTGTAATTAAATAGTCATATACCAAAGTATCATTGTATTTTTCAAACTCAAAATCATGATTATGGTATGCAAACTGAATTCCTGCGGCAGCGGTTTTCTCGCCTGATTTGCTCAGTAAGTCAGGTAAAGAAGCATATATCTCCGTAGTTCTTTCGTTAGGGAATAAGTAAGCACAAGCCATGTATTTAGCACCTACGTAGTCCAAATCTTCAATTGCTTTATCCCAACCGTCTGTTAATGTCCCTTTTGATTTCATAGCGAGACCCGTTGTATGATGAGAACTTACAACAGTAACGCCTGTATTTTTCAGAATGGTTTTAAATTCCTGGGGAGTCTTACCAAAAAAAGTCCCATTGTAGCCATAGATTTCTAATTCTTTGTAACCCATTGATACTAATTTTTCAAGGGTTCCTTCTAAATCTTTCGCTACAAGATCTCTGACTGTGAAAAGCTGTATAGCCATGGATTTTTTTTTCGCTGTATTAGCAAATACATCTATTGCACTTAAACTGGCAGCACCCAGGCCGACCGTTTTTATAAAATGTCTTCGTTTCATCTTCGCTTTTTTTATGAGAGTAGTTGATTTCGTTTACAAGACTATACAATTATCAACAAAACCTTTGTTTTCTGTTTTGTTTGATTTTTTTACCGCAATTTTCCATCAGATGCATTTAAAACAAACTGGGTTCCCATCAGGATCATGAGTGAATTGCCACCGGCATTTTCGTTGACAAAAGTCATGAACACATCGTGAAGCTGGCCGTCGTAACCTGAAGGCAACTGTACCGGAACCGTCAACTGTCCCATCGAAAAATTCATGGCTTCTGAAGGATTCAGAAATTCTGATTTGCCCAGCAGAGGCCCTGTCGGGCTATCTAAATGCAATTCAATATGGCAGCCCTGAGCATTTAATCGTGGTTTGGGCGCATTCCCCAGGGCTACTACTGCCTGAATATTGGTCAGATCAATTTTCTCCAAAACTACATATGCCCCACCTCCTTCAATAATCGCAAATTTGTTCCCGCCAAATGACATCTTGCGGGCTTTTTCATAGACATCAAAATCGTGTGGGCCCACAGATGTATTTCTCAAAACCAGGGTTTCTTCTGCGCTAAGTGATGGCAATTGATTCGCCCCACGGTCATCATAAGCAGCCCGAATAATAAAGACCCCACTCCCTTTATCTCCTTCGGGTAATTTCGTTGTATAACTGCCTTTGACAGGTAAGCTGGTTTCCTGCTTTTTGTCGGCCAGACTCAAAATATAATTGACCATTTCGGTAGCATCTTCTTTGGAAATCTTTGGATGCGCTGCCATTGGGGTTTGTCCCCAGACACCGCTACCCCCATTGATAATGCGGTCGGCTAATACACGGATGGCCTCTTTGTCTCCCTTGTATTTTTTGCCAACATCTTCATAACTCGGGCCAATAGATTTGGCGTCAACTTTATGACAGGCAAAACAATCTGAGTCATTGATAAGCTTTCTGCCTTTGGCAACGAGCATCTGAGCATCGGCAGAACGGTGGCCCATTGCAATGATGTTTTTATCAAAACCCTCAGCCAGATAATCAATTGTGAATGCAACCTGATTAGCCGCAATGTCATTTCCCAGGTTTCCATCTTCTTCATCCGAAACGCTCACTTCATAGTCAAATGTCTGGTTGGCGTTGTAGAAAGTTTTGTTAGGCAAGGTAATGTTTACAACTGGTGCTGTATTTCCGGCAATGAGTTGTAAACGCTCTTCCACTTTGCCCCCTTTGCCATCATCCACGGTCAAAAGCACATCGTAGATACCCTCTTTGGTCAGGTTCAGTGAAGCATCAGCCGTCTCAACTGTTTGCCTGAAATCATTCCCGGAGGTGATCAGCCATTGGTAGCTTAATGGATCACCATCGGGATCTTCCGATTTAGCGGCTGATAAATTCACAGCCAGCGGAGTTGCTCCTCCCTTTTTGTCATACTCCAATTGAGCCATAGGATTTCGGTTGCCTCCATTGTATTCGATGCGGATCAACCGGGCGTCTTCATTTTGGACAAACCAGCCCTGGCCGTATTCCAGCATATACAAATCGCCATTTGCCGCAAATACCATATCCATCGGATTGCTGAATTTATAACTCGGCATGAAGTGCTCCATGGATTCAAAATTGCCTTCTTCGTCCATGGTTACGGTTGCAATAAACCCGCGCATCCACTCATAAATAAACAATTTGCCATCGTAATATTTGGGTAAAGCGTGAGACGCACCCTTAAAATCTTCAGCATAAAAAACCGGCCCAGCCATTGCATTTCGTCCACCACTTCCCATCAATGGAAATTCTTCTGATTCGGCATAAGGATACCAGATAAAGGCATTTTGAGCAGGAGGTAGTTCCTGCATGCCGGTATTATTGGGAGAAGTATTGATGGGTTTTGTCGCATCCCATTTTTCCAGCGATTGTTCTTTGGCAAAATCGTATTTGTAATACGCCTTATTATTTCCCACAAAATGTGGCCATCCAAAATTTCCGGCTTTGCGGGCCTGTCCGACTTCATCATGCCCGGCAGGGCCCCGGTCTTCCGCTGCTTCTCTGGCATCTGGGCCTACTTCTCCCCAATACACGTAACCCGTTTTGGGGTCAACAGAAATCCGATAGGGGTTTCGATGTCCCATTGTGTAAATCTCCGGGCGGGTTTTGGGGGTGCCTTTAGGGAAAAGATTCCCTTCAGGAATGGTATAGGTTCCATCAGGCTGAGGTTTTATTCTGATGATTTTTCCGCGCAAATCATTGGTGTTGGCAGAAGATTTTTGCGCATCCCATGGGCCGCGGCCAGGTCGTTCATCACTGGGACTATAGCCATCTGATGCGTGTGGATTGGTATTGTCTCCTGTGGACAAATACAAATTCCCCTCTGCATCCCAGGCAATAGAACCACCTGTATGGCAACACTCTTCTCTTTGTGTAGCCACTTCCAGCATTACAATTTCGGAATCCATTAGCAGTTCATCCCCTTTCAATGTAAATCGGGACAATACATTTTTGTCGCCATTTACGGGAGAATAGTACATATATATCCAGCCATTTTCAGCGAAGTGGGGGTCTTTGTTCAACCCCATCAAACCATCTTCGGCGGATTCGTTTTTCGGGGTTCCGTCTTTGTGATAATACTTTGTGCTGACAGGGATAGTCGCAATGGTTTTCAGCTCTTTGGTACCAATATTATACAACCGAACTTCTCCTTTACGCTGGATAAACAAAACGCGGTTTTCATCCAGAAGCGTTAATTCTATCGGCTCGTCCAGGTTTTCAGCCAGGACAACTTTCGTAAAGCGGTTTTCCTCTGGCCGGGATTTGGAGTAGTCTAATGGTTTGGGATGTTCGCCACCAGCCGCATATTTAATTCCTTCCCAAAGATGATTTAAAAAAAGAGGTTCTGAAAAGGTTTCGTTGGTATGTCCCATTGCAGTATAAAATGAGCGACCACCGTCATATTCCTGATACCAACTCATCGGGTGAAAATCCCCGTTTTTACCTTCAGTATAGGTAGATTCATCAATCGTCAGTACGACATTGATTTTGGGAGAAATACTCTTAAAGCTGTAAAACTCATCCACTTTTTGAAACTGGTCGGGCATTCCTTTGGTCAGAAAATGATCTTTTTGCTCTACCTTCATGGTGCCTTCCTGTACATTGGGGTCAGAAGGATGATCGAGGAAATAGGCCCCGGCCAGACGGCCGTACCAGTACCAGTCGTATTCCGTATCTGTGGCAGCATGTACCCCGACATATCCGCCTCCAGCCTGAATAAAACGTTCAAAGGCTTCCTCCTGCTTTCTGTTTAAGACATCTCCCGTTGTATTTAAGAACAGGACGGCCTGATAATTTTTGAGATTTGCCTCGGCAAAATCCTCAGCATTTTCAGTAAAACTAACTTCAAAGCCTTTTTCCTTTGCCATTTTTTCTAAAGCAGCTTTACCTGCTTCGATGGATTCGTGCCTGAATCCTTCAGTTTTGCTGAAAACCAGGATATGGATTTTGTTTTGCTTGCACTGGACAAGCAGCAGGGAAAAAAATATGCTAATAACTCCCAGGCGAACGAATGTTTTTGTCATGACATGTGGGGATTGGAGTTCATTACGAAAAAAATTTACCAAAAGTAAGCAAGTTATTTTTATTATCTCAAAAGTAGATAATAGATTTTCGGGAGGGAAGATATTATTTTTAACTTTGTGATGTATCTGACCTGAATTCAAAGAAAAAATGGGAGAGCCAGAAGTTTACAACCGGGAAGATTTCATTCAGCAAATGGCGATTGACTGTGTAATTTTTGGGTATGAGAAGACTGATTTGAAGGTCTTAATTCCCAAACTGGACTTTGCGGGAGATTTCTGGACTTTGCCGGGCGGCTTTATTGGAAAAGAAGAAGGAATTGATCAGGCTGCGTTGCGTATATTGGAAAATCGTACCGGGATTCGGGAAATATATCTGGAACAATTCAAGACCTATGGCGATGCGAATCGCACCAACAAGATATTTTTTGATAAATTTTATCAGTTGAATCAGGAAAAGCTCAGCCAGGAAGGTTTCCATGAAGAAGATTTGAAATGGCTGACAGAAAGATCTGTTTCTATCGCCTATTACGCCCTGGTTGATATTCGGAAAGTGAAACCGGTGAAATCGTCTTTTGACCAATCGGTGCAGTGGTATAGCATCAAAACACTTCCGCCCATGATAATGGATCATCGGCAAATGGTGATGGATGCACGGGAAGTGTTGAGAATATATCTGGACAGGAAGTTAATTGCTTTTAATCTTCTGCCGGAAACCTTTACCATGCGCGAGCTGCAAAAACTATATGAGGCAGTACATGACCGCGCCTTTCCCAATAATAATTTTCAGAAGAAAATGCTGGGGCTGAATATATTGGAGAGGCTTGGCAAAAAATTTACCGGAGCCAAAAATAAAGCACCTTATTTGTATCGGTTCAGTAATTCAAACAGTTGATTGCCGATCATTCTGATATCTTCAGGTTTCAGCATTTCTTTTGCGACCAGATCCTGCAAATCCCGTAAAGCTGTATGTTTTGAGCATTTGACAAGTTGGGCGTAAGTGGATGTTCGTAAGAAACAGCCGATCTGGTCGTAATTTTTCACTGCAGGGGGAAATTTTTGAGGAACACTATTACAGATGTAAAATCCGGGTTATTCGAACAAGCAAAATTATTTACCCCATGTCAGCTACCATTATTTATTTCCCCAATTGGCTATTCATCATTTCAAAAAACTCCGAATCGGTCATTTTCTTTCTGCTGTCGAGCAGATAATGAGCATCATCACCGGCTCTGTATCGCAATTGGTTTGTTTCATCAGTCACAGCTTCATAAATAACTTCTGCAACAAGACCTGGTGGCGAAACCGTGTTGTTTGGGTCTTGCCATTGTTTTATCAGGGCCCTGATGATCGGCTTGTATTCTTCAATTTCTCCAGTCTGGAAATCGAATGAACGTCCACCAAAATCTGTTTTAATGAAGCCAGGCTCTACAATTTTTACTTTCACTCCAATTTCTTTCATTTCATAATGCAGAGATTCGGAAATCCCTTCAACAGCAAACTTGGTTCCGTGATAGAGGGAGCCTAGTGCAAAAGTCATTTGTCCACCGATGGAGGATATGTTGACAATAACCCCGTTTTTATTAGCTCTAAAATGAGGAATAATGGCTTTGGTTACGTCTATTAATCCTATGACGTTGGTATTGAATTGCCTGACGATATTTTCTCCTGGAAAGGATTCCAAAGGTCCATAAGCCCCATAACCTGCATTATTTACAAGGGCATCTATTTTCCCAAACTTTGAAATCCCGTTTTCTATAGCCTGATGGATCGATGCTAAATCAAGGACATCCAATTTTTCCAATTGGACATTTTCCATCCCGCGCAATTCTGTTTCCTTTTCAGGTCTTCGCATCGTGGCAATCACATTCCAACCTTGTTGCTGAAAATGAATGGCTGTGGCTTTTCCAATACCACTACTTGCTCCCGTTATTAATATCGTTTTGCTCATTTCAATCTTTGTTCAAGGTTAATAAATTGGCTACTCCGTTTGCTGTATAGATTGCTTTGGTAGTCTCATTCAGAACTTTATTGTAGTTTTCAATGGCATGTTTTAAACCTGAAAAATCAACAACAGTTCTAAACGGCTTTTCGCCAAAAGGAGTGTTTACTAAGCTTACAACTGCTTCTGCCACTCTTTCAGGCCTTTGTTCCGGGATAGATTCTACATAATCAACATAGCCATTCAGAGATATTTCAGGAAGGCTTGCCATTTCGCCAAATTGCTTTAATCTGTCTGTATCACTTGGAGTTATCATTCCGCCCATAAAACCTGTTGGAAATCCGCCCGGCTCGATGATGCAAGACTCAATTCCAAATCCTGAAAGTTCTGCCCGGTAACCTTCTGCCAAAGATTCTAAAGCATATTTTGAAGCTGAGTAAGACGCTAAAAATGGGGTTGTAACTCTACCTATACAGCTTGAAGTATGAATGATTGTTCCTTTACCTTGCTGTCTCAAATGCGGTAAAACTGCTCTCATCAATCGCTGAACGCCAAAAACATTTATGTCAAACATCCTTTGAATGTCATGGGCGGTAAAGCATTCCAGAATTCCATTTGCTCCGATTCCTGCATTATTGAAAACAGTATCTAAACCGCCCATTGTTTCAATGGCATATTTTACACCTGCTTCAACGCTTTCTTCATTGGTTACATCCATTTCTACCAATGTTACACCTTTGGACTTCAATTCATCGGCAATGGCTTCATTTTTACCTGAAACGGAACGCATGGTTCCTACCACCTGATGTCCGTTTTCGGCCAATTGAATACAAGCCAGACTACCAAAAGCTCCACTTGCGCCTGTGACTAAAATTTTATGTTTCATCGTTTTTGATTTTGAGTGATTTGATGAAACAAATATCCTATGCTTGTTATGGCTGGCTTAACACGAAAAGGGGAAGGTTAAACACAAATCGCAGAAATAAAAAAGGAAGCAGTTTTGCGCCTCTTATTCTAATTCAATTGTCTGTATTCTTGCGGTGTTTTTCCTGTTTTTTGTTTGAAAAGCCTGCCAAAATAGTGTGGGTAATTGAAGCCCAGCGTATAAGCGATTCCACTTACTGAATCAGTAGAACTGAGTAATAAATACTTTGCTTTATCCACGAGAAAATCATTGATATGGTCTTTGGCCGATCGTCCTGTTTCTTTGGTAAGCAAATCACTTAAATAGCTTGCCGACAAATGGCAGCGGTCGGCTAAATATTGAATGCCTGGATGTCCTTTTTCTACAAGCAGATTGTCGGCATAGTAGTTTTTTAAGAGCGTTTCCACCCTGGACACAATATCAATATTGCTTGCCGAACGGGTGTTGAATTGCCTTTCGTAAAATCGTTTGCTGTAATTCAGCAATAATTCAATGTTGGATACCAGTACTTGTTGGCTGTGATTGTCTATTCGCTCATTAATTTCATCCTGAATGAGTTGAACGATTTGGTTCAGGGTATTTTGCTCATTTTCGGAAAGGTGCAATGCTTCATTAACCTCATAGTTGAAGAAGTTGTATGAGTCAATATTGGAACCGAGGGAAGTGTTTCTAATGAGGTCCGGATGGAAGTAGAGCATCCAACCTTTTACTTGATTCAATTCTTGTGGTTTTTTTACGGTTATTATTTGTTTTGGTGCGGTAAAAATCAGAACACCGTCATCAAAATCGTAGGAGTTTCTACCGTAATCTATTCCGCAACTTGAATCTTTGAGCGCAATACAAAAAAGATCAGAAGAAAACCGCTTTCCTACAGTTTCTTCACCGTAAGCCAGCGTTTGAGTATCAAGGATAGTTATCAACGGATGTGTAGGCTTATTCAACCCAAACACCTTGCGGATTTCAGTGACTGATCTGGAATGAATGATCTGCTCGCTCATCTATTTCTTTTTCCCAAATTTACGTTGACGATCTTTTGTGCACTAACACAAATCGCAGAATGAGTAGCACGTTTTCGGTTATAATGGTGGCGAACGTTCCCATATACACCACCCATAGCGTTTATTCCCTTATTGACTTCGCCCAATATCCTTTCCCAAAACACCCAGTACAGATCTACAAATCAGGTGTCGTCTGGCTGCGCCTGATGATCTTCCCTTCTTTTTTTGCCAGAAAGTAAAGGCTAAGGCCAATCAGTAGCAAAAAAATCACCGTAAATACCGAACCTTCAATCCCTACGGCGCCTCCGGTAATTAGCTCATGGCCGTAAAATTCAGATTGAATAAGGGTTCCCATATCATTCAGTCCGGTGAGGCTGGATCCGTAAAATGGTTGGGCAAAATTCCATCCCACATGAAAGAAAAAGGGCAGCCATATTCTTTTTGTATAAACAAATAACATGGCCATCGTAAATCCCCAGACCAAATCCGTAAAAAGGCTAAACAGGTTTGCGTTTTCATTAAACACATGGGCGGTTTCCAGTAACATAGCGATTATCAGTGTCGGGTTAGTGCCCAGCCAGTTTTCAAATTCCCTGACGACTAATCCTCGTAAAAACAGGTCTTCAATTAATGCGGCAACCATCAATAGTGTAAATAACTGCATGGAATAGTGGTCGGTCGTTATGCCAATGACCTGATAATTTCCCAATAAGTATAAGATAAAAACGGATAAGGAAATGGTTACAAATCCTAAAGAAAAACCTCCTGCCAGTTCTTTAGGCAAAAATTTCAGGGATAGCTCTGTAATTTCCCGTTTGTCATAAACCCGAAACAGAAAGTAATACCCAGCGAGTAAAACGATCATAGATATACCATGGATCAATGGATCGGCGATCTCTTTACCCTGAAAGATGCTGTAAAAAAACGGTTTCAGTACAAAATTCTGAACGACAACTAACGCCGAAAAACAAATCCCGATTCCTGCAATAATTTTTATAACCGGAAAATGCAACACACGCCTGATCGTTTCATTCATTACTTGTCCCCATTTACCCCTAAAATCTTCAGCTCTTCTAAAATCGCTAAACCGAAAAACCCTGTCGTGTAAGCACAACTCGTGGGAAAGTACTCCCGAATACCTACCATTGAGGCAGGTGTGCTGCCTACCAGCCCGCCAATCGCTTCCTGGGCTGGACCGGTATATTGGTTTTCCAAACACCACAAAAGCGCCTTACGCGCAGTCTTTAAATAGCCCGGTTTACCCGTTGCCTCATAAAGCTGATAGAATAATAAGCTCCAAAGTGCTGTACCCTTTTCCGAAATACCTACTTCTCTGGGATCTCCATCAAATATATAAGACCAGGACCCGTCAGCATTCTGCTCCCGTTCAAGATTATTCGCCAGCCTTTCTGCATAGTCAAGGTAAACGGTATCGGGGTACATGCGGTTCATGGCCAGTAATCCTTCCATAGCCCAGCCTAACCCACGTGTCATTTTGATCGTTTCGACGTGTTTTCCGGTAGTCCAATCATAAGACCTGTGCCAAAGGCCATCTTCTCTCTGAAAGACCTTCATATGTTTATCCATAAACTCTTTTCCTATCTTTCGGAAGCGATCATCTCCTGTTACTTCGTAAAGCGCGGCATGGCCTTCGGGATCCCAACCCGTTTCGTCCAGGATTCTTTCATTAAAACGATCTTCGTCATAAAGATGATAATGAGGAAGTACCGCAAAAGTATCCAGCATGGAGCCTTTTTGCAGACACCAA
The DNA here is from genome assembly GCA_041391725.1 of Bacteroidia bacterium. GTDB lineage: Bacteria > Bacteroidota > Bacteroidia > J057 > J057 > JAGQVA01. The sequence goes on from JAWKNL010000035.1 coordinate 31,981, forward strand.
TAGGTAGAAGCTTCTAAATATGTACTATCTCCTGTCGCTTGAAATAACGGTATCAATGCCCAGCGAATCATCACACCGGAATCGGAGGTGCCTATCCATTTCGCATATCGGTTGAATCGGCGCGACCATATAACCAAAAATGATCCCTGACTGGGATGACCTTCTTCTTTCAATTGATACTTCAGGATATTTCTCCCTATTTTGTCCACTGCTTCAATCAACTTATGGGTATCATATAATTTTTGAATTTCAGGTACTTTTATTGCGTCAAGCACCATCTTCACATACTGAGTGCCCGCCCAATTCCAGTAGTTTGTGCGGTGCGTTTTGGCCTCAAGATCATAAAATGCGTACAGGTTACCATAGGTTGGACTGTACGGATTGTTGTTTTGCCTGCGCAGTCCGTCTTCAATTAACAAATCCAGGGCAGCAATCAGTCGGCCTCTGGTTATATCTCCTCCCTTCATTTGTTCGACACGTCTTACTTTCTCCGGTTCTGTTTGCATATTTTCTATCCGGGCAAAAGCGATTTCCGTCGGTTCATTATTCTGGAAGATTACGATACTGATTTTTCCGGACCAATCTTCTGAAAGCAGACTAACTGAATGTTTAAACTCTCTGAGTATGACAGGAAATATTTTCCGAAGATAGATCTTCTCAATTTTGGGTGCAGAGTGATCCAACATCAATGAGTTTTCCCAATATTCAAGTTTGTGAGCAGGCAATATGATCTCCTTTGTCAGTGGCAGACTTTCTCTAAAAAAAGGTCCTCCAAAAACAAATTCTCCCGTTGGTTCTGCCTCAAAAACACAAACGCCATCCATACCCGGCTCTAATTCAATATCAACCACAGGGTACCTGATATCCAGTGGCGATTGCTGAAATCCTAATAACTTTTCTTCCGGATTTGGATCTGTCGATGAAATATCCCGCGCACTTGATACATTTTTATTTCTATCGGACTCGATTCGAAGTTCAAATTCTGTGATCCCTCGTGGTATATAAGCCTCCACTAAGATTTGTTTTCCCTCCTTTGTTAATTTTATACTTGCATCCTTTGTATCAATAAATGCCTGTACGCTTTGTGAATGACCAGTAAGACTGCCGAATAAAATACAGACAGAGACAATCAATATACTTTTGATTTTCAACGCGCAAAAGAGCTGGTTATATTCTTGCTTCATTCGTTTGGATGTTAGTAGTTAAAAATCGGTATACAGCAGGCTGTAATCTATGATTGGCCCCAATAGGGTGGTTATGCGGCGGTTGCAGGTTCAGGAATTTTACATGTCATTCATTCTTTCAATCGCTTCCCGTCTGTTTTTGACTTCCAAAATTTTGTAAATGTTATTGATGTGTGTCTTTACGGTGGATAAAGATATAAATAGTTTTTCGGCAATTTCTTTGTTGCTCAATCCGCTGTTTATTAATTCCAACACTTCAATTTCTCGTGCAGAAAGTAAATTTTGAAACGCTATCTGATGTTTTGGCTCAAAGTTTTGTTTGTATTCGGAATGTATTTGTTGTCTTTGCCTTTCAATTTCAAGTTTTAGCCAGTAACGAACGGCAAAGAATGCAAAAAGCAACAACAATACAGGAATGATAGGATATTTCTGCCAAAACCATAAAAAAGTTGTCCCGTCAAATGAAAATCCTATTGAGCATAATGTTAAAAAAATGCTCAATGCTATTAGTATTTCTTGTTTTCGTTTTGCTGGCATCCTTGTTAATGGCTGGGCTTAAAGTTAGTGTCAAAAAACGATTTACTGAACAATACACTTGCAACTGCCCATGAAAGAATTGAACTTGTGTATTTGCTCAAAATCAAAAAAGTAAGTCCATTGCCACTGAAAGTAAATGCAAGTGGAATAAGTGTATAAAGCACAAACAAACCAATTAGTTGTTTTTTGCTAAGTTTGAGTTTTGTAAAGAGCAACATAAGCAAAATTAATGCTTGTCCGCACCAAACTACATACTTGAAAGATGTGTCAAGTAAAAGTTGTATTCCGTTTTGAGAAAACGTAAACGTCAGTGGCATTAACCCGACAAAAATTGTCAAGCCGAACAGAAGTCCTGAGGTTGAATTTTGTTTGTCCATATCATTTTGATTTTAAGTGAAACGATAGGCAAAATTACTTTCGTAGTGTCCCCTTGTCCAAAATTAGTGAGGTGGAATAAGGGTTGAATATCGGGTGGAAAGTTTATTCCACCCTGTTTTTGTGGAGGGGGCCTTATTGACTTCTCCCAATATCCTCTCTTTTTCCCGAAACAGCAAGCATGTCCTGAAGAAACAACCCTGCTCAAAAAGTAAGGCCGGAGCCTGGGCTGCAAACCAAACTCCGGCCTTTGTGCCGTATGAAAACGCAGCTTTCTTCGCCTGCAAATGATCCCCTACCGCGTATATCCATCGATCAGCACCTGAATGCCATCAATCTTCTGATTGAGTTTGGCCAGGGTCGCGTCAAAATCGTCCTTGCGCGCCATGGGTGTATTTACGCTCATGTAAAACTTGATCTTGGGCTCCGTACCAGACGGGCGGGCAGAGACTTTGGTGCCGTCGGCTGTCAGGAACTGCAGTACATTGGATTTGGGCATGTCGATAGGCAGTTCCTCACCGGAGGTGAGGTCGGTGCGTATCTGCCGCTGGTAGTCGAGCATGGTCACCACAGGTGAGCCTTCGATTTCTTTTGGCGGATTGGTGCGCATATGGGCCATGAGTTCGGCAATTTCTTCCTGGCCTTTTTTGCCGCCTTTTTTGATGGAAAATAATCTTTCCAGATACATGCCAAAGGTGAGGTAAATCTCTGTCAACAGGTCAAACAACGTCAGCCCATTGTCTTTGGCATAGGCCACAAGCTCTGCGATCATCGCGCAGGAAGCAATAGCATCCTTGTCGCGCACAAAATCGCCGATCAGATAACCATAACTTTCTTCGCCGCCGCCGATAAACTGGCGTTTGCCCTCATTTTTCCCTCAATACTTCTGCAATCCATTTGAAACCTGTCAGCGTATTGATACAATCCACACCAAAACGGTCAGCCATTCGGTCAATCAGGTCGGTGGTTACAATGGTTTTACACACGTACTGATTGCCATCGAGTTTTCCTTTGGCTTTCCACTGTTTGAGGAGATAGTAGATGATGAGCGAACCGGTCTGGTTGCCGTTGAGAAGCTGCCATTCTCCGTGCGGATTTTTCACCCCAATTCCCACACGGTCGGCGTCAGGGTCGGTAGCCATGACGAGATCGGCGTCAAGTTCTTTGGCTTGTCTGAGCGCGATGCTCACGCCTCGGTTTCTTCCGGGTTGGGGTAAACGACCGTGGGGAAATTGCCGTCGGGTGTAGCCTGTTCTTTTACCACATGCACATCGGTAAAACCCAGTTTTTCGAGGATACGGGAACCATTGTGATGCCGGTTCCGTGGATGGAGGAATAGACGATTTTCAGGTCTTTCTGATTGGCAATCGCTTCCGGAGTTACGGCATTTCCTGCGACAGCGGCGAGGTATTTGTTGTCGAGGTCTTCGCTGATACGGGTGATGAGGTTTTCATCTGCCTGAAAATTGACTTCATCGGGACCTGCGATTTTATTGACTTCGGCAATGATGTTTTTGTCATGCGGAGCTACTACCTGTCCGCCATCGTCCCAGTAAGCTTTATAGCCGTTGTATTCTTTGGGGTTGTGGGAAGCGGTGAGTACAACTCCGCTTTTGCAGCCGAGGGTGCGTATGGTAAACGAGAGTTCGGGGGTAGGACGTAGTTCTTCAAACAGATACACATGTATGCCATTAGCAGAAAACACAGCGGCAGTCATCTCACCGAAATATTGGCTATTGTTGCGGCTGTCATAAGCGATGGCAACGCTTATTTTTTCGTTGGGGAATGATTTTTTCAGGTAGTTGGCCAGGCCCTGTGTGGCCATGCCAATGGTATATTTATTGACCCGGTTGGAACCAATACCCATGATGCCGCGGAGGCCGCCGGTACCAAATTCAAGATTTTGGTAAAAGGAATCGACAAGTTCTTCGGGGTTATCACTTGTCATCATGCGGCGGATTTCAGCCTTAGCAGATTCATCAATATTGCTGTCGAGCCAGGATTGTGCGCGTTTTTTTTCTTCAGTTATTGCCATTAGTGTGATTTATTTTTTGGTCGCCGAAATATAAGAAAATCCAAAAAATTTTACCTGCCTAAATGGGAATATGGTAGGAATTGAGGGATTTTCAGGAAATGGTTATTTGTGATTCGATTTTTTCGATAGGGATGGTAAAATAAAAGTCGCTGCCCTTGCCTTTTTCCGAATTCACGCCCATCTCCCCTTTGTGTTGTTCGACGATTTTTTTACACAAGGCGAGCCCGATTCCGGTTCCTTCGTATTCAGATTCTTTGTGTAGTCGTCGGAAAAGCAGGAAAATATTCTCCTGGTATTCCTTTGCGATGCCGATGCCGTTGTCTTTTACATGAAAGCGCCATTGGTCGAGTTCGATTTCGCAGGAAATTTCGATTTGGGGAGGTATTCCCGGCTGGCTGAATTTCAGCGCATTCATAATCAGGTTTGACAGAAGCTGGCGAAACTTGATGCGATCCGCAGAGATGGTTTCAGGAATATTGGTATAAATGAGGGTAGCTTTTTTCTCATTGATTGGGATATACAATTCATTTTGAATTTCTTCCAGTAGTTGCGGCACGTTGAGGGGGAAAATATTGATTTTGGTAGTATTGACACGGGAATAGGTCAGAAGATCGTGGATCAGTCGTTGCATATTTTTGGAGGCGGAAACGACAAAATCGAGGTATTCTTTGTCTTCATCCGAAATCACGTGAGTGAGCCTTTTTTCAAGAAGCTGGGTAAAACTTACGATTGTACGGATCGGTGCGCTCAGGTCGTGGGATGCGAGATAAGCAAAGTTTTCGAGGTTCAGGTTTGACTCAATATATTTTTTGAGTTGCTCATTTTTTCTGTTAAGGTCAAGTTCTTTGGTTTTCAGCTCTGTTTCATCCCTGACGATGATCACGGTTCCCGAATTTTCCCCATGCAGGTCTGTAATGGGGGCAAAGGTAATTGAAAAGTAGGTGGTATTGTCGCCATTAACAAAGGCATCCCTGACCCTGATCGTTTTACCCTGAGAAACTCTGGAAATAATATCGATATAACGGCTAACAACTTCAGCCGGAAAAACAGTTTTCCAATTAATAGCGTTACCGGCAAACAACTCCTTGAAAGTGGTATTATATCCGGTAATGCGTTTATTGTTGTAGAAAATGGGCGTTTGAATATCTTTGATGGCAAGAATCGGATCCGGAATACTATGGATAATCGCATTGAGCATGGCTTCATTTTTGCGCAGCTTTTCTTCTGCTTTTAATTGCTCAGTAACATCTGATCCGACGCCCAGGATACCGATTATGTGATTGTTGTCATCATAAATCGGTTTTTTTATAGTAGCAACCCATTTTTCGTTTCCTCCTGCATCCTGAATTTTTTCATACATGCGGAATATTGTTTCCCCATTTTCCAAAACAGCTTTTTCGTCCCCGTAAAAATGCGGGTCTTCAGCAAAAAGCGGGTGTATATCCTCATCGCGTTTACCCAGCAAACCTTCCTGAGTTACTCCAAAGTTTTCAGCCAGTGCTTTGTTTGCAAATATGAGCCTGCGGGAACTGTCTTTGGCAAAAATAAAATGGGGGTTTATGTCTGATATCTGGCGTAAAAACCGGTTGTTTCTGTACAATTCCAGCTTCGAATCATATACAAGCTGATTGGTATAAATCAGGGTGATAATGATCAGCAACAAAGCCATCAGACTGACCATTATGTCCAGCATTTCCACATTCTGGATAGGAAGTACCTGGATGCGGCTCCGAATCCAGTAACTGAGGGCCAGATTGATTGCCATTGCGGCAATATTCAGCATCTGCTGTACCGGGCGCTGCGCGAGATAGTTCCACACGAGGAAAATGGTGACAGGGATAAGGGGAAGGGCAAATTTTATTCCGATAAAAACAGAGGGAAGAATGGTAATAGGATATACGATGATCAAACCCGAATAAAATATAGCGGAAAGCTTTTTTCGCAGGGCCAGGAGGTGCATAGCAATCATCATCAGCATAAATACCCCCTTGGCAATGATATCATATATATTTCCCCAAAGAATAGAATGCGCCAGAATAGGAATGACCAGCAAAAACACCACGACAGAAAGCCGCCTGACAAATTGCAGCCGCTGCTCGGTTTCATGATCTGAAAAACTTACACTCAGCAAGGGACGGCTGACAATGGGGGTCTGATTGATATAAATCAAAAAGAAAGCGACCACGATTACCAGTGCAAACAGCCCCATGGTGATGCCGAAGGTATTGCTTTTATAAATCTGAAGCCGGTCTCTTTCAATCCGCTCGGTAAGTATCCTGTTTTCCTCCGCTTTTTTGTGCAATACAACCAGTTTTTCATGGAGCGCGTCAGAATCTTCTCTTTCCTTTTTTCTGATTTCCTGATCAAGACTATTTACTTTGCGCAAATACTCCGCCGATTTGCGATAGTTGCCCGTCTCTTCATACACATCTGCCAGAAGGCGGGAAGCATCGCGCTGATACAGCGCAACTGAAGTGCGCGCAGTTTCTTCCATCTTTTGGGCAAATTTCAATGCACTGGCGGTTTGTCCTGCCTGAAGATAGGCACGGGCAGTGGCTTCTGTAGCCTGAATAAGTATTCTTTTTGCATGTATTTTTTGACCAACCCCTATCGCCATATTTGCTGCATAAATCGCAGAGTCAGTATTGCCTGCTTTCAGATACATCTGACTCAACACCACATAGGTTTCTCCAGCAATAAAAGGAATATCTTCCTGTCGGGTAGTTATATCCAGGGATTGTCTGAGATAAAAGAAAGCAGAATCAAATGCGCCCATATTACCCATACTGAAAGCCAGGTCTTTGTAACCATAGGCCAGGAGTTTCTGTTTATTGTATTGTCCGGAGACGCGAATGCCTTTTTTCGTCTCCGTAATTGCACGAGCATAATCACCCTGCTGGGCATAAAGATTGCCGATACACCCTATCGCCGGTGCTGCCTTTTCGGGCAGTTCCATACTGTCAGCAAGCGCGATACTTCGGTCAAATTGTTTTAGTGCCGCAGCATAGTCTCCCATCATCTGATACGCGATGCCCATGGACTGATACACATCGATAAGTGCGGTATCTGTAGCCATCGGGTCAGTTGCCAGCGCCTCATAAAAATGGATAATTCCGTTTACATAATTCCCTGCCATTGACTGGCTCAAACCCATTAGTTTGAGGTAATATATCTGCGAACCTTTGTCTTCATTTTTTACTGCAAGCTCACGGGCGGCGGTAGCATACTCATAGGCTTTTCCTGTATTGGAATAAAAGTATAGCTTTGCCAGTTTCCCATTCACTTGCTGTTGTTCTGTGTCAGAAATATCTTCATTCAGCTTCGCCTCCAGTTTTTCGATTTCTGAAGTAGGAAATTCTGTATTTTGGGAAAATAAAATGCTTATCCTGCCAGTCAGGCAGCACAGAAAAAAAACGCTCAGATACAGGTGAATTTTCATAGATTACCTGTTTGTGTAATGCTCACTTAGTAAGTTAGCGATCAGTCTGATTATATAAAACACGGGAAAACAAATTATAATTTTTTAATACATAATCCATGTAAGATCAATCAATCTTTCAAAGAAAAAAATCGAAAATATCAACAGGCTTCCTATATTTCAAAAATTAACTGTTTATCCTTATGAAATCTTTGCCTCTGTTCCTGTTATTATCATTCCTTTTCCTCCTTTCGTGTACCCCTCAGTCCTCCCAAACGACTTCCTCTCCCCTCACAACTTCAGATCAATGGCTTTCTTTTCCCGGCAAAAACGGACCTGGAACCGGAAAACACATTGTCCTCATAAGCGGAGATGAAGAATATCGCTCTGAAGAAGCGTTACCGCTACTAGGCAAAATCCTTGCCGAACAGCACGGCTTCGACTGTACGGTTCTTTTTGCTCAGGATCCTGCCAAACCCGGTGTGGTTGATCCCAATTATCTGAATAATATCCCCGGCCTTCAGGCACTCCAATCGGCTGACCTGATGATCATATTCACAAGGTTTCGCGACCTACCCGATGATCAGATGCAGATGATCGACGACTATCTCAAATCCGGAAAACCGGTGATTGGCATACGCACCTCCACGCACGCGTTTAATGTCAAAGATTCTACCAGCAACTGGCTGCACTATGGCAATTATTATGAAGGCGAAATGACGGAATGGGAAGGTGGATTTGGGCGGTTGGTTTTGGGTGAAAAATGGATTTCTCACCATGGACACCACAAACACCAGAGCACACGGGGCATTATTGCGATACCTGACCACCCGGTGACCCGGGGTATCGCCGATGGCGATATATGGGCTGCTACAGACGTGTATGGTGTGCGCCTTCCTCTCCCCGGTGATTCACAGCCGCTCGTATTGGGACAGGTTGTCAACGCTGCTGGTGAATATGATGAAAATGATCCATTCTACGGACTTCGCCCTTCTGATAGTGAAGTAGCTATGGTCAACCCTGCCAACCCGGATGCGGGTAACCCCAACGATCCTATAATGCCTGTTGCCTGGACCAAATCTTATCAGCTTCCCGGAGGAACTCCCGGCAGGTCGTTTACCGCGACACTGGGTGCAGCTACGGATATGACCTCTGAAGGCGTGCGCCGGCTGTTTGTCAACGCAGCCTATTGGCTGACAGGTCTGGAAGTGCCGGAAAAAGCGTCAGCAGATATCGCAGGCTCATTCTTCCCTTCTGCCTACAACTTTCACAAAGACGAGTACTGGGACGAAAAGAACATTGTCATTGGCAGCCTTCAGGAGTAGTAAAAGTATTTTGCTGTCCAGGCTTTTTTCTTAATCCGGTTTTTCGTAGTATTACGATATGCGCACCATGAATCCTCAGCCTGAGGTCCCTGAAGGGCCGACGGGCAATCCACACGACCGCTTTTTTAAGCGAACCCTCAAAAACCGCGAACAGGCCCTGGCAGCTATCAAAGGCGTATTACCTGCTGCGTTGTTTTCCCGTCTCCGACCCGAGACGTTCAGCCCTGCGGATACCAGCTATGTCGATCCCCGGTTGCGGGAGTATTTTTCCGATCTGGTTTACACCTGTCAGACCCAATGGGATCACCCGGTTCAAATCGCCTTTCTTTTTGAGCACAAAAGTTATCCTGTCGATTTTCCGCATCTGCAAATCCTGCGTTACATGCTCGAAATCTGGGACCGGCAGGTACGCGAGCAGCAACCGCTGAGCCTGATCATCCCCATTTTAGTCTATCATGGGAAGGAGGTGTGGGAATACCGGCCTTTCCGAAGTTATTTTGCCGGTGAGTTGAGCGATTTTTTAGCCTACCTCCCGTTGTTTGACTTTCAGACCATCAATCTTCAGGCGGCGAGCCTCGAAGAGATCGGCGATCAATTCCCCTTGCCGACCCTGCGGATCGCCTTCCGCCTGATGAAGTCGATCCGGGATGTGGATATCGGTCAAAAAATCGACCGGATTATGGAAGGCCTCGGAGAAATAAGGGATCAGACTTCGGGGATTACCTTTTTTGAAACGGTTTTCGTATATTTACTGCAAGCAGCCAAAACAGATATTCAAGCGATCATGAAGAATATGTACAACTTCATCCCGGAAGAGTGGGTGACCATCTATGATGATTCTCCCGCAATGCAGCTCATCCGTATGGGAAGGGAAGAGGTATGGGCGGAGGCAGAGGCCAAAATCGCACAGGAAAGGAAAAAAATAGAAGCCGAAGCCCGGAGGAAAGAAGCCGAAGCCCGGAGGAAAGAAGCTGAAGCGCGAAGAAAAGAAGCTGAAGCGCGAAGAAAAGAAGCTGAAGCGCGAAAGAAAGAAGCCGAAGCGCGAAAGAAAGAAGTCGAAGCCCGGAGGAAAGCCGAAGCTGAGAGAAAAGAGACGATTGCAAAAATGTTGAACGCAGGCCTGGAAAAGGCAGCTATTGCCGAATTTCTCGGACTAAGCCGGCAAAAACTTGCAGCTTATATCCGGAAAATAGAGCGCGAAAACAAATGAAAAGGCAGGTGGCTGCATGACTACAAATCCAGCCAGAAGGTCAAAACCGGTGTAAGCGGGCTTTGTCGTCCTACTACCCACTGGTTCAGGTCGCGGTCAAACTGGTACCAGGCAAAGGAGTTTTTCCGGTTAATAAAATTTTGTACATCCAGTGCCAGCCACCAGGCAAATTTTGGCCTGTTGCGCCGCAATGCGACTCGTAAGTCGGGCCGGAAATATGGCGGCAACTGCTCCTGATTAGGGCGGTTGTAATTCACGGGAGCGTCATATCCGTCATTGTCAATCCGGCTGGCCAGAATAGGCGTAATCGGATATCCCGAGTTGAAAATAAAGCGCATTCCCGTCTCCAGGAATGTGTTTTCTCCCAATGGGAATATCTGTCCTCCCGTGAAATTGCCTGAAAACCGCGAATCGTAGTTGGATGGATACTTGGTTTCGTCTCCCGGCCGCTGAAAATAGGAGCGAAGCGTAGAGGCAGAAACAACAAAAAAGGACCCCTGCGAAAATGACTTCTCCAGACTAAGGTCAACACCATAATTTGCCCCCGTACCCACGCTGTACAGAAGATCTGAATCAAAACCCCACAAACGATTGAGGACAAATATTTTCCTGAAAGGATCAACTGTTACCGGCAGGTCGTACAGGTACTGGTAATATGTCTCCAGCCTCAGGCGGAAATTCGTACCCAGCTTCTGATCCAGTGCCAGCACCAGATGATGCGACTTCATCAATGACAGGTTTTTATTGGCCATCTCACCCCCGATATCGATAAGGTAATTTCCGAATGGAACCGTTTTGCTGTGCAGCCCATAACCCAGGGAAACCGATGTTGAAGGAGAAATAATATACTTCACTCCCAGTCGTGGTTCGACCATGCCTGTGCCATTTAGCCCAAAGTACAGCGCGTGTACGCCTGCATTGACCACCATGCGGGTATTGACCCGGAAACTGGCCTGGAAATAGGGTTGCGCCTGCCAGGTGTTTCCTGTGGCATCGATTACCCGGCGAAGATAAAGCAGTGTGTCATTCCACTTTTCATCCAGAAAATCGTAGTGAATCAGGCTTGCCTGAAAGCCTGTCTTAATCTGCAAACGCACATTTACCGTGCGCTTATAATACATGCTCAGGGTATTGCGTATGGTTACATATCTTTCGGTTTTCACTCTTCCTGTATCCAGGGCAGGAGAGAGTGTATCGTCATAGGTAAATGCATTCTGCCCCATGAGGGCAAGGTTCACCTGAAGATATGATTTTTCGTCTATCACTCGCTTCCAGCTTGCCCCCACGACACCCATATTGGTTCCGTAGTCGTAAATAAAATAATCCCTGAATGTTTTCCAGTCCCCATCCAGCGGGCGAAGGTACTGGGTACTCATTCCGCCCATACCCCATACGCTAAACTGATTTTTATTTCCCTGATGCTGCACTTTGAAGGAGAGGTCGTAAAAATTATTGTCGTTGCGGGGGCTGATGAGGTAAATACCCATTTGGTTGAGTATGCCCAGGGTTGAGTAGCGAAAGTTGGTGAGATAGGAAGATTTCCCCTTTACAATCGGCCCTTCTGTGGCAAAGTCAAGTCCCAGAAGCCCTGCGCGAAATGTATGCTGCCGCTGCTGCATATTCCCTTTCCGGAAGTGCATATCAAATACGCCGGAAATAGCGTCTCCGTATTCTGCCGGAAAAGCGCCTGTCGAAAAATCTGAGCTGCTGAGCATCGACGCACTGAAAGCAGTTATGCCCCCACCACCCGAACCGGGGCCTGCGTAGTGATTGGGGTTGGGAATATCCACTCCTTCGAGCCGCCACAAAAGCCCGATGGGCGAGTTTCCCCTGATGACTACATCGTTGCGTATATCGAGCCCGTTCTGCACGCCCGGCAATCCCTGCGCCAGCCGGCCAGGGTCATTGGCTGTCGCCGCGTGGTATTGAAGTTCCTCCGGATCAAGCCGGCGGGCACTCACTACGGAAAGTTCGTTGATAGGGTCGCTTCCGACATAAGCATTGAGTTCGACCGCATCCATCTGGATGCCGGTGGGAAGCACAATGTCTATATAGTATTCCCGGGCAGAGTTGAGCTGGATATTGTCCCGCTTAAAATCACCATAACCGAGAAGTCTTGCCTCCAGCGTTCTCCTCCCTACAGGGATGTTTTCAAGAACAAATCTACCGGCTGAATCGGAATATGTACCGATAACAGCAGGGAGATTGGAGACAAATACCTGAGCACCAGGCAATGGCTCTTCTGTGTCAGAAATTACCCTCCCCCGGATCGTTTGGGTAAGCTGCTGGGAATGAAGCGCAGGGGTACCGGCAAAAACCAGTATAACCGGTAGTAGGATTCGGAGATACGACATCATAATGCCGAATTTGCAGAAAATTTCCGATACCCCGCGCAGTCACCAGACTAATTCATTATGGCTTGATCCACTTACGGGTATATGCCCCGTATTTATCTGAATAAATATTGACCATATATACTCCCGAAGCAAAATCTGAAGTCGGAAAAATCGCATTTCCGGGTATTGTCAATGGGTTCACCATCATCTGCCTTCCGCTTAGATCTGAGACCCAAACCCGTGCCTCTCCGATCATGTTTTCCCCCGAAATATCCACCCAAAGATCACCATTTGGGGTTGTTCCGAGTAATACTTCCGGCTCAAAGGTGTTTCGGAAAACTGAGGTCGAATTTGTCGTATCTCTTCCCGGAGTGAATTTCCATATCTGATCAGAAGCGCTATTTCCTCCGCTGATCGTACGTTCACCAAAAACAAGAAAGGCATTGCTGTCAAGCACGCAGGTGGTGCCATTGGCTATTCGGTCGCCGGGGTGAGTTACTTCAAAAAACCATTCGTTTTTGACCGGATCGTAGCGGTGGGTGTTTTTCTGGTTTCCTCCCACATTGTGTACATATCCAAATTCGCCCAGGCCAAACCCTGTGGACTGATCCGATTTTGGTAAAAGTCCTGCGACTTCCGCCCAGGTATCGGTCACAGGATCATAAGCCCAGAAATCACCCTGAACGCTACCAAATACCCAGAAGCCCAGTCCGATATACCCTTTTCCTCCGACAGCGAAAGACACCTGTGCCCTGCGGTCGAGCCCTGGAAAATCAGCTACCGTGGACCATGTATCTGTATTGACATTGTAGGCATACATTTTATTGGTGCCATTTTCTGGGCCGATATAATACATGCTGTCAATGACAAATCCGTGGCTGTAGGCAAAACCTATACCGGGGACACTTGCCCGCGCCTCCCATTGATCCGTGGCGGGAATATATTCATACAGGTCTTTCTGAAAGGCAATAAAAGGCGTACCGAATCCGGCAAAAATGCGCCCGCCAGCCGAAAAACCGGTTGCTCCCTCGCGCACACCTCCGGGGAAGTTTGCCCTTTGTGTCCATACATCGGTAGCGACATCGTATTCCCAGAAATCGCCGATGGTGGTGCCGCTGAAAGCGGTACGTCCTGTGCCACCATACACTTTTCCGTTGGCGGCGCAGCTAAACGCCCAGAACCGCCCAGAACCCATAGATGTTTTTTGCTCCCAGGTACCGGGAATGCGCTGCGCAAAACCAGATTCTGCCGAAAGCGTCATGATAACGGCCAGAAGAATCAAAAGAATTTGTTTGTTGAAGTTGCTCATGAAGGGAAATGTTGAAATGAAACTCGGGTAAATGCAAATTTACCCAGAATGATCGCTGTCTTACATCCCCAATATTGGGGATCAGATCAGATTTTCCCTCAGCGCTTTTGACACGGCTTCGGTCATGGAGGCGACGTGAAGTTTGTCGTAAATGGATTTGAGATGCGACCTTACGGTTTCGTAGGAAATGTTGAGTTCGGCGGCAATCATTTTGGAGGAAAGGCCGCGCACCAGTTGGGCGAGTACTTCTGTCTCGCGCAGCGTGAGGTCATAGGCCGAAGCATCGGGTTTTCCGCCAAATTTTTGCAACAGCCCCAATGCCTTCCGGGCAATGGCTGGCGACATAGGTGCGCCACCTTCAGATACCTCCCGAATCGACTCAAGCAGCTTGGATGGCGAAGTATTTTTGAGGAGATAACCACTGGCTCCGGCACACAATGCCCTAAAAATCCGATCCTCGTCTTCAAACACCGTCAGCATCAGAATCTGAATATCGGGGGCATATTTTCGGAGGATTTCCACGGCAGCGATACCGTCTCTCCCAGGCATGGAAATGTCCATAATCACCACATCCGGATCGCTTTCCGAAATTTTTTCCTCCAGATTTACGGGGTCCCCATAACTTCCGGTAACAGAATATCCGGGCGTACCGCCAATCAACAGGGAAAGCGCCTCGCGAAACTGTGTATTATCTTCAAAAATGGAAACCCTGATCATCCCGTCGTATTTATCTGCAAAATAAGGCGAAACCTGTAATTTTTTCTGCCACAATCTGGGGATATGCGCCCAAATCTCCGTAGTATATTTCTATTTTTGTACCTGTTATCATTCCATTAGAATATGAAAACCGGCCTCCTGGTCTGCGACCATATCAACGAAAATTTCCGGCATATTGCGCCCGATTATCCCTCCATGTTCCGGAGAATTTTGCCCGGATCAGATCTTATTCCTTTTATGGTAATTGAGGGGGCGTTTCCCGAAAATGCAGAAGTCTGCGATGCTTATATCGTCACAGGGTCGCGTTTTTCGGTTTATGATGAGGTCGAATGGGTACTCAGGCTGAAATCATTTGTCAGAGAAATTTATGTCTCGGGCAAAAAGTATGTGGGGGTATGTTTCGGGCATCAGATGCTAGGGGAAGCGTTGGGCGGAAAGGTCGCAAAATCTGCGAAGGGCTGGTGTGTGGGAGTGCACCAATTTTCCATGCTGAAAGAGGAAAGCTGGATGGCGCCTTTTCAGCCACAGGTAAATCTGCTGATGAGTTGTCAGGATCAGGTGGTTGTATTGCCCGAAAACAGCATTCATCTTGCTTCTTCGCCTGATTGTGAGATTGGAATGTTCAGGGTAGGAGAACATATGCTGGGGATTCAGGCTCACCCCGAATTCACCCCCGAATACGACCGCGCCCTGATGGAAAGCCGGGTAGAGCGGATCGGAAAAGAAAAGGTGGAAAAAGGCATTCAAAGTCTGCAAAAGCAGACAGAAGGAGCGCTTGTCGCCCGGTGGATAACAGAATTTTTTTCTAAAACAGAATCCTGAACCCGTTGATCAGCATCTGAACCGCCATCATTACCAGCAGCATTCCCATCAGTCGTTCCAGTGCGGTAAGTCCTCTTTCTTTGAGTACCCGAAGCAGCACAGGAGAAATCATCAGAATAGCGGCTGCAAATCCCCACGCTATGCACACTGCCAGAAACCAGTGCAGCAGATTACCGGGATTGCTTTGCGTCATCAGTATGAGCATCGCCAGGACAGAAGGCCCGGCGATCATGGGTATGGCGATCGGCACCAGAAAAGGTTCGCCGCCGGGGGTTTGCCCCATTACTCCTTCAGCTCTCGGAAATATCATTCGCAGGCCGATAATCATCAGCACAATCCCACCGGAAATGGTTACAGCCTCCTGCTGAAGGTGGAGGAAATCGAGCAGCGGTTTGCCTGCAAACAAAAAAATCATCAGAATGCCGAAGGCAATCACCAGCTCGCGGGCAATAATCATCCGCTGCCTCCGGGGAGGGATATCTTTCAGGATTGCGAGCATCACGGGAATATTGCCCAGCGGATCCATAAGGAAAAAAAGGAGTACCGCCGCAGACCAAACAGAACTTCCGATGCCATCCATAAATAAGTTTCTTTTGAACTGCAAATATAGACAAAGTTTGTCAGGCTCCGCAGATTCACCCGTTTTGCAGGTATTTATACCTGATTTCCCGCACTTTTTTTGATTCAACCTTCCGAAGTGCTTATTTTTAGAAAAGATTCACAAAATTAAATCTTTTAAACATCCGTATTATGAAAAGGCAAATCCGGTTTTTACCAATACTTATTTTTCTTGTAGTTGCAATTCTGACTACGTATTGTGCGCAGCAACCCGGGCAGTTGCCCGCGGCAAAAAACAGTAATCCCAATATCGTATCCTGCCCCGAGGGCTCAGGAACTTCCGATCTCTGCAACGCGGTAGTATCACAGATTAATGCATACAAGGATTCGGTTTCCCGCTTGAGAGTGTCCATTAATTCGGGCGATTCCATTTTGAATGAGATACTCTCGCTCAAAGGTTACCAGTTTAGTCTCACTGAAGTTGGCGATATGGTCGATCTGGCCAGGCAGAGAGGCGACACCAGTATATATGTAATGTTTGCTATCAACCGGCAGGCAGAATCCGTTCAGCATCGCAAAGACCTGAATTCGCCCATCATATATCTCGACGCATATCTTCAGATTAAAGGAGAAAATGACGGCCCCGGCTCCACCCTTATTACAACCCAACATGTGAAGCCGCTGAATCTGGATGAATACTCCGATTTTCCTCAGCCTTGTCCTCCTTCCTGTCCAAGTGAATTGTAAAATCCGCTATGCTTGCAGAAATTTTAAATTGGAGCACCCAAATCGGCCTGGTGTTCCTGGTTGCAAGTGTCATCCTCTGGGGAGTCTTTTTCAGAAGGCTCCCCAGAGCCGTTCGTATTTTGGGGTGGTATCTTACCTGCAATCTGTTGATTCAGTTTTTGGCACAATATCTCTGGTCCAGAAGCCTCAATAATCTCCCCCTACTCCATCTCAACACCTTTTTGGAGTTTGCCTTTTTCGCGCTTTTTTTCAGAGAAATTTATATCGGGCTGTTATTTTTTAAAAAATATACCTGGCTGTTTATTGACGCCATGACCCTCTTTCTACTGTACAATGCTGCTTTTTGGGAGCCGCTTGATTCGCTCAACAGCAATGCTTCGGGCCTGGTTCACCTGAGTCTTGTCTTTTTTGTAATTCTATATTTTTTCGACGCTTACGGAAAAGTGGATCTTTCGGAAAGAACTGCCCAATCCATTAGTTTTATCTGTTTTGCAGTCATGCTCAGTTATGCCGGCGGAACATTTATCTTCATGTTTAGTCAGTTTATCACAGCAGAAACACTGAAAGGCTATCAGCTTTTCTGGATTGTAAATGGGGCGCTTTCGACTTTTTTTCAGGGAATTGTTTTATTTTCAATTGTAAGAATCGTCTTTTACATGCGGAAGTAAACCGTTCTTTCCTCCCCATAGCATATATCATTTTGAATCGAATCTAAACTTATGGATTCCCCCGACCAACTTCTTATACTTGTAGGAACCGGTATTGGCGTTATGCTCTTTCTCGCCCTTGCCTTTGTGATTTTTTTTAGTTTTTCTCAAAACAAACTCCGCTCTGAACAGATTAAATCCCAGCAGATGGAACTGGCGCATCAGCAGGATTTGCTTTACAGCAACCTGGTTACCCAGGAGGCCGAGCGAAAACGCATTGCCAGAGATCTGCACGACGAAATTGGCTCCAAACTCAACGTCATTCATCTGTACCTCAATCAGATATCATACAAATCTCCTGACATCAGCCGTGAGATCGAACCGCTCATGGAAGTGCTCAACAATACCATTCATACCTCCCGCCGCATCTCACACGATCTGCTCCCGCCCACGCTGGAAAATTTTGGCCTCGCTTCCGCTGTCGAAGAACTATGCAATCACCTGGAAAGCTCTGCAACACTCAAAGTATCGCTTGAAATAAACAACCGTGGTGCCGGGGAAATCGAAAAAACTACCGAAGTTCACCTGTTCCGCGTTCTTCAGGAACTGGTAAGCAATACGCTCAAATACGCATCCGCCGATCACATTACCATTCGCCTAACCCAGAATCAGGGTATTTTGTCGTTGGAGTACCGGGACAACGGGAAAGGATTTGATCTGTCGGATGATAAAAACCGGAAAGGGCTGGGGATGAAAAATATAGAAAGCCGTTTGCAAATGATAAATGGAATCTATCACCTGCAAACGGCAATAGGGGAAGGGTTAAAATTTACCCTTGAAGTAAAAATCCCCTCCCCCGGGAGTATCAGTATTGAACGTGACTGATGGTTCGGCTGTTGAGCGGCTGAATAGGCCGGAAGTTTTCGGGCAGTAATGCCGCAATCGCTTCAATCTGCGCTACAGAAGCTTCAACCTGATTTTCGAAAATTGCCCAGGTCACCACTTCTGTACATGGAGGGGTAGTGAGTGAACCCTGATAGGTGTAAAAGTCTTTGTCCTGAGGAAGAATGTCATACGCACTGAATGTAGAGTCTGCATTGACAAAAGGCGACTGGGTATTGGATGCAGGTATATGGGGAATGAACCTTTTCAGAAATGGATTTTCAGCACCTTCTTTAAACATCAGGCTGACTACCAGATATTTATCTTCCCAGATATTTCTGTGTACCATGTGCATTTCCATGGGAGCGTAAGCACCGTTGATCTGGTGTTCGCTATTGACATGGAAATGAAACTGTCCCAGGGTAAAATCATTAAACAGGTTGTTGAAGGTCTTGCCCATGGTGCAGAAAGTACCGGGATCCATATTAAACTGGATGGTATGCCCGTTGTGTACGATATTGGCTTTAGTGTTGGCCGGGCTGTAGCTAATGGTAGATACAGAAGAAGATGTTACCCAGCCTGTAATATTTACCGGGCTCTGCGCATCGCCAAAACAATGGCCTTCGCTACATACAGCTCCCCAGCATTCGGGGCCACCAAAGTCATCGTATCCCCACTCGTTGTGTTCGTTGGCCAGAGCGCAGGCATCCGGTTCGGGCCCGGGCTCTTTGCATGCTGTAAAAACCAGAGAAAAGAGCGTAAGCATCAGGCATGCCTGGAAACAAGTGGTTTTCATAAACTTCTTCATTGCTTTGGGTTAATAGTGGTAATTAAATGATGATGGCTGTAAATTTCGGGGGGACGGATAAGATAACAAAGAGTAAAAATACCTGTTTTCCTTCGGCAGATATTTTTGAGAGGCAGGGTTTCCCGTGATTGGTTGCTTCATAAATGAGTATTATTTTAGCTCACATACTTGATAATATTACAAGCTGTATGATCCAGATAGGAATCGCCGATGACGAAATTCTTTTCCGCAAAGGCATGAAAATAATGATAGAAAGTTTTGGCGGAATGGAAATTGTGGTGGAAGCCGACAACGGAAAACAATTGATAGACCGCCTGGCAGAAGCCTCATCTCTGCCAGAAATCATACTCCTCGACCTCAATATGCCGGAAATGAACGGCGTCGATACTACCCGGCTGCTTCAGGAGAAGTACCCCGAAATCAAAGTGATTATCCTGTCTTCTTATTTCAGTAAGGTTTTCATCCGGAATATGATCGAGCTGGGCGCATCCGGCTACCTCTCCAAAAACAGCCTGCCCGGACAGGTAGAAAATACCCTTCACGAAGTGGTTGAAAAAGGTTTTTCTTACAACGACAAAGTGCTGGAGGTGCTGAGAGAAAATCTGATCAGTCGCCCCAATAAACTCAAAATGTCTTTCTCCACCGAATTATCCGACCGGGAACAAGAAGTTCTCCAACTCATCTGTGAGCAATACACCACGTCCGAAATCGGGGAAAAACTCTTTATTAGTTCGCGTACAGTCGATGGGCACAGAAATAACCTGCTGCAAAAACTCAACTGTCGCAACACCGCCGGTCTGGTCGTATATGCAATTCAAAACCAACTGGTCGAAATTCCGCCTGATGTGTTTTGGGGGTGAGACCCAAAGGAAGTCAGATTAGAGAAGTAAGAAGGGAGAAGTTGATATTGGTTGGTGCCTGCGGTGTATTGATAGATCAGGTTGTCCATATCAAACCCACCAGAGAGGGTGTCGGTGGTCGTATTGTGTCCGTTGCGTATTTCCCGTTGCCGTTATAGGTGTAGGCCGGTTGGGAGTAAAGCCTGGTTACCATCGAACCGATATTGTCGTCTGCTGGGCAGTATAACAACCTGGGGTAATTATTTTTTATTATTTTGTTGAGCAGTTTTTAAACTACTTACAAAAATAGATATCAACTCATTGCATTCGGACAAAAGTGATTGTAAATCTTGTTGAGGTAAATAGGCACGCTTATTTAAAATTTGGAGACAAACGTAGCTCTCCCTGAGTTCTTTCAGCACAATTTTGAGCTTATGAATAAAGTCTGCCCGAGACTCCGCTGCCTGTGACTCTCCGTAATTAAGTGCGGTCGAAGTTCCTGAGCGTATGAGTTGTCTGCCTAAATGATTACAGGCAAATATATCTGGGAGTTTATCCGTCAAATTAATTACTTCAACTGAAAAGTTTATGAGTCTTTCCTGAAGATCAAATTTGTCCATTTTTTATTTTTTAAAATAAATCATACATACAGGTTACATCCAAAGGAAGTCAGAAGTCAGAAGTCAGATTAGAGAAGTAAGAAGAAAGAAGTGCGCCCGCCATCAACTTCTAAAATCGGACTTCTGACTTCTTACTTCTGACTTCTGACTTCACCGCTAACTCCCCCAACTCTCCCGATCCAAACTCCGATACTGAATCGCCTCGGCGATATGCTCCGGGCGAATGCTGTCCGACACGGAAAGATCGGCGATGGTGCGCGCTACTTTCAGTATCCGGTCAAAAGCCCGGGCGCTGAGGTCGAGTTTTTTCATCGCGGTTTTGAGCATTCCTTCCCCCAGTTTGTCGATCTGACAAATGCGCCTTACCATATTGGGTGGCATCATCGCATTGCAGTAAACGCCTTCCAGTTCCTGAAACCGCGCCATCTGGATCTGGCGCGCCGCTATGACCCGGTCGCGAATCACCTGGCTGGTTTCTCCGCTTTCACGGGAGGTAAGCTCCTCAAACGGCACAGGCGTTACCTCCACATGGAGATCGATTCGGTCGAGAAGCGGACCCGAAATCCGGGACATATACCGCTGAATCTGCTGCTGCCCGCAAACACAGGGCTTGTCAGGGTGGTTGAAATATCCGCACGGACAGGGATTCATGCTCGAAATCAGCATAAAATTGGCGGGATAATCGACCGTGATCTTTGCACGGGAAACGGTCACCTTTCGCTCTTCTAGCGGTTGGCGCATGACCTCCAGAACCGTGCGCTTAAACTCGGGAAGTTCGTCGAGAAAGAGAATGCCGTTGTGGGCAAGGCTGATCTCGCCCGGCTGCGGTACGCCGCCGCCGCCTACCAGCGCCACGTCGCTGATGGTATGGTGCGGCGACCGGAAAGGGCGCTGGGCTACTATTGCCGTATTCTCGCCCAGAAGTCCGGCTACAGAGTGAATTTTGGTGGTTTCGAGTGCCTCCTCCAGCGAAAGGGGAGGAAGAATGGACGACATCCTTCGGGCGAGCATGGTTTTACCTGCGCCGGGTGGCCCCACAAGGATGGCATTGTGCCCGCCGGCTGCCGCTACTTCGAGGGCGCGTTTGACATTCTCCTGACCCTTGACATCGGAAAAGTCAAAGGGGAATTCGCGCTGTGCCCCCAAAAACCACTCGCGGGTATCGCACACCATCGGCGCAATTTCGCGGCGATGGTCAAGAAAATCGACAGCGTCGATCAGGTGGCGGATCGGAATGACATCTATTCCGGTAACGATCGCGGCTTCGGCAGCATTTTTTTCGGGCACAAGCATCCCCTGCAAACCTCGCTTCTTCACTTCTACGGCAATCGGCAATACGCCACGAATGGGGCGCAGGGTTCCGTCAAGCGAGAGTTCGCCCATAATCAAGTATTCACTCACTTTTTCAGGGCGTATGTCCCCCGCAGCGGCGAGGATGCCCATCGCAATGGTGAGGTCGTAGGCCGACCCGGCTTTGTGAATGTCGGCGGGGGCCATATTGACGGTGGTGCGGGCGCGGGGAAACTTGATCTCGTTGTTGAGAAAGGCGGTGCGGATGCGCTGGTATCCTTCGCGGACAGCATTGTCTGCAAGGCCTACCATGGTATAGCCAAATTCGCCCTGGGCGACATTTACTTCGACGGTGATCATGGTTGCGTGAATGCCTTCTACCGCACTGCCAAAGGTTCTGACAAGCATAATTTTGCGGGTATTGTGTTATAAACCTGTGAGATAGGGCGTTTGGAAACAAATTCAATGGAAAAAAAATATAAAAGGTAAATATGATTTTCTATTTTCACCCCATACTTTTATCCCTTTCCTATGAAAAAAAACTATATAATCGCATTTTTCGCCGTTTTTACCTTTTTCATTGGTAACATTAGCGGCCAGTCCCCTGCACGTGTTATAGTCAATGCCGATCAGGGAAAATACACTATAGACAAACATATCTACGGCCATTTTGCCGAGCACCTGGGAAGGTGTATCTACGACGGTTTTTATGTGGGGGAAAATAATACCCAGATTCCCAACACCGCAGGTATCAGAAACGATGTGGTAAAAGCACTTCAGGATTTAAAAATCCCCAATCTTCGCTGGCCTGGAGGCTGTTTTGCCGACACCTATCACTGGAAAGACGGCATTGGCCCCAAAGATCAGCGCCCGACCATCGTCAACCAGTGGTGGGGAGGGGTAACCGAAGACAATAGCTTCGGAACCCACGACTTCCTCAATATGTGCGAACTTCTTGGCGCTGAACCTTATCTCTCTGCCAACGTCGGCAGCGGTACTGTACAAGAAGTTGCAGAGTGGCTTCAGTATGTCAACCACGGAGGCAAAAGTCCGATGGCTGATCTCCGCAGGGAAAACGGTCGGGAAAATCCCTGGAAAGTCAAATACTGGGGCATCGGCAACGAAGCCTGGGGTTGTGGAGGCCACATGACCGCCGAATACTACGCCAATATCTACCGCCAGTACACTACCTTTATGGGAGACTGGGGAAACAGTGCAGGCGTTTTCCGCATCGCTTCGGGCGCCAGTTCGGGCGACTACCACTGGACCGAAGTGCTGATGAAGAATGTCCCCCGCAACCTGCTCGAAGGGCTGGCTCTTCATCATTATTCAGTGATAGACTGGGGAGCCAAAGGTTCTGCTACGGATTTCTCTCAGGATCAGTATTTCACCACCATGCAGCGCGCACTACAAATGGAAGAACTGGTAACCCGCCATTCGGCTATCATGGATCAGTATGATCCCGGCAAGCGCGTAGCATTGGTCGTGGACGAATGGGGCGGATGGTATGACGTTGAACCCGGCACCAATCCCGGTTTTCTCTACCAGCAAAATACCATGCGCGACGCCATGATCGCCGGTACGACCCTCAATACCTTCAACAACCACGCCGACCGCGTGCGTATGGCCAATCTGGCTCAAACCATCAACGTGTTACAAGCGGTACTTCTGACCAAAGAAAATCAGTTGATTCTGACACCGACCTACCACGTGATGAAAATGTACAATGTGCACCAGGATGCACAACTGCTGCCCCTCAATCTTACCAATGTTGATTTTATGCATGGGAAAGAATCACTCCCTGCCATTTCAGCTTCTGCCTCCAGAGATGCTTCGGGCAAAATCCACATTTCACTGGTGAATATTGACGCAGGGGCCTCCCATTCCGTTGACCTTGATGTCAGGGGAACAGAATTTAAAAAAGTAACCGGAACGATCCTCGCTTCCGACAAAATTCAGGATTACAATTCCTTCGAAAATCCGGGAAAAATCGCACCCAAAAACTTTGAAGGATTTAGCAAAAAAGGGGAAACCATTAAAGTAACACTACCTCCGTTTTCAGTTGTAGTACTGGAAATCATGTAATTATTTTTTACTTTTAACCACTATCTATCCTACTCACAAACTATCCAAAAAGATGAAGTATAATCGCCGCAATTTTATTCATGTCGCCGGGGCAATGGCTGCCGGCACACTGATCCTCCCACAATGGGCATGCAAAAGTGAAGGCTCCCAGACGGCTGTGGCAGAAGGAACCGAAGCAGTAGCTAATAAACTGCAGGAGTTTGGCCTTCAGCTTTACACCCTCCGCGAAGATTTGCCCAAAGATCCCAAAGGCATCCTGAAGCAGGTGGCTTCTTTCGGTTACAAACAAATCGAAGGTTATGAAGGACCGCAGGGCCTGTTCTGGAATATGCCACATACCGAATTTAAGGCCTATCTCGACGAACTGGGGCTCAACATGGTAGCAAGCCACTGCAATATCAATGAAAATTTTGATACCAAAGCGGCACAGGCCGCCGAAATCGGGATGAAATACCTGATCTGCCCCTGGGTAGGTCCGCAGAAAAGCCTCGACGACTTCGAAAAACTTTCGGATCAGTTTAATGAATGTGGAGAAATCTGCCGCAAAAACGGAATCCGCTTTGCCTACCACAACCACGGCTATTCATTCCAGGAACTGGAAGGACAGTTTCCGCAGGACTTTATGATGGCCAATACCGACCCGGCTACTGTCGATTTTGAAATGGACATTTACTGGGTTGTGACAGGCGGTGCAGATCCGGTAGCTTATCTGGAAAAATATCCCAACCGTTTCCGCCTTTGCCATGTCAAAGACCGGATGAAAGGTGCTGCTCCCGAAGAAAGCGATGCATCGTGCGATCTGGGTACGGGTTCGATCGACTACTCCCGTCTGCTCAAAGTTGCCGCCGACAATGGCATGCAGTATTATATCGTTGAGCAGGAGCGTTATGACAACTCCACCCCGCTGAAAAGCGCTGAAGTGGATGCGCAATACTTGAAAGATCTGGTGATCGGGTAGAATCCGGTGGGGTTAGGCTGTCCAAAATCGGTTCGTCCATTTGTTAACAGATTATATTCACTTTCAACAAAATAATTTTTCACTATGGACGAGTTTATTCTGATTTTCAGACATGAAGACGGCGGCGCACTCGCCTCTCCCGAGCAAATGCAGATCTGGATGGAGCAGACCATGAACTGGATAGGAGGCCTTGCCGCGCAGAACAAATATGTCTCCGGCACAGGCCTCCCGTTTGGTGATGCCCGCGTGGTGACGGCTACCGGCAACGGGAATGTAGTCACCAATGGTCCGTTTGGCGATATCAAGGAGACCATCGGCGGGTTTATCATAGTGCGGGCAGAATCAATCGAGGAAGCCGTATCATTTGCGCAGGGATCGCCCGTATTGCAGGGTGAAGGCAATAGCGTGGAGGTGCGGAAGGTGGCGAGAAGCGAAGGGTAACCCATGAATCCTCCCGAACTATTACCCCATTTATTCAGGACCGAGTTTCGGAAAATCGCCGCGGTGCTTTGCCGGCATCTGGGAATCGATCATATCGAAACGGCGGAAGACCTGGCCAGCGACACCTTTCTGGCTGCGCTGGAAGTCTGGACCTATCAAGGTATTCCGCCCAATCCCTCTGCCTGGCTTTACACCGTGGCGAAAAATAAAGCCCGCAACCACCTCAACCGGGCACAGACATTTTCCCAAAAAGTAGAACCGGGTCTGAAAGCCGGAGCGACCGGATTTCTTCCGGAGATAGATCTTTCGGAGCCGAATATCATCGACAGCCAGTTGCAGATGTTGTTTGCGGTCTGTCACCCGACGCTGTCTGCCGAATCACAGATCAGCCTCGCGCTGCGCATCCTATGTGGATTCGGGATAGAAGAAATCGCCAATGCGCTGCTCACCTCCAAAGACACCATCAACAAACGCCTCTACCGTGCAAAGGAAAAACTGAGGCAGGAAGCCGTGGTTATCGGGGTTCCACCCGGGCCGGAGATAACCCGGAGGCTGGACACCGTGCTCACCACCCTCTATCTGCTGTACAATGAAGGTTATTACTCCGAAAGCTACGATACCGTAATAAGAGAAGATTTTTGCCTCGAATCCATGCGACTGACGCACTTGCTCCTTGAAAATGAAAAAACCAACCGCCCGGAAGTAAACGCCCTGTTTTCGCTTATGTGTTTTCACAGTTCGCGTTTCCCCGCCCGTAAACATGCAGGGGGAGAACCCATCCTCTACGAAGATCAGGACGAAAGCCTGTGGAATCAGGAACTGATCGGGCGCGGCGCATTTTATCTTCACGAGGCATCGCGGGGCGACCGGTTGTCGCGGTATCATATCGAAGCGGCGATCGCCTGGTGGCATACCCGTAAGGCCGATACGGAGGAGAAGTGGGAAAATATATTACGGCTTTACGACCACCTCCTGCCTGTAGCCTATTCGCCGGTAGCCGCCCTCAACCGGGTATATGCCTTTTCACGAGTCAGGGGGAAAACCGCCGCCATCGCCGAAGCGGAAAAACTCAGTCTCACAGATAATCACTATTATTACACCCTCCTCGGCGAACTTTACAAAAACATCGATCCTCAAAAGTCGCAGCAAAACTTCCGGCATGCGCACTCGCTTGCCCGCACGGAAGCAGACCGGAAGACGATAAAGCGGAAAATGGGGAGGTGAAGTTTTGGCCCGGCCAGGGGTCACCCTTTTTGCATTTGCGCGATTATCTCCTGAAAGCGGGCTTCGCCTATTTGGGCTTTTATATCGCTAATAAACCTCTCCGGTATCTTTTCGTTGGGAGATCCGATTTGCCTGAAAATAGAATAGGACTGAATAAATAAAGGCAGAGCTTCCTCCGGTTTTCCCTGCTGCTGAAAAATAATAGCTGCCATATTATTTAAGGTAACAGCCAAACTATCAATAGTTCCAATTTCGCGGCTTATGCGAAGGCTCTGCTCCAGATATTTTAGTGCAGTTTCGTACTCTCCCCGGGCATCGTAGATTTGACTGATATTGTTCAATATTCTACCTTCCCCCGATTTTTCCCCGATTTCACGACTTAAACGAAGGCTCTGTTCCAGGTACTGAAGCGCTGTTTCGTAGTCGCCTTGGTCATAGTAGATTTCACCAATATTGTTAAAGGTCATGCCTTGCCCTGATTTGTTCCCGATTTCACGACTTATGCGAAGGCTATCTTCCAAGTATTTAAATGCTGTTTTATAGTCTCCTCGGGCTGAGTATGTTTGACCAATGTTGTTCAATGTTCTGCCTTCCCCCGATTTGTCCCCGATTTCGCGGGCTATCAGCAGCCCCTTTTCTCCATATTCCCGTGCTCCTCTATAATCCCCAATATAATAATAAACATCCCCCAGCTCTGCCAGAACAGTTGCTTCTAACTGTCTATTTCCAGTTTCCCTGGCAATATCCAATGCCTGCTCAAAGGCTTTCTCAGCGTTTTTGTATTCGCTGAGTTGGGAATAAATTTTCCCCTGTCGGGTATATAGGGTTGCCAATAAATGAAGATTCTCCGGTAGGGCTGTCACAGAATGAATCCTTTCCTGAATAGCATTTAACTCTTCTCTCGCTTCCGACTCGCTGGAAAAGCTGATATATTCCCTGCCTGTGTCCGAAATAAAAATGCCATTTAAGCCCAAATCCAAAGGCATGATCAACTCACTCACCAGATTTCTCAATGACCATAAGTCTGGCATGGTACGTGAAATCTGTAGCAAATAATCTCCACCGGATGGTAATAAGAGAATTAAACCCAAAGGATATCGGGCAAGGGCATCTCTGCGCTGATTTAAACTTCGCGTAAAACTCCCATCCTTCAGCAGCACCTCTGTGTGATTGATCAAAAGCAAACCTGATGGGGGATTCTGAAGAAGCTGAAGAATATCTCCGGCAGAATCTTTTGTTCCGTCAAACTCAAAAAAATCTCTTTCCGTAAATGTTATTTTTAATCTTTCCCTGAGCCGGGTTACCAGGCTGGCATGGTTGTACTGGATTACCAGCAGGCGAAAATGCTCTGCCCGCAATGCCCGTTCAA
>JAWKNL010000036.1:0-58556 GCA_041391725.1 Bacteroidia bacterium
GACTCCGAGAGAAAATTTCCACTTCCTCAACGCTTACCTCGGAAGAGTCGGCCCTATCATCAAAAACAACGGCGGCTTTGTCAATCAGTATTTTGGCGACGGCATTATGGCGCTGTTTCTCGACGATCCCCTACAGGCACTCCGCGCCGCAGTTGACATCCAGCAGGAACTGATAAAATACAATGAAGTCCGAAAAGCCAAAAACCGCCTCCCGGTGTTTACCGGCATCGGCCTGCATACAGGCCCGCTGATGATGGGCGTCATCGGCGATACCCTGCGCATGGAAGCAGGCGTAGTGTCCGACACCGTCAATACCGCCTCACGCATGGAAGGACTTACCAAGTACTTTGGCGTATCGATTACGCTGAGCGAAACTACCCGAAAGGGCGTAAACAATCCTTTTCTCCGCTATCTGGGTAAAGTGCTGGTCAAAGGACGAGCCACGCCTATCGATGTGTTTGAGTCTTTTGAAGGAGAACCAGAATCTGTCATCCAGTCGAAGCGCCAGACGCTGGAGGACTTCGATGCCGGGCTGGCAGCCTATTTCAGCCGGAATTTTGCCACTGCTGCGGCAGCTTTTGATAAAGTGCTGGCCATCGCCCCCGATGATAAAGCAGCCCTGCGATATCTTTCCAATAGCCGGCAAAACCTGATGGAAGGCGTATCCGACAATTGGGATGGAGTGGAAATGATGCTCGAAAAATAGATATTTTAGATTGCCCAATGCCAAAACTGATATTTTTTCTTCTGCCCCTTTTGGTGTGCGCTTGTGCAAAGACGGACACCCAACGCCCGATTGATCCGTGGGTTGTACGCTCAGTGCTCGACCAGCAACCCCGTATGCTTACGGTGGCACTCGATACATCTATGTTTGTCGCTTATTCAGCCCAAACTGGCCAGCTTTACAAGATCTGGAAGGGAGGCATCCACCTGGAAGGTGCCGCATATAATGATGTAAAAACCGTACAGCCCGAAAGCTGGGGCACAACCTACTGGCAACCTTCCCCAGAATTGAGCCATTGGAAAGTGGAAAAAGAAGGACGTGAAATTCCTTTTCTTATTCAGTTTGGCGGCTATCGTTTAAAAGAAAACCGTATCACCCTGCTGTATGAATTCCGCAGCGGAACAGATATTCTGGCGCAAGTGGAAGAACAGCCAGAATTTGAAAAAACGGCGGATGCCGTTGCCCTTATCCGCACTTTTAAACTAAATCATGCGGCACAAGGAATGCAGCTCCGTGTTTACAACGGAAACGATTATATCCACCTGCCTGCGGAGTCTGCCATCTCAGTTACACATTCATTTCCGCCCCTCCCCCATCAGCAACCCAAAACCCAAGCCATCATCGGGCATATCGGCCAGTACTGGCTCGACCGCAGCGGCTGCAATACCTGCCACCGGGAAGAAGAAACGACCATAGGCCCGGGTTATCGCGAAATTGCGGCCAGGTATGAGCCTGACAAAGAAACCATCACCCGGCTGGTAGAAAAAGTCAAAACCGGAGGTTCGGGAGTTTGGGGAGAAGTTACCATGATCCCGCATTCTCATCTGGAGGAAAAAGACATCCGCCCCATGGTCGATTATATCCTTAGCCTCGAACCACGCGCCAAACCAGAAAAAAACAATCAGCGAAAACAGCCATTCAGCCGGAAACCCCAACACGACCCGGCTTTATGCAGCACTTACCGGCATTCACCCGGCATATACGACGTAACAACGATTCACCCTGAAAGCTTCAAACCACGGTAGGCGGACTCGCTTTTGCCAGACGGAAAACTGCTCGTCACTACCTGGGACTCAGTGATGGGGTCTATATTCTTGAAGGGGGTGAATCCGGCGATTCGTCAAAAGTGACCATCAAACGGTTTGCCGAAGGTCTGTCTGAGCCGCTGGGAATAACTGTGGTTGACGGAGAAATATTTGTTCTGCAAAAACATGAACCCACCCAACTCAGACGAAGACGGCGACGGCACAGCGGACCAGTACAAAACCATTTGCAATAGCCGGGGCAACTGCTGATTTTCACGAATTTGCCTATGGGCTGGTATGGAAAGACGGTTATTTTTACGCCAATCTGGGACTTGCCATGCGGCTGATGTCCAACGAGTTGCAAGATCCTGACCGGGGAAACCAACGCTGCATCAGCAAAGGACGGGACATGGGAAGAAGTAGTTTCTGGTCTGCGGTAATGTAATGGTATCGGAATAGGCGTTGATGGAGAAATATTTCTCACAGAAAACCAGGGACAGTGAAGTGCTCGCCTGTAAGCTGATTCATCTGCGCCAGGGCGACTTTCACGGATGCCAGTTTATTGGCGGCATCTATGCAGACAAAACCATGACTCCGCCAGCGTTATGGCTTCCACATGATGAAATTGCCAACAGTCCGGGCGAGCCCACCATTATGCAAGACGGGCCCTATGGGTCAGATGCTGTTTGGAGAAGTAACCCACGGCGGTATCAAGCGGGTGTTTCGGAAAAATCAACGGATCACAGCGGATGTATTTCGTTTACCCAGGGTTGGAAGCCGGAATCAACCGTATGCGCTGGGGCCCGATGGCGGCTTATATGCTGGCGGTGGGCATGAATGGAAACTGGGGATGGAATGAAAGAAGTACGGTCTTCAACGGCTGAAATACAACGGAAAAAGCGTATTTGAAATGCTGAGCATTCGGCAGCAGAAAGGAGGATTTGAAATCAGTTTTACAGAACCCCTGGATCAGGATGGAGAAAAAATATTGTCCGGCATCACCCTGCAGCAGTGGTATTACCAGCCTACCAGTGGCTACGGCGGCCCCAAACTGGGGCTGGAAACGATTTTACCCGAAAACATAACTCTCAGTGAAGACAGAAAAAAAGTATATCTTAACCTACCGGAGCTGAAACCAGGCCACGTGGTATATTTTCTGTTACCGGAGATGATACGAAGTGAATCAGGGCAGAAGTTGTGGAGCGGAGAAGCATGGTACACACTCAATCAACAAATATTACGCTAAAACTACTATTCTCAAAATAATTGGTTTACAACCAGCTCAGAAAGTAATAACCACGAATTCACTAATATGGATCGAATAAAACTTATTTTTTAGAAACTACTTTTCTATCAGTTTAATTATGGATCGAAGAGAATTTGTCAGGCAGGCTGGGGCCCTCACCGCACTGGCGGCAGCAGGACTGACGCTGGCGCCTGGATGTATAAACGCCCAGCCTATGCGCAAAAAAATCACTATTGCAAAAGTAGATGCCAATTTTGACAGGCAGAAACTACGGCGTCCCTTTGGATTTAAGGGATTTCTCACCAACAACTGGCAGACGGCTGCTTATATGGAAACCGATGAAGGCATCCACAAGGTGGGGGCCGGGCATTCAGAGTGTGTTGTGGTGCGATGCGACCACTTTTCGCCCATTCGGAGAATGGCGGCAATGCCCTCATGTTTGCCATGACTGAACGCGCCCTTCAGATGCTGAAGGGGCAGACTTTCACCGATCCGATGAAACTGCTGGACGAATTACTCCCTGAGGTGCTCGCCTACGGCAAAACCATTACCCGAAATCCTGACCTGCGCACCACTTTTGCCCTCAATGCGTTGGTGGCCGTTGATAATGCCGCTCTGGCTCCATTGCCGAAGCCAATCAGATGTGAAAAATTTTGACGAAATGGTTCCGGAAACCTTCGCCTGGGGCTTTCCTTCCGCCATGGAAAAAGTTGCGGCTATTCCGGCGCTATCCTACGGAACGCCGATGGAAGAGATCAAACAAATGGTCAACAGGGATTTTTATTGCGAAAATCAAAATCGGTGCACCTGGTACGCAGGATGAAATGCTGGAAAAGACAAAGAATTCCTTTCCGCCATTCATAAAACCATCGGCCATTTTGAAACCACATACCAAAGACGGGAAACTTCCTACTATTTTGACGCCAACGGGCGGTATGACAGCAAAGATACCCTGCACAAATTTCGACCACGCCGAAAAATCGGCGCACTCCCGCAGATCGCTGTAAT
The DNA here is from genome assembly GCA_041391725.1 of Bacteroidia bacterium. Taxonomy (GTDB): domain Bacteria; phylum Bacteroidota; class Bacteroidia; order J057; family J057; genus JAGQVA01. Next base: position 4,004 of record JAWKNL010000036.1, read on the forward strand.
GGAAGAACCTTTGGCGAGCGGAATCAGGAACCGGTTCACGACCTCGCAGCCCGCGGACCACGGATCGCAGCCGACGAAAGTGCACATACAGTAAAAGAATCCATTGAACGAATCGAACAAGGCTACAATTCCATCGCAGTCAAAGCCATTGCAAAAACCATGAGTATGACCATTAAAATCGCACAGGCATGTTTTTGAGCGAGATGTGCCCTGTTTTTGCGCAGACCTTACGGTCAACCCCCTGCTGGTGGATCAACAAAGCATTGCCGCGGCTTGCGCCGTTTCCGGATATGGACTTTGGCCTTCAGGAAACCAATGGCTGGCAAAACTACCAGAACTGGGAAGAAAATGCGCACCCGCACTCCGATGGCGGATGCACCGTGGACAAAACCTGTACAAGGAGTATATGAAACCGGGGAAGAATTTTTCGAAAAAAGCGGCGGAATTTTTGCCTTCGCCTCACTTTGAAGCTATGTTTCAGCGTTAATCGTTTCACCTCAACCTTAAGTATATGTGAAAATCCTGCTTTCCGTTTTTTCAATTATCATTTTCACCATGTCCGCATTCAGCCAGACACCTTCCTTGCCGGAACCTATTCATCCCAGACAGCCAACGGAAATTGTACTTTAATACCCTCAACGGGAAAGGCAATCTCACAGGGCAAATGCTTGACGACAACGGAGACATTTACCCGCTGGAGGGCGTAGAAGAAAACGGGCTGGTCAAAGGCAAGTTGCAGACTGCCATTGGCATTCCGGTATATTTTGAAGCCGGCATGCAGGGAAAAGACCTGATTTTTTCCATTATCCCGCTCAGTCTGTTTCAGAAACCCCTGTATGACCAGGCGCAGAAAATCGTCATGCAAAAAGCAGGAGCCTCTGCTCAGACCGCAGGAACCGGAAAAACCACCCAGGTACAGACCCCATCCACACCCAAACCGCAGATCGCCTCATCAGAGCTCGACGCCCGGCTGATCGGTTCGTGGGAACATACGGAAACCTATATCAGCGGAACGTTTTCTTCTGTATCACAGTTTTTTATGCAGTTGAAACCCGATGGAACCTTTCTTTACGGCAATGGCCGGGTCATGGCGGGAGGCGATAATGCCTTCGGTTCGGTAAGCGCCGATACAGGCAACAGCGGCGACTATGAGCGCGGGTTCTGGAAAGCCAAAGGCAGTGTGATTTACGTCATGGAAGAAGGCGGCAACCAATGGTATCCCTACTCCGGGTATTATATCGAAGGGACTACGCTGATGCTCAAATTTGACAACGGGAATAAAGAAATATGGTATAAACAGTGATAGCGGGGAGGGTCGGGTAAGGTCTCAGGCACAGACATCTCTATTATTCATAAATATCTTTTCTGTGTCCAAGATCAATGACATCAACTAAAAGGATATTATCAAAAATATCGTAAATAATGCGATAATCCGCAACACGGATACGATAGCCGTCTCGTCCTTTTAGCTTTTTGCATCCAACCGGACGTGGATTATCAGCAAGGCTGTAAATAGCATTCTTGATATTAGAGTAATAGGGCTCGTTGATTTTTTCAAGGGCTTTAATGGCTTGTTTTTTTATGGTTAGCTGATAAGCCATTACTGTGCTTTACGTTTGGATTCAATCATTTTAAATGCATCATCAATAGGAATTGATGGCTCGTCGGATTTTTTGGCTTCATCATAAAGCTTTATATCTTCCAATTCCTCCAGTTCTTCCATAATGGCTTTAAAATCCTTCATTGTAAGCACTACAGATATTTTTTTTCCCGTACTGTCAGTAATATACTGCGGATTCAATGTAAACATATCTTCATCATTAGTGAATAGAAAACTGACTGGTATAAAGTTAATCATATTACGAATAATCTACAATAGAATCAGCGTTCAGGACGGACACAACTTCCCTTTTTAATACCTGGTCGAACCTAACAAATATAACAAAAAACCCCCGCTTCCGCAGGGGTTCTACTCACAATGCCATTTTCACCTAAATCTCTGATTTTTCAGCCTGGGGGCCCAGCGGCGGTACGGTCTGAATGTACCTGTAAATGGCTGTGATATCGGTGCTGTCAACGCCTGCAAATGGCGGCATGGGAAACCGGAGCATTCGCCCTTCTTTGTTTCTGCCGTATTTGACGGCGGTAATAAACTCCTCCAGCGAATAATCACCGATGCCATGCTCCGGATCAGGCGTAATATTGGGCATCACGATCGTCTCACCTGTGCTAAGATCATGAAATGTCGCGCCTCCACCCAGATACCTTACCGAGTTTTCGGGGTTGATTGGGTCATTTGTTTCAAATCCTCCTGAATGACAGTCGAAACACACATGCCTGCCCTGAACCAGATATTTTCCGTAAGCGATTTCGTCTGTTTTATCAGGTGCTACGACAGGCTGACCGCTCCAGGGCAGCGGTTTGAATGCGAGATTAAACAACATCCGGGAAAGGAAGGTCTGCTGGTAAGCCGGAATTACGTTTTCAGAAGGCTGAACCTGCGGATCGTCGGAACGAAGAAAAGCGATCAGCGAAAATATATCTTCATCCGACATTATCAGCGAGCGGAACATCATCGGCAGAGCAAGGTGTCCGTCGCGTTTGATGCCTGTTCGGAGCAGATAAAACAGCTCACCATCGGTGTATTCGCCTATACCATACACCTTGTGCTGCGAGATATTGGCTGCATAAATTTTTCCGAACCCCTCTGCTTCCTCCATCAGGCGACCGCCAAGTGTACCATCTTCGGCCATATGGCAGACTGCGCATAGACTGGCGGAGATTACGGCTCCGGCATGAACCCGCTCCGGGGTGACTTCCACCTTCAGGCCCGTGTCTTTGACTTCATAGGTGGGCAGGGGTTTCAGTTGGACAATGCCTACGGCAATGACGATCAGGACAATTATGCCTCCCAGGGTAAGCCCGATGATTTTTAGTATTTTTTTCATAACAGAGAGATTTAGGGTGAAACATTGTGTTATTAGCTGTAAAAGCATAAACACAAAGTAAATCCCTCTGCCAGCGGGCTACATAACAACTATGTCGCAAACTGTATCAACTATGTCGCATTTACAATTTTCCCTGCAATTTCATGATCATGAGTTTGTAAATGGCAGCCACAGTCAGAGAATCGGTTATTCTTCCGGCTTCGATTTCTTCATACACTTCTTCCAGCGACATTTTCTGCACCGTGAGTTCTTCTGTTTCCTCCGGCGCCGCCTCCCCTTCTTTTAGTCCGGTTGCGAGAAATACGATTCCCCATTCGTCGGAGACGGAGTTGGACAAATGCATCTGAAACAGGGGTTCTATCGCTGAGGCAGTAAGTCCGGTCTCTTCCTGAAGTTCGCGCCGGGCGGTCTCTACAGGGTTTTCGTCAAACGGGCCTCCGCCTTCGGGAATTTCCCAGTAAAATTTTTTGAGGGGAAACCGATATTGTCCCACCATCCAGATATAGCCGTCTTCATAGGGGACGACCCCAACGGCCTGGTTTTTGAAATGTACCGTACCATAAATGCCGGGATTTCCGGCGGGGGTGAGCACCTGATGTTCTGTCAGGCTGATCCAGGGGTTTTCATAGATTTTGTTAGAAGCGAGGATGGTCCAGGGGTTTTGCGCCGCGATTTCGCCCATAGTTTCAAATATCTTTAGTGATACTCCTGACCACTTCAAACTGATCGAAAAATTCACGGGCTATCACGCGCAATATCGTATAGACCGGAATGGCTGCAATCATACCGCCCACTCCTGCAAGATTTCCGGCAATAAGGATCACCAGAAAAATCTCCAGCGGATGGGCCTTGACGCTGCTGGAGTATATCATTGGCTGAAAGATAAAGTTATCAATCAGTTGCACAACCACAAAGACAATTGTAACCCCAGCCACCAGGGGAACCATCTCATCGTAAAAATCGAGATTCAGCGACCCGAGTATAGTCAGGCCAATTCCCATAATCCCACCTATAATTGGCCCCAGATAAGGGATAACATTAAAAATACCCCCAAAAAAGCCGATCAATATTGCATTTTCCACCCCAAGAATAGAGACACCAAGCGTAATCAGCGCTCCTACCAGCAAGACCTCCACCACTACCCCAATAAAATACCGCGTCAAAAGTGTCTTAATGCTTACGAGGATGGAATTCACTTTTTCTTTATAATCCGGAGGAATAAACACGATGACCATCTGGTGCATCAGGGTGCGTTGTTTGAGAAAAAAGAAAGCAATAAAACTTATGGCAAAAAAACCGATCAGCAAATCTCCGGTAAACGCCACAAGTGAATTGGCGATATGGGAAACGCTGGCCGAAGTAATGACCGATTTTACCGTATTGACAAAATACTCTTCCACCGACATTGCCTCATCTGTCAGTTGATAGGTATGTATAAACCGGTCAATGGCAGCTATGGGTTCCTGCAGACTGCTGGATATAGTTTCAATTTTAATACTTTCAAGTTTTTCAGTCTGCCGGATCAGCCGGGGAATAAAAATCAGAAATATGATCAGCCCAAATCCATATACAACCAGCAGGGCAACGGCGGCATTTACCCCTGAAGGCAGTGATCTCCCCCGGATTTGTACCCGGCTCAGCAAGCGAAGTACGGGTCTTCCGATCAGCGCGATGATCGCTGCCACAATGAGGTAAGTGACGATATCGCGAAGATACCAGACCATTACCCCCAAAAGGCTCAAAACGACCAGCCCCAGGATGATAAATATAAATATCTGTGTGTATTGCCGGATTCGGTTCATAGTGATGCCAAATTAATCCTTCTCCGCGAATGTGGAAAATAATATGACTTGTAAATTGTAGCGCAAAGGAAGAAATTTGCACTATGGCAGAGCAATTATTTACACTGACAGCACCCTCAGAGGGATTTTTTCGCGATCGGGGCTCCAAATTTTACGCATTTGCCCTGCCTGTCAATCATATTTCAGCGGTGGACGAACACCTTCAGGCACTGAGACAAAAATATTACGACGCCCGGCACCACTGTTATGCCTACCGCCTGGGAAAATATGGAGAGACAACCTTTGCCAGTGATGACGGAGAACCTTCTCACAGCGCGGGGGCTCCCATTCTGGCGGCCATCCGATCCTTTTCTCTGACCAATACCGCGATTGTAGTAGTTCGGTATTTTGGCGGAACCAAACTCGGCGTTCGTGGACTGATCGAAGCGTACCGAACCGCGGCGGAAGAAGCCATCAGGGCCGGACAGTTGGAGCAGATCATCCCTAAAATTAGTTTTTCTATTTCTTTCCCCTACGAAAAAACATCCGAGATCAACCGCATCCTTCACCGGTTTGAAACCGAAACCCTCTCCGCAGAATACCTTACCGCCTGCCGTCAGACACTGGCTGTAAAGGAAGCGGATTTTCCTGAGCTAAAGTTTATTTTTGAGCAGGCAGGGTTTTATGTTGAATGGTAAATATAATCCTAAACACAGCCTGTGCGCATGAAACATTTTCCCCGATATATACTTTCCTTCGCAATTGTAATGGTTTTTACCAGTGTCTCCGCACAAACACTCCGGCAGGTATCCATTTCTGTGGGAAATGCGACGGAGGAATCTGCGATTCGCGAAGTCATCAGACAAATATTTCCGCTTGTTGATCGCACCGGCTCAGATTTGCAACTGCAGTACGACATTACCAGTCCCGGTGGAAGGCATTTTACCTATACGCAGACCTGGGCAGGAATACCGGTGTATGGCGCAGGAATAAAAGTCAATCTCGTACCTGCCGACCGGATTACTTCATTCCTTCAGACACTTCAGGACTTTACCCCTCCCACTCTCACCACCTTTTCTTACCCGGAAGAAAACCTCCTGCTCCGCGTAGGGGAGGCAGGCGCTTATGACGCAACGATTGACCCTGTTTTTGTAATCCAATCGGGACAACTACACCCTGCGTGGAAAGTAATTACCTTTTCTAACGGCCCGGTCTCCAGTGAGGAAATACTTTTTGACGCCAATACCGGAACAGAAATCATCCGCTCCGACCGGGGTGCCTATTTTTCCCGTGCGTTCGCAGGTGATACCACCGGGCGGGCTAAAGTTTTTATTCCCAATCCCTGCACAAGAGGCAATGTAAAATATGGCGATACCTTCACAGACAACGACGACGCCACCAGCCCGGCGCTGGAGGCGCTGATGGATACCGTTGTACTTCGCGATATCACCTGGGATGACCCGGTGTTCAGGCTCCAGGGCCCCTATGTCAATATTTCCGACCGGGCACCCTACTATTACACGCCCGCAACTTCTGCCAGCGGGGACTTCTTTTTCGGAAGAGATCAGAAACAATTTGAAGATGTCATGGTCTATTACCATGTGGATACCTTCCAGCGTTACGTTCAGTCGCTGGGATTCACCAATCTTCAAAACAGTCCGCTGGAAATCGATCCGCACGGCAAATCCAACAGTGACCAGTCGGTGTTTATCAGCAACGGTGGCAATTCGTATATCCTCTTTGGCGACGGAGGCGTTGATGATGCGGAGGATGCCGATGTGATTATTCACGAATATACCCATGCACTTTCTTCTGCTGCTTCTCCGGAGACCAACAGCGGTACCGAGCGCAGGGGGCTGGATGAGGGACTGGGAGATTACGCTGCGGCCATTTATTCGATGGGGCTGAATCCCAATTACGGATGGGGCGATATCTTCAACTGGGACGGGCATAATGAATTCTGGGCAGGACGTACAGTCATCAGCAATCAGACGTATCCTCCGATGAGTACCAGCATATACAGCTACGGCGAATTGTGGGCTTCGACCCTGATCAAAATCCGCAATGAGATAGGCGGAACCATCACCGACCGGCTGATGCTTCAGGAGATGTATAGCAATTACAGCCAGATGAGCCTGCCGGAGGCTGCGCGGTTGTTTTTGCAAGCCGATACGGCATTGTATGGCGGCGTGCACTCCGAAATGATCATTTTCCAATTTTGCCAGACCGGCATCCTGAGTGGGGCGACCTGCCTGAGTGTGGGAGTAGAGGAAGCATTTTCAGAGGAAACGATATCCATTTACCCAAACCCCGGTACAGAATACGGAGCACTGAACCTGAACTGGAACCAACACAGAGACGGAGAAACAGGGTATCTGGAAATCTACAATATGTTGGGACAGCAGGTATATGCTGCGACGTTTGGAGCCGCGCCTCAATACGAATTTTATCCCCGGATCGCCTCTGGATTTTATCAGGTGCAGATCAGGTTGGGCGGAAAGATCGTTTTTAGCAAAAAATGGGCGGTGAATCCGGAGTAAACAGATGTAAGATTTTTACAAAAAAATTACCAAAATCTGCGAATGCAGGTAACCAAAAGCGAAAAAACCAATTTTTGCCCGTTGAAAATCCGGCAAAAAAGTCCGGCAACTGTAAATTTCCACTTTCGACAACTTGTAAAGACATCCCCATAAATGAAAACAATATTCAGTTAGATTTATCTAGTATTGTGCTGATAAATCTAAAACCCCTACGTCTGTATCCAACTTGCCGAGCACGATTACCGGATGGTCCTGTAAGAAAAAATGATGTGTATATGAATACCCCTGCCATCAGACCAGTTGCTCTCTGCATCTTCCGGAAGGATAACTCCATTCTGGTTATGGAAGGATACGATAAATCCAAAGAAGAGATTTTTTTTCGCCCGCTGGGAGGCGGCGTTGTCTTCGGAGAATACAGCTGGGAAACCGTTCGAAGAGAAATAAAGGAAGAAATCGGAGAAGAAATCACCAACCTCACCTTTATTGGCCCTACCGAAAACCTGTTCAGTTATGAGGGGCTTCCCGGTCATGAAATCATTTTTGTTTTTGAAGGAGAATTTGTCAATAAGGCGGCGTATCGTAAAGACTGCATCATTGGAAAAAACGATAGCGGAAGGGAAATCCGTGCGATTTGGAAACCAATTTCTGAATTCAAGAAAAATCGAGCACGTCTGTACCCTGAAGGCCTTCTCGAAATTCTTTCCGAGTAATTGAAATATTTTCACCTCTTTTTCATGCCTTTTTCGCTGTCAGATGCAGCTAATTTTCAATTATTTAGGCTGAATGTTATCATTTTTGGTCAGAAAGTGTTTTTATCCAAAAATATGCCTTATATTTGAAATACGAATTTTTTGTTTGATTAATTTTTTCATTATGAACATTTATGTTGGGAATCTAGCTTATTCCCTTTCTGAGCAGGACCTGGAGGACGCGTTCTCCGAGTTTGGCACTGTTAACTCTGTGAAAATCGTTCTCGATAGAGAAACCGGAAGATCCAAGGGTTTTGCCTTTGTGGAGATGGAAAATGATGACGATGGTCAAAACGCCATTGATGGTTTGAATGATAGAGAATTGGATGGCCGACGCCTGAAAGTGAATGAGGCCCGCCCCAAAACCAATACCAATGACCGAAGAGGTCCCAGACGCTGGTAATTACTTTCAGACCACACTACTTTACGAGTTACGGAGACAGCCCCAGGCTGTCTCTTTTTTTTATCTGACCGGTGCATTCCCGATGACATATGTGTTTGCACAGCCACCCCGATTCCGCTACATTTACCCCATATACTCATAAAATCGAATTATGCTATCTAACTCTTTCAACCAGATTCTGTTTTCCGTACGTCTTCGGAAAATAGAAATAATCATAGCCTCCTTTTTCTGCATCCTTGCCATAAAACAGCCACTTTCGGCGCAGTCTTCACTTGACCGCAGGGTGGACTCCGTGCTTGCACTTATGACGCTCGAAGAAAAAGTCGGCCAGATGAACCAGTACACCAGCAGTTGGGACATCACCGGCCCGATGCCCAAAGGCAGCCGGGACTCACTAAAATTCATGTTGATCAAATCTGGCCAGGTAGGCTCTATGCTCAACGTATTATCAGCCAAAGCTACCCGCGAAGCGCAGCGAATGGCCGTTGAAGAAAGCCGCCTGGGCATCCCCATGATATTTGGTTATGATGTGGTGCATGGATTTCGCACCATGTTTCCTATCCCGTTGGGAGAAGCGGCAAGCTGGGATGTAGATGCCATCCAAAAATCGGCCCGCGTAGCTGCCACCGAAGCCGCGGCGGCGGGTCAGCACTGGACCTTTGCCCCTATGATGGATATTACCCATGATGCCCGCTGGGGCCGTGTCATGGAAGGCGCGGGGGAAGATCCTTACCTGGGTTCACTGGTCGCCGTAGCAAGGGTACGCGGATTTCAGGGCGATGACCTGAGCGCCCCCAATACGATCGCTGCCTGCGCCAAACACTTTGCCGGCTATGGCTTTGCCGAAGGCGGTCGCGACTACAATACTGTTTCGATCGGCGATGCATTCCTCCACGATATCATCCTCCCGCCCTTTAAAGCCGCCGCAGATGCGGGCGTGGCCACATTTATGAATTCATTTAACGAACTCGACGGCATTCCCGCCACTGCCTCCAATTACCTCCAGCGCAAAATTCTGAAAGGCGACTGGGATTATAAAGGGTTTGTAGTCTCCGACTGGGGTACTGTGGCCGAACTCATTACACACGGTGTGGCAGCCGATGAAAAAGAAGCCGCCCGTATGGCATCCATCGCAGGGTGTGATATGGATATGGAAGGTTATAGTTATGTGCCTTATCTAACCCAGTTGGTGAAAGAAGGAGCAGTAGAAGAAGCCCTGATCGATGATGCTGTAAGAAGAATCCTGCGCGTAAAATTTATGCTCGGTCTCTTCGATGATCCCTATCGATACTGCGATGCCGAAAGAGAGAAAAGTACACTCTATGCCCAGGCGCATCAGGACGCAAGCAGGGATGTAGCCCGCAAGTCTGTGGTTCTTCTCAAAAATGAAGGCAATATCCTTCCGCTCAAAAAAAATCAGGGAACCATTGCCGTTATTGGTCCGCTTGCTGCTGACAAAGACAGTCCCATAGGAAGCTGGCGTGCCAATGCCGTCGAAAACTCCGCAGTTTCTCTTCTTGAAGGCATTCAGGCTGCCGCAGGCAAAAAAACGACCGTACGCTACGCGCAGGGAGTAAAACTTACCGCCGGCCCCCGCAACTTCCTCTCCGAGGTGATTGTCAACGAAACCGATACTTCCGGTTTTGGGGAAGCCGTGCGAATCGCCCGCGGTGCAGATGTCGTTGTTTTGGCGCTGGGTGAAGACTGCTGGCAATCAGGAGAATCGCGTAGCCGTACCCATATCGACCTTCCCGGGCTTCAGGCCGAACTGCTTGCCGCTGTGAGGGCCGTAAATCCTAATATTGTACTGGTACTGATGAACGGGCGTCCGATAGACCTTTCGGCCATTGAGCCGCAGGTACAGGGACTGGTGGAAGGCTGGTTTTTGGGTTCTCAGACAGGAAATGCCCTCGCAGATGTCCTTTTCGGAGATTTCAACCCGCAAGGAAAACTTCCCGTCTCTTTTCCCCGCTCCCTCGGACAGATACCCATTGCCTACAACCACAAAAGTACCGGTCGGCCCACAGCAGGAGGAAACGTTTTCTGGTCCCATTATTCGGATGAAAAAAATGACGCCCTTTTTCCTTTTGGTTTTGGGTTGAGTTATACGACTTTCTCCTACTCAGCTATGAAACTAAGCAGCGAAACGCTCAGGATGAATGAAACACTGAAAGTTTCATTTACCCTTACCAATACAGGAAAAGTAACCGGAACAGAAACTGCCCAGCTTTACACCCGCGACCTTGTGGGCAGCCGTACCCGCCCGGTGAAGGAGCTGAAGAAGTTTCAGAAAGTCACCCTCAAACCGGGTGAAAGCCGCGTGGTTACGCTTGAAATCGCCAGCGATGACCTTGCCTTTTTTACGGCCCGCGGTTTAAGGGAAGCAGAACCCGGAGATTTTGAAGTGATGATTGGCCCCGATTCCCGCAATATTGCGGCAAAACAGGGGTTCAAACTGGTGAGGTAAATCATGGACGAATAATGATTCTCCGGTACGAGGAAAGTGCCGGAGAACCATTGTCTTTTGCTTTCAATACCAGATGAAGTTCGTAATCTTTTGCCGCTGCCGAAAATGAAATTCGCGCCTGGGCTCCTTCTGTCGCCAAATCAACGGCCTCTATTCCTGTTGTACATTCCCCATACCACAACCATTCAAAGGAAAGAAGATCATTGTCAGGATCATTAGACGCACCGGCATCCAGTACAATACCGGCAGCATTTCGGGCAGAAATAATCAATGGCGCTTTTCCTTCTATCCCGTTGACAACGGCTACAGGCGCATGGTTGACCGAAGAAAAAGGCGCCACACAGCGATCCATCCGCGACGCAAAATCTGCCTGAAAGTCTGGCCGCCATCTCCATACAGCCGCACGCGCTGAGAATACAGAATCAACCCGGTCCGGGGCACAGACAAAATGGCCATCTGTATGTTTTTCAAAACGCCCGCCCCAGCTTCCATATTCCGGATGTGCCGGATCGCTGAGACCATTGGGCAAAAAATACAACCACGAAGGTGTATCTCCCTCTTTCATGGTACTATGTGGGTTGGGCGCTGTCCAGGTTTTGTCGGGATAAAGTGCGCCCAATGGCCCGTGGTTCGTTTTTACATGTTCATAAATCCATTCCCGGGAAGTCAGGGATTCATCACCGCCCAGATATATACCGCGATAGCCCCCTTCGCGTTTGTCATGCCCCGAAGGTGCCTGACTCAGAATATAAAACAGTCCGGGGAAATGTTCCTGCATTTTTCCGAAAATACGATCCTGATCATTGATATCGTAAAGGCGGATTTTGGCAACAAATTTACGGTAGGCTTTGGGCGAACGTGTGTTTTTCACTTTCCATAAAGCCTGTGCCACATCCGTCTGACCACCCCATATACAAATATTCAAAGGGCGGGGATCTTTTTTATCGGCTACCCGGATAATCCATTCTGAGGCTTCTGTATCATGTCCTTCCCCGATATTCTCCCAGCCTCTGTGTGGATTTCCCGATCTGATGACTGCAAGGAGCGACTCAGCGGATGGGTAGCCGGGATCGTGCAGGCGAAGGTTATCAACAATTTCTCCGTATGCCCGGATCAGGTTGTGAACCAAATACGGCTGAACAACCGCGCTATCCAGTTCGCCAATCGTTCCCGAGGCAGACGCTATGATGCCTTCGGTGTCAAATTCGTTGGCATATACCAGATAGCGGATCAAGGATTGCGTATCATCCGGATCGCCGCCAATATCGGTAGTGATCAGCATCCGCGGTTTTTGGGCTAATGCTGATTGCGCAAAAACAATAATGGATAACAAGACAAATCTGTAAACAGGTTTCATCGGGAATAACTGTTTTTAAAAAAAACTATTCTGGCAGCACCATTTCCAATCCGCCCTTCTATGATCAATACCCAACAAACGGAATTCCGGAGAGGTCTTTAATCATCAGATCCTTAAACCGCACCTGCGAAGGCCCCTGGTCTGGCCGCGCAGCCTGGCGTCCCGCCTGAAGACAGATATACCCCGGGCGGTCAAACGTCGCCGGCACGTGAAAATCGGTAGTTTTCTGTCCATTCAGATACAGGCAGATATGGTCGCCAAAGGCAAATATCTCCACCTGATTCCAGTCATCGCTGTCAGTTATCCCCGGAAATGACCGGCTATGTGATACGATAGAGCCCGTAGGGAAACCCCACATATACCCGCCCGGATCATAAATATTGGTTTCCAGACTGTTTTGCAGGGTAATTTCGGTAGCTGTTGTATCCCAACGGATAAATACCCCGCTATTGTGGCCGTCTTCGAGTTTAAATTTGTAACTCATATAAAAATTGCTAAAGGCTTTTTCTGTTACCAGCCAGCCCTGTCCTTTGGGTCCGGTATCACCCAAAATCGCGCCATCAACTACGAGCCAGCGGGCGTCACCTACGATTTTCCAACCGGTGAGCGAACTTCCATCGAAAAGAGAAGTGGTGGTACCACGCCCGGTATTGCGGAGGTAGTCTTCGATTAGCGGCCCGGCATTAGCCATAGCTGGCAGTACTCTGATTCTCAGATTTTTCCATTTTACTGTCCCTTCGTTTCCATAGGCGCGCAAACCGATTTTCCCCTTTATGCTCCGGCGGTCATGCGTCTGACTTACCTGTGTATCGTTGATCCAGACGCGGAGATAGTCGCCTTCTGCACTTACGCGGAATTTGTTCCACTGCGTATTGATAGAAGGCACCCAGATCGCACGGGCTAAACCATCAATGGTTCCCGTAGGGGAAGCCTGATCGGGATTATTACTGAGATTTATTTCATAGGCTGTCGAGGAAGGATCGCCTCCCGCAGAAGTATTGTACCTGAAAAACAATCCGCCACGGGCGGAAGGGGGAAGGAAAAATTCGCCTTCTATCTCAAAATTATCGTATTCTGCATCGGTCAGAATCCAGCCTGAGTTATTGCCCGGGAGATTTTTGACCACAACTTCGTCATTTTCCAGTTTGGCTTCAGCCGTACCGGGCATTGACCAGCCTTTGAGGTTTTTTCCGTTGAATAGCGGTTTCCAGCTATCGTCGCTTTGGGCGAAAAGTTGTTGGGAAAGGAAGATGGTAAAAAATAAAATAAAGCGCATAGCAGCAATTTTTGTGGTTAGGGTTGAAATATAGGTTATTTCCCGTTTTTTACGGCAATGATCTCAGCAAGAATGCTCAGAGCGATTTCTCCGGCGGTTTTTGCCCCGATGTCAAACCCTACAGGGCCGTGAATCCTGCCAATCTGGTCTTCGGAAAAACCTTTTTCTCTCATCCGTTGACAACGTTTTTCGTGATTTTTACGGCTTCCCAATGCACCGATATAGGCTGTTTCGGCATTAAGCAAAATATCGAGCGCCTGATCGTCTATTTTGGGATCGTGGCTGAGAATGACGGCATAAGTATAGGCGTCGGGAGCAAGCGATTCCAGTACCTCTGCCGGCCACTGCCGGAGTAACTGGTCAGGAGTGGTGGAAAAAAGGGTATTGTCTGCAAAAAAACCACGGGGATCGATGACGATGGTCTCAAAGCCAAACCGGGCGGCAAGCGCTGTCAATTCTACCGCAATATGCACCGCACCAATCATCAACAGGCGGCTTTTTCGGGGAATGGTCAGGGCAAAATATTGGTTTTCTCCTTCTGTGAGCACCTGATTTTTCCGGAGTTTCCACATATCAAGTGCCAGGGAAGACAGTTTTTCACTGACCACTTCGCCCTTGCTTGTTCCATCAGGAAATACAAAAGTGTGAGCGCCGGCGTCTCCGTTCATCCGGCTCAGGAGTGTGCCTCCGAGGTTGTTGATCACTGCATTCTCAAGACTTGTCCAAACCTCCATTTCAGACTGGTGGGCTGAAAATGCAGGGAATTTTTCAACAAATACCGTGAGTTCGCCGCCACAGGTGAGCCCTACCGCCCAGGCGTTTTCGTTGGAAATACCAAACTCTAATATTTGTGGTTTGCCGGTCTCCAGCACTTCCAGCGCCTTTTGCGCTACGGTGCCCTCTACACATCCGCCGGAGACAGATCCGGTAAGGTACATATCCGCCGAAACAGCCAAAGCAGCGCCAGTCTGCCTCGGCGAACTACCCCAGGTGCGTATCACTGTGGCCAGCGCAAAGGGCTGATTTTTTTTTACCCGTTGCTGTATATCTGAAAAAATATCGATCATAATCTTTTGTAATCATCGGGTGTATCTATGTCAGAAATAATATGACTGTTGGGAAAGGTAAAATAATGGACAAATGGCTGATTGCTTAAAATAATTTCCCGGCAACCTTCCATTTCGGAATGAGCCAGAATTTCCTCTCTGAAAGTTGATGAAAATATAACAGGATTTCCTCTTTTACCCTCAAAAACGGGAACCTGAATGTATCTTTCTCTGTTTTTTTTCTGTTCGGAAAACATTGTTGCTATGTCGCGGTACTCACTGGCTGTAATCAGTGGCTGATCGCCAAGGCAAATCATAAAACCTTCCGTTTCTGTGCTTGACGCTGCCACTCCCGCCTGAATACTGGTCGTCATTCCGTTTATATAGTCTTGATTGTGTACCCAGCGAACTTGTGAGTTTTGGGCGGCTGCACGCACTTTTTGAGGTTCAAATCCGGTTACGGCAATGACTTCTCCCACACCAGCATCAACGACTTCGCCCAAAATCCGGGAGATCAGCGCTTGCCCCCGAAAGGGAAGCAGCAGTTTGTTTTCTTCCCCCATCCGGCGCGACAATCCGGCGGCAAGGACAATACAGGAAATCATTTGTTTTTTAATTACTATTTTATGTGTCTCTGTGTTTAAAACATAACATTACCAAAAAAGGAACACAGAGAAACGGAGAAACAGAGAAACGGAGCACATTTAAAAAAACTCCTCTGCGGCCTCTGTGTCTCTGTGTTTAAAACTCAACATTACCGAAAAAGGAACACAGAGAAACAGAGAAACAGAGCACATCTTAAGAAAACTCTCTGTGTCTCTGTGGCCTCTGTGTTTAAAACATAACATTACCGAAAAAAGGAACACAGAGAAACAGAGAAACGGAGAAACAGAGAAACGGAGAAACGGAGCACATCTTAAGAAAACTCCTCTGCGACCTCTGTGTCTCTGTGTTTAAAACATAACATTACCGAAAAAAGGAACACAGAGAAACGGAGCACATTTGAAGAAAACTCTCTGCGGCCTCTGTGTCTCTGTGTTTAAAACTCAACATTACCGAAAAAGGAACACAGAGAAACAGAGAAACAGAGAAACGGAGCACATCTTAAGAAAACTCCTCTGCGCCCTCTGTGTCTCTGTGTTTAAAACTCAACATTACCGAAAAAGGAACACAGAGAAACAGAGAAACGGAGAACCGGAGCACATTTGAAGAAAACTCTCTGTGTCTCTGTGTTTTCAGCTTGCAAGAAAAGCAGTAGAAAAAACTCTTGGCAGACTATGATTAATCATTTTCCACGACTCGCCTCTGTCTTCTGAAACATACAGACATCCGGAAATAGTCCCGAAAGCCAGTCGGTCGCCCGATAACGCCAGCGCATGCCTTAACACAAGATCATAACAATCGCCCTGCGGAAGACCTTTGCGGAAGGATTGCCATGTTTTCCCGCCATCATCGGTGCGCTGCACAAACAACGACCGGTCGATTGCGATCCGGAGTTTATCACTCAGCGCCGGAATCACCCAGGCGACATTTTCATTCGACGGATCGACGGCAAGCGCAAAGCCGTAATAATTAGAGCCGTCTGCTGCGGTTATTTCTGTCCAGTGATTTCCGTTATCGGCTGATCGATATACACCACAATGGTTTTGTTGCCAGAGCACATCCGGATGAGAATGACAGGAAAGCAGAAGATGTGGATCGTAACCTGCCTCAGGAAAAGGATCAGGCAGATAATCAGCTTTGAGTCCCTGATGTTTCATTTCCCAGGAACGCCCCCCATCCTCCGAGCAAAAGACACCTGCACAGCTTACTCCCACAAAAATACGGGAAGAATGGCGGGGATCGACAACCACAGAATGGATACCTGCGTGATTTCGCCCACCGCCAAACCAGTGATCTGGCCGCGTATGATGCCGCCAAAGGCTTTGATTGAGGGAAAAAGACATCCCGCCATCGTCGGAGACAAATAATCCGCCGGGTTCTGTGCCCAGATACAGACGGCCAGGCTGATCGTCGCCGCCCTTTGCTATAGTCCAGATATACTTCATGGAAGCGGGTACACCGGGTCTGATTTCCTCCCCCTTTGGATAAACCGGCGCGGGCATTTCTTCCCAGGATTTGCCGGCGTCGGCGGAGCGGTGAAGTTTTTGTCCCCAGTGTTTGTGATCCAGGGCAACCCACCAGTAGCCGGTACGATCATCCGATAAAAACGCCGATACGGAAAGTCCCTGAAAATGGTCTCTGTAAAATTTCCATTTACCCGCAATCAGGTGATATTCAATCAATCCTTTCCCCGTTGCCAGTAATAGTTTATTGGAAGTGTGTTTCATTTGTACATTTTTTGCCAGGCTGAATCAATCCAGTATCCGGTATTTTTGTTTGTGGTTTCTGACAATTTTATCGGGAAGGCGAAAGGAGAATTCCCAGTCGCCCTTCCACTGCTCTACTTTGACGAGAATATGATTGTTTCCTTCTATGAGGGGAAGCATACATTCGTCCTCATCGGCGATGAGGCTTCGTTTTCTTAGCTTTTGGAAAACCATCTGGCCGTTGCAGAAGATTTCGATTCCGTCATTACTGCCAAAAGTCGCACGCACCTGCTGTGCACGGGGGCTTTCAATACGGCAGTAGGCATAGGCAACTGATTCGGTGTTTTTTTCAAATATTTTTGAAAAATCCACTCTGTCTGTGAATGGCGAAGCGTGTTTATCCCACATAAGCGTACGCCCATCCGTAGTCTGAAACAACTGTCCGGGAATGGGTTTTGCCATTTTTTCACCGCCCATATTTATCAGAAAATCTGCCTGCGGCACATGTGGTTTTTCGATGGGAAAGGGGCCGGCAGTAAGCCAGAAGGTAAAAAACTGCCCGGAAGTTTCTGTAATGGCAAGTCTGACTTCTGCGGGCGGGGGAAGATAACCGCCACTCATAAAAACGCGGCCTGCGTCCTCTAGCAACTCGATGGTCTCATGAAAATCTGCGAGTCTTTGGTCATACGGCATCAGCGCATGGTCAAGCCAGTAGGTGCGGTTTTCTTCGAGCCAGAGAAATTGCAATTCTGCGCGGAGGCTCGTCCAACTGGTAGTAAGATCGTCGATATGCTTTAATGCTTTTTTCAGAAAGAATACGGTTGAATCCCGGTTCGTCTGCTGGTAAAGGCAGGCTTTCCGATAAGATGCTGCGGCCAGCAGTGATTTTTCTCTGCTTTCAGCGGACATTTTGTAAAGATCCCAGGTAAACTGCCAGTACCTTAATTCATCGCCAAAAGATTTTTTATACATGGGCCGAAGCATGACTTCCGCCTGCGTGAGAAATTCTTCTGCTTCTGTCCAGCCTGTCATATTGAGCTGAATTTTTTCACCGCGCTCCGGCAAAAGTGTCTGCCACAACATTTCATAGTTCATTTCCTGCGTGGGCGCCAGGGAAGCGAGGTTGTTCATGATATGCAAAAACTGGGGTAACCGGGCTTCGCCATCACCATAACCGGAAAGCGAAAATCTGCGATCAAACTCCATGGTTTCTTCGCGGTTGGGATTCCAGCTTTGGTCTGCCCCAAAATATACGCCGTACCAGTCCCGGCTAAAGAAATGATTTCCCCCATCATCCCAAACTGTATTCAGAACACCCATAGCGCCTTTTTCCTTCCCTTCGTTTACAAAGTTGCGGATATTGATGATCGTCTGATCAAAATCGGGCATCATACGGTTGGAGTTGAGCACGCCCGGGCAAACGATAAATTCAAATCCCTTCTTCTGAAAAGGATCAATAAAATCCGCAAAAGATTCAAGGGCGCTGTAATCCCAGGTACCGATCAATGTCTCACGGGGGATCATATCCAGTACTTCGGGATGCGCCAGAGCAATATCGCCCCACATCAGCGGCCTCCGACCGTGGGATTTTACATGCCCGATCAGCGGGTTGACATGGCGGGCATAAATTCCTCCTACCCCGATACTATCTGCCAGTGCCTTCTGATCTCCCCTTCCCAGATCAAAAGCCTCATCGCAGTTAATGGCAAAGATATCTGACGAAAATGCAGGATACATTTCGCTGTAAATATCGGTGAGAAACCGGATAGCCTCAGGGTCGCCGGGTTTGAGCATGCGGTCGGTGGCGCCCAGATGTGCGTATTGGGGAAAGGCGAGGATATTGCTGAAATGTCCCAGCGACTGAAAACTGCCGATGAGTTGAATATGATACTGAGAAGCGTATTCTGATAGTTCTTTCCACTCTTCGACGGATACGGCCTCCGGTGGCGCAAAATCTCCGTGTTTTTGAGTGCGGATGACATGCTCAATATAAAAGGTCATATGATTGATCTTCAGTGAGGCGTAACGCCTGATCTGTGCCTTCATAAAATCCATCGAAGGCAGAGGGCCCCGGCTGATATCGTCCATGACTCCGCGAAAGGAAAAGGCAGGCCAGTCCGTGATTTTCATACAGGGAATATGTCCGGGATAGTATGCCTGCCGGAGTTGCAGGAAGGTCTGGAGTCCATAAAACACACCTGCCGGCGTATTTCCCGCTATCAACACCTGCTTTGATGATACGAGCAGGGCATACCCTTCTTCCCCCCACTGATCATGGTCCACCATTCCGGCGGATTTACAGGCTTGCATAAAGACCTTGTCCTGGGAAGGTACCCCCAGCCAGATACCAGGCTGAGAATTATCCGTCTCCCTCCCACCTATTTCCTGCAGTTGGGTACGCACGATTTCATCCGGCTGATCCAATGACAGTTTAAAATAGGGACGGTCGGGCAGAGAAAAACTCCCGCTTCGAAATTCGGTTTGCCTGGGCAAGGGTACAACCGGGGGCGATTGGGAAAACAGGCTGCCTGCATAGAGCATTGCGGAGGCAATCAAAACCTGAATTTGACAAGAGAGTAAATAGTTGAGGTGCATTCGCAAAGGTTTGGGTTATGGGAGTTGTTGTGGAAATGTGAATATAAATCAATATGAAAAAAAAAGAGAAAAATCCTTATCCTCGTAAAATGTAAGGCTTAAACAAATTTCCCCTTATCTTTAGGGCTGAAACCCGCAAATTCTATGAAAGTCAGCCCCAAGGTGTATTTATTTTTCATTTTGCTCTTTTTTTCGGAGGTAACTGTACTTTTCGCAAATCCTGATCTGCCTTCCGGCTACGATGTGCGCTATTACGATCTGGAAATCAAACTTGATGCTAAGATACAGCGAATCGCAGGGCGAAACCGCATCACTTTACACCCGGAAAAACAACTGGACAACCTGGTTATTGACCTTGCGGGAAATATGACTCCGGCAAAGGTGTTGATCGGAGGTAAACCGCAGCGTTTTGACTATCAAATGGGCAAAATTATCGTAAGCCCACAGCAGCCGCTCCGGAAAGGTGTACTCACAACCGTTGAAATTTATTTTTCCGGAGGCCCGCGAGCTACCCGTTCAGAAAATCCGGTATGGTCTAAAGCTGAAAATGGCAAAGATATTATCAGCCTTTCTCCAGACATGCTGGCTCCTGAAGAATGGTGGCCTATCAACGCAGATCCGCAGGATGAAGCCGACAGCATGCTCATTTCTGTTATTTTTGACCGGGATGCGGAAGTAGTAGCCAATGGTCAGCTCCGCAAAAAATCGACCCTGCCCGGAGGGTTTGGCCAGTGGCAGTTTTTCCATTCAGGTAAAATACACCCGCAGAATGTGGGCATTCATATCGGTGATTTTGTGCTGATAACCGATATTTACAACAACAAAAGCGGTGCGCACCAGATGCAGGCCTGGGTAACCCGCGCACATCAGGCCCGGGCCAGAGAATACCTGTACGAACTAAAGGGTATGATCGGGTTTATGGAAAAATATTTTGGCCCCTACCCCTACTGGAAAGACGGATACAGAATCACAGAAGGCAACAGCAGCCATAAATTTACCAATGAGCTACAGGCAGAAGTTTCGGCAGAAGCTGAGTCTATTCCGGGAAATGACCGCTTTTTGCTTCGGCAGGTCGCTTTTGACTGGTTTGAACGCCCCATGGAAATCAAAGATCCACGGGATGCATGGATAACCGAAGCCCTCTATACTTATGCGGAGTTTCTGTACTATGAAGAATATTTTAATGCAGAAAGGGCCAAAGCCTATATGAAAACCGAAAGGGAAAATATTCCGGATATACCTCTCGGCCACGAAGGCAGTCTTACCCCGGAGCTCAATCGCCAGATCGGACTCAAAGGCGCCTGGCTGCTACAGACCCTTCGAACGGTCACAGACAATGACAATAAGTGGTTTGAAACCATCCGCAGCCTCAGTGTGGATTTTCGCTCAAAACCGCTCTCTGCGCAGGATTTTTACGAATATTTTTCATGGAAACTCGGACAGGACTACGTGTATATTTTCAGAGAATATATGACCCACCCTCATCTGCCCGTTTTTGTATATAAGGTACATAAAAAAGGCAAAAAATTTACCCTTTCCTACCGCTGGGAAAGCAGTGTCAAAGAGTTTGACCTGCCGGTGGATATGCAGACCCTCACCGGCATCGAGCGGCTGCTCCCCACCCATGAATGGCAACTATACCAGCGCAAAGGAATGACTGAAAAGCAGATATTTTTTGATTCCGGAGCGGGACTGTATGAAATCAGGAAAGAGTAGGATAAATTTTGTTATGGTTAGGCACGATTAATCCTGTAGTATTTCTTCCAGCACCTCCGAATTCGTATCCGGGAGGCTTTTTACAAATTCGGTTGGTGTAATATTAAATTCTTTTTTAAATGCCCGGCTGAAAGAATTGGGCAGGTCAAATCCTACCTTAAAGGCGACATCGGCAATCGACAGGTTTTTTTGCTCCAACAGATCACGGGCCTTTTTCATGCGGAATGATTTCAGCAAATCGACCGGTTTTTTGCCAGTCAGTTGTTTTACTTTCCTGATAAAATGCATATGGCTCAAATACATCATTTTGCTCATCTTATCGATGTTGAAATCAGGCTCGGCAAGATTTTCATTCATGATATCCACCAGCTTTTTGAGAAATACCTGATCAGGTGACGTAATTTTCTCGTACCTGGGGGTAAGCATAAATTCCCTGCTGAAAATTTCCCGAAGTTTTTGCCGCTGTTGCAGGAGGTTTTCCACTCTGATTTTGAGCAATTCGGAGTCAAATGGCTTAGTAATATAATCATCTGCCCCCTTAAGAAATCCTGACTTTTTATGCTGGGGAAGAATCCGGGCTGTAAGCAGGATTACCGGAATATGGCTGGTGGAAAAATTGAGTTTAATTTTCTCGCAGAACGTAAGCCCATCCATTTCAGGCATAAGTATATCACTGATAATCAGATCTATATTTTTATTCTGTGCGATTTGCAACCCTTCCTGGCCGTTTCCTGCTGTATATATTCTGTACTTTTCGCTCAGTATCTGTCTCAGCAAAAATTGCATATCAGGGTTGTCTTCGACCAGGAGAACCGTTGCCTGTGAAAGGCGCAGATTTTCCGGCTCCGGACTTGAAGTTGCGGTATAATTTTGCAACAAAAGGGAGGCTTCCCTACGCGCAATGGCAAATGCAGGTGTTTCCAAACTTTCCTCATCCCTCATCATATTCTTTTGGGAAGGAATGAAGGGTAAATATACTTTGAAGGTTGTGCCTTTTCCGACTTCACTTTCCACCTTAATTCGCCTTGCAACAAACCCACGAGATCTTTTTTGTGCGATAACCCCGATTCCTGAATCAATCTCTCCGGTTATGTTGAATCGGTAGTATAGTGTTTGTCCAAATATCAGTTCCAGTTTCTCGCTGTGATCCCGCAGCCATTATCCTGCACTGATATTTCGAAATACTCGTCAAAACCAACGGCCAGATGGGTTTCGGCTGAATTTACCAAACCCACATTTATTCTGATTTCACCGCCTTCAGGTGTATGTTTAAATGCATTGGAGAGTAGATTTGTGATGATTTTTTCCACTTTATCGCCATCAACCGAAACCAACACCTCACGGGTATAATCAGAAAACGTTATGCCAATTTTTCTTCGTGCTGCAAGGTCATCAAATAAGCCGGCAATCTCCCGGATATACCGGGAGAGGTAAACAGGTACGGGCTTTAATTCCAGAGCGCTTTGTTCTATCCGCCTGATTTCGAGCAACTGGCTGATGAGCTTGAGCAGCCGTGCTGCATTGCGCCGGATGATCTCCTGCAACCGAGTTCTCGCCTGCGGCGATAAGTTTTCATCTTCCTGTATGAGTTGGTTTATCGGCCCCTGAATCAGGGTAAGGGGCGTACGTAGTTCGTGAGAGATATTGGTAAAAAATGTGAGTTTGGCTTTTGACAGTTTTTCCACCTGCTCCACCATTTCCTCCAGCTTGTCGCGCTGGTTCCGGATTTCCATATTTTGGGCCTCGATTTTGACGCTTTTCTCCTGAAGTTCTGCATTAGCTTTTTGCAGAGAGAGATTGAGAATTTCAAGTTTTCTTTTTTTGGCCAGCACCCGGTATTCATACACTGCAAAAATAGTGAGAAAAGCCATCAGCAGGAGGATAAACCATGTCTGCCGCCATATTGGAAAAAGTACCTGAAACTCAATGGCCGCCGGGGTCGAATCGACGTTAAAATCCTGGTCGCGGGTCCTCACTTCCAGCTTGTGTTTTCCTCCCGGAAGGCTGGTAAAGGTATGGCGGTCATCGCTGGAAAAAGGCGACCATTCGCCCCGGTCGATGCGATAGGAATAGGAAAGTTTACCCGCAGGGGTATGGGAAAAAAAATCTGTCCCTTTCCATGAAATGAGGCTGTTTCCCCGGGGAGAAATGGTCTCCTGAAAATAATCAAGCGTAGTTTGCGGAGGGAGATTATCGGGCTGGTAGCGAATGGAAAAAAAAGCCAGGTTTTTGGCCTGCTCCCGATTGTTGTGGTAGGCCCGTCTTTTCCAGCTACGCGGCACATGGCTGATCCATATTGCATTGTCGGAGGTATGAGCGATAGTACCTCCTTCAAAATCCATATTCCATTTTTCGGGAAAAATATTGTGCGTCCAGGAGGAACCATCAAACCTGCATATATCGTTTTCTGTTGCCACAATGATTGTCGAATCCGGGAGCACATCAATACTGATAATGGTATTTCCCGATAGTCCTGAGGAGGTATTGTAATTTTCCCATTTTTCACCATCAAATATAAACAGTCCGTAATACCGGGACCCCACCAGCAGCCGGTCGCCCGCGCTGTATATGACATTGACAAATTGTTGCAATCGTTTGTCGGGGGGATTCTGCCAGGTTTTTCCGTCAAAATAATAGAGTCGGCTACCCCCGATCCATATTCTGCCGTCTTTGGATTGGCCGATACCATAGACATTTGCCTGCTTCAGTCCGTTTTCATTGTAGGGATGGTGAACCCAGTTGAGATTTGTGGCCATTGGATCGGCAAGTTGAAGCAACCCACTGAGAAAGCCATCTTTTCTTTCGGCATCCACACTTCCGCCAAACCAGAGGGAGCCGTCCTTTGCTTCAAATACCGATCGGTAGTCAATACCCCACGAAAGCCTGGAATGAATCTGTCTTTCCCATTTACCTTCGCGGAAAACGGCTGTTGAGGCGATTCCCTGATGAGAACCCGCCGCCCATACCTGTCCCCGGGAAGTGATCATCAGTCGTACAGGAGAATCCATCAGCCCATCATCGGTTCCGAAAGAAGTCCATACTCCATTATTTTGCCATACCACCCGATCCGACACTTCCACAAACCACTGATCCTGGGGAGACGATTCGCACTGGAAACTCAGGTTGGCAAAGGTAGTCCAGCGCTCCGAGGAAAAATCGAGGTGCATGACTTTTGATTTATAGCCCACAAGCCAAACCTGATCCATGCCACTGTTTTGCAGAAATACAATATTTGCAGGGATAGGGTATTCCGGCGACTCATACACCTGCCATATTCCCTTTTCCCAGGTAAAAACCTTTGCCATCGCGCTGATCCAGATCCGCCCGTTTTCTGATTGAAAAATACCGGACATATATTCATCCCCGCCAAACTTCTCGCTGAGTCGTACCGATTCCCATTTTTTTCCGTCGAAAATGGATATTCCCCGGTTAGAGGTAGTATTGACAACCCATATCTTTTTGTCATTTGCTTCAAGGAGTTTCTGACTTTCGCCCAACGGAAAGCCAGCCGCAGTTTCCACCAC
Source organism: Bacteroidia bacterium (assembly GCA_041391725.1). GTDB lineage: Bacteria > Bacteroidota > Bacteroidia > J057 > J057 > JAGQVA01. Next base: position 28,715 of record JAWKNL010000036.1, read on the forward strand.
TTTGTATTTTTGGATTGCCCCGTCAACAATATCCGACAGTCGGAGGATCAGTAGTTTGCCGATTTCCATTTGTACGGTTATTGCCATCCATATTTCCCCTGTCCCGGATTCCAGGATATCAGTAATACGGAGTAGGTCTCCTTCAGGACTAAGCGCAGATTCGGGGAGTTCGATCCATTTTGCTTTTGGGAAATAGTTTTTCAGCCTTTCGATCCGGATTTTGGAGGAAAAAAACTGGTAGTTATCCCTCTCCGTAAAATGAATCATTCCCTGGTCAGTAACTACCACCAGGCTCCCGTCTTTGAGTTGCCTGATCTCATAGAAAGTAAAAGAAACTTTGTCGGGAACCGTAAAAAAAGGATGCCAGTGGGTACCATCGTAACGATAAATACCCTGTGGAGCCAGCGCAAAAATACCACCATCAGAAGCCTCAAACAACACCTCAACCGGAGATGCATCCAATCCGTTCTGTGCGTTATGTGCTTTCCATGAATAACCGTCATATTCAAACACCCCTTCATTACAACCTGCCCACACGCGCTGGTCTGTGGCTTCTGCAATAAACCGAACACCTTTTCCATCGAGTTCGGGAAAATGTTTCCAACGCCATTGCTCGGTAAGGGGATTTACAAATACAGGAGTATAGGGACGGGCGGCCTGGAGTGCTCCCATACAACCGAACATACATAACAATGCCAGTACACTCTTGCTAAGCAGCGGGTAATCCCTTTCCATTTTTCGTAGTGAGTTTAGGTAGTTGCGTCCCGGCTAAGGGTTTGGAAGAATTTAAATTAATCAATCCCCCGCACATGAACAAATGAATACAAATGTGAAGAACAGCTATCCTATTGATAAATATTGCATACTCTCCATATCTGAGAATCTGTATTTTTGGTGCAAATGGATTGATTATGAACTATTACACAAAGTATATTCTGCTTTTACTCTTCGTTTTGGCAGGCTGCAACCAGCAGCCCGCAGGTGAAAAAAACCGCTCAGCCAACGACCCGTGGGCATTGGCCTCTGAAATCCTCGAAACGGTGAAACCTCCGGTTTTTCCCGCCAAATCTATAGATATAACGACGTTTGGGGCAAAAGCGGATGCCTCCACAGACTGCCTTCCGGCCATCCGCGAAGCCATTGAAACCTGTGTGGCTGCAGGGGGCGGAACAGTGGTCATACCTGCCGGAGAATTTTTTGTTAAAGGCCCTATCCATCTGAAAAGCAATATCAATCTCCATATTTCAGAAGGGGCATACGTGAGATTCAGTACCGACCCCGATGATTACCTCCCCGCTGTATTTACCCGCTGGGAAGGTGTGGAATGTTACAATTATTCGCCGCTGATTTACGCTTTCGAACAGGAAAACATCGCCATTACCGGTACGGGTACACTCGACGGACAAGCCGACAACGAACACTGGTGGAGTTGGTCGGGTTCCAAACACTATGGGTGGGAAGAGGGAAAACCCGGACAGATGAGCGAAGAAAGCCGCCCCAGGCTCTACGACTGGAACACACGGGCAGTACCCGTTTCGGAAAGACAGCTTGGCAAAGGGGCGTTTCTTAGGCCCAATTTCATTCAGCCCTACAGTTGCCGCAACGTACTGATCGAAGGTGTTACTCTCCGCAACTCGCCCATGTGGGTTTTGCATCCTGCACTTTGCGAGAATGTACTGGTACAAAATGTGAAAGTCATCAGTCATGGCCCCAACAGTGATGGCTGTGATCCCGAAAGCTGCAAAAATGTCGTCATACGAAACTGCTTCTTTGATACCGGTGATGACTGTATTGCCCTCAAGTCAGGAAGAAATCAGGACGGTCGCCGCCTCAACCGCCCCATTGAAAATGTAGTAGTTACAGGTTGTGAGATGAAGGACGGCCACGGCGGGGTGGTAATCGGAAGTGAAGTAAGCGGAGGTGCCAAAAATATTTTCGCAGAAAACTGCAATATGGACAGCCCGAATCTGGAAAGGGCAATCCGGATCAAAACCAATAAAGTAAGGGGCGGACGAATTGAAAATCTGTATTTCCGCAACATTACCGTTGGAGAAGTCAAAGAAGCAGTGGTCAGGGTAAATATGCGTTATGCTATATTTTCAGATACCAGTCAGGTATTTATTCCGGAAGTGGAGGGGATATATGTGGAAAATGTAACTTCGAAAAAAAGTGAATATGGTATCCGCATTGAAGGTTATGACGCTGCCCACCCGGTCAAAAATGTAGTGCTGAAAGATTGCAAGTTTGACGGAGTCGAAAAAGGCAATCTTATCGAATACGGTTCTACTCTCGTGTTTGACAATTTCCTCCTCAACGGGCAACAGGTACCCTTTCAGGCCAACAACTAACCCATGAAAATGCTATCCATTCTACGGTTTCTTTTTCTGTCTTTTTTGCTGACTGTATTTTCAGCGGCAATCACCCCTGTGCCTGAAATACAAGTATTTATGATCGGCGATTCGACTATGGCTGACAAACCCGGCACTCCGGAAGAAAATCCGGAGAGAGGTTGGGGGCAGTTGTTACCCGTTTTTTTCAACGAAAACGTCGCAGTACATAATCACGCCGTCAACGGAAGGAGCACACTCAGCTTTATCAATGAAGGGCGCTGGGAGGCAGTTTTGCAAGAACTGAAGTCAGGCGATTATGTATTTATTCAGTTTGGCCACAATGACCAGAAAGACCAGGACCCCACCCGCTACACCAATCCGTGGTCAGGGTATCGCCGCAATCTGGAAAAATTTGTAGCCGAGACCCGCGCCAAAGGCGCTTACCCGATTCTGCTTTCTTCCATCGTGCGGCGAAATTTCAATGAAAAAGGCACGCTGGTCGATACCCATGGCCCCTACCCTTTTGTGACAAAAATGGTTGCGAGTCAGATGGAGGTTCCTTTCATCGATATGCAATTGCTGACAGAAGACTATATCAATGCCCTTGGTGTAGAGAAATCGAAGGAAATATACCTCTGGGTAGAACCGGGTGTTTACCCCAAAATACCAGACGGCAAGCAGGACAACACCCACCTGACGCTTAAAGGTGCAACTGAATATGCCCGGATGGTGGCAGCAGAAATCCGCAAAATGAACCTGCCACTGGCGCAATATCTCAAATTGTGAAACTTCCCTTTTATATGCTGACGCTGGGAATATGGTTGTTGAGCTGCCTGCCTGCAGTAGCCCAGCATGCAGATTTCCCCCGCGATACCAGTTATAATCCACAGGCAGCACTCAGGCAGATTCAGAAAAAATATCCTGAAACATCGCTTGTCCGGCCAGCCTTGCCCAAGGGTATCAGTGCAAAAACCGATTGGGTTTACCACCAGGAGGGGGATCGCGCCCTACATGCAGATGTGTTTTATCCGCACAAGAGAAATAAAAAGGGTTATCCCGGCGTGCTCATGATCCACGGCGGAGGCTGGGCCAGCGGCACACGGTCGCATCAGGTCCCCATGGCGCAGCAACTCGCTGCGCGGGGTTATGTAACTGTGGCAGTCGAATACCGGCTGAGCCCCGAAGCCGTTTACCCCGCTGGGGTTTACGATCTCAAAACAGCCGTTCGCTGGATGAAGGCAAATGCCCGGAAGTTTGGGCTGGATACCACCCGAATCGCTTCTCTGGGCTGTTCGGCAGGAGCACAACTGGCAGCGTTGTTGGGTACTACCAACGGGATCACAAAATTTGAAGGGCAGGAGGACTATCCGGGGTATTCCAGTGACATTCATGCGGTTATCAATATCGACGGGATTGTTTCTTTTGTACATCCGGAAGCTGCCCCCGAAAAATCCGGTGGCGCCGCCAAAAGGTGGCTCGGGCCTTATGAATCCAACACAGAAAAATGGAAGGAGGCATCCCCCCTGGAATATGCAGGTAACGGGACACCTCCTTTCCTTTTTGTTAACAGCTCTATTCCCCGGTTTCACGCCGGCAGGGATGACCTGATCCGGATTCTCGACAGCCATGGCATTTACAGTGAAGTGCATACCCTCGACAATTCGCCGCATTCCTTCTGGCTGGTAAATCCCTGGTTTGATCCTACCCTGAACCTCGTCGCTGATTTTCTGGGGAAAGTCTTTGGGAAGTAGGTACGAATTAATTTTGTTTCTCCACAATATCCTTTACCAGACTGTTGATATACACCTCCACATTATCGTAAGCGGTACTGAGGTTACGGCCATTTGCCTGGGCTTTGGAGGGATCGAGTTTCATTTCCCGTTTCCAGTCGTCGGGCATTCCGTCGCTGGAAGCATCTGCCGGCGCTTCTTTTGATACCAGTTCGGGCCATCCACCTACATCCTCCTGTGAGTCGATGATTCCTTTATCACTTCCATTGGAGCCTGTGGCAGTGAAAGTTTTGTCTGCTACCTGTGTAATTATGCGGGTATCAACCGCATCGCGCACAAGCGAAGCGCCCACGATCTCCAGTACTTTCTGGTAGGCAGTCTGCGCATCGTGGGTAGTTACATTGCCATTGATGGGATGGGGCTGCTCCATTCGCATAGCGTCTTTATCGGCCTGGGAAACGGTTCCGTAACTGGAAGAAAACTGGTTGTAAACTCCGTGGTTCCAGTTGTCATTCGTAGCCAGTGTACTTCCTTCAACATAATTGCCATCGATATAAAATTTCCCCCACATATCGTAAATAGGCGCAGCGGTATTTTTATTTTTATCAATGGAAATAATCCGGGTGATTTTTTTTGTAACAGGCCCGGGCTTGTAATAACAGTTGACGATATTGACATTCATGCCTTCACCGCCATAACAACTATTGTCGCCCCAATTGTAGATGACATTATTTCTCATATCCACCAGGTCTGTCAGCGCGAAAATATCGTCGGCGGCTTCACCAAGACGGGGGTTCCGGCTGTTGTGATTGGCCAGGAGGTTGTGGTGAAAGGAAGCATATTTCCCGCCCCAGATACCGCCATATCCGTGTGCACCCTTTTCGTGGATGGAGTTGTTGAGACTTTCTGAAATAATACACCATTGAACCGTGGTATTTTCATTGCCATACAATGTCAGACATTCATCCACCGACCAGCTCACGGAGCAGTGATCGAGGATAATATTTTTGTGAAACCGCCCTTCCAGTCCGTCGGCCTGTTGCCCGCCTGCGGCTCCAAGCCTGAAACGCATAAAACGTATAATCACATTGTCGGCGTTGATGACGACCGGATAGTCTCTGATACAGATACCATCGCCGGGCGCAGTCTGGCCTGCAATGGTAAGATTTCCATTTGCGATGGTAAGCTTTGATTTGAGCACAATATTTCCCGAAACTTTAAAAAGGATGTACCGTGCGCCAGTCTGAGTGACTGCGGCACGAAAACTGCCGGGGCCCGAATCTTCGAGATTGGTTACGTATATTACTTTCCCCCCCCGACCACCTGTGGCATCTCTGCCAAATCCTTCGGCTCCGGGAAAAGCAAAAGCATCTTCCACCACTGGCTGAGGTGTATTTGTGGTTGTATCGGAAGGTTCTTCTTCAGGGTTTTCATCGGGGGGAATAATATCATCTTTACAGGACAAAACTGCCGTGCTGAATACCAACATCAGTACCGACATCAGAATTTTCAGGTTATACATAATCAAAGAATCTAAAAGGTGACATACATTCAGAAAAAAGGCATGACCCATGCTGGTCATGCCCCAAAACTCTATCTACATTAAATTAGATTACAATACAACCCTCCATCGCGGGTCGCCGGAATCGTATTTTCCGCTGAAACCCAGATCGAGAATATTAAAATCCATTTCTACATAAGGATCTGCCCAGAGGTTAGCTGCTGTACCTGAGTAGGTCAGTGCAGGGAACCCGGGGATTTCCGATCCGGCGGTAAAGGCGAAATCGGAAGTAGCATAGGTATTTACGATGGTAAAGTTGGTATTTTCCAGTCCTGCATAAATACCGCGAACAGCCAGATTGCCGGTCATGCCTTCGTCCCATGCATGGCCCCAGATTGTATTGGTAATGGAAATTCCGTTGATCACATTGCTCAGGGTTCCTACGGCACCTCTCCAGCGGAACATGATCCCGTCAGGCGCGCCGATTTCGCTCATCGTACATGCATCAATTACAATAGACTGTGCATTCTGACGGGAAGTCATAAACATATTGACTTTGCTGAAAGTGCTGTTGGTCAGGGTGATATTGTCAAAAGCAGCGTTTCCATCGCCGTCAGTATCCGTAGTCAGGACGCCATACCCTCCGATATGATGCACAATACTGTTGTTGATGGTATAGTTTTCAACAAAGACCTTGGAGCGGATACGGATAATGCCTCTGAATGTATGGATGATACAATTGTCAAAGGTGAGTTCGCGCAGCCGCGTTTCCGTTGCATTATTCGGATTAAATACATAGTCTCCGCCAATATCCTCGCCTCTCAGTTCCACATCGATAAACCGCACATGGTCAATGGTAGCACCGTCTGCGAGGTTCCAGTTGCCGGTGGTAAAGAGCACGGCTTTCTGGCTGCCAAATCCATAAGCAGCCGTAATGGTAATGGACTTGTCAAGCGGGTCAGCAGGCAGGTTGTAGGTGAATCCTTTTTTCAGTACGATGATCTGTCCGTCAAGCGCCGTAGTGAGTGCAGTGATTACCGCATCGGGGTCTTCGGAAGTGCTGAGGTTGATCACGTTGGGATCTGAGAGATCGATGGCGCTTTTAATGGTGAGGTAGGCTTCCCATCCTCTGAGGACTTCGCCGTCAGCGCCGCTGAAAATAGCCACCTGATAACCTGTTTCAGGCTCAAGCCCCGTTGCGATAAATTCGCCGCTGGCCTGCGCAGTAGCATCTACATCATATTCAAGCAGAGGCGTGGTCAGACGCAGGTCGGTAGGAGAAAACACCCTGATTTTAGTTACCGGGAGCCCCAGTACAGTCCATTGAACCCTTACCTGTACGTCGAGCATATCCGCAGGGCCGGGAATTTTCAGAATGGAAGGAAAACGCTCTGTGCGTACGCTCCCGAGATCGGAAGCGCGGCTGTCATAGGCAGGATCGGCAGAATGGGCCGTAACCTGAACCTGATACAGGGTATTCCAGAGGAGCGACTCACCATTGAGACGGGTTTCGTCGATGACAATATAGTTGGTGTCAGAGTCGAAAGTGTATTCAACCGTAGCGAAAGAATCGCGGCTGACTTCGATGGTATAGGAAACTGCTTCCTTGATTTTTGCAAGATTGACGATGATGGTATTGAGTTCAGACCGTAAATCTTCGTTCAAAACAGGTCTGAAAAGCCGGGTTTTTTCATATTCCGGCTCCTCCATACATCCGGCAAGCAGAATCATTGCCGTTGCAAAGAGAAGTGCAGCCCTTTTTATGGTGAATTGATAAAACTTCATTGCAAAAGATGTTTAAATGTTTTTAAATACCGCAGAAATGGATCAGAAACTATAGCCATCATTGGCGAGTGTACCCTGGCTGTTGGTAATGGCTTCTCCGGGAATGGGGAAAATATAACGCACTACACCGGGTTTGGGGCCTTCATCGATATAGTTTCTCCAGTCCCTGATAATCCAGTTTTGGTAGGTAGTTGTCTCGCTGTGAAGGCCAATGAGCCACGACTGACGGTTCCAGGTTTCATCGGGCGCCGCTGCAATTTTGTGATCGGGATTCAGAACTGTAAAGTGGCCGCTGGCGTCGAGTTTCCAGTAAAGATAGTCGGGCAAATCGGAGTATTCGCCGGTACCATTAAACGCTCCATCTGCCATTTTCTTCAATGTCTCTACCGTTTCGGATACTTTCTCCGAATAGATATTCCAGCGGATCAGTTCGTATTTACGAATCATTTCTCCGCCAAACTCCCAGGCCCGCTCGTTTACGATTGCATCAAAAAATGACTCCTTGCTTGCAGAAACACCTGCTACATAGGCATCTACTTTCTCTGGCCAGTACTGCTCATTAAAAGCACGGCGGCGAACGCGCGCCATAGCAGCCTTTGCGGCTTCAGTAGGGCCGTTGAGCTCATTTTCAGATTCGGAGAGCATCAGCAGCACATCCGAATAACGAAGCATCGGCCAGTTGATACCTGTTCCCTTTGCCGAATTTGCTCCCTGTCCTTTATCCAGAAAATAACGGCTCCATTTGCCCTGAGCAATATTGGATACCCCACCGGAAACAAAAGTTTCTACAAAATCAGTACCTACCTCATATAAAGCACAGGTCACATCCCTGCGTAGGTCAAGTGTATCAAACGAATAATAATAGGACGGAGGTATGGACATGTAGTTGTTACCTGAGCCGTAATCATGGGCTGCTGTTGCACCGCCTCTTACAGTAATACCGATATTCCATCCCACATCACCATTACCAATCGCAAAGGGAACCTCAAAGAGAATGTCGTCATTTACAGGAGTAATAAATTTGGCATTGTTGAGGAATACCTGGCGATAATCCGCAGGCAGCTCACGGTCTTTCAGATTAATCAGTTTCTCAGTATAGGTTTTGGCAATCTGGTAATATTCCAGATAGTCCCCGTCACGTACCATATTCAGATCAGGTGTCAGATAATAGCCGCCCCGCTGAAGGGCAATACGCGCAATCAGCCCCAGGGTATATTCCCGGTTTGCCTGCTCAATACCATAAGGAAGTTCGTCTGCCCACAACATTTTATCCTCAATATCAATCATGTCCTGAATAACCTGTGAGAGAATCACATTGCGGTTTTCCTTAGGCAGGAAAAAATTATTACCTGCTTTGGGGGCTTCACGTACATTGGGCACATCGCCAAAATAATACACCAGCATACTATACCAGAAGGCGCGAAGTGTGTAGGCTTCTCCCAGCATGTGGTACATCATTTTTGTGGAAGCACCATCGCCGGTCACAAGCGCATCACTCGACTGAATACCTTCAATACAGATATTGGCGTCCCTGATTGCGGTATAGGCAGCATTCCAGAACTGGCGAAGGTCGCCATTGCTTTCCAATGCGTCCAGATCCCAGATCTGATAGCGGTCTCCGGAACTGGTCCAGCCGCTCTGACGTTCGATATCGGTATTGCCGGTCATATTGTTTGACAAACGCGAGCGGAACCCATCCACACCAAACTGTACATAAATGGCATTCACTGCTTTTCGCGTATCGTCAACATTGGAGAATACATAGTTGGTATCGAAAGTAGATATCGAATCCGGCTCCAGAAACTCAGTACATGCACCTGTCATCAGCAGGAGCGTAACTACAGCAAGTTTATATAAGGATTTCATTTGTTTTAACTTTTGGGTACAATACATCAGAAGGTAACATTTACGCCAGCGGTGTAGGAGCGACTTCTGGGGTAAGAAGAATAATCCACTCCGGGGGTCAGCGCAGCGTAGGCACTGCTGCGGGTAGTACTTACTTCGGGGTCATAGCCGGTATATTTGGTCCAGAGCCAGAGGTTGTTTCCGGTAACATATATCCTGAATCTTGAGATACCTGCACGTGAACTGATCTTTACAGGCAGGGTATAACCGAGGCTCACGTTGTTGAGGCGAAGGAATGATCCATCTTCCACTGCCCATGAGTGGATTACAGCCTGTGCAACACCATAACTTCCGTGTGACCATATCGTTTTGCCCTGATTCATCTGGGCCAGTTGGCTGAGATCTGTTACCAGCTCTCCCGGTACGCCGGTATAACTTCCGTCAATGTCGATATAGGTAAACCGGTTGTCGGAGTTCATTGTATTGAGCAGGTTGCCATAGGTGATACGGCGGAACTGATTGTACTGGATTTTTCCGGTATTGTAAATATCGTTGCCATACATCCAGTTGAAAAATACCGACAGATCAAAGGACTTCAGCCGGGTTTCAAATCCGAAGCCGCCCTGAGCTTTGGGCAGGGTATTGCCAATTACCATACGGTCATTGCTGTTGATCAGACTGTCTCCATTGAGGTCTTTCAGTTTAAGGAATCCCGGGCGAATGCTGGAATTACCTACCGTACTACCGGCATTGGGTACCCCCGGCTTAAGTATATAGGTATTGGTAGCCGCATTGTATCCCTCAAAATCATCTGTGCTATAAAACCCATCAGTAACATAACCATAAATATCACCCAGTGTGCCTCCCACCTTAAGGTAGAAATCATTCTGATCTTTGAGGTCGGTACTTGCCCAGTTGGACTGAAAAAATCTTTCGGTAGTTCCGTCAAGCGCCTCCACTTTTGCCTGGTTTTTACCAATATTGGCATTGATAGAAAACATAAAGTCTTTGTTATCAACCACATAAGCGGTCAGGCCCAGTTCGATCCCCTGATTGGAGGTGCTGCCGATATTGTTCCACTGCGTAGTAAAACCGGTATTGGAAGGAATGGCTGACTGGAGCAGCAGGTCGCGGGTGGTATTTTTATACAAATCAACTGTACCGCTGATTCGGTTGTTGAACAGGGTAAAATCCAAACCCACGTTTCGGTTTACCGTAGTTTCCCACCTGACATTCGGATTGTAAAGTGTCCTGCCCGAAGGGGTATAATAGGCGTTATCAACATTTCCAAAGCCCGGGCCGCGAAGTGTGGAGCCTGCAAAAAGAAACTGTGTAGCCGTCGGGTCGATGCGGTCGTTACCGGTTTCACCATAACTTGCTCTCAGCTTCAGTTCGTTGATAAAACCAATGCTCTGGATAAACTTTTCTTCGGAAAGTTTCCATGCAACTGCCACGGCAGGGAAGATACCTACCCTGTTTTCTTTGGCAAATACACTGGAAGCGTCGGAGCGGAAGGTTGCCGTAAACAGGTATTTGTTGAGCAACTGATAGTTGAATCTGCCAAAGAATGACAGCCGGTTGGAGTTGGTGAGGTCTGCCGTTTCGTGGCGGTCGGTGCGGCCAAAGGTCATATTGGCAAACAATTCCTCAGGCGAAATGGAAAGACGAAAATCTTCTGCTCTGATAAAATCGTAGTTACCTCCGTTTGAATAAATCTCATGCCCAAAGAGGAAATCCATATCCTGATTTTTCAGGCTCGTAACCCGGTAGGAAATGGTATTCAGCCAGCGGTAGGAAAAGTTCTCTCTGGCGGTTTTTTCGCCCAGGGGAAGGTTACCGCCGTTGTTGAATGACTCACTGGTCAGTGGACCGTAAAACCGCAGGTTTTTATCGAAGGTCTTTGAGGTTGTAATGGTAGATTTTACATCCAGATTTTTTATCACATTCCAGGTGAGCGCGGCATTCAGTACATAGTCATTGGTCGTACGCTTTCTCCAGTCCTGCTTGACGAGATCTACCGGGTTGACCAGGCTTTTGAGGAAGGTCAGGTAATCGTCGTTGGGGTCAATGGCATTGAGGTTGATTTCGAGTTCATCAGCAATTCCATTGACAGGTCTTGTCTGTACAGCGTCTTTGATATTGATCTGCGCATTACCGGAAGTACCGGCTCCGTCAACTACCGTATTCGTGATCCTGGCAGTAGCTTCCAACTTCAGATTCTTCGAAATATCCTGATACAGTTTGAAGTTAACAGCGTTGCGGAGATACCCTGAACCAAGTAGCAGCCCTTCATCGGTATTATTGGTAAGGCTCAGACTCATACGGGTGCTGGCAGTACCTCCACTCAGACTGACGTTGTGATACATAGACATCTGCGGATTGCCAAACAACTCATCCTGCCAGTCGGTAGGTCTTTTTTGCTTATAGAGTTCGAGGTCGTCGTATTTTCCGAAAAACCTTTCAAAATTGCGGACGTCTGCATCAGATCTCAGTTTGGCATACTCATAATTTGCCAGTACAAATTCATAAGGCGACAGCACCTCATATTTCCGGTTTGCCGGAAGCTGTTTCATCTGCCCAAACCCATTGTAGGAAGCCGTAACTTTCCCTGCCTGCGGGCGCTTGGTGGTAATCAGAATTACCCCGTTGGATGCCTGTGCACCGTAGATGGCGGTAGCCGACGCATCCTTCAGTACACTGATCGACTCAATATCGGTTGGAGGAATATCGCGGATGCTGCCTACGATAAAACCATCCACTACATAAAGCGGAGAGTTGTCCTGAGTAACCGAACCTCCACCCCGTACGCGGATGACCACTTCAGCATCCGGAGAACCGTCTGTGGTAAGTACGTTTACTCCCGGGAGGCGCCCGGTGATGGCCTGAGCTGCATTCGAAATGGGAATAGAAGCGATTTTTTCTGAATTCAGACTTGCGACAGAACCGGTAAGGTCGGATCTTTTTACAGAGCCGTAACCGACCACCACCACTTCGTCCAGCGTTCTGGCTGAAGGGGGAAGGGTAATGTTGAGCACTTTCTGGGAACCTACGCCTACTTTTCTGGTTGCATATCCCAGATAAGAAACAACCAGAGTATCGGTAGGCGATGCGGCGATTTCAAAACTACCGTTTCCATCGGTAAGTGTACCTCTGTTGACATCCTTAACCAGGACGGTCGCGCCTATCAGCGGCTCGTTGTCTTCAGAAGTTACCTTTCCTGTCACGGTACTTTGTCCCATAGCTGTGACGCTACCCAGAATGATCATGGATAGCAGGATCACAATTGGTTTTTGTAATTTTCTACATTTCATAAGTAATGTGAATAGTGTAAAAAGTAGTAACTCGTTTTTGCTTTAGATTTTAGCTATCAGCCAAATTACAAGGCGCGCCCGTCTGTCTGTATTCAATTATTAACAAATGAATAGCCAGTATTAACCTTCTAAAAAACCTGTATGCAGCGCTGTAATCAGGCGTTTTTTTTAGTTTTTTGAGGCCTTCTCGACAGATAATTCCCGTTTTTCACCTGTAACTTTGTATATCTTCCCATCGGCTTTGGTCAGAATATACAGTTCATGATCTGCATCAATCCCAAAGCGAAGGTCAATCCGGTTATGGCCAGTCTTTGTGTTCCCGGTAAGGTCGGGCCAGCTTACCGGTGTTCCATCTTCAAGCTGTAGTATGAGGTAATGGATTTCGTTGAGGTGGCCGAATCCGAGGGTGGCTGCATCGGTAACAAATACACGACCGCCGGCAATTCCTCCGAAAATATATTTCCCACTGAAGTCTGGTGCCGCGCTTCCGTTATATACAAAACCGCCGCTGATGGCGAGTGCCTCATCGTGGTCAAACTGAACTACCGGATAAATAAAGTCTGACTCCGAATCATCTGCTCCCAGCGGATACACCTTGCCTATATCGGCATATTTGTCGAGTCTGAAAGTTCCTTCCCGCTCAGGCCATCCGTAGTTGCCTCCTTTTATGATGATGTTGAGTTCTTCCAAAAAATTCTGCCCGATACAGGTTCCCAGCATTTTCCCGCCGTGGACGGCATCCCAGGTAAAACGGTGCGGATTTCGAAAACCCATGGCATAGATTTCTCCACGGGTATTTTCATCGCCGTCATTTGCAAAAGGATTTGAAGAAGGAAAACCATATTTCCCATTTATCCCATTGGTTGCCAGCGGATCAATCCGGAGTATCGTTCCCCATACCCGGCTTCTGTCCTGCACCAGAAAAGGTAGATGTTTGCCCACAGAACCGCCATCGCCTATTCCGATAAACAGCAGTCCGTAATCTTCGTCACCGGGGCGGGCCAGCGGATTAAAAGCGATTTCCTGCATCCCGTGTATTTGGGTTACCATATCGACCCTAAATAATTCTCTTTCCTTACCTTCAAAAACACTGCTTTTCGGATCATCCTGCTTCCACTCCGTAAGTACCCAGCGCACTTTGGCAGGGAGTGAATCGGCGTAGGTGAAGTCTGCCGGGGAGGAAGTTTCGGGATTTTCGGTATGCGAAGTGTAAAACAGTCCGTTTTTTGCATATTCGGGATGGAAGGCAAAACTACCCATGCCTGTTCCGTGGCCGGGGATATGGATAAATTCAGGTCTTTTCGCAGCCAGATCCAGGAATAATTGTGGTTTTCCATCTTTCAGTTCGTACAGTTTCCCCCTCAGATCGTGGACAAAAAGCCGTTTGCTTCCATCGTAAAGGGGTGCCATTTTATTGATTCTTGCCCGCTGACCTTCATCTGCCGTAGGGGGCACCTGGGCAAATTCTTTAATGACCAGGGTAAAGTCAGACTGTTCGATTTTTTGAGGAATAGGGTCTTTGAGCGGTTCGCCCCATTCGGTGCGGTTTGCCGTCTCGGCTTTTTCCTCATGTGTATGCATATACGCCATGATCGATTCCAGATCGTCTTCTTTCAGCATGGCAAATGAGGGCATATATTGTTTGAACTGGTCGTATAGTTGCATTCCTCTTTCATCGCCTCCCTGAATGACCGCTGTCGGGTTCAGGATAAAACTTTTCAGCCAGTCGTGAGGCACTTTACGGGTAATACCGGCCAGATTGGGCCCGATGCCAGTTGTCTCAAAATTGTGACATGCTACGCAATAATTATCGAAAAGCTGATTACCTCTGGTGATCGTTTTTTCGTCACTGGCATAGGCATATTCCGACTGATGGGTGTTCTGGCATCCGGCCAGCGTGAAGCCCGCAGTCAGCACCACCAGGATGCGGGTAAAAGTAGTAGATTTCATCGTTAAGTTTTTCAGAAAGACAAAAATGAATTCCCGGCATACAATCGCACAGGATTAGTCCCAGGCGGGAAGGGGAAAGGGTTTTAAAATATTTTTAGGTGTATATTTTTTCGCCTGCTTATCAGTAAGTGTGTAGCTCCACTCGACTCTTCCGGAAGCGCTTGCGCCTTCGCCTTTACTTCCATACTCTGCATAAAATGTAGTCTGTTCTTTTTCAGGGCTGCCCCAGTTGTGCCAGCCTTCGGGCAGGATATGCGGCCCCATCTCACAGTCGATAAATACGGTTTTGGCAAAATCCCTCCACGGGCGGCCCAGATATACTTTACTTACCTGCGGATCGGCGGTGAGTTTGCATCGCAGAAATACCAATCCAAATTCTCTTCCTTCCGGCGTACTGGCAGCCGTTACATACGAATCGCTTTTGCTGTGTATCTCACAGTCTTCAAATAACACGGTTGCCGCACCAAAAATAAAATCGGTGGTTCCGGCTATATAACATCCGACAAAATGCTGACGGGTATTGGCCCCATCCACATACAGGGTGTCCTGATTGCCCAGAATCCGGCAGTTGGTAAACTGGGCGCGGTCTGCCTCCACGGATACGGCTATCGCCTGCCCCACTTCACCTGCGGCATTTTCAATGGTCAGGTTTTCTGCGCTGAAATCATCACCCTGAACCAGCAACGTAGGCGTGTGAAACGTGCTGTTGCGCGACCGGTTGATCTTTTCAAAATGATCGGCCCAGATAATGATGGTTTCGCCGGGAGCTTCACCTTTCAGGGTAATATGGGGATTCCACGCGTGTACCGTTACTTTTTCCCTGTAAAGGCCTTTTTTGATTGAAATAGTGATGCGCCGGTCGGGAAAAGATTTGGCATTGTCTATCGCCTCCTGAATGGAGGTATAATCGCCACTTCCGTCAGTGGCGACGGTGATTTCTGTTTTGTACTGGGCAAAGCTCTCAATACCAACAAACAGAAAGAGGAGTATTATTGCTGCCTTTTTCATTTATTTTTCTATTCTGAACCAATCGTAATCTGCATATCCTCCGTCGTTTTCGTGTTTGGGGCGAAGGCAGAATATTCCCACTTTGGCGCCAATCCACTTTCCTTCTTTTGCCTGGAAAGGAGCGCCGGCTTCAATATATTTTTTCCCGTCTGTGCTGTATGAAAATCTGCAGATACCTTTTGCTGCGACATTTACCCTCAGAAATATCTCTTGGCCGGAAAGCGGGATTTTCTGCGAAAGGATTTCAGGCGCACCGGCATCGGCCCGCAGACATTCTGCGAGAATCAAAAACAATTTTCCCTCCTCCTGTACCAGTCCGATATAACTGTAATCCCGGCCCATCACGACCAGCCCGGTTTTTTCTCCGTCATAATGCGGATAAAAAGTCAGTTTGGTGGTAACGGTAAAGGTTTCCGCAGGCATTTTCTGCAGGAGGAGATTGGGTGCGTCCCAGAGGTTTTTTATCTCAGGCAAAATCACGGGGTTCATTCTCAAAAATCCGCTGGCAGTCGGGAATGACCATTCGGGCTTCGGATTCGCCTGCCACTGCCACTGAAGTCCCGGCGAGATGCTGTCAAATTCGTCGCTGGTCTGGGGAACAGCCGGTAGTGAGGGTTTTTCTACAGAAGGTTTTTTCCATGTACGCACGGGTTCTCCGATTCCATCGTGGTTTTTATCCTCTCCCACCATCAACCAGTCGTTTTCCCAGCGTGCAGGCTGGAGATGGACAATCCGGCCATAGGGTTGTTTTTCCTGAAAATGAATAAACCAGTCCTCGCCATTTTCCAGCGATACCCATGCCCCCTGATGTGGACCGTTGATATTTGTAGCACCCTGGTTCAGGATAATTTTTTCCTCATAAGGCCCCCATATATTTTTTGACCGTAGCATGGTCTGCCACCCGGTAGCGACACCGCCAGCAGGTGCAAGGATGTAGTACCAGCCATTTCGCTTGTGCATTTTGGTTCCCTCGATGGTGGTATGTGCTGCATGTCCGTCAAATACCAGCACCCCGTCATCGAGGAGAGAAGACCCGTCAGATGCCATTTTGTGCAATACCACAATACTTTTTATTCCGGCACGGCTGCCTGCAAATGCGTGAACCAGATAAGCCTGCCCGTCTGTATCCCAGTATGGACATGGATCAATCCATCCTTTGGCGGCACGTACCAGGTGCGGTGGTTCCCAGGTTCCTGCAGGGTCGCGGGTTTTACACATATAAATGCCATAGTCCGGATCGCCGTAAAACACATAATACCAGCCATCGTGGTATCTGATGGAAGGCGCCCACACCCCATTGCCGTGCTGTGGCTGACTGAACACATCGGCAGGTGGCTGATCGGCAAAAACATAACTGACAATTTTCCAGTTGACCAGGTCAGTTGAATGAAGCACCGGAAGTCCCGGCGCGCAGTTGAAGCTGGAGGCGACCATATAAAAATCCTCACCCACCCTTTCCACATCCGGATCAGAATAATCGGCGTGAATAATCGGGTTGAGATAGTTGCCATCGCCTTTGTCAGGCTGCCAGACCTGGGCATGAATGCGGGGAAAAACGGTCAATAATAGCAGTCCTATACAAAATGAAAATTTCTGCATAATCAGGTATTACTTTATCCGGGCTCAAAATAATGACCTGTAGCGGCAGATAAGATTCAATAATTACCCATTATGTAGCCATTTTTCACATTTGGCCGTTTATTGTCTCAGTGACAGATTTCCGGCCATATCAGACAGCACGACTTCCTTATCGAGCAGGTATCGAAGTACCTTCTCACGCTGTGCGGGCGTACCCTCCCGAACCTCGTTGATCACCCGCCGGTAGGTCACCGCCCCCGATTTTACATAGCTGATAATCGCCGCCTGAATCTGCTGATAATCGCCATCCGTAACTTTGGTTTTATTTCGCCCGATACACACATCGCATTTACCGCAGGGGGTATGCGAAACTTCCCCGAAATAGTGCTGAATCATCAGACTTCGGCAAACTTCGGTTTCGTGTACATAGTTCAGCATTTCCTGCAGGCGCCGTTCGTTTTGTTCGCGGAGAAACTGGTATTTCTCCCAGTTCATCGATTTTTTGTTCAACAAATGCCGGGGCCGGAGAAAGCGTATGGAGGGCAGGCCGGTAGGTGGCTGGTAAAAAATAATCCGGTGCTGCGCCAGGCGCTCCAGTTGTTTTTGCAGGGCATCGGTCCCGATTTCGAGTTTTCCTGCCCAGAATGCAGGCAAAAACCGCACTTCCTGAATATAGGATTCACCGCCCAAAGTACGGAGCATAAAATCAATCAGTCCTGCGAGGGAAGGGTGTTGTTGTTTGTAAATCAGCAAGTCTTCGGGCGTTGCAGCAAACTGAATGTACCCAAAGTCGTCTGCGTCTTCCTGAAAGCTGATCTCCCCCTCCTGATGTAGGAGGCGGAGGCTGTTGTACAACAAAAGCGCAGGGATCTGCACGGCAGGTGCGAGTTCCCCCATGATCAGTGGATGCTGCTCTCCGTCTTCGCCGCTGTTGGGAACCTGAAAGTAATTGCAGAGCTGATGATAGTGGTGGTTGAGTTGTTCCCAGGTGGGATATTTGTCCCTGCTCCAGCGTTTCATCTCGGCGATGTCCACCGGAGAGCGAAAAGCAATAGCCAGTGCGGTATTGCCGTCGCGGCCACCACGGCCTGCCTCCTGATAATAACTTTCCAGATCGAAAGGCAGGTTGTGATGCACCACAAAACGCACATCAGGTTTGTCTATTCCCATTCCGAAGGCGTTGGTTGCGACGATAACGCGGGTCTTTCCCTCAATCCATTCCTGCTGAATCTGGCTTCGCTGCGAGTTTTTCATTCCTCCGTGATAGGCGGCAGCAGAGATTCCTTTGGCGCTGATCATTTCGGCAATTTTTTCAGTTAGCTTTCGCGTGCGGGCATAGATGATGCCTGTGCCGAGGGTTCGCTGTACAATCCGCAGGATTCTTTCGGCCACATTCTCCTCTTCGATTACAAAATAGCGGAGGTTGTCGCGACGAAAACTTTTGGCAAACCGGGCGGGATCGCGCATGTTGAGTTTCTCCACAATGTCTTTCTGTACCCTGGGTGTAGCCGAAGCCGTAAGGGCAATCACAGGAATATTGGGGATAACTTCGCGGATGAGCGATATTTCCAGATAGGAAGGGCGGAAGTCGTACCCCCACTGGCTGATACAGTGCGCCTCGTCAACGACGAGGAAATTGATTTTCATTTTGGGAAGGCGCAGGCGAAACATCTCCGACTGAATGCGCTCCGGAGCCAGATACAAAAATTTATACTTCCCGTCCATCGCGCCCTGAAGTTTCTGATCAATCTGCCACCGGGGCATGGCGCTGTTGACATACGTAGCAGCAATTCCCATCTGGTTGAGCCGCTCTACCTGGTCTTTCATCAGGGCGATGAGCGGAGAAATCACCAGGGCCATTCCCTCCTGGCAAAGAGCAGGTACCTGAAAACACACAGACTTACCGCCACCGGTAGGTAAAAGGGCGAGTGTATCCCTGCCCGAAATGGCACTTTCAATGATTTCAGGCTGGAGGGGGCGAAAGGCATCGTAACCCCAGTATTGTTTCAGTACCTCTATGGGTTTCTTCATGGCTGGCAAAGATAAAAAATAAAGCGCAGGCCCTGAAGGAACTGCGCTTTATTACACACTAACAATCTATTACTGCTTCACAGAAAACTCGTAATAATCTGCATTATCAGTCTCGGTAATGCTGATATTGGTTACGATAATCGCAAAGTAGGTACCTTCACTGAGCACCAGGAACTGGTCGCCATTCGCAACTTTATCGGAGGTAGTAATGGAGGTTCCCAGGCCAAATGCTGCTTCAATTTCTTCTTTGGTGGTGATGTCTTCATACTTAAACCCGGCAGCAGGTACACGCAGGTCGGCACTGTTGGCAGGAGATATTTTCTGAATCCAGTTTTCGGCCAAAGGTTTCACAACATCAATCCCGTTATCTTTGATGTCTGCTGTGGGGTCTGCTGATCCGGTTCCGACACCCAGGTGAAGATCAAGCCCGCCAGTTCCCACAGGACCTCCCTGGTTGAGCAGGAGCACCATGGTTTTTTCGGTAACGGGGGTTCCCGGGTCAAAAGATTTGATATCCACAGATACTTCGTCTCCCAGGCTGGCATTGTCCAGAACCTCAAAAGAATAAGTATTGGTAACGTCGGGAGCGCTTTGTGCTTTGATCTCGATAACCCAGGTAAAACCTTCTTCACTACCGGGACCCAGCGGGTTGGGGTTGCTCTGCGCAACAAAGCCGTTGAAGGTGATGCGGGCAAAATCGGAAATCGCCACGCCGTTTTCTTTCACCGTGATACGATTGAGGTTGGAATCTCCTTTGATGGCTGTCAGCTTGATTTTAAATACTTCGCCTATCGCTACTGTAGCCGTATCATTGACAAATCCGGCTTCCGTGGCAAGACTCAGGGTAGGCCCTACCGGTGCGGGTGGCGGGTCTTCTTCACAACCAGTTGAAAAAAGAATCAATGCGAGTACCGCAACGGAAAGAAGGACATGTAGTTTTTTCATAAATGTAATTAATTTGTGTTTGTTAAGACATTTGTGTTTTAGACTCATCGAAAGAACAAAAGTCACCCGGTATTGGTTTTTTTATTCTTCCTGCAAACTTACCTATTTATTCATATTTCGAAAAATCAGGCTCATCCGATGCCTTTGTATTTGATTTTTTTTTAGTTTCATGAAATTTATCGTTCGGTTATATGAAAATCGTCTGGTCGGTTTTTCTATTTTTTAGTATTTCCCTGTCTTTTTGCCCAGATTCCCGATGCAATCGGAAAATTATGTCACTGATGTGGCAGGGTTACTGACGGATGAGGAAGAGCAAATGCTCAACCAGCAGCTTCACGACTGCGAGGACAGCACGACCAATCAGATATTTGTGCTGCCGCCGTTTCCTCGAAGGCCGCACAATTGAAGAGGTTTTTGAAACCGCTTCCCTGCTGGGGTGCAGGCCAAAAGGGCAAAGACAACGGGGTACTGATTTCCATATTTGCCGACGACCGCCAGATGCGGTTTGAAGTAGGTTACGGACTCGAACCCTACCTCACCGATTACGAAACCCGCCGGATTCAGGAAGATGATATGATCCCGCTGATCAAAGAAGGGGATTATTTTCACGCCATACAGGCAGGGATCAGCCGCAGCATCGGGCAAATCGCCTCCACCCCTTCCTCAGAAATCGCTTTGGAAGAAGAAAAGAGGACATTTTAAGAACAACGACCCCGCCTGGCCACCGGTAAGAATAGAAAACGGAAGGCTCGCCCTGCATTGGGGGGTTCTCCTTTTTGTGATTGCGCTGGGGATTTATCCTTCGTATCTGCTGGCAGTTTGGATTGCGGGTTTTCTTGGGAAAGCAGAACTGACTCATTGAAACGCATGACGACCACGCTCGCTGTAAATGTTTTTTCTTTTTTTCTCATCACCTTTGGCCATGTACTGATGCCGATGGTTTTGCTTATATCATCCCTTCTGTGGGGCCGGTTCCAATGGTCTTTCTCATCTATACGCTTGCCTTTTTCAGCTTCCCACGCTGGTATTGCCCTGAGAATGTCAAAAGAAATCTATAGCAAAAAGAAGTTCAGCAAAGGCCAGAAAAGAAAAACAGTTTGGACACTTTCCGGATTTGAGAAGGTGATGTATTATATCTCCAACCTGTTTTGGGGCATCACCATCTGGGGCAATCTGGTTGTCATCAACCTGTGGATGAGGCTATTAAAGGAACGGATTGTGGAGCATCCTGATTATCAATCTTTTTGTTGCGCCGTTTTCCTTTCCTTGCCCATGCCTTTTCGGGAGAGGGCGGCGGATCGAGGAAGTAGATCATCGGGAAGCAGTTCCGGCTCTTCCTGGAGCAGCAGTTCTTCGTCGTGGAGCAGTTCCGACAGCTTTGGCGGAGGGGGAGGCGGGAGTTTTGGCGGCGGGGGCAGCAGCAGTAGCTGGTAGCCGGGTCAGGAAGTGTGATCGCTCACAATCACCCATTTGCCACCGATTTTTTTCCATACGAGGGTAAAGTACCCGCTCAGTCGCCGATCTCTTTTGAGGTGAACAATAAGAAAGGCGGTGGATTTGTCCAGTTTTTCCAGCCGCAAAATCTTAAACTCAGCGTCCCCATGGCGGTTTTGTCAGGCATCTTTTTTTATAGTTATCCCGCGTCTGCGTCCAGCCATAGGTAATACCCGAACTACCGATAAAAGTAAGGGAATCGGACTTCCAGTATCCCTTCATAAACCGGTCAATATCACCTGCATTCCAGGCTTTTTCCTGATCCTCAAAAACGGAGAGGATTGCTGCCCGGTCTTTGGGAGAAAGATTCTGGGCCATACTTCTGCTGGCTTGTCAGCAGGAGGGAAAAGCAGAAATAGGTATCTGATCTGCATAGAGGAAGGTATTTTGTTTACCGAAGCAGAGCAATATATGCCTTTCGTTCGTAATTTCTTTGGATAAGGTATATAAATCAGAATTCCCTACATTTGCACGGTGTTATTACAAGGTCAGAGCCATTGTGAATGGTAGTCGTCAGATTTGCGCCCAGTCCGACAGGCCCGCCACATATCGCGTCTGCACGGCTTTGTACAATTACTTTTTGCCCGTCAGTGTTACCGGCAAATTTATCCCCTCCGTATTGAAGACACCGACCGCACATGGTTTGTCCTCGAGCGGAAGAATATATCGCCTAACCGCTGGATTGGCCAGATCCATTCTCTGAAGGACCCGACTTTGGGGGTGATAAAGGTCCCTACCGCCAGAGTGAACGCGCGCCGAAGCCGGCGTCTATCGCAAATATGTGGATCAGCTCATCGCCACCGGCAAAAGCAGTGCTATGCTTTTGATACTCCCGAAGAGCCTGACGCCATGCGCGAAGAACTCAAAGACGCCTCCAGCGATGTGCAGCAGTACAACCATATCTCACGGGTGAAATGAAAAATTCGTTTACCCTTTCTCCCGAAGAGGTAAACGCCCGCATTCACTCCTAAGGAACCCTATGTCGTGCGGATGAATATGCCCGCCGATGAAACTGCAAATCTTTTCAGGATGTGGTCAGGCAGACTGTATCGTTTCACACCAGCCAGCTCGATGACAAGGTGCTGACTGTGCAAGCGACGGAATCCCCACTTACCACCTCGCCACACGTAGTGATGATCACCTGATGGAAATCGACTCAGCGCTCATCCGCGGGGAAGAATGGCTCTCCTCTACCCCACTCCACGTGCTGTTGTACCGCGCCTTTCGGATGGGAAGATACCATGCCGGTATTTGTTCACCTGCCGCTGCTTCTCAACCCCAACGGCAAAGGAAAACTCGCGCAAACGCCACGGCGATAAAATGGGTTTCCCGTTTTTCCGATTGACTGGAATGACCCGGAAACGGCAACGGTTTTCCCCGGATTCCGCGAAGCGGGATATGAACCCGAAGCGCTGATCAATTTCCTCTCCCTGCTGGGATGGAACCCCGGCAACGACGAAGAAGTGATGGATATGAACCGGCTGACCGAATTGTTCAGCCTCGACCGTATAGGCAGTGCAGGAGCGAAGTTTGATATAGACAAACTGACCTGGTTTAATGAAACCTATATTCGCCACAGCGAACCCAAAGCCCTGTTGCCACAGGCAAAAAAGGCGCTGAAAGCCGCAGGGATTGATCTTCCTGGCGATGAATTCCTCACAGGAATGATCAGGCTGATGCGCGAAAGGGTAAAATTTGCCAGAGATTTTGCCACTGAGGCGCCCTACTTTTTTGCTCCTCCCGCCGCTTATGACGAGAAGATGGTCAAAAAATGGACAGCAGAATCTGCCGTTTTACTTCAGGCACTGGCCGAAAAGTTTGACTCACTGGCAGACTGGACCGATGAAAATCTTCACCACGCCTTTCAGGAACTACTCACTCAAAAAGAGACAGGTGCGGGAAAAGTTATGGCCCCGCTCCGGCTGGCACTTACAGGCACATCTTCAGGGCCAGGCGTGTTTGAAATTGCTGCCCTGCTGGGAAAAACAGAAACCCTGAAGCGAATCCATACCGCAGTGGAAACAATTGAAGTGTAAAAAAATCATACTCACACCTGAAAAACTTCGGTAAACACGAAATTTTCCATTTATCAGGCGTATTTTGTAACTTCAACCACTTGATTCATACAGGCACAACACCCTGGCGGGTTTCTGCCGTATAAAATATGATTAAAGGAAAAACGTCAAAAGATTACTAACAGAACTTTAGCTTTGGCAACAACGAAAAAATCAAAACCCAACCGGATTCAAAAGTTTATCAACTACACCAAAGAGGCCTTTTTCTGGCCTGCACATCTGGTGATGATGGCTGGAATTACCGCAATTGCCGCCCTGGGCATTTTCATTGTGCCAGAACTCGCTACGGGCATCGAGCCTGGCCTTATCGCATCTTCCATCGTGCTGATGGCTGGCGGACTGGAACTGATGCTCCTCAGTGGCATTTCCCAGAACCCGCGGTTTATTCGCGCGATCAATGCCAAATATCAGCAGGATATTGACGCTTTCCAGAAAACCAAAACCCTTGTCGATTATTACAACGAACTTACCCTCGAATCTCAGGGCAGATTTGACAAGCTCCGCAAGCGGATCAAAGAGGTAAGAGACAGTTTCAAAAAACTCAATACGACTGTTCCCAGCCTGGTCAACAGTTTCCTCAATAAGATGAATGCCATCGAGCTTTCATACGCCCGACTCCTCTATTTCAGAGACAAATTTCCCGAACTCACCAATGAGACAGTGATTCACCAGACAGTTCAGGAAATTGATAAACTCAATCAGGAACTGAAAAATGCCACCAGCCGCCTCAAAAAAATCAAGGAAAAAAGGTTAAAACTCCTCGAAATGCGGATGGACAATTATTACAAAGTCCGTGAAAACAGGGAGGTGATCGAAGAACAACTTCAGACCATTGAAGAAATGGTGGAGTATATCAAAGATCAGCCCATGACCCTCCAGAATACAGAAAGAGAGGACATCATGATCGACAATCTCCTGTTTGAAACCGAGCAGACCCAGCAGACCATGGAAGAAATCGAGTCGCTGATTCAGTCTGAATTCTACCCGGGCATTGTCGATGATATGGATACCGATCTGGATTTGAGCGATACCAGCAGAGAAAAAGAATAATCGTCTATATGTACAACAACCTCATCACAGAGAAAAAAAACCACACCCTGGTCATTATGCTCAACCGCCCGCAGGTGCTCAACGCCCTCAACCGCAAACTGCTGGAAGAGTTGTATGCTGTCGTACTGGAAATGAAGGAGGATGCGGAGGTCAGAGGGGCTGTTATTATAGGTGCAGGAGATAAAGCATTTGCCGCAGGAGCCGATATCTCCGAATTACAAAATCTGTCGGCGGAGGAAGCCCGTGCGGCCAGCCTTTTTGGTCAGAAGGTATTTGATGAAATAGAAAATTCGCCCAAACCCATTATCGCCGCTGTCAACGGATTTGCGCTGGGAGGTGGCTGCGAACTGGCGATGGCCTGTCATATGCGCATCGCCTCGGAAGGAGCAAAATTTGGCCAACCGGAGGTAAAACTCGGTCTGCTGCCCGGTTATGGAGGAACCCAACGGCTGACCCGGCTCATCGGTCGTGGCAAAGCCACCGAAATGATCATCACCGCCGATACGATCAATGCCGATGAGGCACTTTCCCTCGGCCTGGTCAATTATGTCACCACCCGTGGTGAACTCGCAGACAAGTGCCTCGAAATTCTGCGGAAAGCCTATCAGCAATCGCCGCTGGCAATTCAATATTCACTGGAAGCCATTTCCGCCGGATATGATAACCGGAAAGGATACGAAAAAGAGGCTGAAAATTTTGGCAAAGCCATTACCTCTCATGACGGAAAAGAAGGAACAAAAGCCTTCATAGAAAAACGAAAACCCAATTTCACCGGAGCCTGACATTACGTTATCCCATATTAACCTATATGAAAAAACTCATTCCCGCCTGGCTGTTGATTGTTTTTACCCTTACCTTCTGGGGCTGTGATACCCTGCTTCAAATCGCAGAAAAAGGGCTTGCAGAAAACCTCGATCCCACAGAAGGAGAAATCATCGGCGGACTCAAAGAAGCCCTGGGCAATGGTGCTGCCAGCGCGGTCTCCATCCTGAGCAAATCCGGAGGTTATACCAATGACCCGCTCGTCAAAATTCCCTTCCCCGAAGAAGCGCAGTTTGCCGCCAATACCCTTCGCGACATTGGACTGGGAAGCCTGGTGGATGAATTTGAAAAACTGCTCAATCAGGGTGCAGAAGAAGGGGCAAAAACGGCGTTGCCGATTTTTAAAAATGCCATTACTTCCATGACCTTTGCAGATGCAAAAAATATTCTTCTCGGAGGCGAAAATGCAGCCACAGAATACTTTAAAGCCAAAACCACGATTATCTGGTAGCAGCCTTCTCTCCTCATATCAAAACCTCACTCGACAAAGTAAATGCTACCAAAGCCTGGGAAGATGTGACTACCCGCTACAATTCCATCTCAGCTTGTGAGGAAAAAAGGTAAATACTGATATCGTAGGCTATGCTACGGGCAAGGCACTTGACGGACTGTTTCTCAAACTGGCCGACGAGGAGAAATCAGCATCGGATCCCATCGCCCGTACTTCCGAACT
This sequence comes from Bacteroidia bacterium, assembly GCA_041391725.1. Lineage (GTDB taxonomy): Bacteria > Bacteroidota > Bacteroidia > J057 > J057 > JAGQVA01. The sequence goes on from JAWKNL010000036.1 coordinate 54,843, forward strand.
GCTGAAAAAAGTGTTCAACTTTGCCGACCGGGAAAAAAGCAAACAATAGTCATCTCTAATTATACCCCGCCATGCGTTTTCTCCTGAATCTCAACCAATCGCTGGATGCCATCCGGGATAATATGCTCCGGGCAGGAATTACGATTTTCATCATTGCGTTGGGCATTACTGCCCTTGTGGTAGTTATGACTTCCATCGAAGGGGTAAAAACTGCCATGCTCAACGGGTTTTCCACCCTGGGCTCCAATACTTTCAAAATTCAGGACAGGTCATCGCAGGTCAGCTTCCACGGCGGCGGCGGATCGCGCGTCGTCAAGTACCCGGCCATCGAATACCGGGAAGCAATCGCTTTTAAGGAAAGATACGGCTCTCTGGCCACGGTCAGCGTCAGCGGCATGGCCGGAGGCGCTTTTAAGCTCAAATACAGGGAAAACACCACCAACAGCAATGTGCAGATTCTGGGAGTGGATGAAGAATATCTCAAAACCGCCCGTTACGATCTCGCAGAAGGCAGAAGTCTTTCGGAAGAGGATGTATCACTAGGGGAAAATGTCATTGTCATCGGCTCAGAAGTTAAGGATATGCTGTTTCCCCGCGAATCCTCGGTTGGCCATTTTATCACCGTTGATGGCATATGTAAAGTCATCGGTGCGTTTGCAAAAATGGGCACGACAGGGATGTTTGGCGGAGATAAAATCGATGATTCCGTTTTAACGCCCGCAACCACTACCCAACATGGGTTCGCTTACAGTGAATGTATTTGTCAGCGATCCGGCCAAAATGGATTATCTGATGGAAGAAGCCCGCGGCATATTTCCCGCCTGGTGAGAAAGGTGCGGATGGATCAGGACGACAATTTGCCATCACAAAGTGATGCATTCGTAACGCAGTTTCTCGATCAGATGAAAATCCTCACCATCTCGGCACAGGTGATTGCGATGATTACGCTACTGGGGGCTTCCATTGCCCTGCTCAATGTCATGCTGGTTTCCGTTACCGAACGCACCAACAGATCGGTGTGAGAAAAGCGTTGGGTGCTTCCCGGCAAAATATCCTTGCAGCTTCTTTTTGAGGCGATCGTGATCTGTCAGTTGGGCGGATTGATGGGTATTTTGCTGGGGCTGTTTGTAGGAAACCTTATCAGCACGCTGATGTTTAAAACCGGTTTTGTAGTTCCCTGGGACTGGATTTTCGTCGGGCTGATTGCCTGCCTGGTCGTAGGGGTAGCATCGGGTTATTATCCTGCATGGAAAGCCGCAAAAGTAGATCCGATCGAATCACTGCGCTACGAATAAGCCTACATTTCCCTGAAAGAGCGGATGAGTTTGTCCATATCGGCCTCGTACTCGGGCAGATTCTCAGACGTAGTCCATACCAGCATCTGGTACAGATAGTCTTTGCCACCGATCATGACAATTTTGTAGTGGATGTGCTCCCCTTTGATATTTCCGCTTAAATAACCTACCAGCGCGTCAAGGCCATTGATTTTTGTCTCTTTCGGGCCGGGAGCCTTGGGTTCGGTGATTTCCATGAGGAGGTTTTCGATGTGAAAATCGTAATAATCCTCCAGCGTCCCCGCTACCCCACTCCGGTTACGCGACTTCAACTCTTCCCAGGTGTTGTATCTCACAATCGCAAATACATCTTTATTACGGCTGCCCAATTGTACCTGCGCATCGTCGTTGAGCGAATTCATGGATGTCAAATAATCAGGAACTGTCAGCGCAAACAGGCCTCCAAACAAATGATTTTCATATCGGGTGCTGCATCCCGACAAAAATAATAGAGCAAATACCCAGAAAGCTGTGTTTCGAACCATACCCAAAATTGGTGCGAAAAGTTCTGATCTCCAAATGAATGATACAGAGAAAATTCCCCCGAATGTTAAGCTAATGTTAAGAGAATATTACTAAAACATTTTTTTAATGTTAATTTATTGCTTACCTTTAAGTAAAATTGAAAGTTATGATCGCCATATTAGAAAAAATCAACTCCATTACCCACCGGGTACATCTGGATATGGAGGCGGTCGCCTTGTTTGGTGGCAGCCTTCTGGTTGCACTTATTCTCACATTTGTATGTGAATCGTGCGGAATTAACCTTTTCGCTGTCTGAGCTGCTACTCCTGTCTTATTGCGTCCACAGGGTTGGCTGTTGCCGCCCGAAATGACTGCCACGCAACGGTGGCCCAGGCTGTTATAATCGCAATCAGTCCGGCCAGCACAAATGTGCTCCAGCGGATATCACCCTGATAAGCAAAGTTTTTCAGCCAGAATGTTTTGGCCAAAATGTATGCGACAAATCCTCCGGCCACAATTCCAACCACCACCAGCCGGGAAAATTTGCCTGTCAGCATCACGATAATCTGCGCCACCGAAGCGCCCAGTACCTTGCGTATGCCTATTTCTTTTGACCGCTGCCCCGTCGTAAACAATGCCAGTCCAAATAAACCCAGCGCAGCAATCACTATCGCCAGAAGTGAAAAATAGCCGATGAGTTTGCTCAAACGGTCTTCGGTTTCATATTGTCGGTTAAAACTTTCGTCCACATACTCATAGGTAAAGGGAAATCCCTCCCGCAAAAAGGCCCATTGTTTTTCCAGATAGTCCAGTGCCTGTGCCTGTGTGCCTTCCTGTATGCGAAATACAATATTCCCCGCTCTCCCGTCTGTAATCATAAATATCACCGGCGCAATGGTCTGTCGCAGGTTTTCGAAGTGAAAGTCCTCGGTTACGCCCACCACTACCCCGGTACGGTCGCCATAATTCATTTTTTTACCAATAGCCGATTCTGCATTTTCCCACCCGATCGCCTTCACCGCTGACTCATTGAGGATAAAAGACTGTAGTGAATCACTCGCCAGCCTCACATCAAAATCTCTTCCCGCCGCCATATTCACCTCCAGCGTGGAAAGGTAATCGTGACTCACATGTACGTCTGCTATACGAAAATCCACGGTCTTCATTTCTCCGCCTATCTCCGCTTTTGCTCCCTGTGAATCCAGCAGTCGCCCCGAGGGCACCCGACTGGCCAACGTGACATCGGTAATTCCCGGCTGGGTAAGCCACTGGCCTTTGAGCGATTCAAACCGGTTGTAGATGTCGTCGTTGGAAGGCAAAATCACCAGATTCTCCCGGTTGAAACCCAATGGCTTGTTTTTCATAAACCGCAACTGATCCTGAAGCATCATTACCCCGGCGATCAGAGTTACCGATATACTGAACTGCACCACGACCAGCCCCGAGCGCAGAAAAGAACCTTTTTCTCCCGAAAACAAACGACCCCGCAGTATCGCAACCGGCTCAAAGGAAGACAGATACAACGCCGGATAACTCCCCGCCACCAGCCCGGCTATCACTGCCAGCCCCAGCAATCCGGGTAAAGTCCACGGATCACTCAGATAATCGAGCCGAAGAGCTTTGCCGAAAAAATTATTAAACCACGGCAGCAGCAATTCTACCATACTCACCGCCAGCACCAGCGCAAAAACTGCCAGCACTACCGATTCGGTCACAAACTGCCGGATCAGATTTCCTCTGAATGCACCGATGACTTTCCTAAGGCCGATTTCTTTGGCGCGGGTAGAAGAGCGGGCGGTAGAAAGATTGATAAAATTGATGCAGGCAATCAGCAAAATCAAAAAAGCCACGGCAGAAAAAAGGTAAACGTAGGTAATATCTCCGTTTTGCTCAATCTCCGAATCCAGATGTGAGT
>JAWKNL010000037.1:0-55747 GCA_041391725.1 Bacteroidia bacterium
TACAGGGGCTTTGGGAAAGGCGAATGGAGTTGAATCCATGATTAAATTAGCCCGGGCATGTGAGCAGGCGGGCGGTGAAATTCAATTTCTCATTGCAGGGGAGGGGAGTGAAAAAAAACGTCTGGAAGAAATGGCTTCAGATTTGGGGAATATGCGTTTTTTACCGGTGGGAGATAAGGCAATGATGCAGCGGTATTTTTCCCTGGCAGACGCTGCCTATATTTCTTTTGCCAGTGTGCCTGTGCTGGAGACTACAAGTCCCAATAAATTTTTTGATTCACTGGCGGCGGGGAAAATGATAATCATCAATATCCCGGGATGGATCAGACAGATCACCGAAAACGCCGGATGTGGTTTTTACCTCAACCCTGCCGATCCGGAAGGGGGAGCAAAAATGCTGAAAGCACTGGCAAACAACCCTGACCGGGTTAAGGAATTTCAGCGCCAGGCGCGACACCTGGCGGAAGATCAGTTTGAAAGAGAAAAACTCTGTAAGCAGATTGTAAGCCTTACAACTGCGATTAATGGCCGATCATAGCTGTACCAGCTTCCACAGCACCACCAAAAGCAGCATCGATCGGGGTCAATACCAGTCCGGGAAATACACCCAGCAAAACGATCAGCAATACCAGAAGTGCAATTCCCGCAGCGGGAAGCAGGGAGAAGCGGGTATTAAATACCGGCTGTTTTCCTTCGCTGTTGAAAAACATAACCACAATCACACGGATATAATAATAGGCTCCGATGACGGAGGTAAGAATACCAATGGTAGCCAGAAAGACCAGGTCATCGCGGATAGCAGTGATGAATACCTGATATTTTCCCATAAACCCTGCAAGCGGAGGAATGCCTGCAAGGGAGAAGAGGAAGATGGAAAGTGCACCTGCGAGATAGGGCGCTTTCAGGCCCAGCCCACGCCAGCTTTCGATATCTGTATCTTCAAATTGCTGTTCGACCATACCCACAATACCAAATGCGCCGATATTCATCAGGGTATAGATAAACATGTAGAAGATAATGGCTTTGAATCCGATATAATTATCAGGCGTTGCTGCACAAAGCCCCAGGAGCACATAACCTGAGTGCGCGATACTGGAGTAGGCCAGCATGCGCTTGAGGTTTTGCTGGCGGGCAGCGACGATATTGCCGTAGATCATAGTAAGCAGTGCAGCCAGTGCGAGAATAGTCTCTACTTTTCCGTTTTCAGAAGCGCTGACCAGTTGCAGTTTTTGTATGATAACACCCATTGCCACAAAAGCAGCCAGTTTGCTACCTGTAGCCATAAAACCTGCAAGCGGGGTTGGTGTACCGGTATAAACGTCGGGCGTCCAACTGTGGAAAGGAAATGCAGCTACTTTAAAGAGGAAGCCAACCAGGATCAGGCCGGCAGCAGTAAAAAACATTACCTGATCGGCCTGAAGCAGGCGGATGCCATCGGCACTGCTGAGGATGGTAAAATTGGTTGACCCGGTGATTCCATAAACGATGGAGATTCCAAAAAGCAGGAATGCCGAAGCAAAAGAACCCAGCAGGAAGTATTTGAGTCCTGCCTCGTTGGAGCGACCGTCTGTCTTATACAAAGCTGCAAATACATAAAGACACATGGACATGGTTTCCAGCCCGATGAAAGTTATGATCAGATCGTTGGCATTGGCCATGAGAATCATACCCAGAACGGAGAAAACCAGCAGTGCATACACATCGTCGATGTTGCGCTCCTGGCGATGGAGGTAATCGCCGAGGAAAAACAGGGTAGCGACACCGGAGATACACAGAAAAACATGAACCAGCGGTGCGATTCCACCCATTTCCATCATACCGAAGAAGGCGATGGTACTTTGTGAAGGCCCCATTCCCCAGGCGGCGACTGCGGATAAAAGCATGCCGGCTGCGCTTATCCAGGGAAGCGCACCCCTGATTTTAAATGCATCGAGAACCATGAGCAGCAGCCCGGTGCCAAGCAGAATCAGGATCGGGGTTGCGAGGTAGGTGGATGTGTTGAGATTTAGTACAGAAAAGTCCATGTATCTGGTATCAGATTTATCTTATTAAGAGCCGGGTAAAGTTAGTATAATGTCCACAAGTTTACAAAACCGGAATAAATATTTACGTAATCCTTATTCGAAAAAATAAGCTGCCCATTTTCCCCCACCCACGCGCACTGGAAGCCGAATCTCATGGGCCTGGTCTGATTTAAAAACCCCGGCGGGTTTGCCTTCGTGGGTTACTTTGATTTTTCCACGTAAACCTGAGTAATACAGCGGAACCTCAATGGTCGCAGATCGTTCCTCCTCCAGCGGATTAAATACAATCAGTGCCGCTTTTTCCCGTCCCTGCGGATTGACCATCAGCCAGTAGTCAATATCTCTTCCGTCTGCTCTTCTGAGGTGGATCAGATCGCCTTCCAATACTTCTCTGTGCTGTTTAAACCAGTCCACCGACTGTTTTACCATTTGCCGGGTCTCTTCTGTATCGTAAAGGCGAGGCCCGCGGTAGCATGCCTGAACCCCCGCAGCCAGATTCGAAATCATCATTTTTTCGTAATGGTCGAGGTGCTCGTTTAATGGCTCTATGGTTGCTGCTGCGCCTCCTCCGTGGTATTCGGTAAGGGGAACAAACATCCAGCCCATCGTGCTGAGTTTGGTCCATGTGCCATCGTAAATGTTCTGCCGGGTATGAATTACCTGTTGCGCTCTCGGCAGGCTCCAGTTGACTTCTCTGTAACCCATGCCGCACTTATTGCCCCCTGCGAGATAATAGTAGTCCGGTATATTGAGGTAAATTCCCTGACTGCGGCACCATCTGTAAAAATCGGAGATAACCTGGTATTGCTTCCATTGCGAATCGTCATAACCCTTATGCCCGGGATGGCTGGTGGAAATGCATACATCTCCGGGATAAGAACCGTCATGCTCCAGCAGGGTAAAACCTGTCTTTTCATAAAAATTGTACAGCTTCCGGAAATAGGTCTGTCCCCATTCGCTTTCAATACAGGGAGAATGGCCAAAGGTAGGCGTTTGGCCTTCAGGCATAACCACATCGTTTGTGGCATCAATGGACCGCGAGGCAAGGAGGGAATATCCCCCAATTTCTACCCCTTTACTTTTTGCGTAATCTGCATATTGTTTCATTTTTTCCAGATACGCCTCACTGTCATCCTCTATATTAAATCCGCTGCCAAAGGTCAGTATCACCATTTCGAACCCTACTTCAGCACACTGGTCTATCGCTGTTTTGACCTTTTCCCAGTCGGCAAACCGCGCATGCATCATCAGCGGATTTTCGGTTGACCAGGGAGCCAAAACCCTGTATAACCTTCGCTGCGCCAGCCCCTGCCGCTCTCTGTCGTAACTATCGTGGGGCATGATATATGTCCTGAAAGAGGTGAAAGTTTCATTATCCAGAATAGTCTCATCGGGCCCCAACTCGGGTTTTACTTTCAGGAGGCAGGGGGTAACTTTCAGATAGCTTACCTGGGTATGGTAATCGGGATCGGTTTCCCAGTGAACGACATGGTGATTGGCATCCATGCTGTACATACTGGCAAAGGCAAAATCCGTTTCTACATGGATATTGGGGTAAAGTACGTTGTAGATGACGGGTTTCGACCGAAGAACCGTATTCCACCGCAGCCAGTATTTCGCTGGTGAAAGTGTTGATAGTCTCGGCATCCCCGTGGTTGGTTACGGTCAGCCATTTGGCCAAAACCGGAATACCGTCATACAATTCGTAGTGAACGGAAACGGTAAGGTTAGAATCACCCGGCCTGAACAAGAATATGAGCGGGCAACTGATAATCCATCTGAAGATGTACACCTTTGGGCGGCCATTGCGCATCCTGCGCGTGATGTCTGACCTGTTTCCAGCCGAAGGGCGCTTCTGCTTTGCCTGTTTGAAAACCGGTAAATTGCATGGCACAGGGGTCGGCTTCCGTTTGTCAATCCATTCGGGGAGGAGAAACGCGTAATGGGCTGACCTGTCAATCCGCCGATGGCGAAGGTATCTCCATTGATGGTTATTTCTGCCTCGGGTTTTACGCCGCGTAAAATGGACTCACCGGTGATAAGGTTGTCAAACCCCACGGTCGCAGCATTGGGCCTGATACGGAAAGTACGGCGAATCAGGCCGTTGGAAGGGACAATTTCGTCTGGGTTATTTCCACTGAAAACCCCGCTGTATAAGGTGCGGGATCGATCAGCCAGTCGGGCTGTCCGCTGTGGAGCGAACGGGCTCTTTTGGCGGCGTCTGTGCGGCTAACGGTAAGATTCCAATAGTCTGATAAAAAACCATCAGCAACATAAACCTGATAGGGAATCTTCCGGGGAGTCGGTCTTTCATAGGGAGCAGATTAGAGGTTTTCGTAAATATATAACCTCTAATCCTGATTCTGGCTGGAAATATTTTCTTCGCTTATCTGAAAATAGGCCTTTTCTATTAATTCATTTAAGGTGTACATCTTATTCAGGGACTCATATAAAAAGGGTAAAAGATTACCGCTTATTTCTTCCATGGGGAGGTTGCGGAAGTATTCGGCCATCTTTTTCGAAGCCACAATCAACGGGTCGTTGGGATTTGTCTCATTATTCAGCCTTTCGACCAGAGCATTTACTTCCTGAATATTAAAGGCAAGCGATCTCGGAAAATGCGGGTGTGGATCAGAATTCGAAAGGTAGAAGTCTGGGTATGAGAAGTTTTGTTGATCCTTCTGTGCATATCAAACGCTTCCAGTACCTTGAGGGTAACCGTCCACTGGTACTGTCTGAGCGGAAAATTGAGACCATTATCCGTGACTACCTCAATATCATGTATTTTACTGGTCAGAATGCGAATGATCTGTACAGCCCTTTCCAGATGCATACCCAGCTTGATAAACATCCAGACATCGTCGTGGATCAGGGTGTGATCGAGGTAAGACCTGACCATCGCACAGTGTTTGGCAATATTGATGGTGAAATCAAACAGACCTCGGGTTTTGTAAAAATCGGTGGGATATTCTTTCACAAAAAGATAATACTGATTGATCACCTCCCAAAGTTCTGTAGAAATAGTATATCTGACACTGCGGGCATTTTCCCGGGCAGCGAAGACGGTGGAGAGAATCGAATTGGGATTGCCTGAATCCATGCCAAGTTCGACAAGCACAGCCTGTTCATTCACGGGTTCATCCGCTTCGAATGCAATTCCATACATCGTCAAAATGGATTTCAGAATAAAATCCTTATTTTGACTCATCGGCGCGTCCAGAATGGAAAAATACTGAACTTTGAGATAACGAGCCAGATGCTCCGACCGCTCGATATATCTGCCTGTCCAAAAAAGGGAGTTTGCAACTCTTGCAAGCATAATTATTTATTATTCAGCGACAACCCAGGTATCTTTTGAACCTCCACCCTGTGAGGAATTGACGATCAGGCTTCCCCTTTTCAGGGCAACTCTGGTCAGTCCGCCTCGCAGCACATAGGTATAATCTTTTCCCATAAGAGTGAAAGAGCGTAAATCTATATGTCGGGGTTCAAAACAGTTGTTTTCTTCAATATAGGTACTATGAACCGAAAGCAGCATTTTGGGCTGGGCAATAAAATTGCGCGGATTGGATTTGATTTTCACTTTAAGGGTTTGTAATTCGGACTGGCTCAGCCTGTCGCAGACAGTAACACCATATCCGCCCGACATATCCACCGGCTTGACCACGAGCGAAGGAAGGTGTTCCAGCACATATTGAAGGTCTTTTTCTCTTTCGCAGATATAAGTAGGCACATTGTGGAGAATCGGCTCTTCATTGAGATAATACCGGATCATATCCGGTACAAAAGAACAAATCGCTTTGTCATCCGAAACGCCGGTTCCCGGTGCATTGACGAGGGTGACATTTCCCGCCAGATAAGCACGTATGAGGCCTTTTACCCCCAGCATCGAATCTTTGCGAAATACTTCCGGATCGATAAAATCATCATCCACCCGACGGTAAATCACGTCCACCCTGACTGCCCCGCGGATGGTTTTCATATACACTGTGTTATTTTCCACAAATAAATCTCTGCCTTCCACGAGGTCGATCCCCATGGATTGTGCAAGAAATGAATGCTCATAATATGCAGAGTTATACTGCCCGGGAGTCAGCAGCACACAGTGCGGGTCTTCAACCGGCCGGGGAGAGACCGATTTGAGCATTTGAAACAACATCGTCGGATATTGGTTGACCGTTTCCACTGCCATCATTTTAAAAATATCAGACAGGGTACGTTTCATGGTTTCCCGGTTGGAAAGGACATAGCTTACACCGGAGGGACACCGGAGATTGTCTTCCAGGATATAAAAATTCCCGTCTGAATGCCGTATCAGGTCAGTGCCGCAAATATGACAAAAAACATCCCCGACTGGCGAAAACCCCCGCATTATTTCAAGGTAATGGGGAGAAGAATACACGAGGGATGATGGTACAATTTTGTCCTTCAGAATTTTCTGGTCGGAATAAACGTCTTTAAGGAAAAGATTCAGGGCAGTGTTTCGCTGAATCAATCCATTTTCAAGCATAGACCATTCATTTTTCCTGATTACACGGGGAAAAAGGTCAAAAGGAAATATCTTTTCTGTTCCATTGCTAGATTCATCGTAAACGGCGTAGGTTATTCCCTGATTGAGGAAAGACAACTTGGCGTATTCATTGAGCTTTTTAAAATCTGCGGGACTCAATGAGTGAAATAGTGCGTTGATCAGTGAGTAAGCAGAATGTGTGGAAGCTTGTGCCGTAAACACTTCATCCAGTAATCCGGATGGGACTGAATATTCATGAAAGAGGCCTTTTTCTTCATCCATAATATCTGCTTGTAAAGACTATGCGTAATGGGATTCAAGATTGGGAAATTTTTATAATCATTCCCAATTATTTAACATATTTACAAAAAAATAAGATAATTGAGCTATTCTTTTAAAGATTTTCATATTCACTGACAAGACCAGATTATGAGCATTCAGGTGGCCATCCGACATCACACAAAATATATTTACGACAAGCCCATTCAGATTTTTCCGCAGACCATACGGTTACGTCCTGCGCCTCATGCGCGTACACCGATAAGGGGTTATTCGCTGAAAATCCAACCGGAAAACCACTTTATCAACTGGCAGCAGGATCCCTTTGGCAATTACCTTGCCCGTATCGTATTTCCAGAAAAAACCCGGGAATTTGTCATTGACGTTGAGGTGATTGCAGACATGGTGAAAATCAATCCGTTTGATTTTTTTCTGGATGAATACGCTGAAAATTTTCCTTTCCAATACGAAAAACAACTCCTCAAGGAGCTTTCTCCTTATCTGGAAGTGTCAGAGTCCGGGCCCTTGTTGTCAGATCTGCTAAAAGAAACTGAGCGGTTTAAAGGAGACAGGTCGGTTAATTTTCTGGTACAACTCAATCAGAAAATCAGAGAAATTGTAAACTACTCTATCCGGCTGGAGCCCGGCATTCAAACCTGTGAGGAGACACTCACCAAAAAAATAGGCTCTTGCCGCGACTCGGCATGGCTTCTGGTGCAGACTCTCCGCCATATGGGACTTGCCGCCAGGTTTGTATCCGGATACCTGGTGCAACTCACTGCCGATTCCAAACCGCTGGAAGGGCCGGCGGGCCCCGAACAAGATTTTACCGATCTTCACGCATGGGCCGAAGTCTATCTTCCCGGAGCGGGCTGGGTCGGCCTGGATGCAACCTCCGGTTTGCTGGCAGGAGAAGGCCATATTCCCCTGGCCTGTACACCTGACCCATCAAGTGCTGCTCCGATAACAGGTTTTACCGAGCCCAGTGAAGCCACCTTCGAGTACAAAAACGTCGTTGACCGCATATATGAACAGCCGCGGGTAACCAAACCTTTTACCCCTGAAAAGTGGGAGGAAGTGCTGGCTCTGGGAGAAAAAGTGGACAGGGTACTCCTGGAAGAAGATGTGCGCCTGACGATGGGAGGAGAACCTACATTTGTATCTGCTGTGGATATGGAATCGGAAGAGTGGAATGAAAATGCAGATGGGAAGGATAAACGAATCATGGCCTATGAACTGGCAGGGAAATTACGCGACTCCTTCGGTCCCGGCGGATTTCTGCACCTGGGACAGGGTAAGTTTTATCCCGGAGAACCGCTTCCCCGATGGCAATATTCCGTCTATTGGCGAAAAGACGGTGAAACTATCTGGAAAAACCCTGCGCTGCTGGCCGATCCTCATCAGGATCGCGGCATGAATGATACAAACGCCCGTGAATTTATTCAACGCCTGGCTCAAAATCTGGGCATCTCTCCGCAAAATTGTATGCCCGCCTATGAAGATGTTTTTTATTTTCTGTGGGAAGAGGGCAATCTCCCCGTTAATGTCGATCCGCTCAAAGTCAACCTCAGCGACAAACTGGAGAGACAAGCCCTGGCAGAGTTGCTCAACAGAGGCCCCAATAAGCCCAAAGGGTATGTCTTGCCGATCCGGTATGATGCTCCGGATGGTTCCTGGAAAAGTTGTTACTGGGAACTCTCCCGAAAAAATATTTTCCTTATCCCCGGCAACTCGTCCATAGGGATGCGTCTGCCGCTTGACCGGCTGCCCCATCTTGCATCCGAAGAAGCAGAACTTGTGGGCGAACCCAGTCCGATGGAAGAACTCCCTGACCTTCCTTCTGGACTTGATCTTGATGCAAAAGTCGGTGAGCGTATAACCAGCAATCCGGATGCTGTGATTCAGGTTAAAACGATCAAAACAGCCTTATGTGCAGAGGTAAGGGAGGGGAATTTGTATATTTTCCTCCCCCCGCTGGAATCCACAGAAAGTGCACTTGACCTGCTGGGATCAGTCGAAAAAGTAGCCGAAGAACTCCAGATGCCCGTTATCATCGAAGGGTATCAGCTTCCTTATGATTACCGGATCGTTAAGCTGGTAGTTGCACCCGACCCCGGAGTCATAGAGGTAAATATTCACCCTGCGGTTGAATGGAAAGAAATTGTCAGCAACTATGATAAGTTGTTCGAACTGGCAAAAACGTGCAGGCTGGGTACCGAAAAATTTATGCTTGACGGAAAACATACGGGTACCGGAGGCGGAAATCATATTACGCTGGGCGGTGCGAGACCAATAGACAGTCCGTTTCTCCGAAGACCAGATCTGTTGCGAAGTTTTGTTACCTTCTGGCAAAATCACCCGGGACTTTCGTATCTGTTTTCTTCTGCCTTTGTAGGCACTACAAGCCAGTCGCCCCGGGTCGATGAAGGGCGGCAGGAGATGTTGTACGAACTGGAAATTGCTTTCAGAGAACTCGACCGTTACCCTGACCCACCAGCGTGGATGGTGGACCGCCTTTTCCGCAATTTGCTGATCGATATTACCGGGAATACCCATAGGGCAGAATTCTGTATTGATAAACTCTTTAGCCCTGACTCGCAGTCAGGGCGTCTGGGCATCGTCGAGATGCGCGGGTTTGATATGCCTCCGCATGTCGAGATGTGCCTGATTCAGATTTTGCTGATTCGGAGCCTCGTAGCTGTCTTCTGGAAAAATCCTTACCGGAAAAAACTGGTCAGATGGGGAACAGAACTTCACGATAAGTTTCTGATCCATCATTTTGTAAAGGAGGATATGAAGGAAGTCATTGATTATCTGAATGAGCACGGATATGAATTTAAGATGGAATGGCTGGATGCATTTTTTGAATTCCGCTTTCCTTTACTGGGCAAAGTCTCCGTCGGACAGATTCACTTGACCATAAGGGCCGGTATAGAGCCGTGGAATGTACTGGGAGAGGAAATGAGCAATACCGGTACTGCCCGGTTTGTCGATTCTTCCGTCGAAAGGGTAGAGGTAATGCTGGAAGGGATAGCCATTGAGCGTTACCAATTGCTCTGCAATCAGACGATCGTACCACTTACCAGCACCGGAACACGGGGGAAATATGTGGCAGGTATCCGGTATAAAGCATGGAATCCACCTTCGGCGCTGCACCCTACACTGGGCGTGGATGTGCCGCTGGTGTTTGATATTTACGATACCTGGAACAAACGATCTGTCGGTGGCTGTACCTATCACGTATCGCATCCCGGGGGAAGAAGTTATGACACCTTCCCGGTCAATAGTTATGAAGCGGAATCGCGGAGGGTAAACCGGTTTTGGGAACAGAATCATACCCCCAGATCAGAAGACCGGATTATTTCACAGGCTTCTTCTTCTTTATCCCCGACACGATATCTGTCTCCGCAATACTGGCCGGTAGCGGCTTTTCCTACGGAGGAGATTGAAGTTGATCCGGAATTCCCTTACACCCTGGACTTGCGGAAAAAGGGGAAAAACTAGACCTGCGAAAAGGCAGAGAAGTAGGTCTGGTCAATAGTACATGAGTAGAAATAACAGCAAGCGATCAAACCTTTATTGCTGTTGCTGTTGCTGCTGCTGAACAGAAAGGTCTCCGGCAGCCATAAGTTCATCGGTCCAGTCGTCGGGTATTTCTTTAATCAGTGCTTTGAGTTTTTGGCCCCATAGTTCACCAATGGAGCCGGTAATGTCTTCGGTAAAACGTCGTTCGATCATCATATCTGATTCTGCCCGGTAAACTACCACATCAATCGGATAACCCACATCATTGGCACTTACCCGGGTAGAGTCGAAGGAGAGAAAACCTGTTTTCAGCGCAAAACGAATCGATGATTCGTAAGTGAGTGCCCGATTGAGAATGGGTTTTCCATAGCCTGAGTTCCCGATGATCGTGAAGGGGGTCGCTTCCCCGATTTCTATCCAGTTACCTTCCGGGTAAAGCATGTATAATTTGTGCTCTTTGTCGCTTTCCAGCTTACCTCCTACAATGGTAAAAAGATTGAAATACAGGCCTGATTCAAGTAGTGCCTGTTTATCCTCTGCCGCTACCCGGCGAAGCTGTTCGCCAAAAGCATTCACCACCTTATACATTTTGTCATAAGAGGGATTTTCTTCTTCCAGCAATTCTTCAAAATAGGTTACTGCTTTGTCCCGGATAGAACGCAGCCCCGAAGTCATAAGAAAAAGATTATTGCTCCCCTTTTTATGAATGGAGATCTTTTTAGCTGTAGTGGTCTCCGTTCCCGATGTGATCCTTGTATCAGCAATAGCAACCAGTCCTTTTTTGACTTTTATCCCCAAACAGTATGTCATGTTCCGAATTTTTGGGAAAGATACGATTTCTGCAGGATCAAAAAACCGGAAATACAACAAAATACACGATAAAAGCGGCTTAGTCCTTCACCTTATTTTCCTGTTTTGCTCGCTCCAGTCTGTCGTTGATAGCCATGCCAATGCCTTTGTGCGGAACCGGCTCAGCCAGAATTACTTCCAGCCCCAATCCGTCGAGGTAATGCATGGCTGCAAACAGATTTTTGGCGGCTTCATTCAGATCGCCTGATTTTGACAAAACCACCTGTCTGTCTGAGGGAATGCCAGATCTGGTTTTTGAAAAGGCCAGTATCCCCACTTTTTCTGTTTGAAATTCTTTCAGAAGTATTTCGGGGTCGCCCACATACAGCGGTGTTTTCGGTGCGTAATGGCTTTTCAGCATGCCCGGAGTTTCCGGTTTTTCACTTTTTTTCAGAATCTCCACTTCTCCCACACATTCTGTCAATGCCTCATAACTGATGCCACCCATCCGGAATACAACCGGGAGCTCGCCTTCAAATCCTACAATGGTAGATTCCACACCGATTGAAGCGGGCCCGCCGTCGAGGATATAGGGAATTCTGGCGCCCAGTTGTTTTTCAACATGGTCGGCGGTGGTCGGGCTGATATACCCGAAACGGTTGGCGCTGGGGGCTGCCAGCGGAAAACTCAGCTGGTCAAGCAGTTCGAGTGTCAGCGGATGGTTGGGAATGCGCACGGCTACGCGCGAACTTCCGGCTGTAACCAGGTCGCTGATAGAAGACTTTTTGGGAAGCAGGAGCGTTAGTGGTCCAGGCCAGAATGCACCGGCAAGCAGGGCCGCCGTTTCGGGAATATCGGCAATATGCCGCTGCATCTGCACTACATTTCCGAAATGTACAATCAGCGGGTTAAATTTTGGGCGCTGTTTGGCTTCGTATATTTTCAGCACAGCATCATCCTGAAGTGCGTTGGCCGCCAGGCCATAGACCGTCTCCGTGGGAATGGCCACCGGCTGGCCTGCCCGTAGCAGTCTGGCTGCGAGTTGTATATCTTTTCCTTTTGCCATACTTTATGCCAGATTCAATGCGGTTAGATCCACAGGCAGCAAACGGGAGACACCCGTGTTTTCCATAGTCACTCCGTACATTACATTGGTTGCTGCCATGGTGCGTTTGTTGTGTGTCACAATAATAAACTGGGAAGTCTCCGAAAACTGCCGGATAATATTGTTGAACTTATCAATATTGGCATCGTCGAGCGGTGCATCCACCTCATCAAAAATACAGAACGGGGCAGGTTTGATAAGGTAGATGGCAAAAAGCAGGGCGACAGCCGTAAGTGTTTTTTCCCCGCCTGAAAGTTGTTTGATCGTCAGTGGCCGTTTGCCTTTGGGTCGGGCGATAATGGAAATTTCCGATTCCAGCGGGTTTTCTTCGTCGATGAGCAGAATATCGCATTTGTCATCTTCAGAAAACAGGCTCCTGAATACAACCTGAAAATGTTCTCGCACTTTGGCAAAGGTCTCGAGAAACTTCTCTTTTGCTGTCACATCAATTTCAGAGATGGTATTGAGCAATGACTTTTTGGCTTCAGTAAGATCCTGTTTCTGGTCGTTGATAAAGTCAAACCGCTCTTTCATCTCATTGTAAGCCTCAACGGCCATGGGGTTGATTTCACCGTAGGTCTGAACCTTGCTTCTAAGTCCCAGCAGTTTTTCTTCGATTTCTTTTATATCGTAATGATCCAGCGGTTTGGCAAATAATTCCTCCTGAACCAGATCGTTGATTTCCACCTGAAATTCCACCGACATACGCTCTTTCAGGGAATTCATTTCGAGTTTGATTTCGGTGACATTCTCTTTGAGGTCTGCCTGCTTCTGGAGCACATGTTCGCGGTTTTTACGCTCCGCCGAAAGTTTTTCTTCTACCTGATAGATAGAGTTTTTGGTCATGCCCACTTTTTCCTCCAGAAGATTTACCTGCGATTCCTTTTCCCGCTTCTGGTTGTAGAGGCTGACGATGACTTCATCATCCTGAAGGTTACTGTTGACAAGATTGTCTGTATCTCTGCGCACCTGCTCCAGTTCTTCTCTTAGTTTTTGGTTGGTTTCTGAAAAGCGGTCGATGGATTCGGTACGCTGATCTGTTTCCCGCTGAAGGTTGTCGTACTGGTTGGTGAGGTGAATAAGGCGAATATGCTCCTGGTTGTATTTCTGAACCGATTCGGCGAGTAGTTCGGCAGTTTCATTCGACTTTTCCCGCTGTGCAGCGAGTTGGGAGGTCAGTTGCTGAAGTTCTTCGAGAAGCGTCTTTAGCTTCGGATCAATATCAACCAGAAAACGGCGCAGGCTTTCAAGTTCTTCTTCCAGCACTTCGGTTCTTTTTCCTACACGGGCCAGAAATTCTCTGTGTTCCTTTTCTCTTGACTGAATCACAGAAAGATCACGCTGTTTTTCAAGCAGAACTTTGCGAACGGGTTCAATCTGCTGGTGAAAATCCATTTTCTTCAACCCTTCCAGCTTGCGCGATTCCTGATCGAGCTCTACTTTTTCATTAGTCAGTTGTTTTTGAAGGCGGGCGATTTCTTTATCCAGTTTTTCGAGGTTTTTGGCCCTTCCCAGGCGTTTGCCTTCAAACAACCCCAGCGAGCCTCCTCCGACCATAAATCTTCGGCGGGAGACGTTGCCTGCATGGGTAATAAAAACAGTATCACCCGATATCTCTTCCGGGAAGTCATTTTCAGCCGGTACGATATAGACATTGCCTAAAAGGAATGCCGCCAGTTTTTTGTATTCATCTGCATAGTCCACCACATCCATTGCCAGTTTTGCCTGGGTAAAAAGCAGTGGATTGGAGGGTCTGAAATGTTCGAGTTCTTCGAGAATAAAGAAATTTGCCCTTCCCTTTGAAGCATCCGCCAACATATGCACAGAGAGGATCGCATCCTGTCTTGTTTTGACCACATAGTAACTGAGGTAGGGTTCGAGGTAATTTTCAAAAGCGATTTTATATTCCTCGGGCACGGCAAACACATCGGAGAGAAGGGGCGCACCCTTCATCCACTGGGCGTTTTTCTTGAGAAATTTCACACTTTCCGGAAAACCTTCAAGATTTTCGACCAGACTTTTGGTGAGGTTATATTCGTTCTGGCGGGCGTCGAGCATCCGGTTGGTTTTATAGACGTTGTCCTTGAGGTGGGTGACCAGTTGCTCGGTGTTGCGGGTTTCTTCTATATGGTTTTCCTGACGTACAGACAGTTCCTGAAATTGTTTTTCCAGTTGGACGACTTCGGTTTCAAGGGTTCTGCTTTTTTCAGAAAAGGCATCCAGGTCTTCTGAGCGACGGTTTTTGTCTTCTTCGGCGCGCTGAAGTTCGCCTTCCAGGCTCTGGATTTGTACGCGTTTGATTTCCTTTTCCCGGGTGAGGGTCTGAAGCTCCTGTTCGGTGTTTCTGTGCGATTCTGCCAGCGCACTGGCCTGGGCTGATTCTTCCTGGTTCTGGCGAGTCAGGCTATCTTTTTCGGTTCTGAGTGCCGATTCTTTTTCTTTCTGAGCTGTGAGGTCATTCTGAATCCGGGCCAGGTCTTCGCGAAGCTGGGTAAGCGCACTTTCGTTTCGTTCCAACTGGCGTTTTTCGGTTTCGATTTGGTTTTGTACCGATATTTCGCGCTGCTGGAGGTATTTCAGCCTTTCGTTTTTGATAGACTTTTCGGTTTCTACCGACTGGATTTTCTGGAGGTGCCGGTTAAACTCTCCCTGCGCATGAGAAAGCATTTTTTCATTGTCGAGCAGTTCTTTTTTGAGCTCCTGCATTCGGGCTTCATAGCCGGCCATGGCAGCGTGTACGGCAGATAGCTGGTCTGAAAGTTGTTGCTCAAGTATCTGCACCTGTTTTTGTTCGTCCCGGATACTGCGTACAGCCAGAAAAGCGTACTGGGAACTGATCTGCTTATATTGCTCTTTTATTTCAAAATATCGCTGGGTACGGCGGGCCTGTTTTTCAAGGGACTTGAGATTTTTATCTATTTCGAAAAGAAGGTCTTCGACTCTTTCGAGGTCTGCGTCGGTGTCTTCAAGGCGCTTGAGGGTTTGTTTTTTGCGGATTTTATATTTGGAAATACCTGCGGCTTCTTCAAAAAATTTGCGGCGTTCATTGTCCTTGTTGGTGAGCATTTCGTCCACCATCCGCAGTTCGATAATCGCATACGAATCAGAACTGACACCGGTATCGAGAAACAGATCCTGAATATCCTTGAGGCGGCAGGTAACGCCGTTGAGGAGGTATTCGCTTTCTCCGCTGCGAAAAAGTTTTCGGGTAATGGTTACAGTTGTGTATTCGGTGGGGAGAATATTTTTGGTGTTTTCAAAGGTAAGGGACACCTCTGCAAAATTGGCTTTGCGTTTGGTTTTAGTACCGTTGAAAATGATATTTTCCATTTTCTCGGAGCGCAGGTTGCGGGTTTTTTGCTCGCCAAGTACCCAGCGGATAGAGTCCACGACGTTGGATTTTCCGCAGCCGTTGGGACCTACAATGCCTGTAATCCCTTTGTCGAATATAAAGCGGGTGCGTTCGGCAAAACTCTTAAACCCAAAGATTTCCAGACTGGTTAATTGCATTGTTCGTTTCCAGCACTTATTTTAAACCTATGAAAGTAATTCTGACGATTTTTATCGCAGCCGGTGTCTTCATTCTTTACCTGTATCTGAGACACCTCTGGACAAAACTAGGCTTCAAAGATAGCAATTATGGCGGAGTTCAAAACATGCCTCGCCTGGTAGAATACAAACTTACCGAAGAAGCTTTCCTTCCGGGAAGCCGGGCCGGAGAAGCTGATTCACTGGAAAAAATTGCAAAAGTGATGGCCGAAGGGCTGGAAATACAGAAGTTTAAAAATAAAAAGAAGGCCAAACCCCGTGTGTTTACTTCCAAAAGGGATTTTCAGCGCGCCTATATTATCGACGCTTTACTGGAAAAACCTAAGTTTCTTGAGTGAAACACCAGATTAGTTTTCCCGTACAAAATAAAACATGTCATCAAGCAACTATGCAAATTACCGGAAAAATCACCTTCGTTAATCTCTCTGGCGGCTTTTGGGGCATTCTGGGCGATGATGGCCAGAATTACAATCCGGGAAGTTCCCTTCCCACCGGCTTCCACAAAGAAGGTGTTCGGATTAAAGCTAAAGTAAGCCCTTCACAGGCTTTCAGTATTTTTATGTGGGGAACCAATATTGACATTAAACAGATCGAGGTAATATAGTAAAATTATGTCCGGAACACTCTCGCACCACTTGTTTGGAATCGCCGTTTCTGTGCTGGCATTTTTCATTTTTGGCCGTGGCATCGTCCGCAAAGCCAATGGAAAAAGTTTTCAGCCTATATGGGCTTTCCTGCTGATTTTACTATCCATTGTCTATCAGTTTTTCTCCGGGCACTTTTCCCTTATGGCCCGCATATCCAACCTCCTGATAGATTTTGGTCTGGGTATGGCTATTGCCTCAGCTTACCTTGCGATCAACCGTGAAAAAGCGCAGCTATTTTTTGTACCTGGTATTCTGGCGGTAGTTTTTGGCGGCGTATTCTCTCTGTTTAATTTTTGTATCGATTCTTTCTCCGGAAGTATCTCCAATGATGAAACCATAGAATTGCTGGTCGAACTGGGGCCCGACGACAGTATTGAAGAAATCCAACCTATCCTGAAAAAATACGGAGCTAAAGCTGAAAAAGCTTTCCCCAATGTCGATCTGAGTGAAAGTGAAGACCTCGCGCAATATTATGCCGTAACCGTTGATGTTGCCCGTCGCGACCCGCTCATGATGGAACTGGAAAACGATCCGGAAAACGTTGATCAGTTTGATGTCAACCACCCGATCACTTTGGTTAAACCCACTGCAGGAGCTGAAGAAAAAACACCCATACAGTTCCTCGCCGATGACCCCTATCTCTCCAATCAATGGTTTGCCGATAAACTCGATTACAATGGGGTTTACTCATTACTTAAAGAGCATAAGCCCATCCGTAAAATAAAAGTCGCCATTGTCGATACCGGCGTGGACAACGGGCACGAAGATATTACCGGTGTCTATAAAAAAAGCAATGGAGCCGGTGACAATGACAAACACAGCCACGGTACGCATTGTGCCGGACTCGCCGGTGCGGCTACCAACAATGGTGTAGGCGTAGGTTCTCTCAACTGGGACGGAGAGTTTATCATGCTTTCAGGTTATCCTGCACTCGATGATCAGGGCCGAGGTACAGACAAAAAAGTGGCCAAAGCCATTATCGATGCCGCAGAAGGTGGCGCAGATGTAATCTCCATGTCGCTCGGTGGTTTTTCTCCTTTTGGTGCTCCCAAAGCTCAGGTTGATGCCATTAAATATGCCCGTAAACTCGGTGCTGTGGTCGTAGTCGCTGCCGGTAACAGCAATGACGACGCCAGGCGTTATTCCCCCGCCAATATCGAAGGCGTAATCGTCGTCTCTGCGGTGGATGAAAATTTTAACAAGGCCGTCTTCTCCAATACCAATACCAGCCTCAAAATGCCTATCGCTGCTCCGGGGGTGAATATTCTTTCCTCCGTTCCCGGAAGCCAGTATATGTCTTACAACGGCACCTCTATGGCTACCCCGATTGTATCAGGACTTGTAGGTATTATGCGATCATTTGATCCCAAACTTTCGGCTGATGATATTTACCGCATCCTGAATGAAACCGGCACTACCGTCAATGATTCGGAAAGAATTGGCAAAGTCATTAACCCCAAAGCAGCTATTTCTGCCGTGGCATTGGCTCATTGAACGTCTGCCATAACCTGCGATAGAAATTTTTTCATTCCGATATACACATCTGCATTCCCTTTCAGCCGGGATGATACATAGGCGTCATCCGTACTGAGGTCTCGTATGTAAAAATAATAGTGAAACTGCAGGTTGTTGTTTTTATACATCTTATTAGCCGTCGAATATTTTACAAATGATGGACGCATAGCCTCTTTTTTGGCCTCAGTCATTTGTTTCGGCATAAGCACCATATCCAGATAATAGCGGTAACCTTCATTGGCAAATGATTCTACATCGCTGAGACTTACCATTTTGTATTCGAGCCTGTAGCTCTTGTCAATGGTCTCCTTCAGGGATGAATTGGCTCTTTTTGCGGCTTTGTTTGCCTCAATAATGAAAGTTCTCCGACTTCCGGTTTCTCCTTCTTCAGGATCCATGAGATCAAATCGGGGTATCAACAAAACATTTTCCTTCAAAGCCTCCGGGGATTGAGTAAATATTTTGTTTACCGTGCGAACGGAATCCCGCTGTGCCCAAAGGGTTGTGCAAAACAGAAGACTCAAAAGTAAAGGGATAATTACTGATATTTTCATATTCGTTGAAGTTACCTGAGTTGCAAAGGTAACCTGATACGGGTGGGGATAAAACTGAATAAACGGAGGATCGTTACATCCGAGTCAATTTTTCCACAAATCTATGTTCCTGATCGGAATGCGATCTGTCGCAGGTAGCTTCATCGGTATAGGCGATGCCGGATCATGGGGAAAACTCACCTCCCGTGCCTGGAACATCTGCAATTCCAGAAACTTTTTTGCAGAAATTTTTCCCTGATCTGCCCGACAGATTATCTGTTCCAGATAAGAGGAAACGGATTCAAATGGAAAAACCATCACGATTTTTGGATCTGTAGCAGAATGAGGATTCACCCAAAGCAGCCGCAAAAAACGCACACGGAAAAATGCCCGGCTGTTGTCTGGCGAAAACCCCTCATCAGCGATAACATCCAGAAAACGGTAAGTCCATTTTATGCCGATATCCTCAGGACTGATACTGTCGGTGCGGTTTCCGGGCTGCGTACCCTCCAGACTGATCAGATAGTATAAAAAATCCAGGTAGCTCAGCGATTGTTGCAAATTGGCAGGGTGAAGCGCCGAATACCGGCCATTTCTCAATCCGTATAGCAGCGCAGCGACAATGCCATGTTCATTACTTCCGGGAATATTCATGGATTGAACAGGTTGGTTGGCCGCGGCGTGAAGATCGAGGCGGTAGAGGATTCTTTTTCGCACAAAATCTCTCCCCTGTATTTCCTGCCCCGAATCTGTAACGGAAACCGTATCAGGTCTTTCCAGATAAAAATATCCGATATTCAGGCTGTCGGGCGCCTGTGCTTCTGCCTGAAAACAAAGGAAAAATACAGAGATAAAGGGCAAAAAACCGAGCCGGTTCGACATACGTTTACTTAAATATTACTTTGGTAGCGCCGTTGCCATAACGTCCCGGATCAGCGGATTCAAAGCTTTTGATATGGGGAGTCTGGGACAATAATTCTTTTACCGCTTTTCGCAGTTTTCCCTCTCCCACACCGTGAATGATAATCAGCGAAGCATAATTTTCGGTCAGTGCGTCAGAAAGCGCTTTTTCCAGGTGGCGAAGCTGAAACTGAAGGATTTCTGAGGGGGCAAATTCGAACGGATTTTTTACCAGCGCTTCAATATGGAGGTCTAATTCCACTTCTTTGCGTTTGGCAGGGGTATCGTGTCTTCTGATTCTGACAAACTCACTGTCAGCAATGGAATCCACATCTTTTTTCTGTTGGTTTTCGCGGAGAGAAAACAGCCAGCCATCATTTTTGAACGCAGGTATGTGGCGCGAGGGTTGCGAAATACTGTTGCGCGACCAGGGAAATTCTACTGTTTCGAGCGTATGAGGGTATCCTTTGCCCGGTGTGAATGCGAGAACCTGAAAATACAATCCTTTGATCTGGATAGCCTGATCCTTTGGCAAAATAAACAGGGAGCGGTAATTGCCGCTTTCAATCTGCCCGGAGGAAACCCCGTTGAAATTTTTGAGTGATTGCTGATAGCAGGTATAAAGAATATCCACAGGCTCAGGATTGGCAAGGATAAATTCGAGATTTTTTTCATCCTTTCTGATTACTGCCAGACTGAGGTCAACCATGGAAGGGTCAAAAGTGCGCCGCACAGTAGGCACTGACTCACTTTTTTGGCGGCTGTCGGAAAACTCCGGTTCGGCACTATCGACAGGTACTACCTCGCTGATATGCATATCAATAGCAAAATCATCGCCCATGTCCACCTCAACATGTTCTTTATCTATAAGCGCAGTTATTACCCCTTCCCCTGACTGGTGGAGCACCCTTACTTTTTGTCCGACGCGAAATGACATATTGATTTACGGTAATGTTTTGACATGATTTAATTTACAAAGTTAGTAAGCGATAAGACAAAATTCAATTTGCAGTTCATGTTGCCAAAATAACCATTCGCGCTGCGAAAATAGCATTTCGAACATCCGAAACGACAGTTCATGTATAAAAGTGAATCTTCGTTCAAACAATTCCGTTTCAACCAATAAACATTTTAACATCAATTTCATGCACAAATTCAATCTGACATATTGTTTCGTGCCGGGCTTTAGCCAGGGGATCAGCGAAATCCGTGCATGGAATGAGACCGATACATCCGGGTGTGTTTTTCGATTTAAATAGAGCTACATCGGCTTTATGAAACACACCCGAATCGTAAAGATTCGGGTTTTTTTATCCCTGAATTTTTCTCCTGACTTGTTCGGATCGCAGATTCTGACGAATTGCTGCCTGGGATTTGCTGACTTTTGAATCAAAAATATACTATCTGACAATACCTGGTCTTTTTCCGGGGTGTACGGTTAGCGCAAAGAATTATTTGAGGGGTGTAATCGTCGGGAGTGCAAACTCCCGGCATTCTTTCGCCAAAGATTTTTGAATATAATTTCCGGCGAAGCCGGAACAGATTTTTGACATAGGGTTTTCGGTACAAATTACGGAACTGAAGCTTAAACGGTTAAGCGCCCGGTTGAAGCCCGGGAGAAGGTGGTTCGATCCCATCCGGTTCCACTATACAGTGTCTCATATTTGGAATTTTTTTCTGAAAAAAAGTCTATGTGATAAATTTTCGAAAAAAATAACTAAGTGAATTTTCCATTTATCGAAGCAATTCGGTGTTGTTTTTTTACTGTTTGCGCAAATGAACAAACCTTTCAGAAGGTATATCTTTCCATTGAAACAAATAGGCTCAAAAAACGATAAGAACGGGCATCTGAATTGCGTTAAGTATAAGTGGAAAGAATCACTGACATGCAAGCGTGCGGATGGCAGAGCGGTCTAATGCGGCTGATTGCAGATCAGTATTCCGGGGGTTCGAATCCCTCTCCGCACTTTTTTTGTTTCCTGCATCCCATTAAGGGATTCGACTCGTATAAGTAAGTAACTGATGGAAATACCTGTAAGAATGTAACCTAATTTCTGTATAGCGTTATGGAAAAGATGAATATCAAATCACTTATGCCGGAGATGGAACAGGAAATCATCGCTACCCTGACTTATAAGGGAAAAATTGCCGCTATCCGGCTTTTTATGGAATACACCGACTGCCGGCTCCGTGAAGCAAAAATCGCTGTAGAGAAAATCGGCAGGGAAATCCAGCCTGGTCAGGCCAGCTAGATCTGAGGCTTGTTCTCATCGACTAATTTTTATCTTGAATATACGTGCCGGAGCTTTCCGGCACTTTTTTTATCACCATCTGTCCATTTTTAATCCCAGTTTTATGACTCAGGTATTGGTCTTAAATCAGGACTATCAGGCAATCTCTGTCTGCGATACTGAACGTGCCATCGTCCTGATGCTTTTACAGAAAGCCGAACTTGTGGCCGAAATCGCCGAAAAGCGGCTTCGTTCAGTCAACCGGGAATTTACTTTTCCATCGGTCATACGGCTCAGCAGTTTTGTGCGGATACCCTATCGCCAGGTGGCGCTCACCCGCGAAAATATCTTTCGCCGCGATGGCCATGCATGTGTGTATTGCGGTAGCCGGAAGCAGCTTACCCTCGATCACGTGGTTCCACGTGCCAAAGGTGGCCGCACCCACTGGCACAACCTCGTGACCGCCTGCATCCGCTGCAACGCAGAAAAAGGCGATCTTTCTTTGGAAGAATCGGGATTGACCCTTTCATTTACCCCTTTCCGGCCCAGTTTTATCATGTATCTGAGCCGTTTTGCGGGGAAAGTCAATGAAGACTGGAAACCATTTTTGTATATGGCGTAAATTTTATTCTCAATTGCGCCGGAACATTCATTGCGTATGGCAAAAATTAAAAAGAAACACCTGCTCAGACTGGGGTATGAACCTGGAGAGGCCCTGAAAATGGCCCTGGTAGCGATGGAGCATGAGCATTACCAGAAAAAAGGCCGTGAATACAAAATGCAGCTATTGCAGGAGGTGCTGAGGCAACCCGAAAAATACCGCAAACACAACCTGCTGGGCGATATTGTAAAAGAACTTCTGCCAGAAGAAGCCGATCCCAATGCACCTGTTTTCCCGAAGTTACTCACTGCGCCGGTTGCTTATAAGATTTACGGTGGCGAGGCTATCGAGGCAGGCGCCCTTCAGCAAATGGAAGTAGCTGCCAGACTGCCCGTATCGCGGAAGGGAGCGCTTATGCCAGATGCGCATCAGGGATATGGGTTACCCATCGGCGGTGTGCTTGCGACAGAAGGCGCCATTATCCCTTATGCCGTAGGGGTGGATATCGGCTGCCGGATGAGCCTGTCTGTATTTGACCTTAAAGGTACATTTCTCAGCAAATATCATAACCTGCTTGAGCGCGAACTGGTGGCAAATACCGTCTTCGGCGCGGGAAATGGCCATGCTGAGCCGATGGATGATGCTGTGCTAGACAGAAGTGAGTTTCGTGAAATTGCCGTGGTAAAAACCCTGAAGGACAAAGCGCGGAAACAAATCGGCTCTTCCGGTAGCGGAAACCATTTTGTTGAGTTTGGGCTGGTGGAAATTACTGACACCGGCAACGAATGGGGGGTAAGCCCGGGCGTTTATCTGGGGCTGCTTTCCCATTCAGGTTCGCGCGGAATGGGTGCTGCCATTGCCAACCATTATACACGTCTGGCGATGGACAAAACCCGCCTTCCGAAGGAGGCGCGGCATCTTGCCTGGCTGGATATGAATACTGCTGAGGGACAGGAATACTGGCTGGCGATGAACCTGGCAGGTGATTATGCCTCAGCATGTCATCACCACATCCATCACCGGCTGAGCAAAGCCATCGGCGAAAAGCCGATGTTTATGGTAGAAAATCATCACAACTTTGCCTGGAAAGAAACGCTTGAGGGCAAAGAAGTAATTGTCCACCGAAAAGGAGCCACACCTGCCGGGAAGGGGGTGCTGGGTATTATTCCCGGCTCCATGACTGCACCCGGCTTTATTGTCAGGGGAAAAGGAAATGACCGGTCGCTGAATTCTGCCTCACATGGTGCGGGAAGGCAACTTTCAAGGCAAAAAGCATTCAGCAGTATTACCCGACATGCGCTCAACAAAGTGCTGAAAGAGGCAGGTGTAACACTGATTGGCGGCGATCTTGACGAAGCTCCGATGGCTTACAAAGACATAAACCAGGTGATGGAATTTCAAAAAGACCTGGTGGATGTTGTCGGTACTTTCCAGCCGAAAATCGTACGGATGGATGGGAAATAAATTTTGGTTGAAGGCATTTCAACGTTGGTTGAAAAGTCTGGGTAGTTGATGGAATCTTTTTCGCGGAGTGATAAGGGAAGTATTGATTTGGGGTATAAAATGTTTCACCAATCAATATAACAAACAAATCAAAGATGAAAACTTTCCGAATCACTCCCAGCTACCTGATGATTGCACTTATCGCCACCCTGACCTGGAGCTGCCAGGAAGAAACCCTGGAAATCGTATCCGAAGAAGAAGCCGTAGAAGTTATTGAAAGCGCTGTGGTGACTAGTACAGAAGGCATGAGCAGCCAGGTGGAAGATGCCGCCGCCATGACCGAAGTCTATGTCAACAGCATTTGCGGCCAGTCGTTTGACTCCACCATTACAAAATCACTTGCTTCGGGAACCCGTACTTACAATTATACCTATATGTGGGACGGTTCTCTTACCTGCAATGGCGCGGGCATTCCTCAGTCCATCAGTTTTACCTACAGTTCAAACGGGCAGTATGACACGCCGCGAATGAGTTCTGCCGATCAGGCTAGCGGCTCATTCGTCCTTAGCGGACTTCAGCCATCTTCCGGTAATTATGTTTACAACGGGTCCTTTGGCAGGAGCGGAAGTCAGACTTCCAAAATCAGAAATCAGAACAGTTTTACCAGCCAGCTTACCCTTACCACGACCAACCTTACCGTTGACAAATCCAGCTACGAAATTCTCAGTGGCACAGCCGATGTCGTCCTTACAGGTACAGCCAGCAACGGAACAGGGTTTTCTTTCACTGGGCAGATTACTTTCAATGGGAATCAGTCAGCAACATTGATTGTCAATGGAACCAGCTACCCGATCAGTTGGTAAGCAATTATAAGTTTGCATATCGAATAGGGCGCCTTGCGGCGCCCTATTTTTTGTTTCTGCGACATTGAGGCAAATAATTAATACAGGAGATAAAAACTGCCGGGTTATTGATATTGGAAAACAAAATGGATGGTAAAATGAATGATTTTCTGATTTGTTGCTAACTTTAGTGATCAACACAGCTAATTTTCTCATCTCGTGAAACAACAAATTGCTTTTTCAATTCTTTTAGGGCTGACAACTATGAGTTTTGCCCAAAAAGCCAGGCTCGTGAATCGTGCAAAGGTAGAACCCAGTGCAGTAGCATCTGGTCAGCATCCTCTCCTTTTTGAAAAGGAAATTCCTGTACCAAGTACCCTCTCAAGTCCCACCATTCCGATAGGAACAGTTGTAACTGATGTCGTGACAGCAACGAAAATTGGAGAATCGTCAAATGCATTTACATTTACTTTACCTGAAAACAACCAGCTTTCCGTGGCTTCGGATGTAGGAACCAATGGCGGATCAGTTGCATTTATATACCGGCAGAATATCAGTCAATGTGGTGGCACAAGTACCGAAAGTGGTAAATTTCGCTATTCCATTTCGACAGATGGAGGCGTAAACTGGAATACAAATATAGGATGTTATGGATTAGGGCCGGTAAATCCTTACTTTTCTCAACAGTCCCGTTATCCCAATATAACATTATTTTTACCTCCCGGGCAGGCTCAAACCCCTGCCAGCCTTAAAGCTGTGTATTCTGGTCCTGTACTTAACCCTGTGGGCAGCGGCTGGGATGGAGCCGTTTTGGGTTTGGTTTCCAATGTGACCACTTTACCTGTAATAAATCAGGAAATTTATCCCTACCAAAGTGGGAATCAATATTTTAGTTATTCATTGATTGAGCGGGTTCCGGGCGAATTCTGGACCGTTGCCTGGAGTTGGGATGGAATAAATATAGGGAATAATGTTCATTTGAATAAAGGAGTTTTTGACCCTGTTTCCAATCAGGTAAACTGGACGCTTGTAACAACCCTTTCTCCTGATTATTACCTGGGTTTTAATGGATCCCCTGTTCATACTAGCGGATTAAAAATTGCTTTCAGTCCGGATGGGATGACGGGCTATGTAGCAATGCTTTCTGATCTTGTCGGTAATCAGAACAGAGTGTATGCCCCATGCTTTGCTTCCTCCACGGATGGTGGACAAACCTGGAGTAATTTTGAAGAATTTAATATGTCGCAATTTTATAATTTTGGACTGTTGGATTCGCTGAGTGTTTTCTTTTATGATATAAATACAACCACAACTCCCCCCGATACCATCCGGATCAGCAGTGCAGCAACAACAGGCGAAAAATTTGATTTAATAGTTGATAAAAATGGTAACCCCCATCTTGTATCAATAGTAGGAAGTGCAAATATGTCAAACGGAAATGGCACTTATAGCAATCCCAACTACAGTATATTTGAGGATTTGGGATTGTTTGTATTTGATTTTACAAAAGACTCTTCCGGAGATTGGAATATGTTATACCTGAGCCGTCAGGCAACATTCCGGGGAACCTTTGGGGATCAGATAAATGTTGGGGGGCAATACTTAACTACAGATCCCTGGATGCAGGCTTCCCGGTCTCCGGATGGAAGTAAAGTTTTCTTTTCCTGGACCGAATCGGACACAACCGGTATAGGTGGAACAGACAATAGTGCTCCTGATCTGATTACTGCTGCCTTCAGTCTAGATGATTACAAAACATCTGATGCCGAAAATCGCACTATCACGGATGCTAACTGGGCTTCAAAAGCCATAATGCCCAAGATTTCTCCTGTAGCTTTTTATGATATGGCGAGTACTTATATATTACCTACTGTGGTAATGGATTTACAACCAGGAATAAGTCTGACCTTACCTGTTTCCTTTTATTATTTTAGTGACATTGATTTCCACGATTCAGACTTTAACACAGATGCCCGGTTTTTCTCAAAGTGTAACCAAAACCCAATCGTGAATTCTATTTTTTCGATTCAACCTGGGTGCGGCTTATCTGACGGAATGATCTGGGTACAATCTACAGGAGGAAACGGATCTTACACATACCTTTGGAGTCCGAATACCGGCGGAGCAACTTCGGATACAGTATCCGGTGTCCCTGCAGGGATTTATCAGGTTACAGTATCCGATTCTCTTGGATGTATTGAGACAAATACCCATGTGCTTACCAATAATAACTCCCCTGTTATTTCTTCGCCAGTAGTTTCAAATGTGAGTTGTTTTGGTCTTTCAGATGGTGAAATCCAGATATCCCTAAGCGGAGGTACTCCGCCTTATAATTTCATTTGGTCAAATGGTGCTAATACGCAAAATTTGATCGGACTACCTGCCGGAACGTATGATCTGGTGGTAAATGATAGTCTTAACTGTACTTCATTCGCTACGGCTACGGTTCTCGAATTTCCCCCTATGACTTTGACCGGACAGACAACAGACGTTCTTTGTGCGGGTGATTCGGATGGAGCGATTGATATTTCAGTATCAGGAGGAACCATGCCTTTATCTTTCTCCTGGAATACTGGTGCGACAACAGAGGACCTGATGAACCTAACCACAGGAAATTATTCGGTTTCTGTTACAGACAGTACCGGGTGTACGGTCAATTCTTCATTTTTGATAAACCAGCCTTCTCCCATTTCAATGATTTTACCTATTAACCAAAATACAGTTTGTTCTCCGATTTATACAGGAAATTTATATGTCATTCCTTCCGGGGGTACACCACCTTATGTTATTTCATGGACAGGCTCGAACGGATATACAAATACGAGTAATACCCCTTTTATTTTTGCTTTACCTACAGGGATTTATCAATGTTATGTAACTGATGCCAACGGCTGTATGGCTGATAGTCAGGTCATTGTACAGGGGCTAAATAACTTAGTTGTATCTGCCAGTGTAACAGATGTTAGTTGTGGGGGGGTGGCAGATGGAAGTATTGCTATTACAGCATCAGGTGGAACAGGGCCATATTCCTTCTTGTGGAATACCGGCGATACAACCCAGGTTCTTTCCAACCTTCCTCCGGGTAATTATAGCTGTATAGTTACCAATGCTCAGGGGTGTGCCAAAGTGATTGTCAAAACGATAAGTGTTTCAGGATATCTGTCCCTGAATGCCAACTCTACCTCTCTGGCCTGTTTTGGCGATTCCAATGCAACGATTTCTGCTCAGATAACAGGAGGAACGGCTCCCTATACTTATTTATGGTCCACTGGTACCACTGATTCTACACTGACAGGAGTGGGCGCGGGTATATATTCGCTCTCTGTTTCAGACAGTACAGGATGTGTTAGTATTGATTCTATTACAATTATTGAACCTCCACTCCTGACAAATACCCTCAACTCAACACCTCCGCCCTGTATGGGAGATTCCAGTGGAATAATTGTAGCAAATCCAGCCGGAGGAACACCTCCCTACTCTTATTTATGGTCAACCGGAGATATTACTTCATCTATATCTAATCTGACATCGGGAACTTACTCCGTTACAATTACAGATGCCAACAACTGCACAATCCAGGATTCTGTAACCTTTCTGAACCCTCCTGTATTGACTGTCAGCACGGTCCTCATATCAAATGTGACCTGCCCGAATGGAAATGATGGCCAGGCTTTGGCAGTT
Organism: Bacteroidia bacterium; assembly: GCA_041391725.1. Lineage (GTDB taxonomy): Bacteria > Bacteroidota > Bacteroidia > J057 > J057 > JAGQVA01. Next base: position 28,175 of record JAWKNL010000037.1, read on the forward strand.
GTTACGGGAGGTGTTGGCCCTTACCAGTATTTATGGACCAATGGTCAAACTACAGATTCTGCTTTGAATCTCTTTGCTATGACTTATTTGGTTTTTGCTACAGATGCTTATGGCTGTATGGTGCAAGATTCTGTTGTTGTGGAAGGCCCCCCTGCTTTTTCCCTGGCCCCAACGATAATAAAGGAATCCTGCGGAAATGGGAACGGATCTATTTCGACAGCAGTGTCCGGTGGTACGGCCCCTTATACGTATTCCTGGTCAAATGGCGCTACGACTCCCTCGATTTCAGGTCTGAGTGCCGGAATATATACCCTTACTCTGACTGATGATTTGGGATGTGTGGAAGTGAATCCAATTACTCTTGTCAATGTCACCAATTTGCTTTCCTGTCAGCAAGGATTTGTGTTGACTCCGGTTTTTCCCAATAACCAGAATGGTCCCGGAATAAATTTCGCAAGCTCTGTATGGGATCATCTGACCACCATTTACCCGAATCCGACTGATGGTTTACTTTATGTAAAAATAGAAACAAAAGATCCTGTTGAAGCAAATATCTTTGTACAAGATCTGCTTGGGAGACAGATTCTGGAAATGGATCATATGTTTGGTATTACTGATGAAAACGCAAAACTTGATCTTTCCCGCGTTGCCAGCGGGACTTACATAATCAGGATTGGAATTGATGGAGGTTATTTTGAGAAGAAGATAATTTTAATCCAATAGATTAATTGAGGGCGCCGCAAGGCGTCCTTTTTTTGTTCCGTTTGCCACGTCAATTTTCTTTTTTTTTCCGAAAAATTGTTATAAACTCATAATAAACTAACTCTTAACCTCAAAAATTATGAACGAAAGTAACACAAACCCCCGTCGGAAATTTCTTCAGACGCTGGGGTTGGGCGGCCTGAGTCTCGCTACCATGTCGATGGCCCCCATTGAAGAGCAGATCGAATACTCTACACAGAAAGTCAACCGGCTTTCAGCGCCTTCTGATCTTAAGATCACCGATATGCGTATCGCCGAGATCGGCGGCGTGGTCTTCCGCACACCGATTGTCAGGATTTACACCAATCAGGGAATCATCGGGCACGGCGATGTGAGAGATGGGGCCGCAAAGGAGTATGCCTTATTTCTCAAAAGCCGGCTTCTGGGTGAAAACCCCTGTAATGTCGAAAGACTGTTTAAGATTATGAGCCAGTTTGGTCATCATGGCCGCCAGGGTGGGGGCGTTTCTGGTGTGGAAATGGCGCTCTGGGATTTGGTAGGAAAAGCCTATGGTGTACCTGTATATCAGTTGCTCGGAGGAAAATACCGCGACCGTGTGCGGGTGTATTGCGATACGACGATTTCTCCCGATCCGAGTGAATATGCCAAACGTATGCAGGAACGGGTGGATAAAGGTTATACCGCATTAAAAATGGATATCGGAATTAATCTGCTTAAAGATATCCCCGGTGCATTGATCAATGCCCCCGAAGGGAAACTCAAACCTTATCAATACGAGTACCGAAACTACGCGCTGACCAAACACCCGTTTACAGGGGTACAGATCACCGAAAAGGGAATCGAAAAACTCTGTGAATTTCTCGAAGTCATGCGCAACCAGATCGGATATGAAATTCCGATGGGTACAGACCACTGGGGGCATTTCGGGCTGAATGAAGCAATTAAAATTGCCAGAGCAGTAGAAAAATACAACCTTGCTTATATCGAAGACATTATACCCTGGCAATACACCGATCAGTGGAAGGAAATCACCCAGTCCACCACTACACCGACCCAGACCGGGGAAGATATATTTATGTTGTATGGCGGGTTTAAGGAACTGATCGACAATCACGCAGTGGATATTGTTCACCCCGATCCCAATACTGCCGGTGGTATTCTTGAAACCAAGCGGATTGGAGATTACGCATCGGCTAATGGCATTGGATTTATGTTACACCATGCAGCAGGACCGGTATCATTTCTGGGCTCAGTACACAGCGCGGCTGCAACCGAAAATTTCCTCTGGCTGGAGCACCATGCCGTTGACAGTCCGAAGTTTGAAGATCTGGTAACCGGAATTGAAAAACCCCTTGTTCAGGACGGATATGTGAAAGTGCCTGAAAAACCCGGAATCGGTGTTGAACTCAACGAGGACGTGGTCAAGGAGTTTATTATCAAGGGTGAAAAAATGTTTGCCCCCACACCAGAATGGAACGAGATAAGAGCCTGGGACCGGTTGTGGAGCTGACAGGCTGATAAGTATTTTGAGGGGAGTTGTCTGAAAGGCAGCTCCCTTTTTTGTTATTATACCAAAACACAGGCTTTCCCGATGAAAAGACAGATTTTTTTGGGAAATTGTGCGATATTTTGCCATAACCATCCATGAAAGGAATTCGCTTCATACTTCTGTGTGTGCTGATCTCAGCCTGTCGCCCGGTGGCCGAATCAGTTGAGACAGCACCTCCGGCCAAATTTCACGGGAAAGCCCAAAACGTCATTCTGATGATTGGTGACGGTATGGGAATCTCTCAGATTACCGCGGGGATGTACAGCAATTACAACCGGTTGAATCTGGAGCGTTGCCCTGTCGTGGGGCTGATTAAAACGCATTCTGCCAGTGATCTGGTTACGGATTCTGCTGCGGGGGCTACTGCCTTTGCCACAGGGAAAAAAACTTATAACGGAGCTATTGGTGTAGATGCCGACACCATTCCCCAGCCGACCATACTCGAAATGGCTTCTGTTGCGGGCCTTGCTACGGGTATGATTGTGACATCGGAAATCACGCATGCTACTCCTGCCAGTTTTATCGCCCATCAGCCCGACCGGAAAATGACCGAGGAGATTGCATCTGACTTTTTGAAAACAGATATAGACCTTTTCATCGGTGGCGGACAGAATGATTTTGAGAAGCGAAAAGACGGGCTGAATCTTTTTTATGGCTTGCGGGAGAAAGGATACATCATTTATAATGAGACCACACCCCTCCATGACCTCCGAATTCCTCCGGGAAAGAAGCTTGCCTACTTCACCGCAGGCGACAAACCGCTCCCCAAATATCAGGGGCGTGATTATCTGCCCGAGGCTGTGGCTTTTGGCATTGATTTTCTGGATAAAAGAAGTGATAAGGGCTTTTTTATGATGGTAGAGGGCTCACAGATAGATATGGGCGGACATGCCAATAACTCGGATTATATCGTATCGGAAATGATAGAATTTGATGAGGTGATAGGGAAAGTGCTGGATTTTGCAGAAGCAGACCGCCATACGCTGGTGATTATTACTGCTGACCATGAGACCGGGGGGTTGGGGATCAATGCGGGTTCGGCTATGCGGCAGGATCTCCTGAAAACCCGGTTTACCACCTCCGGACATACAGCGCAGATGGTTCCTGTATTTGCCTACGGCCCCGGAGCCGAAGCTTTTGCCGGAATCTATGAGAATACAGAAATATTTTACAAAATGGTGAAAGCCATGGGGCTTCACCCCTGAAAAAATTTTGATCAGATTCCAACTCCCGGTGTTGACCCGTGTCTTTAGCTTGTAAGTTGTATCAGTTGAACGCAACATATATAAATATCCACTCAGACCTCATTGAGGCCTGCAAAAAAGGCGACAGAAAAGCTCAGTCCCGGATTTACAAATTGTATTCCCGGGCTATGTTTAACATTTGTACCCGAATCCTCGGCGACAGAGACACAGCAGAGGATGCCCTGCAGGAATCATTTGTGAGTGCATTTGGCAATATTCATCGTTTCGAAGGGCGATCGTCATTCGGTGCATGGTTAAAGCGGATTGTAGTCAACAAATGTCTGAGCATGCTCAACAAAAGAAAGCTCTTTTCAGAACCGTTGGAAGAGAATATTGTGGATGAGGATACCACCGAAGACAGATCCGGAGGGGTGGCCGATCTCGATAGCCGTCAAATCCATGAGGCTATCAAAAATCTTCCCGAAGGATGCCGGGTGATATTTACCCTTTACCAGTTGGAAGGATACGATCACCAGGAAATCAGTGAAATTCTCAATGTGTCGGTTTCTACTTCCAAATCTCAGTTTCACCGGGCAAAGAAATTATTGCAGGATGCACTTTCTCCGGCTTTGCGTTAACAGCACTTATATCTGGAAATCATGTGGGAAAAAATTGAAAAATATATAAATGACCACCGGGAGGAAATCGATATTGATATGCCCCGGGATAACATGTGGTCGCAGATCGAAAAAAAACTCGACCGCAAAAACACCTCCGCCAAAAGACGGAACATGTTTGACTCTCCCGTATGGAAAGTTGCCGCAGTAGTACTGATGCTCTTCGGTATCGGATATATTTGGGGCAGTCTGGTAGCTGATCCTCAACGACCTAACCCTTATACCACTTCCCTTCTCAATGGGATTCAGCGCGTTGAAACCGGGTTCCCTGAACTCAAGGACGTGGACGCCCATTTTGCCAAAGAGCTTCAACAACGCATGGAAATCATTGAAACCTATAATCTCAAACGCTACCCCTTTGCCGATGATTATATCATCCGGTTGCGCAAGCTCGACGAGAAAATCAATTCGCAAAAAGAGCAACTGAAACGAAATGGCCTCGACAATCAGGCTGCACAGGGGTTGGTAGAAAGTTATCAGCACGGTGAACTGCTCGACAATACCTCCGCGCTTGAGGCGGCGCGGTAATTGATTTTTCTGTTTTCATTCGTGTACATTCAATGAGCAGCCGTGTTGGCAGGTGATTGAACATGGTAGAAGAATGCCGTAAATTGGTGTATTGTTTTATCCATACAACTGAAGAGGATTATGTTTTCACTTTCCCTGATCGGCCTGGCTTCTGCCCTTTTAGTACTTTTTGTAACCGGATTGATCCTGAAATTATTTCGGGCGATCAGGAAAATCACTGCTCCGCAGTATCTCATAACAGATGGCTGAACCAGGACGCTCCCTCGCTGGTTGCCGGCAACTATGAAGCCGCTATTCGCATTCCTGCTACAGACCTCAGCGGACTCGAAGGAAGAAAACTTACGGAAATCTATTATTTTATTAGGGAAAAACCCTCTTCCTGTACGGTCAAAGTCTATAAAAAATCTGACAGTAATGCGCCGGCAGAGCAGATATATTCGACCGCTACCACTTCTGAGGTGAAAGCCGGATCGTGGAACAAACATATCCTTTCCACTCCGGTAGAAATCACAAACGATGATTTGTGGATTTCGGTGAAAGTCGGGCATACTGCCAACACGCGCAGTATCGGTTGCGATCCCGGGCCCGCCGTTGAAAACGGGGACTGGCTGTTTGATGATTCCGACAATGAGTGGCGCCCGCTCAGCGACCGGGCGGCGATCAGTATCAACTGGAATATCCGCGGTGTGGTAGCGCCCTGAGTTATTCTACCACAATTTCATCTACAAAAAGCCAGCAGCTCTGCCCCGCTGCGGGGTGCCATTGGGGACAAACCCCGAGTGAAACTGCCTTAACTTTTACATAACGCGCTTCCTGCGGTGTACCGCTGATCCGTGCAGTTTTTTTTCCGTTGCTTTCAGATTCTTTGGCTGCGTCGGGAAAACGCATTTCTCCCAACAACTGGTAATCGCTACCGTCAGACGAAAGGGAAACTTCCACCCGCGTTGGTTCAAAAATCCAGCTTCCCGATGCATGGAAAAAATTAGTAATCACCTGACTGACTTTTTTCTTTTCGCCCAGGTCCACAACAGCTTCAAGGTCTTTTCCTTCAAAACCCTGCCAGTTTCCATCACTAAACTGCTCGCTGCCGGTAATGCCATTGACCAGCCCCGACGCTCCGCCCGCAGTATATTTGTCGCTATACGGGTAGGTCAGTGTGACCGGGTGTGCCGTCGCCAGATGTATAAAATAAGCCTTGTTTAGCGGGCGACCGACCGCCTGACCATTTGCAAAAGTTGCCGCTGCAAACTTGGTGGTTTTTTCCAGTTTTATCGGCGACGCATATAATGTCGAATTTGCATCCGGAGCTCTGCCATCCATAGAATAGCGGATTTCATATTCGGGGTTACCTGCGGAAAGGGCAATGGAAAGGGTATGATTCTCTAAATCTACTTGCGGTTTTGCTGAAACATCAAAAAAATGTGGCGCATAATTTACACCCATGACTCCGAGTCTTTTGAGATGTCCGGCAAGTCTTGCCGCAAAATCCTCCCAGTCGCGGGATGCTTTTGGCGACCATACCACTTCTGCCATGGCACAGGCGCGGGGAAAGACCATAAATTCGAGATGTTCCTGTGTTTTTATGTATTCAGTCCAGACATTGGCCTGGGCCCCGCGGATATAATTTTCCTCCTCCTGGCTCAAACCGGAGGGTGTGGGCTCGAATGAATAGACTTTTTCCAGGGTGAGATTGCCACCAATGGCAAGCGGGTCCACAGCAGGATCGCCCTGATAATAGTCAAGATAACAAAACTGGGTAGGAGTCATAATGACGTCGTGTTTTTGTCTTGCGGCTTCAATGCCCCCTTCGGTTCCTCTCCACGACATAACGGTAGCTTCAGGTGCAAGTCCGCCTTCCAGGATTTCATCCCAGCCAATGATTTTTCGGTTTTGAGTGAGCAAAAATTTCTCGATCCGGCGGATAAAATAACTTTGAAGTTCGTGTTCGTCCTTCAGTCCTTCCTGTTTCATCAGGTTTTGGCAGAATGCGCTGTTTTCCCACCGTGTTTTGGGGCATTCATCTCCGCCGATATGGATATACTCTGAGGGGAAAAGTTCAATTACTTCCCTTAGCACATCTTCGAGGAAGGCAAAAGTGGTTTCGGTAGGGCAAAACACGTCTTCCATCACACCCCAGCGGGTAGCGACTTCAAACGGCCCGCTGGTGCAGCCCAGTTCCGGATAGGCGGCAAGGGCAGCCATAGCGTGGCCCGGCATTTCAATTTCGGGTATCACCGTGATATATCGGGCTTTGGCGTAGGCTACTACTTCCCGAATCTGATCCTGCGTATAATACCCTCCGTATCTTTCCCCGTCATATTGAAATGGCGGCCTGGCGCCGTGTCCGATCAGTGTTTCTTTTCTCCATGCACCGACTTCCGTCAGTTTTGGGTATTTTTTTATTTCAATGCGCCAGCCCTGATCATCGGTAAGGTGCCAATGGAAAACATTGTATTTGTGGAGCGCCATCAGGTCAATATATTTTTTGATGGTTTGCACAGAAAACATATGTCTGCTCACATCAAGGAAAAGACCGCGATAGGGATATCGGGGCGAATCAGCTATTTCTACCACAGGAATACTCAGCGACAAAGCGCCATTGGGGTTTTCAATTTCCGGAGGAAAAAGCTGACGAAGTGTCTGAAAACCATAAAACGCTCCCTGTGGGGTCTGGGCTGAAATCAAAATATGGTCTTTGGTAACAGACAACGTATAACCTTCGGGGTTGGTGATTGCCTGATCCATGCGAAATATGATACCGCGGTCCGGGGTTTCGTTTCCCGAAAGATTATCTGTTTCAACAGTAAAACCGGTGGCCTGTGAGATCATATTTGCAAGCAGATCTGCCATTTGAGCCAGTTCGGGAGCGTCCTGGGCAGAATAGATTTTTGTGTTTTTCTGGATGATAAACGCACCGTTACCCAGAGTCATATTTGCGGGGCGGGGAACCAGGTTTATTACAGCAGGGGTTGCGTTTTGATTGCTTTCTGTATCGCATGAATACAGGACAATGGAAAGGCTTATGAGGAGTAGAATGCGGAGGAAAAGAGGCTTCATAACTTCGGGATAATTATCTTATAACCCGCAAGTTAGCCGGAAAAAAATAATTACCTAGAATGAAACAGGGATGCGGATCAGAAAAACCGCTGGTTGATAAAGATGAGCAAGACCGGAACCACAAAAAACACTACGACGATATAAATTACCCCGAAAATACGGTTGCTGCGGGTAAATCTTCCGAGACTTTCGGCCATAAATACCGGGATTCTGCGGATAAAGGGAACCGGAAAGATCAGGCATACCCCCAGGAAGTTGAACAATAAATGCGTAAAGGCGATGGCCAGGGCTGCAACGGCCAGGGGGCCTTCCATCACAACAGATGCCAGGAGTGCGGTGGTGGTCGTGCCAATGTTTGCTCCCATTATAAAAGGAAAGGCCCTTTCGAGTGAGATTTTTTTAGTCGCCACAAGAGGGACCATAAGCGAAGTGGTGACAGAGCTTGACTGAACGGCAGTTGTAGTGACAAGACCTGTGATCAGTGAAACGAAAGGCCGCCTGAACAGATATTTGTTCATATTCTGTTCGATTCTGCCAATGACAAGATTGCGAAGTATTTGGGAAAGAAACTGTAGTGAAAAAAACAGGGCAGCCAGCCCCAGAAGGAGACAGATATAGGGATTTTCCCCCGTAATCTGAATAATCCAGTTGGCAGTATCTCTGATAAAAAATAAAACTGTACCGATTTCTTCGCCGGGGCGCGGCTCGATCAGTTCGGCGAGGAAACCCGAAAGGCGGGAAAGTGCATGCGTCGTTATTTCCAGCGGAAAGAGAATGGCTACCGTGAAAATATTAAAAAAGCTGTGAACGCTGGCTCCGGCAACTGCTTTTTCAAATTCGCTTCGGTTACCGATATGGCCAAGCGAGACGATGGTGCTGGTCACAGATGTGCCGATATTGGCGCCCATAATCATAGGAACTGCTCCCATGAGTGATAGTTTGCCGGCAGCTACCAGCGACACGATGAGGGTGGTAGTTGTAGAAGAACTCTGAATGACAGCCGTAGCCAGGATACCGATAAAAAGAGAAGTGAACGGGTTTGCAGAAATGGCTACCAGTTCTTTGGCCAGGCCGGCGCCAAAAAGCTGAAAGCTGCCCGTCATCAGTCTCAGTGCAACCAGAAAGACAAATAACACCATGACCAGCTTTCCTACTTCAAAAGCGATACTGGAAGCACTATACGCCTTGTATATCTGCTCCGGAAAGTCAGGTACATCTCCGGTAGTATAGGAAGGTTTAGCGTTTTTATTGAGTTCTTTCGATTTGATTTTTCCCATTCATCAATCCATTCTCTGGTAATTATCCCGGTAAAATTAGGCCTCCATTATTGGGAAAAGATTATTGCCATATTAATACTATGTTAATTATTTTTTAACTCAGGATTATTTTATGCCCGCTGGCACAAAATCTTGCATCAAAAGGCTGTACTCATCCATTCATTAAACGACCGGACTACCCCGGGTTCCAGCAGAACGGTGAGCACGATGCCCGAAAGCGCCCCCCAGATATGTGCATCGTGGTTGATATTTCCTCCTCCTCTGAAACTGGCAAAAAAACTGAAGGCTATGTACAGAATAGCAAACAACCAGCCGGGAATATAGCCTGGAATAAAAATCAGGCCGATCCCTATTTCCGGGTCAAACAGAATAACACTAAACACGATGGCACTTACCGCTCCTGAAGCGCCCAGGCTGTTGTAACCTTCCTGATCCCGGTATCTGATCAAAGAAGGAATGTCGCTGATTGCCAGAGAAGCCATATATAACATGGCAAACTGCCAGTGCCCGAGTATCCTTTCCAATGGAAATGCGAAAAAGTAAAACGCCAGCATATTAAACGCCAGGTGCATGACACTTCCGTGGATCAGTCCACTGGTAAACAGACGCTGAAACTCCCGCCCCCGAAGAATCCTTACCGGGTTGAATATAAACCGCGCCTTCAGCTCCGGATCGCTAAATGCCCGGATACTGGTGATCAGCGTAATGGTCAGAATCGTGGCTGAAACCGGCGATGAGAATAAATATTCAAACTCAGACATAGTGATAACAGGTTACTGGCCATTCAGCCATGGAGGTTATCTGTAAATTTAATTACCTTTACGGGGAATTTGAATATTGTTTATGAAAAAAGCAGAAATCCATACCGAAAAAGGCCTGATGCTCGTGGAGTTTTACGACAAAGACGCTCCCAACACAGTTGCCAACTTTATTACCCTTTCCAAAAAAGGCTATTACGACGGACTTACTTTTCACCGCGTAATCCCCAACTTCGTCATTCAGGGCGGATGCCCTCAGGGCACTGGCAGAGGTGGACCCGGATATACCATTCCCTGTGAACTCACCGGAGGCAACCAGTATCACGATCGCGGCGTCCTTTCGATGGCGCATGCCGGTCGCAATACCGGTGGTTCTCAGTTTTTTATCTGCCACAATCGCCAGAACACCCAGCATCTCGACCGCAACCATACGGTCTTCGGCAAGGTGATTGAAGGCCTTGATGTGATCGACCTGATCAAACAGGGAGATAAAATCACCAAAATTGTCGTGATTGAGGAGGAATAGCCGACCTGATTTTATCGGTTACATATTCCCTTAAACGCGCATTTTGCGCATCGTACCAAATCATCTGTCTGCACATAGTCGCTGGTGAGAATATCTCTTACCAGCGATTGCAGTCTTGCTTCAAAGTCTGTTCTCAATTCCTCCACCACAGGCCTGCCGTTGTTGATCATAAACATTCCCTCACTCATGTGCCGCGCCCGGTAATATCCCATCTGGATTTTTGCTTCCGGATAACAACGGTTGTACATCCACACATACAGATACCCCTGGAAAAATTCCTTGTATTTATCATCGGCAAATATCGCGTCGAGTGAGATTTGATCTTTTGTTTCGACTCTGCCTGTTTTGTAATCGACAATCCGCACAAGCGCTGATTCAGTCAGATAATCGACTCGGTCAAACATCCCGTTGAACTTATATTCTTCTCCCTCTACTTCCAGTGTCTGAAAAAAGGCTTTGTCTTCCTCCAGACTGATGACTTTAAACGGTTCGCTCTGCCCGTCCTGGTCGAGTACCTGATTACAAATTTTGTGTATCACGTTGCGCATCAGGTAGTTTTTACCCTGCAATTCTTCTCCCCATCCCAGTCCCTGACCGCGAAAAGCCGTTTCCAGGCACTCAGGTAGTCGTACTTTTAATTCTGCCAGAATCTCTGGTGTAATCACTACATTGAGGTACGGCCCATACAGCAGTTCCATCGTGGTGTGTACAATCTGTCCCAGGGTATTGGCGGCCATGGTTTGCTCTACTTCTTCCGGCTCGCGAATCCCCGCGACGTAACGGAAGTAAAACTTCAGACTGCATCCCAGATAGGTGGTGAGGGCGGTGGCCGAAAAATAGGATTTTGGATCCCCTTTCCCCAACTGATAGCGGTTTTTCAAAATCGCCTGTGTATCCGCATCCGCCGGAATCGAAATGGCTGGGGTTTCAAAGTACGGAACCGGAGTTGAGATCAGTTCCTCTTTAATATGGAGATAGGCGTTATCTCTGAAGAAATGCCTGATTTGCCGGATGTAGCGACTCAGCTCTTTTGCACCCCCCGTTTCATTTACCACAGAATTATAAATCAGATAAACGGTTTTTGCGCGTTGAATGAGCCGGTAAAAATGGTAAGCGTAAATGGTATCTTTCTCCTCAAAGGTAGGAAGCCCGAATCCTTTGCGGAGGCTAAAAGGGATAAAACTATTGCCCGTGGAAGTGTCTGGCAGATTGCCTTCATTGGCTCCCAGAATATAAATATGGTCAAAATCCAGTACCCGCGTTTCCAGAAACCCCATCAACTGAACGCCCACCAGCGGTTCGCCCTCGAAAGGGATTTTAGCTTTTTGGAGTATTTCCCTGAATAGGGCAGAAAATCCTGCAAAGGAATACGTGACTCCGTAAGCATCCATCACATCTTTGAGGAGGTTAAACTGGGTATAGAGGTGGAAAATATACTCAGTGTCGAGCGCATCCCTTTCCTCGTCCAGCAAAATAGTAAATATTCGCTCATAATAGGCAGCCTGTCCGTTGGGGGTGGAGGGGGGCGAAAAAATGTGGCTCAGCAATTCAGGCAGGCCAAATTGCAAAAGCAAATGGCGGGGTACAAACACAAGGTTTTTGCGGTTGATTTCCTCCCTGATGGTATTGCTTAGTTTGGGCTCCTGTGCCTTTACAAAAGGATTGTTTAAAATATCAAGCACATCCTGGAAGGCAAACTGATAGGCTTGTGGGGTTTCGCGCATATTTCGCAGGAGGCGGGCCACTGTCATCAGGAGATGAAAAATATTGGTTTGCCGCAAGGGGAAACCCATGGTGATGTTTAGCGGAGAGATATGCGCAGGGAGAGAATACAATACCGGGAAAAGGAGGTTTTCGTCGGCAAGAATAATGGCATTGCGGCTGAGGTTGCCTTCGTGGATAGGTTGTTTTTCGAGCAGATTACCCAGGTACCGGGCCTGCCCTACCTGCAGGGGCACACCGGAAATGATAATTTCCTTTGGCTGGCGCTGCATATCGTTTATCACGAGCCTGCTTTCCCGGTCGCGCCATTTGCGGTGATATTCCAGAATGAATTTTCCCGGTGCATCGCCCGCAAGAAAGCGCGAGGTTTTCCCCTTACTGATTTCATCTTCATTGGGAAAATAGGCATAATCCACATCCCAGTAAACAATCGCCATTTCTTCGTCGAGCAGATGCCTGAAAATAGATTCTTCTGCTGTAGAAAGCGCGTTGAAGCCGGCAAATACGACTTTTGGCCAGGGGAAATCAACTTGTTTTTCTGCGAGTTTGCCCGAAATTTCCCTGTAAGCCATTCCATCGTATGCCATGTTTTTTTCCCTCAGGGCCTGCCGGTAGCGGACATACACTTCGTACAATATCTGCCAGATAGCGAGAAACTTTTCCTGTATTTCTGTTACGCCGCCTTCCTTTCCTCTTACTGTAAACCAAAACTCCCGGATAGACGTCATGTTTTCCTCCGGTAGGTGAAAAAAAGCATCAATTTCTTTCAGGTCACGGATATTGGTGAATAGTTTTTCCGCGTCAACCTGGTATTTGTCTATTTCGTCAAAATCTTTGACCAGCATTTCCCCCCAGGTGTAAAAAATTTCGAATGGTTCGGCCCACCCGGGCTGATGTTTTTTCATCACCTGGCCATATACCTGATAGAGTTCATATACAAGGGGGAGAATATCGGGAAACTGCCAGCCGGAAAGCTCCCGCACCCAGTCCTGAATGGAGACCATACGAGGCGCCCATAAAGTCTTTTGGTAGGTTTGGGCCAGGGTTTCCCGCAAAAATACCACTGCCCTTCGGGTGGGTACAACGATACAGATATCGGAAATGCGTTCACCGCATTCGTCCTTCAGTTCCTGCACCATCTTTTCAAGAAAGGTCATATACGCTTTTTGTTTGTCATTCTACCACGATTTCATCTGCCATAATCCACATTTTCGCCCCCTTTCCTGCATGCCAGGCGGGTAATTGTCCGGGGTTTTTTGCTTCTACTCTGAGGTATCTCGCCGATTCGCCGGTCAATGATTTCTGGCAGGGTTTGATTTGGTTTCTTTCAGCAGATTCTGGCATGGGAAACTGAAATTCTGCTACCTGGTCAAATTTCTTGCCGTTATTGGAAATCGAAAATACCACCGTTTCAGGCAGAAATATTCCCTGGTTGTGATTTTGCAGAAATCTTGTAGTAATGGTGTTGATATCCTTTTTTTCGCCCAAATCTATGACTAAGACCATATCATCGCCTTCCCAGCCCTGCCACCGGCCATCGTTATATGCCGCCGACCCGTATATGCCGTCGATGAGACCCAAAGATCCCCCGGCAGCGTATTTTGCGCTGAATGGCTGCTCGTAGGTTGCATTTCCCGTCATGCCCAAATGTTTGCGGAAAGTATTTTCACCCGTCAGTTCAGCCGCCCATTCTCCTGCAAAAGCCCTGACCTTGACAGTTGTTCCATCCGGGACAGTAACCGGGCCTTTCCATAATATAGACTGACGACCGGGAGCCGTGCCGTCAAGGGTGTAAAACAGTTCGTAATTTCTGGAATTTGCATAAGCCACATCCACCAGAAACTGATTATTGCTGCGGTCGTAAATGCCTTTAACAACCGGAGGCGCAAAAAACAGCGGCCAGTCATCGGTGCGGAAAGAGGATGCGGGCAGTCCTGCCTGGTTGTAAAGATTGGATGGGTCGGTATTGCCAAAAGCAAACCGCACTGCTTCCGGTTCCGCAACCTCAGGAGAAGACACGACCACGGTCTCCCCGTCAATGACTGCCTTTGCCGGGTGAAATACTCTGTCTTTTCCTGCAATTTCAAAAAAGGAAAGCGGGCCACCTTTGGCAATTAATCCGCCTTCTGAAAAATAAAACCAGAGTCTGATGGAACCATTCTCCGTTTCCATTTTTTCATACAGGGGGCCGGAAAACGCCAGGTCTTTCTGTCCATAGTTTTTTGCCAGTGCCCACCGGCTTAGACGGTCGCCCACATCGTGTTTATTGGTAGGGTGGATATCGTTGGGATTGCCTATATCCATCGTTACGGCCATACCCGTACCGGGGAGTTGAAGGGCAAACATCTGGGCTTCTCTTACCCCGCCACCCTGAAATGGAAATTCGTAGTTGAAGGGAGCGATCTGAACATAATAAAAAGGCAAAAACGAGGCCCAGTCGTGGCGCCAGTTTTGGATGAGTGCGGGAAACAGATCACGGTAGAGGTATGGGTCGTACCGGTTATTTTCCCCCTGATACCAGATTACCCCTTTGATTCCGAAAGGGATAATTGGTGCGATCATAGCATTATAGAGTGTGGTAGGATTTTTTGAGTGGATAGGATCGGTAAGGTTGGGATTGTTGCGAAACTGGCGGGCCTCGTCGTCAAATTTTTTGAGCATATCCTGAAAAGATGGGTGCGCTTCGAGGGCAGGTCGGCTGGTCCAGGCTTCGGAGGGCGTGCCCCCCCAGGTGGACTGGATAACAGCAACAGGTACATTGAGTTGATGGTGTAGGTTGCGGGCAAAAAAATACCCCACGGCGCTGAAGTCAGCGATATTTTGCGGGGAGCAGACCATCCATTCTCCCCGGCAGTCAAAGCGGGGAGTAGAAGAGACATCATGAGCAACTTTGAATATGCGTATTTGCGGATAGTTGGCAGCGGCGATAGCGGCTGCGCCTGAATCGGCCCGGGTGAGGGGCCACTCCATATTGGACTGGCCGGAGGCGAGCCATACTTCCCCGATAAGGATGTCGCGGATTTCGATGGAGTTGGTAGCATCGATTGTGATGGAGTAGGGGCCACCTGCAGCAGGAGTAGAGAGATCTATACGCCATTTGCCTTTGGAGTCGGCGAAGGTGGATAATGAAGCCTGATCCCAGGATGCAGTAACAGTGATTTGCTCTCCGGCATCGGCCCTTCCCCAGATAGGTGCGTAAGACAATTGCTGAAGCACCATATGATCACCGAAAATGGCGGGAAGAGCCACTTTGGCAGAAGCAGAGAAAGCAGACAGGCAGACAAAAGCGAGAAGTAAGAGGGCTTTGGGTTTCATGTAGTCGTCAGTTTTTGATAATGGCAAAGATAGGGAAACCGGATATAAAAAGAAGGTGTCGGGCAAATGAGGTTGTTTTTGGGTTGTAAAACAAAGCCATAATAAAAAAAAGCGATACCAGTAAAATTATAGTACGAAGAACTGTTGTATATTTCAGTTGGGTTATGGCTTGATTTAAGAATCTCATATGCAAAAAAACTGGCTTCTGTTTTTGGGTTTGCTGATGCTGCGGACTTCTGCGGAAGCGCAGATCACCATCTCCAGCGCCGTATTTCCCGTTGTCGGAGATACGCTTTTTTACGCCGTGGATACGATGCCTTCGGGCATTGTGATGACCGCCCGGGCTTCGGACTGGAGTGGGATATGAGCAATCTTCAGCCGGGTTATACCTGGGAGGAAGTCTATCTCGACGGGGCTACGGGGGCCGATTCTGCCTCCTTTCCCGGGTCAACCCTGCGCCACAAAGTCGATACTTCCGAAATGGAGGTGTATCTGAGTTCTTCCTCCCAGAATATGGCGGTGATGGGATACGCACCCGGAAGTCCTTATGTGCTGGGGCTGGGAATAGCCACCCAATTTAACCCCGCCTGGATTGACAGAAGAGCGCTGATGAATTTTTTTGATATAAATGCTGACGCTGTGTCTTATTTCCATCCGTTTGGCAAACAGCTTCTCCCGACATTCATTATAACCGGGACGAATCCCGACTCTTTCCGCATCCGGGGAAGCATATCCAGTATATCCTCTGTGGATGCTTTTGGTACGTTGAAGATGCCAGACACTACGTATAACGTACTGAGAAAAAGTGGTAACTTATGAGGAAAGGCGGCTGGATGGTAAGATCCCGCCGTTGGGATGGCTGGATGTTACCGACCTGGCCCGGCAGTATCTTAATTTAGATCTGGGTGTGGACACCACTTACACCTATCATTTTATGAGCGACTCGTCCAAAGAAGAAATTGCCATTTGCACCACCGACAAGGGCGCTTTGCAGGTGGTTCGCGTTCAGTATAAATATGTGAAACCGGCCCCTTCGACCGGAATAAAAACCGCTGATCTGAAAATACCCAGCCTCTCGGTTTTCCCGAATCCGGCTTCAGACGCGCTGAATATCAGGGCAGAGGCTCAGGCTGGCGCTGTGTTTTCACTGAAAATCTTTTCCATAGTGGGACAGGAAGTATGGCACAAAATACCCGAAGAATCTTCCGGCATTCTGGATGAGGCCGTGGATATTTCCGGTCTGAAAAATGGGTTATACCTGCTCCGGGTATCAACCGTTCAGGGACAGACAGGGCAGGTGTTTTTTGTGAAGGAATAAAATAAAGCGATTTCGTTGCCTGACTGTGAATTGGAACCGCTTCAGTACGTCCAGATGTCTGTGGGAACTGATGCATAAACTGTATGTTTCTTTAAAAAGTGATGATAATAACAAAGAAGATTCAGGTACAGCGAATCCTTCTTTTTTGTATTTTTCCCACCACAACGAGGGTAACTCTTTACGTATCCGGATAAATGAAAAACCTGATTTTGCTTTTATCGCTTTTATGGGGAACACAACTGCTCCCGGCGCAGCAGAAACTTCAGCGGTATGAATTTGCGGAATTTGGAATCAGTATTCCCTTTTTTTCAGAAGCCGTAAAAACAACTGAAAATACGGGCAGGCGCGATGCGAGAACCCGCTATCATTTTGAGTCGTCAGAAAAATCCGCACGGATTGTGGGGGATATGTATCTTTATTCACAATGGGGCTGCCAGCCTGTGGACACTTTTTACAATCAGATGGAACGGTATGCAGCCGCAACCACTGGCAATCCCCGCGCATTTCGCCCGCTGACCCAAAAAAGCCATACGCATTATCTGGGATGGACATTTTATGACGCGACTCTCACCGTGGATAATTCCAGAGACAATATCGTGCGGAAGGTACAGGCTTTTTACAATGGCGGTCAGACACTGATTATCGATGTGACTTTTATAAATGAGGACTTTTCCGGTATCGGTAAGGAAATTTTCGACGAACCCGGGTATCAAAGCATTTTGCGGCCGCTTGATTTGCCCGAGTTGGGGCTTCGCCTTCGAATCAGAGGGCATGTGGTAAGTCAATATGACGCGAAAGAAAAAAAGTATTACCTGGGGCGTTGCGACCGGCTCGGAACGCTCTATCCTTTTGTAGCTGTTGAAAGGGCCGAAGGGAATCCCGAAATGCTAATGCTGGGTGAACTGGCTGCCCAAAGGAGCAGCCTCGGGTTTGACAACGTCAAAATGGAAAACCTCCCTGCCGAAGGTAAACTTTCCCGATTTCCGGGCGGAATACAAAAAGTAGTTGCCGATGAAAAAGGTACAGTATCGGGAAGAGCAATATTTTATTTTTTTTCTCTGAATGGCAAAACCTATAAAGTAAGCCTTTTTGTACCCTATGGCCCCGATGACAACCGGCTTTTTTTTAAGTCTGACAGAGAAATCAATATAGAAACCGCAAAAGAACTGGATCTGCGGGTGACCGAATTGCTGGAAAATCTGGAAGTGAAAAATTGAAAAACCTGTGAAAAATACCTTACTGATAGCCGGAGGGTTTCTACTCTATTACATAGCTTTTCAAAACTTTGAGGCTATTATGGAGTGGATGGATCTGTGGGTTAATCAAAGGCTCGTGAGTTATATTCTGACGTATATATTGCTTGGGGTTCCGCTATTCGTGGCGACGGGTTTTGTCAACGTTTCCCCGGCCATTTACAACTACCTCGGATTGCGGGCTGATATGCCGAAAGCACTGATTGCCGCGCTGGTTTTTGCCATCCCCATGATGATAGGCGGCCTGGCAGAATTTGGTATCAGCCAGACGATCTCCTGGCCCAACCTTATTGCCAAAACCATTGTAGTTGGTTGCTTTGAGGAGTTGTATTTCCGCGGATTCCTTTTCGGGCAATTATTCAGAAAAACCCGGCTCGGTTTTATTTTGTCGATTTTGGTTTGTTCTGCGCTTTTTGCCGCCGGACACTTATATCAAAGTCATGATCCTGCAATACTTGCAGGCGTATTCCTTATGACCTTTATGGGGTCGGTTTTATTTGCCTGGCTATATGTGGAATGGGACTATAACCTCTGGGTGCCCATTTTCCTCCATACCTTTATGAATCTGGCGTGGCAGTTGTTTATGATGGGAGAAAACGCACTGGGAAACAGCCATTCCAATATTTACCGGGGAGTTACCATTGCCCTTTCCATTATTCTGACCCTTATTTACAAAAGAAGGACAGGAGAAAACTGGCAATTAACCAGGAAACGCTGCTTTGGGGAAAAACGATGCCGGGTCAGGTCTAACCTGCTTCTGCCTTTTTCGTATCGTAAAACCAATGAAAATCAATGTTGTAGGTACAAGCGGATCGGGCAATTATTCGCTCATTTGCGAGACCTTCTTAACCCTCTCTCGCCAAGCCGAAGGGGACATTGTTCACGCCAATGGGCAAAGCCATCCCTTCGGGAGTCGCCAAGTACATCTCAAAACCCTTTGCGGTTTATCCCAGTAAAGTTGATAATTCCGAAAAAATTTGTGCAACTAAATAATATTTGTTACGTTTGAATCTATATATATTGAATATCTAGTATGTCGTATTCTTTATCCTTTTCAAAAGCAGTATTAGTGGTAATATTTGTGGCTGATAAAATCAGGCAGGAGCAATACGAATTCCTGGCTACTTCTTCAATTTCGCAGATTTTGAATATACCCAAACCTACGCTGGTAAAAATCCTTCAAAGCCTGGCCGCAGAAGGGATTATTGAAACCAAAGAGGGAAAGCAGGGAGGAATCAGGATGGTCAGGGATTCTTCCAAAATCACCATACTCGATATTTTTAATGCAGTAGAAAAAGGAAAACCATTATTTCAGTCCACTTTTGATATCCATGCAAAAGGCAAACGCCCCGATAATGCTCAAAAGGTCATTCAGAACCTGTTTATCCGCTCTGAAGACCAGATGAAAGGAGTATTGGCCCAAAAGACAATTGCAGAAATACTGGAAGAGATGAACTAATTTTTTTTGCCCAAAACTATATAAACTAAATATTAAGTATAATTATTTAAAACAATTTTTATGAAATCAATGATCAGAATCTCAATGGCTTTATTTTTTGTAAGCATGATGACGGGAACCCTTTCTGCGCAAAAATCGGCAGATAAGCGAAAAGCGGAAATTTCATTTGAAATTGACCCCATTACATTTATCAGTAAGGGTTATTCGGCTCATTTGCGGATCAAACCCGGTGCAAGTGACCATCTGTTGCTGGGCGCGGGAACCTATGCAATGGAAATGCCTGCCGCTATCGTAAATCTAACCTCAGGCAACAAAAACCAGGGCTGGGATGTGCGGTTAAATCAGGGGTATGGGTTATTTGGTGAGCATTTTTTTTCTGAGGTTAACAGAAAATTCTTTCTGGGAGTGCAAACGGGTATCCAGCAATATAAGCTATCGAATGAATCTTTGTCCGGAAATGTCAAATACACCAATGCCCTGGCGATGGGTTATGGGGGATATGCCATTCAGCCATTTGATTTTCCGTTGTACTTCAAAATTTGGGGCGGACTAGGCTATACGGCAAAAATCAGCGGAGAGAATGTATTGCAGGACAAGGAATACCAGATCGCGCCACTCTCCATGTTTGCAACCCTCCATATAGGATACACATTTAAATAACACAAAAAGTTGTAAATATATTTGGGAAACATTCATAAACGTATTGTACCTTACAACAGATTGAGGGCAGATAATAGTTTCTGCCCTTA
The DNA here is from genome assembly GCA_041391725.1 of Bacteroidia bacterium. GTDB lineage: Bacteria > Bacteroidota > Bacteroidia > J057 > J057 > JAGQVA01. The sequence goes on from JAWKNL010000037.1 coordinate 48,270, forward strand.
ATACCTTTCTCAAAGAATGACTACACTTAAAATCTGACAAAATGCTGGGTTTAATTTTAATCTACTTTATCGGTAAATACTTTTATGAACTTGCAGACGACCATAACAAAAGTAAGTGGGGTTTTGCTATTCTGGGCGTAGTCTCCTATTATGCGGGAACGATTATAGGGGGATCCGTTATTGGTATCATCTATGGACTAACAGGGAATATGCCCGATGATACCGATACTTTTCTGTTGGGACTGTTGGCAATTCCTGTTGGTTTGCTTACATGCGTGGGGTTGTATTTTCTGCTGAAAAAAATGTGGTCAAAAGAAGAAATTCAGAAAGAAGACCTTATTGATCAGATTGGCGCGGAGGAATAGTGTTATATTTCTATATTGGGTCTTATGTTCAGACTCATATACATTTTTCTACTCTCCGGAATGGTCTCCGTATTATTCTTCGCCTGCAAGGAGAAACGAATAGTATCAGATCGTTTATATCAGGCCCATCCGGATGTTTTGTCTGATTCTTTACTATGGGCGGAAGAGATTCAGCAGAAAGAAGGCAGCAAGGTAGTTTACAGCCAGAACAAAATGGAAATTGACGTTTCAAAAGGCGCTACGATCTGGTTTCGGGAGAAATTAAAAGGAGAAATCGTCATCAGCTACGACATTACGGTAATACAAAATGGCGGACCCAATGACAGGGTAAGTGATATGAATTGTTTCTGGATGTTTTCTGATCCACGGGAAGAAGGCGGCAGCCTGAGACTGGGCGAAAGCAGCAGAAATGGGGCATTTAACAACTATCACACCCTTCAGGGTTATTATGTGGGGCTTGGGGGGCATAATAATACCAAAACACGGTTCAGGCGTTATGATGGAAACGCTGAAAGACCCTTACTTCCCGAACATGACCTTTCCGATCCTGCAGTACTGATTAGTCCCAATCAGAAATACCATGTCAGGCTCATCGCCCGTGGCCGGAGGGTGCAATACTTCAGAGATGATTCGCTGATATTTGACATTCAAGATAACCAGCCCTATACGGAGGGATGGTTTGGTTTCAGAACAGTTACCAGCCATATGATTATCGAGAATTTTCGTGTGTTGAAGAAGGGCAGATAATACAATTCTTTTTTACTTTGGCTGAGGGAACTGTAAACTTAACCGGAATGAAACCATTTTTTTACTTATTTGTCATAATCGTATGGGTTGGCTGCACAAAACCTGAGTCCGAAAACCAATTCCATGACTATCCCATATCTGTTGTAGATATTAAAGATGTAGTGCTGACCGATAATTTCTGGTTGCCCAAAATCTCTGCTATACAAGACTCCACCATCAGTTATGCTTTTCAGAAGTGCGAGGAAGAGGGGCGAATGGAAAATTTTCTGATTGCAGGAAAGAAAATGGATGGGAAAACCCGCGGTAAAATGCCTTTTGACGACACTGATTTATACAAAATCATAGAAGGCGCTTCCAACACTCTGATAAGCAAACCCAATCCGGAACTGGATGCTTATCTCGATTCCATTATCGCAATCATTCAGACGGGGCAGGAGGCAGACGGATACATTACTACCTGGTTTACCATTGACAGAAAAAGCCCTCCGGCTCCCTGGGTCAAGCCTTCAGAAACCCGGTGGGAGAACGAAATTTCCAGCCATGAGCTTTACAACAGCGGCCATTTGTTTGAAGCTGCGACTACCCATTACCTGGCAACGGGAAAAAGGAATTTTCTCGATATCGCACTAAAAAACGCAGATCTTCTGGTAGAAAATTTTGGCCCCGAAAAACTGAAATCACCCCCTGGCCACCAGATTGTGGAAACCGGACTGATCAGGCTGTATCGCATTACAGGAAATGAAAAATACCTTGGTCTGGCAAAGTTTTTTCTGGACATGCGCGGGGATTCTGCTTCCCATCAGTTATATGGGCCATATAGCCAGGATCACATGCCCGTCGTACAGCAGCGGGAAGCGGTAGGGCATGCCGTGCGAGCCGTGTATATGTATGCAGCTATGACCGATATTGCAGCATTGTATAGAGATAATGATTACCTGAATGCAGTAAAAGCCATTTGGGGCAATGTCGTTGAAAAGAAAATTTATATTACCGGAGGAATTGGCGCTTGACATGACGGCGAAGCTTTTGGCGAAAACTACTGAATTGCCCAATGCGTCGGCTTACAATGAGACCTGTGCTTCGATTGGCGATGTATATTGGAACCAGCGGCTGTTTTTGCTTACCGGCGAATCAAAATATTATGATATTATCGAAAGAACCCTGTATAACGGATTAATCTCTGGTATCTCACTTGACGGGAAAAAGTTTTTTTATCCTAATCCTCTTGAAGCAGATGGGGAATACAAATTTAATCGGGTGCTACCACCCGATCTCCCTGGTTTGATTGCTCCTGCTGCCCTACAAACCTGATCCGGTTTATTCCGGCTATTCCCGGACTTATTTATGCGACCCATTCTGACAGCCTGTATATCAATCTTTATGCTTCCAATCACGCGAAAGTTCATCTTGAAAACCAGGATATAGAAGTTGTTCAGCAAACTAATTATCCATGGGAAGGTACCGTTTCCATTACACTAAATCCTGAGAAAAAGGCAGAATTTACTCTGAAGCTGAGAGTCCCCGGCTGGGCACAGGATCAGGTTATTCCGGGTAGTTTATATGCTTATACCAGTAACATGAATCAGCCGGTACAGATTTTTGTCAATGGACAGAATGAGCCTGCAACCGTAAATAACGGCTATATTGAAATCCGGAGACAATGGAGCAGGGGAGATAAGGTGGAAATGGCTTTGCCTATGACGGTTCGAAAGGTAAAAGCATCTGAAGCAGTTTTGGATGATTTGAACAAGATTGCGTTTGAATATGGCCCCGTTGTTTATTGTGCTGAGACAACAGACAATCCTGATCTGACTTCAATCAGAGTTTCCGACAAAGATTCCTTTACTGTATCCCGGAAAACCATTCTCACAGATACAGTCAACGTCATTACCGGAAAAAGCTATGGGCAAGGGAGTGAAATCACGCTTATTCCTTATTATATATGGTCAAACCGGGGGATTAATAGTATGATGGTCTGGTTTCCGGGAAAATAAATAATGAGAAAAGAGCATGTTGGGTTTGATTCCAGGCAAAAAACTGTTAAAAACAAGTTAAAGTGCTTGCATGAAACCGAAATCTGTAGTATATTTGTACGATTTCGGTGTTGCATTGTAGTAACACCAGGGGAATCAATATGAATTTATTCCTAAATGGAGCTGCTAGACCAATACGAATCAACAAATGTGATACCGTCACCAAAAGACGGGAATGTGTATGTCTTTATTCGTTATAATAACCCTATTGTCATATTTTTTTTTGAAAATTCCGCAAATAAGATAAATTGGGATTGTGTAATCTTTTTAGATATAAACATTTTTTTAGTTAAAGGCTATTTCGTGATATTTGGATACTCGTGTTGGCGCTCGCCCGTAACTAATCCCTGTCAAATATGAATTTTACAAGTATTCATCCGCTTCAGTTCCTGATTGAGGCACAACGCCGCAGCGCGGAACTAACGTATCCAAGTTTCCTGAAAGATTTGCTGAAAAAGGCAGATATTTCTGATTTCGAAAAACTTGAGGAGTTTTATAGTACAGAACTCCAAAACACATCTTTCCAGGATCAACAGTCTGCGAACTATTTTTTCTTTTTAGCGCATCATGCACTTTCATACGCCCTTTATCGCAGTGATTCTGAGGGTTTTAAGTTTTGTGTAGAATTAATCCGGCACAGACTTCAGGCGGTAAAAAATATGCCTGCCATTGATGCTGACCTGGCTTCCTGGAATCAACTGCTTGATTTTTCTTCTGCTGCTTTTTCACGTCTGGTGAAAAACCGACCGCTCGAAGATTTTGAAGAGAAGATCGGAAGTCTGGACTGGGGTGTTTTTTCCAAACCATTTATTTCCACAGTTTCGACCATTATCGGTTTGGTTTATGTAAACGAAACCGAAGCAGACCAAACTGCTAAAGCAAGGCTGTGGCTCCTCAAGTCTATCAACGAAAACGCTCCTGACCAAAATCTGGTAAACTTTTATCTTCTTGCCGGGCATTATCTCAGTGAAAGGTCTGCAGAGTCGGCAGTAAAAGTGGAAGAGTTAATCAAAAAACTTGATGAGCGCGCGCAAAATGCCACAGAACCGCTGGTAGCGCAAATGTTTTCTGCCGCGGCAATGGAAGTTGCAGTTGCTTATATTCCCTCCTCCACTTACAATTTTGATGATCCGCTAACCCGCCTTGAATATTGTCAGGTAAAACTTCGCGAATCTGAAATTGACCTCCGTAACCGGAAAAACCTTCCGGGATTTTGCCGGGCTTTTCTCGAATCTGCTATTGCTTCTACCTATGGTGAGCTTAGCAAAATGACAGAAGATGATATTGAAAGACAAAGTTTTGGCAAAAAATCAGTGGAGTATGCTGCCAATTCTGTAAAAACTGCTGAAAATTTTAAAGATTACTCAAGCGCAGCTATATTCCGCCTGATTCACGCAGAACTTTCCATCTCTTCTCTGGCGCCTTTTACAGAAAAAGATATTAAGGAGATTGTCCAGCACCACAAAAAGTCAGACAATTATCCTTTGTATGTTCAGTCAGTAAAAGCTTATCTGCACCTGCTGGAAAGAAATGACCAAACACAAAAATCCAACGATATTCTTCTGGATGTACTGAAACACGGAGTAAAACAACTGGAAGCCGGTGGATTTTATCTGATTATTCAGACATTTAAACTTGCCAATCAGGTTTTCCTGCGTGAAACCAATGAACCCGGAGTATCGTGGATGGTCACGGCACTTGCTTCCTTCTTCCAGCGAATGATGGCCATTGCGGATTCTATCGAATCAAACCGTAATGTAATCAGCAAATCGCAGATTGAAGCCTTCCGCAGCGAATTTTATGCATTTGAACCCGCATCCCACTTCAATATTAAAGTATATTACTGGTATCAGTGGTATGAAATTAAAATGCTTCGCCTCGGAGCAATCATAAACGGTGATGCCGCCAGCCTCAAAATCAGTGAAAAACTTCTGGACGAACTTCAGGACGAAAACAATCCTTTGAGTTTTATAAAAGCAGACTGGGAAGAATTCAAAGATGTGCCTAATTCCGTCAGAAATAAAACACTCAATAAGTGTATTAATATCTCAAAAGGCGACCTCCCGCTTGCTGCTGATCATCTGGAATTTTCCTACCGTAACCTCCGGAGTTATATCACCTTTAAAGAGGTCAACCGCCTGGGCTTTTTCCTGGATATTCAGGAGACGACCAACCGACAGTTGGAGCAGGGAATCAGGCTTATGTTCTTCGACCTGTATAAAGATGGTACCATATTCGAAGTGGTTTTCGATATGCCCAAATTCCTGGTAAATTATGCCCAGTCCGGCTTCTTTTCACAGGATTTGGAACGGGAACTCAAAATCAAGGGTACCACTGCCAAGAAGTATATTAAGATCATGATTGATAAGAAAATTATTCGCCAGGACAAAACTACCGGGCGTAAACACTATTATCGTCTGATCAGAGAAAATGTAATGAATCGCCTCGGACAAGATCAGACAACCCTGATCAAGTAGCACAGGAGATTCTTTTTTTGTTTAAATTTGCTTCCGGCTGGAATAAACCCTCTTCAGCCGGAAGTTTTATTTTTGAGCACAAAGTTTATGGCTGGTCACAGTAAATGGGCTAATATTAAACACAGAAAAGGAGCGAAGGATAAAAAGCGGTCTAAATTATTTACCAAACTGCTCAAGGAAGTCGCCGTTGCGACTAAAGAAGGAGGAAGCAGCGACCCGGCAGCAAATCCCCGCCTCCGTATGGCGATCAAAAACGCAAAAAAAGCCAGCGTACCTAAAGAAAATATTGATAAGGCCGTGAAAAAAGGCGCGGGCGCTGATGGCACTTCCTACGATTCGCTGACTTATGAAGGGTATGCCAGTCATGGCGTTGCGGTCTTTATCGAATGTATGACCGACAACCAAAAGCGAACCATCGCCAATATTCGCTCCTACCTCAACAAATACAACGGAAGCCTCGGCAAAAGCGGCTCCGTGGACTATATGTTTGAACGAAAAGGGGTATTTATCTTTCCCGCTGAAGGCCTTGACGAAGAGGAAATCACCATTCAACTCCTCGAAGGCGGACTGGAAGACATCGAAAAAGAAGATGATAATTTTATCGCTACCTGTGCATTCGAAGATTTTGGCCTTTTAAACAGCAAACTGGAAGAACTTAATATTGAAGCTGAAAGTTCGCTGGAAAGAATTCCCACCACAACTGTTAGACTCGACGTGGAAAGAGCCATGCAAGTACTCAAACTGATAGATACTTTTGAGGATGATGATGATATTCAACAGGTTTTCCACAACCTCGAAATGACTGACGAAATTGAATCTGCCATTGCCTGATTAATTCCCTATGACTGATCCCCTGAAAATCCTCCGCGACAAAAACAATGAAGCGCTGCTGGGCGGTGGTATCAACCGCATTGAAGCCCAGCATAAGAAAGGAAAACTCACAGCCCGTGAGCGAATCGATCTGCTCCTCGATGAAGGCTCTTTTGAGGAGATCGGTAAATTTGTAACCCATCGCTCGACGGAATTTGGCCTTGAAAACCAGAAAATTCTTGGCGACGGTGTAGTTACCGGTTATGGAAAAATACATGGCAGACTGGTGTATGTATTTAGTCAGGATTTTACGGTTTTAGGCGGATCTCTCTCAGAGACTTATGCAGAAAAAATCTGCAAAATCATGGATCTTGCCATGAAAACCGGTGCCCCCGTGATTGGGCTCAATGATTCGGGGGGAGCCAGGATTCAGGAGGGTGTGGTTTCTCTTGCGGGTTATGCAGATATATTCTACCGCAATACACTGGCTTCCGGAGTTATACCCCAGATTTCGGCAGTAATGGGCCCCTGCGCTGGTGGTGCAGTCTATAGTCCTGCTATTACTGACTTTATTCTCATGGTAGAGAATACTTCCTATATGTTTGTCACAGGGCCCAACGTGGTCAAAACCGTAACTCATGAAGAGGTATCCTCTGAGGAACTGGGCGGGGCCAATACCCATGCGTCCAAAAGCGGAGTTACGCATTTTGCCTGTGCCAATGAAGTCGCGTGTATAGAGAATATTAAGCAGATTCTCAGCTATCTGCCTCAAAATTGTGAGGAAGACCCGGTACGATATCCTGCGCTTCCGGCTGGCGGTTCGCCGGAGACATTAAAAACCATTATCCCCGAAAATCCCAACCAGCCGTATGACATCAAAGAGGTCATAGCGGGTATTTGTGATAAAGATTCATTTCTCGAAGTGCATAAAGATTATGCCGAAAATATTGTTGTCGGCTTTGCCCGACTGGCGGGTCGCAGCATTGGCATTGTAGCCAATCAGCCCGCAGTACTTGCCGGAGTGCTTGACATCAATGCTTCAAAAA
>JAWKNL010000038.1:0-50799 GCA_041391725.1 Bacteroidia bacterium
GTATTTACCGGATTGTCTATAAAGATGCACCGGTTTACAAACCTATCACTCTTTCAAAAGAAAATCCGCGGCAGTTGGTGAATGCCCTGAAAAACGATAACCTGTTTTGGCGAATGACAGCCCAGCGCCTGCTGGTAGAAAGAGGAGACCAGGATGTGCTGGGAGATTTGTATAAACTGGTCAAAAACACCGCTACTGACGAAATTGGCCTGAATGGAGCCGCAGTTCATGCCTTGTGGACGATACACGGCCTGGGCGCACTGAGCGGAAACAACGACGAGGCAAATAAAGTTGTGATTGCAGCACTTTCTCACCCCGGAGCAGGTGTACGGAAAGCTGCGGCTCAGGTATTGCCCCACACCTGGTGGGCGCGTACTGAACTGGCAAAATCAGGACTTATCAGCGATCCTGATCTTCACACCCGCCTGGCAGCATTCCTGGTCATGTCAGAAATGCCTGAGGCCGAGGATGTAGGAAGCGCGTTGTTTGCTGCGACTGCTGATACGGTAAACCTGAATGATCCCTGGCTGTCAAATGCATTATATATTGCGGCACATACCCACGCCGATGGATTTCTGGCCGCTGCGGAAGGGCAGACGGTTCCGCCGCTGGTAGAGACATTCAGACAAAACCATTCGGGCCCCAAAACAGAGATTAATGCTGAGGGAGATTTTTCAGGAAAAAAAATATTCATCAAAACCATTGCCAATCAGATGAAATATGACCTGAAAACCTTTAACGTTGTTGCTGGTGAGATGGTGGAAATTTCCTTCGAAAATACAGATCTTCTCCAGCACAATCTATTGATTCTGGCACCGGGTTCGCTGGAAAAAGTAGGTGCAGAAGCCGACAAACTAGCCCAGGATCCGAAAGGAATGGAGCAGGGTTATATCCCCAAAATGAAGGAAGTGCTTCACGCAAGCGGGCTTGCCGATCCCAAAGAGATAATCAGGATGCGCTTTAAAGCTCCGGCTACGCCGGGCGATTACCCATTTGTGTGCACTTTCCCTGGTCACTGGCGAATGATGAATGGCGTCATGAAGGTAGTACAGGCACCGCAGTAAAATTACCTGCCGGGGGCCATCTCTCCCTTCAGGATCAATAGATTTTTACGGATCATATCTACACGGTCTGCCCTGCAAAGCGCAGACCGCATTTTGTCTGCGGGGGTATGGATGGTATAATCCAGCAGCCTTTCCACTGTGGAGGTCGCCACGTAAATGCGTGTATCGGATGAACCATAGTAGATCAGTACTTCGCCATTGTCCTTTTTGACCCAGCCGTTGCTGAATACGACGTTGGAGACGTCGCCTATGCGCTCGTCGCCTTCCGGAGCGATAAAATAGCCGCCGGGCTCGTGGGTGACAATCCACGGCTTGTGTAGGTCGGTCAGGAAAGTATAAAGCACGTACCGCAGTCCTGCGGCTGTATTTCTCACGCCGTGGGCCAGGTGGAGCCAGCCTTTTTCTGTTTTGATGGGGGCAGGTCCCTGCCCGTTTTTCAGTTCCCGGATAGTGTGGTAGGCCTTATGGTTGACAATGATTTCTTCGTGAATTACTGCCTCCGTTATATCCTCTGCCAATCCCCATCCGATACCGCCGCCGCTGCCGGGGTTGATAAAATCATCCTGCGGACGTGTATAAAACGCGTATTTTCCATCCACAAACTCAGGGTGCAGCACACAGTTGCGTTGCTGGGGAGAAGGGGTTTTCAGGTCGGGAAGTCGTTCCCAGTTTTTCATGTCCCGGGTGCGGATGATACCACATTGTGCCACCGCGGCACTCGTATCGCCGGGAGGCGCCTGCGGGTCTTTGCGTTCGGTGCAGAATACGCCGTATATCCAGCCATCCTGGTGAAAAGTGATGCGCATATCATAGACATTGATATCAGGGTCTTCGGCTTCGGGTATAGCCAGCGGGAAATCCCAGAACCGAAATTCATCCACACCTGACTGACTTTCTGCGATACCAAAAAAGGATTTTCGGTCTGCTCCTTCCACCCGGGCGATCAGAAGAATTTTGTCTTCCCAAAGCATGGCTCCGGGATTGAAAACAGCGTTGATTCCCATTCTCTCCATCAGAAATGGATTTGAGGCAGGGTTGAGGTCAAACCGCCAGAAAACCGGGGAATGATCTGCTGTCAGAACCGGATTTTCATACCGCTCAAATATGCCGTTTCCTTCGGCAAGCTTCCGGTTGGGGCGGGAAATCAAAGCCTCATGCCGATCCAGCAGATGCTGTATCTTTTGCGTAAACGATTTTTCCATATTCATTTTGCTCTCCGTATCAGTTTTCTTCCAGCTTGTCGTACCAGTTGCGTTTTAATGCCCAGGTTGTAATAGCGGTAACAGCAGCAGCTGCAAGAAGATATGTATATTTTCCAAGTATCAGATATATCGGCAGGGTAATAATGGAAGTCTGCCACACAGTTCCGACGATGACGTTGACCATGTCCCGGGAGAAGGAGGAACGGTTGACAAACTGAGGGTCTTCAGCAATGACAGCCTGATGGACCGGCTGCCAGAATCCCCAGGGGCGCACATTTTTGTAGAACTGCTTCAGTTCGTTCATGGGTTGTGGTTGGGTAAGATAACTTCCCGCCAGGCAACCTGCGAGTGAAATGAGCAGCATGATGGGAAACTTAGCCAGATCGGGGGTGATGGGGATAAATGAAACATCGAGATAGGGCAGAAAAAGCGCTGCGGCAATACCCGTTGCCATTCCCCAAAAATATCCGTATCCGTTGAGCCGCCACCAGTACCATTTGAGCACATTCGCGATGGCATATCCGCCAAACAGGGCATTGACAATCCATTGGGTAACCTGATTGATGGAGTCTGTGGCATAACCAAAACCCACACCGATGATGACAATAGCCACGGTTGTCAGATAGCTCATCTTTACATACGTCTTTTCAGGAGCATCTGGGCGAATGTATTTTTTGTAGATATCGTTGACCAGATAGGCAGGGGCGGCATTGACTGTAGCTGCTACCGTTGACATAAAGGCCGCAAGCAGACCTGCCAGTAATAGCCCCAGAAGACCCATCGGCAGGTAGGTTTTGATCACGTAAGGCAAAACCAGTTCGAAGTCCGGGCCTCCTTTGCCTGCATTAAATACGGGATCGAGTCCGACTTCGTGCAATCCCACCAACCCCAGTACGGCAACACCGGCAATGAGCATATAGCGTGGAAAGAACAATGCAACAGTTACAAATCCACTCATCAGAGAGGCTTCTCGGGGTGACTTTGTCGCAAGCACCCGCTGCATATCGTAGTTGGGCGCAGGCCCTGCAAGACTTACCAGTATTCCCTTAAACACCATCATGGTGAAGAAGAAGGTGAAAAGTTCGTACCCGTCATTTTTGATCTGCTCATTTACAGCGGCCATGGTTCCCTGCCAGTCCATAGTCAGCTTCCAGCCAAAAAGCAGGTCGTACCAGTTTGCCGGAACAATGGCCTGTATCGTTTCGGGAGAAACCGAAAATATGGCGATAATCCCAACCGCAATCGAGGCAATAGTCATAATAGCAAACTGCAGCACTTCTGTCAGCACCACGCTGTACATACCGCCTTTTACCACATAAATCGCTGTGATACCAATAAATATCAGCCCGTAAGTATTGGGTGTCAGGGGAATGGTACCCATAGCGGCAGACTCAATACTGTGGGGAAGAAACGTGTAGGCAAATTTACCGATTCCCTGAAAGGCATAGGCAAGGAAGCCAATGACACTCACCAGTGCAAAGACAATCACGATGATATTTGACAGGATGGCGTCCTTACGGTCGCCAAACCTCGTCTGAATCCATTCGGCACCCGTCATCACATTGGAGCGGCGCAGCCACGCCGAAAGAAAGACCATCAGGAAAATTTGGTTAAACACCGGCCAAAGCCAGGGTATCCAGATGCTTTTTACCCCATACACAAACACCAGCGCCACCAGCCACATCGTGCCGGTAATGTCAAACATCCCCGAGGCATTGGAAATACCCAAAATATACCAGGGCATAGAATTTCCCCCCAGAAAGTAGGATTCCATATTCTCCGAAGCTCTTTTGGATATATAAAAGCCAATGGCAATGGTCAGAATAAGATACCCGATGATGATCCCGATATCCAGGGCGTGTAATTCCATGAGTAGTAGTTTTTCTGAAAAGTAGCGTTTTTTTGAAAATAATTGCCGGAATTTGTACAATCATTCTGCGCTTTCCATCCTGCGCTATTCTGCCGGACTTTCGGTATGGAACAGGACAGGCGGTGGCTGGCAGGAGTTAATTTTACGCGGGAAAACGATTATTTAATGGAAAAGAAAATTCAGTCGCTGATTCAGGCGATGACCCTTGCTGAGAAGATAGGACAAATGACCCAGATTACACACTCTGTATTGCTGAAGGAGGTCATTTTAAATGCTGATGGAAGCCCCGGTGATGATTTTTCGTTTTCGCCCGAAAAGGCTGAGACCTTTATCCGCGATTTTCATATCGGTTCATTCCTCAACGGAATCGCTGTCTCTGCCCAAACCTGGTACGAATATTCACAGGCTCTTCAGGAGATCAATCTGCGGATCAATCGCCACGGCATTCCGGTGATTTATGGTATTGATCATGTGCATGGAGCCAACTACATCGAAAATAGCACCATTTTCCCCCACAATATCAACCTCGCGGCGACTTTTGACCCTTCCTTTGTCGCCCGGGCAGCGCAGGTAACAGGGGTCGAGTCGGCAGACCTCGGCCATCACTGGATTTTTGCTCCGGTGCTGGATGTGGGTCGCGATCCCCGTTTTCCGCGTTACTACGAAACCTTCGGGGAAGACCCGCTGGTATGTGCCGTGATGGGCGCTGCAACCATAAAAGGTATTCAGGAAAATGGAGGCGTTGCGCCCTATCGCCAGGCGGCTTGTGCCAAACATTTTTTGGGCTACTCTGTCCCCAAATCGGGCTGGGATCGCTCTCCTGCCGAAATTCCCGATCAGGTGCTGCAGGAATATTTTATTCCGCCATTCCGCGCTGCGGTTGAAGCCGGTGTGAGAACATTTATGATCAACGGCGGCGAAATCAACGGGGTGCCCGTTCACGCTTCGCGCCATCTGCTTACAGACGTGCTGCGGCATCAGCTGGGATTTGAAGGGGTAGTGGTGACCGACTGGGAAGATGTCATTCGCCTGCATACAGTTCACAAAGTCGCCGAAACACCCAAAGATGCTGTACGCATCGCGATCGAAGCCGGAATTGATATGTCCATGACGCCTTTTACCACAGACTTTTGCGGACTGCTGCACCAGTTGGTAGAAGAGGGCGCAATCGCTATGTCAAGAATCGATGCTTCTGTGGCCCGTATCCTGAAACTGAAAATGGATCTGGGCCTGTTTGAAAACCCCTGGCCCCGAAATGACCGTTTTGAAAGAATCCGCACAAACCAACATATAGACCTATCCCTGCAGGCGGCCCGCGAATCTATCGTGCTGCTTCGCAATGAAAACCATCTGCTTCCACTTCCTGCTTCGGGCATCAGAAAGCTGGTGGTGTATGGTCCGCATGCCAACCAGAAAAAATCGCTTGCCGGAGGATGGTCCCTGCGCTGGATTCCCCATACAGATGAAATTTTCCCGGAAGATATGGATACCGTTTTTACCGGGCTGAAAAAACATTTTGCAGGAGCAGCGGTCGTTTTGTCCGACACTCAGGCGCTCACTGCCGATTGTACCGATGCCGATGTAGTGGTGGTGGTTATTGGGGAAGATCCCTACTCAGAGGGTTCGGGCAATATCTACGACCTGACGCTGGAAGCAGAGCAACTCCAGTGTATCCGTGATGCTTATACAACGGGTAAACCCGTAATCGTGGTAATGCTCTCCGGGCGACCCCGGGTAATACGCGAGGTGTATCCTTTGTGCCATGCCTTTATCTGGGCAGGGCTGCCGGGGTTTGAAGGCGCACAGGCAATTGCCGAGATAATATCTGGTGCAGCAAATCCTTCAGGAAAACTTCCCTTTTCCTGGCCAGCCTGGCCAGGCCATTTTTACCCCTATGACCATAAGCTGATGGATCTCAACCATTATCTGGAACTAAGCGATACACAGACGCAAATGGCAGGATTTGGCGACGGGCTGAGTTATACTTCCTTTGTTTATAGCGACCTTATGGTTAGTAGTGAAGCGGTTGCTGCGAATGGAAATCTCCGCGCTACGGTAAAGGTCAAAAATACGGGCAGCCGCCCGGGCAGGGAAACTGTTTTGTGGTTTATCTCCGACGAATATGCATCTATCACCCGCCCTGTGAAGCAACTCAAACACTTTGAAAAAGTAGTCCTGAGTCCGGGAGAAGAAGTTGAATGTGCATTTGAAATCCATCCCCGGCGGGACTTGTCGTTTCCTGACGCCAAAGGGAATCCGGTGCTGGAACCCGGCAGTTTTGTGGTAAGGGCAGGAGGAATGGAGCAACGATTCATGCTGGTGTAAACCTGCTGACGTGATTGTGTTGAGGCTCAGGGTTTTGTATCTCTTAATACAAAACGAAACCCGTTTTCTTTATATTTCTTTTCGTCAAACCTGTACAGGCTTGCGGCGCGATGGGCAACGCCTTTCTGCTTTTCTTCCAGCTTTTCGAGGATATTGAGCTGGAGCATTTTTTTTCGGAAATTTCTCCTGTCTATTTCCACTCCGAGCACAGACTCATACAAACTCAGAATCTGCGGTAGGGTGAATTTTCGGGGCAGTAGTTCGAAGCTGATGGGCTCTTCCCGAAACCTTCGGTTGAGGTGTTCAAGGGCTTTTTCTACAATAAAATTATGATCAAACGTAAGCCGGGGTATGGCTTTGGTGTCAAACCAGCGCACTTCACTTACATCGGGCCCGTGGCGGAGTTTGTACTGCTGCGGATTAATCAGGGCAGTATAGCCAATGGTAATAATTCTTTCTCCCGGAAAACGATCTACCTCCCCGAATATACCCACCTGTTCCATGTAAATATCAGGCACCCCGGTAGCCTCTTCAAGGATTCGTTTGGCGGCATTGTCTGTATTTTCGGTCTTGAATATCCATCCTCCAGGCAACGCCCACATGCCTTTGGATGGCTCAATATTGCGTCTGACAAGCAGGATTTTGAGCTTGAAATCATCGAATCCAAAAATCGGACAGTCGATGGTGACAGACGATAATGAGCCAGGTGGCGGAGTAGTAGGCATAACAGACCAGCACTAATAACCATAAAGAAAAGGAAAATCTCCTGAAATAAAATACTTATTATATCCCTTTTTTAGTAAAGATCATTCATTCTCAAATGAGAAGTATTATTATAGCAATATCATTTGGCCCAATAATCTATATCACCCTTCTAATGTTATTGCTATGAAAAATTCTGACACTCAATTTCCTCATCTCACTTCACGCCGCACCTTTATCCGCCAGTCTTCGCTGGGGCTGGGCGCTGCTGCACTCGCCACTTCGGGTATTTCGCTTGCAACACTCTCTGCCTGCGCCCAGGACGATAGCGGCAAAAAACTGGGCATTGCCCTTGTCGGACTCGGCAGTTATGCCACCCATCAGCTTGCCCCCGCACTGCAGGAGACTTCGCATTGTTATCTTGCCGGGATCGTAACAGGTACGCCTTCCAAAGCTGAAGAGTGGAAAGCCAAATATAATATCCCCGACAAAAATATCTACAACTACGACAATTTCGACTCTATTGCCGATAATCCTGATATTGACATTGTATATGTCGTATTGCCCAACTCCATGCACGCCGAATATACCATCCGCGCAGCTAAAGCTGGCAAACATGTGATCTGCGAAAAACCTATGGCTGTTTCTGTATCCGAGGGAGAACAGATGATCGCCGCCTGTAAGGCTGCCAACCGCAAACTGTATATCGGTTATCGCCTGCATTATGATCCGTTTAACATGGAAGCCATGAGAATCAGCCGTGAAAAGGTCTATGGTGAAATCAAAATTGTGGAGGCAAGTTTTGGCTTCCGGATCGGCGATCCGACTCAGTGGCGTCTTCGCAAAAACCTCGCCGGTGGAGGTGCGATGATGGATGTGGGTATTTATGTGATTCAGGGCGCGCGGTATTCTACCGGCGAAGAGCCTGTAGCTGTCACGGCTCAGGAGTACAAAACCGATAATGTCAAGTTTGCCGAAGTGGATGAAACTATCTTCTGGCAGATGGAATTTCCCTCCGGTGCCGTCGCCAACTGCGCCACTACCTACAATTCCAATATCCATCGCCTGTTTGCCGCTGCTGAAAAAGGGTGGTTTGAGGTACGCCCCGCTTACAGCTATAACGGGCTTCAGGGCGAAACCAGCGACGGCCCTATGCAGATTCAGGGTATAAATCAGCAGGCGGCGCATATGGATGGCGTTGCCCGAAGTCTGAAAACCGGCGAGGCCGACCACAATATTGCGGGTGAAGAAGGACTCCGCGATATGAAAATCATCGAAGCTATTTATAAGTCTATCGCCTCCGGCGGACAGCGGATTACCCTCGCATAACCTTAGTGGGTTCCGGGATCTTCATCCCCTTCAGGGGGTTCACAAAATGCCGCCAGTAGTTCATCCGCAGACGCACTTTCAGGTACCCGTCCAGCAAAGGGATGGGTTGCCCGAAAGTGCGTGATCATAATGTTCTGCATTTCACCCAGCACCCCACGGTATTCGGGGTTGTCTGCCAGATTGGTTGTTTCCTCCGGGTCGGAGACAAGATCATACAGTCTGTGCGTGATGCCCGGCGGCGGATTTCCCGTCGCATACCCCTGACCCAGGTCGCGCTTGCCGGTAGTGAATATATATTTCCACTCCGCCGTGCGCACCATCGCTTTGTTGTCGGATAAAAATTCGGAGAAAATATAGTCTTTGTGAACCTGTGTTTTTTGCATAATCAGCGGCATGAGGCTTTTTCCCTGCGCCGTTGCCATGGGCGGCTGACCCGTAGCCTCAAGCAGGGTAGGTACCAGATCCACAAATTCGACCAGCGGATTTACCACAATGCCTGATGGGATATGGCCGGGAGCACAGACAATGAGCGGTGCACGAACCGCCGGTTCCCACATCGTATGTTTTTCAAAGCGTTTGTGATGGTTGAGGAGATAACCATGATCGCCGATATAAACAATCAGCGTGTTGCGGGCAAGTCCCAACGTTTCAATTTTGTCGAGGATTAATCCTACATTTTTGTCGAGATAGGCGACCGAATTGTAGTAGGCCGATATGATTCCCTTTTTCTCCTCATCGGTAAGGTCTGCAAATACCTGCGGTATCCAGCGGTCATCCTCAGGCGATCCTTCGGGAAGGATCATATCTTCGGGCAGGTATTTCTTCCGGTATTCGACAGGAAAATTGAAGGGCGAATGAGGCTCGTGAAATCCCACCCACATGCAAAAGGGATTATCCTGGTTGGATTCCATAAACTTGCCTGCTTCCCGTGCATAAAAAGTGCCCAGGTCGTTCTTGTCGGTATAGCCAGCGGGGAGAGCATCCGAATTGAGCCATATCCGCGCAGGGTCATTGAAGGGACGCCAGGGGGGCCTGACGGCTATACTGTCGGGGATTTTTTCGGGCGGATTTTTTTCCAGATACTGTTGATAGGCTTTTCGGTCTATCAGGGTATCAAAGCCGTGGGAGAGGTTGTTGTTGAAATGCATTTTCCCAATGGCTGCGGTTTTATAGCCCTGCAGCTTGAGGTGCTCAGCAACTGTCAGTTGTGAGTCGGGCAGCGGGGTACGCAGCAGGGATACACCCGCAGCATGCGGGTAGCGGCCCGTCAGCAGCGACTGACGGGAGGCACTGCATACGGGTGCATTGGCGTAGGCATGGGTAAACATTACCCCTGCCCCTGCCAGCCGGTCGAGATTCGGGGTGTGGATGTCCTTATTGCCATAAGCGCCGAGCGCATAGGCAGCATGGTCATCTCCAATGATGAAAACAATATTGCGTATCGAATCATTTTCAGGTTTGCGTGAAGGCGTACATGCCAGCATCACAACCATTATTCCTGAAAACAGCAGGTGAAATCGGGCGTTCATAGTAGTTTTATAATCCAAAATTTTGTGTTCCGTATCCTATAGGGATCATTCCTTCCTCCATATCGTGTTCTCCCACCCTTACGGCACAACCCAGGGTATTCAGTCCGGGATGAAGGATATTGGTTCGGTGGCCTTTCGAACTCATCCAGTCTTTGACGATCTGATGGGCAAACCCGAGGTAAGTCAGCGGTAAAATCTGATGGTTGTCGGTGTCGTAAAAATCAAAATCACTGCCATTGCTTGCCCGGTAAAAATTGGTTCCGGACTTGTAGTCGTACAGGAAGGAACTGGCTACATTCTCGGCGATTACCTGTACATTAAATCGTTTTCCGCGTTTTTCGGGTGTGCCGTAGGCTGCATTTCGCCGGTTGTAGTGATCGACAAACTCGTATTTGGCCATCTGGGCAGAATGAAAATCGGCGACATTGCGCAGGGAAGGCGAAAAAACCAGTGCCTTTCTTCTGTTGGCTTCCCGCGCTTTGTTGGTCATAAAAAATACTGCCGCATTCAGCAGGCTATAGTCCACATTCTGCCAGTCGAGGGTGTCCCGCAATTGGGGAATTTTTTCAAAAGTCTGCCACGTGTATTTCGCATAGGCACTGTCAGGGAAAATACCCTGAGCGAAAACGGAGTAGGGGGAAACACATATTCCTCCGAAAACCAGCAGAAAAACAAATGTTCTCATAAATGGGTCTGGCGCTTTTTCCTACAATAAAAATACAACGTTTTTTTACTAATTTCCTTCAATTCTTAATTAAGGACTATGAAATACTCCCGACGAAAATTTATCCAAAGCACCGGAATCGCGCTTTCAGGCATAACCTTGCCCGGAATGGCTGCATTGCCCGTTGTGGGAAAACGCCTTGCACCTTCAGATACCCTCAACGTGGGCCTGATCGGCTGCCGTGGCATGGGGGCATTCGACCTAAAAAACCACCTGAAACTCGATGGGGTCGAATGTGCTGCGCTTTGTGATGTGGACAGTCAGGTACTGGCAGATCGCACGCGGGAAATTGCCGAACTAACCGGAAAAACCCCCGCCAATTATGCCGACTACCGGAAACTGCTCGAAGACAAGGAGATCGATATTGTAATCATTGGCACACCTGACCACTGGCATTGCCTTCAGATGGTAGATGCCTGTGATGCCGGGAAGGATGTGTATGTCGAAAAACCCATGGCAAATTCCATCGCTGAATGCAAAGCCATGGTGGACGCCGTTCAAAAATACAACCGCATCGTGCAGGTGGGACAACAGCAGCGCAGCGGAAAACACTGGAAAGCTGTGGTGGACTTTGTGCAGTCGGGTAAGCTGGGGAAAATAAGGCGGGTGAAAGTCTGGGCAAATTTCAACTATGGAAAAGGGCTGGAGAAAGCCCCCGACCAGAATCCTCCGCCAGAACTGGACTGGAATATGTACCTGGGGCCCGCGCCCGATCAGCCTTTCAACCCCTCGCGTGTCCACGGAGGATGGCGCCACCAGTGGGATTTTGGCGGAGGATTGCTGTCAGACTGGGGGGTACATCTCCTCGACATCGTCCTTTGGGCGATGGATGTGAAAGGCGCTCCGCGATCCGTATCCGCTACCGGCGGCATCCGGGTTTATCCCGACAGAGCAATCGAGACCCCCGATACGCTGGATGTGGTCTATGATATGGGGGATTTTACTCTGAGTTGGGAGCACAACGGGGGTATTCAGCGCGAACAATATGAGCGGATTTATGGGATCGCTTTTGTCGGGGAAGACGGCACACTCGTTGTCAACCGCGAAAGCTGGCAGATTTATCCTGAAGTAAGGGAGGGAAAATATGCAATGGAAGCCCTGCCCCGTCAACAGGGACAAAACAGTTATCACGCCGAACACGCTGCCAATTTTGTCAATGCCGTAAGAAACCGCACCCAGCCGGCCTGCACGGTCAGGGAAGGTTATGCCGCAGCCTTTATCGCGCATATGGGGAATATTGCCTGGCGCACAGGCTCACGTCTGGTTTGGGACGAAACAAAGCAAGGCTTTGCCGACAATAAACCCGCTTCTCAACTTATTCAACCCCGTTACCGTAAGCCCTGGGAAATGCCCGGATAAAACTTTTAATAAATTCAGTTATGAAAAAGGCTTTCTGCCCCTGCTGCAGGCAGCATGTGCGGGACAGGGAAACAGAGCAGGTATTGAGCCTTCTTCCTTTCAACGGATTGGTAACAACGATCAATAAACCCCGGAGAGAGGAATTCCTGGAAACCCTGAAGCAGCATTCCGGTTTATACCAATGGGCCTGTGATACCTGTATCAATACAGGAAAGGCTATCCTTGCCCAACCTTCCCGGCAGTTTTATACATTTCATTTCCCGTGGGATATTGCTATTCCCTATCTGGCTTATTTTAATAAAACGCTGAAGTGTAACCGTTGCGGTGAATATTTTACATTCTCCGGGGAAGAGCAAAAATACTGGTATGAAACGCTGGGGTTTGTGGTTTACTCTGTACCCCTGCAATGTGCTTCCTGTCGAAAAGAAATCAGGGTCGAAAAATCACTGAATCAGGAGTTGTCAGATTTATTAAGAGAGGGAAGGCCGGAAGAAAAAGAAAAACTTTTGAGAATTGCCGAAATTTATCAGCAGATGGATAAGCCGGAAAAGGCTAAAGCTTACCTGACGGCAGCGCGCAAACTGAAGGGATAGGCATTCACTATTCCCCTTCTCCCAGAAAGGTGGCCAGCCGGTTGAATACAGAGCCCCAGCCGTTGTAAAAGCCCATTTGTTCCTGTTGCCTGCAGTATTCTTCGGTTGGATGAATAACATTAAAAGTGAAATCTGTATGCGATTGGCTAATTCACTCATCTTTCTTTTGGTTGGATTGTAATTCTTCCAGATACTTTTCAAATGCATCGAGTCGGGCTTCCCAGAGGACTTTGTGTTGCTCCATCCACAGGAAAGCGGGGATTAGTTTTTCAGGTTTAATCTGACAGAAACGCTCCCTTCCCCTGGGAAAGATTTCAACCAGGCCGCATTCACTTAATATTTTCAGGTGCCTGGATATGGCCGGACGGCTGATTTCAAACTTTTCGGCAACGGCATTCACATTCAGGGGAGCCTCGGCGAGCATGTCGATGATCTCCCTTCTTACCGGGTCTGCTATTGCCTGGAAAACGTCTCTTCGCATATATAGTAACCGTTTGGTTACAAATATAAATGATACCAATCGGTTACGCAAATGCCGGAATAAAATTTCCGGGAAAAATTAATTTTGAATCAAAGCCGATTCCCACCCTATGATGGCTGTTTTGCGGGTTTTGCCCCACATATAACCGCCAAATGTGCCGGTGGCCTGAATCACCCGATGGCAGGGAATAAGGAAAGCCACAGGGTTTTGCCCTATTGCGGTTCCCACTGCCCTTGCTGCACGGGGATGTTGGATATGCGATGCGATTTCACCATAGGTAGTAAGCTGACCCATTGGAATTTTGAGGAGACTTTCCCAAACCTTGAGTTGGAAAGGGGTTCCCCTGAGGTGAAGTTTCATCAGTGGCAGATTGTTTTGATCTTTGTTAAAAATCTTGATTGCATTCTCCTGAAAAATATCTTTTGCAGGATGAAAACTCGCCTGGGGAAACTGGTTTTTCAGGGCTTCAAAAGCAGCTTGCCGGTCATCGGTGAAAGCCATATGGCAAATCCCCCTGCTGGTCGTGGCTACCAGTACTTCACCAAAAGGGCTGTCGGAAAAGCTATAATTGATGGATATATTCTTTCCTCCGTTTTTATATTCTCCCGGTGTCATTCCCTCGATCTGCACAAACAGGTCGTGCAGCCTGCTGGTATTGGATAAGCCGGTTTCGAAAGTAGCATCAAAAATAGAAGCCTGATGCGTTTTGAGGAGGTTTTTGGCATGCTGGGTGGAGATAAACTGGAGAAATTTTTTCGGACTTACGCCTGCCCACTCTGTGAAAAGGCGCTGGAAATGATATGGGCTCAGGTGTACATGTGCAGCTACTTCTTCCAGTTCGGGTTGGGTTTGAAAATGCGACTCCAGAAAGGAGATTGCCGCTGCGATTCGCTGATAGTTGAGTGTTTGCTGTGAATCCATTGTATATTATTTCCACCAAAAGTAGGCAGTGCCGATGCGGGAGAAAACCCGATTCTTGCGTTTTTGAATATCATTTCTCCTCCATGGCTTCCACTCCAGTCCAGCCTTCGGGAAGGCCATTTTTCTGAAAAAAAGCGATTCGCCCAAGAAATCTCCGGGCAGTAAGATCCTCGGGATGCGTCTCAGTTACAACTTTAAAGTGGTTGAGTGATTCATTCAGATTTCCAAGGAGAAAGGCATCCAGCCCCGCCTGAAAGTCGGTATAGGTAAAGAGTTTTTTATCGCGAATTTCAGCAGGTTCTCCATCCAGGCATTCATAAATACCCAGCGCCTCCTGTTTGCCTTTCATCTGAATCCTTCCCAGATAACGGCAGTTTGCCTGCTGATCAGGAGAAAGTCTTTCAAAACTGGCTTCACTCAGCAAAATCTTCGCAACATAATATTTGGTCAGTCCTTCGACCCTGGCTGCGGTATTGACGGTATCGGCAATGATGGCCGGATTGGCCCGGTTTTGATCTCCGATGATTCCCATCACCAGCGGACCCGTATGCATACCCATACCCACCTGAATGAGCGATCGGTTTTTGGCAGTCCGGGCCTGGTTATATTCTCTGATTACAGCCTGCATTTCGATTGCAGCCTGTAATGCGTCTGAGGAATTTCGCTGAAATAATGCCATGATTCCGTCTCCGAGAAACTGGTTGACAAATCCCTGGTTCCGCTGAATGACAGGGTTCATACGCCTGGAATAACCATCGACAAAATGGAAATTTTCGTCGGGCGTCATTTGTTCTGCCAGCGTGGTATAACTGCGTATGTCGGAAAAAAAGACGGTTACATCGCGGTGGATATGGTCTCCCAGTTGTAGTTCTGTAATTGTTTCCCTGCCCAGGGTCCGGATAAATTCTGAGGGAACAAAACGATTGGTGGTCCGGTGGATGCGGTGGAGGTTAATGTGGGTGTTTAGCCTTGCCAGGAACTCGTCTTTGGTAAAGGGTTTTGCCAGGTAATCATTGGCTCCTGTTTCCAGTCCCTGAACCAGATCCTGGACCTGGTTTTTGGCAGTGATCATGATGACAGGCAGCTCACTGGGCAGATATTTTTCCCGTATTTTTTTAGAAACCTGATATCCTGACATTTTGGGCATCATGACATCCAGCAGTACAAGGTCAAACCGCTTTGACTGTTCGAGTAACCGTATGGCTTCTTCCCCGTTCATGGCTGAAAAAACCTCATAATTTGGCCCTTGCAAATGATTTCTGAGTACCTGATGATTGATAGGTTCATCATCAACAATCAAAACCCTGATGATATTTTCTCCAGTGGCAACTGTATTGGGAAAGGAAGAGTAGGCTTCTGTCTCTACGGCCAGTTGTGTGGTTTGAAGAGAATGAATCTGATTGATAGGTTCGGATTTAGGTTCGTGAGAAACCGGAAGGGTAAAATAAAACTTCGATCCTTTTCCGACTTCGGATTCTACCCATATTTTTCCGCCATGACTTTCAACCAGGTTTTTGGTGATGCTTAGCCCCAGTCCCGTTCCTGAATATTGTCTGCTGATAGAGCCATCTGCCTGTTCGAAGGCTTCAAATATGCTCTCCTGTTTGTCTTTCGGAATACCAATTCCCGAGTCGGATATACATACCTCGATAAAATCACCGGTTTGCCTGGCTGTAATATTGACGAACCCATTTTCGGTAAACTTGATGGCGTTTCCCCCCAGATTGTAAAGGATTTGCGTCAGGCGGTCTTCATCTGCATACACTGCCGGAAGGTCAGAGGGAATCAGATTTTCGAGCAGGAGATTTTTTCCGCGTGTGAGGGGATAACTTGACTGCAAAATCACCTCAGTGAGGGAGCGCAGATCAAGGGGGCGCTGGCGCAAGACCATGTCTGCGTGTTTGAGTCTTGAGAAATCCAGAAGATCATTGACCAGAGAAGCCAGGCGTCTGCCGGATGCCACAACCATACTCAGGTTTTTTTTTGTTTCCTCATCAGGTGAGCGGTCAAGCAGTGATTCACTGATGCCAATGATACCATTCAGCGGCGTTTTAAGTTCATGGGAGGTGTTGGCGAGAAACTGATCCTTGAGTTTGTTGATCTGAACCAGTTGTTCATTTACCGCCCGTTCACGTGCCAGGTCTTTTTCGTGTTTGCGTTGCTGACTTTTTCTCTGAACCCTTAGCAATAAAAATACTACTCCGATTGCTGCAATGGCATAAATCATATAGGCCCACCAGGTACGATACCAGGGTGGGTAAATAAAAAAGGGGAAAGCCGCAGGCTGACTTACCTCGTCGTATATATTTTTGGCGCGAACCTCGAACTGGTAATCTCCTTCCGGGAGGTTGGTGTATTCCTTGATCCGCTCTTCTGTCCAGGCTGACCACTGATCTTCAAAGCCGGTGATGCGGTATTGGAAAAATACTTTCTCAGGTGTCTGGTAGGTACTTGCGCTAAACTCAAATCTTATATCATTATCTGCATAACGCAGAAAGGGTTTCTCAAAGGAAAAAAGCTGAGGTATCAATGTCCCGCCAAAGATCAGGGAGTCGGCATTGAGTTTCACCTTTCTTATGAGAGAGGAAAAAGGTTTTGCCGGCAGGGGCTCTTTTGGAGGAACATATCTTACCAGTCCACGATCTGTAGCAAACCAGATTACACCTGAAGACTCTTCCAGTATCTGGGAGAGATTCGTGTTGTTAAACAATTTACGGGAGGGAATAGCTTCTTCAAGATAAGTTCCATCTGCCTGAAGCCTGAGCATACTGATGTTTATCGGACCTGCACCGATACGGTATTGTATATACAGGTTTTCTTTATATCCTTTAAGGAGAAGGTCGATGCTGACCAGCGTGTCGGCAAACTTTTCTCCCAGGACGTTGGCTGGCACAAACGATTTGCTGCTTTCGTCAAATTGTTTCATTCCTTTTTTAGAGAAAAAGTATAGCTGTTGTTGGATTTCAACAGGCATAATTTCTCCATTGGAAAACCCACTTAATTCATTATAATCAGTGATTATCGCTGTGTTACTCTCTGCTGAAGCAGGATCAAATTCAATGCGGTATAGTTTATGGATTTCCGTTGTAGCCCATAGGAGCCCTTCTTTTTCCTCCACGATTTTCTGGATGATTCCATCCAGTTGGGCCAGTCTTCGTGTAAAATCACCTATCCCTGGCGAATAGACATAAAGACCCTGCAGGGAATTGAGATACCACTGTTCCGGAAAATAACGGGAAGGGACGATATCGCTGCTCCACTGTATGGATACTCTGGCTGATGTTTTAAAAAATGGTTCGAGACGCCCCTGAACCAGTTGAAAGACGCCATTCTGAGTGGAAACCAGAAGTTTTCCGTCAATCTCACGAAAGGCCACGACCTGGGCGTCCATTCCCGGTACTTTAACCCAGATTGCTTCGCCTGTATCAGATGTTTGCAAAACTTTTACTCCGTTCAAACTACCCTGGTAAACCCGCCCTTCAAAGGTTCCCATTACCAGATCAGCTTCTTCGGTTTGAAATATGCTGTAATTGGCAGGCGTTTCCACCCGTGTTATGGTTCCCAGCATGGCCAGCCAGAGATTTCCCTCCCGATCCTGAAAAGTACCCAAAACCGTGGATGAAGGGAGTTGCGTAGGGGAATTGAGGTATTGAAGGACTTTCCCGGCGGTATTCATAATTACTACACCTCCCCCCAGAGTATTGTACGCATAGGTTTCCGGGGTCAGCATAAGCCCGCGAAGATAGGTCTGTTTTCCCGCAAGAGCCGCATTAATCTCTCCGGAAAAACGGGAAATCGAAGTTCCATCATAAAGGAATAGCCCATTATTCTGTGTAGCAATAAGAATATCCTTTCCCTGTGGACCCGGGTAAGGAAGCATCGACCAGATAGAGGGCGAAATCTGTTCGGTTATTTCGCTGCTGCACCCCGGCAAGACTACAAGACTGTCTCCCACTACTTTCTGAATACCATCATTTCTGCGGAAGAAGTACATCGTATCCCTGACCATTGCACCAAACGTAAAGGTCATTTTATTGGACCAGACTTTTATTTCTCCGGTCTGCATTTTTGCCAGCCGGGTGGGCTTCCAGCGAATCAGGTGGGAAAATGTCTGGAAATAAATTGCCTCCGAATTGGCAAATGTGCCCCAAACCTGCCCGATTTGCCTTTCTTCTTCGGGCAACTGGCCGAGAAGGGAATAATATTGCATTTGCCCCAGTGAGTCGGGCCACAAATAGCCTAAATCTGATTCGCTTCCTACATAAATGACGCCTTCCCGGGAGCAAACAAGGGAAAATGCAACCAGGTGCGGTAAAGGAATCAGGCGCCAGTTTACGCCGTCATACTCTAAAATGCCGCTTGCATTTCCCACATAAATAACCCCATTGAGGTCCTGAGTGATGGCGAAGTTCTGGGATTCGGCTCCATATTCAGCGGAGGACCAGGTTTGGATAAAGGAGTTGCCCAAATCTCGCCAGATCTGTTCATCATAGGGCGGAAAGTCTGGCTGTGAAAATACCGTAACTACAGTGATCAGACTTAAAATCAGGAAAATGGAGGGTTTCAGATGCATAGGGCCATTAGGTTATAAGCGAGTGATGGTTTACATGGGGCCTTTATGCAAATTAGTTTTCCAGGACAGACTTCAGATTTTCAAGGCTTTTGGTTATGTCTTTTCCGAGTATTTTTTGGAAAATGGATTTAAACAGGCTCATCGGAAATTTGGTAGGCCCCTTAAAGTCCCAGGTAACTTCTGTCTGGTTCTCATTGATTTTTTTAAGCGCAAATTTCGACTGAGCGATGTTTTTCATGGGTCGTTCGAACCTTAGTTCGTATTCTATTTTTTCACCTTCCACAATATTTTTTATCTCCTGGCTTCCGGCGCCCACATTTTTGTTTGTGCTGTCCCATGAATAAATGAATCCCACTGTACCGTCTTTTCCCTGGCTGGTAGTTTTTCTGTTGGGATCAGTCATATTCCAGACACTGAAGGCGTCCTGATTTCGGGTATATTTCAAATAGGCAAAAACATCTTTCAATGGTTTGTTGACAACCACTGATTTGTGAATAAACATTTCGCTGGCCATATGGTGAATTTTGGGTTAATTGATATACCTCAAACTTCGCGAAATACGCGGGGATTTCCTATAAGGCCTGATTTCCTGAATGTTAAATCATCATGAAATTGAGACAATGAAACTTGCAGCGCATAGCGCCAACCGCGAAGCGTCGAAGATCCCATTAAGGGAGTGATATTATTATAGCCATTTATGGCCAATTAGGTTAAACGAACCGCGAAGCGGTGGAATAGGCGATCTTTCACTGCTTCGCGGTTAGGCGTTTGCCTGATACAGAAGGAGGTTATCATCCTGCTATCCCTTCGGGATTGGTCTTGCGCCCTGGTTTGCTATAAATGAAAATCTCATGTAAACAAAGGCATTCCTACTCAATCCAGTCAAAAAAATACTGCTCCTCAAACTCTACTTCAAACTGCTGTAACAAATCGAGGTATTCTTCCCGGAACGATTTTTTCTTATGATGAGCCTCCTGATTTAATATGTAATTGAATACAGTATCCATTTGAACATGAGCATACGAAAATGCCCCAACCCCTCCTGCCTGGAAAATTTTCCCTTAATCCATTTTTTTCATTGATGAAATTGGATGAATTGTTTTTCACATCCAGTTTATTCAGCCATTTCCAAAAGTTTGTTGATTGTGTTGAGGTTTCGCGCCGTCATAGAAACGCCTTTAAATGCTCTTCCCATTTTTTCCGCCAGTTTTGAGCGACCGATTCCGTCGGGTGCATACAGATAAAATACTTTGTTTACAAGGGTATATTGTTCCGATTCTGCTTTCAGCGACTCCAGAAATTCATAATCAATGGTCGGCTCTTTGTCGCAATAGAAGAAATGCAACATTTTCCCTTCTGCAGGTTTGTAGGGGTTATTGTCGGCTGATGTTTTGAGTTCTTCCTGACTAAGAATAAATACATCGGGTTTGAACCCGAAATTTTTCTCAATAATCAGCCCTATCTCGTCCGTAGGTTTTACCAGACTTTGAAAGACCACATTTCCGCTCTGAATATAGGTTCTGACATTGGAAAACCCACTTTCTTCCATAAGCCTGACGAGTTCCTTCATGGGAACAATATGTTTTCCGCCTACGTTGATTCCCCTGAGTAATGCAATCCATGTTTTCATAGCAACAAATTAGCACGAACACCCTGAGCGAATATATAGCTTCCCGTCCTCTTCTGAAAAAGTTATTCCGCACAATTCGTCCTCGGAAAATGAAAGGGAAAATTCCTCATTTTGTTCCAAAAACAGCAGGTTCTGGTTGTGTTTTTTTCGGGCAGCGTCTTCCATAGGGTGGAAATGGCTGAAAAAAACAAATCCTTCCTCTATCGTCATTCCGGGAATGACGAGGGTCGAGCCAGCGGCTGACATAAAATAATACCCTTGTATTTCTATCCCCATTCCGGTAGTTGCTGCATAGGAATAACACCTGACAATCGGCGCGCCATCACAATGATCATCCCAGGTTGTATCGGGTCGAATGGGCTTTCCCACCAGCGATTCGAAATAGTTGATTGGGGATTTATTCTGGTCAGGAACGGGCCAGCTCAGCAGGTAAATGTCGATCACATATCCTTCCAGTTTTCCGCTTTTGACCTTGACCCAGTTTCCGTGGAGGGAAAAGGCAGATGGGTAGGTGGCATCTTCATCCTCAGGTTCAGAATCTTCTTCCATCGTATCCCGCCGTGCGTCAATGGCAAGAATATCCAGTGTCCGGGAAGTAAGCGAAATGATTTCGACAGAATCCCCTAGCCGCAGTTGTCCGGTTTTTTTTCCGTTAATATCGGGCGTAGCCCGCAGGTTAAGGCCCGATTGTGCCCAGACGTAGAGTTTGTCCCCGGCCTGGTAGTGATCGGCTGCGGGGCAAATTCTGATTTGGAAAAGTATAAGAATCAGGGTTATAATGATCCGAAAGTGGTTCGCGAAAAACCTGCTTTTTATTCGATCCTTATTCATGTCGTTAGATCCCATTAGGGGAAATTCGTGGTTATCCCTTTCGATGTTGGTTCGCAAACCATTTTCTTTTGCGAATAAATAGTTTTGGATGTGCATTTGTTTTCAGGATGAAATTAACATGCCGCCTCGTCCCAGAACTTTTGCATATAGTTGGCAAAAATCACTTCTTTTCCTGTCCAGCCCGTAAGGATCGCTGTTCTGTACAGGTTCTCAGGGACGGCAGAGTTGTCATATCCGGCAACCTGGACGGAATAAATATTCACCTTCGGGTTCACGGCTTTCCGGTACGCCAGGATGAGTTTCAGCACATCTATATAGCTGCCTTTATGTATATAGTCTGTGTACTGGCTCGCATCATCTCCGAATAACCTTCCGTGTCCTGCCTGCATATCGGAATAGATGAAAATATGGTCATACCATTCTTTTTTCGCTATTGCTGCTGAAAAAAACAGCCAGATTCCGTGTTCCGTTAACTGCCCCTGTTTTTTTCCCAGGTCGCTGATTTCTTCCAACTGGGTGAGAATACCGTTTCTTTGGGAAACACCCCTTATGCTGAGTTCGTCGCCAAAAACACCGACATATCCTTCATCAGACTGAAGGGCTGTGATAATGGACGAGAGATTGGCGATCTGGGCTACGGTCACACTTCCATACTCTGAGGGAATTGCGCCCCAGGCGGAGCCTGAGTTGTCGGAGAGGCAGATAGTTTTCCCTCTCATTTTGGGAAAATTTTGTATCGAAATATCGAGACATTCTTCCAGCGCGTCCTGGATTCTCGCAGAATGAAAGCAGTCAGCCTTTTTGATTTCATTGTAGGCGGAAAAGTACCGGAAGGGAAATTGTTTCCCTTTTTCTACTCCGGCTTTCAGTTGGTTGAGTACCTCTGTCGCAAAATTGGGGCTGATCTTCTGGTCTTTTTCTTTGCAGAGAATATTCCTCAGATTGCGCAGCAGGGCCATGTGCGGGATGTGTGTGGTTTTAAAAATCTCCGGCCAGGAAAGATTGGCCGAACGAAGGTTCTCCCAGGTTTTTTCTTCGTCCGAAACCGTAATTTTTCCCGTTTTCATCAGTTCATCAATGATTTCATTTCTGGCGTGGCAGATTCTGACAAGATCAATCAGGGCGCTGGATTTGTATTTATTAAGTTGATATCGTGTGAATCCTTCCAGTTTTTCTTTCCATATTCGCTTCAGAACAGAGGGCAGTCCGTTTTTTGATTTGTTGAAATACATAAACAAATCAAACTGATTGGTAATATCATCGGGGCGAAGGATAATGCTCAACCCTGTTTTTCTCAGATAGTTTCCATTTTTTCGGGCAAATTCCACCCGGTCTTTATGCATCGCTGCTCTGACAAGAATAAATGCCGGATTGAGGCGCATAAAGTAGGTGTGGCGAAGTTCTGCCGCCAGGTCGAGTGTTGCCTTAAAATCGTAATTAAGCGCATTGTCAACAACTTCTGCAAAAACATCGGTTGTTGTCGCCTTGTCGTGAAACTCAAAATTCATTGCCCAGGGAAAAAGCTGTCCGACATATTTTGGCGCGTCGTGCGAATCGCGGTAATACGATGGTTCCCCAAAAATAGAACTCCCGGCAACGATTTTCAGCGTGGAAAGGGGATTGACCCTGTAGCTGATACCTTCCATAAAGTTGACTACCTGAGCATCCTCAAATCCTCTGTATTCAACGGTTGCCTTTTTGCTAAATTTTGAAAACTTGCTCATCTCGGTCGGACATAAAAGAAAAATGCCTTAGAGAATATCTACACCAGGTGGTCTTTTTTGTAGGAAGTAACCCGATGTACCGCTTCTAAGGCAGGGTTAATATACGAAATTGGAGGCTCATTGCAAATGGGCAGTTTATCGTATAAAACAATTTTCGATAAAAAAAAAATTTACGAAATCCCTAAAAATTATTTTATTACAATAAATCAATTTATAAACCCAAAATAATAAGTCATGAAAAAGTTAACTACTCTTGCATTTTTATTGGGATTATGTATCCCTGCCCTGCGTGCTCAGGCACCGGTTCATGGTGATTTGTATTCTGTTCAGATCGAATATGTAACCCCCGAACACCAATTAGAATACAATGAATGGGGTAAAGCGTTTAAAAAGCTTGCAGATGACACGCATGGGGTGAATTTTTTCGTTTTTCAGGACAATAACAGTTACAGTTATGTAACCAACATCGGCCAGAAACCTACGGCCCTTAATGATCACAAAACGGCATGGGATAATTGGGGAAAGGCCAACCCCGCAGCAGAAGAGTTATTTAAAAAATACCACCATACCCAGTCTCATTCTTCTCGGGAGCTTTGGTGGATAGACCTGAATCACTCCTATATGCCCGATAAATACAGCCCTGCGGAAAACCCTGCCTACCTGCGCCGTACGATTGTATATCTGAAAGTGGGAGAGGAGGCTGCGGCAACCAAACTGATAGAGCAATATGTTGCGGAATACAAAAAGCACCAGATTTCCGTTCCTTTTACGATTTACTGGAATATTTTTGGACATGAAACCCCTTGTTTTGGCGTTACTCAGTTTTTTCAAAGCAGAGAAGAATGGGTGAAAGTAGAAAAGGAAATCCAGGAAAAAATCGGCAAAGAGCAGTTGATGAAATGGCAGGGGGAATGGTTTAAAATGTCAAGAAAGATTGAGGATTATGAAAACTGGATACGCAATGATCTTTCTCACAATAATGAATAAATTTTATATCCTGCATGGATCAAATTTTAACGGATGGGGCGTTATGCTCCATCCGTTTCCTTATATTTGGGCATGGCAAAAACGGCTAAGTCAACTTTTGTGTGCCAGAACTGTGGCACCTCTCATCTCAAATGGCAGGGGCAGTGTACAGGCTGCAATGAATGGGGTACGCTTGTCGAAGAACTCGTGAGTCCCGCCGACCGCCGGCCCATCGGGCCGGCAGCGCTTACCGCCCGCTCCAAACCCAAACCCATTGCAGAAATTACCTTCGAACAGGATCAGCGCATCCCCATCGCCGATGCTGAACTCAGCCGCGTCCTCGGTGGCGGTCTTGTGCCCGGCAGTGTTACCCTTCTCGGCGGAGAACCCGGTATCGGGAAATCCACCCTTCTCCTCCAGGTAGCACTTCAACTGGCACCGCTTCGTATCCTCTACGTATCTGGTGAGGAAAGTGAACGCCAGATCAAACTTCGCGCCGACCGCATTCCCTTCAGCAACCCCAACCTCCTCGTAGCGGCTGAAACCCACCTCGAACGCATATTTGAGTTTTTTGAAACCATCAAACCCGAACTGGTCATCATCGACTCGATCCAGACCATGTTTAGCGACGAGTTGGAGTCCTCGCCGGGCAGTGTATCGCAGATCAGAGAAGGTTCGGCCAAAATCATCCGCCTGGCAAAGGAATCGCATATACCTATTTTTCTTGTAGGCCATATCACCAAAGACGGCGCGCTTGCCGGCCCCAAGGTACTCGAACACATGGTCGATACGGTCATCAATTTTGAAGGCGACCGCCACAACAGTTACCGGATTATCCGCACCACCAAAAATCGATTTGGCAGCACGATGGAAATCGGCATTTACGAAATGCTCGCCCACGGCCTGCGGGAAGTATCCAACCCTTCCGAAATTTTTCTATCCATGAGTGCAGAAAACTTCAGTGGTGTAACCGTTTCGGCTACCATGGAAGGTATGCGCCCGCTCCTCGTCGAAACCCAGGCGCTGGTAAGCCCGATGGCTTATGGTACTGCCCAGCGATCAGCAACGGGGTTTGATCTTCGCCGCCTCAATATGCTGCTGGCTGTGCTGGAAAAACGCTGCGGATTTAAAATGGGCGTCAAGGATGTGTTTATCAATATTACCGGTGGACTGAAAATTGAAGATCCTGCAGTTGACCTGGCATTAATCTGTGCGGTGATTTCTTCGCTTCACGACCTGCCTGTTCCGACATCTGCGGTATTTGCAGCGGAAGTGGGGCTGTCCGGAGAGATAAGAGCGGTAAACCGGGTCGAGTCACGCATCGCAGAGGCAGAAAAGCTGGGGTTTAAGAAAATTTACGTGACGCAGTCACAGGCTACCGCACTCAACCGCAAATACGCAGACATTGAAATCAGGGGAGTTTCCAAGCTGGAAGAAGTATTTCGGGAAGTTTTTGGCGGAGGATAAGGCATCTTTACGTAAAATCATTTGTGTGGTCCCGAAAAAGTACTTATTTTAAGCTAAACAAAGCGTATCCGGTCTTTTAGCGGAACCGCATGAAAAAACTTTTTATCTGTCTGATTGGCTTCTGTACCCATTATTCTTCCCTTGCCAACCCAGGGGCAGACAGCCTTCTTGTCGCCTTTCATCAGGCAGAAGGAATGGATAAACAGGTGATATTACTTCAATTGGGTGCCTTTTATGCTGCTGATTCTTTTGATCTTGCACTCGGGTTTATCACAGAAGCAAAAAATATGGCAGAGGAGAAGGGCGAACAGCGCCATCTTGCCTACGCCTGTATGGCGGAGGGAAACCTCTGGGAACAATACGCCGAATTTGCCTCTGACAACCGAAAAGCGCTCCAGCCTTTTTTGCAGGCAAAGTTTCCTCGCCTCCATGATGCGGTCTGTCTGGCTCAATCGAGTTTTGCCATTGCCCGGCTATACGCAGTTTGAACTTACCGATCTCGCAGCGCCTCATTTTTTGAATCTGCCCAGTATTTCCGGCTGATCAACGATACGCTGAATATGATTCAGGTAAATCTCGCCCTGGCGCAGTTGTATCAGCTATCAGATGAACCTGAACAGACGATTCATTACAGCATCACTGCACTTCAACTCGCCACGGCTGCCAGGATGGATTCCATCAGAGCGCTAATCATGTTTTTCATCGGTGAAGGTTATCTGGAAAGAGAACAATACGCCGAAGGGCTTTCCTACCTTCGGGAAGCGCTCAATGACATCAGCCATGTTCAGAACGTCAACTATAAAATCGGCATCCTCAACCGTACGGCTGAAGCATATACCTATCTGGGCGAAGACAGCAAGGCTTTACCACTTCACGAATCTGCCCTCGCCCTGGCCCGGAATAACAAAGATAATTATGGCATGGCAGATAGTTATTACGGACTGGCCAATGTGTATTCCGGGAGAAATCAATACGATCATGCCATTACCTTTCTCGACAGCAGCACTTCTATTTGTCAGCGAACCGGTTTTGATACGCAATTGCTCAAAAACTACCGCAAATACATTTCGATTTACCTTCGCACAGATCAGTACGCAAAATTTATGCGTTACCAGAACCAATCAGAAATCCTGAGGGCAAAGATCGACAAAGACCAGAAAAGCAAGGTGCTTGCCCGGGTGAGGCAGTTTTATGAAACCGAAAATATGGAGTGGGAACTGGCGGTTCAGGAAGCCAAATTGAAACTCAGTGCTGCAGAACTGAAAAATACACGTACACAGGTGCAGTTTGCCATTGTGATGGGGATATTTCTGGCTTTTCTGGTGGCTATTTTCTTTTTCCAGTATCAGCAGAAAAAGAAAATCAATGAAGAACTCGAAGTGAAGGTCGCAGACCGAACCCGCGAATTGCGCACAGCTTACGGAGAAGTGGTACAACTAAATGAAGAACTGGACACATTTGCCTACCGCACCGCACATGACATACGGGGGCCGGTAGCCCGACTGCTGGGCTTGTGCCAGCTTGTGATTAGCACAGCCGACAAGCAGGAAGCAGACAATTATACAGACATGATTCACCGGGAAGCAATCAGCATGGACTTTATGCTACACCGCTTTCTTGAGGTAAATAAAATCAAACATATTCACCCTGTTATCCAACGCATGAGCCTCGAACCCCTGCTTAGGAGTGTCTGGCTATCACTGGAAGAAATCGAAGGGTTTGGAGAAATAACTTTTTCTATTGCACCCGAACTGCCTGAATCGCTGGAAACAGATGCCCGGTTGGCAGAAATCGTATTGCGGAACATATTTGAAAACGCGATTGTTTTTCGGACAAAGGAAAAATCAATCTTTCCGGCGATACGTGTGGAAGGAAAAATACAGGAAGACGGATTGCACCTGAGAATTCTCGATAATGGGATTGGCATTCGCCCGGATGTAGCTTCCCGGATATTTGAAATGTTTTTTCGGGGTACTACCGCTTCTACCGGGCTGGGACTTGGCCTGTATGCCACACGTCTCGCCATCGAAAAACTCGAAGGTAGCGTGACCTATCATCCCGATAACCTTGCTATGACCGAATTTGAAATAATTTTTCCCCCGGCACCATCCATCAGCGAAAAAACGTAAATTGTACCGCCTCAATTCACTGAGGGTAATGGTCTGTATAGTCCCCGCTTATGTTCTGCAACAATCGAATACAGTTTTCCGCCTTACTCCTTTCCGCCTTGATGTTATGGGTTGGTTGTGGCTCATTTTCCGATTCGGATCACCTCTGGCCAATCAGAGAAAATGGCCTCTATGGGTTTATCGACAATTCGGGTGAAGTCGTGATTGCGCCTCAGTTTGCCTACGCATTTCGTTTCAGTGAAGGACTGGCAGCCGTAAATGTGGGGGGAACACAGACAAACTACGATATTCCGACCGATGGAAAATGGGGGTTTATCGACCGCTCAGGCCGTTATGTCATCAACCCCAGATATTTTTCGCCTCCTGTCAGCGGCAAACCCTATGATCTCCATGATCTTTCGCTTTCCCTTCATGAAGGGTATATCTTTTCTGAAGGAAAAGCCGCTGTAGTTACCGATCACGGGTGGGTTTATATTGATACTGCCGAAAATATTGTCATCAATGACCCCCGCATCAAAAGCGCACGAAGGTTTGTAGAAGGCCTGGCCGCTGTATATATCGATGGAAAATGGGGATATATAGACCATAGTTACCGCAAACAGGGTGATTCTATGGCAATTGAACCTGAATATATCTATCCGATCAACTTTATCAATGGTCATATTCTCACCATGGACCCCGGCTCTCACTGGGTGGTTATCGACCGCAACGGCAACCGGAAGCTGGGCCAATACAAAATTGAAAGCAACTTTTATGAAGGGGTAGCGATTGTACAGGATATGTTTAAGACCGGAGAAATTCAATTTCAGTCCGAATACAAATACGGGCTGGTGGATGAAAGCGGCCGGTTTTTATTTACTCCTCAGTTTGATATGGTCGGAAGATATGGAAGCGGACTGGCTCCTGCACTGGTAGGGAGTAAAGTTGGCGAACAGATTGCCTATGCCGATCAGATCAGAGTGGACAATAATATCGGGGGAAAATGGGGCTTTGTCAACCGGAAAGGAGAGTTTGTGTTAAACCCCGTGTATGAAGATGCCAAAGGATTCAGTGAGGGGATTGCCGCTATCAAAATGGGTGGATTGTGGGGATATATGGATAGTTCGGGAAGCATGATCACCGGATTTGAATTCAGGTGGGTAGGGTATTTTAAGGAGGGAATTGCGAAGGTAAAACTGGGCCCGGTTCACAATGATTATGACGGACATTACGCCTTTATCAACAGTGAAGGAGATGTTCTTTGGGTTGAGCCGTAATGTCTTTTTTTACATAACCACAATGGCTGCAATCACACTTTGCTGAGGAATGGACGAAACCGTGAGGGCATTTCCCTCAGCCTGCGCAATCTGATTTCCCTTATCCCTGATCAGATACAAATAATGTTCTGCGCCAACCTGAATATTGATGGATTCATATTCGGGAAGAGAAAATACCTGAATGGAAGCCGCATCGTATTTTTCCAGTAGCTGAGCGAGGGTAGAACCCACATGAAGATCGGCAGGCGTGCGAAACATGGGTGATTCCACCCGGATTCGGTTTACTTTACTGGCGGAAATGAGAGAATCGCTGGCAAAACGTTCGTCCAGAAACTCTCCTTCCACGATGATTTTACCTTCAGGCATGTGAAGGGTTCGCACCAGCCAGATGTATCCATTGCCATTTTCCAGCGAGTCCTGAACTTGTGCTTCACTCAGGGTCGAAAGGCGGACATCGGAGACATAATCTCCGAGGCGAACGAAATTCAGACCCGATTCGCATATGAAGTCGGGATGAGAAAAACATTCAATTTCCGCTTTGGACATTCCGCTGGTGCTGAGGCTGTCAGGTGCGGTTTCCTGATCTTTGGATTCAGACGCAGGGCCGCAGGCAGAGAGCCAGCAGACAAATACAAGCAGGCTGGTGCGAAGGGTGATTTTCATCAGATGCCAAATATAGACTTTAACTGATCGACGAGATCGAGTTTTTCCCAGGAAAAGAAAGTCACTTTCTTTTTGGCCTTTTCCCTGATGGTATTTTCGGTGGCGCCGTTGTGGCTGATTTTCACGTAGTTGGTATCCACGTCAGCTTCATAGGCGTCCCTTCCCATATGTCCGTAAGCAGCAGTAGCTGAGAAGATCGGATTTTTGAGGCCGAGGCGACTGACGATGGCGCGTGGGGTAAAGGAAATGGCTTTGGCGACTTTCTCAGCAATTTGAGCATCGGAGAGGCCGATTTTGGCGGAACCGTAGGTGTTGATATTAATGGAAACTGGTTCGGCAACACCAATAGCGTAGGCGAGCTGTACGAGAACTTCGTCGGCGACACCGGCAGCCACGAGGTTTTTGGCCAGATGGCGTGCAGCGTAAGCCGCGCTGCGATCCACCTTGGAAGAATCCTTTCCGGAGAATGCCCCACCGCCGTGGGCACCTTTTCCACCGTAAGTATCGACAATTATTTTTCTGCCGGTAAGACCCGAGTCACCGTGTGGTCCACCGATTACAAATTTCCCGGTTGGATTAATATGGTAGATGGTATCTTTCAGTAAGTGGGAAGGAATGACACGGGGAATCACATGCGTGATAATATCCTCGCGGATTTTGGCGAGCATACGGGAATCAGCTGCAAGCTGGGCTTCTCTGGTGTCGTTTTCAGGCGCGATAAATTCGTCGTGCTGAGTAGAAACCACGACAGTGTGGACTCTGGCAGGCGTGCCGTTGTCGTTGTATTCGATGGTTACCTGCGATTTGGAATCCGGGCGGAGGTAGGGCAGGAGATGGGGTTCGTTTTTGCGGATGTCGGCCAGTTCCTTGACGATCCGGTGAGAGAATGCCAGTGCCATGGGCATATATTCCGGGGTTTCATTGCTGGCATAGCCAAACATCATACCCTGGTCTCCTGCACCCTGCTCTTTGTGTTTTTCCTCGTCGCTGTCCACGCCACGGGCGATATCAGCAGACTGCTCGTGCAGGGTTGACATGACGGCGCAGGAGCCGGAACTGAATTTATATTCATCGGAGGTATAGCCGATACGGGTGATGGTTTTTCTCACTACGTCCTGAAGATCAACATAGGCATTCGTGGTGATTTCACCTGCCAATACAACAAGACCGGTAGTGACAAGGGTTTCGCAGGCTACGCGTGAATCAGGATCCTGGGCCAGCATGGCATCGAGTACGGCATCAGAAATCTGGTCTGCAACTTTATCGGGATGGCCTTCAGAAACGGATTCTGAGGTGAAGAGGTATGGCATGTTCTTTTGATTAATAAATTTGCTGCAAAATTGCATTTCAACCTGACAAAATACAAACCACAAATCTTTAAAAAGACGAAAGTTCTATCTTTTTTTTCTTTCAGAATTTCCCTTTCCCGCAACCTTACCTGCATGGGCAGCATTAGCAGGTAGCCAAAAAAAAATGTTCGCCTTTAACGATTTAGCTTGATTTATGCAGCAAAAATTGCTAGATTTGTAGAAGTTCCAGTTTAATCCTCATTTTATTATGTCACTGAGATGTTTCCCGTTGGTTCTGGGATTCCTACTCTTAGCACCGATCTTCTTACATGCAAAAGGCGGTACTCCCGCTACAGATCGCGCCCTATCTGAAGAAACTCCGGTCATCGTGGTTCAGATTTCCGGTTCCTCCGACGGGGCTTTTGGTGAACGCGTGGTCAGCATTCCTGTTCATCTCTACACAGAATCTGAGGTGAAGGTCGAAATCCGCGACGCCCTGGGTTATATGCGTTTTCAGTCCGAGGCTACTTACCCCGAAGGCGACAGCGATATCCGGGTTGGCGTAGGCAATATGGATCAGGGACTTTATTTTGTCAGAGTGACTACCGATCTGGATCAACAGTCGGTAATCGTGATTGTAGAAAGACCGCAATAACCAGAAAGATTCCTATATTTGCGTCTCCTGCCTTTCGGCAGGAGTTTTTTTTTGCTATTTCCCGAAAATTACCCCTGACCACCGCTATGGCCCGGAAAAAAGAGCTGAAAAAAAATCAGTACAAGGACTTCCCCAATTGTTTTGACAAAAATGATCTCCTGAAAGGGAAATGGGCCGATATTTTTGGCAATGACAACCCCATTACCTTCGAACTGGGCTGCGGAAAGGCTGCCTTTATCTACGAGATGGCCCAGCGTTATCCCAATCGCAATTTCGTCGGTGTCGATCTCAAGGCTGACCGCCTCTGGCGCCCCGCGAGCAAAGCTGCCGAAGCCGGAATTCATAACCTGGCTTTTCTCTGTGCTCACCTGATTGAACTCACCAGCTATGTGGCCGAAAATGAAGCTGCTGAACTGTGGATCACCTTCCCTGATCCTTTCCCCAAAAAAAAACAGGCGAAACACCGAATGGTGAATTCGCCCTTTTTGAGTCTGTATGAAAAAGTGCTTCGCCCCGAAGGCGTATTACATCTGAAAACTGACAACCTCGATTTGTTTCATTTTACCCTTGAAACAATCGTGAGGCATAGGAATATCTTTCTGAATGAACTCTCATTTGACCTCCACAACGCCGAACATATACACCCGGACGCTAAAATCAGGACTGTGTACGAACAGATATTTATGGACATGGGAAAACCCATCAACTATCTCAGTCTCCGATTTGCGCCTCAGGCACTTGCCGGAGGCTTGACCTCATAAATCTCTGTTTCAGAAACTTCTAAAAGAATCATCTCGCATTTTCCCTCCGCCTTTTTCAACAGATCGGGATATGTGTCGAGCGAAAGGTCGTTGTTGACCTGCACCATCCATTCGAGGATTCTTTCGGGCTTGTCATCGAAGAGGAAGTGAAATTGGACTTCATCTTCGAGATATACATCCGATATGCGAAGGCTGATCATATTGACCGGAGAATGGAATCTCGCCTCAAGGGTTGTATTCTGATGATGGATAATCCGGTATCCTTCAGGATTTACTAACTGCTGGGAGTCGAATCGCTTCTCAGTCTCTTCAAAATCAGCCCAGCCATTGCTTTCCAGGATGAGGTTAAATATATTAAGGTCGCGTAGCTGGGTGGAGGTTAATTCTGCTTTACGCATAATGTGTCTATCGATTACTTAATGTCTGTGAACAAAGATATATTGTCGCAGCGTGCATTAAAAAGCAATTGAGTGCCCCGGTTTACATTCGGTTTTCCTCTTTGAACGCTCCGGAAACACTGAAAATTACACGGAATTGTGTGCAACTGACCTGGTGGAAAGGTGTAATATTATTTTACCCCTAACTACGTTTTTCCCATGTTTTTTGATGAAAATGAGTGTTTAGCCTGATGTTAAAAGACTCATGTGCAGTTGTGGGATGTAATGATTCAGTTCGAACCTGAGTTTTTCCATCAAAATACCCGCTGATAGGCGATAGGAGTTAACACGAAGAATATTAACAGATGGGATACAGATTCGACACAGCCCGATTTTGATATTTTAATCTCCTAATACCAAATCTCAGTGGGTATCTGCTTTTATTCGACCGAAGATTTACCTAATTTGCAGGCTGAAATCAGCACAGTCATTCTCATTGTTGGAATGTAAATTTTTATGGTAGAAGAACATATTGAAGACGGCAATTCTGGCGATAATCAGCGGATTATTAACCGGATTATTGAAGAAGAAATGAAGAATGCCTACATCGATTATTCGATGTCGGTAATTGTCGGAAGAGCGCTCCCCGATGTGCGCGACGGATTGAAGCCGGTTCACCGCAGGGTACTGTTTGGCATGACAGAGCTTGGACTGGCAAGCAACCGCCCTTATAAAAAATCTGCGAGGATCGTCGGAGAAGTACTCGGTAAGTTTCACCCGCATGGCGATACCGCCGTTTACGATACAATGGTGCGAATGGCCCAGGACTGGTCACTCCGGTATCCGCTGGTAGATGGTCAGGGCAACTTCGGCTCCATTGACGGCGATAATCCCGCTGCTATGCGATACACTGAGGCGCGCCTTCGCCGTATCGCAGAGGAAATGCTTGCAGATATCGATAAAGACACTGTCGATTTTCGCCTCAATTTTGATGACTCCCTCTCCGAACCTACTGTCCTCCCCGCCAAAATCCCCAATCTCCTCGTCAACGGAGCCAGCGGTATCGCCGTAGGTATGGCCACCAATATGCCGCCACATAATCTTACCGAAGTCGTCGATGCTACCATTGCCTATATCAACAACAATGATATCGATATTCAGGGCCTGATGCAGTATATTAAAGGCCCCGACTTCCCTACAGGAGGGATTATTTATGGCGTAGAAGGAATCCGCTCAGCCTTCGAAACCGGCAAAGGCCGTGTGATTATGCGTGCAAAAGCCGATATCGAAGTGCAGAAAGACGAAAGAGAGCGGATCATTATCTCAGAAATACCCTATCAGGTAAATAAAGCTGCCACCATCGAAAAAATCGATCAGCTGATTACCGATAAAAAACTCGATGGCATCTCCGATGTCCGCGATGAATCCGACCGCGACGGCCTGCGCATGGTCGTAGATGTAAAAAGAGACGCCAATGCACGCGTAGTGCTCAACAAACTATTTCAGTTTACGCCCCTCCAGTCCTCCTTTAGTATCAATAATGTCGCACTGGTAAAAGGCAGGCCTCAGATTCTGAATCTGAAGGATATGATCCGGCACTACGTGGATCACCGCCATGAGGTTGTCATCCGACGCGCCAGATACGAACTCGAAGAGGCCCGCAAACGTGCCCATATCCTCGAAGGACTGCTGATTGCGCTGGATCACCTCGATGAAGTGATTGCCCTGATCCGCAATTCCCGCACAGTAGATATCGCAAAAGATGGCCTTATGGAGAAGTTTAATCTCTCCGAAATTCAGGCCAAAGCCATCCTCGATATGCGCCTCCAACGCCTCACCGGCCTGGAAAGAGAAAAAATTCAGGAGCAATATCAGGAACTCATGGCTCGTATTCGTTATCTGGAGTCGGTGCTCGATAATGAAGAAATCAGGATGGGAATTATTAAAGACGAACTGGTTGAGATAAAAGATAAATTCAGCGATAACCGAAGAACCGAAATTACCTTTGCCGATAGTGAAATCAGAATCGAAGATATCCTCGCCAATGAGGACATGATTATCACTATCACCAATCAGGGCTATATCAAACGCACTCCTGCCACCGAATATCAGGCTCAGGCCCGTGGTGGAACCGGATTTAAGGGTACAGGGAAAAAAGAAACCGATTTTGTCGAACACCTGTTTTCCGCCCGGACCCACAACTATATGCTTTTCTTTACCGAAAAAGGAAAGTGTTTTTGGCTTAAAGTTTATGAAATTCCCCTCGGTGAACGATCTCATAAGGGAAGAGCCATTCAAAACGTTATCAGTATAGACGCCGACGACAAGGTAAAAGCCTATCTCACCGTGGAAAGTCTGGATGACGAAACGTTCCTTGACAGCCATTTTATCATGATGGCTACCAAAAAAGGGCAGGTCAAAAAAACCTCCCTCCGCGCTTACAGCCGCCCCAGGCAGAATGGCATTATTGCCATTACCATCAATGAAGGCGACGAACTCCTCGAAGTGAAGCTCACCGATGGAAACAGTGAAGTCGTAATGGCCGGAAAATCGGGCTTTGCCGTAAGATTTCACGAGAGCCATGTGCGGGAAATGGGCAGGGGAGCTGCCGGAGTGAGAGGCATCTCCCTGCAGGGCGAAGATGACGAAGTTGTCGGTATGGTAGTCGTACCTGATGAAAATAAAAACCTCCTGGCTATCTCTGAAAAAGGTTACGGAAAGAAAACGCCGATTTCAGAATACCGGCTCACCAATCGCGGCGGCAAAGGAGTAAAAACCATTAATGTATCTCCCAAAACCGGCAAGCTGATCTCCATTATTCAGGTCGAAGATACCGAAGAGGAAGATGTGATGATCATAACCAAAGGCGGTATAACCATTCGCATGAAAATCCTGGGAATCAGTACCATGGGAAGAAATACCCAGGGAGTAATCCTCATTCGCCTGAAAGAAGGAGACGAAATTGCCTCCGTGGCCAAAGTGGTGGAAAAAGAGGAAGAAGAATCCGAAAGTGAATCCTGATACCTAATTGAATATTTATCCTACGAACTAAGCATCAAAGATTATGAAACGACTTTCTGTTGTATTGTTTGTGTCTGTTGTAATGCTGACTTCTGCATTTGCACAGAAATCAAAGATCACCACAGGTGTACTCGCACTTCAGAGTGGTAAACCCGGTGAAGCGATTATTAAAATAGAAGAAGCACTGGCAAAACCCGAACTCATCAAAAGCGGGAAAGATATTGCTAAAGCGCATTATTACCTAAGCCAGGCCTACTATCGCGCAGGACTTGATTCTACCCTTATGACTACTTATCCTGACGCACTGGTAAAAGCTGCCGAAAATTATACCGCTGCAATAAATCACCCCGATGGTGCCGGTTTTCAAAGACAGGCTATCCTCGACAACGTAGAAGGAAACCTCTGGGGCGCGCTCTTTAATGCAGGTGCAACCGCTTTCAATGAAGAAACCGAAGGTGCTGATCAGAAAGCCCTGAGCTATTTCCTCACCGCAGAAAAAGTATCGCCAAATAACTTCCTGACCAACCGCATGATTGGTACTTGCTATCTTGTGCTAAAAGATACTGCCAACTGTAACAAATACCTCGAAAACGCGGTCTCTATTTACAAAGATAAATATATCAATGCTACCGAAGGCCTGGATGCGCTCAAGCAATCGGATGAGTACAAGAGATACCGAACAAATGAGCTTTCTTATCAGCAACTTTCCCT
The DNA here is from genome assembly GCA_041391725.1 of Bacteroidia bacterium. Taxonomy (GTDB): domain Bacteria; phylum Bacteroidota; class Bacteroidia; order J057; family J057; genus JAGQVA01. Next base: position 36,153 of record JAWKNL010000038.1, read on the forward strand.
GATCTACGAAGCTCAACACGATCCCGCAAAAGTCTCAATTTCCTGACCGAAGGGGACAGGTTCTGCCAGAAGATAAGGACATCAAACGCATGGAACTTATCGTATATCAAGAAACATCCGAACTGTTTGAAGAAGCCGTGTCCAAGTTTGGGACGGCGATTAAAGATTCCGGTAGACAATAATATTAAACTCGCTTACGCTGGATTGCTCGATCAGACAGGCAAGCCCGATGATGCCCTGAAATTGTATCAGGAAGTGTATGATACCGATAAAATGGATATCTCCGCCAACTACGGTATCGGTGCCTATTACATCAACAAAGCCGCTGCTATCAGTGAAGCCAAAATGAAACTCGACGATGAGGATAAAATTGATGCGATGAACAAAGAAATTATCGCAAATCTCGAAAAAGCATATCCCTTTATGAAATTTCTCCATGAGCAGCAGCCCAACGAACGCGAATGGCTGAGCCAGCTCGTCAACATTGCGCCCATTCTCGGCAAAGATGAAGAAATGATGGAATACGGAAAAAAACTCAGAGAACTGTCCAACTAGCCAGATAGCAGGTTCTGCTGAATGAAAACTTATCTGCCCCTCCGGTTACTTTTCCGGAGGGGTTTTTATTATTATGGAGATGTCTGCTTTCGCCTTTTTGTTTCCCGGGGTGTAATAATTGCCGATATTTGCGTTAGTCCCTCTGGTAAAAATGATGCAAATTGAGACAGTTTCATCAATAAATCTATGATAGCCAGATATATACCCGTTTTTACCCTTTGGCTGTGCTGGTTTTCTCCCGTTTGGTCTCAAAGTGAAACCGCCGGACTTGCCGCAGGTATTTCTGCCTATCAGCAGGGCAACTACGAATCGGCCATCCGCATGCTGGCGCGGATTATTGAGTCGGAAGGCCCGGAGTCCAAAAGCAAAATTCCGGAAGCACATTTTTATATTTCCCAGGCTTATTACCAGGTATCGCTCGACCCGGCGCTGGCAGCCGTATATCCCGATGCCTTGCTTCGCGCCTATAATCACCTGATGGCATCCCGCGATACTGATGTACCGGGGGCAGGCTATCAGCGTATCGCCGATGCTGCGCTGGAAGTCCTATGGCCAGCCATTTACAATACGGCAGTGGAAGCCTATAATCTTAAAAATTACGACCGGGCAGTGGTTTTTTTCGCAAAGGCCCGGCAGATTAATCCGCGCTTTTTTGCAGCAGCCCTCAATCAGGGGTATTCACACTGGCAGGTGGGGGACACCCTGGCAGCCATTAAAAGCTGGCAAAAATCGCTCGAACTCTATCAGATCGTCAAGAGTAGTGAAAGCCGGGAGGTCATGCAGTCCACACTCCTGATGCTGGCCAATGCGTATAGCCAGCGGCGTATGCCCGCGGAGAGCACGGTCTTTTTTGGAGGAAGGTGCGCGGTTGTTTCCCGGAGCCTATGCTTTCCACGAGGCCGAAATCACACTCTATCGTATTCACACAGATTTCCCCCCCGGCCCTGAACCTCGGTTCAGGGAAATGCTCAGCGAAAACCCCTACGATCTCGAAGCAAAAATGGCACTGGCTACCCTTCTCGAAAATCGTGGCGATACCACCGCTGCCATGAATATTTTTGAGGAAATCGTAACCCGAAAACCTTCTCACTTTGAGGCAAACCTTCATCTTGCGGCTTTCTATATCAATCGGGCCTATGTGATCCAGGAGAATATCAAAAATCAGTCTGCCCCCCTTCCCGCCAGCTATTACTCAAATCTGGAAAAAGCAATGCCCGGCCTGAAAGTCCTGCACGCCGCTCAGCCCGATAACCAGGAATGGATTCGCCAGCTTGCCGCCACTACGGGTATTCTCGGTCTGCCGGAAGCGGATGGGTACAAACAACTACTTGAAAAATAAAGGTATACTAGGCGGAAAGTGGTTTGCGAAAAGTTTAGTTTCTATTCGATCCATATTCGTGAATTCGTGGTTATTTCGTTGTAATCTGGTTCGCAAACCACATTATTCTTTGTATAACACCTAGAATTTTACTTCTCTCGGGAGAATGTTTACCCTGAGCCCTCCCAGCGCACTCACCGAACGGTTTTCATTTTCGGTTCTGTACCGTACTTCCAACTCGGCATAGATATCTGTATGATCCACCTGCCAACTGAGCCGGCCATATACCTGCTGCACTTTCCAGGGGTCTCCCTGCCCTACATAGTTGTCGAAATCACCCGGGCGGTTTATATCGGGTACACTTATATCCCCACCGTAGTTGATTCCCCCACTGTCAAGTCCCTTATTGAGGTGGTTGTAGGAAATAAAGATATTCCAGGCGGGGAAAGGGTGATAGCGAAGGGCAAAAAAGTACTGGTTTAGATTTGCTCCTGCAGCATGGCCAAGATATTGACCGTAGTTGCTGTAACTCGATATTACGCTGAAATGCTGATAGGTATAGGGTCTGATGCGGTTGTATTCTGCCTGAAGATCAAGCGCTGTGATACCGAATGCGTCAATATATTTTAATCCTCCCTGATAGCCCAGTTTATTTCCCCAATAACCTTTTCCCTGATCCCTTGCCCCAAAATTGTAGTCATCGAGCAATATCTGCCCATAGACCTGTACATGCCGCAACAGGTTGAGTTTCATCTGCGCTCCCAGCAACGAATTGTCAGGGCTTCCGATATATTGTTCTGCTGCACGGTAAAAAATGATCGGATTGAGGTACTGAAGTTCAAACCCCCGGCGGCCATTAGCTACGATAGGGCTATAGATGACCGATTCGAAAATACTCAGGGAAAACTGATTTTGGGGATACCAGGTAAGTTGATGAAATACGCCATACTTTCGCGGGAGAATACCGTCATTGTCGTTGCGGTTGCGGACAAAATGAATCATCTGGGTAAAATGATTGGTATAAACCAGCTTCCAGATTCGGGTTTGGATATTGAGCAAAAGGTAGTCTGCCGCATGGTCAGAGAGAAAAAGACTCTGATAACCATTTCCCCAGAAAGCGCGGTCTTTCCCAAATTTTATCCGCATATTTTTGAGCGGGCGGTAGGTGATGTAGGCACGCGAACTGAAATAATCCACTCCGTTGGCGGAGCCAAACGGCTTGACAAAGGCTTCCCCGTGAAGGGTCTGTGTGGTTTTCCATGAATTAAAAACAAACTGAGGCAGACGGGTTACATTATCATATACCTCTGTGTAAAAGCCCAGCTTATCCCCGAAAGAACCTCTGACAACCAACCCCCGGGAGTTTACATATATGGGCAGATTGCCGCTGGCAGCCTGAGTATAATCATTCACATCCATGCCCCCTGCGAAGTGAATTACCGGATTGACAAACAGCCGCAGGCCGGGCTGTGAAGTGTGAAAGAGATCACGGCGATTGGTATAAAAAGTGCCCCACAACCCCCTGTAACGCTCGCGGATGGCAAAGGTGTCATCGGCCAGTATCCGCATACGCAGATGCCAGCCGGTTTCCTGTGGCGTAAGTTTTTTCGGATCGACCCGGGCAAAAATATGGGCAAGCATCTCCCGGCTGTAAGGTTTTGTCTCGGTGGGAATAATCGTATCTGCCGCACCCTTAATATCGAGCCTGTCGATATAGTGATACAGATCGTGGTTGAGCACGATGTCAGTGTTTTGCGCTGCCGAAATCCCTGACAGCAGCAGCAGAAAGAAAAATAATCCGGGTCGTTTCATGGTGTTGAAGAACGGCAAAAAACCGTTTTCCAGCAAAGACTAAACAGAATTCCGGTATCTTTGCGAAAGCTTATGGGAAAAAAAGTCATTATCGCCGTTATCAACGATATTTCCGGAGATCAGCGTATCCACCGGATTGCATCCACCCTGGCGGAGCGTGACTTTTCTGTACTTGTCATCGGGCGAAAGTTGCCGCACTCCCTTCCACTTACGCCCCGTATATATGAAACCCACAGGATGAAGTTGTGGTTTGTGAGAGGGAAATGGTTTTATCTGGAATACAACCTCCGCCTGTTGTTTTTTCTGCTTCGCCACAGAGCCGCTATTATCAATGCCAATGATCTCGATACCCTGGGGGCATGTTTTCTCGCGTCAAAAATAAAACGAACAGAACTTGTCTATGACAGCCATGAGTACTTCACAGAAGTGCCAGAACTGGTTGACAGGCCCTTTACCCGAAAGTTATGGTTGCTGTTGGAAGGCTGGATATTTCCCCGGTTGAAAAAAGTTTATACGGTAAACAAGGCCATCGCCTCCATTTACAGTGAAAAATACGGCGTACAGGTAGGAGTGGTGAGAAACCTGCCATTTGCCCGCGAAATAGCCCAACCTGTGCCCAAATCAAATATTCTGCTATATCAGGGCGCGCTGAATATCGGCAGAGGGCTGGAATTGATGATTGAGGCGATGGTGTATTTGCCCGAATTTACCCTGAAAATCGCAGGAAGAGGCGACATTGAAAAACACCTGGCAGAAAAGGTGGAGAAAAATCGTGTGAAAAATGTTCATTTGACTGGATTTATTTCTCCGGAAGCCCTTCATCAGCTTACGGTTACCGCTACCCTGGGCCTGAGTCTGGAGGAGGATTTGGGAGCCAATTACCGGTTTGCCTCGCCCAACAAAGTCTTTGATTATATTCAGGCAGGCGTTCCTGTTTTGGTCTCAGACCTGCCGGTCATGCGCGAGGTCGTTGAGTCAACCGGAACGGGGGAGATACTCCCGTCGGAAATGCGCACGGCTGAAAGACTTGCCGTCGTGATTCGGGAAATGGTGGGAGATCGGGAACGGATGGAGAAACTGAGGGAGAACTGCAGGAAAACCGCCCGGTTGTTGACCTGGGAAAATGAAAAAGAGATTTTACTGAAATACTATTCCGCAACTTATCCTATAGAAACGAAATGATACTGATTACCGGAGCCGCAGGATTTATCGGCAGTTGTATGGCATCCTATCTGAATGAATCGGGAAGGGAAGATCTGGTATTGTGCGACAGGTTTGACAGAGAAGATAAAGCCGGCAACTACAGGAACAGGAAATATTATGCGCGGGTAGAAAGAGATCAGTTGTTTTCCTGGCTGGCAGCTAACCCCGGGGTAATCACCTGCGTGATCCATCTGGGGGCCCGCACAGATACCACAGAAACCGATCCTGCGATTTTTGAGTTGTTGAATTTTGAGTACTCCAAAAACCTGTGGGCATACTGCACCTCAGCCGAAATACCCTTTATCTATGCTTCCAGCGCAGCTACTTATGGCGATGGGAAGCAGGGTTTTTCTGATGATCCGGAGCGGGCATCACTTTTGAAACCGATGAACCCTTATGGATGGAGCAAACATGCCTTCGACCAGTGGGCAACTGAAGCGCGCGATTGCCCGCCGTTGTGGGTGGGCCTGAAGTTTTTTAATGTGTATGGGCCCAATGAATACCATAAAGGAAGAATGGCCAGTGTAATTCTGCATGCATACCATCAGATTAAAGCGACAGGAGAGTTGAAACTGTTTCGGAGCCACCGCCCGGAATTTGGGGATGGCGAGCAGATGCGCGATTTTATCTACGTAAAAGACGTGGTAAATATCATCGGATATTTGACTATTTACGGCAAAGTTTCGGGTATATACAATCTTGGAACGGGTAAAGCGCGTTATTTTAAAGATTTAGGAAAACAGGTATTCAAAAGTTTGAATCTGGAAGAAAAAATTCGCTATATTGATACGCCGGTGGACATACGTGAGAGCTATCAATACTATACAGAAGCGGATATGGGGCGGTTTTTTCGGGATATTTCTTCCTGGGATTTTTATTCGCTGGAGGACGGTGCAGATCAATACATACGTGAATACCTGATGTTGAACAGATATTATTGACCAAAATCCTCCGGTGGCTGTTTATTTAGGAATTATTTGTGCAATTATGTAACAGGAGACAAACAAAACTTTTGAAAATTTCGTTACTATTCATAACTTAAACTACCATCTTTATTTATCATCCATGACGCTTGTCGAGCTTCTTTTAAACTTCAGCTTATTGCTAGCTTTACTGATAGCGCCCTGTTTCGTACTGCTGGCCTATTGGTACAGACGTCAACTGACGCATACGCTGATGGTTTGGAAAAAGCCCGAAATGGTGATTGTAACCATTGTGTTTTCCGTTGCAGCACTCATATTGTTTATCGTAGGTATTTCCGGGTTCTTTGTTTACGGAGATTTCCTCAACAGTAATGAGTTACAAAAGCTCGATAAAGAAAAGTTTCTGAATATAGGGATTATCTGCGTACTTCTGCTGATCGCGATGGTGTTTACCTATGTTGCTATCCGTCTTCTGCTGGTCAGGGTGGTAACTGAAAAAGGAATTGTGGTGAATGACCGCTTATTGCGCATTCCCGATTTTCGCAATGTGGTCGAATGGAATGAAATCGCAGACTATTATCTTGTCTCAGACTATCCCAATGTGATATTTACCATGATCATCCGAAAGCAGGGCTTACAGTTTGAACGGTACTCTATGCGGGTTCCGGTGTTTGTAAGGGACGATTTTGAAGATTTGCTGGAAACCCAAATGTACAGTGCCACCGCTATGCGCTCCCGCAGCGATATCGGAAGCCATAAATTTTCCGAAAATTAGTGGCAATTCATTCACAACATTGTGAATTTTCGTAAAAAATTTCCAATAACCTAGTATATTAGAGGGGATGTACGAATCACCCTTTAAAAAAGGTCTTCCGTGGCTGGTAGCCGGCTTGCTCTTGTTATTGATCAGTACAGTTCTGTATCTGTATGACATGGAGCTTTCTGATGAAGAGATTCTTGGCAGAGTTGAAGAAAAACTCAATGAAGATTTCCGAAACTGTGTATCTGCCTATTCCCGTGAGTTGGCAGGTGAAGACATAACCCCACCGGCTCACTGTCATGCATGTGAACTTATTTACGAAAATAAAACCGGAAGACTTCGGTCATGGACTAATCAGCCGTTCCTCTCTACCCAAAAATTTCTCAACCTCCTTAAGACACTTCCGGATTCGGTCATAATACGGCTCGAAAACCGCGCCTATTATCAGTTGAGAACCCCGCTGGACGATAGTACGGACGTCATACTCATTCCGCTTCATATCGATTACCAGATTAAAAATGAATTTCTGGTGCCTTATCTCTTCCTCGGACGTTGGGAAGAAACACTGGCCGGAGACAAAAAACGCGAATACCTCAATGCCATGGAGGTGGCCATCGGCGATGTCAGTTTTCCCGGTACCCAGAATATCCGCCTGACAGATGATCTCGGCAACACCATTCTATCCTACGGCAACGTCCCCATAACTCCTTTTCGCGCCCCGGTGAGATATATGGTTTTGGCTTTTCTGATGCTGGGCGGCCTGCTGTTGGGGATTTTTCTTCGGATTTATGCGCTTGATCGCTGGCATTACCGGTATTTTATCAACCATTCTCTTTTTGCAGGGGTTATCCTGATCCGAATGATTTTGCACTGGATTAAACTGCCCGGTGATTATATCGATTCAGGCCTGTTTTCTCCCGAGGTTCTGGCCTTTCACTCCCTGGCTCCTTCTCTGGGGGAACTGACAATCAATATCTTTACATTTGCGGTTCTCATCTGGATTGTATATATGCATTTCTTCCGGATGATCAACCTCTTTTACCGGAAAATCATAGCCAACCATATCTATTCATGGATAGGTATGGGAATAACCATCCTCCTGAGTGGAATTCTGCTGCGGGTATATGTGGATATCTTCCGGCAGATTACTATGAACTCTCAGGTTGACATAGAATTTTCCAACTTCCTTAAATCTGACGCCTATTCATTTATTATCCTGCTGGATGTGGGGGTGATGTTTTTGTCCATCAGCCTTCTGATCCTGACCCTGTTGAAGCTGAATGTGCTGTATGCACGCCGCTATAACCTGTCTCTTTTCTTTATCGTGTTTCACATTCTGCTAGCATTTACTGTAAATCTTTTTCTTCATTCAACCGCTCCCATTTTGTGGATTCTGTTTACGTTTGCCATCCTGGGTCTGGGTCTTACGGTTTACCGGTTTCCTTTTAAACCGATTCTTCATCAGGACATTATCAATTACCTCGTCATGACTATGGTGTTTTCGGTGGTCGTGACCTACAATATGGTCATTGGTGTAAACCTCAGCAATGAACTAAAAGCAGACCAGATTGCAGAGGATGTACTGGGAAGTCAGGTTGATAATATTGTGTTTACCTTTGGCAAATCAGTTTCCAATATCAATGCCCGCCTCGATGAAATCATTCACAAAAAAGAGGAGCTGGACAATTACAATACTTTTGGAAACTGGGTAAAGGAGACTTTTTTATCACCCAACTTTAAGGAGTTTGAAGTAAGACTCTATCTCTATGACGAACAAAACCAGCGGCTGGAAGAACCTCAATCCGGTACCCAAATTCCCCCTTCCTTCGGGCCGGATGCCGATATTCCCATTGAGGTAAGAGGACAGCCCATTGACACCAACCTTTACCAGATACCCAACCCAGAAAATAAATACCTGGACCTGTTTGTCGGTTCCTTTGATCTTGAACTGGATACCACAGGCTCTGTTCATTTTTTGGTAGAACTGGTGCCCGAAAGCCGGCGTGCAGAAGGCCTTTATCCTTCGCTGTCTCTTGACCAACGGGTATATGAAGACCGAAAGCTGATCAAATCCTTTGACCATGCCTTATATCGCGACGGCGCACTTTACAATGAAAGCAGTAAGACACCTTTCCCGATATTTCTGGAGGATTATGAAACAATTACGACCCGGTTCACCCGTATTCGTGAAGGGCAGAAAGAAGTGGTAAAACCCATTGGCTCTAATAAAATTGTAGTAGTAAGATATACACAGCAAAGTGCGGTAGATATCATCACTACTTTTTCCTTTATTTTCTACTTTTATATTATCGGTGCTGCGTTTATAATCGGAATACCTGTATTTCTTTTGCGTGTATTGCGAACCGGAACAATCGCCAGTAATATCCCCCTGCGGGCAAAAATCAGGTTTGGGCTCTTTGCTATCAGCCTTTTCCCGCTGCTCATTATCGTGGTACTTCTCTCTTATTTTATCAGAAGCCGCTATAATGAAGAAGCTAAAGACGAACTCAGACAAGAAACTACACGGATTACCCAGATCATTGAACAGGACTATCTCAATCTCCACAATGATCCTTTTAGCCGGATTACGCTTTTACGGGAGTTTCAGGAACGAATCAAGGAAATTGAGCCGATCCTGCGCAACGATATCAGTGTTTTTGATGAATATGGCAAAAGCCTGGCTTCTACTCAGCCCGGCATATTTGAGGTGGGTATCAGCTCTGACCTCATGAATGAAGTCGCTTTCGATTCGCTGAAAAGAGGCGGCCTTTCCGATTTGGTAGTAAAAGAAAGAGTCGGTAACCTCGATTTCTTCTCCGGCTATCGCCCGATTGTGGGTATCAATAATAAAGCCATCGGATATGTCAATGTACCTTATCTTTCAAAGCAGGATCAACTCAACGAACAGGTAACAGACTTCCTCGCTTACCTGGCCAATATTTACCTGCTGGTCTTCCTTGTAATTAATTTTGCTACCGTTCTGGTTTCCGGTACCATTACCCGCCCGCTTTCCATCATCCAGCAGCGCCTGTCCTCACTCACCCTTGGCAATACCAATGAACCCATCCATTACAGAGCGAAGGACGAAATCGGCGCCATTGTAAATGCCTACAATAAGCTGGTCGGACAGTTGGCCGAAAGTGAAGAAAAAATCAGTCAAAACCAACGTGAGATGGCATGGCGGCAAATGGCCCGACAGGTTGCCCATGAAATTAAAAATCCCCTTACCCCGATGAAACTGAGCATCCAGCATCTTACCCGGGCGTGGGATGAGAAAACCGACCGCCTGGAAACTCAGTTTCCCAAGGTGATGAAGACGCTTTTGTTTCAGATCGATTCTATGGTACGCATCGCCAATTCCTTTTCCGAATTTGCCAAAATGCCCGAACCGGTCAAGTCGAAAGTCCATATCAATGATACCCTGATGGAAGTGGTGGATCTCTACACCCAAAGCGAAGAAGCCATCTGGCTCATTGATGTTCCGCAGGAACCTTTCTGGGCGAATGCCGATAAAGACCAGTTGTCCCGGTGTTTTAATAATATTATTAAAAATGCCCTCCAGGCCCTTGATGGCAATAATGGTATCATTCACGTCAGCATGCGCGTGCTGGAAAACTTTGCAAGAATAGAAATCAAAGACAACGGAAAAGGCATTCCTCCCGATATTCAGAAGAAGGTATTTGAACCCAGTTTCTCCACAAAAACATCGGGAATGGGGTTGGGACTGGCGATTGTAAAACGAATCGTGGAAAACACCGGCGGACAAATTTATTTTGAAAGTGTCCCTGATGAAGGTACCACCTTCTTTATCGAAATTCCCGTAGCTGAAAATGTCGGGGCTGAATCCTAACTTGTTTATATCTCCAAAACTGTCTGTTTTTATCCTGTTTTTTTCGGGATATATGAGTTTTTGGGGAATAAATTCGCCCCTCCAGGCCCAGAATCCGGCGATTACAATCACCGATACGCTTGCGCTCAAAGGCGATTCGCTGATTCTTTCCCATCGGTTTCTCGTTCCATTTTCAGAAACGGTGTATTCGCCCGATCATCACATTCTTTCCCGCGAATCGTATCACACCGATCCTGCCAAAGGGCTGATTATTGTCCATACTGCTGCCGACACCTCCCGATCCTGGATTGTCAGTTACAGGTATTTTTCAGACCCTCTGCCAGACCCCCTAAGCCTTCGTAAAATCAGAATCCTCACCGATTCTGTTTCCCAGACACAAACCGCAGATGTAATATTTGAAAACCCATTGGGCGCTGTTCCTGAGGTTTTCTGGGAATCGCAGGAAGGAATACGCAAAAGCGGGAGTATTTCACGCGGCATTACCGCCGGCAACAATCGCGGACTTTCGGTCAACTCCGGTCTCCGCCTCCAGATTGAGGGCGATCTCGGCGACGGGCTTACCATTACAGGAGCCATCACCGATGAAAACCTTCCGATCCAACCCGACGGCACGACCCAGCAAATCTCCGATTTTGACCGGGTATTTGTGCGCCTGGCCAAAGACCCGGTTGCCGTCACCGTCGGTGATTTTGAAGTCAGCCGCAAAAACACCCATTTTGCCAATATCTATCGCAACGTCCAGGGACTGGAAGTGAGTTATAAGACCGGTAATACCCGTCTGAGCGCCAGCGGTGCTGTCGCAAAAGGCAAGTTTCACACCAATTCCTTTATGGGTGTGGACGGCGTTTCGGGCCCCTATCGCCTTACCGGTAAAAACCGCGAACGCCTCTTTATCATCCTTGCCGGAAGTGAAAAGGTGTATCTCAATGGAAAACTCATACAACGCGGCGAAAATCTCGATTATATTATTGACTACAATACCGCAGAGATCACTTTTACCGCCAATCATGTCATCACCAATGTTACCCGCATCGTGGTGGATTTTGAATACAATGACCGGTATTTTAACCGCTCACTTGTCGTAGCTGATATGGAGCAGGATATGCTGAAGGATCGCCTCAAGCTGGGTTTTTCCTATAGCCGCGATTCCGACAACCCCCAGGCACCGTTTGATAATCCCGAGGCTTTTAATGAGGCGCGTGATACGCTCAGCCTTGTCGGAGACAATGGCGGACTGGCCACTACTTCGGGCATATTTAATCTCGGTTATGACGACCAGTCGGTGCGTTATGCGCGAAGTGATACCATCATCGGGACTACGGTTTACGAGCGTTACATTTTTTCCCGCGATCCGGATTCTGCTGTCTATGGGTTATTTTTCAGTTTCGTCGGGCCGGGAAACGGGTTTTATCAGCAGGATCGCTCCGGTATCAATCAGAATGTATTTGCCTGGGTACCACCCGACGATACCGGCACTCCCACCGGTGATTATGCACCGGTAAGAACCTGGGTTTTGCCGCGTCTGCTTGAAGTGGCAGATGCCCGTATTTCATACCAGATTACAGATAAAATTGCGGTTTTCTCCGAATCTGCGCTGAGTAATGAAGATATCAATCGCCTTTCGTCCCTCAATGATGACGACAATATAGATTTTGCCAATCGCGCCGGTATTTCTGCCAAAGATTTGCAGCTTTCAGACTCTGTAACCCTTTCTCTGGACATCTACCATCAGTATGTGGGGAAAAGATACAACAACCTCGACCGGCTTTACCAGGCAGAATACGGGCGTATCTGGAATTTTGATGAAAACACCGAAAGATCGGATGAAAACACCGCCTTGTCCAGAATCGCGCTCAATTACAAAAACAAACTGGAACTGCGAACAGAAACAGGTTTCAGAAATACCGGTCCGGGCCAGAATACCTTCCGGCAGGTATATGGCGTTGACAGCCGTATGCGGCGATTTCTCAATGGCAATTACCTGTTTACAGATATTAACAGAACCGATGACCTGCAAAACCTGAATTCCCGCTGGCAAAGACACGAAGGTGATATTTTTGCTCCATTGGGAAAAATTCAGCCAGGGGTAGTCATCTGGGCCGAAAACAGAGAAGAACGCACCCTGAATTCCCTTCGGTCAGGCTCTTTTTCCTTTACCGATCTCAAACCCTATATCCGTACGGCAGGACTAAAAAATTTCCGCGCAGAACTTTCCTGGAATTACCGGATGGATAAAGAATGGAAAAACGGAGCCTATCTCGACAAAAGCCTCGCCCAGACCTGGGCGGGTAAAACTACCTGGACGCCTTCTCCGCTTTTTCGCCTGCAGCAGACTACTGCGTACCGCGAACTCAAAGTGCGAGACAGCAGCTTTTACGCAGATGGACTTCAAAACAGCCGTCTGCTTAATACCAACTGGCAAACCACACTTTCTACCCGCAACCAGCTTTTTTATACCAACCTTGTATATGATGTCAACTCCGAGCAGATTGCCCGTCAGGAGGTTCGGTTTATTGAGGTGAATCCGGGACTGGGGCAATATGTATGGCTTGACTCACTTTTTAATAATGACGGGGTTCAGGATGTACAGGAATTTCAGATCGCCAATAACCCCTTGATTGCCAATTTTATCAGAGTAGTCGTGCCAACCCGTGAACTTTTCCCCACTACACGGCTGAGTTTTTCTGGGAATGTGAGATGGAATCTGAAGAATATATATCCGTCATCCGAGCAATTTTTTAAGGAGCTGGTTCGGAATATTCAGGCGCAGACCAATTTTCGGGTGAATCAGAATAAGTCCAGAAATTCGAGCCTGGGGACTTATTTTATTCAACTTACTGATCCTTTTTCAGATACCACTTTGCTCAATGCCAATTATAATTTCCGGCAGGATTTGTCTTTTTTCCAGAACAACCCCACTTAAAGGTGATATCCGGTTTGATTTTCAGGATTCCCGTGCTAAACCGTTTTTGAGTACAGGCGATGAGCTGTGGGGCTGAAATTTGCTACAAAAAGTAGCGACTCAACCTGCACAAGCAAAAGTATCGAACTGGAATCTCGGCTTTGGCAATCAGTTTGCCCTTGCAGAATCTTTTGAAACCCGGAATTTTGACATTGGTTTCTGGGAGGTTAATCCGAGGATGAATTTTCAGTTTAACCAGAAATTCAGGCTGACCACAGGGTATGTTTTTAAACAAAGGAAAAACACAGATGTGACCAATACCGTGGATGCCCGTCTGAATGTACACAAACTGGTTTTTGACACAAGATGGAACATTAAAGACCGGAATAATATATTTACCAAGCTGGAAATCAGTAACTTGTCTCAGGTGGGATCTCCCGGATTTTCCGCAGAATATGAACTGCGCGAGGGATTGCAACCCGGGCTGAATGCCGTCTGGCAGGCCTTTATTACGGTATATCTACTCGAAAATGTGGAGTTAAACCTCACTTATGACGGGCGGGCTTCTACCGGTACGCCGGTGATCCATACAGGCAGAATTCAGGTTCGCGCATTTTTTTAACCAAAAGATTACTTTGCATTAATTCTTTTAGATGTAAATTTGCCGTGTGATCTAGGGTAAACGATACGTTCATTGTTTCATTATTGTCCATTGTCCCCAAAACTGCCGGTAATCAACAACGTTAACACACAACAAAAGGCGGCAAATACTTACAAACCGACCGTGTTTGCCGTTTTTGCAAAAACTAATTTATGCCGTACTTTCGGCTGTAAAGAAAAATCCAAACAAACTCTATGAAAAGCATTCTCCTGCTAATCAGTATGATAGGCTTTTCCTATATGCTGAACAAAATTCTGTACCGATTCTCCCGCAACTTTGGAGTTGAAAGCCGTCAGGCTCAGAATCTGGTCAGATGGAGTAGCACATCCAAACCCACTACCGGAGGCATTTCCTTTTACATCACCTTCCTGGTAGGCATTATCCTGCTTCTTGTATTGCAACCCAACACCAACGTAGTCACCACACGTGTACTTCCTCTCTTTCTGAGCGCTACCCTGGCGTTTATGATCGGCTTTGCTGATGACGCCTACGGTACACACCCCGGGCTCAAATTTCTGGGTCAGGTAGGTTGCGGGTTAATCCTGATTTTCTTCGGAATGCAGATCAGGTTTTTTGTTATGTGGTCTCCCGATCTATGGATACTGGATACTGTTCTCACCATATTCTGGGTAGTAGGCATTATGAACAGCCTCAATATGCTCG
>JAWKNL010000039.1:0-50790 GCA_041391725.1 Bacteroidia bacterium
TGAGATATTAAGCGTTACACTGAGCGCCGACTCGGAGGTCAGGCGCTACTTTGTGTTTGTGCGCTTGCTATGCGTTCATTTGAAAATGGGGTTCTCTGGTGGTAGAAGGGCGCGCAAAGGCGCGCAATGTTGGAGGGGAAATAAAAAATGCGGGGCCGGTGGCTACCGATCTTGCGGCCCTAACGGGCCTTTTGCCTGCGGCACCCTAATGTCGGTAGGTGAGGCTCGCCTTTATGGCATCTTCGACTCGAACCCCACCGGAAAAATGTGCCTTCGGCAAATAGGGCGAGACCATTACGGTAGCGGGAAAGCACCGGCTGACTGGCTGAAAATCAACCCTGTGTTTTTTCCTGTAATATCTCCATTTACCAACCGCAGCCGCCAGTTGCTTCACTTTGGGTTTTATATCGGTATGACTCAAAAAACCAAGCTCAGTGAGTGCAGCGACTGGAAACAGATGATTCCACCTGATTGTGATGCAGAAGCGTTGGAGAAAAAAAATGCTGATCTAACGTACCTGGCGGGTCTTTGGCTGGAATACGCGCTGACTCATCGCGGCGTTGGCGCAAAAACTGCTTTAAGTTATGGGATTTTTGACGGGGAATAATTATTTTTCCTCATGGAACAACAACCTTCCGGCAATCATCATGATTGGCCTTCGGCTTTTGCTGAAGCATTCTTTTCACTAACGTGGAGGACGTATTATCTCGAATACGAAGCAGTCAATGCAGGCAATGTACCCTTGCATAAAAGTGAGTCCTGGCGGGGGATGCTGGGGCATGTGTTGCTAAATCGCGCAAAACACCTGTATGAGCGGGTGTTTGAATGTCAGATTCCTTTCGGACATCCGCTGGCCGGGCGGTATCAGCATCCGCCCAATCCCTATATCGTATTTGTACCGGATCAGGAGCGCACATGGATGAACCGGGGTGATTTGCTTCAGGTCGAATTTACGCTTATTGGCAATCACACCCGTGATTTTCCCGATTTATTTAGTCTCCTGATGAATATGGATCACCGGGAGATGCGCACCAACAATGGCGGTGTGGGGTTTCGGCTGGCGCGGTTTCGTGCCAGTCCGGAAGAAAATCTCCGGACAATGGCAGTATCTGACTTTCCGGGCGATTGCCGTATCAGGACGATCACCCCGCTGCGGCTGCGCAAAGAAGACTGCGAATTGGGGGTGATTGCTGCTGGTGTATGGTTTAGGCGAATTGCCGAACGGCTGACCTTGCTGGCACATTTTCATTGCGATGTCCCGTTTACGGAAGATTTTTCTTTTTTGGAATCACTGTGCGAGGGTGTCATTGCTACCGGAGGTAGTCTGAGATGGGAGCATCAACTGCGGTATTCTTCGCGATATGGAGGCACAAAACCCACAGGCGGTTTTTCCGGAAGCTGGAAGTATGAGCAGTTACCGGTATCACTCCGGCCTATATTGCAGGCAGGTGAGCTACTACATGTAGGGAAGGCAACCGTTCAGGGACTGGGAAAATATGTAGTAGAAGTCTAAATCCCCCCACTTTCGCAAAAGGCAGATTGGGGCAAAAGCAGGCAAATTTTTGCGAAAGCAGGGGTAAAACAATAATCAACTGATTATCAGTGTTTTGGATAATTTCGGGTCATTTTTGGCCCGATTTTTTTTGAGCCGGAGGTTCGCAAATGAGGATTTGGTACGGCAAATCGGAAGATTTTGCGAAAGTACCTCAAAAACGCCCATCATAACTCCCTGATAATCAGCACCCATTTTCAGGACAAGTTCGCAAATCGCCGATTTTCGCAAAATTTTCTCAGCATTTGCGAACCTGTTTTGTAAGTTAAGTGACTGACAATCAGCAAAAATTACGATCTGCCATGTATAAAATCCGCAAAATTATTTTGAAAATTCCCGAGATTTGCGAACTTAGCATAATGGGGCGGTAAATCCCTGTAACTCAGTTCACTGACATCGGGGATTCGGGGTTGTGATGAGGTAAAACGCTGAAAATCAATCCCCTCCGTGCGGAGGCCAGCCCTGCGGGGTATTAAGACCGCCCTTTCGATTTTTTTGTACGAGGTTAGTTCGAAACCTCCGTGCGGAGGCCAGCCCTGCGGGGTATTAAGACATAGCCTTGTGATTCTCAGGAGGCCACCGCTATTGCCACCGTGCGGAGGCCAGCCCTGCGGGGTATTAAGACAACAGCTTCTATGCCGAGCTGCGAACTACGTTGCATACCTCCGTGCGGAGGCCAGCCCTGCGGGGTATTAAGACGTTGAAGATCCGTCGGGATTTATTTTTTCAACGTTACCTCCGTGCGGAGGCCAGCCCTGCGGGGTATTAAGACTCTGTAGCCTGATTGGGAGTTGGTAATTGAAACTTTACCTCCGTGCGGAGGCCAGCCCTGCGGGGTATTAAGACAGGGCGGCGTAGAAATGCTCGCTACCCACAGTTAGCCTCCGTGCGGAGGCCAGCCCTGCGGGGTATTAAGACGTTTCAAAGTGGCAGTCAGTCGCCTCCCATTTTTTGGGCCTCCGTGCGGAGGCCAGCCCTGCGGGGTATATGTTGTAATGCCGACCTCCGGGTCGGCACCCTTTCCCTCCGAGATATTAAGCGTTACACTGAGCGCCGACTCGGAGGTCAGGCGCTACTTTGTGTTCGTGCGGAGGCTTGCTATGCGTTCATTTGAAAATAGGCTTCGCCGGTGGGAGCCGGTGGCTACCGATCTTGCGGCCCTAACGGGCCTTTTGCCTGCGGCACCGTAGTGTCGGTGGGTGAGGCTCGCCTTTATGGCATCTTCGACTCGAACCCCATCGGATAATGCAAAAGGCATTTTTTATTTTTTCACACAATGCAATTCTGTTTCGGATCGCTTTTTTAATAGTTACATCCAAAGGGTTGTGATTTTTTCCTAAGTGGTTGGTTTACAGCATTTTTCACAGTGATCCGGTTGGTGGCGGGCGGATTTTTTTGCCTTCAATCCGGGGCGCTTCTGCTCTCTTTTTTTCCTGTTTTCAGACAATTTTTGGCTTTTTTTTTCGCAAAAATACCGGGCCCGGCCCGCGCATGTATAGTATTATTGTGCATAGGGTCGATCATTTCCAGCTTCTGTCGGAGATGTAAGTGATCTGAGCTTATTACAGATTATTTCTGAGCGATCAGAAAATTATTATGCCTTAGCTGACGCTTTCCTGTGACGGGGATTAGTTGTCGGCTAAGGTCTTTTTTGGCGCTTACTGTCCCCTACCCTGAAAAGGCTTTTTCTCCCTCTGCATACGGAATGCATGGGTCAAACCTACCAGGAACCGCTACGTGCCGCATGGCTTTTGTCGATCCTGTCTCCGATGTCAGAAATCCCAGCAGCGAAAGCTGTTTCATCATTTTGTAATAGTGTGTTTCGGTATCACCCGGGCTCTTCTGTCTGTCATATTCTTTCACCTCTTCCTCCAGACTCAACAGGAGTTCGTGCCGCTGCTCGGGCGTGATTTTCAGAAAGCTTTTTCCATACTGACTATTCGCTTTTTCCTCAAGTGTAAGGATTCCGTCCAGAAATATTTTCTGCTGCTTTTCATCATAACATTCTGACACGATTACGTTCATGAATCTGCCGGTTTTCGCGGCTTTTGCTCCGGGGGAGGTTTCGGTTTGGGGCAAAATGGTTTCCGCCAACTCGTCCATCAGTTGCTCGTACTTGTTGGCAGTGAGCAATCCCTGATAGGCAGGCTCGCCAGGCATGCACCCGGAAAGGAAAGCTTCGGCTCCGATGATAGTGCCGCCCATAATCAGGGCTACAGTCGATAATGCTTCTCTTCTGTCCATAATTTCTCGGGTACAGGTCAGATATTTTGTTTGTTCAATTCTTTCACGACATAATCTACCGCCCTTGCCGTAAGGGCCATATAGGTGATAGAGGGATTCTGACAGGCAGAGGAGGTCATGCATGCGCCGTCGGTGACAAATACGTTTTTCACCGCATGCATTTGGTTAAACCCGTTGAGTATCGAGGTTTTGGGATCTTTGCCCATCCGCGCTGTGCCCATTTCGTGAATGCCTCTTCCCGGCGCGCCTTCTGTGTCGGTTTTCACAATGTCTGTCATCCCCGCAGTTTCCAGCATTTCTGCTCCGTCATCGAGAATGGCTTTGGTCATATTGACTTCGTTTTCTCTGTATTCGCATGATATTTCCAGTTGCGGAATGCCCCATTTGTCTGTCTGGTCTTTGCTTAGGGTTGCATAATTGTCATAGTGGGGCAGATGCTCTCCCATTCCGGTCATCCAGACTGTCCAGGGCCCGACTTCGGTCAGTTTTTCCTTAAAAATGGCTCCGATTTTGGGGTCGTCTTCGGTGAGATTTCCTCTTCCTCTCGACGCACCGATGGAGTAAGCATACCCCCGGAGATAGGCTGTTTGCTGGTCTCCTGCGAAGTTGCGGTAACGGGGAATATATCCTGCCGCCGGTCGCCTGCCAAAATAGTATTTGTCTTTCATTCCGTCATAGGTGGCGCTGAGTTTGCCCCGGTAATTGTGATCCATCAGATAATGCCCCAATACGCCACTGTCGTTTCCCAGTCCATCGGGAAACCTTGCAGAGGTGGAGTTGAGCAAAATCAGGGTCGAATTGAGCGTGCTGGCATTGACAAATATAACTTTGGCATAAAACTCCCGGCTTTCCATCGTTTCACTGTCTATTACGCGCACGCCGGAGGCTTTTTGCGTGGTTTCGTCATAGATAATGGAATGTACCACAGAAAAGGGTCTGACGGTAAGATTGCCTGTAGCTATTGCCGCCGGCAATGTGGAGGAGTTGCTGCTAAAATATCCGCCGTAAGGACAACCCCGCGAGCAGCGGTTGCGGTACATACACTGCCCGCGCCCGTTGTGCGGCTGCGTGAGGTTGGCCTGGCGCGACATGATGAGGTTCCTGCCCGGAAAGGCTGATTCGACTCTTGCTTTAATATGTTTTTCGAGGCAGTTGAGTTCCATTGCGGGCAAAAACTCTCCGTCGGGAAGTTGTGGCAGATTTTCCCTGCTGCCGCTTACGCCGATAAATTTTTCGACATGTGAATACCACGGTGCGAGGTCTGCGTATCGGATCGGCCAGTCAACCCCGTGTCCGTCTTTGGCATTGGCTTCAAAATCGAGGTCGCTCCACCGCTGCACCATCCGTGCCCACATGAGTGATTTTCCGCCCACCTGATACCCGCGGGTCCAGCTAAAGGGTTTGGCTTCGATATAGGGATGGTCTTCTCTTTTTATAAAAAAATGTGCGTCAGCTTCCGACCGCCTGCCCTGACCAAAAGTTTGCAGGCGATAGGGAAACTCCCATACTTCCTTGTTGGCAGTGGGGTAGTCTTTGACGTGTTCGACGTTTCGGCCTCGTTCGAGAACGAGGGTTTTGAGGCCTTTTCACAAAGCTCTTTGGCGGCCCAGCCGCCGCTGATGCCGGAGCCGATGACAATGGCGTCGTACGTGTGGTCTTTTCTGGCTTTGATGTTGATATGGAGGGTAACGGGCATAATAATAGCAATTGGGGGAAAGAGGTTTTGTCGGTGAATAAATTGCGAAGAAAATTGGTAACTTCCCAATATCTTTCTGTCAGTACCAACCCTCAAAATTTGCCTTATATGCCCAGCTCCCGCCGCAATTTCCTGAAAAAAGGCGCCTCTCTGGCCGCCATTTCTACGGTTACTCCCGCGTCTTTTGCCATTCTCCCCCCCAAACCCAAACCGGTAAAAGAAGACTTTATGCAAATGTGTATGTCTTACTTTTTTGGTTTTGAGGAAAACAAAATGGCCTATTCCCGCCAAATGGGCGTGACAGGTGCAGTTACTTCGGCCAATCCCGGTATGGCGGGACTTCCGGGTAAAAAACCGTGGGATCTTGAAGTTCTGACAGCCATCCGCGACCGGTTTGCCCGCGAAGGTTTGCAGTTTCGCGTACTCGAAGGCCCACCCTCGCTCGACAAAACCAAACTGGGACTGCCCGGCAGGGATGAGGAAATCGATCATTTTATCACGCTGATTCAAAACCTGCCCAAAGCGGGGGTGGATACGATTTGCTACAACTGGATGCCTGTCATCAACTGGCACCGAACCGACAATGAGCGGAAAGGCCGCGGAGATGCGCTGATGACGGCGTTTGACTACGAATCGGTGAAGGATCAGCCGCCCACTGAGTATGGCGAATTTTCTCCCGAATCGATGTGGAATAATCTGGAATATTTCCTCAAAGCAGTCGTACCCGAGGCAGAAAAAGCGGGTGTAAAACTGGCGCTTCACCCAGACGATCCGCCAGTGAGCAAAATCAGAGGCATCTCCCGGATCATGACTTCGGTAAAGGCGTTTAAGAAGCTGATTGATCTCTACCCCAGCCCCAGCAACGGTCTTACTTTCTGTCAGGGTACTTTTGCCACTATGGGAGAAGATATTCCTGCCGCCATCCGCTATTTCGGGAAAAAAGGGAAAATATTTTTCGTTCACTTCCGCGATGTGCAGGGCGGCCCCGAAAATTTTACGGAATGTTTTCACGACAACGGAAAAACCGATATGTATGAAGCGATGAAGGCGTATATTGAGGTCGGTTTCAGAGGCCCTGTTCGCCCCGACCATGTACCTACGATGGCAAATGACAGTAATTCACATCCCGGATACAGTGTTCTTGGCAAGCTATTTGCCGTTGGGTATATCCGGGGGCTGATGGAAGCTGCCGCCAAAGAGTCCTGAGTTTTTATGCCTGAATCACCCTCTTCCAAAACCCGGAGTTTTCTCCTTTACTGGCTGCCGGTGCTGCTGTGGATGGGCGTAATTTTTGCCCTTTCCAGCCAGGACAAAGACCAGTCCAAAGGCCTGAGTGATACGTTTTTATTTATATTCCGCCTGATGGGGCTTGATCCTGTGCAGATGCAGGAGCTTGGCATTCCTCATCTGGTCAGGAAAATGGCGCATGTAACGGAATATTTTATTCTGTATCTGCTGGTACACAGGCTGATTGCGTCCTATTCTCCCCAAAAATCTTCCTTATTATGGGCTTTGCTGGTATGCGTCCTTTACGCTGCCTCCGACGAGTACCACCAGTCCTTTGTGCCTGGCCGTGGCGCAGATGTACTGGATGTGGGAATTGATTCTATAGGTATGACAATCGCCTTGCTGTTGAAATGGAAAAAATCCCTAAATTCGCACAAACAATCATAACATTGTAGCTTAATTATATTTGCACCCCGAAAAGCAATATTTTATCATGAGCATAGAAGTTAAAGTACCCAGCCCGGGTGAGTCTATTACCGAAGTAGAAATCGAAAGCTGGCTTGTAGAAGACGGCGCATTCGTGGATATGGATGATGAACTTGCGGAGATCAACTCCGACAAGGCGACACTTACCGTAAATGCGGAAAGTGCCGGAATTATTAAAATACTGGTGAAGGCCGGAACCACCGTCGCCGTCGGCGACGTGATCGCTACCATCGATCCTTCCGCAGATACTCCTTCCCCTCAAAAGGAAAAGGCCGCAGATCAGGTGAAAGAAGATCAGAAAGAAACGGTTTCTCAAAACTCCTATGCCAAAGGGGTGGCCTCTGTTTCGGCAGAAAAGATGATGAATGAAAAGGGGATTGACCCCAAATCCGTGGAAGGAACCGGCCGCGATGGGCGCATTACCAAAACTGATGTGGTCAACCTGAAAGATAGTCCGGCTCCCAAAACAGAAAAGCCCGCGGCAAAAGAAGAACCTAAGAAAGAAGCGCGCCCCATTCCGCCGATGCCGGTTCCGGGAAATGGCGCAGACAGAACCGAGCGCCGCGAGAAAATGTCCACCCTCCGGAAAAAAATTGCCGAACGCCTCGTTTTTGCCAAAAATTCTACGGCTATGCTCACCACTTTCAATGAAGTGGATCTGCATGAAGTCATGGAAATACGCAAAAAATATAAAGACAAGTTTAAGGAAGTTCACGGTGTGGGACTGGGTTTTATGTCCTTCTTCACCAAAGCCGTGACCATGGCTTTGCAGGAGTTCCCCGCCGTCAATGCACAGATTGACGGAAATGAACTCGTATTCCACGACTATGCAGATGTGGGCATTGCCGTAAGTACCGACCGCGGACTTGTCGTGCCGATCATCCGCGATGCGCACCTGATGAGCCTGGTCGAAATTGAGCAAGCGGTTCTTCATTTTGCGCTGAAGGCCCGTGATAATAAAATTTCTATTGAAGAGATGACAGGCGGCACTTTCACCATCACCAATGGCGGGGTATTTGGTTCGATGCTCTCTACACCGATCCTCAATCCTCCGCAGGCAGCTATCCTGGGTATGCACAACATCGTGGAAAGGCCCGTAGCCATCAATGGTCAGGTAGTCATTCGCCCTATCATGTATGTGGCTTTATCTTATGACCACCGTATCATCGATGGAAAAGAGGCCGTAAGTTTCCTTTTCCGAATAAAAGAAAGACTCGAAGACCCGGCACGCATGCTGCTGGGAGTATAGTTTACCATTCGCCGCAACCGATCGGCGATCCGTCGGGCAGTTCCGGTGCATCCGGGATTTGAAATTTTTCCGGGCTTTGCCGGAACTGCTCAATCTCCATCAGCGCCAGGGTAAAATGGGCGAGTTTGTCTTCATTTTTTTCTGTTGCAATATTGCTGCGAATCCAGTCTTCTATTTGTTCGATTTTCAATAATGCGATGGCTCTCGCCTGAGGCAGTGTTGTCTGATTCGCTGCCAGATTCATCAGCCGGTACAATACCTGCTTTTCTACCACGCGCCCGATTTCTTCCTCATAACTCTTGTCGTTGTTTTGTTTCCATGTGGCCTGAATCACCTGATCTATCACCGTACCCAGTCCGGGGTTTCGGTTATCTCTTGCGTGAAATTCTACCAGGCGCGCAGCTCTTTGCGGGTGAAATAAAACCTGCAAGGTGTGATCGGCTGCACCTGCGGCAACGCCCAGCGGGTCAAGCGTATATCCTGTGCGGATGCGAAAATGCTCCCGTCCTCTTTCATATCCTTCCGGGCGGGGCGGAATCATTGTGAGCAGATTTTCGGGAATAGCGAGAACCGATGGGTCTAATGTAAAAATCAGGCTTTTTAATGCGGCCATCTGATCCTGTGGTGCTACGATCTGGTTGGTCGGGTGATTGTCAGCCCTCACGGTGTAATAATATTCCATTCCCCCTACCATTTTTGCCGCTGCGGTAGCCTGATACCGGTGAGAGAAGTACAGCGGAACGAGCACATCTTCGAGCATGGCCATCGGTGTGCCTTCGGGAATATTGGCTTCGCCAAATTTGCTCATGGCGAGTTTTCTTACCTGTAAGATACGATCTAGTTCTGCGGCTGCATTTGTTCCATTATCCCACAAGTGGGCATAGGGGTGGGCGCTGCCGTCAGACCGCGAGTCCTGATCTGTAATATATCTGAGTCCCATCGACTGGTTTCCCGTCAGGGTGTGGTTGAGAAATTCTGCCTCATCATCTCCTGCGGGTATGTCCTGGTAGCCGTAAAGAATGGCTCTTTTGTCCCAGGCACCAATTCCGGAAGCATAAACTTCTGAAAAATCGAGGTTGCCCAGGTCGTTGATTTTTACCAGCGGATGCGGATAATCCATGACTGAGGCGCGGCGGTTGGTACTTGAAGCGTAATTGTGCGCCAGCCCTAACGTATGGCCTACTTCATGTGCTGAAAGCTGTCGAAGGCGGGCCAGGGCCATCTGTTTCATGCCGGGAGACGGTTCTGCACCAGTCTCAAAGGGTTGCAGCAATCCCTGCGCGATGAGATAGTCCTGCCGGACCCTAAGTGAACCGAGGGAAACATGCCCTTTGATAATCTCACCTGTGCGGGGATCGGATACGGTATTGCCATAAGACCATCCGCGGGTGGAGCGGTGCACCCATTGAATGACATTGTACCTGACATCCATGGGATCGGCATCTATGGGCAAAACTTCCACCCGGAATGCATTGATATAACCCGCTGCTTCAAAAGCCTGATTCCACCACATCGCACCTTCGATCAGCGCAGAACGGACAGGCTCGGGTGTACCTCTATCCAGATAATACACAATGGGTTTTTCGGGCTCGCTCACACTGGCAGCCGGATCCTTCTTTTTCAGTCTATGGCGAAGGATAAACCGTTTTTCCAGCGGGGCATCCATAGGTGAGGCATAGTCGTACCAGGAGACAGGGAAATATCCGCTTCGGGGGTCATAGGGGCGGGGCTCGTAGTTTTTGTCAGGAAGTTGAACAAAAGAGTGATGCTGCTGAACCGTTACTGCCTGTGGGGTGGGCGTAACCTCCATAATATATCTTCCCTGCGGCATGCCATCAAAAGTAAGCATAGCCTCAAACTCTGTGTTTTGGGGGAAATTGCGGGTATTGGGCAGGAAAATAGCTGAGCGTTTCATGTCGGGCTGATAATTGCCCTGCCCGGTGCGCCGGAGTATGTCAGTTACGCCGTGGGCATCGCGCATAAAAAAGTCCGTAGCGTCCACCAGTACCCGGTTTCCTTCTTCCCGCTCGACGGTAAATCCTCCCAGCACGGATTGCGCAAAAGCTTCTGCAACTGCCTGTTTTTCATCGGGATTCAGGCTGTTGGCCCGGAATTTATAATTGGGCTGTACCAACAAAACTTTAGGCCCGCTCCGCATAAAACGCACAATTTTTTCTCCGCCGATCTGCCCCCGGTCGAGACCGATATCATTGGAGCCAACCCCCGCGCGAAGGGAGTTGATATACAGAAATTCGTAGTCAAACCTGTCTATTTCCAGCCATATTTTCCCTGTTTTTTCGTCGTAGAAAAAAGGAAAAAAGCCGTCATACACTTTCATTTCCTTTGTAAATGCAGCAATGGATTCGGGTGGGTCGGTAGCGACAATTTCTTTGGATGAGCCGCAGGCCAAAAGGATCAGGGCCGGGATGAGCAAGTAAAGCCGGTTCATATGGGGTGGTGTTGTTTATTCAAATATACGATTATCCTTCGCAGCTACAACTTTCCATCGCCGCTGCGAATGGCGCCTTCTGTTCCGATTTTCTGGTGAATGGTTTTTCGCATATTGAGCAGATACATATACATTTCCATCAGCCGGTCAGACTCAGATTCATTTCCCGCTTCTTCCGCCGCTTTGATCTGATCGCGGCATTCGTTCAGGAGCCTTTCCACTTTGCGGTTTTTGTAGTGATACACGGGCCCTTCCACGGTTTTGCGGATGTTTTCGTCCAGCTCCAGCACAAATGCGCCGTGTTTTTTCCAGCCGGGGGAGATATCATAGGGCGAAATCAGCAGATCGGATACGGTTTTGCGCAGGGCATCGTCGTCGTGATTGAGGTATCGCTGAATGTTCACTTCGCCCAACGAGGTGTATTCTTCGAAAATCTGGTTCTTCAGACTTTCAAAGGTCTGATTCTCAAAGACCAGGCCTTCGAGCTCAGCCTGAAGGTAGGCCAGCAGGGGAAATTCTTCTACCTCCACAGGTTTGCCGTCGGAGGTTTCTGTGGGGCCTTCGTGTAGCGATATGTTTTTGTCGTAGTAGTTGACGATGACCCGCAACAGTTCTCTTTCCTGAGTGGCAAGCGGAAGTTGTTCAAAGCCTTTGAGGTCCTTGACGGGTGCGGTTTCCTGCTCAGCTACCGCCGGGGTTTCCTCCCTTCTCCTGTCGCGTGATTCGAGTTTACTGATCTCCCGCCGGGCCTCATCCACCGCATGGGTCATCAGCGCCTCGGTGATGTCCACCTGCTGGGCGACGTGTTTGATATACATCTGCCGCTCGACCATATCGGGGATATGGCCTACGGTTTCGGCGAGTGCTTTGATAAGTTCGGCCTGGTAGCGGGGATCATTTTTGGGCTTTCCCTCCGAAAGTACCCTGATTTTGAAGTCGAGGAAGGTCAGCGATTGTTTTTCGGAGAAATCGGTAAAAGCCTTTGCGCCGAAGGTGGTGACATACGAGTCGGGGTCGTGATTGTCGGGCAATATCAGCACCCGCACGTTCATCCCCTCCTTCAGCAGGAGATCGATGCCTCTGAGTGCGGCTTTTACCCCGGCGGCGTCGCCGTCGTAAATCATCAGCACATTTTTGGTGAAGCGGCGGATGAGGCGAATCTGATCGGGCGTAAGTGCAGTCCCGCTGGAGGCGACGACGTTTTTAATACCATTCTGATGTAAGACAATGGTATCCATATATCCTTCGGTAAGGATACACTGATCGAGGTCGCGAATGGCTTTTTTCGCTTGAAAAAGTCCATAAAGCACCTGCCCTTTATGGTAGATTTCGGATTCGGGAGAATTGATATACTTGGCGATGTCCTGGGCTTTTCCCAGTATTCGCCCCCAAACCCGAGCACTTTACCTACCGGACTCGTAATCGGGAATATCACCCTGCCGCGAAACCGGTCGATGAGATTACCTGTTTTTTCCGAACGGCTGGCCAGCCCCAGTTCGGTCAGGTAGTCTTCCTGATACATTTTTTCCGCAGCGGTCTTCGAGAAAGCATCCCATTCATCGAGACAATACCCCAGTTGAAATTCTTCAATGGTAGCGTCGAGGATACCCGCTCCTTGAAGTACGAATGCCCGA
Source organism: Bacteroidia bacterium (assembly GCA_041391725.1). Lineage (GTDB taxonomy): Bacteria > Bacteroidota > Bacteroidia > J057 > J057 > JAGQVA01. The sequence continues at coordinate 12,538 of JAWKNL010000039.1, forward strand.
TCTGAATGCCTTTGGGGTTTTGTGTCAGTTGTTCGTGGAAGTAACGGGCAGCAAACTCATTGACGACAAAAAGGCTTTGTCGTCTGTCCCGTTCAACTTTGGCTTCGGGGCGTTTCTTCTTCCTCCTCAATTTCGATATTGTATTTTCTGGCTACGTGTTTGAGTGCATCGACATATTCGTAGCCTTCCATTTCCATGAGGAAATTGATGGCATTTCCGCCTTTTCCCGAACTGAAATCCTTATATATACCTTTGACCGGATTGACGGCGAAGGAAGGCGTTTTTTCATTACTGAAGGGCGAGCGCGCCCAATAATTGGCCCCCGCTTCTTGAGCGGCATATAATCAGAGACAATGTCCACGATATCCATGGCATTGTAAATCTGATCGACGATATGTTGGGGAATGCGGGCCATAGGATTTCCATCTCTATTTGCCCCCAATTTAATACTTTCTTATATGCAAAAGAGGATAGACTTAAAACAGACTATACTCACCTCTCCGGAACTAGCCTCATTGATAGTTATAGACAAATCGCATCAATTCCTAGTTCCTGTGGTTCTGGTACTTGTATCTAGAATTGAAAAACTTGCTTAAGCTATTATGAAGGGTTTTGCTATGCATCGAGAAATGGTCAAGAATCTTATATTTCATATTCCGAAATAGCCCATCGTTCAATATCGAAAATATTTTTCAATGCATATTACTCCTGCCTAGAGGGAGATGTTTTGACATTGTCTTTTTTAATATTTTACGATGATTGCGAAATTGTCTTATTATACTCTCTTCCCCCATGATTTCACTTGCACGTTTAGCGTATCCTAGAGTATTGCCCCAATATTTTCGTTTCGTAATATGGCTTGCTAAATAATATTCTCCCTTAAGGTGGTCGTATTTCAATATTGAGCTTGTCCCACTTAAAATCTTTTTTTTAGCTCCCTTCATTGTATAGGTTCTATACAGTTTTCTGTAATAAATCGTATGGGATTCATTTGGTGTTTTTCTTTGCACATTTTCAATCTGCCTTGCCTTACTCTTAACCGATTCTTTCATTCTTCTGTAGAACTTTGAAAGATTCTTTGCCTTAATCAAAACATTCTTTCCGTCAAACTCAAAACCCAAATAGCAGAAAGGCATATTTTTGCGTTCTGATCTGGGCCCTAGCGATCCATAACAATCCAAGTATCCTTTCGAGTTTTTCTCAAATCTGCATATCTCAGTTTTCTCCTCGCTAATTACCAATCCAGATTTTTTAATGGCTTCAAACACAAGGAATTTAATATCATCCGCTCTTTCTAACGGGCCAATAATAACAATGTCATCTGAGTACCTACGATACATACCGCCCCAATCTTTGACAACTTTTTCTACAATCAACCGGTCAAATTCCAAAAGGTAGATGTTGGCTAATAAAGCACTGATAGTTAAACCTTGAGGGATGCCTTGAAGTTTTTTAGTTTTCTTATTTTTATATTGATTTTTCTGAATACGGATTTTTCCCTCATGAATAAGTGTTCTAAACTCTTCGACAGATTCAAAAAAGGAGTGAATTCCTTTTTTTCTTATCTCTGACAATCGTTTTTCATCAAAACCACTATGTTTTTTTCTGAACTGAGAAATGTCTATGTAGGAGAATTTCGTAATAGATTTGTATAGATTGTAGTGATCTTTAGGTAGTGATTTATGACCTAATAAAGCTGCCCAAGCAAGCTTAAGTTTACGATGATTTAAGCTTGAAAAAAAATTCTCAATATCAAAAGCCATCGCTACACAATTGGTTCTTTTCCGAATTTGATCAAATACCTCTTTTGCAAAATGAATATTACCTTTATGCCCCAGAGACCCTTCAATGGGAATCTGTCTATAGGCAATAATCGAATTATTAAGCTCAAAATCAGCATTTAGCAAGGATTCATACTTTGGTTGAAGTATATTCTTTGTATAGTATGAGTATATTTGAGAATCGATATGTGTCGCATAGTGAATCGGACGAGGTTTCTTACTTGGCTTGGTTTTTCCATTCGAATCTTTTGTTGAATGTCCCCGAATTGTCTTGCCTGTAAGAGAGTCGGAGCCTATTATCTTATACCTTCTTTGGAAGATTTTTTTATGGAGAAGGGGGAAGAATGCGTGTCTTTCTACCCATTTGGGGTTCTTTATAAGTTCAGTTAAGCGCTCTCTATCTGTTCCCCAATTTAGCCTGGGGGTTATATGAAGATATCCCTTGGGTTGATACCAATCTTTTTTCTTTGCCATAAAAAGCCCACCCATGACGGTTAAAATGCGGAAATATTTAAACCTATTACCTACCTCTTTTTCAGAGTAGAGTCGTCGCCCAAATTCTTGAGCCCCGCGAATGATTTGATACTTATACCAAATAAACCACAAACTTATGTTGCACTTTACCGGAATAAATTCTATATTTATAGTTGATCTTTTCCCATTAGCCAGGAGCGACTGTTGTCTCTCTTGTCCAGAGCGAAGATTAAACTATTTACGAATACCTACATCTCAATTTCCCCTATCTTTACTCAATAAATAGGAGCATTATCCTTCTAAGTGGGTTGTATCCTCAATTAAAAGTTAGTGTAGTAGGGCAAAGAGCACCATGACTCGTAAAACCAATGGCAATAAGTCGAGTCATGGGTGGAATTGTAAATTTAATAAAAAAATTCATTACTACGCACTCCGCACACCCAAATTGTTAATTGTCCAAAAATGTCCGATTCCCTTGATTTTGATGGATTACAGTTAGGCGATCTCGTAAACTTCGTTACTAAAGACTATTCGGATACACTTACAGAGATAATATTAAAAACAGCCACATCTACTCATACAATTAAACAAGGTAGGAAAAATAGTCTGCCTCCAACAATGGTAGTCGTTGAATTAGTTCGGTTATCCGAATACGATAATAAACTATACGATGAAACCAGTGGGCATCAGATAAAAGAAAAAGTTCAAGTGAAATGCATGTGGTATGCCAAGATTCAGGGTAAGGAACGGTTTCACGAGAGGTGGTTTAATCGGAGTGTACTTGAGAAAGTAGAGATCGAGAGCGAATGGGATAGTAATTTCTCATTGAATAAGGTTGTTACTCTTCGGACTTCTTTAGCCGCCGAGAAAGAAGCCAATGCAATTATTAAGGCTCATTTAGAGTATGCCAAGACTAGCCTTCAATATAAATTTGAAACAGATACATCTTCCTTCTTCCCACCTAAACTTGTAGTTACAGCTATTGGGAAATTGAAAGAAAAAAACATAACTTATAACGAAAGAACCGGGAAAATCGCTAAATGGGGTACTTCCCGTGAACACAAATGTATGTGGTACGATGCAGATTCTGGAAAATTTTCTGAAAGGTTTTTCCCAGAGGAAGCACTGATTGTATATGAAGGAGATAAATTCAATCCCTTAAATAATTCAGAAAGCACTATTTGGGAATATCGTGATTATAATTCACAAAGCGATTCTCAAAGTAATGTTTCATGATGAGGTAATTTCTTGATATAGCTTTAGTATAGTTTTTTTTGTACACTTCTGAGCTGTTTCAATATTTTTTAACGTTTTTTTAATTTTGACGAATCTCTCTGGTTGTAGATTTTTGTAATCTATCTGCGGTGCAATTACAATTTTTTCGGTTAAATCCAGAATTACAAGACATACCATTAATTTCAGCTTATTGCAATTACCTGAAAAATCTATTTCATTTTTTGATGACGGAGTTGGGTATAGATTCTTCTTATTCCCTAATTCTTTTCGTATTGCTTTTCCTTCTTCCGAAAGACCTATAACTTCTGATAATGAATTAATTAGCGTTTGGAGTTCTGCATCAATTAGCTCAGATTTAAGTCTTGCCAAAAAATCTAAATCCATTTTTAGCTCTGATTCCTCTACATTGTATTTCTTTTTTAGGGGATTGACCATACCCTCAATAGAAGAAACACTCAAAAAATGATATGGCGATTCTACTCTTTTAAGATTCCCTTTCTTTTCTTTTCTTTCGAGCTTACTGTTTTCCCGCCGGGCCTCATCCACCGCATGGGTCATCAGGGCCTCTGTGATGTCCACCTGCTGGGCGACATGTTTGATGTACATTTGCCGCTCGACCATATCGGGAATATGCCCGACTGTTTCTGCGAGGGACTTGATCAGTTCGGCCTGATGCCTCGGATCATTTTTGGGTTTGCCTTCGGAAAGTACCCTTATTTTGAAGTCGAGAAAGGAGAGCGCTTCTTTTTCTGCAAAATCGGTAAATGCTTTTGCCCCAAATGTAATGACATAGGAGTCAGGGTCGTGATTGTCTGGCAATATCAGCACCCGCACGTTCATCCCCTCCTTCAGCAGGAGATCGATGCCTCTGAGTGCGGCTTTTACCCCGGCGGCGTCGCCGTCGTAAATCATCAGCACATTTTTGGTGAAGCGGCGGATGAGGCGAATCTGATCGGGCGTAAGTGCCGTCCCGCTGGAGGCGACGACGTTTTTAATACCATTCTGATGTAAGACAATGGTATCCATATATCCTTCGGTAAGGATACACTGATCGAGGTCGCGAATGGCTTTTTTCGCTTGAAAAAGTCCATAAAGCACCTGCCCTTTATGGTAGATTTCGGATTCGGGAGAATTGATATACTTGGCGATGTCCTGGGCTTTTCCCAGTATTCGCCCCCCAAACCCGAGCACTTTACCTACCGGACTCGTAATCGGGAATATCACCCTGCCGCGAAACCGGTCGATGAGATTACCTGTTTTTTCCGAACGGCTGGCCAGCCCCAGTTCGGTCAGGTAGTCTTCCTGATACATTTTTTCCGCAGCGGTCTTCGAGAAAGCATCCCATTCATCGAGACAATACCCCAGTTGAAATTCTTCAATGGTAGCGTCGAGGATACCCCGCTCCTTGAAGTACGAATGCCCGATCTGAATGCCTTTGGGGTTTTGTGTCAGTTGTTCGTGGAAGTAACGGGCAGCAAACTCATTGACGACAAAAAGGCTTTGTTGTCTGTCCCGCTCGACTTTGGCTTCGGGCGTTTCTTCTTCCTCCTCAATTTCGATATTGTATTTTCTGGCTACGTGTTTGAGCGCATCGACATATTCGTAGCCTTCCATTTCCATGAGGAAATTGATGGCATTTCCGCCTTTTCCCGAACTGAAGTCCTTATATATACCTTTGACCGGATTGACGGCGAAGGAAGGCGTTTTTTCATTACTGAAGGGCGAGCGCGCCCAATAATTGGCCCCCCGCTTCTTGAGCGGCATATAATCAGAGACAATGTCCACGATATCCATGGCATTGTAAATCTGATCGACGATATGTTGGGGAATGCGGGCCATACAACGTCCGAATATACAGTTTTTTACAGACAGGTTATATTTTGTGGCATGGATCGTCTTATAAAAACAAATACAACCACCATGAAGATAAGCAGCCTGTTACACCTGTGTTTTTTGCTTTTAAGTGTATTTTCCCTGACAGCGAGCCGGCTATTGCCGGCAGATACCGTGCCTGCAGCCGATGCCCATGAAAATTCTCTGGTTGGCTATTGTATTATGTTTGATCCTTTCGAAAAAAATATCGTGATTCAGACAGAGAAATCTGATCCTGTCAGAATCCGTATATTGGACAGAGAGGGTCATATTACGTGTCTGGCGAAAGTAAGGCGACATCACGTGGTACACAAAATTGACTTTAGCCGAAACTTTCCCGGGTGGTATTATGTACAACTACAATTGGCCGACGGAAGGTGTTGGGGGGAATGGGTGAATGTGAGGTTTTGACAGGCCGCAAAGGCAGATTTATGAAAAACACGCGTAAGAGACGTATGTTCCTTGCTTTTATGTTGCTTCTGGTCGCAACCGGAGTGGTATTTGTCTGCAACTATGTGGTAGTACACAGTACAACCGGTAAGCTGTTTAGCACGGCCACACATACCCCACATTACAAGGTGGGGCTGTTGCTGGGCACGAGCAAATATGTAAAAACAGGGCAGGTCAACCTGTATTACCAGTATCGTATTGAAGCCGCGCGGAAGTTGTACGCAGAAGGGAAAATTGACTATATTCTGGTAAGCGGAGACAATAGTACCATGGCTTACAATGAACCCCGCACATTCAGGCTGGATCTGATTGCTGCGGGCATACCTGCGGAGCGGATTGTCCTGGATTATGCGGGTTTCCGCACGTTGGACTCAATTGTGCGGGCACAGAAAGTATTTGGGCAGAGCGAACTGGTCATTATATCCCAGCGGTTTCACAACCAGCGGGCGGTATTTATTGCGCAGCAAAAAGGGATAGAAGCCGTAGGTTTCAACGCCCGCGATGTAAATCTGAAATACGGGTTTAAGGTTCAACTGCGGGAGTTGCTGGCGCGCACGATGATGATGATCGACTTGTATGTACTCAACAGCCAGCCCAAATTTCTGGGCGAGCCGGTAGAGATTGGGTAGGGAAATTCATTTTCACCTCTCCCCCAGCATCTCCTCCACAAATGTGCCGTATTCCGTCACAAATTCCTCGTAGGGTTTGCCTGTCCCAGGCCCGCTGAATCCTGTATGTATGCGGCGGATGTTTCCCTTCCGGTCAATGAATATCGTCGTCGGAAATGCCATAATGTGATTGAGCATGGGCAGTTTTTCGACGGGATCAATCTTCTCGCCGCCTGTCTGGGCAAGGAGTATTTCATAGGTAATGCCGAAATAATCTCTGAGCCGCCCGAGGCTGGCTACCGCCAACTCATGGTCTTTTGTACGCTCAAAGGCCAGCCCGACAATCTCCAGCCCTTCGTCCTGATATTTTTCGTACCACTGCTTCATGAGCTTGGTTTCGTCCAGACAATTAGGGCACCACGATCCGAGCAGTTGCACAATGACAACCTTTCCCTTGTACTGGTCATCTTCCAGCGAAACTGTTTTCCCTTCCAGATTGGGAAAAGAAAAAGTAAAAGTGTCGTATCCGGGCTTCAGGAAAGTAAGCGAATCGGCATCGCGAAGTTTTGCCTCCGGCTCAACCACAGCAGTCCAGCTTTCTACCGAATGGATGCCGGAATAAAATTTACCTGAAAGTGTGCCCGCTTCCTGTTTTTCTGCCAGAAACAGGAATGCATGTGAACCGTCAAATGCCGAGAGTTTAACACTGTCCCCGTCAACCACGCCTTCCAGAAAACGGTAATCTCCGGTTTCTGTGAGAAAAGTTCCTGTAAGCTGATTCCCGTTTTGCTCAAATTTCCCTACTGTAGAATAAGCGTTTCCCGGTGGTGTTTCGGGTTGAAAATCGGCGCGCCAGACTGGTGCAATTTCTGCCGGAGATTTTTCTGACTGAAACGGAAAACGGGCAGTTTCTCCGGCAACAGCCTGAAACGGAATATGGTAGTTGTTGTCTCTGGAATAATCGTACCAGTTGCCTTCTATTTTTCCTGCATCCACGATTTTTCCTCTAAACTCTGTATCAAATACGGGCTGCCGGAAGAATACAGAATCTCCTGAGACGCGAAACTCTTCACTTTGGATTTTTTCCTCTCCATTGATTACGGTTGCGACCCACCCGGTTTCCGTTTGTTGGAGCATAAAGGTAAATGGAAGCGAGACGCCGGGGTAAAGCGATAATTCCGTTCGCCAGAGCCCTTCTTTGGGGAGAATGACGTCTGAAGACTGGCAACTCAGCATTAGGCTGAGAAAAAATAGGGAAATGATTCTGCTCATATTCCGGTTTGTTTGAGTGAAAATTTACAGCAAATCCTGTCCTATATCGCGTCGAAAATATTTTCCTTCATACTGAATCTTCTCTGCATTTTTCAGGGATTTTTCCACGGCAGAAGTGATATTTTCTCCGAAAGAACTAATGGCAAGTACTCTCCCGCCATCCGTTACAATCTGGCCATCCACTACTTTGGTCCCGGCATGAAAAAGAATGGAGTCCTCCACATCTTCCCAGCCTGTCATGATTTTTCCTTTGGGATATGAACCCGGATATCCACCGCTTACCAGCATGACCGTGGTGCAGGTACGTGAGTCTATTTCAAAAGCCACTTTGTCCAGTGTACCATTTACCACCCCTTCACAAAGATCGACCAGATCGGATTTGAGGCGCGGCATGACAACCTCTGTTTCTGGGTCGCCCATCCTGACGTTGTATTCAAGTACCCAGGGTTTTCCGTTGACAACCATTAACCCAATAAAAATAAAACCCTTATAAATAATCCCTTCCTGCTGAAGTCCTTCGAGGGTGGGTTTTACAATGTCTTTTTCTACCTGATCCATAAATGCCTGATTCGCAAACGGAACCGGAGAAACGGCGCCCATTCCCCCAGTGTTCAGGCCGGTATCGCCTTCGCCTATCCGCTTGTAATCTTTGGCGGAGGGTAAAATTTTATAGTTTTTGCCGTCGGTCAGTACAAATACTGAAATTTCGATCCCCCTCAGAAATTCTTCAATCACCACGGTCTGGCCTGCACTGCCAAAAGATTTGCCACTGAGCATGTCCTCCACCGCCTCGCGCGCCGCTGCGTGGGTATCGCAGATCAGCACGCCTTTCCCTGCGGCAAGGCCGCTGGCCTTGACTACCACCGGCAGGCTTTGCCGGTCGGTAAAAGCCAGCGCTTCGGCTAGCTGATCCGCCGAAAATGATCCGTATGATGCGGTGGGAATGCCATACTTTTGCATAAACTGCTTGGAAAAATCCTTGCTGCCCTCCAGCCTTGCCCCGCTGCTTTGCGGGCCTACAACCGGCACACCTCTCGCGGTGAGAAAGTCTGCCATTCCGTCAACCAGCGGCTGCTCGGGACCAATCAACACAAAATCAATCGCCTGCTGCTGTACAAACTGATAAACTTCGGAGAAGTCGGAGGTATTGAGCGCAACGTTTTTACCCAGAGAATCTGTTCCGGCATTTCCGGGAGCGATATACAGGTTTTGGCAGCGGGGCGATTGGACGAGCTTCCATGCAAGGGCGTGCTCTCTTCCGCCCGAACCGATCAGTAAAATGTTCATGAACCAATGATGATTTTTCCGGCAAGGCTGAAACCGCCGGTAGATAATTTATAAAAATAGACCCCGGAGGGATAATTCTCATTCAGCCAGAATATCGTCTGTTCGCCGGGATTCAGGTTGCCTGAGAAAGGTGTTGCCACGACTTTGCCCGACACATCAAAAATGGTGAGGGTTGCCGGGGAATGTATAGCTGAGAGAATGGAAAAAGTAGATTTTCCCTGTATATTCTGTACCTGGAGGGTTATTTCAGCGGGCGTCAACAGAGGCTCTGTTGCGGTCATCATACCGGGCTCAAAGACAATGCTGTTGGGCTGGGAGAGTCCGCCCGAATTGATAAACACTGCGTGTGTATTGGCTGCAATATTGTAGCGAAGCACCTGATCGGCCCCCGACTCACAGACATACAGCAGTCCGGAGGGATCGTAAACATGTCCTTCGGGGTTGTTGAGCCCTGTCGCAGGTTTGCTCAGCAGGGTTTTGTCGCCGGCATCAAAAATAATAATCTCTCCGGCATCCAGATCCTGTACCAGCATATCCGGTCCGCGAAACCAAACGTCAATGGGGCCCTGAACCACGCCATGCGGAATGTAGATTTCTGTCAGTACACCGGCAGTGTCAAACCGCAGGATATTGCCGTCAGTTCCTTCTGCATGAACCGCCACATACAGGTTTCCGTTGTCGTCCCACGCATGACCGCCCGCCTGATTGAGATTACCCTGGGTAAATTCGTCGATAAAATTGCCCAGCGAATCGAAGCGTACAACTCTGCTTTTGGTTATTCCCCACTGGCTTATATACAGGTAACCTTCTGGTCCCCACGACATTTTGGTACCATTGTCGAGTGGATAGTTTTTGGTAAAATTCCCGATGTACGCACCCGTCTGGCCATTATACATTTTTACGGCATTGTTGAACCTGCCAACAACAAGGAGGTTTCCGTTGGGGTGAAACAGGATATCCTGAGGAGAATTGAGGGTGCCGGAGTTGGGGGTAACAAAATCTCCGATATACTGGCCGGTATTTCCGTTATACCGTTTGACGGAGTGTGTTCCCCGGCTGCTGACAAATATATCAGTCAACTGGGCTGAGAGAAAAGTGGGGAAAATAAAAATCAGCAACAGGAGTCGGATATGCATGGTACCAGAATTACTGTCAGGCAAATGTAAAAAAAATTACACTTGTACGGGCAGTTCAATCCGTTTGGAAATCGTAAAATAAAAACGACTTCCTTTTCCGGGCGCAGAATTTACCCAGATACGTCCATTGTGCTGTGCGACAATTTTTTTACAGAGGGCAAGCCCGATACCGGTTCCTTCGTATTTCTGGTCGTTGTGAAGTCTGCGAAAAAGGAGAAATATTCTATCCTGATATTCTGCTTCAATTCCAATCCCGTTGTCGCTGACGCAGAAAAGCCAGTCATCGGATCGCTCTTCACAAAAAATTTCGATTTCAGGATTTATACCGGGAGACTGAAACTTGATGGCATTGGTGAGGAGGTTTTGAAATAACTGATAGATTTTAGTGCGGTCGCCGATAAGCACATTAGGGCAATTGCCAATCTTCAGGGAAACCTTGTTCTCTTCAAGGACGGGTTTGAGTTCTTTTTTAATATCACCAATGATTTTTCCGAGTTCCAGTTTATCCAGCCTGATTTTAGTTGTATTTACCCGGGAGAGCATCAGCAGATCCCTGATGAGGTTGTACATATTGCGGGAGGCGGTGAGGATAAAACCGAGGTATTCCTCTTCTTCTTCGGAGACTTTGTCTCCCATTGTTCGCTTCAGCAGTTGTGTGAAACTGATAATGGATCGGATGGGAGCCTGAAGGTCATGGGAAGCGATATAGGCAAAGTTTTCCAGTTCCAGGTTTGAGGTAATATATTTTTCCAGCTCCTGGTTTTTTTCATTCAGGTCGAGAAGTTGTTTCTGGATAATAGCATCTTTGGAAACCCTTTCGGTAACATCCATGACAGTACCTACACCCGCAATGAAATTGCCGAGATCATCATATATGCCATTTACTGCTGCTATGGCATGGAAGAGTTTTCCGTTTTTCCTGATATATCTTTTTTCCTGAATAAACGACCTGATTTTTCCGGTTACCAGAGCGTGGATATTTTGATTGCACTCGGGCAGATCGTCAGGCTCTGTGATTTCAAATACGGTTTTGGCACGCATCTCCTCTTCCGAATACCCCATAACATTGAGAAATGCCTGGTTAAAATCCACAAATCTTGCCTCTGCATCGAGAAGTGCAATGCCGTAAAGGTTATTTTCGAAGAGGGTGCGATATTGTACCTCACTTTGCCGCAGCGCCAGCTCTGCCTCCCTCACATCCGTAATATCTCTGATAATATCTCTGGAGCCGGTAAGGTCTCCCGTTTCATTAAAAATACCGACCGAACTGACCTCCAGATATCTTATTTTTCCATCGGAGGTAATAAACCTGCCCTGAAAATCGGAGAACTGACCATCCCTTTTGAGAATTTCGTAGTAATGCTGGGCAATATCATAGTCGTCTTTATAAATCAGATCAATGACCCTGACCGGGTAATCGCCTGAAATCTCCAGCAAATCTCTGGCTGCCTTATTGCTGGCTACGATTCTTCTTTTTTCGTCGATCTGTACAATTCCTTCGTTGACATTTTCAAACAGATCCCGGTATCGTTTTTCGCTTTCGCCCAGGTTTCGGGCATTGATAGCCGAATCTGAAATAATCCTTCGGTAGAGAAATACCAGACTGATAAGTTTGGTGAAAATGACGAAAAAAAACAGCAGGATCAGTACCTGATTATAAAGAATATAATTCCCCTCCACCGGTTCCAGATTCTCCAGAAACAACTCTACAACTAGCAACGTGATACCAGCAGTACAAAGAAAAAAGAAAAAACCATTTGCTAATTTTGAATCACTCAGATATAAAAATGCCGATAGCCCGATCGGAATCATCATCAACGACTCATACCTGATCTGAGGCATTTCGATGGCAGCAGATACAACCAGAAAAACGGCGGTTAAAATAAAAAATCCGATTCCCGCCAGCGGACTTTTCTTTACAAAAAACAAGATACTGAGCGGGTAGAGTACTACCGGTATCCCCAGATAATAATACACTACGTAACTGCTATTTCCCGAAATGATGAGGCCGAGGAAAATAGCAATATCTGCGACCCATGCGCTCCAACTGTCAAACAAAAAGACGTTTCTCCTGTGGTTTGATTCCAAAGAGCTGATGGGTATGAGTTTATTTATATTAATTGGTTGCATAGCTGCAAAGGCCCCGGGTTTTGTCAGAATCTGTTTAGGTATCTATGTTGCAATCAGTGAATGTACAAAAAGAGCCAATTATGTTAAAATGGCTATTGACTTTTTTTTTCATAAATTATTACCTACGAATTCTCGTTATGGCGACTCAATCACAATTCCCCCATTTTTACTTAAAAAAGGTTCTTCCCCTAAAACCATCGCCGTATGAGAAATCTCTTTTCCATAATCTTCCTTGGATTATATGGCAATATCTATGCTCAATATTATCCAGCTTTTCAGAATGAGTTTTTTTTTGGCCGGATGCCCGTCGTAAAAGCTGAGGCTATGGGGCAGACCGAAGTCGCAGTTGGCGGTACAGTTCCATCCCTGTTTTATAATCCTGCGGGAATAGGATTAATTGAAAATCAGGAGATTGCGCTTGTTACTTCCGGGCCTTATTACCTGCTCACTGCCTCAGACAATTATTTTGCCGGGTATGCGCGTAAAATTCGCCCCAAACTGACTGCCGCAGCCAGTTTCCACCAGTTTGCCACCGGCCCGTCTTCCTTTGATGTGAATATCAATGGGGTAGATTACCGTGTGGATAACCCGACTTCCACCAACCTCACCCTCACAGCAGCGGCTATGCCGGTCGAAAATCTGTATGCCGGCATAAATATCAACTATTTCCGCTGGAAATATATCAATGATGTTCCACTCGCAGGCTCACTCAATTTCGATGCCGGTGTGTTTTACCTGATGCCTTTGTCCGAAAATCGCAAACTCACCTTTGCTGCGAGTATCAGTAATGCACTTTTCGACAAAATTTCTTTTGCAAGCCCTCAGGGAGACGTCGCCAGTAATGTATTCCCCGTAATTGCCCGTGTCGGGGCTACTTACCGGGTCAATACAACGATTTCTCCGCCCGGAGCAGATTCCGGCCCGCTGGAAATGCTGTTTGCTGTCGAATATCAGGATTTGCTCAACAGTGGTTTTCGCACCGCCTTCCGGGTGGGATCGGAATGGGTGTTTTATAAGGTGCTGGCTTTTCGCCTGGGCGCTTATACGCTCACAGAAGATGACTTTGGCGTCAGCAGCAACAACTCTCGCATCTACGATTTTACCTATGGTTTTGGCATTATCATTCCTTTTGAGCAGCTTTCTTCAGGTAAAATTCCCTTTAATACTCACCTCGATTATACCAGCCTGAAACAACCCCCAATCGGCACTACCGGAGGGAGGCTCCCCAATATGCGCGGTTTCAGTTTCCGGTTTGTTTTCCCTGTATCCACCCGTTAATCTCCGCAATGATGAAAAGTTTATACCTCTCACTGCTGTTTTTTGCTTTTTCAGGTTTGCCGTTCCTGCATGCACAACCTTTCTCCGGCTATCAGACCATTGGGGTTCATACCTGGTATTTTTCGGTTTCCTGGCAGGGAAAACCTTTCCTGGGGCTGGGGTACAACCTGCGCAAAAACGGAAAAACTTTCAATGACATCAGCGCCGAATGGCGTTTCCCCATCGACCACATATATCAGATGGATGACTACCAGTTGATTTTTGGGCTATATAAACCTTTTGCGGTAAGCAGATGGTTTGTCTCTGCAGGTATTCACGGGCGGATAGACAAATTTACCTCAGGCGAAAAGTCATTCACCAACTATGGCCTTGCGCTCAGTCTGTTACCCTCCCGCACCTATGCCGCATCTCTCAATGATGGCGTATATGGTACAGCCGGACTGCGGGCAACCTATATGCCTGTACTTGCAACCAAAATCAAAGCCGCCGGTCAGGCACCTGAATGGAAAACCCTTTCGGGTCATCATGTGGAGGCAGGTATCCACCTTGACTACCACTATGAGCGCACAGTAAGTCTGGTGACCAATGGGTTTTTTACCCGCACATGGGCTAAAGATAATGCACTTTTTCGCCCTCAGTCCGATGAATGGAAAATAAACGGAGATGTTTATTTCGGTACAACTTATTATCTTAGGCGGCTGAAATTATAACTCGCCCTTTAAGGTAATTTTTATGTCCAGGATTCCTTTTTCCCGTATCCACGAGGAACTGAAACGGGTATTACTGTCTTTTGATTTCGAACCTGAAAAAGCGGATGTCTGTGCCCGGCTGTTTGCAGAGGCCAGCCGCGATGGGGTCTATTCTCATGGCCTCAACCGGTTCCCCCGGTTTATTGAGTATATCAGAAAAGGGTATGTGAACGTCAATGCGTCCCCTGAAAAAATTGCTGGTATTGGTGTGATCGAACAATGGGATGGGAATCTGGGGCCCGGCAACCTCAATGCCCGGTTTTGTATGAGCAGGGCTACCGAGATGGCACAAGCCTATGGGATGGGGTTGGTCGCACTTCGGAATACCAACCACTGGATGCGGGGCGGGGCTTATGGCTGGCAGGCTGCCGAATCAGGATTTATCGGCATTTGTTTTACCAACACACAGCCCAATATGCCTCCCTGGGGTGCAAAAAATGCAGTCCTGGGCAACAATCCGCTGATTATTGCACTCCCTGGACAACATTTTCCTGTTGTGTTGGACACTGCCATGACCCAGTTTTCTTTTGGGAAAATAGAAGCCACACGCCGCCAGGGGAAATTACTTCCTGTACCAGGCGGATTTGACACAAAGGGAGAACTTACCGTTGACCCGGGAGAAATCGAAAAATCATGGCGGGCACTGCCCTTTGGCTTTTGGAAAGGCTCCGGCCTGTCCCTGGTACTCGACCTCATGGCCAGCAGTCTTTCCGGAGGAATGTGTACCGTACAGGTCGGGGAGCAGGGGAGTGATGAATATGGCCTTTCTCAGATTTTTATGGCGATAAATCCTCTTGCAGTCGGCAACCATGTCCATTATCAGGAAGTACTGGAGAAAACACTGATGGCCATAAAAGACGCGGAGCCTGCAAAAGAGGGGGAAGAAGTATTTTACCCGGGTGAACGCACGATTCTTACCCGTAAGGATAACATGGAAAATGGCGTGCCCGTCGATGAAGAAATCTGGCGACTGGTTTGTTCTATGTAAACGCGACCCCTTTATTGCACAATTTCAATGGAAAAGGTCGCCTCAAACACTTTTCCCTCCGCCAGCGATAATATCCCTTCCTTTTGGGAAAGCTGCTGATCGGTATCTGCACTATCTGCAATCCCCAGCCAGGGCTCAATACATACAAATGGCGCCTGCGGTTTGGCCCAGATACCGAGATACGGCCACCCTGTAAAATCAACTTTGACAACAACACCTTGTGTGTGATGCGCCAGGCTTACCGAATTTGACACCGGGTACTTAAATATCAGGGCATCGTGGTCAAACAGGTTTTTGTGAAGCGGCAGGATATTGCTGTGATCCATTACCAGGCGTCCTTCCTTTTCGATGATTCCCCCTTCATTCAGATCCCATGTATGCAGGAATTCTTCTTTTTCAAATATCAATTGGTAATCCTCGTAGGTTTCGCCCTCATTCAGCGGGCATTTGAATGCAGGGTGGCCCCCTATAGAAAACAGCATTTCACCCGTACCCGTATTTTTGACATTATGGGTGACCCGAATCTTGTTTCCATCCAGAGAGAAAATGATTTTTGCCTCAAAATCAAAAGGATACACAGACAGCGACTCCGGGTCGCTTTTCAATCCAAATGTGAGATGGGCAGATGATTTTTCCAGAAGTGTTACTTTTGCATTCCTTCTGAAAAATCCGTGGCGGGGAAGCTCATAGGCTTTTCCGTTGTGAAAATAGGTCTGGTCTTTGAGCGTACCCACAATAGGGAAAAGTACCGGCGCATGACTTCCCCATATTTCGGGGTTGCCTTCCCACATATACTCCCTGCTGGTGGCAAGTGAACGAATGCTGCATAGTTCAGCACCTTCGGTTATTACAGATATTTCGAGGACATTATTCCGAATGGTTTCCATTTATTGATAGTTAAGATATTAACGGGCATTGACCTTGAGGGCGATTTTACGAAACAACCACGGAAGATAACGCTTAAAATATACCATCAACACTTCTCTTCCGCCAATGGTTATTTCTGGTTTATTGGCGAGAATGGCTTTCATGATTTTCTGTGCACAGACTTCCGCAGGCATTCCATTTTCCTGCCCCGGATCCATAATTCCCTGGGCAACGCCGTCTTCCTTCAGCGCATGGAGAGAAATTTGCGTTCTGATCTGCCCCGGGTTCACAACGGTTATGCGGACGTTTTCGGATTTGAGTTCGAGAAGGGCCGTTTCAAAAAAACCATGCATTGCGTGCTTGGAGGCCGCATAGGCAGAGCGAAGGGGGAATCCAAATTTGCCGGTAAGGCTGCTGATCGCCACAATATGGCCGTCCTGCTGGCTAAGCATATAGGGCAAAACTGCTTTGGTGAGTCTTACCTGCCCAAAATAATTCACCTCCATGATCTTCCGGTCGATATCTA
The DNA here is from genome assembly GCA_041391725.1 of Bacteroidia bacterium. Lineage (GTDB taxonomy): Bacteria > Bacteroidota > Bacteroidia > J057 > J057 > JAGQVA01. The sequence continues at coordinate 29,192 of JAWKNL010000039.1, forward strand.
CCGGCGTATCTTTTAGCAGCGATCGCTGGCTGATCCCGCCGTTGTTGATGAGAATATCAATTCGCCCCAGCTTCGCAATCTGCGCTTTTACAACCGATTCGACCTCACCCATATCGGCGAGATCCAGCGGTACGATATGTACACGTTCCTGCCTGTCACCACTCCCTCCTTTTACTCTTTCCAGTTCGGCAACTCTTCGTGCAGAGGCAATCACGGTGGCACCAGCCTTCACAAATTCATACACCAATGCCTCGCCAATTCCGGAGGAAGCGCCAGTGATCCATACGACTTTATTGCTAAAATTCATGACGGATGTTCTTGATATAGCATCGGGGTTTCCGATAATATCCGGCAATATAGGAAGGAAACCTATGCCATACTGCCATATTGACAAGTATTTTCGGCCAAAAAGGCAACAATATTTGCATGGCATCAGGATTGCGGTTTTCACAAAAATTTAATACCTGTCTTAATGATGAACGAAAACCGATCTGACGATTTCTTCCAGAGCTTCAAGGAAGGATTTTCAGAATTTCAAAAGAAGGTCGGCGGGTTTATGGATGAAGTATTCAGCGGTGAGGGAACAGAACTGAAGGTTCGCACCGATGTATATCTTACCCGCGATCAGTATGTAATCGAACTGGAAATCCCGGGTGTGAAGAAAGAAGACGTCTCAATCCAGATTCATGACGGGATTCTTAATGTAAAAGGGACAAAATACCCGGTTGAGGGAGCCGAAAAATATGTGTATGAAAAGCAGGAGCGCCTGTATGGAAGTTTTCTGAAGTCCTTTACCCTTCCGGTAAGTGCCGTGATAGAAGAAGTAAAGGCTAAATACGAGATGGGACTGCTTTATATTCGTTTTCCCCGAAATACCGGAGAAGAAGCTGAAGACGATACCAATATTAACATTGAATAACTATATCAAAATAAGCATCAGATGAGCAAGATTATAGGAATAGACTTAGGAACCACAAACTCTTGTGTGGCTGTAATGGAGGGGAATGAGCCGACGGTAATCGTAAACTCCGAAGGAAAAAGAACTACGCCCTCGGTTGTAGCCTTCTCCAAAGACGGAGAGCGTATCGTCGGTGAGCAGGCAAAACGCCAGTCTCTCGCCAACCCGCTCAAAACAATCCGTTCTATCAAACGCTTTATGGGTGCCACTTACCCCGAAGCCAAAAAAGACAAAGAGGGTGTCTCTTATGAGATCACCAGCGGACGCAACAACCTCGCAGTAGCTAAAGTTGACGACCGCACCTATACTCCGCAGGAAATCTCTGCCATGATTCTTCAGAAAATGAAGAAGACAGCAGAAGATTATCTCGGCTATGAAGTAAAAGAAGCTGTAATCACCGTTCCAGCCTACTTCAACGACGCACAGCGCAACGCAACCAAAGAAGCCGGAGAAATCGCCGGCCTGAAAGTGCGCCGTATCATCAACGAACCTACAGCCGCAGCGCTTGCCTATGGTCTTGACAAACAAGACAAAAATGTAAAGGTTGCCGTTTTCGACCTTGGCGGTGGTACTTTCGATATTTCTATCCTCGAACTGGGCGATGGTGTTTTCGAAGTTTTGTCAACCAACGGTGATACTCACCTCGGCGGTGATGACTTTGACCAGATCATTATCAACTGGCTTGTCGCTGAGTTTGCCCAGGAGCACAATGTCGATCTGACCAAAGACCCCAAAGCTATGCAGCGACTGAAAGAAGCTGCCGAGACTGCCAAAATCGAACTTTCCTCCACCAGCCAGTCTCAGATCAACCTTCCTTACCTTTCGATGGATCATGCGGGTCCCAAACACCTCGAAAGAACCCTCACCCGCTCAAAATTTGAGCAGCTTGCAGACAAACTCTTTGACCGCTGTCTCTCTCCCTGCCGTGAAGCGCTGAAAGCCGCCAAACTCAGTGTCGAAGAAGTGGACGAAGTAATTCTGGTAGGTGGTTCGACCCGTATCCCCAAGGTACAGGAACTGGTAAAAGACTTTTTCAAAAAAGAACCCAATAAGAGTGTAAACCCCGATGAGGTAGTTGCCATTGGTGCTGCTATTCAGGGTGGGGTTCTCTCCGGTGATGTTACCGGTGTGCTCCTTCTCGACGTTACCCCCCTCTCTCTCGGTATTGAAACTATGGGCGGCGTATTTACCCGCCTGATTGAAGCCAATACCACCATTCCGACCAAAAAGTCGGAGGTTTTCTCGACTGCATCCGACAGTCAGACTTCTGTGGAAATTCATATCCTTCAGGGTGAGCGCCCTCTGGCAGCCAACAACCGCACGCTGGGTAAGTTTCACCTCGATGGTATCCCGCCGGCACCCCGTGGTATCCCGCAGATCGAAGTTTCTTTCGATATCGACGCCAACGGTATCCTCCATGTAAGTGCCCGCGACAAAGCTACCGGCAAGGAGCAGAAAATCCGGATTGAAGCGTCAACCGGTCTCAGCGATGCGGAAATCGAAAGAATGAAACGCGAAGCGAAAGAAAATGAGGAGGCAGACCGCTCGAAAAAAGAAGAAATCGAAAAACTCAATGCTGCGGACGCACTCATTTTCAGTACAGAAAAACAACTGAAAGATCTCGGTGACAAGCTTTCTGCTCATCATAAAACTGCAATTGAAGGCAGCCTGAAAGAACTTCGCACCGCGCACGAAGCCAAAGATCTACCCGCGATTGAGGCTGCCATGGCCGCACTCAATACTGCATGGCAGAACGCATCCAGCGAATTGTATCAGGCGCAGCAAAACGGTCAGCCCAACCCTCAGGGGGAAGGTCCTGCTCAGGAAGATGACGTTACTGACGTTGAATACGAAGAAGTGGACGATAAATAATAATCTGACGCGAATAATATCAGGGCTGCCGTGAGGTGGCCCTTTTTTATTGTGTATCTGCCTTCCGTCGGGTGGATTCCCTGATTACAAGCGAAGATTTTAAAACCCGTGGCTCAAAAGAAACCGGTTCTTCAGAATGGGAAATCTGGCGCAGAAGCAGTCGTATGGCTTCTTTTCCCAGATCGTACATTGGGAGAGAAACCGTTGTAACGGGAGGTTTTACAAAGCTGGTGTAAACCTCATTGTTAAAACCCGAAACAGCAATATCGTCAGGAACACGCATTCCCCGTGATTCGATGGCCATGATAGCACCGGCGGCAGCGCTGTCAGACACTGCCATTATGGCATCAGGCGGCTGTGGCAGCCCCAGTAATGCCTCCGCTGCTTCTTTTCCGCTTTCAATCCGGAACCCCTTGTAAATGAGCAACTCCGGGTCAATCGGTAACCCGTATTTGCGCAAGGCCAATGTATAACCCTTTACCCGCTGCTTACTTACCAGCAGACTTTCCGGGCCGGCGATATGTGCGATTCGCCTGTATCCCTGCTCAATAAGATGTTCGGTCATACGGAAAGCTGCATCAGTATTGTCCATCACTACGCTCGGAACGGGTATATCTCCGATTACCCGGTCAAATAATACCAGCGGCACTTTTTTCCGGATAAGCTCCCGGATATGTGCGTCCTCGCGGGTTTCAATGGAAATCGACAAAATCAGTCCGTCAACTCTGTTTGCAGTCAGGGTGCGAATGACCGCTTTTTCGGTTTCATAACTTTCGTTTGACTGGCAGATCATAATCTGGTATCCCGCTTTGGAAGCGATTTCCTGCATCCCACTGACTGCAAGGGAGAAATACGGGAAACTCAGATTGGGCACAATCACACCCAGGATATAGGTTTTTTTGTTGAGCAATCCTCGGGCAACCGGGTCAGGGTGGTAATCCAGCGCAGCAGCAAGCGCGGTAACTGCTTTTTTGGTTTCTTCCTTCACATTGGGGTGGTCGCGCAACGCCCGGGAAACCGTTGATTTGGATATCCCCAGCTTCTTTGCTATATCTTTAATCGTGACCGTATGATGCGCCATTATCTGAAATCATTGGGGTTGTACCCATCAATGAGTATAACATACCCTAAATTTAGGCAAAAGGTACGATATGCACAGATATTCCGGGAGGCATCTGTTCAAACATGGCTGTGATAAGAAACCCTGCGCTGCTTACACAACCATAACAAAAATTATCTTCCACTTAGTTCCTGTATCAAACCGGTTGTATATCCCTGAGTCAAATGCGCTTTTTCCACATACTCATCCTGTTTCCGGAGTAGCTTGTGCAGTTTGGGCAGATGATAAAATGGAACGCCCGGATACAGATGGTGTTCCAAATGGTAACCTACCTGGTGAGGGGAAATAAAGAAACTTTCTGCAGTTATTGGGCTCTTACGGTTCGCTGAAGAAAGCAGACGGTCGTAGGCCAGTCCGCCAAAAATGCTCAGCCACGCTCCGTATACTGAAACATGAGAGGTAGGGCATTAAATCCAAAAGAGCAGGTAGATTTCAGATTCCCAGCCACGTGATGGGCACTCAAATAATACAAGGTAAAAATGAGTTTCATCATGTTCCTTTTGCTCTGTGAGTTTTGTTTTTTCCCCATTCCCCCAAATCTTTTGAAAAACCAGATGGAATCCAGCATTCTCCCTGATAAAGAATAAGGTATGAGCCGTTGTAAGGAAAAATTCCAGCCGGGATTTGGGAAAAGTAAATGCGCGATTCCCAGCTTGGTTACCCAGTCGGGGTCTTCCTCCGTGTTCAGTTTTTGTAGGGCCAGGTGATTTTTTCGATAAACTTCAATTGACGAAAAGATGGGATACATGATAAACAGATTGAAAACAGGTCATTCAGGGTTTTCGCGTTTTTCAAAAACCGAAAAAATGCGTAGCATCATGCATCAGGATTGCCAGCGCATGCATTCTCCGGGGCACCAATGACCACACCGCAAAAAAATACACCCAGGCGTCGGGAATTGAACGTAGAGAAAGGATTGGCAAAAATCAGGACCCAGTCCATCAACATGGCAGCACCGTGGCTGTGACTGGTTTTATAGAGTGGTTTCAGCCTGAAGGATTGAGCTTAAAAAGCCTAACTCACTTGCATCAAATGTTCTCATATTTAGCCGGTTTTTTAAGATGAATGATTGGTTGATGACAAAATCTGCGAAGTCTGATACGGATCTGGGTCAAACGCGCCCACTTATAGCTAAGAATTTCCAGGAAAGCGTGAAGACACATATGGCGGTCGCCACGGAAAACGAAGGTTTTCCTGTCATTTACCATATCCCGGTGGATCAGGATAGATCTGGGGGTTGAGCTGTACAAGCGTGCAAGTGAGGTAGAGCAGGCTCAAAAAACGATGTTTATACTCATACCATCTCAGGGAAAACCCAGACACATCCACACAAAGTGTTGGAGTGCAGTATTCCTTTCACCTCGGGAGTTAAATCCAGAAACAGGTAATCTCCGTGCAATCGCCAATTGCGCCAAGTTCATGGTACAACTGCTGGCGGGCATCGGGGTTGGCAAATACCTCCAGGGCAGCCGCTCTCCTTCTGAGGACAAAACCTCCCGATCATCTGCTTGGTAATAAATGCCATATACCCGGTTGCTGCTGCCGGAGAGATACGCTTCAGGCACTGAGTCCTGAACACCTGAAATAGATTTCTCCATATTGGGTCAGTCATCCTGCCGGGTGCTTTTTGAGATGGGGATGCTAATAAAAGCCATAAGGAAGGGCTGTTGTAATAAGGTTTTTAAATGGGTTTTAGGCAGCTCACTCCCAGCTATACTTAAGGAAAATGGTTTACGAAAAATTTGGCTTTCATCCGACATTTATTCGTATCTGCTTTTGCGGATGGTTATTTCTATCACTGCTGATCTGCAAACCACTTTCCTATCAGTCTGATTAGAGGCCCATGTTGATGGCAGAATATCAGAATAGCTATTTATTGCCAGATCACTTTTCCACCAAAACTCGTACACTTTTAACAAATGCTCTTGTGCCTCCAGCACGGAATAAGAGCCCCCCGCCCTGATCTGATCTGCCCCGATGCAACCCCCTTCGAGGAATGCGTGCTGCATAGACTGGTGCGCCCAGGACTTCAATGCCACAACAATAAGCGCCGTCCAGTATTTGGCTCTTCTGAGGCTGTTCTTCCACCCATTTCCTCCGCCGCAATACACTTCCATATTCTTCTACTTTAATTTCCTGGCCTCCAGCCAATATTGGCCGCACCGAATCGCAGCCTTATTTTTCCCGGATACAAACCTTGCCCTGTTTTGGCACGGCAAGAAAAAGAGGGGTTCAAATTGTTTTCATACCCAGCGACAATAGCGCCTTCGCATATTGCCTTGAGGCAACCTTCCAATAGATATTCATGACAGTTGTTATTTTAAACAGTTGAAAAAGATATGTGAACTCGATCCAGACTCCTTGAAAAAGAAAGAATGGAGAGAATTTATAGCATGGTTCAGCAACAACGCTTCTGAGTGGTCGACTTTTAGAAATATTAAATGATCATTCATCTTCGCCAGACTCCTGTTTACCTAAAGCCTATGTAGATTTCCCGACAGGGCGTCTGCTGCCACAACTTTTGTTGTTGCATGGAATCCAAAAGCACTGATTAGCGTACCCGCTATTTTCGCCGCTTACAGATGAATTAAAAGAAGATTTCGTGCAGGTGTACCGTTAAAGCCTTGGAAATGAGAATGGCTAAAAATTTCTTCTTCTTCCAGAGGATCGCCGCCGTCCGATATATTCATTAATCTTATCAGCAAACCCCCGCACTGCCCATGTAGAGGTGAACCCAACCTCAGCATCATCGACCCAGTCTATCGTCCCTATAATCTTACATGTTCATTCTCAGGGACATGTATAGCGGTAGAAAATTGATATTCACTTGTGGTGACGGCAACGTTTTGATTAGCGCCAAAGGTCGTACATCCACGCGGAGCTCTGCTTCACATCAGCTATGCCGAATGGTGCTGACACGGAGGTCGAAACCGTATGCCTACAGCCAGCGTTTGTGAGAACCCAAACTCGAATACCACTTTACTTTTTGTTACAGTTGAAGTATCATCAGCAGTAACCCTAACTGGGGATCCAGATCTACTTCTTTCACAAAAAGAACATCCGTCCGTGTACGATTTTTATCGCTATTACCAGTATTTGCTACGGTAAAGCCTACCGGCAGATTTATCAGGAGGTGACAACACACCTAAGTCCCCTTGCTCGTATTCGATATCCATCAGTTGATACTCCAGCATAAGCCTGGCAGGAAAGTAATTTTCCAATCGGTTAGGCTCATTTTTCTTATAGAGCACAGGTGCATGACTATTATTCGGCTCATCAGCTTTCAAATAGTGCTCGGCGTAATCGTCCTGAATGGATCACACTCTTTACCTTCCTGCGCTGAGAAACTTATCAGCATTGTGTGTTGAGACGTTGCTCTATTCACAACAGGCTCTTCATCTTTCCAGTCCAGGGTCAGATATTTGTTTGATTGTATGATGCGAACGCTACAACTCCAGGATCCATCATGAGGCTTCCTAGCATCTTTATTCCAAGCTTTCAAAACGATGTCTTCAAATTTTACAAGAAGTAGGTAAATATCGAGGTAGCATTGTCAAGGTATGCTCTCGACATCTGTCGGCGATCCCCATACGCGAAGGTTCTACCACTCTGTGTGGGTAATGTGGAAATAAAAGTTTTCCAAAATACTCTTGAAAATCTTCCCATATCAACTAGTAATTAAAGTGCCTAAAAATGATTATTCCATGTATTTCCATTTGATAACCCAAAGATGAGGCGACCTTCAATTATCTTACTGGATGAGCGCATAGAATATCTGTACATGGCTACCATCTCTTCATAAAACACTAGCACATGAGTTCCATCTCGATGGAACTCAACAAATTAAATATCTAAAAAAATCAATCACTTGCAGGACGGCAGAGGGAGGGATGCCAATTGCTGAAGGCTCTGCAAATAGTTAGGTCAGAAAATCCAACCTCATATAAGGATTTCCGAGACATTTAGTTCTGGAAGTAAGCAGTTCTTTCGCTTTTTTAAGCCTTATTTTTTGAATATAGCGGATGGGGCTTTCACCGGTCAATGCGTTGATCTTGCGAAAGAGTTGGGTACGACCGAGGCCGACTACCCTACACATGTCTTCAATACCAAGGTCAGATTGATCTATCTTATCCTCTATTAGCTGTAGGATTTTTGTAAGAAAATATCATCAAGCGTCGGCTCGCCTTTGATTAGGAGGCTACCTGAAGGTAATTGCAGACCTATAACGCTCCACACATCTTCCGCAATGCTACCAGCTTCTTTCTAGCTTTAATAAGAGTTCCTCCTTTATTGAAGGGTTTCTGGAGGAAGCATCTGCACTGCTTTTAGCCCGGCAATCCGGTCTTCTCGGTGGCCTTGCGGTAAGGAATAATGGGTATATGGCTGGTGCGTGTGTCGTTCTAAGGGTTTCGGTAACTTCAAAGCCGTCTTTTCCGGGGCATCATCACGTCGCTGATGATAATGTCGGGAATAAGCTCAAAGGCCTTGTCTGGCGCTGGTCTGCCCGTCTGCGGCTGTCTCGATCTGGTAATCCTTGCCAGCAAATCCGGGCGGATGAGGGTCTGGCTACCGGGGTTGTCTTCCACCACCAGTAACAGGGGGTTGCCAGCCGAAGATTCTTCGGTATCCAAAGACGACGAAACTGTTCTGGCTCAGGCACTTGCAAAAATATCGAGGGCTTAACGTTTATCTCTCCCGCTACCGCCATGTTGCGAATGTGGGCAGCAATAGGGTGAAGACCGTCCCTCTTCAACGCTTTTACTGTATGCGACCCTGCATCAGTTCTGCCAGTTCTTTGTTGGTCAGCGCCAGGCCGATGCCGTCCTTCCTCTGCGGGTAACCGTATTGTCCACCTGATAAAGCGGTCAAAGATATGAGCCAGACTTTCTTCTCGGAGATCCCCCAATGTCGGTGTCGCTGACTTTGAGTTGAAAATAGGGGCTGGCCGGCTTCTGTCTGCTGTTGTGTATGCAATACGACTTTGGCTCTCGGGTTCGGTAAACTTAAGGGCTGGAAAGGAGGTTATAGACGATGCTGTATTTTTATTTCGTCAAAAGCATGACGAGGCTTTTCACCTCAGTATAGAAAATAGCCTGATCCCATTTTCTACCGCCCTGCTTGAAAACGATTCTGTAAGGTATTCCAGATAGGGATATATTTGGCCTGCGTCATCTCCAACTTCAACATACCGCTTTCGAGCTTGGAAAGGTCGGTTAACCAGCGATCAGCCGAAGGAGGTTTTGACTGTTGTTTCGAATCAGGGAAAAACCCTTTGTACCCTCCTTTACTTAAAGCAATTCCCGGCTGAATGTTGAATAAGATCGTTCAACTCATTGGTCATGCCCATGATGATGACCGTCAGTGGCGTACGGAATTCATGTGGATGGTATAAAGGCGGCTTTTTCAGCGCATCCATTTCCCTGATTTTTTGGCCTCTTTCCTGCTCCAACCTGTGGTTTAGCTGGAATTTATAAACCAGAAAGTTGTTCCCCCAATAACAATACATAACCCACCACGCCCACCACGTTTGCCACCAGGGGGGCAGGATGGTGATTTCCAGGCTTGTGTCTTCTTCATTCCACACACCGTTGTCTGCAAATTGCTAGCTTTGACCCTGAATGTAAGTACCGACCGATATTGGTAAAAGTGGCGTTGCGCTGGTTGTTGATGTATTGCCAGTCGTTGTCGAAATTCTCCAGCATATAGGCATATTGATTCCGGTCTGGCTCGGTGAAATCCAGGGCTGCAAATTCGAAGGAAAAATATTTTGTCCCGATAAGACAGGACAAGGTTGGAGGTCTGATCGACTGGTTTTTCCAAAGGAGATGGGCATACCAAACCTACCTCTGCTACGGGCAGCAGGTCGGTAATAACGACCGGGGTTTAAAACTTGCTATTTTGTATATCGCCCGGAAAAAGGAATTGAAGCCGTATATGCCGCCAAAAACAATTCTCCTGACGGGCTTTGGTGGAGCAAGAATTAAATTCGTTGTCCTGGGGGCCGTCCTGTTTGCTAAGTCAAACATATATGCGAGGTGGGGGTCAAAATCAAGGATCCCCTGATTGGTGCTCATCCAGAGCCAGCCTTCCTCATCGGTCAGAATGCCGTAGATGATGTTGTTGCAGTCCGTCTTCTTTGCTGAAGTGGGTGAAGGTCTGGTCTGGTTATTTCAGCGGTTTAGCCCACCTCCGGCTGTGCCTATCCATAATACCTTTCAGGATACCGGGGGGGGTCAGGGCACCGTTTTAATGCTGTTGTTGGACAGACTGTTCCGATCTTTCGGGTCATTGACATAGGAGGTGAAAGCCCTGCACGGGGTCGTACGTTTCAGGCCTTCGTTCGTGCCCAGCCAGAAAGTGCCGTCGGCACTCTGCGATGACAGGTTCGTCAGACCCTGGATTGAGCTGGATCATCCATGACAAGGCTTTCCGAAAAGTTTTGCTGCTTTCATCAAACCGCCCAAAACCGTTTGTTTGTGATGAGCCAGATTCGCCCTGTCGTATCCTCATATATCGAAAATATCTTCTCCATCCGGCCCACCTTATAAAGAGAATCGTGATCTGTCCGTTTTTATATCCATTTTGTACAGTGACTGAACTCCCCCACCCAGAGGTTGCTCCTCCTTTCTCTACAAAAAAGCAGCATAAAACGTCCGCGCCTTGTCAGATGAGACACCCGCCCAGGGGCATGTTTGCATCCAATGACTTGTGGCTTTTTTTCTTTTGTCTGTTCCATCGGAGCACCTGAATACCATTTGAAAGCCAGACCGTACCGTCTGCGGTTTGGCAGAGGGTTCTTATACATATCGGTAGCCCCACATTCCAGCTTTTCCTGAACTCTATTGTTGATGGTAGAATATTTGAATAGCCCTAATCCCAGTGTCCCGGCCCAGATGTTTGAGGCATTATTCTCCAATAAACATTTCACGCCTACCGGAAGGTCAATAGTCCGGTATTGGGGCCGAGGGCTTTCATGCTGTATTCGCAGCTCCATGTGTGGCAGGATTGTAAACGACCGTTAAAATTTCCAATTATCCAAAGCTCCCCCGGCTGTCTTCCAGGCTGATATGCGGTTCTACCAACGGGGGAGTTGAAATAATCACCTGGTCAAAATCCAACGGTTCAAAATCGAAGCGACCGCTGGCGGGATTCCACCTGGATACCCTCAACCGTTCTGATCCACAGGGTTTTATCATTGCCTGAGAACAAAGAAAAGGTATTAGGATCAAAGTTGACATCTCTGGGTTTATACGGATAGTCGGTTACCTTTCTGGTTTCCATTTTCATCGAGAGTCCTCCCAATCCAGATCTGTAGCTGTATGGGCATTTTTTGTTGTGTGTCCCATTTGATGAGGGTGATATGGCGATAATAACACCCAGATATTACCTTCCGTATCAGCATTCAACCTGAAACCAGATTGACTCCGGTTTCATCCGATACAGTACCGTAGGTGGATAAACGGAAAATTGTGCCGTTGCGACCTCGCGATTTGAGTTGGCAAATGCCATTTTTAATCACCCCATTATTTAGGTGCTCCAGCCATATATTTTTATCCCTGTCTTCTGTAATGCAGAAGATAGTCATATCGGCAAGGGGGTTTCAAACCAGTGGAGGCCGGAAAGTTTTTACCCGGGTAAAAAAAGACGCCAATAGTCTGAGGGCTGTGCACCAGCTCCTTTTTCGTACCTCTACCCACAGACGGTCTTCACTGTCTTCCAGCAAGCTGTAAATGAAATTATTGGAAATCGAGAGGGAGTCGAAAGGGTCGTAAATGAAGGTTTTGAAGTTATAGCCGTCGAAGCGGTTCAGGCCGTCCTTGGTGCCTACCCAGATGAAACCTGCCCGGTCCTGGCATAGGGCAGAAATATAGTTTTGCGAAAGCCCAAGTTCATTCGGAATGCGCTCAAACTGAATGTTTTGTGCAAAAAATGCAGGACATACCAGTAACAATAAAGCCAGCAATACTGCCTCATATAAAATGCTATCTACAAATCTAAGAAACACCAGCCCCCCGCCTTGCGGGAAAAGCCTGTTCTCTGTAAGGCGCATGCTCAATAGTAATATTACGAGTTCCCCTTATGGGATCTTGTGACACTAATATATATAGAATAAATCTTTCTATTTCGCAAAACGCTTTCCTGCCAGTATCCTTTACAGCCCTGGATATTTAAAACCGACCAGTTTTTCTGAAACCTGCCAAAGGCGGGTAGCCACATTTTCATCTTTCGACAAATCTGTAAATGTCGCTTTGCCTGGTTTCCCTTTCATTTCCCGCAATCCGGTAGGCCCAAAATAATCGCCTCCCTTTGCTTCACCGATAGCAGCCAGAATAGTAGGTTTTGCACCTTCACGCGGTGCGTGGGTAAAGAAAGGAGCTAAGGTGTATTTTACTAGATAGTAAATAATTTTAGACATATTTCTGCTCAATTCAGTATCGGAAATACCCGGATGAGCAGCGGTTGAAATGGTCTTATGGTATCCCGCTTTTTCCAACCTCCGTTGAAGTTCAAAAGAAAATATCAAACAGGCCAGTTTTGACTGTGCATAAGCTTTCATTCTGTCATAGTTCTTTTCGCTTTGCAGGTCATCAAAATTGATCGTGCCATCTTTGTGTACCAATGAACTTAGCGTAACAACCCTTGAATCAGGAGTTTTTACGATTGTTTCCAATAAAAGACCCGTTAAAAGAAAGTGCCCTAAATAATTTGCGCCCAACTGCAATTCGAAGCCATCTTCTGTTTTGGAATAAGGGGGCGCCATAACGCCTGCGTTATTTATCAAAACATCAAGTGTATTGTATCTGGCCTGAAAATCGTGTGCAAATTTCCTGACCGATTTCAGGCTGCTCAAATCAATTTCCATGACTTCTATATCGGCATCTGGAAGTTGCTGCTGTATTTTTTCTTTGGCTTGATTCGCTTTTGGCATATTTCGGCAGGCCATAATTACTTTTGCACCCGTCTTCGCCAAAGACAAGGTTGTTTCGTAACCAAGGCCCGTATTTGCTCCTGTTACAATCATGATGCGTCCTGCCTGGTTTGGCAGTTGGGTAATGTTATCCATATCTGTTTAATTGTGATTTCTGAATTCAATGGGAGTTTGACCGGTTTTTTGTTTAAAGAGCCGGCTGAAATACTGAGGGTATTCAAAACCAAGTGAATAGGCGATCTGGCTTACCGAATAATCTGTGCCCAGTAGCATGTTTTTAGCAGCTTCGATTAAATGATAGTGAATAAGGTCCTGCGCATTCAGACCTGTTTCTTTTTTGAGCAGGTCGCTCAAATAGCCGGGGGACAAATTCACCATATCGGCTAATTGTTTTACTGAAGGCAATGGTGATTCGGCATTTTTTTCGAAACAGGCTTTCAGCAATCGTTCTACCTGGCCTGCTATTTTGGAATTATTCCTCTTTCTGGTAATAAACTGTCTGTCGTAATAGCGGGAGCAGTAATTCAGGAGCAATTCTATATTGGAGACGAGCAGCCGTTGGCTGTGTTCATCGATGTTTTCAAGAAGTTCTGTTTCTATTTTTTTGATACAGTCTGATAATATCTGCTCTTCCTTAGCGGAGAGGTGCAATGCTTCTGACATATCGTAAGAGAAAAAGGAATACTCCTGTATTTTATCCCCTAAAGAACTACCGTAAAGTATGTCAGGATGGAAAAAGAGTCCCCACCCCCTCACATCTTTTTCGGCCTCTGTCTCGTTATCGATGGTTATTACCTGGTTTGGGCCGATACATACCAAACTACCGTCCTGAAAGTCTAAAGACTGTCTGCCGTATCTGATGGTATGGCTGCAATAGTTTTTAGATATAATAGAATAGAAATCAGCACTTATTCTAACTTCGTCTTCTTTGTATTGATCAACTTTACTGAAATCAAAAACAGCAACCAGAGGATGCTTTGTGGTACATTGCACAAAGTGGTTGATGTCTGATATGCTTTGCATCCGAATGACAGGTTTCACCATAGACTTTAAAAATCAGTTCAAAAATCAGTTCAAAAATCAGTTCAAAAATCCGGAGATAATTCAAACAAGGTGAATATAAATTCTTGTATTTTGAATACAAATTGCGGTTTGATGGCAGGGGCGGGCGGGGTTCCAACAATTTATACTTAAAATATCCTCAAGCCGTTTAGATTTGCGGAGACAACAATCCCACAATATTTTAAACCATAGATATGAAAACGAAATATTTAGCAGTACTTCTTCTCCCCTCCATGCTTTTCCTCACGCAGTTTCTGTACGCCGATTCTCCGCTTACTTCTACCGGGATCAGCGCTGCCTATAAGGATTCAAAAATCGTCCAGATGGCTTCCAAAACAAAGGGGGAGCTGACGGTTGAATTAATGAACTACCTGATCAAAAGCAAAAATCCGACCGACGTGAAAATAGCGGTGATAAATGAACTGGGGTGGGATTTTGACGGGAAAAATAATTCAGCTACTTTCTTTGATTACCTCAAAAAGAAAAAGAAATACAAAAACGAGGACGACTTTCTCCGCAATGGCAGTGCGGATTTGCTCATCTGTATGGCCTATCTGAAAGCGCTCGACGATTATTTTGACGTGGAAGCAGCCCTCACATTCGCCCAAAAAGCAAAGGAGAAAAATGGAGGAAGTTATACCATTCAGATCATGTGCGCCCTCATCGAAGCCCAACGTGCTATGGATTCAGACTGGTGTGAAGTTTACAATCTGACCAACAACGTCCGCATCAATGAATCATTAAAGAGAGACATGAGGCAGGATGCGATGGATATTATCTTTGAATACATGGATTTGTATAAGGATGAATGCAAGTAAAAATATTAATGTACGGGTATTAAAAATTTCTAAAATATGAAAAAAACTCTATTTGCCGCCTCGTTTATCATTCTTACAGGATGTTTTTCCGCAAAACTTATCACACCTGTGCAGGCGGATGTGGAGCGGGTACAGTCCAAATTCCCCAACTACTCCCTCGCCGATTTAACTCAGGGCAAAACGCTGTACGAACAACATTGCGGCAGTTGCCACGGCCTCAAAAAACCCTCCTCCCGCACAGAAGAAAAATGGGAAACAATAGTGCCCAAAATGGCAGTAAAAGCAAATAAAAAGTATCCCAACTCTCTGGATGCGGATTCTCAGGAGAAAATTTTAAAATATCTGATCACAATGGGTTCTGCTACCGCTGCCAGGTAACGGGTAATTCAACCCTACTATTCTGTTGGGGAAACATTATCTACCATTCGGTATCCAGTCTATATCAAAATATGGTTTCATGCGTAAATTTGTTCTGGAATTCTTCTGAAACCATGAACAAATGAAAACCATTCTCAACTTCATTCTGTGGATTTTTCTCGCCTTCCCTGAAGTCTATTCGCAGGGAACTTACTTCTGGTCAGGAAACGGCAAAGTTTCACTAGCTGAAAACCGGCAATCCCTTTGTATTTACTTCGATTCTCCTGTAACCCTTAGCGAGTCTTTCCGCATTTCTCACCCTGATATTCTGCAGGTTCTGGATATGAAAGGCAGGGTTTCAGACCATGTTGTAGTAGAGTTTTCCCGAATAATGGAGGGCTCGCCGCTTTCCATCGCCGAAGAAATTCAGATGGACCATTCCCATATCAGAGATGCCCGCTGGTCTTTAGGAACCGGCAACGGGGCAAAAATGTGGATTAGCCCCAAAATCGTCTATCGGGCCAACAGTGAGTTTGACCAGAACCTTTTTAATAAGGTGATTTCCCGTTATCAGGGTGTACAACAATTAAAAACACCCACAGGCTGGGATATTCTCAAAGCCGAAAATCTGGATGATGTCTTACCGCTGGCCAATGAACTTTACGAAACCGGGATGATGGCACTTTGTCATCCTGACTTTCTTATCGTTCCTTACGGCATGTACACCCCGCCTGCCGGTCTGTTTTACGCCGATCAGTTTTATCTCCACAATACCGGCCAGAATGTAGAGGGCTCCTCAACCGCCGATGTCGATATCGATGCACCTGAAGCCTGGAACCTTCTGCCCTCGCTTGGCAGCCCCGATATTGTAGTGGCAGTGATTGATGAGGGAGTAGAAGCGCATGAAGATCTGGAAGACGGTTCAGGCAATTCGCGGGTTCTTTCGGGCTATACAACTTCCGATCCGCTCAACGGTGTCGGCGCACAGGAGTTTGCTGAGGACGCACATGGGCAGGCCATTTCAGGCATTATTGCTGCCTCACACAACAACCTCGGTGGTAATGGAATTGCACCGTCGGTAAAAATTCTTCCGGTTCATATTTTCATCGACGGGACAAGCACTATTTCCGAAATTGCCGATGGTATTGATTGGGCATGGAGAAGTGGTGCCGATGTCATCAACAATTCATGGGTATTTGATTTTGCTGCCGCTCCGGGATTTATTCCTGCCATTGAGACAGCGCTGGATAGCGCCAGAACACGGGGCCGAAGCGGAAAAGGATGCCCCATTTTCTTCTCCGCCGGTCAGGGCATCAATGGGAACTCAGGCAATGACTCAGTTGCATATCCCGCCAATCTTTCTTATGTACTGGCTGTAGGTGCCTGTACGCAAAAAAAACAGCGCCCCAGTTATGCCAACTATGGCACAGGACTGGATGTAGTCGCCCCTACCTCTCCCACCAATATTGCCAATATCCGTGTTATGGACAGAATGGGAGATTTGGGCTACAATACCTCTTCCAATTATATAGCTAATCTGGACTATTCAGATGTCAATTATACCAAATGGTTTGGCGGAACCTCAGCGGCCTGCGCCCAGGCTTCAGGGACAGCAGCACTTTTGCTTTCATTTGACGCCACTATGACAGAATCTGATGTGCTTACGCTGATAAAATCCACGGCAACTTCACTCAGTGACACGGTCAAATTTGGTCAGGGCATACTCAACGCTGCCGCCGCCCTTACCGCAGCAGGGGCAACCCTCCCGGTCGAATTTACTTATTTTACAGGTGAGGCAGTTGACAACCGTATTGTCCTTTCCTGGGAGACCGCCAGAGAGCTGAACAACGACTTTTTTTCTGTCGAAAGGCTGGAAAGCAATGGGTTTTCGGAAATAGGAAAAGTGAAGGGATACGGCACTGTCAGCGAACCGGTTGCCTATTCTTTTTCCGATTTGCGCCCACAGGCAGGCAAAAATATTTACAGACTGCGTCAAACAGATTTTGACGGACAGAGCAGCTTTTCTTCTCAGGTTGAAGTTACCTTTTCACGTGGCGTATCTGTTTCTTCGGTATGGCCTAATCCTGCAACGGCGATGATCCATATTGAGGTTGTTCAGGGCAATCCGGAGAATCTGGTTTGTAAAATCACTGATCTGAGCGGCAGGGTATGTCTGACACAAAACGTTGACTCGCCGGAGGCTACAGCCGTAATCTCAACAGACGTAACTGCCCTCGAAAGTGGATTTTATTTTGTGAGTGTCTATAACAGCCAGGGCCTGATAGAAACCCGGAAGTTTGTGAAGCAAAATTAATTTTCATTCACAATTTGAGCTGCCATAGTGCCTGACTATCAGAATTTTACAAAAGAGACCACATCGGCAAATTTAAGCTTTCAACACAGTGACACAGAGGTCGCAGAGGCTATCTCCGTTTCTCTGTTTCACCCTGGGGGTACTTCGTTCTGTGTTCCTTTTTCTGTAATGTTGAGTTTTAAACACAGAGACACAGAGGTCACAGAGGAGTTGCTCCGTTTCTCCGTTTCTCTGTGTTCCTTTTTCTGTAATGTTGAGTTTTAAACACAGAGACACAGAGGTCGCAGAGAGTTTTCTTAAGATGTGCTCCGTTTCTCTGTGTTCCTTTTTCTGTAATGTTGAGTTTTAAACACAGAGACACAGAGGCCGCAGAGGGTTTTCTTAAGATGTGCTCCGTTTCTCTGTTTCTCTGTGTTTTTTCCTTGACGCCACCTGATGTGAGACACAGAGGCCGCAGAGGAGTTACTCTGTTCATTATTATCACAGCAGAAATGCTATCAGGCACAAAAAGCATGGGGCTTTAAGCTATTTTTCTCATATTGCAGGTCAACACAACCTGCCATGAACCTCAGGGAAGAAATAGGAAAAGAAAATTCTAAGGAAAATACGGTCAGGATTGCCCAATATATTGGCAACGATCCGCAGCGGATTGCAGAAATGATGGATGTTTTTCTCGAAGGCAGCTTTGTCGAAAGTCAGCGAGCAGCCTGGGTATTCAGTTATGTCGCCGAACAGAATCCGGGGCAGATGATTCCCTACCTGCCACTGATGCTGCGAAACCTCGAAAACCCCGTTCACGATGCGGTCATACGTTCGACCATCCGGTTTATGCAGGATATAAAAATTCCCGAAGATATCATTGGAGAGGTCGCGGACAGATGTTATGCCTACCTGCAGTCTCCGCAGGTTCCGGTTGCTATCAGGGTCTTTTCTATGACAGTGTTGTACAATATTTCCAATACCTGGCCCGAACTTAAGCAGGAATTGATCCTTATGATAGAAGCACATATGGATTACGGTTCGGCAGGGTTTAAGTCCCGCGGAAAAAAACTACTTCACAAGCTGCGGAAGGAAATAAGTGCATGAATTCTTCGTATATATTCAAAAAAACGCTACTTTGTAAAATATAATATCCTGAGTATTTTGGTGGTATGAACGAACAAAATTTGGCGGAAATCAGAGAGTTGATCAGCCGGGACAATATTCCGGGCGCTTTTCAAAAACTCAAATCCTTTGAATTGGATCAGGAGTTGTCTCAGTCGCTCACAGCACTGGAGGCGAAACTCAACAGCCTCAACCGCCAGGTGCGGATGGGGACTATTTCTTACAGTGAGTCGAGCGTCGAAAAATCGAGGATTGTCTATGGCCTTATCGGTCTTCTGGATGAGATCAAAAGTGGCGTAGCAAATCCCGTCAACACGCCGCCTGTGCAAAAAACAGTCAGCCAGCAAAATGCCGGAAACGGCTCAGCCGATCAGGGAAAAACCAAGATTCTTTTTCTCGCCTCCAATCCGGGAAAAACAGGACAATTGCGCCTCGACAAGGAGTATCGCGAGATCGACGAAGGGTTGCGCCGTGCGGCGCGGAGAGAGCGGTTTGAACTTCAATCCCGCTGGGCTGTGCGTTCGCAGGATCTGACGCGCGCCATGCTGGAAGAAAATCCGCAGATTATTCATTTTTCCGGCCACGGGATAAAGTCGGATGGAGGCACACAGGTTAATTCTCAAAGCGTGGACCACCGGGGCATGAACTATACCGGTAAACACGGCGATCCCACGGATGCTCCCGACAACGTATCCGGAGCTATCGTACTGGAGGGTAACGATGGCAGTCCCAAAACCGTCTCCGCCGAAGCACTGGCAGGTTTGTTTGAGTTATTTAGTGATAGCATACAGTGTGTATTTCTCAATGCCTGCCATTCCAAATACCAGTCCGATGCGATTATCAAACATGTGCCGTATGTCATTGGCATGAATCAGGCTGTGCCCGATGATGTGGCGGTTGCCTTTGCCGTAGCTTTTTACGATGCGCTGGGTAATGGACGCGACATTGAGTTTGCATTTAAATTTGCAAAAAGTAGTGTGGCTGTAGCAGGCCTTTCCGGCAACGATATACCTGTACTGGTAAAGAGAAATGCCTGATGAGCGCTATTCGTTTCTCAGCCAGTAAATAATGGCCTTAGCATACCCGTCTTCAAACCTCCGGATTTCTTTTTCCGGGGCTATTTTGATGGTATAGGCGGCATCCAGAGGAGGCTGAAAAATAGCCGCAATACGTAACGTATCGGAATATACCACCGTGGGCTTAAAACCGCCTTCTGTTTCCATATACCCGTAGCGATGATCAAGAAATCCGTTGTAAAGCGGGAAGTTGGCAAAAAACAATTCTCCCGGTTTCACTTCCTTCTCGAGAAAATGCGTAGTCTCGGTTTGCACATGAATCAGTTGCCGGTAATTGATATCCACATCATAGCGAAATTTTGGGGTAGAAAATTGAAACAGAGGCAAAATAAGCGCTATCGCCAGGGGGATTATCGCCGTGATTTTCCATTTTCCCAGGGCTTGTCCCATCTCCTTTAGTCCCGCTCCCGCAAATACACCTATAACCGGGAAAAAAGTCAGGTAATACCTGTCCATGTAAAAATTCAATACACTAAAACCCAACCATCCGAGAAAAAAAATACCCAACAGCAGCGAAAGCGGATGGAAATCCGATGTTTTTCTCACCACCAATGCCAGAAATGCAATCAGGCCCAGGGAGAGAAGTATTGCCGATGCGATCCGCCCCTGTTCGACAAATATAAAATTCAGTATCCTTCCAAGTTTTTCCCCAATTTTTTCAGGGTCAAATGAAATCAGTTCCACATGGTATGGGAAAAACCACCATCCATTCTGCATTCGCTGGATCAGCAGGAAAAGTGCAAAAACTGCCAGCGGAGAAACGGCAACGAGGATATGTCTGATCCGCTGTCCGCGGGCAGTTAAAAGGGCAAATGCAGCCATTGCTGCTGGCAGGACGATGGCAGATTCTTTTGTCATCATAGCCAGAGCACCCAATGCAAAATACCATCGGAAACGATTTTCAAAAAAGGCAAAGAGTGCCAGGAAACAAAACAGGGAAAGCATCATTTCGGGCAGAATCAGGGAGGCCTGTGCAAAAATCGCCGGATTGACCATGAGCAGAAGCGCGCCGCCCAGTCCGGCCCATTCTCCCCAGTATTTTTTCCCGGTAAAATACACCGCGAAAAACAAACCTGCGGTGACGACCAGCGCCATCCCGTGCAACAATGGAAGTGAAAAATCCGATATCCATCCAACCAGAGAGAAGAGAAAGTAAAAAAGCAGCGGATGCCCGCGACTGAGTTCCGGGGGAAGCGCAGAAGGAAGCAGCCCCGGCCCGTGATCCACCATATAAAGAATTCCCCGGCCATAAACCCCCAGTTCATCCCAGAAAAGCGGAAGTGCGAGATCATGCCACTTTCCGGCAATAAATACCAGAATGGCCGGTAGCAGAATCCACAAAGACTTTCCCTGCCACCACTGCGTGGAAAATGGCGATTGGTTTTTCACTTTGCCAAAATAGAAAAAAGCTGTCGTTACCAACATAAACCATTGTAATTTGTTAAAGATATTTTCGCATTTACGCAGCACATTGCTCTGGTTTTGCGTCAGTTGGTTGTAGTTATATTGTATAGATTTTTGAGAAATCCATTCAGCTAAACCTATTCCTCATGCGCAAAGTGGCATGTTTTCTCCTTGTATTGGTTATCTCCGCGCTGAGTCAGTACGGATTTGTATCTCCCGCTTCTCCTGATAGCGGTAAAACCAGGGTAATGGTGCTGGGCAGTCATTTTCTCCCGCCTGATATTTTACGCCCAGGTCGCCAGAAAGAGGTCGCCGACCTCATCGAGGCATTGTCCCGTTTTGCCCCCGAAAAAATCATGCTGGATGTACCCAATGGTTCTGTATGGGAATCTCGCCTGAACGATGATTACCGCAGTTTTCTCAGAGGCACACATACCCTCAACCGGTCGGTGAGGGAGCAGGTCGGATTCCGCCTTGCCGGGATTCTGGGGCATTCTCATCTGTATGGCGTGGATACCGAAGCCGGTTTTAACCTTGGGGCATACCTTTTCACAGCCCAGTCGGAAATGCATTCGCCGGCCATAG
>JAWKNL010000040.1:0-49480 GCA_041391725.1 Bacteroidia bacterium
CTCCCTGCTCCATGATAAACCTGCAAACAGCGACAAACCCCAGCACACATGCCCTCTATCGGGCCTCCGCCGCCGCCGCACGAAAGCCACCTCCCTGGCACCTCGCCTCAACCCAATCCCCATAGCGCTTAAACTACCGAAGGTGGAGCCTGGCCTGAGTTTGTGCCGAAGGCAACAACAGCGTTTTCATGCTGGGCGCTGTGCGGGGAAGGAAAACTTGGTTGTTGGCTACAGTTATTCCTTTTCAAATATGTAGGTTGTGGTCATCCCGTCCGCCCAATCTCCATTGCCATTTGATTCAACAAGCTTATAACCCTTCTTTTTCATTTTATTCAAAGCGTTCAAAATTCTCAAATCATTCGCAGGTCTATCTGCATTATTCCTGAGGCCATTGTCAAACTTTTCTCTTTCTGTCGTACCATCAGGATAGATAAAAATGATTTCGTTCAATAAGACCTGATTCGCTAATTGATAAAGTTTTACCATAGCGTATTCTGATGAATCATTTTGATAGCTCTTAAAAGATGTAAGTGCTACTGCTGCTATTATTGATAATGCAGCGATTAGAATCGTTGTTCTGTGTTTCATGTTTATCTTTTTTTAATTGTGTACAACGGTTCGCGCATAAACGCCGGTTGGGTTTGGTGACCGAAAGTTATCAGTTCACCACGAAATTTCCAAAGAACCGCGAGCTCAAATTTTCCCCATAACCCAACTGGCGATTATGCGCTGTTGTGCGTTCGTGCTTCTTTACACACCAGCTTCTTCAAGTCGTTTTTGTTCTTCATCCCAAAATGATTTCACAGATTTTCTATTCCTAAGATTCGGGTCAGATTTAAGTTTTTCAGAAAGTCTGGCAAGTATTGCTGTCAATCGAGCAGGGTGTTTGGTTCCATGTTCAACGATTCTCTCTTGAACAAAGTCAGTTACTTCGGAAGGTAAATGGAAACTTAAATTAACTCCTAATAAACTCGGGAAGACTTCTTTATACATTTCATCAACTTCATGTTTCTTGGGAGCAAGCGTTATATAGTTATAAAGAAAGTCAGGACGTATGTAACAACTCACTGGATATTTGTCTCCAAAAACATCGGTCACAGCTTTGAATGTTGTTGAGTCTTTCGATAGCCACCATGTCTTGTAACCGAAAATACCAGACGTTGCAGTTTCATTATTTTTTCCTCTGAGTTTATAAATTGAAAGAATAATTTTTGAGTCTGTTTCCGCTTTCTTGGGGCTTTTATTTTCAATAAGTCTGTCGGTTAATTTAACTTGCTCTTCTTCTGAAATCTTTATTTTAAGCGATTCATCATTGAAATAAACAATTCCAAATTCGCCTTTTAGATAAGAAATAAGGTCATCTTTTACTGTCTTTAAATCTGGGTCAACAAAATTGCTTAAGAAATCTTCAAAGTTGAATACTTTGCCTTGCGATTTAGCATAAAAGTATGCTCGAAGCATTATTTCGTCTATATACATTGTCTCTGCTTCGCTGTTTAAATAAACCTGTTCGTTGTTCCGAAAGAATGTTTCATATTTATTTCGAAGCATGTAGAAATGGTGCTTCAATTCGTCAATTATTGCATCGCTGATATAAAGTCTAATACCAGCTTGGCTTGCTCCTTTAAGCAAATTCCAATGTCTTTTATTCTCATTTGTTAGATAATATTCTGATAAGGCAGGAACAAGTATCGATGTGCAAACATAGATTACAAGTTTCGAAGCCATTGTTTCAAAGTATGTTGCAATTTGTGGATTCCATTGCAACAAAAACATCATCATATAAGTATTCGAAAGGCTTTTGAAATACTTTTTTTGCTCAATTGTTCCGTTATAAACAATATCTCTAATTGCCATGAGCATGGCTGTTTTTACCTTTTCTTTATTCTTGTCAACGACCGAACTACTATCAACGACCGAATTAATAACATCTTGAAGGTCTTTTTCAATTACTTGCTGACTTTTTCCATGAAGAATGTAGTTTGAAAATTCAAGTCCTTGCTGATAAAAAATACTATGAATTACTTCATCTATAAGTTTGGATAAGTCTCTGACAGCAACAGACTCTTCTTTAAGATATTTTTTTATTATTTCACTCGTCTGTTCGTAAAATGTTTCAAGAAGTTGAGCGTCTGCTAAATTTCGATTCTGAATTTCAACCCTAGTTTCGTATGGCAAACAATATCCTTGCTTAGCTGTATGAAATTTAATTCTACGTGGTTTCGTCGAAAGTGCTTTTAGTCTTCTATCAATGGTTTCGTTTAATATCCGAGGGTCAAATTTTACAAACTCTTTTATACTTACGATAAGTTCGTCTTTTGTTTTTAAAATATCCTTATCAGGGTCAGTTCCTTCAAGTCCAAACAAAATAAGCGTATCCGCTAGAAGGTCGTCAATTTTAAGGTCGTCACGGTGGTGCTCAAGTTGTTGCCTTAGAAATACAAATAATTCAGATTTACCTGCTAAGTTACTTACAACATAAGATTTTCCAGGCTTGTTAAACTCATGAAGATAACTGTCTATGAATGTGTAGTAGCAATTAATTGTTGCGTCTGAATGATTTGCATGAGATACAAACCAACCTTGGTCAAATATCCTAATTGGCTTTTTGAAATCATCTACAAACTTGTCAATTATTCTGTCTTTGTTGTTTACCGCTCGATTTGTTACATAAACAAATGAGTCGAATGGAATTTCATTGTCAATCAGTTTTTGCAATGAGTTCTCAATTTTGCCTTCAGTATTTGTTTCTGTCGATAATTGAAAAATATTCTTTTCAAATCCAGCTCTGGAATAAATGTAATTCAGCCCGTCAATACCTTTGTCTTTTATACCACCAACTGGCATAAATTCATAGCCAAGAATTAAAGGCAAAAATCGTAAAGCAAAATTTTCAAATACGAATCCGTCATTTATTTGATTCAAAGCGTATTTGAATCCGTCATTACTTAGAGGTTGTCTCTCTTCTGTCATAATTTTGTTTTAGCAATGTCTATTTAGCATGACGCACAACGTTTGGCTTGCTGCCGTGCCACCGTGTGTTAGGTTTGCGGGCTGGTTGTTCGGCCGCATGGACAGCAAGCCGTTTATTGGCGGCTTATATTTATTGAATCTTCTTCCCCTTCTGACCTCCTAGTTTCTGACCAGAGGCAACCTTAGTAGAGGTTCTTGATTTGAGCTGTAAAAAAGTATTGACTCTTTCTATCTCCCTAATGCAATGTTCTCTTAAATCCTCAATTGATTTTGGTAAATGTGATGGAGCACCTTGTTTTTTACTTTCAATTGACATCTGCAAAGATAGTCTTTCAAACTCGCAATATTAAGGATGGGTCGCCGAGTTTTATTCGATGGCTTTTAATTTGTTCTTTAAACATAGAGTAGTAAAGTTCAATATTCCAAGATTGCACATCCCACATTTCCTTTTTCGACAGCACTTTGGCCTTAGTGTAAATGCCAAGTTCTTCAAAGTATTCGGCGATATACTCAGAGATAGAATCAAAACTGTTTTCTCCATCTAACCATCTTTGACACACTTGGTGTCTAGCTTTTAACATTGCTTCAGTGGACCAACGATTATAAATAATATCTATCGAAGTAATTATGTGCGCTTTTGATTGAAGACGAACTTGTCTGTAAATGAAGTAGAATGATATTCCTATAAGGAGGAATTGAGCCATCGCCCAGAACCAATCAGTGAAAAGGAATGCCCACCATGAACCTATACAATTATCTCCATTCATTGTACCTTTCGCTTTAAATTGCCGCCAACATCCGTATATACGCTACGCGTAGCGTTTATTTCCTTATTGACTCTTACGAATATCCTCCCTTTTCCGCAGATTTACAAGTATCTGGCAGAGGTATATCAAGGCTCGGGGACAAAGGCTGGTATTGCCGGGCAGTGCTTGCTCAAAGCGGCGTCGAAGGGTGCTGCTGCCTCTCTGCGGTGTTCGCAGCAAAATAAAGTAAACACCTTGCCCCGGTTTACCCGGATCACCCTGCGCTGCCCGACAATTTGAATTGCGCTATTATCCTCAGCGTCTTATCAACGAAACTGTACTAACGTTTCCCCCCTGCTGTACTTTCAAAAAATACATTCCTGGCAACAAGTTGTCGGAGGGGATAACCACAGATGATGTCCCCTGTCCAAAACTTCCGCTACTGATTGCGCGCCCGGTGAGGTCAAGTATCTGCCATTCGCCCCTGCGGGGGTCGGTGATTTCCAGAAATGCTTGCCCGGTCGTGGGGTTGGGGTAAAGGGTAAAACCCTGTGTTTTCTGCTCCGGATCAACCGAAACATACCCGCTGTTGCGGGAAAGCCGCCATACGCCGCCGCCCTGAGCCATTGCCCAAAGCCAGCCCGGGCTGGATTGTACCTTGCCAAAGGTGGAGACAGGCAAATCGCCGCTCAGGTCACTCCAGGTGGATTCGCCGGCTTCCAGCAAAAATATTCCCCGGTCTGTGGCCGCAGCCAGAAAGTCGCCGAAGGCGTGCAGGTGGTAAACGACGGCACCGTTTAACCCATCACTCACAGGAGCCCAGTTGGCCCCGTCGTCATCGGAAACCAGCACCCCGCCGGTAGCCACCCCGAGGTACAGTTTGTCCTGCCACGACTCCATCGAAAATGCGCCTTCCAGGAAAGTGTTTACTGTTGTCCAGGTGGGTGCGGAGGGCACATTTCTGCGGAATATGCGGGAAGCGAGGTTTACCCTGCGGGTAGAAAGACCAAACAACTCGCCCTTGTGGCGAACCATTGCCAGCCATTCGGTCGTACCCGTAAAGCCCGAAACGCCCGTAAGTCCGCTCAGTACCTGCCCCTGCGCGTCCACCAGATAGGCCACCGGCAGCGGACCGCCACTGGTGCCGTAGGCGACCATCGTATCATTCCACACGCCAAAACTGGCTTCGGATAGCTGGTCGGTCGAACCCGCACTTTGCCATGTGACGCCATTGTCCTGAGAGCGGTAAATGACGAGTATTTTGGAAAAAATCGAAGCATCAGCTCCCATAAGATAGGCGTTGCCCACTTTTGCGACAGATTGCAGGGTGAGATCATCGGCAATATTGGACGGGTTTACCATTGACCATCCGTTGGGGCCATCGCCGCCTGAGAGAAAATGCGTAGCCGTAGTTCCCAAAGCTGTAGAACCAAAGACGGAGAGATCATTGACTACTACCCCATAATACCCGGAAGGCGTAGCTGGCGTCCAGGGTTGGGTAGGAGAAGATGCGGTAAAGACTTCCCCGAAAAATCCGCTTTGAAACATTTGCCCGGCGTGGGAAAACATCGTCAGTGCGGCTCCTGTCGAGGGGCTGCCGTTAACCGGAGTTTGCCAGCGGGTCTGCCCGGGCGTCCAGGAAGTACGTACAATCGCTGCATTGCCCCCATTTCGGGCATAGACGGTACGACCTACGGTTGTAAAGTAGCTGGGCACAAAGGCAAAGTTGCCGGAAGAAAAGGGGTTAATAAGCGTATCGGTTGTGACCTGTACCCAGTTAAGGCCATTGTCCACCGAGCGGAATATATGTTTGTGAAGGGCGTAAAGGGTGTCATTGATACTGACCATGGCATTGATGATCTGGCCAGCAGGCATTCCGTTGCCGGTGAAGGTCCAGGTTTGTCCCTGATCTTCGGTGCGGTAAAGTCCGCGGTTGGGGCCAAGCAGCGTTTCCAGCGCGGAGGTAAAAAATGCATTGCCAAACCCGTAGGTGGGGTTTGTATAGCTGGTAAATACGTTGATCGGACGCCGTATCCAGGTATTTCCGCTATCGCCGGAAAAATAGAGGGTATCGTTGAGGTCATTGTTGTTGCGCACCATGAGATACCCCCCTGCTTTCTGCATGCGGGAATAATTGATGGAGGTTTGATGCAGGTATCGACCGGCCAGCACGAGTGTCCAGTTGATACCGCCATCGCTGCTGCGGTAAATGCCTTTGTTTTCGATGCAGGCAAACAGCAGGTTTCCATCCTCAAAAAGATCGATAATATTGCCGGTTGGAATGCCGATGGAATGGGGGATAAAGGTTTGTCCGCCATCGGTACTGCGGTAAACACCAGCGGCTGTACCGATCAGCAGATCATTGTTGACGGTAATTCCGCTGCGGATCGGACCACCTTCGGGGCTATACGCCTGCCACGATTGCGCTGCAAGACCGTGCCAGACAACCGCAAAAATTAACATAAAAAAGACGCGCATAGGCTTTCAGATTATTCTACCCAAAGATATGGACGCCTTATAGTTCTTAACATCCCGAAAATTCGTGTTGATTTTTTATTTATTTTATCAGCACGTCATTTTTTGTTTTCAATGATGTCTTTATTACTTATTGGTACTATGCCGAACCTTCTTTCGAGGGAGTCCAACATTAGATCTCCATATTTAATTTGTGTACCTAAAATTGCTTCCCCTGCAAGAATGACTTTGAAATCATGTTCATATGCATCAATAGCTGTTTGCCCCACACAGTTGTCTGTTGAATACCCACAAATTACTACTTCAGTACAGCCCACTTCCCTCAACTTTTCCTCAAGATTTGTTCTTAAAAAAGCACTTAGCCTTGTTTTTGTAATCAACATTTCATTTTTGGCTATATAAATGTCTGGTGAATATTCGGCTTCTTTTGTCCCTTCTATCAGCCTGGCTGTATCATTTTCTAATGCCCATAAATTCCATGTGCTTCTATCAGCTTTATGTACAGTCTGAACTTTGATTATCGGTAAACCTTTTGCTTCAAAGTGTTTTATCAATTCATTAGTCTTTTTAATTAAAACTGACACTTGATTTAATTTTTCATCACTGCCAACCTCCAGAAACCATCTTTGTAAATCGACTACTATTAATGCTCTCATGTTTTCTTAATCAATTTTTTCCTAACCCATTTCTAGTGGAATAGAAATTACGGGGTTAAAGCAGATTTCATTATTTGGTACTGCCAAAACTATTTCTTTGCACATGAATTTACAAGATTTTACGGGCGCAAACCAAATTGTCGCAAAAGGACACTTCCTTTCGGACCCGACGACCAACGGAAGGCCGAAAAGGTCCCTTTGTTAGCGGCAGCCTTACTTCAATTCCCAATACGCAATTAAAACGCAGATTATAAAAATGACGATGTTTGGTACGATTGAGAGCTTTAACTTGTAATTTATTTGTCCCGCTACTACCATTGTCAAACCTAAGCACAAAGCCGAAACTGCAGATAGAATTGGGTAAATGTTGAGTATTGACGGAAGTACTAATCCAATTGCTCCTAAAAGTTCTAAAAAGCCTGCTCCTTTAATTTGTCTTTCGTCAAGATTTACTAAACCTTTCATTCCCTTGTCCAATAATTTTGATTTTGGGAAAACAAGTTTGTTGATGCCAACAATACCAAAGAGTGATGTTATTAGCCCTTTTAATATCCAAATTGTTATTTCCATAGTTTATAGTCTTGTCCAAGGATTGATGCCATACTACTATACATTTTTAATCAGGAGTGGTTTTGGGGGTTTTCGTGATGGAGGAGGTAGGGATATACGGCATGGTCTTTACACCTTTTGGAGGTATGTGGCCCAGGAAGCAACGATTGAGCCCCCATCAGGCGATAATACAGCCGCTCAATTCGTTCCGACTGATCGCATAGCCTTGATCTTTGGTCAACCAAACATGCATGCGGTAAGCTCCCCTTGTAGGGGTGATCCAGATAGTGTTCATCTATCAGGCGCATCAGTTCCAGATCAGCGCACTTTCGCCTCGTGGCTCATAATACAAACCCGAACGAGAGATGCCCAGGACTCGACATTGACCGGCCAAGCTCAGGCTTCGATCTGAACGATCCACCATCGCGCGTTTCTGTTTCAAGTGGCATCATCGCAATTTTTTTAGAAACTCCAGTTCCACTTTTTGCTCCCTTCGATGATTTGAAGGAGGCGGGCTTTCTCCTCGGGCCAGTCTGTCCTGAGCTGATAACCCGGCTGGGAAAACACAGACTCCGCACTCGATAGAAAGGTACGCTTCCACGTGGTAATTTGTTGAGGATGAAGCTCGTATTTTTGTGCCAATTCCGTCAGACTTGATCGCTCTTTCAGCGCTTCAAGAACCACTTTTGTCTTGAATTGTGAGGTGAATTTTCTTTTCTTCCCATAACAGTAAATTTAAGGGTTTTGAACAAACTAAACTTACTGTCCTAATTTTTGGGGAGTACATAGAAATTATGGGGTTAAAGCAGATTTCATTATTTGGTACTGCCAAAACTATTTCTTTGCAATAGAATTTACAAGATTTTACGGGCGCAAAACCAAATTGTCGCAAAGTGACACTTCCTTTCGACCCGACGACCAACGGAAGGGCCGAAAAGGTCCCTTTGTTAGCGGCAGCCTTACTTCAATTCCCAATACGCAATTAAAACGCAGATTATAAAAATGACGATGTTTGGTACGATTGAGAGCTTTAACTTGTAATTTATTTGTCCCGCTACTACCATTGTCAAACCTAAGCACAAAGCCGAAACCTCGCAGATAGAATTGGGTAAATGTTGAGTATTGACGGAAGTACTAATCCAATTGCTCCTAAAAGTTCTAAAAAGCCTGCTCCTTTAATTTGTCTTTCGTCAAGATTTACTAAACCTTTCATTCCCTTGTCCAATAATTTTGATTTTGGGAAAACAAGTTTGTTGATGCCAACAATACCAAAGAGTGATGTTATTAGCCCTTTTAATATCCAAATTGTTATTTCCATAGTTTATAGTCTTGTCCAAGGATTGATGCCATACTACTATACATTTTTAATCAGGAGTGGTTTTGGGGTTTTTGTGATGGAGTCAAGATAGGTAAGGAATCGTTGTAGTTGCTGGGATTTTTCGATGAGATAGGCGAGTCCCGTCCGGAAGAGGGAGCAGGCTGGCCATCGGGTTCCGTCGGCGTATTTTTTGAGCGGTATTTTCTTTCTTCTTCGCCATCCTTCTCGGAGGGCGAGCAGGTAGGCGGTGGCTACGAGTGCCATCAAGGAGGCGGGTTTTGCCTTTTTGAGGTTGAGGTCTTCGAGGTGATAGCCGTTGGTCTGGAGGTGCTGAACATGCACTCGATCTTCCATCGGAGCTGGTAAGCGGCGGCGGCGTATCGGCTGCCACGAAGGGTAGTGAGGAAGAGCTACGACGGGTTCGTCGGCCCCGACTTTGGGGTTGGGCATCATGGACGAGGGTATAGGGGGTATGGTTAAGGGTGATCTGCTTGCTCACGACTTTCTTTTTTTGCTGGCAGCGGCGGTACATGGCCCGATAGCCCGCCCGCTGAGGGCATTGGTATCCTGCTCGTAGTCGCCGCGTTTCATCCGCAATCACAAAAGTGTAGACCTTTGTCGCTGAGGTACTTAAACCATTTTTTGCCGATGTATTCCCGGTCTGCGAGCAGGGTCATCCGCGCAGATCGAAGATACCGAGGGCCCGTCCATCAGGTTCCTCGTTCTCCTGACTGGAGGTACTACCGATCTTTCCGAGCTGTTTCCAGTACAGGGATGGCTACGCCGCCTACCTGACAGCCAGTACGAGGTAGTGGATTTCGGTCTTGCCAAACTTCCAACTCGTGCCGTCAAGGATCAGCGTCTGATGCCCTGACGCAGCAGCCCCAGATTGTGGCGCAGGATGTCGTGCAGAAATTCCTCCGACTTACCCCAGTCTTTAAAACCGAATCAGCCGCTGGTAGTGGCTCGGGCACATCGGCCTCTGTCTTTACCCCAGTACGCTGCTGACGTGATCCTGAGTTTGTACAGGTTGACCGTTTTGCCCAAACTGATCAGCGAGACCAACAGGTAAAAATTCTTTGCTGCACCCAGACCATAGTCTTGGTAGATTTTACTAAGCAATTTGAGTAGTTGCGAAAAAGGCATAGGTATCGTTGTTGTGGTAAACACAATACTCTTGCTTTTTTCGCCTTTTTTCAAAAATGTCTAGTAGTCTGGATTGATGCCTTCTTTTTTAAGCTGATTGTAGATGAG
This sequence comes from Bacteroidia bacterium, assembly GCA_041391725.1. GTDB lineage: Bacteria > Bacteroidota > Bacteroidia > J057 > J057 > JAGQVA01. The sequence goes on from JAWKNL010000040.1 coordinate 9,972, forward strand.
TCGCATGTAGTAGGTGTCAAACACAAAGGTTGTTAAAATTATGATGAACATTAAGGTAGTATCTTCTCCCTTGGTGGTCGGCTAAAAGGTAAGAAAGTCCCACTGTCATTGAAGTTCCTATCCATTTTGACCAAGCTATTGTAAACGATTGCCCTTCGGAATTTTGACGTTGCCAATACATCAGTACAAAACAAACAGAGATCACAAGATTCTGGATAAATGCTATGAATTTTGCACCTTCAACATTTCCTTGCGGAACAGAGACCAAACTGTCCGAAGAATGGTCCGCCTGCTATCATAATTCCAAACGAAGAAATGCAACAACTGCAAGCATTATCCATTCGGCTTTTGAAATTTTGTAGCTACTCTGGAAAGTACTTGAAGCCGTATATAAAGAAAGAGCAAAACAACACATTGTGTGAAACAAGTGAAAGTGTGACTCGCTAAATGCTTAATGCCAAGAACGCGTGGCACTTAATGATTTATATGTCTTCTCTTTTGACATTGATATACAAGTGCTACATAGGTAATTGTCCAGGCAATAGCACTAAGCAATACAGTTAATTCTACCCAATTCATATTTGCAAAATTTTAAGTCAAACAATAGTGCAAGATGAAATGAAAATATAGCCTGGACCCTTAAAGAACTTTAAGATTTCAGAGTGTTCGCTTCAAATTACTCAACCATTCGGGTGAAATGCCTATGTTTTGCGATATGTCTTGAAGAAACATTTTTAATTACTTCCTGATAGTCGGAAATAAGCAATTCATACATTCTCTTTGGTGAGTAGGTTAAAAGTTTCGTCCTAAAATCCAATTCACCAGTAAAGCCAAATGATTTGGGATTGATAAAGTCCTTGATTGTAGCACTTTTCTCTATGGCTTGTAGTAAATCTATTTTGGAAAATGCTAAAATGTCGGAATTTTTAATTGCCAATAATTTAAAGGTGCTTTTAGTTTCTTGAAAATAGCTTTGTGGTACTGTCATAAATGGCTGAAAACTGTCTAAGAAGAAGTTGATTGTTTTCTCTGTACCATCATCTCTTAGTAGTTGCATAGCAAATCCACCTTTCAATATGAAATAAATAGAGGCGCAGTTGTCGCCATAATTTATCAATGTTTTGTTATTTTTTGCGTTGATTGGAACAATCATTTTTTGCAAAGTGTCAATGTCTTTGTCAGTTAGTTTAGCTTGTTTTAATATGTCTATGAATTTGTCCATTTCTAATTGCGAAGTTGGTGTACAAAGGTTGCCGCTAACGGTTTGTCGCTTTGCGAAAGCGGGGCTTTCCAGCACTAAACTTCATTAGATGCACGAAGCTTAAATTTAGCACTTCACTGTCATAGAAGCACGAACCCCCGCTTTTGCAAAACGGCTGTTGGCGGTTCGGTTTTTATTATTTTCTGTCATTTAAATATTCGTCAGTAAAATGTCCTCTTTCTTTTGGCTTTGAAAATTTAACCTTGTTATAATCTTGAGAATTTCCTTTTGGAATTGATAGCGAAGTCCAACCTTTTTCTGCAAGCATTTTTCCCAAAAATACAATTTGTCCAATGTGATATGGATAATGTGCTAGTTGTCGGTTTATTGCTTCGGTTACGGTGTGTCCTTGATTACGTATGTAAATAATTTTGTCAAGGTCGTCTTTTGTCAATGAGTTGATTGCGTTGAAAAGACAATTCCAACCTTCGTTCCACTTGTCTAAAAGCTCTTCTTTGCTTTTAATGTCGTTTTCAAATTCAGCGTCCCTGTCACGAAATTCCTTTTCTCCGTCCGAAGTCAAAAAGTCTGTCCATCGTGAAAGCATATTTCCCCAAAGGTGTTTTACAATTGTTGCAATACTGTTGCTGTCGTCATTGTATTGCCAAAACAACTTGTCGTCCTGCAATTGTGAAAATGTTTTATCGCCAAGCATTTTGTAATACTCAAACTGTTTTTTTATGCTGTCTAAATAGTCGCCTGTCATAATTTCTTGTTTATTGCTGTGTCGTTCTAAACTGACCGCTAACGGTTTGCGGCCTGGCGTTCGGGCGGGTTTCGGAGCATCCGCCCCTGCGGATCAACCAGCACTGAATCCGCCTGAGGCGGACACATAGCTTTATTTAAGCACTGAACCGCCAATTTCTTGTAGGTGCTGTTCACGGTCATTAAGTTAAGAAAAAAAGCGTAACTTGAAGCAAAGAAAATGGAAGTGTTATGGATCAAAGTTTACGATGGGCCATAGACGATATTCGAAAATTTTGTCAGTTGGATGCGGCCCCAGTCAACCCCACACCCGCCGTCTACTGAGGGGGACAGAAAGGCATAGTTTCGAAATCCAGCCTATGAAAAACCTTTTTTCCGGATCCCAACCCTTTTTGGACGCCTGCCCAACCGGTAACTTGTGTGCCTGGACTATGCCACTATCAACCACCTGCTAACAACCCTTGTCAATCTGAGTTTTTTGTACTTAACTTAATGGGGTTGTACCCGTGTTAGCACTCGTTTTTTTTCTGTCATTTTATTTTTTCGTAACTACTTAGGTATCCGAATTTGAAAATAAGAAAAATAGGAAAAGGATAAAAAAAAGGCAGAAATTGTTTTTCTAAACAAAGGAAATGGAATTACCGCAAACACTGGAAGGGTGTCATGAGTTAATACGGGAATTAATGGCCCAGGTGTTATCCTTGAGTGAGGAGGTGAAGCGTTTGCGGGCGCAGTTGGACCAAAACAGTGGGAATAGTTCGAAGCCCTCGTCAAGTGATGGATTTCGGAAGAAGATTGTGCTGCCGAAGAAGAAAGGCAAAGGGAAGAAGTCTGGGGTCAGGTAGGTCATAAGGGTCAGACGTTGGAGATGGTAGCAGAAGCAGATGAGGTAGTGGCGTTGATACCGGATCGATGTGAGTGTGGAGAAAGTCTGGCGGGGGTGGAACCCCAACTGGCAGCCCGTCGTCAGGTGTTTGATTTGCCCGTTCAAGCGTTGTATGTGCGGGAGTATCAGTCGTATGAATGTCGGTGCCCCAAATGCCGCTCGGTGATCTACCAACCGTTTCCGAAGGAGGTGTCGTCGCCGGTCCAATATGGTTCCGGGGTAAAGGCGCTGGTGGCCTTATTACACACGAAGTTTCATTTATCGTGGCAGCGGACGAGTGAATTATTTCTGATTTGTATGGATATTCGATCAACGATCATACGCAGGAACAGGCCTCTTTCTCAGGCCTACGAGCGGCTGGCGGAGGCAGAAGCTGAAATCAAGGCGCAGGTAGCGGCCTCCCCGGTGGTCCATGCCGATGAGACCGGGGTACGGACGGCGGGGAAATTACACTGGCGCATAGCAGCAGCACCGCCGATTATACCTACGTCTATGGGCATGAAAAGCGGGGTCGGGAAGCGCTGGGAGACGCCTCGATTTTACCGGGATATTCGGGCACACTGGTGCATGATTGTTGGGCTCCCTATTTTTCAATAGAAAATGTGCAGCATGCCTTGTGCGGGGCGCATTTGGTACGGGAACTTCAGGGGTTGAAAGAAAATGGATCCCGTTGGGCCGCCCGGATGCAACGGCTCCTGTTCACTCTGCATCAAAAAATCCAGACTGAGCCGACCTGGAGACTCACCCCGGATGATCCTCTGGCGACGCTACGATCTCATCTGCAAAAGTGCCCATAAAGAAGAACCCTCCCATCAAAAATCCCCGCGGAAAACCCCGACAATCCAAGGGCAGGAATTTGTTAAACCGCTTAAGCAAATTTAAATCCGCCGTCTTATTATTTGCCACCCAGCCCGATGTGCCTTTTACCAATAATCAGGCCGAAAGGGATATTCGACCCCTGAAGGTCAAACAGAAAAATGCGGGTTGCTTCCGAACCAAAATCGGACTCGATCGCTTTTGTCGGATTTATTCCTTTTTATCCACCCTCCGAAAACGCAACCGCAATGCCCTCAACGCGCTTACCGATTTGTTTGAGGGGAAAAATTCCTTTTTCCCCCGCTTGAGTACCTAAGTAGTTACATTTTTTCATAGTCAATTTTCGCAAAAAGTATTTGTCTTTCCACTTCGTTTAATATTTGTCCTAGTTTGCTTTTTGCAATTAGACCGATTTCAATAATTTCTAACCATTTAGGGTCATCCAATATTTTACGCACATTATAACAATCTTTGTTTGGTTCCTCATACTTGTCAAGTTGTTCATGCCAATCTTTTATAATTTCAAATTCTTCAAGAGAAATAAGTCCTCTTTCAAGTGGGTCTTTATAATTGTTGTCAATAGCAAGTCCATCAAAATAACAACACATAAATTCAACATAAGTCCAATGGGGACTTGATGCCTTTGTGTCAAGCCAAGACCTTTTTTGAAGATTTAAACAAGTCAGTTCATTAATACTTGTTAGCCAATTCGGACGCCAAACTTCTCTAAGGTCTTCGTTATATTTTTTACTGTCCATTGTTTGATGCGGGTCAATTTTAAAATGAGTGCTAACGGTCTAGCTATGAGCAGTAGCGTCCCGCAGGGCGCTATTGCTTATAGGTTTTGTTGTGCGTTCGTTTTTTTATTAATTCCATAATTTCAGTATGCACTTTGAATGTCTGTTTAAAGTCATCTAAATTGTTTGCAGTATTTCCCAAAATAATAAGGTTCAAATTTTCCTGTGGATAGTAGTAGCAAGCAGACACAAATCCAGGTGCATAACCCAATGCACCGACTTGAATATTCTGTTCTCCGTCTTTTAAAAAGCAGACCATATCCATATTCAACCGTTTCAAAATCGGATGGATTCGTGTGGCGTATTTGGTTGTCATTAATTTCAGAGTTTCTTTCGTAACTAACTTTCCCGAATATAAATTTTCGTTCCATTTTTTCAGGTCTCCTGCATTAGATATGAAACTACCTGCTGGAACATAATTGTCCAAACTATTAGCAGAAAAAACCAAAATCCCATTTTCGTTTTCTTCATAGCCTTTTACTAGGTGTCCGTATTTTTGCTGTTTGGATGAAATGTATTCTTAAGTCCATAATTTTCAAAAAAGTTCGGTCGATAACTGTTCAAAAGATTTCTGAGTAACCTTTTCAAGGATGTGAGCGAGCAGTTCATATCCCAATTGGGAATAATGGAATTGCGAACCTTGTTCAAATTCCAAAGGTTTGTTCAAGTCAACAATTCCGTGTGTGTGGGTCAACAAGTGATGAGTGGTTACTTCTTTTGTCCACGGTTGGTCTATTTGGGTTAAGTACTTTCCAATCGAATTGTCAAGTTCGAGATTTCCTTTTTCGTACTCTCTCAATACCAATACGGCTGTAATCTGTTTGCTTATAGAACCTATAACAAATTGGTGGTTTACTTCAAGTTTCGTTTCGTTTTCCAAATCCGAAAAACCAATTGCTTTAGAATAAATATCCATTGAGTCAGCGGAAACCAAAATTACTCCATTGAATTTTTGTCCGCTAATAATAGAGTCAATTTTTAACGACAGGTCAGAATCATCATCTTGTTTTTTCTGTCTATTAGTTTGACAGGAACTTAGAAGGAAAAATGCTATGACGATTAAACTATATTTCATTAAGTACATTTCTGTTTTCAAAAGACGCACAACGTTTTGCAGCTTGGCGAAGTGGCGGAAATCGAAGCACAAATGTTCAGTTTTGCACAAAAGTTCAATCGAAGAACTGAACTTGAATTTAGCACTGAACCCGCCATTTTGCCAAACTGCTGTTAGGCGTTCGTTTTTTTGTCATTCCACTTTTTTATATGTTCGTCAATTCTTAATTTGTCAAATGCCAGTCTTTGTCTGAATGTTTCGAGCATTGTCAAATAGTCCTGTTTAGCAAAGTTGAGTTCATTTAGTTTATCAAACCATTCTACTGTCGAACCAACTTTTTCAGCTTCCCATTCTTTTGTCTTGTCTATACCAATTTTTTTCCATTGAATTAAGTCACCGCAATTTCGTATTTCAGCAACTATTAATGTGCAAGAAAAGTCATTGTCGTCTGGACACATAAGAATTGGACAAATTGTTGTCTCGTTTTCGTTTGGCAAAATTCTTTTCCAAACAACTGCTTTTTCGTCTTCTCGTTCCATCCAATATACAAGTGTCGGAATAAGTCCTTTGAACATATTGTCGGGATATAGTTCGTCAAGTTTTTCGTCTAACCAATATCCGTCAATGCGAAAATTTATGAAGTCCCAATAATCTTCATAATCACTTTTGTCTTGTATTCCTTCTATCTTGTTCATCGGGTTCTTTTAAAATGACGCCTAACGCCACGACTACGCGCTGGTCGAAGCATCGCGAGACTAGCAGCGTAGACGATGTTAGTGGCGCATTCTCATTCAAAATACTTATGGGTAAATGAAATATCCCGCCTGTTTTAGAAATATCAAAGTCGAATCCAACCTTTCCTCAAGCTTAGGCTCAATATTAGTGAACTCAAAAATTATTGGCTGTGTAAAACGATGAGACTTATCCAAATAAATAGGACTAAACGCAACTAATTGTCCGTGTTTGCTTACTCCAATATCTAGATACTTTGTTAGGTAAAAGTAATTTGGGTCAGCAACTCCGAAAAAATATTTAAACCCATACCTTTTCGCATATTTTAATGCCTCCAGCAAAATAATATAAGATAACCCAAGACCTCTAAATTTGTCTTTGATCATTAAGCGCCCGATTTCAACCCCTTGATTTTCATTAGGAAATTTCACTGGTGGAAAAGTACTTTTTGCCAGGTAGGAAAAAGGCGGAAAGGCAAGCCTTAAATAACCTACTATTTCTTCGGATGTTTCTAAAACTAAATGAAAGGTCTTATTATCATCTGGGTCGCTTTCAGTCTGATGAATTTTTATCGTTGATGCTCGAAAATCTGATACTTTTTGAGTAAGTCTATTGAGCATCCTGAATTTCAGCTTTCTCATTACTTATAATCAATCTTAGTATCTTCATAAGATGTCTATCATCATAAGAATTCTTTGTTCATTCTCATTCCTGTTGTAGTAATCAATGATTGTTTCCCTTCTAGCGAAACCCAATTTTTGATACAGCTTAATGGCACCTAAATTCTGGGGGTCAACTAGACACTTAATTTTTTTTATTCTCTTTAGTCTAAATTCAACAAGTAATTCTTTTATCAATAATGCCCCAATACCACTGTTTCGGTAGGGCTTAGACACTATTAAAGCCAATCCCCAGCCAATAGATTTGTCAAATTCAATTCCACCAATAATAAATCCTATTATTTCATTATTCACGACTGCGACTCGAAATAATGAGCCAAAACAATCTAAATACTGCCTTAGAACAAATAATGGGTAACTCCTTTCCCCAAAAGATTCATGATCAATTTTTCTAACTGCAGTTAAATCACTTGGTACAGCGCATCTCACATTTACTCCCATCAAATGTATATTATTATGAATAGTTCCATCTGCAATATCATTACTCTGGTTTGGATGATTTATGTTCCGCAGTTTGAGATTTCTTAGCTTGAGATTTCTTTTCTCTCTCTGTCCATTTTTCATCCACTCCTTTTGAGTTATTTTCATAAATTCTAGACGGATATAAAGGTTTATCCGTCAGAATTGAATTATATTCTGAGAAGTAATAAATCACATCACTCATTTCAGCTGAGTTTTTGATTTTCTCAAGCGTTTTATCTAAATCTTTCAACTTATCAGATTTCTCTTCAAATCTCTTAATGTAGGAAAAAATGTTGGTTGCAAATATCAAATTAAATGCAATAATAAATAATTGGGTAGATGAAAAACGGCTGAAGTCATTAGTAATTAATAGAACCCATAAAAGCATAATAGCAATAGAGAGAATAATAATTCTCAATTTTAGTTTCTTATTCAATTCTTTATGATACTGAGTAAGATAATGCGAGGTTTCAAAACAGTTTTGCTGAATATTACTTATTATCTTAGGGATTTTTTCTGTTTCCTCACTTAAAAAATTTGTAGTGGAATCAATCTTAGGAGTAGCATTCCCATTTTTAGGAGTAGCATTTTTATCTTTAAATTTTTCAATTTCTTTTTCCACCCAACTATCAAGATCCAACATAATATAATCAATTTCAACAGCCTCAATCTTGCTATTGAACAAGAAGTCAACTAAATGAATCTTTCGCACTCGCTCTCCTTTCTCATGCTCCGATTTTGACTTATTCATAAAATCGAAATCAAAAAACAAAATCGCAACAGAAGAAATTAGGATTACGACAATAGCAATTGGGCTTTCTAATAACTCAGGATTGAATAAGGAAACTCCTATCAAAACTAAATTAATACCAAAACCTCCTAGCTTTAGATAATTAGAGACATTTTGATATCTCCAAGCATTTGCGAATTGCGTGTTGAATAGTAGTATTAAATCCATCAATCTAAAATATGAAAATAGTCCAAAATTAAACTGAAATTATTATAAATAATATCAAACTTCATTTTATCAATTAAAAAATTATTATCCCAATCTGCCATGGTAGCTACTGAATATAAGAAGTATATTGACTCACAAATTTCCTCGGATTCAATAACCTCAAAAGCATATTTTAAAGATTGTTCCGTACTGGAATAATGAAATCCTTTTTGTTGACAAAAAAGAAAGATAAAATCTCGAATTAATACCCAACAGACTATAGTTGCAGCATTGTAACACTGGTCATTGGTTAGTAACCTAATTGAAATAATCCTTTGCCCTTGGATTTTTTTATAATTCCTGCCCATACTGGATTACATTCTGAATAAACATAGTATTCCCTGCTAAATAATCTTTCTTTAGAATTGGATAGATTGATACAAAAATCCCAAACTCTTTTGTCAACTTCACCCCAATCATTGAGATCAATTTTAGTATATCAAATAAATTACATTTATCCTCAAGGACAATTATATAGTCAATATCATTTTTATAATTAGCCGACTCACTTGATGACAATAGCAATAGCTTGTAGAGATCGTCCTTAATCTCATAAGTAATTTTGTTCTTGATTTTAGCATCTAATTCCTTGGTTTTTCCCATCCGGTCAATCATATATAATCTAAAGTTAACAATTTCGCCACTAACGTTTGGCAGATACCCGAAGGTGGCGATTTTCAAGCACTTCACTGTCAACCAAGCACAAACTTTGATAGGAGCACAATGCTTGATTTAACCACTGAACCGCCACTTTTGGGTAGGTGCTGTTAGGCACTCGCTTTCTCTAATTCATTTTCTAAATATTGTATCACTTCAATTGTCTTTTGAAGATATTCTTCTAGTTTATCAATCGTGATTTCAGAATCTCGTCCGTGAGCAATATTGTGTCTGTCTTTAAAAATGTAATTTATCGCCGTGCTTCGGTTTTCTTGCTGTAAAAAATCTCTTTAATCCATTTTCCCACCATTCGGGATTAAATGCTTTAGTTACCTCCTTTATCTTTTCGGTATTGGTGTTCTGAAGCTTGTATAGCTGTCCTTTAGTGTAGGTGAGAACTACAGAAGGATGACAGTTTTTTTGTGCAATGTCACTAAATGTGTGATAAATAGCATTCTCAATAAAACCTGAACTTAAAACACATAAATACTTTGCAAGATGAGACCGCAGTTCATCATCGGGTTCAAATTCCTTTGCCTTTATAATGAGATTTTGAATCCTTCTATATTGCTTTGTTAACTCACTATTGGCGAACATAATTTTCAATAAACTGGTTAAATAAACTATGCCTCAGTTCAACAACTTTTTCATCAGAAGTAGCTCTGGTTATCGAATCAACAAAATCTTGACTTTTGTATAGGTTATCCAAGTCCCTGACGAAACTGTCAAAATCGATATTCCCGTCAATTCGTTTTGCAACCCCAACCATTAGTACTTCGAAAGCTGAAGCATTAAAGACCCTATCTGGTCTAAAAGCATTTTTACCAATCTCATTAAGAATTAAGTCTGATGTTCGCTTGAAGATTGATGATAGTCGTTTAATTTCTTCATCGCTTGGGTTTCTGTATCGACCATTAAACTTATTTAGAAACTCTTTGAGTGGTTTAGAATAATTTTCCAAATTCGAATAGAAGGCAAAAAATCTAAGTATCATTTCTTGGTCTTTTAGTCGGTTATTTTTCTTACCGAACAACTCTCTCCAAGCTGGGTAATCATTCAACTCAGCAATCATTTCATTCAACTTCCCAATGTAAATTGCTGAACGTATTTCTTGAGGAGTTAATTTTCTTCCTCCTGTGTTAAGTCGTTCAAAAACGTGATAAATACTCGTATTGTCATCATTTGGGGACTCTTGCTTGATTATTGTTGCGTGAATTATTGAATCGTCAAGCTTTATTCTATCTTCTTCTTCAAGTTCTTCGTATGTCTTATTCTCAAACTGCTTCTGAACATTTTTAAGTCTAAAAATCTTTCTTCGAGTGTCTCCTATTTTAGGGTTAAAAAAGCCTTCGTAAAAAAAGAGTAAAGATTTAAGTCTTTGTTGACCGTCAATCACTGATAGCTTATTAGAATCACCCTCTTTAGCTAAAAAAACTCCTGGAACAGGTAACCCTAATAGTAAGGATTCTACAAGTCTAGATGCTTCAGCTTGATTCCACACATAATCACGCTGAAATGGTGGTATAAAAATGTCTCCACGTTTAAGTCTTTTAACCAAACCATCAACGTCATAATCAGCCCCATAGCTTGAAATGTCATAAATAATCGGTGCTGACGATTCTTCTGAGTCATCAACATCAATGATTGGTTCATCTATTTCGTCAAATTCGTCTCCGTTCATGTTATTTTATTTATGTTGGTTTATTATTCTTGCTTGTGCCTAACGTTTTGCAGCTACCCGAAGGGCGGGATTTTACCGAATAACTCGATTCGAAGATAAAAACTTTCTGTAATCATATAACCGTCAGACGGATTACGAAACCCCGCCTTTTGGGTAGGTGCTGTTATAGGGCGTTTTTCTCATACTGTATGCTTAATTACTTCTTCTGTTTCAGTGTCAAAAATTAGTATTCCTTCATTTTTGTCGTCAAGCTGTCCAACTAATTGACCTTGTTTTGTCCAAACAGCGCTAAAGCCAGCACCCACAAAATTGTCGCAGAAACCAATGCAATTTGACATTAATACAGGCATTGAATAATTCTTAGCAACTTCGGGATAATGTGTCATTGCCTTATTTACTCCATTCTCTGATTTGGCTACACTTGCTAAATAAATTTCCGCACCAAGTTTATTTGCGTTGTCAGAATGATCTGGTTGTAAACTTTCATAACAAATAGCGGGTACAACTTTCTTGTTGTCAATATTCAAAACTATTTGGCGGTCTCCATTTTCAAAAAATGGAAACTCATCTGAATGAAGTTGTTGTTTTGAATAGGTCTGTCGTGGTCTGTCAGGCTGAAAAACTATCATACTTATTTGTATTCCGGTTTTCGTTCTTGTTGGAATACCAAGTCCAATAGTGATTTTATTAATGTTACTAATTTGTTGAAAGATATCAAGTCTAGTGTCGTCTTGGTTTGTCGCTAAGCCTTTTGCAAGTTCGGGCTCATAACCTGTTAATGAAAGTTCAGAAAAAAAAATTGAAGTGGCTTTTAATGAAGAAGCAAGCTCAATTAATATTTTGTGCTTGTCAATGTTAGCTAGAATGTCGCCTTTAATAGGTCTTGTCTGTGCGATACTTATTTTCATTGTGTTGTCTGTCCTTTTAAAATGCCCTATAACATCCGTATATACGCTACGCGTAGCGTTTATTTCCTTATTGACTCTTACGAATATCCCCCCTTTTCCCCAGATTTACAAGTATCTGGCAGAGATATATCCAGGCTATCCAGCGGAGATACGGGCTTTAGTGCTGGCGAGCTACATGGGTATATACCTGCGTAGTTTTGATGCTGCTGTGACCAAGTACTTCCTGGATATAGCGGATGTCGGTTCCTGCCTCCAAAAGATGCGTTGCGTAGCTGTGCCGCAGCATATGTGCCGTAACCGTCCGATGGATGCCTGCCCGGGCGGCGGCTTGTTTCACCACCTGTTGCAGGCTGCGGTCGCTGTACCGCTCGCCCACGGTTTCGCCTTCAAACAAAAAGGTCAGTGGCTGATACTGTGCCATATAAGCATCTAAAACCGGAACCAGCATTTCGGGCAGCGCACTCCCGATCCTTTTTCCCTTTGCCCCGATTTACACGAATCACCCTGCGTTGCAAATCAAAATCTTTCAGACTCAATCCAATCACTTCTCCCAGACGCAAGCCACAATGATTCCATCAAATGATGGTATCTACGCGCTCTGCAAAGCCTTCAATCGGCTCCAAACCTTTACTCCCAGACCCGAAAACGGACCAACTGCCACACCTGAGAGCTTCCTCCCCGACATCCCCAATCCCCATAGCGCTTTAAACTACCGAAGGTGGAGCCTGCCTGAGCTTGTGTCGAAGGCAACAACAGCGTTTTCATGCTGGGCGCTGTGTGGGGCAGGAAAACTTAGTTGTCACTGGCTGGCATATTGTTCAGCGTTCAATTGTCCATGTATTTTTTCTGCTGTCTGTGTCGGTGAAAGCCCAGTTGTGTTAATTTGAAATTCGCTTTCGTGTTTCCATTTAAGCACATCATTATTCAGTCGTTTGCAAATTGGGAAATCTTTGAATTCTGGATATTTCCGCAAGTCCAGTCTTCTCTTTAGCTCTTCATCTGTTGTAAAAAGTCCAAAGATTTTTATTGAAAGATTTTCGTCTTGCTGATAAAGGGTTTCAAGGTAACGTTTGATTTTATCACCGCTAAAAGTGTCAACGACTATGACAGGGTTAAAACCGAAATTTAAAAACTCAAAAACTAATTTGGTTGATACTTGAAGCATGTCGATATGTTCCTGTTGATTTTTCCAATCAACTGAAATAACCATATTGCGAATTGTGTCAACCTCAATTCTCACACCTTTCGGAAAATGCTTTGATAAACTTTTTGCCGTTTCCGATTTGCCAGAACCTGGAGCTCCTCTAATTATTATTATGTCGGCTTTGTTCTTCATTAGTTGAATAAAAGTGTTTGCGGTTTGTTGCAAGACATATTCTTGCATGGAAGATTACAAGTCTTCATAATTTTTGAAACTTCGGTTGAACGCTTTGTGCAAAGAATTTCAATGATATCTTGTTTTGCAATGTTGCCCAATGGTTCTTTCGCTAAAGGAATTCTGCGGTGGTCAAAGCATTTGACTACATCACCATTTGGATAAACACAAATGTTCTTTCTTGCTGCACATGGAGTGTCATTGTCGTAATCAACTATTTCAGTAGAAGCATTTGTCCAATTCCCGCCAAAGTCCTGATTGAATTGAATGTTGTGTTGTATTCCTTGTTTTATGCACCACTCTTTTACTTTCGGGATTTCTTCGGCAGATTCTTTTGAAAGCACTGATTGAATTCTTAGCTGGCCGCCTAAAATTTGTTTTGCAAGCAAAATCTTAGGCATTACAATATCGAAGTTTTTTCTACCTCTGAATTCATTCCATTTTTCTCGTTCAACTGAGTCTACAGAAATTACAAGTATGTGTCCAAGTTCTTTATATCTAGTCAAAAATGTTTCGTCAAGAAATCTTGCGTTGGTAACTATTACCATTGGAACATTTAACTTCTTTGCTTCCTCTGCAATCAGCATTACATCTTTTTTAAAAATAAGAGGTTCGCCTCCCGTCAAAGTTACTTGATATAGGTTATGATGAAGTCGTTTTAAACAATTAATGAAGTGCATAACCAACAAATGCTGGTCTTGTGATTCAGGTCTTTCCCAAATTCCGCACTTGGGGCAACGGTCATTACATGCGTTTGTTATCATGTAAATTAATTCATTGCCTTTCACGCCGTAAAATCTTCTGATAGGAGTTTTATACCAACGATAAATTCCCCATTCAATGGATTTGAAAAGCACCATTGGTAAAAGCAGGTGTGGTTTCCGCACTCGTTTTACGAATGGTTTCATTTCTCCAATGTAATCATAAACCCCTTGAATAAAGTGTGGTTGTTTGGTTTTTCTTAATCTGTATATTAAGCTCATGTCATGTTGCCTTTATAAATTGACTCAGAAGAATCCCACATCAGGACTGTGTGTCCTTCGTAAACTGTCGCACTTGAACTTTTGTATTTCTTGAACAGCTTTACAAACTTATTGAAACCTGATATGGAATTTTTATAGCCGTAGTCGTGCCACAACTTTGCTGTCGGGCAAAAACCTATTTTGTATTTGCTGCGAAGCCGCAAACACAAATCGACATCTTCTCCTGCAGCTGTCGGAAATCTTTCGTCAAATGGAAACTCGTCAGCTGCGAACGCTTTCATTCCGAAATTGAGAGATGGCATATACCACAATTCTTTTCTCTCTGGAAGTAACCATTTTCCTGCAAGAGTGCCGTTAATATTATGATAATAGTCGTAAATGGTTTTTCCCCAAGAATAGGTCATGCCACCAACTGCGGCAAACTCAGTTTGGTCTAAGAACGAAGTCATTTGTTCGTTCCAGTCCTTGTCAAGAATGCAGTCGTGGTCTGTAAAAAGTAAATGCTGAATGCCTAATGCAAATGCCTTGTCAATGCCTACATTTCTTGCTTTTGCTGGTCCGCCATTTTCAGCTAGAAAAATTTGCTCAACGAAGTCATGTTTTAGTTTATACTTTATCGGACTTGCATCGTCAATCAGATAAACCTTGTCAAACTGTTTGGATTGTTTTTTAACGCTGTCAACTAACCTGTCAATACAATCAACGTCCCATTTAGTTTTGATGTAACAAGGTATAATTAAAGCACTCATTTTCATTCAAATTATTGTTCTTATGTTTATGGTTAGCACGGTTGTCAATGCTTGCCCACAACATCCATATCCACGCCACTCATAGCGTTTATCTCCTTATTGTCTCTCCCCAATATCCCCCCTTTTTTCCAGATTTACAAGTATCTGGCAGAGATATATCCAGATTATCCAGCGGTGTTCGCAGCAAAATAAAGTAAACACAAAGGGCACGAGGAAGGCGCAAGGGGCACAATGGAAATGCCAGCTTTGTGCCCTTCGTGCCGTCTTTGTGCGTCTGCCTATGCAGATGGTTTCCTGACTTCCCCTTGCCCTGGTTTACCCGGATCTCCCTGCGCTCAGTTCGAGGTCTTGCAGACTCAACTCTGTTTATCCCGAAAAATCCACCATACCCGAAATCAAATCCCGGAGGTTGAGCATATGGGAATCTATAACCTGTATGTCCTCTGACCAGTCTGCTATTTCCCAGCGTTTGCCTGGCTCGGCAATCATGACTTTTTGTGTGTCAGTGAAAATCCAAATGACTTTTTCTACCCCGAAATTGATCAGGTCTTGTGTTTTTTCCTGATAATATCCCAAAGGGTTTTGTACCTCAGAAAGGTCGGCTTTTGTGTCAATCTCAATCACCAGTTCAGGGGCAGATTCCAGGTATTTTTCGTCGAGGCTGAGGTGTGGCATTTTTTGCTTCGAAATGACAGCTATGTCGGCGGACCGCCAGGAGTTTTTTTCAAACTGAAGCCCCAACTCATTGGTAAAAATATAGTAGGCGGATTTTAAATGCGTTTTCAGCCAGAATATAAGTTCTACCGCCAGAAATGCCTGGAGTTTACTGCTTCCCATAACTTCTTCTAATTGCACATTACCCTTGAGATAATCCTTATATCCCCGATAGTACACCGGATGACCGTTTATCATCTCGTAAATCAAAGTTTTGGGAATTTCTTTAACGGCTGCCATCACTTCTTTTTCCACAAATTACGGATTTTTCCTGAATTCTGTTCACCGTACAAATCAGTTTTCTCCTTCTGCAACAATCTATTAGTGAAACCTCGCCTGGGGCGCAAACCAAAATGTCGCATTTGGGGTCGCACAAGTCTGGCTATTGGCTGTTAGCTGTTGGGGTTTGGCGCGCTGCGGCGCAACTCCTGAAAAAAAGAAGGGGAACGGCCCTAAAGGCTACAAATCGAAGATACCTCAGGTACATTTCCCTCACTCATAAGGAGCAGATTCTTCGGAGAAGCAACTGGCAGATAACACCAACATTTTGATTTGCGCCCCCGCCCCTATATATCCAGCGGCCCGACTACCACGTTTTTGTCCATGTCGTAATAGACGTATTTTTTGCCCGGCCCGTCAAATATCGCCATTACCACCCGCCCGCTCTCCGATCCGTCGGCGTTGGTAACATGGAGCCGTAAGGCAGCACCGACGCTTTCAAAGGGTATCTCGAGCGGTTCGTCGCGATCCCGCACCTGCAAATCTTTGATGGAACGCGGGGTGCTGAACTGGCCCGACTCGAAAAGCGTGTATTGTGTGCCTTCAAAATTAAACAGGCAGGCGATTTCTCTCGTGCCTACCGATACATCCATCGCAGCGCCCACAGCGGTAAACGGACAGGTATAATCCGTACCCCACTGCCAAAGTTCATACGCGGGTGAAAATGAGAGATTCGCCGGAGTATAAACGCAAAACTTCGTGCCGTCTTTGCTGAAAAAATAGGTCTTTTTGGGGTCGTTGTCCGAACGGATATTGAGGGCTGCGCCTACGCCCGTGTGCGGAAAGGATGGGTATTGTCTGTTCCCACTGCCAGATACCGTAAGGGCCGGAAATTACGCCCAGGAGTTTACATTCACATATTCGTTGGAAATGCCGTCAAACAGCGTCATTTTGTTTGAGACATTCCCCACCACATAACACGCAGCTCCTACGCTCTGTCTCGCATCGGTGAATGTCGGCAATCCGCCCGTGATATTTTCACACTCCGTAACCGTATATTCTGTCGCCAGATTCGCTGCAACCACAATCGACGGATCTTCCAGGCTTCTGACTACATAAGAGATCGGCGCGCCATTGTTGATTGAACCGCCAAGTTCGATAAATGTCTTTACATCATTCATATCCCCGATCAGTGCGCCCGCTGCAAGGCTGGCATCACCGCCATAAGCATAACCCGACACACTCACCTGGTCGAGTTCTTCCACGCTTTCGACCTTGATTCCGCCCCGCCGCTTACCAGGCCGCCTTTAAAGGAGCCTTCAACCGCAGCCTTAATCTCTTCTGCACTCTGGGTGGACTGAATCAGCAGGTAAAAGATTCGCCCGTAATTGACTGAGGAGATATACGTCGCAGGGTTGTTTTTGTAAACGTATTTCTGCAAATCTTCGGGGGTAACGCCGGGGTCAAATGAGGCTTCCGGATCGGGGATATCATATACGATAGAGTAAAGGGACTAGTTACTTTTGACAAATACACTGTTGAATGACTGGGAGCTGTTGTAGTTAAATGAACCTTTTACCTTGGTGGTCAGGCTCGAAAATTTGACGTTCATCTTTACGCCCAGTTCTTCCAGCGAACGCACTTCCTCGCGGGTGTAGGAGATATTTGCAGTGAGGTTTCCGTTGTTGCTGCCAATCAGGTCATTGGTCGCCTGGGCGATGGAGGAATAACTCACCTCGGGTACAGTTTTCGTAACAACAGAAGAGCCATTGAGGGTATTGATCGTAATTGTACCCGGGCCGCGTTTCAGGGGAATGATTTTCGGCGCACCTTCTGACACCGATTTGCCCTGAAGGAAATTTCCGGGATAGACGATTTCGGCATTGTTGGAAGAGTACATGATAAAGTCTTCGGCATTTTGGGAAATGTCCACTTTAAAGTCTTTACAAGCCCATATCTCCTCATCGATGATCTGTTGTGGTGCTGCTGCAGGAACGGTATCGACGACCTCATATGCGGCGGGATTTTCAACTACCCCTCCCAGACTGACGACGGAGTCAAATGTCAGTTCGCCTACCGGTGGTTCTCCCTTGTTGCAGGCGAGGGTAAAGAGCAGGAGAATGGTTGCGAGAGATGGGGTAACGTAGCGCGGAAATGAAGGCAAATTTTTCATAACAGAGATTTTACTGTGGTTGATTGATTTACCTCCAAATACTGCAAAACCGCCTCAGATTGCTAAAAATGCCTATGGACAAAGTATGGACAAGTGAAAATTTATAGAAAATTGTTACTTGAGTTGCAGCAATTGACAAACGAAATTGTCTGTAGGTATAAATCTCCGGAGCAATTTGGAAAAACCCGCACATACAATAGACCTGCTACTCAGGGCCTGCCGGAAAGGCGATCCGCGGGCGCAGCAGGAAGTGTATGCGCGCTACTTTCGGGCTATGTACAACACCGCATTGCGCATGGTCAATGACCCCTGGGACGCGGAAGATCTCATGCAGGAAGCTTTTCTCGACGCATTCTCCCATATGGATTCATGGGAAGAGCGGGCTTCTTTTGGGAGCTGGCTCAAACGCATCGTGGTCAACCGCTGCCTCAATCATCTCAAGAAAAGAAAAGTCAGTTTTTCGCATTCAGCGCAGGAGGAATGGGAAAAATGGCCGGAAGAAAAGACCGGGGTCGAATGGATGCCCGAAATTTCTCCTGAGGTCGTTGCCAATGCCATCACACAACTCGCAGACGGGTACAGGGTTATTCTCAGTCTTCACCTGATCGAAGGTTATGACCATGAGGAAATCGCCGGAATTCTGGGGATTCAGCCCTCCACTTCCCGGTCGCAATTTACCCGGGGAAGAGAAAAGCTCAGACAGATTCTCCTGCGGCAACTACAAACCGACGCTTATCATGGAAAAAACAAGTATTGAAAATATCATTTCCGGATTCGGTGACCGGCTCGATGTGTATCAGCCACCCGACGGCCATATCGGCAGGTTTGGGCAAAAACTGCGAAGGCGAAAAAACAAAAACCTCCGGTTTTACCTCCGCATAGCCGCCGCGGTAACTGTGCTGGCCGCTGTCGCAGGTACGGCACTGCTGATTCGCGACAATCAGCCCGAGCCCGTCACCCAGTGGGAAGCCGAACTCAACGACCTCGATGTCTATTATACCACCCTGTACCAGCAGGAGTTGGATAGGCTGGGAAATTACAATCTGGCCGAATACGAATTTGCCCGCCAGCTTAAAGAAGACCTCGACCAGATCGAAGCTTCCAATGCAAAATTCCGGAAAATGATCCTCGAACAAGGAGAAAACCAGTACCTCCTCGACGCGATGATCGAAAACTACCAGATGAAACTGAAAATCCTCCAGAAACTCAAAAAACTGATCGACAAAACGGAAAAAAGTCATGAAATCAAACCACATCATTTATAACTCCGCCTGGCTGATTTGCTGGGCGATATTCTTCCCCTCATTTCTACAGGCGCAGGAAGCTACCCGCGAAATCATAAGAACGCTCCCTGTAAAGCCGGGCATGACGCTTTTTGTCTCCAACCGGCAGGGCGAAATGCATATCGAAACCTGGGACAAACCAGAGGTGAAATTTGTGGGCAATATCACCCTACAGGGCCCCGACGGCGACATACTCGAAAACCGCCTCGAACAAATGAAAATTGATATTTCCTCCGATGAAAAAAACATTCGGATACAAAACCAGACGCCCACCGCAAACCGGATGGTATGGTCCTCGCAACCCAAACAGGGCACTTACCTTTTCAACCTCCAGTCATTTTATGGTATTTCGAGCGAAAAAACTGATTTTCACCTCACCATTCCCAAAAACCTCAAAGTCGTTGTTGACCATCAGTACGGCGATCTTTTTCTGGGAAATACAGATGCGGACGTTGTCTTAACTCTCCGCCACGGCGAACTGAAAGGCGAAACACTCAGCGGGAACAGCAATCTTTCCCTCGCTTATGTGAACGGCAGCATAAAAAAACTGGGCAAATCAACTATTGAAGCGCAAAAATCCCAGCTTCATATTCTCGGGGCGAGGAAACTTGACATTCACAGCGCATACTCTGAATTTGAGATCGACCAGGCCGACAGTCTTATTTCCTCCCACCGGCATAATCAGTTTGAGATTAAAAATGTGGGGTATATCAAAATGGATGAAGACTACTCTGATGTGAATGTCTTTCACCTGTTTAATGAGGGCGATTTTAAATTCAATTACGGCGATTTGAAACTCAACTGGGTAGCCCCCAATTTCCACTATCTCAACCTTACGGGAGAATTAACCGATTTTGATGTAAAAGTAGATACCAGTGCGACCTTTTCCCTGGAAATCGATTCAGACCTGTCGGATATTGAAATTCCCAACGATGTGGTCATTCTGAGTAAAAAGGACTTCCCCGCCATGAACACACTCAAAATTCAGGGAGTAAAAGGGCTCGAAAACCTGAAAACCATTCGCTATCCGGAGAATTACTTTATCAAAGAAAAAAACAGCAAAAGAATCGTGATCATCACCCGCAACGGAGGTGTCATCCTGAAATAACCTGTAATGCATCCCTTTTTTTGACCATTGGCATATCAGGAAAACGGTTGTAACTTTATGGCCCAAATTCAGCAGAATGAGTCAATTCTCCTTTAAAAAAATCACTGTTTTCACCTTTTTCCTGATCGCCCTTTTTTCTGAAGTGTTGGCACAATCGTACTCAGGGCAGATTCGCGGTCGCGTGGTGGACGCCAGCACGCGCGAACCACTGGTAGGGGCAACCGTTTTCATCCCCGCCAAAAAAGCAGGCGCCTACACCAATGATCAGGGGATATACAGCTTTAAGGTTAATCTTTCCGACAGGCAGGAAGAGTTGGAAGTGATATCCTTTTATTTCGGTTATGATACCACCCGCCAGGTAATCACACTGGAAAATAATGATATTCAGACTTTAGGGATCGTGCTTCAGGAAAAAATGGTTTTTGCCGAAGAGGTCGAAATTATCGGTAAAAAAACAGGAGAAATTGTCAAAACCGAAGTGGATGCCGGTGTAACGGCTATTTCGCCGCAGGAAATCAAACTTCTGCCCTCGGTAGGCTCCGCCGACCTTGCGCAATTTCTTCAGGTTTTGCCAGGCGTTGTTTTTACCGGAGATCAGGGCGGGCGATTGTATATCAGAGGAGGAACGCCGATTCAGAATATGGTGCTGATGGACGGAATGATTATTTACAGCCCGTTTCACTCCATCGGATTGTTTAGCGTATTTGACCCCGATTATATCCGGGGGGTGGAGGTGTATTCGGCGGCGTTTCCGGCACAGTACGGAGGCCGGATTTCTTCCATCATCGACATCAACACCCGCAACGGCAACTTCAAAAATTTTAGCGGGAAGGTGGACGTCAACCCCTTTATGGCCACAGCCATGGCCGAAGGGCCGATCGGTAAAGGAAACGGAGAGGGCGGCGGGCTGAGTTATATGGTTTCGGCGCGGAATAACTTTATCGACCGCACTGCAAAGTCTGTTTATCCCTATGTAAACGACACTACCGGGTTGCCCTACAACTTTCTCGATCTGTATGGCAAACTTACCCTTACCGACGGCATCAACTTCGCCAATGCCTTTGGCTTCCGCCAGACCGACAATGTCAATTTTGAATTTCCCGCAGATATTGGCTGGGATGCGTACGGTGGCGGCGCCAATTTTCAGATGTTGCCTGCCGATGCCGGGGCCATTGTGAGCGGGTCATTCGCTTATTCGCAGTACAATACATCTCTGAAAAGCCAGACCGAAAACTTTCCCCGCCGAAGCGGAATCAAGGGATTTAACGGAACCCTGAAGGTCGGTTATATCTTCAATTCGGTAGATGAATTTGCCTTCGGCATGACATTCCTGGGTTTCCGCACCGATTATCTGTTTACCAACTCATTTGGTCTCCAGACCGAACAGGTAGCCAGCAATACCGAAGCGGCAGCCTATATGCTCTATAAAAAAGTAATTCAAACCAAAAATGCCGCAGGAGAAATTTTTGACCGGGCGGTTATTGAGCCTAGTGTGAGGGTGCACTACTACAACAACCAGTCGCAGCCACAGTTTGAGCCGAGGATCAGAATGAAACTCAACCTTCCCCGCGTCAGTATCAGCGCCGCCGGAGGGATGTATTCACAAAATCTTCTGGCAGCGGTCTCCGACCGTGATGTGGTCAACCTCTTCCAGGGTTTTCTCTCCGCACCCAGCCGCCTCGACGACCGGATCAAAAAAACCACCTTGCAAAACAGTTGGCACGCACTGGGTGGAGCAGAATTTGAACTGGTAGAAAACCTTTCTACTACCGTCGAAGCCTGGTACAAAGACTTTACCCAGCTCACCAATATCAAC
The DNA here is from genome assembly GCA_041391725.1 of Bacteroidia bacterium. Taxonomy (GTDB): domain Bacteria; phylum Bacteroidota; class Bacteroidia; order J057; family J057; genus JAGQVA01. The sequence goes on from JAWKNL010000040.1 coordinate 32,028, forward strand.
CGCGACAAAATATTCCCCGAAGAACCCGACTATATCACCGAAGTCGGAAAAGCCTACGGCTTTGACTTTGTGCTTAAGTATCAGACGCCCAAAGCCTATTTCTACTCCAACTACGGCTGGGCCAAAGTAACCCGCACCGACCGGCTGACCACAACGCCCCGTACCTATCCGACGGTCTTCGACCGTCGCCATACCGTCAACGTCGTGGGCGCCTACAAAATCGGGAATTTTGGTATGCGCGAAGACGAAGGTTTCAGGGTAAGACCCAAATTCAACGAATCAGTATGGGAGTTTAGCCTGCGCTGGACACTCGGCTCTGGCTTTCCCTTTACCCAGACACAGGGATATTTTGAAAAACTCGACTTCCGCGACGATGGGGCGCTTACCGATATTTCTACCCAAAACGGCAATCTGGGGCTGATTCTCAGCGACGAACTCAACGGAGGGCGGCTGCCCTATTACCACCGTCTTGACCTTTCGGTTAAGCGCAGGTGGTTATTAGGCAATCACACTTTGCTGGAACTCAACGCAAGCGTCATCAACACCTACAACCGGAAAAATATTTTCTACTTTGACCGTATTGCCTTCGAACCCGTGTATCAGTTGCCCGTCATTCCCAGCCTGGGGCTGACAGCGCGCTATTAATTGCACCGATATGAAGGATAAAAACCGAAAGGGTGTTGGAGCTTGTCGGGGTTTGCATTAAATTCATTCCCCCAAACCCCAACTCCTAAAATTGATTCCATGAACGCCCCGAGACCCTACCTGCTCGCCGAAACCAACTGGAAGGCTGTAAAAGAAACGCAGTACGAAGTGGCTGTTCTCCCCTGGGGAGCCACTGAAGCGCACAACTATCACCTTCCCTATGCAACCGACAATTATCAGGCAGATTTTGTGGCGGCAGAAGCAGCACGTATTGCCTGGGAAGCCGGAGCAAAAGTGGTAGTCTTACCCTGTATCCCATTTGGCGTGAATACCGGGCAGTTGGACATTCCCCTTTGCATGAATATGAATCCTTCCACACAGATGGCAATTCTTCGCGACGTCGCCGACGTGCTGGACCGGCACAACATCCGGAAATTTGTCATTCTCAACGGACATGGGGGCAATCATTTTAAACAGATGGTCAGAGAGCTGAGTTTTTATCACCCGAGGGTATTCAGTTGCTGGCTCAACTGGTTTCAGGCAGTCAACTGGAATCATTATTTTGATGACCCCGGAGATCATGCAGGTGAAATGGAAACCAGCGCCATTATGCATATTGCGCCGCAGCTTGTGCTTCCGCTGAGTGAAGCGGGCGATGGAAACGCCAAAAATTTCAAAATCAAGGCACTAAAAGAAGGGTGGGTGAGTGCGCAGCGCCCCTGGACCAAAACCACTGCCGATACCGGCGTGGGAAATCCCAAACCGGCTAATGCCGAAAAAGGCCAGAAATATCTGGAAGCCTGCGCCATTTCCATTGCAGGATTCCTCGTCGAACTGGCAGCGAACGACCCTGAGGAAATGGAATAAAAATTATATCAGTTTTACCCCGAGTATGCAAGTCAGAAAGCCCCATATTGAAGATTTTCCTGCATGGACAACCATGCGAAAAGCCTTATGGCCCGAAACCACACCGGAAGACAACCAGGAAGAAGCCCATCGGATTTTTTCAGGATACCCTATCGAAGATGAAGAAGAGACCGGCGCCTTTATGCTGGAGGACGGAAATGGAAATTTAATCGGCTTTATCGAAGTTGCGATGTACGCCACCCTTCCGTTTTATGCCGAAAAACCCGTAGGTTTTATTGAAGGCTGGTATGTAAACGAAGAATACCGAAAAAAAGGTGGCGGAAAACAGCTCATGGATGCTGCGGCTGACTGGGCTATACGCCGGCGTTGCCGGGTGCTCGGCTCCGATACAGAAGTATGGAGAAAAGACAGTGTTGCAGCCCATACGGCACTGGGATTCACCATTGTTCATCGCGACGGGCAGACTATTTTTTTCCGGCGCTGACCATTTTGCCCAGAATATGGCTCATTTCCCTGATCATTTGAAAAACAGATGAGTCAGGCGTGTGGATATTGCCGGAAATCGAGATATGATAGCGGTTGTACAGGCCTGCTTCCGCTTTCATCGCGAAACCGGGATTATTTTTTTTGACCCATACAAAAGATTCTTTGGGAAAAGGTTCATTGAAGGGAATCGCCGATGAATCTGCCTCCCGGAGGTAACGCAAATAGATAAACATAAAAGCCGCCGAGTCATTGGCATAATCAGACAGGGTGATCTGAAGCGGGTGGCTTTGGGGATGAGCATACAGGCGTTTGGCAGAAGAAAAACTGCGGGTGAGGAAAACGCTGCTGCTGGTAGCCAGGGGAGTCCATTGGTCGGGGCTTTCGGGCAAAACCTTTTCAAGCAGTTCGGGCGAAAATGGAATCGTATCACCGGCCATTTGCCGGGAATAGATGGCCTGGCTTACCGCCTCAGGCCCCTGGGGCGGAGCATAGACCGGGTCGGTTGGGGAGCAGGAAAAAAAAGCGGAGACTAAAAAAAGCACAGCCAGAAAGCTGTGCATTTTTTTTTGTTTGTGCCCATGATCGGGCGTGTAAGGCGAAGCGGGCATACTAATATCCGGGTAAACTAACCTTGGATATTTTTTCAAGCCCATCCACCAAAATACCAAACTGGTCGTCTTTCATCACCTGCTTCATGCGGGTTGAAAGCTCCCTGAAATCAGCATAATCAGTGAGCAGTTTTTTGCCCTTGGTCGAGATGTGTACATAAATTGAACGGCGGTCAGTTTTAGAATTGACCCGTTTCACCAGTTTTTGCGTTTCCATTCGGTCGATAATATTGGTGAGGTTACTGAGTTTTACCTTCACCGTTTCTCCGATATCTTTCATCTTCTTATCTCCGTCGGATTCAAGAAGTTTAAGAATATCAATTTCGACTGCGGAAACCTTAAACCGCTTTTGCACAATCTCCTGATGTTTGTTGATGACTTCGCTCAGTTGGAACAAACTCTGCTCCAGGCGATCCAGTTTGTCAACCTTTGCATCTTGATTATCATGCATAATGATGGGTATTAAATTGGGTTGAATTAGCTTTGGACAGTAATATACAATATATTGGAATAAATAAACAGTATATTTTCTACCCAAACCACCTATCGGAGGAAAATACCCCTGCCTACAGGTAAAGTTTAAGTAAGTATAGCAAGTATCAGATAGTTTGAATTCGCAAAAACCTTACATGCAGATTAATTACCTCATTCGGGTTATGCCGAAGGTCGGAATAAACCTGTGTAAGACTATTTACAAAAAAAACACTTTTTTTGCGGAAAGGCAAGATGTGAAAGTTATTTTTTACAGAATCTTTTAGTCGTAGATAATTCTTGTTCTGAATATTTCCTGCAACTTCCTGATACTGGGGTTGTTCCGGGCCATTTCACTCAGCTTTTCCTCATTGGTATAAGGAACCTCCTTCCGCCTGGGCGCGAGTGTTTCATCGACACTTAGCTCCCAGAATATTTCCGGAACGGCGAGTTGATTGCGCAGGTAGGGCAGAAGGTCTGTTTCTTTTTCGACCATCTGCTTAAGTAGCTCATTTTCAAGGGAGAAAGACAATTTGTTGTGCACAAATACGGCTCTTCCGTTTTGTAGTGCGGAGGCGAGATTCATGCGGTTTGCCTGCTTGAGGCGTTCGATATAATTTTTAAGTACCTGATTAAATTTTTCCGAATCTATCTCCACGTTCGGATTGACCGAATAACTAAAATTTTCCTCCCTGCCTGCCTTTTTTTCTTTCTCTGCCTGAAGTTCTTCCATGGCATTCTGTTTCATCGCCATGAAATTGTCTGTAAGCTTAATAGCAGGTGAGATCCCCGGAATTTTCACTTTTTCGGGGCGAACCTTTGTTTCAATCGGTTTTTCCTCTATGACGGGAGGTTCAGGTTTTTTTTTTCCGGGGGCAATGCGGCAGCACTCCCATTGGCAGCAACTTTAATGGCTGTCTCCAGATGTGCCAGTTTGATCAGCGCCAGTTCCGTAACCAGACGGGGGTGGCTGGCATTTTTGGTTGTCTGCTCTGCCTGGGTACACAGGTGAAAAGCATTGAGCAAAAAGCTGGGAGAGACTGAGCGGCTTTGCTCCCTGTAACGTTCGCGTACATTCTCTGAAGTTTCGAGCAGGTTGAGGGTGCGCTGATCCTGGCAGATCAGCAGGTTGCGCAAATGCTCAGTAAGCCCTACGAGATAGTCCTTTGCCTCAAATCCTTTTTCAATGATTTCGTGGAGCAGAAGCAGCAGTGCCCCGTGATCCGACGCCGCTATCAGGTCGAGGGTGCGGAAATAATAATCGTAATCGAGAATATTGAGGTTTTCAAGGACACTTTCAAAGGTGAGTTTGCTGGTAGTATAACTCACCAGTTGGTCGTAAAGGCTGAGTGCATCGCGGAGGGCCCCGTCGGCTTTTAGTGCAATCTGCTGTAATGCAGCATATTCGTAGTTTACGGATTCAGACTGGGAGATATATTCGAGATGCTGGGCGATATCGTCCACTTTTATCCGCCGGAAATCAAACTTCTGGCAGCGGGAGAGTATGGTGGGAAGAATTTTGTGTTTTTCGGTAGTAGCCAGAATAAACAGCACGTGTGCAGGCGGCTCTTCCAGCGTTTTCAGAAAGGCATTAAATGCAGCCTGGGAAAGCATGTGAACCTCATCAATAATATAGACACTCCTTTTTCCATTGGGTGGCACATACCGGGTCTGCTCGATCAGATTGCGTATATCGTCCACACTGTTGTTGGAGGCAGCGTCCAGCTCGTGGATATTGATGGACTTCCCTTCGTTGTAAGAACTACACGAGTCACAGGTATTGCAGGGCTCACCATCCTGCCCGAGGTTTTCGCAATTGATGGCTTTGGCCAGGATACGCGCACAGGTAGTCTTGCCTACACCCCTGGGGCCGGAAAAAAGGAAGGCATGCGCCAGTTGATCCAGCAGGATTGCGCTTTTGAGCGTGTTGGTGACATGTGCCTGCCCCACCACCGAGGCGAATGTTCCGGGCCGGTATTTGCGGGCCGATACAATATAGTTTCCCATAAGACAAAGCTAATAAAATTTGGCACGAGGTTCAAAAGATGTGGGTAAGTATCCGGCGCGATTGTGGGCGGTCAGTTTTTCTTAAAATCTCTGAGCGGAATAACTGTGATGTTTTTCGCCAACAGATAGGTGCGGGTTCCCGGATAAATAACCCATAAATGATCCAGCGTCAGGTCTTCTTGGGCTTGAAGCATGGATTTGGTGATTTTGGGCGCATCAAGGTACTTAAACTCAGCGCCAAAATTTTTACCGTTGTCCTGCCAGTATAAATCCAGTTCTACTCCCCCGTGAGAGGCATAGAAAAAAATTTCATTATCTCTTTTCCTAAGCAGAGATATCGTCTCTTCAAGTGCAAAACCTTCCCATGATGCCCCCAATTTAGGACTGGACCTCAGCCCGGAAAGGGTTGTGATTGATTGAAGGGCATGAAAGATTCCCGAATCTCTGATATACAATTTGGGACTTTTCACAAGGCGTTTTCCCACATTGACAAACCAGGGCATAAGCAGCCTGATCATAAATGTATCTTCCAGAATAGAAATATATTGCTTAACTGTCTTATCTGAAACACCGAATGAGCGGGAAAGCTCACTGTAATTGAGCGTCTGCCCATGGAAGTGGCTGATCATAAGCCAGAAACGGTACATGACCGGAGCTGGAATTTGTATTCCCAGCGCCGCTAAATCTTTTTCCAGAAACGTGGTGACAAAATTTGTTCGCCAAAGATAACTCTGTTCATCACCTCCGGCCAGAAATGAACGGGGAAACCCACCTTTCAGCCACAAACCGTCCAGTTGCTCATATCCTGCTTCGGCAAGATTAAATCCGGTAAGATAATAATAGCCAATACGCCCGGCCAGTGATTCTCCGCTTTGTTGTCTGAGGTTGGAAGATGCACTTCCCAATAACAGGTATTTTTGTCGTGGATAATGGTCCACCAGATACCGTAGCAAAGGAAAGAGCTCGGATTTTCGTTGTACTTCATCTATCATAATCAGCCCTTCCAGGCCTTCCAATGCAAGCTGAGGCTGGTCAAGCGCAGCCATATCACGCGGATTTTCAAGATCAAATACATGATCAGGGTGAAACATCCGGGCGAGCGTGGTTTTTCCTGTTTGCCTGGGACCCAAAATCACAGTTACAGGAAAAACATCCATTAGCTTCCGGATGTTTTCTTCATCTTTGGTTCGTTTAACTATTCCGGGATTCATAATTAAAAATAATCGTTATCCTTGAAAATTCGGAGCAGCACTCCGAATTTTCAAGGATAAAAATAGAAAATAATCCTCCTCAAACTAATTTTCAGATTTTTCCTATTCCTGTGTATCTTAGCGCACGATTTTAAGAACGGAAAAGAAAATGCCGGAAAATATTCAGATTCACCTCCCCGATGGTTCCACCAAAACGTATTCCAGTGGCGTAACCGGTGAGGTAATTGCTCAGGAGATCAGTGAAGGCCTGGCCCGTATGGCCCTGGCGATAAAAGTAAACGGAAAAGTGATAGAGCTCAACCGGCCTATCACCGAAGATGCTAAGGTTCAGATCCTCACGTGGAATGACCAGGACGGGAAGGAAACACTCTGGCACTCCTCTGCACATATTATGGCCGAAGCGATCGAGGCCCTTTATCCCGGGGTAAAACTGGGTATTGGTCCTGCGATAGAGCGTGGATTTTATTACGATATCGATTTTGGTTCTTATGAGTTTGGTGCCAATGATTTTGAGAAGGTAGAAAACAAATTTCTCGAACTGGCCCGCTCAGGTGAAACTTTCGAGCGCAAAAGCGTCAGCCAGTCTGATGCCCGTGCCCATTACGAAACTATGGGCAACGAATATAAAGTCGAACTGATCGACAATCTGGAGGACGGAAATATCACCTTTTATTACTCCGGAAATTTCGTTGACCTTTGCCGTGGCCCGCATATTCCCAATTCAAAGGCGATCAAGGCCATGAAGATTCTCAACACTGCCGGCGCCTACTGGCGCGGTGATGAGAAAAATCCGCAGCTTACCCGTATCTATGCGGTCTCTTTTCCCAAAAAGGCAGAACTTGATGAGTATCTCGAAAGACTCGAAGAGGCCAAAAAACGCGACCACCGCAAAATTGGCAAAGAACTCGGGCTGTTTGCCTTCTCCGAAAAAGTAGGGCTCGGCCTTCCCCTCTGGCTTCCCAAAGGTACCCGCCTGCGCGAAACCCTGGTCGATTTTCTCAAAAGAGTACAGGAGAAAGCGGGATACGAACCCGTTACAACTCCGCATATCGGGAAAAAAGAACTTTACGTAACCTCCGGCCACTGGGAAAAATACGGTGCCGACAGCTTCCGTCCCATAGATACCCCACAGGAGGGAGAACAGTTTATGCTTAAACCCATGAACTGCCCCCACCACTGTGAGATTTATGCTACCCGTCCCCGCTCTTACCGCGATCTCCCGCTGCGACTGGCGGAGTTTGGTACGGTATATCGATATGAGCAGCACGGAGAATTGCATGGACTCACCCGTGTGCGTGGATTTACACAGGATGACGCCCATATTTTCTGCCGTCCCGATCAGGTGAAAGAAGAATTTATCGCCGTTATCGACATCGTATTATACATTTTCCGTATTCTGGGTTTTGAGTTTAAGGCGCAGATTTCTCTCCGCGACCCCGAAAACCCCGCAAAATATGTAGGCGACCCCGAACTTTGGGAAAAAGCCGAAAATGATATCCGCGAAGCGGCAAAAGAAAGAGGACTGGACACCGTCGAAGTAACGGGAGAGGCCGCTTTCTACGGCCCCAAGCTCGACTTCATGATCCGCGATGCACTCATGCGCGAATGGCAGTTGGGCACGATACAGGTGGATTACAACCTGCCGGTCCGGTTTGGACTGGAGTATATCGGCGCAGATAACGAAAAACACAGGCCCGTAATGATTCACCGGGCGCCTTTTGGCTCGCTGGAGCGGTTTACTGCGGTGCTGATTGAGCATACTGCCGGTGATTTCCCGTTGTGGCTCGCACCGGTACAGGCAATTATTTTGCCTATTGCCGAAAAATTTAACGATGAGGCAGAAAAATTGCGGGTAGAACTGCGGGATGCGGGCTTCCGGGCAGAAGTTGATGGCAGAAATGAAAAGGTAGGAAGAAAAATCAGGGATGCGGAAGTGGGCAAATTTCCCTATATGCTGATTCTGGGAGAAAAGGAAATTGCAGAAGGAACCGTTTCTGTCAGAAAAAGAAAATCAGGCGACCTGGGATCTATGACTACCGACGGATTTGTGAGCCACCTGAAAGCAGAAATCACGGAAATGCTCAGTTAAATTGCTCAGGAAAAGGAAAACTATACAAAACTGTTTATCTGGTTTTGTCTAATTTATCTTTTTTGATTATATTCAATTTTAGATTTTTTTAATTGTAAAACTAATTCAAAACAAACGAATTTGGCGAAAAGAGAAGAAAGTGCTAATCCTGTAAGAAGACGCAACGAAAGACCCCACCGTATTAACATGGAAATACGCGTGCCCGAGGTGCGTGTAGTCGGTCTGGAGCCTTACTCAGAAGAAACCGGAGGAAAGGAAGATGGCGTTTACAGAACTTCAGAGGCAATTCGCCTTGCCCAGGAGCTTGGGCTTGACCTCGTAGAAGTTGCCCCCAATGCTGAACCGCCGGTATGCCGGATTGTGGAATATTCCAAATTCCGCTACGAGCAGAAAAAGCGGGAAAAAGCCAATAAGGCTAAACAGCATACGGTCGTTATGAAGGAAATCCGGTTTGGTCCCAATACCGACGACCATGATTTTAACTTCAAAGTGCGCCACGCAGAGAAATTTCTGTCTGAAGGCAATAAGCTGAAAGCTTATGTGCAATTCAGGGGCAGAAATATCATTTATAAAGAACGCGGTAAGGACGTCCTCGACCGGTTTGCGGAGGCACTGGATGAAGTAGCGAAAACGGAGATGGAGCCCAAAATGGAAGGCCGGAGAATGATCATGATCATGGCTCCGAAAAAAACCAAGGTCTGACATTCTCCCGTATCTCATATCTAAACCCGGCAGGAAGAAATTTTCGCCGGGTTTACTGGTTTCTGCCTACCAGTTGTATAAACCGCGGATCTGAGGTATAGGGTTCAAAAGCCGGTTCCAGCAACACGTCCACCACATCGTCATAATAATATTTCATCGCCAGTTCGAGATAGTGAAAAAACTGCTCATCATCTTCCATGGTGGCATAAATCTCAGCAAGCGTGGCATAAGCGATAGACCGCTGCCCATCGACGGCGAGCGCCTTCTTCGCATCTTCTATCGCTGCCTGATAGTTTCCTCTGAGCAGGTGGTAATACGCCCGGTTGTTGTACGCCAACGGATGCGGCGCAATTTCCAGCGCCTGATTAAAATCTTCGAGCGCACCCTCGGGGTCAATCGCAATCTTTAACGCCCCCCGGTCCACAAAAAAACCGGCCTTGCTGGGTGAGATTTCGGTAAGTTTGTCATACTCCGCGATCGCAGAATAAACGTCGCCCAACTCGGCAAAACATTGTGCCCGCCACACGTACAACTCCTCCAGGCGGGGAAGAAATGCCTGCGCTTTGCCGAAGTCCTCCGCTGCCGCCCTGAAATCCGGATTGTTTTTGCGAAAATGGCAGACGCCTCTCAGCATGAAGATTTCCTTATCTTCTCCCGCTTCAAGGGCTTTTGAAAAATAATGTATGGCCTGGTCATAGGCCTCTTCCCGTGAGGCGATTTCGCCGAGGCTTTTGAGCGCGAAGCTGTTTTGTGGATTTAGTTTTAATACTTCCAGAAAATCAGCCCTTGCCTCCTTTTCAAAAGAAGCAAACTGACAGTTGAGGTATAATTTTCCGCGAATATTGCGGTAGAGGGGATTGTTGGGCCGGATATCGACCGCCTGATCATAATCATCGATGACTTGTCCGAAAACTTCCGGAGTATGGAGCGCATCCCGCTCGCCCTGATAGTAGAGAGAAGAACCGCGAAGCAGATACACTTCAGCTATTTCTTCTTCATTGAGATAAAAATCACTTCCATTCTCCTCATATATTCCTACCGCAAGGCTTAGCTGCTGGTAGGCAATTTCGAAGTCTCTGGCCTCATAGGATGCTTTCCCCTGAGAAATATATTCTTTGAGTTTTGGCACCATTTTTTAAGCACGTTTTAGCCGCATGTTACTTTCTGAAACGAAAAGCCTGCAATATAGTTATGGCCGCGAAATTAGCGAAAATTTCGCCACAGTTCATTATCCGGAAAAGGAATTTCCAGCACCAGGGGTTGTTTGGTCACCGGGTGGGAAAGCTCAAGTTTTCCTGCCAGCAGGGCAATGGATTTGTCGGGGTTAAATTCAGTTTTTCCATACTTGACATCCCCTACGATCGTACATCCGATGCTCGCAAGCTGCACTCTGATCTGATGCCTTCGCCCGGTGAGCGGATTCACCTCCAGCAGTGCTCTGCTGCCGTAAGTCTTCATTACCCGGTAGTGAAGGGTGGCCTCTTTGGTGTCGTGCACGGGTTTGTCATACGCCCGCATGATATTTTTGTCGGCAATTTTTTTGAGGTGATGCTGAAGTGTGGCCGCTGGTTGTGCTGGAATACTTTCTGTGATGGCAAAATAGGTTTTGCGCACGCTGCGGTTCTGAAAATCTTTGGATACCCGGGCGGCTGCTTTGGAGGTTTTGGCAAGCAGCAGGATTCCCCCTGTAGGCCGGTCGAGCCGGTGCAGGAGGGCAGCATACACGTTGCCGGGCTTCTGGTACTTTTCCCGGATATAGTTTTTTACCCAGTCAAAGACGCATTCGTCGCCGGTTTCATCCTCCTGTGAGGGCATGCCGAAGGGTTTGTTGACAGCAATAAGGTGGTTATCTTCAAAAATGATTTCCAATGTTACAGGCAGTTAAATGATGGGTTAATAAGCTTCCTTTTCTGTCGGAAAACTTCCTGACTTTACATCAGATATATAGTTGGCCACTGCGTTTTTCGTAACTTCATACAGGTTGGCATACCTGCGCAAAAATCGCGGGCTAAATTCATTGTTGATGCCCAGCATATCATGGGTAACCAATACCTGCCCGTCGCAGCCGGGCCCTGCACCAATGCCAATGGTAGGAATAGAAATGCTTTTACTTGCCTGGGTGGCAAGCGATTGTGGTATTTTTTCCAGTACGATTCCAAAACATCCCGATTCTTCGAGGATACGGGCATCTTCCAGCAGGCTTTCTGCTTCTTCTTCTTCTCTCGCTCTCACGGTATAGGTTCCAAATTTGTAAATCGACTGCGGCATGAGTCCCAGATGCCCCATTACCGGGATGCCTGCACTCACCATCCGCCTGACCGAATGGGCAATAAATGCGCCGCCCTCCATTTTAATTGCATGCGCACCAGACTCTTTCATTATTCTAATGGCACTCTTCAGCGCGTTTTTGGAGTCTCCCTGATAATAACCAAACGGGAGATCAACCACTACCAGGGCTCTTTTTACCGCCCTGACCACCGCGCTTGCATGGTCAATCATCTGTTCGAGTGTAATGGGAAGGGTGGTTTCATGCCCGTGCACGACATTGGAGGCAGAATCACCTACCAGTAAAATATCAATTCCCGCGTCATCGATGATACGGGCAAAGGAATAATCATAGGCTGTGAGCATGCTGATTTTCTCCCCGCGTTCTTTCATGGCGCGGAGAACATGCGTTGTGACCCGCTTAAATTCTTTTTTTGCTGTTGACATTTGTGTTGTCCTTTTCGTTATACTATGTAACTCAATTAGCAATTTATCTCGCGCAATATTAGAATATTAATCTCATATTCGCGGAAATCATAGAAATTTGCGTGTATTTTTGCCGGCATGAAACATATCCTTTTTATAACTACGTCTATCCTCAGTTTGTTAGCGCTATGGGGCGGATGCTCCACCGAAGTGGATCTGAACGCACCGCCCAAAGATATATGGGTAGTGTATGGGGTGCTCAACCCTCTCGATAGTGTCCAGTATATACGGATTTCAGCGGGTTATCTCCCTACCGAAAACGCACTCGATTATGCCAAAGCCAATGATCTGAGTGTCAAAGGCCTGAAAGTCGTTCTCACCGGAGACGGCAAATCCTATGAAGCGGTTGAAACCGACAGTGTGGCCAAGACGCCTGAGAATGGGGTGTTTTATCCTTATACCACTTTATATAAGATCGAAACCAAAGGCGCACAGGCACTTTCTCCGGGCAAACGTTATGATCTGAAAATCACCAAGCCCGACAAGGCCGGATTTGAATTGTCTTCTTATACAGAGATTCCCTCCAATATGGCTTTCCAGAATATCAGTCCTGTGCCCGGCGGCCCGGGTGGATCTCAGCGCTGTCTCCGCCGCGCCCCCGTCGAATCAGAGTATAAACTGGAATTTACGAAAGGTACAGGGTCGGCCTTCGAAATGCGGGCTTATCTGAAATATCAGGTAAACGGAGAAGAAAAGGAACTGATTTACGGCCCTACGCAGATGTTTGACGAAAACTACCGGTGTACCAGCTCCGGGAGCAGCTCGATGTGTTATCAGTTCCGGGAGAAAGAAATGCTGGTGTTTTTTTACAACGAAGTTGACCCTGATCCGCGCAATGTATATACCTATGGTATCAATGACCAGACGCGGTGCAATGACAATGCTGCCAATCTCCCCGATGATTTTCGCGTGGAAGTAACCGCGATGGACAGGTTTCTTGCCAACTACCGCAGAGCCAATGACCCGCGATTTCTGGATTTGAACAGCGTGCGCCCCGAATACAGCAATATCACCGGCCCGGCAGATGCGGAAGTTATCGGTATTCTGGGATCTACCAACGCTGCAAGCGGAAGCGTAAGGCTCAGCCCCTGCGGAGAATACCTCCTTATGCTAAACAATGCGCCACTGCCCTCCGAACCCTGCTCGTTGTAAGATTGTTTTTGAATATCCTGTAAAAGGCATTAATTTATGCGGGCATATTCAGAAGTCATATATCGTTCAAAGCTAATGGGCTGGTTTTTATGCTAGAATCTGGTGGTAAGCGAATCCTGGTTGTTGAAGATGAGGAAATAAATCTCATGATTGCCCAACATATCCTCGGAAAAGCAGGCTTTACGGTCTTTGCGGTCAACAACGGAGAGGAAGCCATTGAAATCGTGGGGCGTGAAAATTTTGACCTTATCCTGATGGATATAGAAATGCCCATTATGGACGGTCTGGAGGCTACACCACTGATCCGTAAGCTTGAAAATGGGAAAAATATCCCGATCGTAGCGCTGACAGCGCATTCCCTGCCCGAAAAACTGGAAGAGTTTAAGGGTGCCGGACTCGACGATTATATTATTAAGCCCTTTGACGGAGAAAAGTTTAAAGTCATCTCTGACCGCTACCTGTGAACCATCCCGGCTTTTCCTCCGCCTTATCCACTGTCTCCCTTCCCGGTAGAAGCATCCCGGTTGGCCCATTTTCAGGGCAAACTATTTCGACATATCCAAATGGTTTTATGGTTTAATTATTTTCTCTATATTCGGAGGCGAATCAAAACACCCCAAACTGAAAATCCCTGGCTATGAAAAAGCTATTACTATCAGTGTTTCTTACGTGTTCTTTATCTTGGGGGGTCGCTCAGGATTTTGTGATTGACACCGTCTTTTTCGATTTTGACCGGGCGGTGGTCAGACCTGAATACAAAATCAGACTTGACTCCATGATGGGCTATTTTACTGCCTATCCCTCTTACTTCATCCAGATCTTTGGCCATACAGATAGTGTGGGAAATGAAACCTACAACCTCGAACTTTCCCGCGAAAGAGCGCAGGCCGTTGCACTTTATTTTGTGGACCAGGGTATCGATCTGAAGAGAATCGAATATGAAGGGCTGGGCACGGCCAAACCGGCTGCATCCAACCTGACCCATGACGGAAGAACCAAAAACCGCCGGGCAGATGTGGCTGTCGTCGTTTCCAATGAAGTGATACAACCCGTGCTCGCCGATGCTTCTGCCAAAGACACCGTAGAAGCCGCACCCATCGAAATGGAGCCTGTCGTCATTATCGATACCATTTATTGCGATTACAACCCCTTCCTGATAAATCCGGCACATAAAACTGTTGTCATCGCTCCGGAAGGTACAAAGGTCATTATTCCACCCAATGCCTTTAATACAGAGGAACAGGAACTGACGGTAGAGGTGAATGAAATCTATTACCGCAGCGATATGATCCTCAACGACATGGGTACCATGACCAAAGACGGCCCCATTGAAGCTGCCGGTATGTTTTATTTTGATGTAAAGGCCAATCGCCGTGCCGTCAAACTCAACCCCGGTGTCAAGTTTGAAGCCGAACTTCCCGCTACCCGCCGCGATGCCAATATGGCTGTATATCAGGGCTCGGGCGGAAGCCGCTCTACGGTCAAAAAACCCCGGTTTGTCAAAACTGAAGACGGTGGGGCAGTGGGTTTTACCCCTGTCAATACCTGGAGTAAAATCAGTGAGGATGAAGTCCAGTACAAAGGCCGCGAAAAGGCTTACACCTTTGAGGTGCCCGAACCGGGACGTTACGCCATTGGTCGCCCGCTTTATTATTCGCAGAATACCGACATCGACGATAAAGGCCTTGACATTTTTATTAAACTCAAAGGGCGCCGGTACGAAAAGACGACCAGTGTCATGATCGTGGGTGAGGTTACCAAAACGTATATTCCCGCCAAGAAAAAAGATACCCGCAACTATGAAGCGCGTAAGGTCAAATGGGTGGACGACAAAACGAAAATGGTTCTTGTCGCTATTCAGTACGACGACCGCGGCAATCCCTGGATTGCCAAACGCAAATTTGAACCGGGTCAACTAATCGAAGAAACCAGAAAGGATCGTAAAAAGAAACGCAAGGCCCTGCCTTCCATCAAAATTACGGTCAAATTCAGAAAACTGGATAAAGAAAGACTGGACGAACTGATCACCGAACTCAACGCGTAGGGGGGCAATACACATCAAAAAACGCCCCGTGCTCACAGGGTGTCCAGTGATCAAGCACATATCCTGTAATCAACGAACCATAAGGCCCGGAATTCCGGGCCTCATTTATTTTGTCCTTTTCAATGAGGACAAAATCCACGTCCTGATTGAGGCGCGATTGAAGGTCAGACGCAAGGGCATTATAATTCACTTCCGCATTGTGAGCCCAGTCCGCCGGAAAGGGGCTCATCGTTTCGGTTACATAATGCGCAAGTGGCCAGGCAGGCAAAACGGTAAACAACCCGTCGCGGGATTCTGTCATTTTTTTCAGCTCTTCAGCTTTATTGTGAAACCCGTCACCGGTATAAATACCTGACATTCGCGGAAAAACATCGCCTATCGTTTTCTTCATACTCTCCCGGGGGGCATCGCGGTAAGGATATTCGTTGAGAATGGCAAAAATCCAGATGAGAATAACAGCAATAATGCCATAAAAATACCGCGGCACGGTGAAGTTAAATTCTTCGTAAATCCAGTAAATCAGTCCGAAAATCACCGGCGTAAAACAAAGCATATTATTAGCATACCCCCAACTGATACCGGTACACCATGAAACCAGCAAAAGTACCAGCAAAAGTGCAAAGGCGCGGGGGTTGACCCAGAAACCCTTTACAGAAACGCCGGCAGCAATCAGGAAAAACGCCTGACTAAATCCATAGGATGGACCGGTATATGCATGAAAAACCAGTGTGTGATACACATGCAACCCCAGTAAACCAAAAAACACCAATCCGTACAGCAGCACGGGCAGATAGGCGCGGTCGTACAGTCCATGCGCCCGCCAGATGATCAACAGCGGCAGTACGATCAATACAAAAGGTTTTGCATACCGGATAATGCCCACAGAAAAAAGGTCTTCCAGGGTCGTAGCGCCCGTCGTTTGTTCCCAGAAAAGGCCGGGCAGCTCAGGATAACGGATATAGACAATAACCATTCCGGCTGCCAGTACTGCCAGCCAGATGAAAGTTGCCCAAAGTGCAGGCTTTTTTTCGCGCAGAAACCACATCAGAAACAAGCCGGCAGGTATCATAGGATAAAAAGCCTGTTTGCATAACGCCGCACAGGTAAGAAGTGCGATTCCCCCCAATAACCCTGCCGCAGATGTTTTACGACAGATGAGATTGACACCCCAGGAGGCGAAAAAAATGCCATCAACTGTATGCCAGGGCATGGGAGGGAAATTGTGGACAGAACAAATAAAGGCGATAAATGCAAACGCTTCGGGAGAAAGTCCGATTTCCTTAAAATCAAAATACCTTTCCAGACTACGTGTCATCCAAAAAACACTGAGGCTGATCATGAGGTAAAAAATGGCCCTTTCTACCAGAACCACCCATTGTGCGGGAAAAATAAGCATGGGCAGGGCGTGGAGATATATGCTGAGCGGAGGGCGTACACTGATAAAATCCCGGAAGGGAATTTGTCCGTTGACCACACGCCAGGAAAGCGCCTGAATAAACCCCTGATCCGTGTCGCAGAAACCATACATACCGAAAGCCAGAAAGGTAATCAGCGGCACAACCAGGCTGAAAAACAGCATTCGGTGAGTGTGGGTAGCTATAACGTTCATAGAGGATTTGCGGCCTTATTTGGGGGCAATCTCAAGTAAAAATACCGATAACGGGAGGAAAATAAAATTGGGCATCCAAACTGCCAGCCAGGGCGGGAAACTGTTGCCCACAAATGCCTGCCCGGCAAATAGCAGGGCAACATAAATAAAACATATCAGCAGTCCGAGTCCGATCTGAAGGGCAATACCTCCGCGTGATTTACGGGAAGACATGGCAAACCCAATGAGCGTGAGAATAATAATCGCTACCGGATCAGAAAACCTTCGGTTTTTTTCGATATACAGTTCTTCCAGAATGTCGGAACCACGCATTTCTTCCAGTTTGATATAATGCGTCAGTTCGCCCAGCGGCATACTTTCGGCCTTTTGTTCTTTGATATAGATATCATCGGGGGTAAGGAGAAAGGTGGTATCAATTTCGGTATAAAACCGCAGGGTTTCCTTTCCGCCTTCAATATCCCTTACCCGCACGTCGCGGAGCATCCATACCTGAGCGGTGTCCACCCAGTAGATTCGCCTTGCCTGAATTTTGGTGACGATGTCGCCGTCTTTAAACCGCTCCAGGGCAAAAGTGAGGCCTTCGGCCTTTCGTTCGTTGTAATAACTGATATAGATAAACGTATCGCTGGCTACCTTTTTATGGATGTTTTTGTTGCTGGAAATCTTTCGCTTTTTCAGGTATTTGTATTCGAATTCAATCCTTACGGCAGTGGATTGCGGAACCAGATAAGCCTTCAGGTAAAATGAGACCCCGGCAAGAAAAATCGAAGTGATCAGGTAAGGAGCCAGAATGCGGTAGAAACTCACGCCC
>JAWKNL010000041.1:0-47900 GCA_041391725.1 Bacteroidia bacterium
ACACCTTACGAATATGTCGTTTATCAGCTTACCCGACAGGCCCGCGATCTCCGCCTCAACGACTGGGGATACGCGCTGCTGGTAAATGAAACCGCAAAAGAAATATTTCCCCACGACAAAAACGCCCGCACCCTCTTCAACTGGTTTATCCTCACCAAATCGGGATACATCGCCACGGTGAGTTATGAGGGAAATGAACTTTTCCTGATGCTTCCGTCAAAGAATGTGCTCTATGGGAAAAGTTATCTTCAGGGAAAAGAAAATAAACTCTATGCCATAGATCTCGACGGAGGCAATCCGCAACTGCTTCGGGCAAAAGTCTTTCAGGCGCAGCATCCCGAAGCCAAAAAAGTGATGGACTTTCACGTAAATTCTGCCCCGCTGTTTAATGGCGCTTCAAAAAAGAAAACGGTCAATTTTATATATGCGGGGAAAACCTATTCTGTGCCGCTGGAAGTCAACACCGATCTGGTGGACTTTTACGAAACCTATCCCTTTGTCGATCTCGATATTTACATGACCGCTCCGCTTTCTGCTCCTGCGCGCAATTCTATGGTCGTATCCCTGAAAAAAATTGTGGCAGATATGCCCATTAGCCCCGGCCAAAACCGTGAGGCAGAAGGAGTAAACCTCATCCTTCGGTTTGTGCAGACTGCTTTTGCCTATAAGCCTGACAATGAGCAGTTTGGACAGGAACGCTACCTCTTTGGCGACGAGACGCTGTATTATCCGTACAGCGACTGTGAAGACAGGTCGGTTCTGTTTGCCCATTTGGTAAGGGAAATCATGGGACTCGAAGTCGTGGGATTGTTGTTCCCCGGCCATGCCGCTACTGCGGTAAAATTTAATTCAGAGGTTCCTGGCGATTTTATCCGGTATCAGAACAAGAAATATATCATTTGCGATCCGACCTATATCAACGCCGACCTGGGCATGGTATTACCCGATGTAGCCGGGCAAAGTGCGAAAATCGTTTCGTTGTAAAGGTCATCGGGACAAACACAGAACGAAGTACCCATCAGGTGAGACGGAGAAACAGCGCAATTTCTTAGATAACCGCTGCGCTCTCCGTTTCTCCGTGTTCCACTATGATCTCTCGTTTAATCAATAAGCGCTTTCAGTTGCTACCAGCGGGCGGATCACCTCCGTCCAGATAGCATAACCCGCGGGGTTCATGTGGAGGCTGTCGGCGACAAAAATATCAGTCATAACCGTTCCGTCGGGTTTTAGCATAGCCGAAAACACATCCACATAGGCCAGGTCGTTGTGCGCTTCGCAATATTTTTGCACGAGGGCGTTGGTTTCCTTTGCCTTTTCAAATAAATGGCGACGGGCAGCAGAGGGTTTGATGGAAATAAAATAAATCTTTGTTCCTGGACTGTTTTCGCGGGTCAGCCGGTGGAATTGCTGAAAAGTACGGAACATAGAATCGGGGGAAACGGCTTCATTCGTAATATCGTTGTCGCCTTCATATACAAAAACAGCTTTGGGCTTGTATGGCCATACGATGCGGTCGGCATAGTGAATGAGTTCGGGCATGGTGGAGCCGCCAAAACCCCGGTTGACTACCGGGAAGGGAGCGAGATCATCGGATATCGTTTTCCACATCCTGAGGCTGGAACTGCCGGCAAAAACAAAAGCATCGGCAGGCACGGGGTGCGCCTGATCCGCCGCTTCGAAGGCGGCAATTTCCTCCGCGAAGCGGAGGGCGGGTTGGGTAGCGGCAGCCTGCGGATCGGCGGTTTGTTTTTCTTCTTTCACCGCCTGACAGGCGAGAAGCGGGATAAACAGCAGGAGGAGGAGTAGGTTTTTCATTTTATGGGTTAGGATTATGTCATGTTGAGGTTGGGTCATTCCACTTTGAGCATTTCGAGTTCCAGCGCAAAGCCGGGCAGCACATCTCCTGCGGAGAGTTTGCCCGAGTATCCTTTATGTACATCGCGGCTGCCGTCGGTGCGGTAAATGTAAACGGTTTCATTTTCGGGATCAAACAGCCAGCCCAGAATAGCGCCATAGGTGATATATCGCTCCATTTTTTCCTGGAGGCGGATGAGCGAATCGGAGTGAGAGCGCAGTTCAATCACAAAATCGGGACAAAGCGGGATAAAATGTTTTTTGTCAACTGTACTCAGTGCTTCATACCTCTCTCTGCTGATATAAGCCGCGTCGGGGGAGCGTACCACCTCCTTATCGGGGTCAATCCGAAAACCGGCAGAGGAGTCGAAGACGAAACCCAGTTTGGTTTTTACATTCCAGTTTGAAAGCTGGCGGATTATCTCCGCGTTTATCCGTCCGGTTTCAGAAAAAGCAGGGGCAATGATTTCTATTTCATTGTTTTCATTGCGTTCAATCCGCAGGTCGCGCTGTTCCTGTGTAAAATGGATAAATTCTTCCTCCGACATACGTCCGAGAATCTTACTGGAAATCACCAGCCGGGGAATTTGGAGGGTATGATTCATTCGAAACCACTTTTTCCCAAATATACAGAAAAATCGCATTTATCCTGCAAATGGAATCGCATGCCCGGTGGGGTTCGAGCCACCTCACCCACCGGGTAGTCAGGCCGAAGGCCCCCCGCCGGTGGCTGAGGAGACTCGAAGCCCCGGCTGACATAGGGCGCCGTACGGCGCGAGGAGTGTGGGGGAAAATAATATAGGTCGCCGGATGGCTACAGACATCAGACTCCTCCGGAGTCAGGCTGCGCCTAGACCTCCCTTTGGAATCTGTCATCCAAAGGGTATCTTCAATTTGGAATTTCACCAGGGTTCCGCCAGATCCCCATTTAAAGGGGGATCGGCAGGGCGGAAAGGGGGTTCACCAAATTTGCGCCGTACGGCGCGCGATGATGTAGGGAATATAATAGAATAGCCACCTGTGGTTATAATAATATCACTCCCTTAATGGGATCTTCGACGCTTCGCGGTCGGGCTTGCGCCTGAAAAACGCTGCAAATATCCATAGCGCGGGGATTTATCCCCGCGCCTGGAGGTTGCGCCGCACGGCACCCCATATTATGAAATCATGATTTTATATAGCCGGAAATTGGTAAATCAGGGTGTGTTTTGTATCTTGTTGTTGCCTTTTATAACAAAAACCTAAAATCTAACCCTTCCTATCATGAGATACTCCCAGGTTATCGCAACAACCGCTTTTCTGCTGATTACACTTATGGCCGCTCCCGCTCTGGCGCAGGACTATGTCGTCAAAACCAAAGAAGTCAGCCCCAAAAAAATGGAGAAAATTACCGAGGCTGAAAAAAAAGAACTGATCAGGGAAATTAAGGCCGATCCGGTCAGAGAAGCCCGCAAAGAAGGCAAAAATCTCGAAAAAGATGGCTATATGGTTTTCCCCGGTAGCATGCCGATCGACAAACAACTGGAACGCGTGTGGATGAAACAATACGAAGAAAATGCCGATGGATCGGCCAAATACCTCTTCGCCGATGGCAATGGCGTGGGGAAAACCCAAACCGCCGCCGAACTTCAGGCCATGGAAGCCGCCAAACTCCAGCTCGCAGGACAGATTTCCAATGAAATCAACCAGATCATCGAAGGCAAAATCGCCAATGACCAACTCGACCGCGAATCGGGCAACTCGCTGACCAAGTTTGTCGCAGGGAGCAAAAATTATATTATCCAGAATCTCTCCTACATCAAACCGGCATTCAAAGTTTACCGCAACGTGGGCAGGTCGGACATGGAAGTCGCCGTGAAAATCTACTACAATGTCGAAGAGGCCATGATCGCCGCCGAAAAAGCCCTCGAAATGAAGGTGCGCAAAGAACTTGAAGGCGAAGCCGACGAACTCATTGATGAAATCAATACGCTCTTCCGCAAAAACTAATTTCCCCACTTTTACACCTACATCCCATGAAATATTTGCTTACAATCCTTCTCTGGGTGGGTTGCTGGTTTGGCATTCACGCCCAGGGTGTCATTGAGGGCATCAGTAGCCCGGGCAGCCTGTATATCGGACGCCCGGCTGCACCTTCTTTTCTCGTTACCCGCGAACCGGCCTTCTCCGATGAAGACGGCAACAATTTTATCGATGCCGAAGAATCCACCAAACTGACTTTTATCCTCCGCAATCAGGGCAAAGGCGATGCGGTAGGCCTCAAACTGCTGGTCAGTGAAAAAAATAATGCCACCGGACTGGTGTTTGACCGGGAAAATGCCCTCGGAAATCTCGCCCCTGCAAAGGAAATGCGCGTAACCATCCCGGTCAAAGGCTCCATGAAAAATGTCAATGGCACGGCTTCTTTCCGTCTCGAAGTGCGCGAGGCTTTTGGTTTTGATGCTGACCCGATCGAAATACAGGTGCCGGTAAGGGCTTTCCAAAATCCGCAACTCGCCGTAGCCGACCATGCTTTTTCCAATGAATCGGGTGGGGCCATGACCCTCGGGATTCCCCTGAGTCTGACGGTGTTGATCCAAAACACGGGCAAAGGCGACGCCCGCAGTGTAACGGCCGATTTTTCTGTGCCCGCAGAAGTATATCCTATGGGTGAAACGCATTTTAACCTGGGGACTATGGCTTCGGGCGAATCAAAAAAGGTGGTGTTTGAACTGGTGGCCAACAAACGGTATGCCGCCGCAGAAGTTCCGGTAAAACTGATTACCTCCGAAAGTTTTGGCAAATACGGTCTCTCCCAGACCCTCAGCGTAAAAATCAACCAGCAACTCGCCTCTACCACGCAGGTAGTCGTGAAAGGCATTTCCCAGCCTTCGGGTACCATTACCCCCGGAAAACTCGACCGGCCTGCCGAACCAACCACCCTCGACGACTACGGCGACATTCATCAAAAACTCCCTCGAAGCATTATGCCGCGACCCGACGATATTGCCGTGATTTTTGGCAATAGCGCCTATCAGAAGACCAAACCCGTTGATTTTGCCACCAACGATGCCCTCTGGATCAAAAACTACCTCGTGCAGTCCCTCGGCTTTCGGGAAGGCAATGTGTTTGTAGAGCAGAATGCCATTAAATCCACCTTCGAACTGTATTTTGGCACCAAAGGCAATCCCCGTGGCAAACTTTACAATGCTGTCAAACCGGGCAAAAGCGCTGTTTTTATCTTCTACAGCGGGCACGGTGCGCCCGGACTCAAAGACCAGCAGAGTTATTTTCTTCCGGTAGAGACAGACCCCAACTATGTCGAACTGGGCGGATACGATACCGGACTTTTTTACGAAAATCTGGCCCAAATCCCGGCTTTGACCAAGATGGTGATTCTGGATGCCTGTTTTTCGGGGGCCAATATATTCAGCAATATCTCACTGGTGCGGATCAGCAATAATGCTTCGGCAGGAAGAGACCCCGGACTGGCTGTGCTGAGTTCGAGCTCGGGTACAGAGGTGTCTTCGTGGTACAACGCCCGGCAGCACGGGTTGTTTACCTGGTTTTTTCTGCGGGCCATTCACGACTGCCAGCGGGCCGACAAAAACAAAGACCGCCAGCTTACACTTGCAGAAGTGCATGCCTATATCAGCGACCAGAGCGAGGGCATTCCCTACTATGCGCGCAGACTTCACGGCATAGACCAACACCCGGTCATGCAGGGACAAAATCAGGATATCGTCATCATGAGCTGGTAAAACAAACCTATGAAAAAAACAACCTTACTCCTGATCGCCGGGCTGCTCTCACTCTCCCTCCAAGCCCAGCAGATCAGCAATGTGACCTTTGTCCAGGAAGGGCAGGAGGTCAAAGTCAAATACGACTTTACGGGAGCGGGCAGTAAACCCTACGATATCGGGCTATATTACTCCCAGGACAACGGCGCGTGGAAAGGCCCACTCAAGGCCGTAAGTGGCGCTGTAGGTAGCAATCAGGGCGGCGGTTATAGTCGGGAGATACGCTGGCGTGCTTCGGAAGAGGTCGCAGCTCTCAGCAGCAGCAATGTGCGGTTTAAGGTCAGTGTGCGACTACCCGCAGATATTATCTCTATTCCGGAGATGGTTTTTGTAGAAGGCGGAATGTTTGAAATGGGGAATGAAGAAGGTTACGGAAACGAAAAGCCTGTGCATAGTGTCGGGCTGATGGATTTTTGGCTGGGGAAATCTGAAATAACAGTTGGCCAATTTGCAGCTTTTGTGAATGCAACAGGCTATATTACCGACGCAGAAAAAACTAATTTAATTGAATCCGGCAATCAGGTAAATAAGATTAAACAAACGTGGTGCTGTGATTTAAAAGGTAACTTACGTATTGAAGCCGAATACAATTACCCAGTTGTTTATATAAGCTGGAATGATGCAAATGAGTACTGTAAGTGGTTAAGCAAACAGACAGGTGAGGTCTGGCGATTGCCAACAGAGGCTGAATGGGAGTACGCAGCCGGAGGCGGTAGGGAAAATAGAACGAAGTTTGCCGGTACAAATAACAGAAAGGAATTAGAAAACTATGCATGGATTAGTGAAAATTCCAAATATTCAACACACCCAATAGGAGAGAAGTTGCCGAACGTACTGGGGCTCTGTGATATGAGTGGAAATGTTTGGGAGTGGTGTAAGGATTGGTACTATGCTTATCCATCAGAGAAACAGATTGATCCCCGCGGACCTGAGACTGGTGTTAAACGTGTAATTAGGGGAGGAAGCAGTAGTTGGGGGAATGATGGATCGAAAGATGTTTGTCGCATAACTTACCGGAAAGATAAATTACCTGACACTTGTGAGGAATTTATAGGTTTTCGGGTTGTTCGAGAGGCAGTAAATCCAAACAATTCATCCTCCGGCGAACCCCAGTGGTACGAATTTAGACAAGGTGATTTGGGCGACCGCCGCCCGGTAAAACTTGTAAGGCCGGAGATTTTGGTGTCGGAAAAATCAAGCCTTCAATTCGAATTTGTAGTTGAACCCAATGGATCAGTTTCTTTTGTAAAACTTGTCGGAGTTACCAATGCCAGCGATCGAAATGAGGCAGGAATTCATGCCATAAAGAAATGGCGTTTTGACGCCATTCCTACTGGGCAGCCTCAAATTCGTAAAGTTATTCGGGTGACCCTGTTGTTTCTCCCACCAAAGCCCGGCGAATGGTGTTTTTTTGACCAGAAAAAATTGGGCGAACGTATCCCCATCACTGTAGTAAAGCCTGAAACAAGTGTACAGGAAATTGGCTTTCTCCAATTTGAATTTGTGATCGAACCCAATGGATCGGTTTCTTTTGTAAAACTTGTCGGAGTTACCAATAAATTGGGGCTGAAAGAAGCAGGTATCTCTGCGATTCGTCATTGGAAATTTAATGCCCTTTCTCCCAACCAGCCCCAGCAAAGACAAACAGCATCAGTTACCATTCGGTTTGAGTGATGGGTGCGTCGGATGGCGCCAATATAGATAGGTTCCAGATATGATGACAAGGCAGTCATTTTGATCGATAGCGAGGAACCTTTAGGATGTGGATAAGCGTGCGCTTGTAATTGCGCCATGTGGCGCGCGATGATGGGAAGAATAAAAAAAGGGCTGCCTCGTGGCTACAAATCGAAGATGCCTCAGGTACATATGACTCCTCCGGAGTCAGGCTGCGCCTAGACCTCCCTTTGGAATCTGTCATCCAAAGGGTATCTTCAATTTGGAATTTCACCAGGGTTCCGCCAGATCCCCATTTAAAGGGGGATTGGCCGGGCGGAAAGGGGGTTCCCGCGGTTACATAAACCCATCTACCTGCCGGTAGGCGTCGATGAGGCGGCGCTCGCCTTCTTTGCCTTTTTCGGCGTTGCCGTGCTCCATGCCCAGGATACCGGTGAAACCTTTGTTGTGGATGTGTTTAAAGAGGTTCAGATAGTTCATCTCGCCGGTGGTGGGTTCGTTTCTGCCGGGGTTGTCTCCGATCTGGAAATAGCCTACTTCGTCCCATGCGGCTTCAATATTGGGAATAATATTGCCTTCGGTGATCTGCTGGTGGTACATGTCAAACAATATTTTGCACGACGGACTGCCCACGGCGCGGCAGATTTCAAAACCCTGGGAGATTTTGGTGAGAAATAATCCGGGGTGGTTGTAGAAGTTGAGCGGTTCGAGTACCATGACCAGCCCGTGGGGTTCGAGGATATCGCTGGCTTTCTTGAGGGTTTCGATGACATTGACGGTCTGATAGCCCATGTCTTTGCGCAGATCGAGGTGGCCGGGCACGACGGTCATCCATTTGGCGTTTACACGTTTGGCGACCTCGACGGAGTCGCGGATGTCTTTGAGAAATTCGTCGCGAAACTCCGCCTTACCGGAGGTGAGGCTGGCTTCGGTCCAGTAGATTTTGTGTGCGACAAATACGCCCATTTCCAGCCCTCTTTTTGCCATAGTGGAAGCCATTTTTTCCTGAAGGGATTTATCTCTTCCTTTCATGCCATTGTCTTCGAAGGCGGTAAATCCTTCGTCAGCCATAAAATTGAGCTGATCCACAGGGTCTTCGCCCGCTGAGTTTTTAAACATGCCGATATGCGGGGCGTATTTCATGTTGAATTTTTTGGCCGTTGTGCTGCCCGTATGGGCGGATACACCTGCGGTTGTGGCTGCTGCCACTGTTGCTGCGGCTACGCTTTTTTTGACAAAGTCTCTTCGTTTCATTGTGAGGGGTAGTTTCTGGTTAATGGATTTCTGTGAAATAAATGGCAGTATTTTTTCTGCCGGATAATTTTTTTGCGACTTTTTTTCCTTCCTCCTGCCCGACAATGCTCACCACCGAAGCCAGCGCATCGGCGTCAGTGCCATTGGGTGCAACAACTGTTACCAGCCGCCGGCTGCTGATGCCGTATCCCGTCCGTGGATCGATGATATGGCTGTAGCGTTTTCCTTCCGATTCGATGTAGCGGTAGGTATCTCCCGATGTCGCCACACCACAGTCGGAAAGATAGAGGATTTTTGGGGTAGAATTGCTGGTTTCCTCTCCCGATGAGATCTCCACTTTCCATCCTTCGGATTCGGGCGGAGGGTTTCCCAGCCGGAGATCACCGCCTCCGTCTATGAGGGAGACGGGCAACCCTTCGTTTTGGAGTATTTCCCAGGCGGCGTCTGTTGCGTATCTTTGGCACGTATGCCGAGGTCGAGTTTCATATCAGGTTGCAGGAGCATAACCGAATGATCTTTTTTCCGCAGCCGCACATGGCGGTAGTTTACTGCCTGCCGGACTTTTTCTATTTGCGCCTGAGGTGGCATTTCCTGCTGCCGCATGGCTCTTCGCCACAGCCGGGTCAATGGCCCTACGCTAATGTCAAAAACGCCTTTGCTGATGCGGGAAATTTTTTGTGCGCGTACCAGCACCTCCCAGAGATCGTCGCTCACGGGTTGCCATTGGCCCGGATGTGCGGTGAGGCGGCTGACTTCGCTCTCCGGAATATAGTCGCTCATGTGGCTGTTGAGCGTATCTATCCGGTCAAAGGCTTTTTTGGCAGCGAGTCTGGCCTGTGTTTCTCCGGGGGCAAATACCACAATCCGAAATGTAGTTCCCATCTGCGGATGCTCAAAGGCGTACCGCGCTGTACTTTGGGCAAGAAGGTTGGGATACCCGCAGCATATACCCGACAATCCGCAAAAGCAGATGATCTGGTATATGACTGCGAATAGCCTGTAAAAACGCGTCATTTGTAATCAGCGGGCTTCTGTCTGTCCGGGAACGGGGATAGGATAAAAGCCGTTTTTGTCGGGAAGCACCGGTGGCTGGGCATCCCAGGCAAAGGTTTTGGGCATGATGCTGTGCTCGGAGTTGATGGCATCTTCCCATTCCACCATTTTACCTGAGTACGCTGCCATCCTGCCAAGAATAGCCGTCATGGTGCTTTTTGCTCCGTTTTCTGCATCGGCAAATTTGTATTCTCCCGCTGCAATGGCCGCAAACAGTTCGTCATGCTCGACCTGATAGGGGTCAGCCTGCTCTCTGGATTTGTATTCCCAGATGGTATGGCCTTTGGCGGTATTGATGACGCCGGGCTTGGGCGCAAATCCGCTGGAACCCTGGAACGCTTCGGATACGCGGTTCATACAACCTTTGATATGGCGGCACTGGCTAAACATGCGCTGTCCGTTGGCAAATTCATATTCAATTGCAAAGTGGTCAAAAATTTCCCCGTATTCTTTGCCGTTACGTACCTGTCTTCCTCCCATGCCATGTGCGCGTACGGGATAACCCTCAAATACCCAGTTGCCTACGTCAAGGTTGTGTACATGCTGTTCTACAATATGATCACCGCACAACCAGTTGAAATAGTACCAGTTGCGCATCTGGTATTCCATTTCAGTTTGTTTGGCCTCGCGGGGTTTTACCCATACGCCGTCGCTGTTCCAATACACATGTGCAGTGTGGATATCACCTATGGCTCCGCCATGGAGGTGGCCCACCCACTGCCGGTAAATATCCTGATAGTGACGCTGAAGGCCTACGACTACATTGAGTTTTTTCTTTTTGGCTTCTTCGGCGGCAGCCAGTACACGGCGAATACCCGGCGCGTCAGTCGCCACAGGTTTTTCCATGAAGATCTGCTTACCCGCAGCTACGGCTGCTTCAAAGTGAATGGGGCGAAACCCGGGCGGAGTTGCGATCAATACTACGTCACAAAGTTTGAGCACTTCTTTGTAGGCATCAAATCCGACAAATTTGTTGGACTCGGGCACGTCAATGCGGTCTTTGATATTGGCAGTTCCTTTTCCGGTATAATCGGGGTATTCCTGGTTGGAAAGGTTTTTGTAACTCTGGTCGAGCCGGTCGCGGAAGGCGTCACCCATAGCTACCAGTTTTACACTCTGGTGTGTGCTCAGCGCCTGGGCCGCAGCACCAGTTCCGCGGCCTCCGCAGCCGATCAGTCCGATTTTGATTACATCACTGCCACCGGCATAAGCTTTGGCCGAAATGATTGGCAACTGACTTGCCATAAGGCCACCCATGACCATCGCAGAACTTTTGACAAAGTCCCGGCGGTTAAACAGGGTGGAGGGATTCTTTTTTTGTGAGGACATAATAGTTAGTGTTAAGATTCAAGCTTTATTCATCCAAAGTAATTTTCCAGAACTTAGCCACCTCTTCCGGCGTCATTTGCTTTGCCGGGCGCACCAGACGGAATCCCACAAAGGGAGAGTCTGTATTCCACCAGAAGCTTTTGGGAAGCTGCGGGTCGCGTCGTTTCCAGTTCATACTCGACTCGGTACGGGCACCGCTGCGAAGGTCATGCGCGTCGTTGTCCCAATTTCCGCCTTTGACGGTGCGGGGATGAAGTTTTACGGGAACTGACCAGGGATTTGCATTTTCTCCGTCAGCCATTCCTGTATAAAAATCGGCTTTGTACTGGTCGAGGGTCCATTCTGATACGTTGCCGTGCATATCGTACAATCCCCA
Source organism: Bacteroidia bacterium (assembly GCA_041391725.1). Lineage (GTDB taxonomy): Bacteria > Bacteroidota > Bacteroidia > J057 > J057 > JAGQVA01. The sequence continues at coordinate 11,320 of JAWKNL010000041.1, forward strand.
GGGATTGGGTTTTTTAAGCCCGAGCTTGTGATAGGCAGCGTCGCTGTTTTCGTAGTACCAGGCATATTCTCCCAACTGTGTACTATCGTCGCCAAAAGAAAAAGCAGTGGTTGTACCTGCCCGGCAGGCGTATTCCCATTCTGCTTCGGTAGGCAGGCGGTAAAATACTCCGGTTTTCTGATACAAAAACTTGCAGAAACGCAAGGCTGCGTATTGGGTCATGCTCACCGCCGGAAACCCGTATTTGCCCATACCAAAAGTAGGATCTTCGTAGGGTGGACTGGGACGGGTGATGGCATCGGCAGAATAACTCCCCGCGACACCTCCCGTTGAGTCGTTGTCTTTTTCCCGGTCGCGAAAAAGTTCGTACAGGTCAAATGAAACTTCAAACTTTCCCATCCAGAAAGAGTCAACGCTAACGGTTTTCTGCGGCCCTTCATCAGGATCGCGACCCGCCTCTGTTTCCGGACTTCCAATACTGAAACTTCCTCCGGGGATCAGTACCATGTCAAACGTCACAGGTGTGCCGGGTACATGCTGGGTATAAGCGCCATGAACGACAGGTTCCTGGGCAGAAAGAACGGACGGCCGTAAGAGAATCAGTAGTCCGGCGACCACCGGAACAATACGTTGAACGGTTGTTTTTATCATGGAATGGATTGTCATACTCCGAAAAAGAGATTAAAGTGAATGGTAACATCTTTACCAGTTTCGATTTGCCCAAACATAGCCGAAGGCGGTTCTATGCCATAGGCTGTCATATCCACCGATTTTTCTCCGGTAAAATGGTACTTGCCATCGGCTTCTTTTTTGCCTTTCATCGGAAAAGTTACGGGTTTTGTCTGGCCTGCCATGGTGAGGTTTCCGCTGATATCAACGGTAAAGGTGCCATCGGCTTCTACGGCAGAAACAACGGCTTTGGACAGGGTGAAAATGATATTGGGATTTTTTTCAGCGTCGAAGGCATTGAAGATTTTGTCATTCATCACCGCTCCTCTGCCGCCATCCATACTTTTTACTTCAAAAGAAACCGTGCCTTCTGAAATGGTGCTTCCTTTCGCAGGGGAGGCTTTTTTGGTGAATGCCTTATCCAAAGTAATATGCCCTGAAACCTTGCCAACCGTCGCCTTCCAGTCGTGGAGGGTAGAGGTTCCGGTAACGAAAATGGCCGTTTCGCCGGTTACGATAAATTTCTGGCCGTAAACCAGTCCCGGGGCGAAAAGCAGCCCCAGAAATATTCCGGCCATTGCGGTTAAAAGAAAACTTTTCATGTTTGTTTATTTTAATAACGATCAGGTAAGAGAATCATTTTTACAATTCCCGCACCCATATATTTCTGAAACTGACAGGATTGCCGTGATCCTGAAGTACAATGGGCAGTTTGGCTGCATGTGCTTCATACGAAGGAAGCCCTTTGTACTGAGTAGAACCGCGAATTTCTACGTGGTTGAGTGCCAGCACGCCGTTGTGGATGACGGTAACGTATGCAGGCCTGCGGAGATTCCCTTTGTCATCAAATACCGGGGCGTTAAAAATGATGTCGTAGGTTTGCCATTCTCCGGGAGCAAGACATGCGTTGGCGAGGGGTACATGCTGCTTGTAAATGGAAGCAGTCTGTCCGTTGGAATAGGTTACGTTGTTGTAGCAATCGAGAACCTGAACTTCATATTTCTCCATGAGGAAAATACCGCTGTTGCCTCTTCCCTGTCCGTCGCCTACGACTTTGGATGGGGCGCGCCACTCGATATGGAGCTGCATATCGCCAAATCCCTGTTTGGAGGTAATGGTACCGGTGCCGGCAACTACGGTCGCAGCGCCGTCTTTAACTTCCCATTTGGCGGGACTCCCGTCGGCAGATACCCAGTTGGAAAGGTCTTTTCCATCAAACAGCACAATGGCATCGGAAGGCGGAAGATTATTTTTGCCGGGCGTCACTTTTGGGGGAACGGGCGTCCATATTTCCGTTACGGAGGGATCCATTTCTTCACGGGGTTTTCCCTGCCCCAATGCGCTCTGGCCGATGATAATCAAAATTGTCAGGCTGAGAAAAGCCCGAACCATTATGTGAAATACGTTTTGCATAATATAAGTTGTTAGTTTCGTTTCTAGCAAGCCAATATAAACATTTGCCAGCGTTACATAAACCATTGTGCCAGTAAAATCTGCACGGGAAATGGTTTGCCATCCCTTTCAATTGTAAGAATGACTTTTTTTCCTGTCCGGGACAATTGTTCTTTCACTTTTGGAAGGTCTCCGGGGCGTATGGGCTTTTCGTCTATGCCTGTCAGAATGTCGCCTTTGCGCACTCCTGCTTTATCTGCCGGGGATTGGGGAATGACTTTTTCCACCACAATCCGGGTGAGGGTTTCATCCAACTGAAGTTTTAACCCGGAGGCATCACTGGTAAAAGGATGAGCAAGCCGCGAGCCCGCCTGAATGTACATTCGCTCCTGACGATAGTCAAATACCAGTGAAAAACGCTGCAGAACCGGATTCCCGATAATACCTGCAAACTCGGGCATGGCCGTTACGCCCGATGTGCTTTGGCTGAGGCGTGTCGGAATCTGCTGAAGAAGATATCCGCAAAAGGTGAGGCCGGGCATGACTGTTTCAAAAAACGGGGTGGTGTGGTTGTTGAGCCCCGATGATTCGTTCTGAAAACCGGTATGGCGCGATACCTCTGTCAGTTTTCGCTGTGAGACCAGCGGCGTATTGAGAATCAGCCCCGAACCTGCGCCGGAGTCAATCAGAAATTTTCCCGAAACGAGCGTGCCATCATTCAGACTTACGGTGGCATTCATCACCGGAATTCCTACACTGAGGTCTATTTTATGGCTTTTGCCGTAGTCTTCGGGGCAAAACTCTGCCTGGTCGAGGATTTCAAGTTTTCGGTTGTCAAAATTCATCCTGACGATAAACGAACTCAGCAAATGGTAGCCGATGATACCGTCGATCTTATGGCCGATTTTGGCCTCCAGATGAGCCAGCGGCGCAGCAATAGCCGAAATTTCTCCCAGAGAAATCCTTCCTGCGCGAAGTTTGGCCATATTTCCATAACGCACATTTCCCGTGCCGCCTATCCCGGTGGTGGATGCCTCCCGGTCAAAAGAGAGCCGGAGGCGGTTGACCAGGGTTTCGTTGATGACCAGTGTCGATGCTCCCGTATCAAAAATCAGGTGAAGGGTATCGTTTTCTCCTGCCACCATCTGGATAAACATATGTTCGCCTACCATCTGAAAAGGTATCGTCTCCAACGGACGGGAAAAAACGGAACTGGGCAGAAGAAGTGGGAGGATCAGGAGGGGAAAATAAAAAAATAAACTTCGCATCGGGAAAAGTTTCTTAACGGTTTAAACAAATATAGTTTTTCTCTGTAATATTTCGCCGTATAGAATCCTCATCTTATGAGACAACGAAGGTTAGACAAAATAATTTGCCAGGGAGTACTGTTTGTGCTCCTGTTTTCGGGAAAAATCCTCAGCGCCCGCGATTCGACAGAAGTGGTTTTTCCTCAGCGGGTACTCACCGGGGTATATCTGATCAATGTTTTTGATCTTGATATCAACCGCCACTCTTTTTATGTGGACTGTTATATCTGGTTTAAATGGAAAGGCGACCTCGATCCGATGAATATTGAGTTTGTCAATGCTGTGGACAAATGGGGTGCGACCATTGCCCCTTTTTACGAAGAACCCAAACTGCTGGAGGATGGCTATTATTACAATGGCATGCGCTATGAAGGGCGTTTTTATCACGCTTTTGATCTGGAGCGTTTTCCGCTTGACCGGCATATCCTCGACATGCAGATAGAAAATGTGGATTATTCGATGGACTCACTGGTATATGTGGCTGATAGCAATTCGACACATGTGCGGAAGATTTTCAGATGCCGGGTTGGGACATTCTGGGTATGACAGTGGAAAGTCGTGCACACAGTTATCCCGTCAACTTTGGCGATATGAGCAAAAAAAGTACGGCCTTCAGCGATTTTGTGCTTCAACTCAGTCTCCGCCGCCCGATTAATTATTTTTTACTTAAACTTCTTCTTCCGGTTCTGATTGTGATCATTGCCAGCCTGGGTGCTTTGCTCATTCACCCATCGAGCATCGATGCGCGCATTTCCCTGCCTATCGGGGGATTGCTTTCGGCAGTATTTTTACAGCAGTCGTATAGTTCTGCGCTTCCCGATGTAGGGTATATGGTATTGATGGACAAAATCTATCTGCTGGTTTACGCACTGATTGCGGCCATTATGCTCAGAGTGGTGGTGGCAGGCAACCGGGTAACGGGACTGAAAAAAGCGGCGGATACACCGGCGATTATGCGGCGTGACCGTCAGATGATTGTCGGTCTGATTCTGGCCTTTATTTTCTGGCTTTTGATTTTGGTTTATTAGGTATCGAAGCGTTGACGCTGACTGGGAAAATGTTAAACAAGCCTAATCTTTGCGACTTAGCGCCTTTGCGAGACCTTGATTTTTTTTCTGAATGTTTTTCAATCGGGTTATCCTAAATAGCAAATAGAAAAATGATGTTGAGTAGAAAAATAATTCCCGTGTATGTGGCAATCGTTGTCCTTCTCTTTTCCGGGTGCAATTTTTTTGACAAGGAAATCGTCAGCGAAACCGGCTACCTCGAAGTGAACGGAACCAGTCTTTTTTACGAGACTATGGGCGAAGGCGACCCCATCGTCATTCTTCACGGCGGGCCGGGAATGGAACACGGCTATTTTCTCCCCCATATGGAGCCGCTGGCAAAAACACACAAACTGATCTTTTTTGACCAGCGGGCATGTGGAAGGTCGTCTGCGGATGTGGATTCTGCCAGTATGACCATGGCGCAGTTTGTCGAAGATATCGACGCAGTGCGGAAGTTTTTTGGTATTGAAAAAATGAACCTGATGGGCCATTCCTGGGGCGGGTTGCTGGGTATGTGGTACGCCAAAACCTATCCAGACCGGCTGAAAAGCCTGATTCTGGTCAACAGTATTGGTGCAAGCCGTGAGTTTACCCAGCAGGCATTTGAGACCATGAATGGCAGAATTACTGACCGGGACAAAATCCATCAGGAGAAGATCATGCGAAGTGAAGCCTTCCAGCGGGGCGACTCTGCTGCTATGGTGCAATTGTACCGATTCAGTTTTGCTCCGAGTTTTTACCGGAGGGAGCTGCTCGACAGCCTGCACCTATATATACCCGGCGATGCCCTTGACAGGCAGCAATTGCTCACAGGATTGTACCCTGACCTTACCAGTTATGACCTGCACGACTCGCTTCGGGCGGTGTGGTGCCCGGTGTTGATTTTGCACGGCGGATACGACGCTACCCCGGCAGAAGCCTTGAGCAAAGTGGCCATGCATCTGCCCGATGCCCGGATGGTTGCTGTTCCGCAGTGCGGGCACTGGGCATTTATCGAGCAGCCTGAAATGTTTTTCAGAGAAGTGAATGCGTTTTTGACGGAGTAGGGGCCATTAACCTTCCACATCTATTTTTCCCGAAAACTCCGCGCCCACTCAAATTGCGGCGGCGGTATCTGCGCGGCCCCCGTGAGGTGCAGGCACAGAAAAGCAACGATCAGGAGAGGTGTTTTCATAACAGAAATTAGGCAACGGTATTGCGATTTGCAAGAAATCAATCCAGATATCACTTTATTTTTTATCATAAAAACGAATAAAGGATAAAAAATACTTGCGTGTAAAAAAAAATGAGTTACTTTATTCCATATCACAACTATTCATTAATCATTTTATTCTATGAACCAGAAAATTCAATTCACGGTGCTATCACTGGGTTTGATGGCAATCCTCGGCTGTAACTCAGATTTGAGGCAGGAGCCTTATTCATTGGAAGCTTCTTCGGAGCGGGAATCAGCACTATTTGCCTTTCCGGAGCTAACCAAAGACACCTATGTGGGAAATATTCGTATTCCGGATGATGCCAGGGTTATTCCTTCCGAAGATGGAAGTTCAGTGACGTTTGAACTTCCTGAAAATGTGTTTTGGGTTTATGAAAATGAGGAAGGAGAAATCGTTCAGACCGATGCCATAACATACACCTGTACCTGCTCAGGTAGCGGTGGATGTGATGTGTTCAACCTGAAGAATACCTTTGGATGCTTACATGGCACTTGTGTGGGAAGTTGTACCGGGCAGTTTGAAAAACCCGGGGAGCCGAGTACCACACGACTGGCTTCGGGAGGTACAGGGACATTCATAGACAAGAAAGCAGGAATCCATTGGGTTGATCAGCATACAGATGTGAGTTCGCTTATGCCCTATTCTCCGGTTGTAATGGGAAAGACTGAGGTAAAGGAAAAATGGGAAAGTTTCCGCACAAGACTGGAAATAGACTATGCCTTTCATGACAAACTGACCAACAACATAGATAAATCTGGACCGACCCGTATCGTAGCGGTCAATATTATGGGTACATTAGGCGGATTTGAGGTCAGGGAATCGTTTTATCAGGGGTTATTGAAAAAGGGAATTGTCCTCCGGGAAGTCTCCTGTCTCAGTAAAAGCGGTAGTGGCTGTGTATTGGAGGCATGCGAATTTTCCCCCTCACACCCACACGGCAAAAATCGCTTTTCCCCGGTGTAAAATCTCCTCCTGCCGCCCGCTTTTTTCTTTCTGCCCTTCAAAAATCACCAGAAACCCACTGTCGAGCTCCTGCCGGTTGAGGTCATCCTGCCAGCCGCCCATACTCCGCGCCCACTCAAACTGCGGCGGCGGTATCTGTGCGGCCCCCACGAGGTGCAGACACAGAAAAGCAACGATCAGGAGAGGTGTTTTCATGAGGAAAAAGGCGATGCAATCAGGTCTTCAAGGGTAATTTCTGCGTCCACTATTTCTGTGGAGTAGGCGTTGGGTTAATGTTTCAGAACCAACTGCCTAAATCCCTATCATAACGGAATGATTTGTGATAGATAATACCAAATATACCATGTATTTTTGGTATTATCTATGCTTTTTGGGCACTTAGTTCCAAAAATAGCCAGATTACACAAAAAGTAATACCCTCAGTAAATTATCCATGGATAACCAACTGAGGGTAGTACTAGAGTTAATTAACTGTGCTTTACTAAATGATATATCAAGTAAAGCCGTATTTTTTTGATTTGCACAGATTTTCGCCCAATCTCAGCAAATCCTCTGCATATTCATAAAAAGCTGCTTCCCGCCCGTATATGCCGGTTATACGGCGTTGAAGTGGCGGATTTTTCCTTTCGGGAGGCAAATCGAGTCGTTGGGGAGTAAATAAAAAGAATTGCTGTCAGAACCCCATTTTTTCCATATAAGGAAACTTCTGCTGAAGGATGTCGTCGTAGTGGTCGGTGTAGTTGGCAACCCGCAGGATCATGGCACCGGCTTCGGTGGCATCCATACCATCTACTTCGCGGATGGTGCGCATATAGATCACATCGTTAAACAGCGAGAATGCCGCACCAAAAAGTTGATGATTGATCGCCAGCAATTCGCGGGAGAGTGATTCTGTACTGGATTTCGGGAACTTCATCACAGGAGAAAGTGCGCTGAAATAGGCGCGCTGCTCGCTTTCGATATACCAGAGGTCGAGCATAATACGGGCAGAACCTTTGACCAGGTTCCACGATCCGGGTTGTTCTCCGCGGCAGGTGGTGGGGTCAACGCCCAGTTGGCGGAGGGCATTTTCTACAATGGCATAGTGGTAAGACAAATCCTGCATAGGTGTATATGGTTAAGTGGGTTACAGGGGATATTGGTTGTATTCCAGCCAGTAGGTCATGGTCATTTCCATGAGGTTGTCAAACTCTTCGAGATCCATGGGTTTGCTGATAAAACTATTGGCCCCATACATATAGCTGCTGCGAATGTCATTGGCATCACTGGAGGTAGTGAATACAATGACAGGGATCATCTGTGTTTCAGGTGTTTTGCGGATAAGGCTTAAGATTTCAAGGCCGTCAATTTTGGGGAGCCTCAGATCCATAATAATCAACAAGGGATAAGGTTTGTTACCCGATTTTCTTTCCTGTCCAAATAGATATTCCACTGCTTCCTCCCCGTCTCTGACTACATCTACCTGGTACGGAATCCCAAGTTTCCGAAAAGTAAGTAGCGCCAGCTTTTCGTCTGCAAGGGTATCTTCAACAAGTAATACGGGCTTTGCCTGATTCATAAGTCGTCTTTAGGATAAAATCTGTTTTATCGGGTAAACGTATTCAAAATAGGTAAAATTTTCAAGGGAATAAAAATACAAAAAAAAAACCGCCCTTCAAGCATGAAGGAGCGGTCCAAACCCAAACAAACACCATGAAAAAACTTATTAGGGTGTATTACCGGCAAACGCCGGGGGTCGAATGTACTAAGGTAAATTGGCGATTGAATTGACCCGGTTCCTGAAATAAGTTACAGTTGTGCTATTCCGGAGATTCGGAAATTCATCCAGCAGGTTTTTTACCTCATCATCGGTAAGCTGCCGGCTCACACCCGTAGTGTTATTTCTTATGTACCAGGTCTGTCCCGTTTTTCGGATATAGTACATACACTTCTGATTAATTAATTTGTAAAGATCGTTTTCTTAATTGCTGTTATGTCTTTGTAAAAGCAAATAGTTTGCCGGAATACCTGCCAGAAGTCATAAATAACACGAACGGTTATTCTGCTGGTTTCAACGGTCGTATTACTGACGTTAAATTGCGTTTATAAAGTGCGACCGGGATTGGAATTTATGGCGGAAAAAATTTTGCACGGAAAATTATTAACCACAAAGAAGGTTTTTGGCTTCAACTATTGATCTGTGTCGGGTAATTTGTACATCGCCTGAAATTCCTGGTAGTAATCCTGGGGTACCTGCACGAGTATGGGCTGTGCCATCGCATCTATCCACCTGAGCACCTCCACCATCTTTGGCTTTGCCATTGCCGTACACCCGGCAGTTCCGTCGTCATTGACCTGGGCTACATGCAAAAAAATGCATGACCCGCCACCGGCTACAGGAGGTGAATTGTGCGCCACAAACATGCCCCATTCATACAAATCGTCTTTTCTGAGCATATGATCCGTGCTGTTCCAGTCTGCCTCTGCCTCTCCCTCATCGACAATCGAATTGTATCTCGCCGATTTTCCATCTTCAATACACATCGTTGCTTTTGTAACGTGGATATAAGGGGATTTGATCCAGTCCACATCGGTTTCGGGCGCATAACCAAATGCCGATCCCAGTAAAAATACGCCTGCCGGCGATTTCAGGTCGCCCTCCTTTTTGACCGGCCCTTTTCTCTGTGTGTAATTCTCCAAACCTCGTCCCCAGCCCATGCCTTTTTTGCCGACAACTACGTCAATGGGCTCTCCGGCTTCAGCCCAGGCATTATTTTTCCACTCAAACCGCCGCAATTTTCCCGGCACTGCGTCCCAGTCCGCAGTGGTGACTACCAGTATCTGCCTATGTACAGGTGTTTCGTAAGATGAAGTGTTTTCTGCCATCGTGGTTTCTCTTCCCTGTGTCCGGGAATCAGTATCGCCTGTGCAGGCAGTAAATAAGAACAAAATCAGGGACCCTGTAAGCCTGGAAATATGGATGGACATAACAGATTCGGTTTTATCTCCAAATATACAATCCTGCCGATCAAATTTTACCTCTGATTGCACTTTCTTAAGATAATCGGTAGCTTTCGCATAAGATAAAATCTGCCTATGGTGAAGTTCATCCAATTTCTTCCGCTAATGATACTCCCCCTTTCTTTTCTTTCCTGCCTCCCTGCTCAAAATGCAGACCCTGATTATGTACTTGTCATACATGGTGGTGCCGGGGTAATCAGGCAGAGTGAAATGTCTCCGGAGAATGAACAACTGTACAAATCGGGGCTCCAGGAGGCCCTCGATGCTGGCGCTGCCGTACTGGCTGCGGGTGGTACCGCCGAGGATGCTGTTGAAGCTTCCATCCGCCTGATGGAAGACAATCCTATGTTTAATGCAGGCAGAGGGGCGGTACTTACCAATCTCGAAACAGCCGAACTTGATGCTTCTTTTATGAGTGGAAAAACCCGGAATGCAGGTGCGGTGGCCGGAGTAAAAACTGTCAGACATCCCATTTCGGCTGCGCGCCTGGTCATGGATTCTTCAGTCCATGTCATGCTTGCAGGTGAAGGCGCAGATATTTTTGCCAGTGAAAAAGGGCTGGAAATCGTGGATAACTCCTATTTTGTCACAGAGAAAAGGCTTTTGCAATTGAGATCTATCATTGCTCCGGAAAAAAATGAGCCCGGCAAAAAAAGCGAACCCCTGATAAAAAAACACGGTACTGTCGGCTGTGTCGCTCTTGATAAAGCCGGAAATCTCGCCGCAGGTACTTCTACCGGCGGGATGATGAACAAACGCTACGGAAGGGTAGGGGATTCCCCCATTATCGGGGCAGGCACTTACGCCAACAATGCTACCTGCGCGGTTTCCTGCACCGGCCACGGAGAGTTTTTTATCCGGAATGTAATTGCTTACGATGTGTCGGCAATCATGGAATACAGCGGAAAAACCCTGGCAGATGCGGCAGCATTTGTGATTCACGACAAACTTGCTGCGCTCGGCGGCACAGGCGGACTGATCGCCGTGGACCGCAATGGAAATATCGCCATGCCATTTAATACCGACGGCATGTTTCGCGCTTATATCAAATCGAATGGCGAAACCGCAGTCGAAATTTACAAAACCCCCAACAACGGCAAATAACCTCCATCATATGTACCTGGCGGATTCCAATCAGATACGAAAAGCAGACCAAATCCAGATCGAAGAATGGAAATACCCCGGAATCCTGCTCATGGAGCAGGCCGGAAAACTGGCCGCTCAGGAAATCATCCTGCGTTATCCGGATGAATCATTTTTTCTGGTGCTTGCCGGACCCGGCAACAATGGCGGCGACGGACTGGTCATTGCCCGATATCTTCACCTTGCCGGAAAGCAGGTAGAAATACTCTATTCGTCAGATCCTTCCGGTTACAAAGGAGATGCTGCGATTAATTTTGAAGTGATTCAGCGGTTTCCCATCCGCCAGGAAATTTTTGGCAAGGATTCGGATGAATACCTGCGCGAAGTCCAGATTCCCCGTCCGGTACTGATTGATGCGCTTCTGGGAACGGGGATAAATGCCGGAATCCGCGGTTCGGTGGCAGAAATTATTCAGTTTTTCGCTGAAACAGACCTCCGCGTCATTGCCATTGATCTTCCCAGCGGACTGGACGCCGGCACCGGCGCTGTTTTCAATAAAGTACTTTCCGCCGAACTCACCCTCACCTTCCAGCTTCCCAAAATATGCCATTATATTACCCCAGCCTCCGGTTTTTGCGGAGAAGTTGTTGTACTTGATATTGGCATCTGGCCGGGCATTATTACTTCACTATGGATTCAGCGGGTATTGATGGATGAAGATTTTCTCCAAACGCATTACCGCAACAGGAAAATGGACGGCCATAAAGGCACATTTGGCCATGTGCTCATCGTCGGGGGAAGCCGCAATATGGCAGGTGCGGTCGCCCTGGCAGCGATGGGATGCGTAAATTCGGGCGCAGGATTATGTTCAGTATTTACACCTGACAGTTGCCGGCAGACGGTGCTGAGCCTGATGCCCGAGGTGATGTGCATAGGGGTAGGGGAATTTGGCAGCCAGCGAATGATGGAGCGCGATGCCGACCGGTTTCGGGAAGTAGTCGCAGGAAAATCGGCAGTGGTTATCGGCCCGGGAATGGGGCAGGATATCGAAACGCAGGCATTTTTGGCAGCGGTTTTACCCATGATTGAAGTTCCTCTGATTCTGGATGCCGACGCGCTGAATATTCTGGCTACGCGCACGGATTTGTGGAACTATTTACCCGAAAAAACCATTCTCACCCCCCATCCGGGAGAGATGCAGCGGCTTACAAAACGGGGCGATGTAAATGAAAAGCGGCTGGAGGTAGCTGAAGAACTTGCCGCAAGGAGACGGGTTATTACCGTATTAAAAGGCGCGGGAACGATTGTGGCAGACGCGGGAGGCGCTACCTTTGTGAATAAGACCGGAAACCCCGGTATGGCAACCGGCGGCTCGGGTGATGTACTTTCAGGTGTGATTGGCAGCCTTTGTGCGCAGGGATATTCTGCCGAAATTGCCGCTGCGCTTGCCGTATATCTCCATGGAAAGGCGGGCGACAGGGCTGCTGAAAAATTTGGAATGGAAGGCGTAACTGCCCGCAGACTGGCAGCGGCTTTTTCTTTTCTGTAACCCTCAAAAGCGTATATTTGCCGGGCAAATACTTTGATCCCTATGCTGAACCTTTCCCAGGCCAGACTTACAACCCTTGCCCTTCATAAAGTGGGTAACAAAGCCAAAAATGAAGGCGTGATCGCTTCGAAGGAATTATTTTCCCTCGATGAAGATATGGCCCAAACCCTGAAGGAATATTTCCTCAATCCGTTTAAAACCGATGAGTTTTTTAAGTTTACCCATCCTACGGATTTGAATTTCAATGAGTTGTATATGTACTGCAACCGGGTCTTTACCATGGGGCGGGAAGCTTTTCTGGATCAGTCGGTGCATATTCTCAACCACCTTTACGCCCAGTCGGGTCATCCGCATATTAAAAGTGGTGAACTTTATGTCGCGCATTTCCGGGAGTGTGTGATTGAAGATGTACAACTCGATGCCGTAGGAATATTTAAGTCCGAACACAAAGACCAGTTTCTGAAATTTGGAGGAGAAGCAGGAGAAGACGGCGTAACCATGACGGTAGAGCAGGGGGTCAACCTGCGAAAGCTCGACAAAGGATGCCTGATCTTCAACACTTTTGCCGACGACGGCTACAGCGTGCTGATGATCGACAAAGGCAGCGAAGATGCACAATACTGGCGCGATGACTTTTTGCAGGTAACCAGGATTCAGGACAACCGCTATCAGACCGAACAGTTTCTCAATCTTACCCGTGAGTACTGCGAACATGTGATCGGGAAGGATAAAGACAAAAAAGATCAGGTGGTGTTTCTCAACAAATCCATGAATTATTTTACCAAAAACAAAGAACTGGATATTGAGGATTTTAAGTTGTCGGTTTTTCCTACGACAGAGGAAAGCAATAAATTTGACGAGTTTCGCCACAACTACGAGCAGGAGCAGGGCATTCCGCCGGCAGAAGAAGGGTTTCCCATTTCCAAATACGGAGTAAGGGTAATGAAAAAACAATTTGCCAGCCTCATCCGCCTCGATACGGAAATAGAAATCCGCATGAACAACAAAAAAATTGAGGAAGTAGCCGACTATATGGAGCGCGGATATGACGAAGGCAGGCGAATGCACTATTATAAAGTGTATTTTAATGAAGAACTTGAGTAATTTTCCTGCAAATGAGTTTGAGTTTCCAAAGAATATTTCTACTTTTGCACCCACTGTAAGAAAAACGAGTCAGAGATCATGGCAAAAAAATTCACCATAAAGAAACTCAGGCTGCGCGCAAGAGCCAGAAATAGAAAACATAGCCTGAAAATAAACCCCGTTTCCAAAGGGGTGAAAGTTACCCACGAAAAGATGAACGAGCCGGTAATCGCTTCTCTCGAAGCTAAAATCCGTGCCTTAGCATCATAATTATTTCTACCTGATTATCAGGCAGGGCTAAAATTTTTCCGGCGGAAATCTGAACATCTTCAGGTTTCCGCCTTTTTTTATCCCGCTGAAAATGTGTAGGTTAATGATAAAATTCTCAGGATGAAATACGCGCCTTTACTTTTTCTTCTGTTTTTTACCTCCCCCTGCTTCGCCCAAAACCAACCGCCGCAGATTCAGAACCTTCAGGCATTTTTCAGCTATACTGATAACCGGCTCACCCTCACCTACGATCTCTCTGATGCCGAAGGCGACAGCATCGAAATCTTCTTCCGTCTTTCCTCCAACGGCGGTGAAAACTTTCAGGTCGATGTGAGTAATGCTGCCGGAGATGTGGGTTTCCCTGTTTTGCCTGGTACTGGAAAACAGATTACCTGGGATTCCCCTCAGCCACTCAGCACGGTGCTGGCCCGCGTCAAACTCACCGCAGATGACAAAGCGGAAGTGGATATTCAGGCGATTGTGGATCAGGTGGACAGTACAAGACTAAAAGCTGACCTAAACTGGATTGCGGGCATCCGCCATCCCGGAACCGGTCTTGCGCATCTTCAGGAAGTAAAAGACTCAATCGAAAAAAGATTCCTTGACGCAGGCCTTACCACTTATCGCCAGCCGCTTACCGTCGGAAGCTATACACTTGAAAATATTATTGGCCTTCATCAGGGGCATATAGACGATTCCCGCACATGGATTATTGATGGTCATTTTGACGGAGTATTTAATTCGCCCGCTGCAGACGACAACGGAACCGCAGTTGCGGGTTTTCTCGAAGCGATGCGACTGACAGCACCGTTGCTTTTTCGCAACAACATACGCTACATCGGTTTTGACCAGGAAGAAGCAGGCACGCTCGGTAGCCAGCGATACGTCAATCAGGGGATTCAGACATGGGAAACCATAGAAGGGGTAATCAATCTGGAAATGATCGGCTACTACCGGAATGAGCCTAACACCCAGGTTTTCCCAGCGGGATTTAATCTGTTGTTTCCCGCAGCATATAATGCCGTGGTAGCTGACAGCAGTCGTGGCAATTTTATCACCAATGTAGCCGAACCCAACAGCCTGGTGCTGAAAGAAACCTTTGACAGTTGCGCCGCCCGATATGTGCCGGGCCTCAGGGTGATTGATATAGTAGCGCCCGCCAATCCGGCCCTTGTGCCCGATCTTTTGCGCTCAGACCACGCCTGGTTTTGGGCCTCAGGCATTCCCGCTCTGATGATTACTGACGGGGCCAATTTCCGCAACCCCAACTACCACACTCCAGGCGATTCTGTGGGTACGCTGCATTTTCCCTTTATGCAGGATGTGGTCAGGGCTTCAGTGGCTACACTGATCACGCTTGCCCAACCCTTGCATGGAGATGTGGCAGTGAGCCAGGTCGGAATTGCCAATACCGGTTTGCCTGATCTCACGGGGTGTGGAATAAAAATATTCAACCACAATCATGCACTTCAGATTGAAACCGGAGATTGCCGCAATACCGATTGGGAAATGACGCTGATGAGCATAACCGGGCAGATACTGATGAAAAAAACTATTCCCGCAGGATCATCGGCGGTAAATATGAATCTGGAAGAATACGCACCGGGAGTTTACTTGCTCCGGCTGGAGAGCAGATACGGAACCTATACAGAACGGGTAGTGAGAATGTAAATTCCCGCTAGATGGGCAAGAGTACGAATGTAAGTACCTGTTATGCAGAGCAATCGTAACTGGCCATATCCATGATGAGGAGATACCATTTTCCGTCGATTTGCCCCAGCATAAAGCCAATATTGGCATCAGTATCTACAATAGCAACGGATACGTATTTTTCCAGGGAAGCGGCATCTGATATTTGCTCGTCGGTATAATTGCCCAACTGAAGTTCGCGGAGGCTGCCCATAAGCCCTGAAATACCCTGATAACCGGAGGTTTTGTCCATAAAACACCCCTGTTTGGAGAAAAGATCGCCACAGTCAAAGTCCGGCAGTTTTTCCTGCGCAGGCTGAAGGTCAAGGTTTTCTATGCCTTTTTTGAGCCAGGGGGCATAATTGTACACATCATTGAGGCTACCGCAGGCATACGGCACACTTACGGCACCGGGCTGGGTGAGAAGCCAGAACCCCATGTCGGGATGGATGTATGGCAGGGCCTTTTCCGGTTTTCCGGTTTTTACGGCCTCCAGAATGGCCCTTGCAGCGGCCATTTGGGTATTGCTGTCTCCTGCTTCCCGGTTGAGGGCAGCGGTATTGTCGATAGCTTCATAGCTGGTAATCAGAAAATCCTTGTCAAAGGTAACCCGGTTGCTGAAAGGCTGATCTACCCTTTCTGTTTTGCCGGAAGGGGTATAGGAAGAAGTACCGGAAAACTCAGCGATAAACCCTTCTCCCGCAGGAATAACCTGAAGCGACTGGCCGTTGAGGTTGATAGAGCGGTTTTCGACCGACTTAAATCCGTTGCGAATGCTTTTTGCAGCGTCTTCCCTGGAAATATTTTCAGCTTTGAAAAACTTTTTCAGGGTAGGGGCAAAATACCGGGACTCATCGAGCGTTTTGGCTGAAAGGTCGCTGTAATAAGCGATCAGGATACCGCTGATTTTTTCTTTGGGTGTGGCCGCAGAGGGAGAATTGTCGGTGGTGACAGGTGTCCCGGTAGAATTTTTTTCATTTTCCGTGGGTTTTTCTTTGCACCCAAAGAGTACAAAAAACAGGAAAAAAAAGGATATAGCAGGGATTTTGTTCATATCAAAATGATATTTTCCGAAGTTACCGCTTTGGAAAGGAATAGACAAATTTTGAGAAATCAGAACATTCTTATTACTTGATAGTTAATACCTCAGTAAGCAGTTAAACGGATTTTTTGTAAGAAAATTAATTTTGGGTAACTATTCCATTAAAGACCTGGAGCAGCTGTCAGGGATCAAAGCGCATACCCTGAGGATATGGGAGCAGCGGTACGGTATTCTGGAACCGAAACGGACGAATACAAATATCCGATACTATGATGACGAGGATCTGAAACTGATTCTGAACGTCTCATACTTAAACCGTAACGGGTTAAAAATATCGAAAATCGCATCCCTGAGCCCTGTGGAAATTCACCGGCGGGTAAAGAACATCTCGGATACCAGCCCCGAATTTCCCAACCAGATTGACGCGTTGACTATCGCAATGGTGAATCTGGAAGAAGATCGGTTCGAGAAAATTATATCAACGAATACGCTTCAATATGGTTTTGAACAGACCATGCTGAATATCGTGTATCCCTTTCTTGCGAGGATCGGAATCCTGTGGCAGACTGGGAGTATTCACCCGGCTCATGAGCATTTTATCTCCAATCTGGTTCGCCAGAAAATGATTGTCGCTATCGACGGGCAGGCACACAAAGCCGCAGATGCTTCGGTAAAAAAATATGCACTTTTTCTCCCCGATGGCGAATTGCATGAGATGAGCCTGCTTTTTTCGGCCTACATTCTCAAATCCCGCGGGCAGAAGGTCATTTACCTCGGTCAGAGTCTTCCGCTGGAAGATCTCGATCTGATCTGCGAAAAATACAATCCTGATTACCTGCTTACGGTCATTACCTCTATTCCCGCCAACGAGCAGGTTGGGGTTTTTGCGCGTGAACTGAAACGCCGTTTTCCCAATCAGGGGATCATTCTCGCAGGTTATCAGGCAATGTCGCGCAGGGCTGAAATTCCGCGGGATATTGTAGTGCTCAATTCTTTACAGGACATGATTGCGTTTGTGGAAAAAGGTGGTAAATCATTTGAAGCAAAAACTGCCTGATTTGGGGTTTTCGCAACTTTCACACAGACCCATACCTCAAAACCACATATCTGTGTAGTGGTGGGCAACATAGGGCAGGAGTAACTTTAGGTATTAAGTTAAACCTATTCCTATGAAAAAACTCACCCTTACTTTTATCTTCTGTTTCCTGACTCTTACAGGCAGCCTGTATGCTCAGGGACAACTCACTACGCCACAGCCTAGTCCCAAAGCGGTCATAACCCAAACCATCGGCCTTACCGAAATCTCTATTGTTTACCACCGCCCCTTTGTCAACGGGCGCGAAATCTGGGGCAAACTCGTGCCCGTTGGTGAAACCGACAAGCTCGGCCAGGGAGATATACCCTGGCGGGCGGGTGCCAATGAAAATACGGTCATCAGCTTTTCCACCGACGTAAATATCGAAGGAAAACCGCTGCCCGCAGGTAGCTATGGCCTTCATATGATCCCGACGAAAAGTGAATGGACCGTCATTTTTTCCAGTAATACCACCTCCTGGGGTAGCTTTTTTTATAAACCCGAAGAGGATGTGCTGAGAGTAAAGGTAACTCCTGGTACATGCAGTTTCCACGAGGCCCTTACCTATGACATTGAACCGCAGAGCAATGAGGCCGCGCAAATCGTTTTGCGCTGGGAAAAAAAGGAAATTCCGGTAAAAGTGAGTGTTAATACGCATGAGGTAGTTCTTGCAAGTATGCGCAACGAACTTCGAAACCTTCCCGGATTTACCTGGCAGGGATACAACAATGCAGCGGCTTACTGCCTGAAAAACAATGTACATACCGATGAGGCGATGAAGTGGTCGGATATTGCGGTGAGCCGCGCCAAAAATTTTACTACACTCAGTACACGCGCTCAACTGGTTGCCAAAAGCGGAAATGCTGCAGAAGCCGATCAGCTAATGGCCGCCGCCATGAAGGTTGCTACCAATGCAGAACTCAACAATTATGGTTATGCCCTGCTAAATGAAGGAAAGCTGGATGAGGCCATTGCCGTGTTTAAGCTCAATACGGAGCGCAATCCCGATGACCCCAATGTATTTGACAGCCTGGGAGAAGGATACGTTATCCGCAATGCCGAAGGAGACAGAAAACTTGCGATCAAGGCATTAGAGGCTTCACTTTCTATGAGTCCGCCTGAAAATGTGCGGCTGAACTCACTTCGCCTGCTGAAACAGCTTGGCGTAAAAAAGTATATGGACGAGGTTAGATAAGGATTCTTATGTTTATGGTAAGAAGGGTTGCCCCGGTTTCTGGCCGGTGGCAACCTTTTTTATGAATATCGGTCACTGCGTTTCTCCTTCAGCAGCTTTTTCTTTTCTTCTTCTCAGAATATTGCGCACTACCCTCACCTCAAATGCCTGGATTCCATTGGCCCCATCGCCAAATTCCTGACGCACATAGGTGAGGATTTGCGCGATTTCTTCATCTTTAAGGAAGTTATTGGCTGGCATTACGCCATTGTAAGGCTGCCCATTGACGGTAATGGGGCCTTCCAGCCCATTAAGTACCACTTCGATCATTTTATGCACATCGCCGGTGATCCATTCAGAGCCGAGGAGCGGCGGAAACCGGTTGCCATCCCCTTTTCCATTGGGTTGATGGCAGGCGCTGCAATAAGTGGCGTATAATTTGGCTCCGGCTTTGGCTCTGCCTTTGTCGAGGTTATCTTTTACGATGTCGGGGGTTTTGATATGGGGCAGGTTTTTGTGCGCTTCCATTTTTGCCAGTTGCTCAGAGCCAAACTGGCTTTTGTCGCCTTTGTACATAATCCGCCAGATCTTGCCTTTTTCGCTTTCGCTGACGTAAAGCGAACCATCGGGGCCCATGGTAATGCCCATAGGTCGTGCGGCTGCATCGCTGGTATTGACAATGGTGTCCACCTGTGCAAATCCGTCGGCAAATACTTCCCACGGCCCGGAAGGCATGCCATCTTTAAACGGCACAAAAGCCACAAAATAGCCTGCTTGTGGATATGGCCCACGGATGGTCGATCCGTGGAAGGCGATAAACGCACCGTGTTTATACCGTTCGGGAAACTGATCGCCTTCGTAGAAATACAAGTCGTTGGGTGCCCAGTGACCGGGGAACCCGATCAGGGGTTGGCCATATTCTGCGCCTTTTCCCTCTGTTTTTCCATCGCCGCCATACTCCGGATTCAGTAGTTTTTTGCCCTGCATGTCGTCATAATAATAATAGGGCCAGCCGCCATCAAATCCTTTAGTTACACGGAAAAACTCTTCGGAGGGCAAAAGGGCACTTTGCCAGGTGTTGTATAGTTCGGGCCAGGTACGTACAAGGTCATCGCGGCCATGCTGGAGGGCAAATAAATCATTTGCCTTGTGGTTCCAGTCCATGGCTACAATGCTGCGGATTCCTGTGGCATAATGAACCCCGTCGGCTTGTACCTGATTGGGTTTATTGGCGTCAAACTGCCATACGCCACCGTGAAATTCGAGCTGGGGGCAGGGATCCTGCCCGGGAGAGCCGGGCTTGCGGTTTTCTACCTGGCACACATCGCCGGGAGAGCCAAAAGGAACGTACATATGCCCCTCCTTGTCGAAGGCAAGGGGTTTGGCTATATGCTCTGAGCCAAATTTTGCGTGTTTATAATCATCAGTGAGGATAAGTTCTGCTTCACCGCCGGGGATAAGCTGGCCTGGTTTTAATTTGGTACGATAGACTTCACCGGCAGTACTGAAATAGAGATACCCGTTGTAAATCTCCATTCCGGTGCCATAAGTACCTGTTTCGGGGTAGTTGGCGAAGGTTTTGACTACATCTGCCTTGCCGTCGTTGTCTGAATCGCGCAGGGCAACGATTCCATCCGGCGTGCCCACTCTGAGTTTGACATAAATATCTCCTGCTTCACTTACGGCGAGATGGCGGGCACGGCCTGTGCTGTCGATGACCACAACAGCTTCAAACCCATCAGGAAGTGTAAGTCCGCCATTGTCTGGGTCGCCGGGTGGAAGCGGTTTGGGCGAATTACAGCCGGTGAAAGTGAGACATGTAAAAATCAGCCCGGCAATAATAATGGAAAAAACAGGCTGAGAGGAAAGGAGGAAAAGCTTTTTCATCGTCGTTAGTAGTTACAGTCCGCATCGGACGGTAATTTAGAAGAAATCGCTGAGTTGCGCGCATATGAGCAAACCTTTTTGCATGGCTTATGCGCATGGGTGCGATGAGCAGCTACCAACGGTTGAAAAGGGTTTTCTAACCTGAGGTTATTCTACTTCCCGGTAAAATAAAAACTGAAGTTTTCTGGCATCAATATCTTCGCCAAACTTTTCCTGGAGTTTTTTAGTAAGAAAGATGGTGATCATACTCTGAATATCACTGTCAGGCTCAGCACTTTCCACTTTCGAGGGAGAGGTGATATCTTCAATCGTGTGAGAATCTGTATCGAGGAATATTCCGCTTTCTGCCATGGTTTTTATGATGGCGCGGATAACGGTTTCTGCATACAGCGTATCCAGTGCCTGCACACAATGATAGAGTATATCTGCGGTGGTTACCGATTTGCCCTCCTCCAACTGGTAGAGATAGGTGCG
The DNA here is from genome assembly GCA_041391725.1 of Bacteroidia bacterium. Classification (GTDB taxonomy): domain Bacteria; phylum Bacteroidota; class Bacteroidia; order J057; family J057; genus JAGQVA01. Next base: position 32,243 of record JAWKNL010000041.1, read on the forward strand.
GATTTGATTGTAAATAATTTCCGCTTTATCGAGGTCTGCATTATAGCCGCATTCTCTCAGATATTTTTTGTAGCCGGAGACCTGCATACCGAGGTCAGTTGCCTCTTTCAGTGATTCGAAGTTGGGTGGCACTGCGGAATCCCGGTACAATTCGATCAGCGTACTGAGGGGTTTGACAAAATAATCGGTATTATTGGTTTTTTTCTCTTCCGAAAGTTTGATTACGCCTTTTCGCTCCACGTCTTTGAGCATTCCTTTAAGTCCGCCTGTAACCGAGTATCCGTATTTGGGAAGCGAATAGTCTTTGTCGAGTTGGCGGATACCCTGAGCGAGCAGGTTGATGTCGAGTTTGTCCTGTTGATCTGTGGGGTAGAGGTTGATTGCCCAGTAGATATAATAGAGGATGTCAGGTTTTCCTTCGGTGGTATAAGCTACGGATTCAGTAGTTTCTGCAAGGGTCGGAGCGGAGGCGTAAAGTGAAATTTCATAATCACCGCTGGGGGTTTCAGTAAACCGTATGATTTTTGCCGCTGCGGCTTTTCTCCAGAATTCACCCAGGGTGGAGAAGCCGTATTTTTTTTCATCAAATGAGGAATCCAACTGGCGCATATATTGTTTTACACGCGAACCCAGAGTATTTGAGCCGGTATCTTTAAGGGCTGTCACCGACCGGGTGAGCAGGTCAAATACGGGCATAAGTTCGGCGATATTACCCGAACTGGTAACATTTCCTACGAAATTGCTGTAAAAATGCACCTCGTCACAATAGCCGGCCAGCAGGGCGCTCATATTTTTTTTGTGGCCAATGACGATGACATATTTGTTGAGTTCACGAAGTTTGGAAATGAGCGGGGTATAATCGCTGTCGCCTGAAACGACCACAAATGTGTCAATATAGTTTTTGGTGAAGGCGGTTTCCAGGGCATCGACGACGAGTTTTATGTCGGAGGAGTTTTTGCCTTTATTTTTGTGGCTGGGAAGCTCAATCAGGTCAATGGAGTTTTCCAGCATAATGCGTTTGTCGGAAGCAAATCTTCCCCAGTCAGCATAGGCTTTTTTCAGCAGTATTCGCCCCTTTTCTTTGAGTTTTGTGATAATTTTTTTTGCGTCAAACTCTCCGGATGGGAAATTCTCAAAGTCTATAAATACAGCGATATTGGCAGTCGTTTCCATGTTTTGCTTTTGGGATTTTAGAATAAAATAACTGATTCTAAAAAAAGCACAAATTATCCTGATTGCCAAAAAAAAGATATAAAAATATAATTATTTGCCAATCTCTCGTTGAAAAACCTTACTGGCTGGAAAATGAGAGCAGACCTGCCGTTACTCTGTAAGTGTTATTATCTGCGTCAACAACATTTTTCTCACCTCCACCTCTGATCCTTCCGCCTGAAGCGCGATCTGACCCTGGCTAGCCGTACATTCAAATCCATGATTGACAAGGTCTCCGTTTACCCATACTTTGACCTCATGACCGAGGCACTCAATTGTCATATTATTCCACTCACCTACAGGGTTTTCCGAACCATCGGTCAGGTTGAGGATGCGGCGTTTTTTGCCTTCGGTGATGCCCCATTCTTCCTCCGGTCCTCTTCTCTCAATCATATCGGGCACTTTGATGTCTTCTACGATACACCAGAAATCCCCCGCATTTTCGTGAAACATCTGCACCTCCACGGACTTGGGAAACATGCCGTAAAGTGCGCGGGGAGTGGAGGCGTGCACGAGAATACCACAATTGCCGGGCTCTCCTGCAAACCGGTATTCTACTTCCAGCCGGTAATCTTTAAAGACGGAATCGGTTATGAGATGGCCACCCGGAGTGCCGAGGCTTACGAGCATTCCTTCCCGGACAATGAAGGGACTCTGCACATCGGAGGTGTCCATAGCAGGAACATCCACATGCCAGCCGGAGAGATCATGGCCGTTGAAGAGGCTGTGAGGCTGGGGATGCTGCTGGCAGGCAGTGAAAACTACCAGAATGAGGGAGGAAAGGAAAAGGAAGTTACGCATTTCAGAAAATTAGGCTGGCGAATGAAGGGGAAATATAGAAATAAACTTCCTGATACGGAATGAAATTTATGCCACGAATGGAAGATACCTTTGGTCTGGCGGTCAGGCTATATCTTCCAAAGAAAACGCCTGGTATTGGATTTTGTATCCGGCAAACTTTTGTATCAGATGTGCAGATTTTACGCGGAGTTGTTCCAACGAAATTTGTTTTTTATTGAGCTTTACTTCACCGATCAAGGCTGATTTTTCTATTTCGTTGATAGCGACAATATCAATTTCGTTGAGATTTCCTTTCTCCCAGTATCTGCCAATAAGGGAATAATGGCCTGTAGCTGCCAGCTTTTCGTGAAAAAATTTTTCCAGAAACGGACCACTGAAAGCCGGAAAATCCCGGTCAATAATTTTTTTCAAATAGTCAAAGTTTCCCATCTCGACTGTGGCCAGGTTTTTATAGATAAATCGAAACCAGAATGCCAAAAAGTTATCGGATATGTAATACTTAATCATGCGGCTTCCGGGTTTTGAAAAAATAGGCTGAACCCGTTGGATAATCTTGTATTCATTTTCAAGGAGGTCGAGGTAACCGCCAATATCTTTTTGTAAGACTGATTGAATCTCAACACGAGAGGTTTTGGAGGAGGCGATAAGCGCCAGAATCGAAAAATAAACGGTGTATTCTTTGCCAAATTCTTCAATCAGGAGGTGTTTGCCTTCTTGCAGGAAAAGCGAATTTTCCCTGAAAATTTCATTAAGCATGGATTCATGTGATAATGATTGTTTATCTGCAAATATTTCTACATACCGGGGAACTCCTCCTGTAAGCATATAAAAAGTCAGCAAATCGCGGGGCGAAAATCCGGGAGCATGATCATTGAGAATTTTGGACAAGGTATCTACCGAAAAAGGTTTGATAAAAAGACGTTCATTTGCCCTGCCGAAAAGGGGCTCTTTCATATTCTCGAATATTTGTTGCATCAGCGAATAAACCGAACCACTGAGAATCAGGTTCATGGATGTACGATCTTTATTCAAATCCCATATTCGCTGTATATCGCTATAAATGCTCGGATTAATGCGAAAAAATTCCTGAAACTCATCTATGACCAGGGTAATAGGTATTTGGGCTGCATGGTTGATAAGCAAGTCAAAGAGGTCTTTAAATTGCCTGATTTCGCCGTATATCGGGATATTCAGTATGGTCTGTATTTGCTCTATAAACTCTTCGCACAGAAGCCGTTCTTCTTTGCGGGAAATAAAAAAATACAAAAAAGGAATTCCACTCATATTTTCCAGAATGAGGCGGGTTTTTCCTATACGGCGTCGGCCTGTCAGTACTGTCATTTGTGACTGGCTGAGGCTTTGATTCCTGATCTTATGCAAGAGTTGGAGCTCCGATTCACGGTTATAAAACTTCATGCTGTAAATATACATTTTTTCCGTAACCGTGGTTACGGTAACTGCGGTTACGATAAATAAAATATTTAATCTTCTTTCGCCAATCCTCTTTCTATGCCTATCAGGAAATAGACCATTACTCCCAACGCAACAATTCCCGAAGTGATAAACGCTGCCTCAACCCCAAAGTAGTACCAGATTACACCTGTGATCGCGCTCGCCAGCATGGTACACAGGCTCTGAAAACTCACGTAGGTGCCGATCGCTGTCGCCGTGTCTTCTTTGTCGCTGATATTGGTAATCCATGCTTTGGAAATACCTTCAGTTGAGGCTGCATAGATTCCGTAGAGGAAAAACAACCCGTAATACCCATACACATTTTCACTCAAGGCCATTCCGAGATATACGAGCGCAAATAACCCCAAGCCGACGGTAAATACATTTTTGAGCCCCAGTCTGTCGGCCAGTATTCCGGCTGGAAATGAAGCCAGTGCATAGATCAGGTTGTAAAAAATATACATTCCGATCACGTCCGCATCATCCAGTCCCGATTGTTTGGCTCTCAGCAGGAGAAACATATCTGAGCTATTAAACAGCGCAAAAAACAATAACCCGGCTACCAGCCTGCGGTAAATCGCAGGGCTTTTTTTCCAGTAGGAGAGAAAGGAGAAAAACGGAACGCGGACCAGTTTTCCGGGTTGAGGATTTTTGTCTTTCAGCAGAAATGAAGCGACTACGGCCATTACTCCCGGCGCAAATGCAAGAAAAAACAGGGTGCGATAATCTTTCGGGTAATAGTGAAGGTAAATAAGCGCCAGTGCAGGGCCGATCACCGCGCCCAGAGTATCCATAGCGCGGTGAAACCCAAATACTTTGCCTTTGGTCTGCGGGGTGGCTTCGTCGGAGAGTAGCGCGTCGCGTGCGCCTGTGCGAATTCCTTTGCCAAACCGGTCGAGGGTGCGCGCAAAAAATATCCAGAGAGGATATACAAAAATTGCCATCATGGGTTTGGATACCGCGCTGAGGGCATATCCTGCCTGAACAAAAGGCGCCCGCCGGGCGGAGAGATCGGAGCGTTTGCCAAAATAACCTTTGCTCAATCCTGCTGTAGCCTCGGCAAGGCCTTCCAGAATCCCGATGAGTACAACCGAAAACCCGATGCTTTCGAGGTAAACGGGCATAACCGGATACAGCATTTCACTGGCCGTATCTGTAAAGAGACTGATCAGCGAAAGAATCCAGACGGTACGGGTGAGGTATTTCATGAATTTATTTGGGTATTGACCGAAGTTTGGTTACTGAAAATACAGATTTTTCCCGAAAAAATGTATATTTACTATGCAAATCCTCCACCAAATATTGGATTTGCATAGTAAATGGAATATATAACCCGTATTGCAGAGGCAAAAGTGTTGGATTTGTGTGCGTTTTTTCCTGCGGTTTGTATTGTCGGCCCACGGCAGGTAGGAAAAACATCGCTCACCCGACATCTGTCGGATCAATTAAAACAAGAGGCAATATATATAGACCTCGAATTGCCTGAAGATCTTAATTTACTTCAGGAGCCGGTCTTATTTCTGGACCAGCATCGCGACAAGACAATTATTATAGATGAAGTGCAGCGGACACCTCATCTTTTTCCGATACTTCGGAGTTTGATTGACCGGGATCGAAAGCCCGGACGGTTTATCTTATTGGGTTCTGCTTCTCCCGAACTCATCCGCGATACATCCGAGTCACTTGCAGGCCGGATTGCATATTTTGAGCTAAAGCCGCTTGAATTCCAGGAGGTAACAGAAGGTGGCAATTTCCATACACACTGGCTCAGAGGAGGATTTCCGGAATCCTTTCTGGCCCCTGATGACCGGCGAAGTATGCAATGGCGTCAGAATTTTATTCAGACCTATCTCGAGAGAGATTTGCCCATGTTGGGACTTCGCGCCGACCCGATGTTGATTCGGCGGCTATGGACCATGCTGGCGCATCTGCATGGAGAATTGTTGAACATGGAGCGACTGGCGTCTTCTTTGGGAATCAGTGCCACCACAGTAAGGCGTTACATTGATTTTATGGAAGCAGCATATCTGATTCGCCGCCTGATGCCCTGGTACGTAAACACAGGTAAACGTCTGGTTAAATCGCCCAAAGTTTATATCCGTGACACCGGGATATTGCATGCACTACTGGGGATTAATGATTATGATGCTTTGCTGAAACATCCTTCTTTGGGAACGTCATGGGAAGGGTATGTTCTTCAGGAAGTAATGGCAAAACTGCCGCAGGGAGCAGATGCTTATTTTTATCGTACAGCTGGTGGGGCTGAAGCTAACATTGTGATCACACGTGGTGGGCTGCCAGACACCATCATTGAAGTTAAACACAGTTCATCACCTGTACCCACAAAAGGATTCCATATTGCCAGGCAGGATTTGAAAACTTCCAAAAATTACATCGTTTTTCCACTGGACAGGACTTATGCCGTTTCAAAAGAAATCGAGGTTATGAGTGTAAATCGGCTATCGGAGACACTCGAAAAGGACTAATTAGGGAATGATTTTTTATTCAAGCCATTCTTTTAGTTGCTGAATGCCGGGGTTATTATTTTCCAATAAGTGTCTGATCAAGTCTTCAAACTTGTCTAATCGCTGATTGATGTTTTTATGTAAGTCATCGGGTTTATCAGGCAGATTGAATTTTTTCATTCCTCAATAATCCGGTTGAAATTGAAAAAGACATCTGTGTTAAAATCCAATACCTGAGAAATTTGTGTTTCGTTTAAGGGGATTACTTTTGTCTGATAATCCTTCATTTCGACATAACATACATTCAGGTTTTGTGTTTTCGACTTTTCAATGAGGCTTAATAGCAAATAAGGGTTGTGGGTAGTGATAAAAAACTGATTGCTTTCGTCGAGCGCAATCCTTTCCGCGAGAAATTTTGTGTAGAAGGGGAACGTATTGCTTTCGGGTTCATCAAAGAGTAAAGCCGAATCCTTATTGCTCATCAGGGCAATGTTGTAAAAGATAATTCGCTGCAAAGTCTCCGACAAGGTGAAATAAGGATAACTGTAGATTTCCCCGTCAATAAATTTACTTACGGCAATATCATTTTCTGCCGGTTTCAGAGTCAGAGTTAATCCTTTTGACTGCAAAAATTCCGAAACCCATTTTTTGTAGGTGGAATTGGCTAAAAGCAGGTTGGGTAAATTTTCACCGAAGGGAACAGACAAATGGGGACCATAATTATGGAAAAAGTTTTTAATCCGTTTAAATTCGTAATAGTGGACATTCGTATTTCATGAAGTACCCCCATTTGTTTTTCCATCATGTGAAATATAGGAGCGTATTTGATCAGGTTTAGAAGTATCAAAGAGAAAACTGAAAGTATTTTGTGGAGAACCATCCTCCCTTATTTCATAAAACAGCTTTGATTGCTTTTCGTTGGTGATTATTTCAATTGCTTCACTAATATTAAAGTCGTAAAACAAGTCTCCGAGGGTTTTGTAGCGGAAAATATCCTTATTAAGTTCCTGATGAAAGGCATTCTGGCTTTGCAGAGAAAGGGCTTCAATAATATTGCTTTTCCCGCTATTGGGGTCACCAATAAATACATTGAGTTTTCGGCAAGGTAGTTCCAGTTCTTTTATGGACTTAAAATTTTTTATGGTCAAATTTTCAATCATCAGTCTCAGCGGTTATAAAACTTCCCCTAAAATAGCGGATTTCGGGTTCGTAAATGTAATACCTTAGAGCAAAAAAATCCCCGGAAGCTATATCTTTGGCCGAAAATAGCGATTGTTAATCATGGAAAAATCTCTCTTTCTGAAAAATTTTCTCAAAAATCCCCTGCGCAATGCCTCTGTAATACCCAGTTCCCGGTTTGCGGCGAAGGCTATGGTGGAAGGAATAGACTGGTCAAAAATCCATACAGTCGTGGAACTCGGACCTGGAAACGGAGTTTTTACGGAAGAAATTCTCGCTAACTGTAAAGCAGGCACCACCGTTATCCTGATCGAAATCGAGGAGAGTTATGTGTCGCTTCTTCAAAAAAAATACGAAGGACAGGTTTATATCGAACATACCAGTGCTCACCTGATGGATGAGGTACTGGCTGAATATGGTAAAAATCATACAGATCTGATTATTTCGGGGCTGCCTTTTTTGCCGGATGAATACAAAACGCTGACCAATCAGGCGATCATGCGACATGCTGAGAAAGGCGCCATTTACAGATTTTTCACCTATATGCCCGCAGTGATGAAGCATGTATATCGAGATATGCCGATAAGGGAAATCCGCTTCGTGGCTGCCAATATTCCTCCCATGTGGATATACGGAATAAACTAAACATACGGAATTTGCATTCGTTTGCGTTAAGAGGTAGAGACGTATTCCAAATTACCGAAACCTCCCTATGCAAACTCCCTGCGTACGCTTCCTGTTGCCGTTTATTTCCCTCACCGTTTTTTTAACTCTTTTTCCCTTCTCCCGGACTTTTGCCACGCATGCGATGGGCGTGGATCTGACCTACCAGTGTCTGGGCGGAAATCAATATCAGATCACCCTGGCTTTCTATCGCGACTGTGCAGGTATTACTACACAGCCAACTTACTCGATCGGAATACGCTCGGTGTCCTGTGGCGTCAATACTACCCTCACTGTCAATCAGGTAAGTGCGATTGATATTTCTCCGCTGTGCCCGTCTCAAAAACCCAACAGTACCTGCCAGGGAGGATTTCTGCCCGGAGTAGAGCAATATATTTATACTGGTGTGATAACCCTCCCTGCCAGTTGCAGCGACTGGGTGTTTAGCTGGTCGCAGTGTTGTCGCAATAGTGCCATTACCAATGCACCTATTACTTCTATATCCGGAGGAACAGAAACCTATGTGGAGGCTACGCTCAACAATCTCTCTGCCGGATGCAACAGCTCTCCTGTTTTTACTTCTATCCCTACCCCTTATGTGTGTGCCGGCGAACCGATTTTGTACAACAACGGCGCCGTCGATCCCGACGGCGATTCGCTCGCATATGAACTTGTCAATCCGCTCGAACTGACCCTGGGCGTTCCTACCCAGGTATTGTATTATTCGCCTTTTTCGCCTTCCTATCCTATCAGCACCACTCCTCCCAACAGCTTTGGATTTGATCCTGCTTCGGGGCAACTTTCCTTCACTCCGGGAAGTACCCAACAAAGCATCGTAACCGTGCTGGTAAAACAATACCGCAACGGTGTGCTGATCGGGACGACCATGCGCGATCTGCAAATCGTAGTAATGAATTGTCTCAACGATCCCCCGCAACTGAACCCGCCGGCATCGGTCAGCGGAGGAAGTTTAAGTGGAAATACTTTTACAGTCTGTGCAGGAAATACGCTCAGTTTTTCCCTGACGGCGTCGGACAATAATGCCGCAGATATTCTCTCTGGTCTGTCAAATCTGGCTTCGACCATTCCGGGCGCGACGCTGAGTTTGACAGGCACAAACCCGCTTACTGCATCGTTTTCCTGGCCCACAACTGTTGCCGATGTGGGGATTCATTCCTTTACAGTCACGGTCGCCGACAATGCCTGCCCGATCTTCGGACAACAGGTGGTGGGATATCTGATTTATGTTCAGGATCAGGTTTCGGTGACTGCTTCTGATACGACGATATGTCCGGGTGTTTCTCAGGCTGTTCAGCTTTCGGCTTCAGTCAGCGGTTCGCCCGGCAATGGAAATTTTGTCTGGTCTCCTGCCACGGGCCTTTCCAATCCTGCTATTCCAAATCCGATGGCAACGGTTTCCGGCCCGGCGACCTATACGGTGACTTATTCTGAGGGCGTATGTGTATCTGCAGCAACGGTTAATATCGTTCCTGAGGCTACGCTTACTGTATTGCCAGCCAACCCTTCTGTCTGTCTGGGTAATTCGATTCCCCTGAGTACCAGTCTTGCCTTTACGGGTACACCTGCCTCCGCAACTTATACCTGGACGCCGGCTACCGGACTGAGCAACCCCAATATTCCTTCTCCTGTCGCTTCACCAACCACAAATACAACTTACACCCTTACGGTTTCCACCCCCGGTTGTGTGTATTCGGCTACTGTACCGGTAGCGGTGTCTCAACCACCGACGCTTAATCCGTTTCCTGCATTGGCTTCGTGTGAAGGCGCAGGCATCCCACTGGCGGCTGGGGGAACCAATTTAGCCAATTCTACTTATCAATGGACACCTGCTGCAGGACTGAGCAATGCTGCGATTGCCAATCCGGTTGCGAATCCGGCAACTTCTACAACTTACTCTCTCTCCGTCACCAATAGCTGCGGTGCGGATAATGAAACCGTAAGTATCACCATTTTGTCCAGACCTTCTGTATCGCTTGTTTCTACCCCTGCTTCCTGCTCCGGTACCAGCGACGGAACTGCCACAGCTTTGGTTTCCGGAGGTGCTCCCGGTTATAGCTATATATGGACACCGGCGGTGGGTATTTCCCCGAATGTGAGTAACCTCGCTCCGGGAAACTATTCGGTCGTGGTCAGCGATGTCAATAACTGCAGGGACACGGCTCAGGTTGCGGTATTATCTCCTCCTCCTTTGATTTTGTCGCTGGTGTCAACGATCAATCCCAACTGCTTTGGCGATACTTCGGGAAGTATTACCCTTTCCGCCTCCGGCGGGTCGGGCGGGTATATGTTTTCAAATGACGGGGTAAATTTTCAGGTTTCCCCTTCATTCAGCAACCTTGCCGCCGGGTTTTATCCACTGACCGTCCGCGATGCCAACAATTGCCAGGCTGGTTCTTCTGTAGCGATCTCTCAGCCGGCACCACTTCAGGTGACCATCAGCGAGCAGTTTGATTCAGATTGCCTTGTTCCTACAGGTTCATTTTCAGTTTCAGCCAGCGGGGGAGGTTTCGGATATCAGTATTCTATTGACGGGGTCAACTTTCAGCCTACCGGAACTTTCGCCAATCTCGCACCAGGTATCTATACGGTTACAGTTATTGACGGAAACAACTGTACAGTGCAGGTAGTAACAACCGTTTCTGCTATCAATGCGCCCACAGCCACCCTGACATCGCAAACCAACCTCCTTTGTAATGGTGCGTCAACCGGAAGTCTGTCAGTAAGCGCCGCCGGGGGTGTTTTGCCCTATCAGTTTTCTATTGACAATACAGGTTTTTTTCCGACGGGCACATTTTCCGGCCTGGCCGCAGGCGATTATGTGGTTACAGTTACTGATGCCAACAGTTGTCCGGCATTTGTACAGGCCACAATAACAGAACCCCCAATACTGATCGCCAGTATATCTTCAGTTTCCCCGGCTGACTGTCCGGGGGCTCCGACGGGGATGGTTACAGGATCTGGTTCCGGCGGTACTGGTAGTTTTGAATACGCCATCGACGGAGTCAGCTTTGTTGCATCTAATGTTTTTTCCGGTCTTTCGGCAGGAAACTATACCCTCACGGTAAGAGATGCCAACGGATGTGAGGCTACGGCGTCTTTTTCGATTGCCGAACCTTTGCCTATCGGGGCAACCATAGCCGCTCTTACCGATGTCGATTGCTTTGGAAATGCGACAGGGGCTGTTACGCTAATTGGCACCGGCGGTAATGGTGGATATGAATATTCGTCAGACGGAATCAACTGGCAGGCAACTGGAGCTTTTTCCGGGCTTACCGCGGGGACTCAAAGTTTTTTTATCCGCGATGTGAATGGTTGTATGGGAAATGTGAGTGTAACCGTTAATGAACCTTTGCCCTTGGGCGGGAATATCTCCAACCTCGTGAATGTAGATTGCAACGGCAACAATACAGGAAGTTTTTCTGTTACAGGTACAGGAGGAACAGCGCCTTATCTTTATTCTCCCGACGGGATAACCTTTTCTGTCAATAATACTTTTTCAGGGTTGAGTGCCGGGAGCTACCAAACCACGGTAAGAGACCTTCATGGGTGTGAAACTGTTATTTCCACCCCAGTCACCCAGCCTCCCGTGCTTTCTGTCAGTGTGGGCGGGACAGATGCTTCCTGTTTTGGGCTTGCAGACGGAAGTGTAAGCGCTGCTCCGACAGGCGGTGCGGGCGGATATACTTTTTTGTGGAATAACAACCCGGCGCTCAGCAGCGCATCTGTCAATAACCTTCCCAGCGGAACTTACAACCTGCTTATCACAGATCAGAACGGTTGCAATGCTACAGGATTTTTTACCATCAACCAGCCTGCGGCCATTTCCCTTCTGATTTCAGGCACGAATGAGACCTGTTCTGACGACAACGGTACAGCTACGGTTGTCGCAACCGGCGGAACGGGTGCATTTACCTATACCTGGCAAACCTCACCGCCGGTGCAGGGCGCTGCCATCACATCACTTGATGCGGGGAGTTATACTGTCATCGTTTCGGATCAGAATAACTGTAAAGATACAGCTTCGGTTGTACTGATTGACGAGGCGGCGCCTGTACTTACGACTGCAAATATTACAGATGTTTCCTGCTTTGGACTGAGCAACGGCTCTGCCCAGGTTGTCGCTACAGGCGGAACAGGCAGCTACCAGTATTCGTGGGATACGGGCACGTCCGGAGCGGCAGTTTCAGGTTTGTCGGCCGGTATCTATACTGCTACAGTTGACGACGGGCAGTGTACGACAGATTTGGACATTATTATTCAGCAACCCGATGAACTGATCGTTTCCATTGACACATTTGGTGTACCAAAATGTTTTGGCAGCTCCGATGGGTTTATTTTCGCTCAGGTTGCGGGCGGAATCACACCCTATAGTTTTTCGTGGAATGGCGGCGGATTGCCTGCTGTGCCTGCGGTAAACGGACTCGGGGAAGGATTATATACAGTAGTCGTTTCAGATGCAAATGGTTGCCCGGATACGGCTTCCGTTTTTCTCGATGACCCGCTGCCACTGGTGGTAACGCTGAATGGAGAGGACGTAAAATGTTTTGGAGAAACTAATGGATCGGCTTCGGTACTGGCCGGTGGAGGAACACCTCCGTATGCCTATTCATGGTCAAACGGCGGCAATCAACTTACCCGGCCGGGGCTTGGTGCGGGTATATATTCGGTAATGGTGACCGATTCCAACGGCTGCGTCATTCAGGATCAGATAGAAATATTGCAACCGCCGCTGTTGACAATGAATGCAGTAGCGACGGATGCCCGGTGTTTTGGCAGTACCGATGGTGGCGTTCAAACGGCAGTATCAGGAGGTACACCCGGTTACAGTTTTCTCTGGTCAAATGGAAGTATATCGCCATCACTCGCAGGAGTACCCGCGGGCAGCTATCAGGCCATTGTCACAGATGCCAACCTTTGCGAGGCAACAGCCGGTGCACAGGTAAACCAACCGGAGAAAATCGATATCGAACTGGTAGAATCGGAGTCCTCCTACTGCGGGGAAGCTAATGGAAGTGCCATTGTACTTGCTTCGGGAGGTATTTCAGATTATCTGTATCAGTGGAACACATTTCCTCCACAGGAAGGCGCGCTGGCAACTTCCCTGCAGGGCGGACAGGCATATACTGTGCAGGTCACAGATGCCAACAATTGCATAGATTCACTGACGGTCAGCATTATTGCCGAACAATTGCCTGTGGCAGCCTTCAGTGCGAATGTGCCATTAGACCAACCCCTGTTACTTTCTCAGGCAACGATGCTTTTTCAAAACCAGTCGCAGAATGCATTTGCCTGGGAATGGACTTTCGGAGACCAGCGCGGAGTGATATCCAACCAGCAGAATCCGTCCTATACCTATACAGAGCCCGGGGTATATACCGTGATCCTGACGGCATATGATCAACGGTTTTTGTGTCCGGATACAGTAAGCCGAACTTTTGAGATTGTGCCAGACGGTGTTATATTTATTCCCAATGCATTCACGCCCAATGGAGACGGCCACAACGATGCGTTTTATCTTAGCGGAGAAGGCCTGGTCTCTCTGGAGCTGAATATTTTTGACCGTTGGGGTACGCGGGTGCGTACACTTTATAGTTTGAGCGAAAGCTGGGACGGACGAAACGAAAGTGGAACTGCCGTACAGGAGGGGGTTTATGTATTTGCCTTGAAAGCAAAGTTGAATAATGGGACAGAGATTTCGCGGGGAGGAACGATTACGCTGATACGATAGTAACTGAATAGATAAATAACTGAATAGATATGAAAAAACTACTGCTGATTTTGATTGTATGTATGGGGTATCTGCAAGGGAAAAGTCAGGATACCGTAAAAACGATTCATTTTGATGGTTACAAAACGAAAGTCGAATGGGCCAACAAAAGTAGCCGAATGGCATGTCTGGTGCATTTCAATGAAAATTCAATTCTTTACATTATCGATGCCGGAAGAGCGGGAATTATGCGGGAGATCAGGTTGCCGGAAGGGTTGTATGTCACCACTTTTACCTGGACAGGCGATGATAAGGGCATTATTCTGACAAGCTGGAATCAGGAGGAAATGGAAGCCGGAAGTTTTTATCTGAATGTGGCTAAAGGCGGCATAACTGATACCCTTCCACATCTGGGGGCTTACTATCAGGTGGACGATATGGACGGGTTTGAAGATTATCTGGTAGTGGCTTCATCGGGAGAAGGGCATCCGGATATTACGGTTTACAGGGGGGAAGACTACAAAGAAATTGTACAGACAGAAGTATATCCAGGTGGAATAAATCTCGACGGATTTTGTAAAGGAAAACTGTACATCACCTCCGATGTAAGGCTCGAATGGGGATTGACCCGGGAAGACCGGCTGGCCTATATGAAAAAAGCAGGTTTGGTAGAAAACGAGGAAAACGTGGATCTTTTTGAATACCTTACGGAAGACTGGCGGGTTTTTACGGTTGATTTAAAAACCAATAAAGTAAAAGAAGCCAGTTTTCCGCCCGGTTGCGACAAGTATTCGGTTGACGGGCAATACAGTTTTACCTCGTCCATTGATGATGAAGGTTTGCTGGCTTTTGAACTTACCCTGCTGAAGCACCGGTAAAATATTTCCATAGTTCGGATAAATTACTTAGATTAGTAAAAAGGCATAGTTTTACTGTGCTGATCGTGAGTTTTTTACACCTAAATTACTACTACTATGGATCTGAAAAACTTTTCACTCGCGACACTGGCCGGAGCTGTGGTTATCTTTTTCCTGGCCTTCTTGTTTTACGAACCCATACTGGGTAGCTTTTTTGAAGCACATGGCTCAAACCCTAATATGAGGGAAATGCCCATCATGATTTTGCTCGTAGTGGCAAGCATTACATGGGCCGGGCTTTATACGCTTGTTTTTACACGCTGGGCCAATATCAGCACATTTATGGGCGGACTGAAAGCCGGTGCTATTCTCGGCGGGCTGGCCGGACTGAGTATTGATCTTGAGTATTATGCCCTCAACAGCAATGTGGATTTTATTTCCACAATCGTCGATGTGCTTGTATGGGTTGTGCGTTTCGGCGTTGCCGGAGGCGTGATCGGATGGGTTCTGGGCAGAGGAAAGAGCTAAAGCTATTCTACCAGCATGGCAGCGCCGAATACCCCGGCGCTGTCTCCTAATTTGGGTCTGAGAAACAGCGTCTCCATCCGGTTGTTGAACATATGTTTTTGTGCTTCTTTTACCCCGTCTGTGTATAGGCGGTCAATATTTCCCACACCACCTCCCAGCACAATCGCATCGGGGTCGAGTATATTGATGATCGTACCTATTCCTTTCCCAAAAAAATGTATCAGCCGGTCAATGGTTTCTACTGCAACCGGATCAGTGCCATCCTTTGAAAGGGAATAAATTTCCCTGAGTTTGCGGAAGGTTCCCGTATTATTTTTATAATATCTTTCGGAAGCAGGACCGCTGAGGAGCTGTTCTACGCAGCCAATCCTGCCGCAATAACACGGTCCGCCGGACTCGTCGAGGAAGTTATGCCCCCATTCACCGCCAATACTATGCCTCCCGTTGATGACTTTTCCATTTACAACGATTCCGCCTCCTACTCCTGTACCCATGATAACACCAAACACGACTTCTGCATTGGCGATTTTTTCAGGGACAGCGCCCATTTTGGCCTCGGCAAGTGCAAAGCAGTTGGCATCGTTGGCGAGGGAAAAGGGTATTCCCTTTTGCTTTTCCAGGTCATTTTTGAGCGGCTGACCGATCAGCGCGGTAGAATTGCTGTTTTTAATAGTACCGAGATCAGGGTCAATTGCGCCCGGGGTTCCCATACCTATTTTTGTTGGTTTGAGGCCTGTTTCTTTTTCGACAAGGGATACCAGGTGAAGGATTCT
>JAWKNL010000042.1:0-41888 GCA_041391725.1 Bacteroidia bacterium
TGATGATTTGTGGGGGATTGTTTTGGGCGAAAGCGCAAATCGTCGCAAAAACACTCAGTAAAAGCAGCAGTTTTTTCATTAGGAAATAATTATTCACCCAAAATAAGGAATTGCGGATTAACAAAGAATTAGGGGAAAGTAAAAGGAAAGCAGGCAGGCATCCAAACGGATTACCGCCCATCCTTTTTTCCCTCCGGTTGTATCTTTTTGCCTGCTGGTGTATTTTTACATCATGCAAATTACTGACGAACTCCTCCAGAAGCTCGCTTCTCTGAGCAAACTCGAAATTCCTGACGCCGAAATCGCGCATTTGCGCGGCGACTTTCAGCGAATGCTGGATTTTATTGATAAACTGCAGGAGGTGGATACCCGCGATGTATCGCCCCTGATCCATATCACCGACGAGGTCAACCGCCTCCGCTCCGATGAGCCCGAGGCCCCGCTCTCTCAGGAAGAGGTGCTCCAAAATGCACCCGCCCGCAACGGAAATTATTTCCTCGTCCCTAAGGTTGTGAAAAAATAATTGCTTCCGGCCCAAATCATGATGGATCTCAAACGCCTGCCTTATCTCCCCCTGCATTTTTTTTACCATCAGTTGTCCAATGACAACCGGCGGATGTTTCTCATTCTCCTCGGTCTGCTCATAGCTGTGGCAGGACTGTTTCTGTTTTCCTATTTTAATCCCACTTTCTGGGTTTTGTCCATCACCGAAGTGCCCGAAACAACCACGGAAGAGGTGCTTGTCCGCACCATCCATCAGAATTACCGGAGTTTCGACGTTACACTCAATGCTTTCCGGCAGTGGGTGAGTTATTCGGCATCCCCTCTGATACCCAAAGCCTTCCCGGTGGTGGTTTTCTGGTTTTTTCAGGCGTTAGCCTGGTCCCTACTTATGACGGTTGCCAGCAGCCTCAAAGGAAGATGGCCCTTTTTGCTGTTTTTTCTCGCGGCACTTTTTATCCACTTTTCAGGTGTTGCGCAGGCGATCATACCCGCCGGCGGCCTCGCTGCCACGGGCGGGGAACTGGGGATCATTCTCCTGTTGTTTGGCGTGGGTTATCTGTTTATCTCACGCACCTTGCGCTGGTCATTGCCGGTACGCTGGGCCGTTTTTCTGGTGCTTCTACTGGGAATATATTCACTCCCGCTGATTTTTCACGGCTGGTTTGCCCTTCACCAGATGAGCATCGATATTTTTGTCTATCTGTTTTTTATCAGCCTGCTGTTTTTCTTTTTCACCGGAAAAGAACCCACCAATCTGATTGTGCTTCTCTGCACCAACCGCCCCGAACCCTCCGCCCGGCTGGGCATACGATGGGTAGCGGGTATCACGATATTTTATCTGATTATCGGCTTTCTCTGGATCAATGAATTTCTCCGCCTCGGACTCCCGGTGATCGATACGCTCATCCGCCCAGGCCATCTGGTATTTATTTCGGCGATATTCACCGCTTTCACATCCCAGAATCAGTACCATCAGGTCAAGCAGATTTTTGGCTCTCTGGCAGGCTACACCTATTTTCTGCTCGGGTGGAGCATGGTAGTGCTGAGTTATCTCTTTGTCAATTACGCCTCGGGGGACAGGATTTTTATTGTCGCGACAGAGCAAATCGCTGCGGTCTTCTTTTTTGCTGTCGGCATCGCGCATGCGCTGTTTATTTTTATCAATCACCGCAATCTCCTGAAGGAAAAAATTAACCTCTACTATCTGATGACGCAGGGCAAAAGCCTGAGCCTTTATACCGTATGGCTGGTAGGACTGGTGGGAATTATTTCCTCCGAAGGAAAAGAAAACTGGGCCAGTATCAACCTCGCATACCAGACCCTGGCCAGCCACACCGGCGACCAGGCTATGATGAAAGGACAGACCGAAGATGCCATTCATGCCTATCAGGTAGCGGTAGGACAAAGCAAATACAGCCCCAAAGCCAATTACAACCTGGCCTCCCTCTTACTTTCAGATCAGACCAAAATCAGTACTGCCGCAGGCTATTACCAGAATGCCACCCGAAGTTTTGAGTTTTCCCCGGCCCGCATCAATGCTGCGCATCTGTTTTTCCTCAACAACCAGGCAAATGACGCGAAGGTTATCCTGAAGAAAGGTTTAATGGCTGAAGAATCGGGTTCTTATGTCGCCAATAATCTCGCGATGATTTACATGAAGGAAAACCTGGCAGATTCGGCGATTGTCGTGTTAAAACAGGGACTTCTGAACAATCTTTCCCTGGCAGGACTATACAGCAACCTGGGACTTATATACCTCGACAACGGGCGAATGGAAGAAGCAGAAAAATTTCTTCAGGCAGCAGAGCAGGCTGAACCCAAAAACGAAATCGCCGCTGTAAACCAACTGATGTACGCCGTAAAAACCGGAAATCAGGTAAAACAGATACTGAAAGAAAAAGCACTATCAGACAATTATTTCCTCGCCTACAATCAGATACTCGCACAGATGCTTTTGTCAGGAAACATCGAAGATCGCAAACAACTCAAGGCGCTGGCAGACCAGGATCAGTCTCCCGACGCCATGCTTCTCGATGGGTATCTGATGTTTGAAGATGACTCGGTCGAATATGCAGTCAGCCGGATGAAATACCTGAGACATAGTTACCCCGATTACGGAGCGAAAGCCAACTATCTGATTGGGGTAGGGTATTTTCACAAAGGCGTACCCGAAATGGCGCGACGGTACTTCCTGGCCCAGGCGGAGGATGGAGACCTTCGCGGCGAATTATACGCCGCGCAGATGGACATTGACATGGGCAATGCAGACTCTGCCAGCCTGGTGCTGAGTGGCCTTCGCGCCAAAGATCAGACGCTGTGGGAACCCTGCGGGCGAGAACTGGCCATGCTCCTGCGGGCCTATGGACAGGAAGTGTATGCAGGTACGGAGTGGGATTTATCGACCCTTACTTTTGATGAAAATGTGCGCGCGGGGAGATACGCCGACAGCATGAACCAATACGTTACGGCACTGGAAAGCTTCAGAAAAGTGCAGGCCATGGATTCGGCGAGTATTGTGCCTTACCTCGAACTTGCGCGCATTTACAATAAATACAGCGATACCCTTGCGATCGAAACCCTGGAGTTTGGTCTGGATGTAAATCCGGAGAGTATTCCGCTTCAGCTCGAACTTGCCCGCGCATGGCAACTGGCAGGTAAACCCGACAAAAGTGCGGCCATTATTGACAAATACAGCGACAGCCTTGCCTATGGGGAGCAAATCATGTATCTGGCCGCATGGCAGGCCCTGCTGAAAAAAGATACCCTGACGGCCGTCGTCCGGTTTGATTCCCTCCACAGGCTTTACCCGCTTGATACACGGTATATTTTGCCGCTTGCCGCTATATACGAAGCACAAAAGGACTATGAGAAAGGCAATCTTCTGATTACTTCTGCCATAGGCAACAACAACGAAAATGGCAATCTCTGGTATTATTATGCCGTATTTTCGCGGGCGTGGAACCTTCCCGAAGATGCAGGGTTTGGTGCGGTAAAGGCCATTTCACTGATTCGCGATCCGGAAAGAAAAAAAGAAATCGCCGCCATGTTTTCGGAAGAAATACGTGGAATCAGCCGTAATCCCTAAGATTTTTGCGGATTCTTTCACCGTTTGGGAAAATCTGTTTTATTTAGTCAGAATTAATTTGACAGAACCTCCCTGAACAAACTTTATGGCTGAAAATATTTATATTGAACGCGACCTGAGCTGGTTGTCCTTCAACTACCGGGTATTGCTGGAAGCGACCAACAAAAAACTTCCCCTATATGAAAGGATTAAGTTTCTGGCGATATATGCGTCCAATCTTGATGAGTTTTTTCACGTAAGGGTAGCTTATACGCTCAGCCTGGTGCGCCTCAAAAAGCAGGAGGATGTAGCCCTGGATTTTGATCCGGAAACCCTGCTGGCCAAAATTCAGGAAGAGGTAAACCGCCAACAGGAGGTTTTTGGCAAAGTTTTTCAGGACGATATCATCGAAGAACTCAAGAAAAACAGAATCAACCTCATCCTGCTTCGTCCCCCCAAAGAAGAGGTTCATAAAGAGTTTGTCGAAACATTTTTTATGGATGAGGTTCGCGCTTATCTGCATCCCGAACTTCTGCGAAAAAATAAAATCGTCCATTTCCTGCGCGACGATGCGCTTTATGTGGCAGTCAAACTGCGCAACAAACCCCGCCATCCGGAAAAGGTAAAAGACCCCTCGGTGTTGCACCGCAAACGCATCCGGTATGCCCTGATTCAGATACCCACTCATTATTTCAGCCGCTTTGTGGAGTTGCCCCGTATCGGTGAGGATCATTATTATATGCTTCTCGATGATGTCATTACCTGCAACCTCAGTAAAATATTCCCCGGCTACGACATCCTCGGCTGGCACAATATCAAACTCACCCGAAACGCAGACCTGGTGATTGAAGATGAGTTTAGCGGCGATCTGGTGGAAAAAATTCAGCGAAGCCTGAGAAAACGCAAAACCGGCCTCCCCGCCCGTTTTCTATACGACAGAAACATGGGCGACAATATGCTCCAATACCTCCGCGATACATTTTCTATTACCCGCAAAGAACTGATGCCCGGCGGGAAACACCATAGTTTCAAGGACTTTTTCGGATTTCCCAACCCGGTGGGTTCACGACTCGAGCGCAAACCTACCCCGCCTGTTCCCCATCGCGAACTGGAAACCTACCCATTCCTGATTGAAGCGATCAAACAGAAAAACTGGATTCTCCATTTCCCCTACCATACCTACGACTATGTGGTGCGTTTTCTCAACCAGGCGGCGATCGACCCGCTGGTCGAAAATATCAGGGTAACCCAATACCGCGTCGCCTCCAACTCCGCCATCGTCAACGCGCTCGTACGTGCTGCGCAAAACGGCAAGAAGGTGACCGTGTTTGTCGAACTGAAAGCCCGGTTTGATGAAGCCGCCAACCTCGCTTCAGCCAAAGAAATGAAAGAAGCCGGCGCCAATATCATCTACAGTATTCCCGGGCTGAAAGTGCATGCCAAAGTAGCGATGGTCACCCGGAAGGAGGGAAACGAAAGGGTGCGTTACGCCTTCCTGAGCACCGGTAATTTCAACGAAAAAACCGCCCGCATCTACGCCGATCACGGCTTTTTCACCAAAGATGTCGAAATCACCAACGAACTCAAGGAGTTGTTTCGCCACCTGGAAGACCAGTCGTATCAGCCGCCGCAGTTTCGCAAGCTGATGGTGGGGCAGTTTAATATGAAAGGCAATTTTATCTCCCTCATAGACAGAGAAATTGCCAATGCCCAGGCAGGAAGAAAGGCTGAGATGATCATCAAACTCAACAACCTCGAAGACCGGGTGATGGTGGACAAACTTTACGAAGCCAGCCAGGCAGGCGTAAAGATACAGATGATTATCAGAGGTATATGTTGCCTGCGCCCCGGCCTTCCTGGTGTGAGCGAAAATATCACGGTCACCCGCCTGGTGGATCAGTTTCTCGAACACGCCCGGGTACTGGTGTTTTACAACGACGGAGACGTGGACATCTACCTCACCAGTGCAGACTGGATGCGCAGAAACCTCAACCGGCGGATTGAGGTGGCCTTCCCGGTCTGGGATACCGAGATCAAGCGGGAGATTATGGAAGTGCTGCGGCTCCAGCTTCAGGACAATACCAAAGCCGTGAGGCTCAACGAAAACCTCGAAAATCTTCCGATTCCAAGAGCAGAAGGAGAAGCTGCCGTGCGCGCCCAGATCGATATCTATGACAAAATCAAAGAAGGGAAGTTGTAGGGGGGTCTAAACAGGAAGGTTACTTATATACCTCCAGCTTAGCACATTTGCCAGGCTGCGGTGTTGTATTTCGTCACCACCATATATCAGATAACAATTTTCAGGTTGTGTTCCCGATAAATTTCCGAAATATTGGAGATTGTCAAAGAATTGTGGGTTGATCGTTCTGCCGGATTTTATTTCAATAGGATATAAATTACCTCCCCGGTCCAATAATAAATCAATTTCATTCGCACCTGACGCATTCCAGAAATAATGCCCGGGATGGAGGTTGCGGTTTAAATGATTTTTAAGAATCTCATTGATAATAAAATTTTCAAATAATACTCCTTTGGCAAAATGGCGGTTTAAATCGTCTGTATTCCTAAGGTTCATTAATGCGCATGCCAGGCCAGTATCAAAAATACAATTTCGAGGACTTGACAATTCGTTTATTATAATTGCGATGATAGGGACGAATGAGATGGATAATATAGCTGGTTTGAAGTACACTTACCCATTTCTTCACAGTCTGATAGGATACCCCGACAATAGATCCCATCTCTGAAAAATTAACTAACTGCCCTATTCGTCCGGCACAAATTTCGAGAAACTGCCGAAATGCCCCCAAATCACTAACGTTGATTACCTGCCGGAGATCCCTTTCCACATACGTCTGTATATAGTCCAGCAACCACTCAGAGGGATTCAGATCGAAATCATAGATTCTCGGATAGAAGCCTTTCAATATATACTCTTCATAGTCTGAGAGCGCAAACCGGGTATTTTCAATTTCCTCAAGTGAAAACGGAAGGAGATTAAATATTGCCACTCTTCCGGCAAGGCTCTGCGATATGCTTTCCATCAGCAGAAGGTTCTGTGATCCGGAAATAATATATTTCCCCGTTACCTTCTCTTTGTCAACAATCACCTGAATATAGGAAAGTAATTCAGGGTTATTCTGGATTTCATCCAGAATAACCCATTCTCCCGCGCTTTTCAGAAATCCACGTGGATCTTCGCTGGCAAATCTTCTCTTATCAAAATCTTCCAGGTTGATATAGTTGTAGTTCGGGAAAATACTCTGGATAAGGGTAGATTTTCCACTTTGACGGGGCCCGGTTACAGCAATCACAGGCATCTTGCCCGCAGCCTCAATAACTTTTTTGCCTAATATTCGCGTTATCATTCTTGCAAATTAGAAGTTGAACTTCTAATTTGCAAGAAAATGCAGGTTGAATAAAATTCCCCCCATTTCCCTCCCCTGCAAACCTTTCCATCAGATTTGATTCAGAATCTGTTTGTACTTTCGGCGCAAAACTATATCAACCTCCTCTTATGCGCAGACTTTTCCCTTTTCTGACTGCCTTCTTCCTGTGTTTTCCGGCGTTCTCTCCGCTCCATGCACAATACAAGGTTACGGGAACCATCATCTCCGATGATGCGGCGCTTCCGCTCGAATTTGCCACGGTTTCGCTGCTGAAGTCTGCCGACTCGGCTGTCGTTGCCGGAACGGTAACTGATGACAAAGGCATTTTTTTGCTTTCTGCCGGCACGGGAACCTATATCCTCAAAACTTCTTTTCTGGGGTATAATGTATATTTCTCCGCTCCCTTTTCACTCGATCAGCAACATACCGAAGTAAGTCTTCCTCCCATCAGCCTCGCACCTCAGTCCACGACGCTCGATGAAGTAGAAATCACCGGGCAAAAAAGCCTGGTGGAAATGTCTATGGACAAAAAAATCTTCCACGTAGGGCAGGATCTCTCCACTTCCGGAGCCAATGCCAGTGAGATTCTCGGCAATATTCCCTCCGTCTCTGTCGATGCCGAAGGCAATGTAAAACTCAGGGGCAGCGCCGATGTGCGTATCCTGATCGATGGCAAACCCTCGGGCATGGCCAGCGCCAAAGGCCTACAGCAACTTCAGGGAAGTCTGGTCGAATCGGTCGAAATCATCACCAACCCCTCGGCGAGGTATGAGGCCGAGGGAAATTCGGGCATCATCAATATTGTCCTGAAAAAGGAAAAGAAAAAAGGGCTCAACGGCTCATTCGAAATCATTACCGGCCAGCCCGCCAACTACGGCGTAGCACTCAATATCAACTACCGCGTCAAACGTTTCAACTTTTTTGTCAACTACGGGGTAAGCTATCGCGTTCTCCCCAACCGCAATTCGCTTTATCAGGAAGTCTATGGGCAGGATACAACCTTCATTGTGGTGCAGAACTGGGCAGGCCGGCGGGTTGGGATCAACAACAATATCCGCGGCGGACTGGATTATTATTTCAACGACAACAATATCCTCACGGCTTCCTACAGGTTTCAGCGCGACGATGGAAAACGAATCACCGACATCAGCTATCAGGACTATCTTTTTTCCACGGCCAACCACGTTAGTACCAGCCTCCGCGATCAGTACGAACTGGAAAAAGAACCTTACTCCGAATATGTCCTGAGCTATAAAAAACTATTCTCCCAAAAAAATCACGAGTTTAATGCCGACGTTCGCTACCTCAGTTACTGGGAAAACTCGGATCAGTTGTTTACCGAAACCACTTTCCTTCCCAGTGAAACCAAAGAGCAGGGCACAACCAGCAGGCAGCGGTCGGTAAATGATGAATACGAAAACCAGTACCTGGTACAGATGGATTATGTGCAGCCCATTGGCAAAGAAGGTAAAGCTGAAGCCGGATTGCGGAGCAGTTTCCGCGACATGACCAACGATTATGTCGTAACGCAGGAAGATGCCCTGGGCGAATGGATGGTCTTACCCGAGCTCGATAATGTGTTTGTTTATAACGAAAATATCCATGCGGCTTATGGAATCATCGGCAACAAAACCAAACAGTTTTCCTACCAGGCCGGGCTTCGCGCAGAGGCGACAGATGTAAAAACCACACTGGAAAAAACCAATGAAGTAAACCCGCGAAAATATGCAAATCTGTTTCCCAGTGCGCATTTCGCCTACCACCTCCCCGGCAACAGCGATATTCAGATCAGCTACAGCCGCAGGGTACGACGCCCCGAATACAGAGACCTGAGCCCGTTTATGACTTTTTCCGATCGCCGCAACTTTTTCAGCGGAAATCCCGATCTCAACCCCGAATTTACCCATTCGCTGGAAGCCGGGCACCTGAAATATTTTGAAAATGGCTCCATTTCCTCCTCACTGTATTATCGCAATGCCACAGGAACAATTCAGAGCATACGGAGAGTAGATGCGGAAGGCCTATCTACCACCCTGCCCGAAAACCTTGTGGGACAGCAGGTGTTCGGAGCGGATGTGGCTTTTAGTTATAATCTTTTTCCCTGGTGGAAATTTGACGGCAACGGCAACTTTTTCCGTGCGATCACAGACGGAACCAATATCGACGACAGTTTCAGCAGCGACACCTATAGCTGGTTTGTGCGCCAGACCTCGCGGTTCAGCCTTCCTAAAGAGATTTCGATTCAGTTCAGAGGCAACTATGAAGCGCCGGAACTGTTGCCGCAGGGCAGGCGGAAGGCTTTGTATTATTTTGACCTGGCCATCCAGAAAGAATTGTGGAACAAAAAGGGACGGCTCACGCTCAATGTAATGGATATCCTCAACAGTCGGAAAATGCGGACGGTCATTGAAGGCGAAACCTTTTACACGGATCGCACCTCCCAGTTTCAAAGGAGGCAGATCAATCTGACGTTGAGTTACCGGTTGCGCCAGTAGCAATCGTCAGGGCGTTTTTCGGGGAGAGGCAAACATATATTCGCCCAGCCGGCGCCCTTCGCGTTTTACTCTTTTTACAAATCCGTTCCAGACGCCACCGTCGGCCATGATACGGCGGTCGCTCGTCCAGGCAAGGGCAGCAGGCGTATCGATAAACTGTAGCCTTCCGATCTGAGAAAGCATCAGCGCCATATGGCCGTCTTCGCTTCCGGTGGGCGTATGGTCATAACTTCCGTGGCGGATGCCGTCTTCCCTTCGGAAGGCAGAATTAAACCCATGTACATTAATGTATTCGCGGTTGTGGCGCCGCATGCGGTAGATAATTTCACCCAGTGTTTCGTGGAAAAACATGGCCAGCCGCGTATTATTTTTCCCGGGAATAATCGCATGATTTCCATAGGCTACGGCTACGGCTATATCTTTCAGCGCTTCGACATAGGGTATGCCCCAGTGCTCCGGGTAAATCGTATCAGCGTCGGCCTGCAACAGGTATTTTCCTTTAGCCATGGTCATCCCGATCTGACGCGCCCCTTTCTGCCTTCGGTTTTCTTTTAATTCGACACTTTTTACCCCCATAGCATCGAGGATCAATTGCGTCTCATCCGTGCTGGCATCGTTGACAACAATCAGTTCGGTGCGATACATATCTGCAATCCGAAGCCGGGAAATAGAAGAAAGTGTATGAAGGATATTGGATGCTTCGTTGTAAGCGGGAATGACAATAGACACTTCCGGTTCTGATACCCGAAAACGAAGCAGATCCATCCGGATACGCATGATTGTGGATTCCGGCAAATCTTCCAGGCTGTTGTATTCAAAGATATGAGCACGGACCCAGTCAGGTATTCGAAGCGGAGGCATAAAAAAGTCTGTATGGTGCGAATATAAAAAAGATTAGTTTTGAATCCCACGAATGAAACATTATGGCAGAACCGCTGAAAAATCTCTATAACCGCACCTTCTTCCAGGCACTTGTCGCCGACCTGCGTGACGAATACCCTGCTTTTGATGATCAGGCATTTTTGGCCCGCATTTACGATGATCAATGGGAGGTGCGCGAACTCAAGGACCGGTTGCATCATATTACCCGTACCCTTCATGAAACGCTGGCGCTTCCTTACAGAAAGGCACTTGAAGTACTCATGCCAGTAGCCGCCCGCCAGAAAAACGGGTTTGAATACATGTTTTTTCCCGATTATGTATCTGCTTACGGACTGAATGACCTAGAAGCGTCTCTGCCCGCGCTGGCTTTTTTTACCCGTTTTTCCAGCTCCGAATTTGCGATCAGGCCCTTTATCCTTGCTCACCCTGACCATACAATGCAGCAGATGTACCAATGGTCGGAGCATGAAAACGAACATATACGGCGCCTTTCCAGTGAAGGGTGTCGTCCCCGGCTTCCGTGGGCAATGGCCCTTCCGGACTTTAAACGCGACCCTTCCCCTGTTTTTCCCATATTAGAGAATCTCAAAGCGGACACTTCGCTGTATGTGCGGAAAAGCGTAGCCAACAACCTCAACGATATTTCGAAAGACCACCCGGCGCGGGTGCTGGAATTTGCCCGAAGATGGATCGGGAGCCATATGCATACAGATTGGATTCTAAAAAAAGCCTGCAGAACCTTGCTGAAAAATGGTGATCAGCGGGCGTTGGGGCTGTTTGGGTTTGAAAATCAGGTAGAAACCTTTGTCCGGGATCTCCAACTTTCCTCCGAAGTGATCAGGCTGGGGGAGGAAATCGGTTTTACATTCGGGGCAGGGCACCATTCGGCGGGAACAGAAAAATTGCGGATCGAGTTTGCCCTTTATTTTGTAAAAGCCAACGGAAGCCTGTCCCGGAAAATTTTTCAGGTTACAGAGACCTCGTTTGAACCAGGCAAAGTGCCGCATTTTTCAAAAAAATACACATTCAAAGATATGACCACCCGCAAACATTATGCGGGCAGACACAAGCTCGCCATTGTCGTCAACGGTGAAGAGAAAGCGGAAATACATTTTCAGGTAAATGCGCAGTGATTTATCCTTACCTTTACCTCTCCAATATCACCACCAATGGCCAGATCAACCGATATGATTCAGATTGAAGACAAGCTCATCAGCGGGGCTGTCATGGACGAGCTTTTTGCCTGCGACCTTGCCAGATGTAAAGGCGCATGTTGTGTGGAGGGCGATCTGGGAGCGCCGTTGGAAGACGAGGAACTTGCGATTCTCAATGATATCTACGAGCAGGTGAAACCTTTCCTGCGCGAAGAAGGAAAGCAGGCGATTGAAGAGCAGGGAACTTTTGTAAAAGACTTTACCGGTGGGTTTTCCACGCCGCTGGTCGATGACAGGGAGTGTGCTTACGTAACCTTCTCCGAAACAGGTATTGCACTTTGCGGTATTGAGAAGGCGTATGGGGAGGGAAAAGTTGATTTCCGCAAACCCATATCCTGCCATTTGTATCCCATCAGGATATCGAAGTCGCGTTTTTACGAAGTGCTCAACTACGACCGTTGGGACATTTGTGCGGCAGCCTGTGTCAGAGGCAAAAATGAAGGAATCCGTGTTTTCGAATTTGTAAAAGACGCCCTGATCCGCAAATACGGGCAGGCGTTTTACGACGCGCTAAAAGCTGTGTCGGAAAGTAAATGACAAATTACAAACAAGGAATTACAAATACCAAAGGAGGGCTTAACTGCCACTTTGTAATTTGGCATTCCTTGTTTGTCATTTATTATTCCTTACGCCTGTTGCTGGCGAATGAGGTTCAACGCGCTACCGGCTTTAAACCATTCGATTTGTGCATCATTATAGGTATGATTACACAGAATCGTATCGCTGCTGCCGTCGGCGTGGTTGAGCACAACTTTGGTTTGTTTGCCCGGAGCAAAATCTGCCACCATGAGATCAACTTTATCATCCTCCTGGATTTTGTCGTAATCGGCGGGGTTGGCAAAAGTAAGCGCCAGCATGCCCTGCTTTTTGAGATTAGTCTCATGGATACGGGCAAATGACTTGACGATTACGGCTCTCACGCCCATGTGGCGGGGCTCCATTGCTGCATGCTCGCGGGAAGAACCTTCACCATAGTTTTCGTCTCCGAAAATGACAGACTGGATACCCTCGTTGCGGTAAACACGGGCCACTTTGGGTGTTTCCATATATTCGCCAGTCAGCGGATTTTTGCTGTTGGCTTCCTTCGTAAAGGCATTGATCGCGCCCAGCATCAGGTTGTTGGAGATATTGTCGAGGTGGCCGCGATAACGGAGCCAGGGACCGGCCATCGAGATGTGGTCAGTCGTACATTTTCCAAAAGCCTTAATAAGGATGGAAAGACCTTTAATATCATTTCCGTCCCAGGGTTTGAAAGGCGTGAGCAGTTCGAGTCTGCTGGAGTCAGGCGCTACGGCCACGACGACACTGCTGCCATCTTCCATAGGCGCGATAAAACCGGCATCCTCTACATCAAAACCTTTGGATGGAAGTTCTTCTCCTGAAGGCGGATCAAGCTTTACGGCAACTCCCTGTTCATTGATGAGGGTATCTTTCATGGGATTGAAAGTCAGGTCTCCGGCAATGGCGAGCGCGGTTACAATTTCGGGAGAAGCGACAAAAGCGTGCGTATTGGGGTTACCGTCACTTGTTTGAAAGTTGCGGGTTAAACGAAGTTGATGATGAGTTTTTGTTGGGATTGTCCATGTGGCGGGCCCACTGACCGATACACGGGCCGCAGGCATTGGCGAGCACCACGCCTCCGATTTGCTCAAATGCATCGAGAAGTCCGTCTCTGTCAACCGTATAACGCACCTGCTCCGAACCGGGAGTGATGGTAAACTCGGCGCGGGCTTTCAGGTTTGGCTGCTACAGCCTGCTTGGCGAGAGAAGCCGCGCGGTCGAGGTCTTCATAGGAAGAGTTGGTACAGGAGCCGATCAGCCCTACTTCGAGCGTCTGGGGGAAACCATTTTCGCGGACGGCATCGGCAAACTGAGAAAGCGGCCATGCGCGGTCGGGCGTAAAAGGACCGTTGATATGAGGTTCGAGTTCGGACAGATTAATTTCAATCACCTGATCGAAGTATTTTTCGGGGCTGGCGTATGCTTCGGGGTCTCCGGTGAGGTGTTCGGCGATCTGATCGGCAAGCCGGGCGACTTCGGCGCGGCCGGTAGCGTGAAGATAGCGGGACATGGAAGCGTCATAGCCGAAAGTAGAAGTGGTAGCACCGATTTCGGCGCCCATATTGCCGATGGTACCTTTACCAGTGGCAGACATACTTTGTGCACCGGGGCCGAAGTATTCGACGATGGCACCTGTACCACCTTTGACGGTAAGGATGCCGGCCACTTTGAGGATAACATCTTTGGGCGAGGACCAGCCGCTGAGTTTGCCGGTAAGTTTTACACCGATAATTTTCGGCATTTTCAGTTCCCACGCCATGCCGGCCATTACGTCAACGGCATCAGCACCACCTACACCAATGGCGACCATACCGAGGCCACCCGCATTGGGGGTATGGGAATCTGTACCGATCATCATTCCCCCGGGGAATGCGTAGTTTTCGAGTACAACCTGGTGAATGATACCCGCGCCCGGTTTCCAGAAGCCGATGCCATATTTGTTGGAGACAGAGGCGAGGAAGTCATATACCTCCTTGTTGGTATCGATGGCTGTGCTAAGGTCTTCTGCGGCACCGGTTTTAGCCTGAATGAGGTGGTCGCAATGCACGGTGGAGGGCACGGAAACCTTATTTTTCCCAGCCATCATAAACTGGAGCAGCGCCATTTGAGCAGTAGCATCCTGCATGGCAACGCGGTCGGGAGCAAAGTCAACATAATCTTTTCCGCGGGCGAAATCTTCGACTGACACACCGGGGTAGAGGTGGGAGTAGAGGATTTTTTCGGTAAGGGTAAGCGGACGGTTGAGCACCTTGCGGGCTGCGGCAATTTTGCCGGGCATTTCGCTGTAAGCCCGCTGGATCATATCTAGGTCAAATATCATAATTTGAAGATTTTTTCAATTCAGGCCGAAATTACATTTCTTTTTTGTAAGAAGCCATTTCTATCCCAAAGGATTTTCTTAAACGGAGAATAAATCAGGCACAAGCGGCCAGCGCGGTCTTTTCCATTCACGCAGCCAAACGCGCAGGCCACAGCAACATATTACCGGACTATACACATGTAAGATTATCCATAAAATAAATTTTTCTATCTTTGGTACATAATAAGAGAAAACAAGACTTCAGGCTTTTGTAATCTAAAAAATAATCCTACTTCACCAGCCTTTGCGGCTCAGTCAACTTACTGACTCCACGCTTCTGAAAAAAAGGCCACCTCTCATTTTGCCTTTAAATGTGCCAATTATTAGTCAATTGTGACTGTTTTGATAAAGTAGTACACGAATTATATTTTACATCTTGGATTAATCCGGAAATTTACAGTAATTGAGTGCCTGGAGCGCATGAAATATGGATGAGTTACTCCAAAAATTTCAGGAAACGAACCAGAAGGCTGCCAGACTTGAGCGGTTGCTGCTTCGATTAAAGCAGGAATACAATCAAATGCAGGAGAAAATTGAGGAAATGAAACAAAAAATTGAGGAAAAAGACCGCGAAATGACAGCCCTCACAGAAAAATATGAAACCGCAAAGCTGGTCAATAGTCTTCAGAATGGACAAGACCTTCTGGCGGTACAAGCAAAAATTGACGATTACATAAAAGAAATAGATATTTGTTTAAAGAATTTTGGTGACTAGTATAAACTGGCAAGAAGACGGATCACGTGGACAAGAAATCCATTAATATAAATATTTTCGGACGTCAGTATCCTGCCAGAGTTGATAGTGAAGAGGCAGCGGTAATTGAACAGTCTGCCCGGTTGATAAACGCAAAGATTAAAGCCTTCAGGGCTGAATATAAAACTCAGGACGATCTCGATATAGCGATAATGACTTGTCTCGATATTATGACTGAGTATCTTACCCACAAGGCGAAAACTCAACAGCAGGCAGACGAACTGCTCAACCAACTCTCAATTCTGGATCAGAAACTCGATTATTCCCTCCAGGTGTCCGGGGATAAATAATTTCCGTTAATCTCCTCGCCCGTTTGTGCGTTTGTTATTTTCCTTTTGTGTCAATAACAGGGTTGCCGTTTTGTTAAACCCATAACACTCGCATATTATGACGGATATATTAATTGGGGTTTCGATCGGGCTGGTAGCGGGCATCGCATCATTACTTTATCAACCGGCTGATCCTCTCCCAGGCCAATACAAAAATGATTGAAGCGGCCAAAGTAAAAGCGGAAAGTATTATTGAGCAGGCTGAACTCAAAGGTGAGAATATCAAAAAGGACAAAATCGCCAAAGCCAACGAAAAATACATTCAGCTTAAAGACAAATTCGAACAAAACGCCAGTAAAACCAAAGAGAAACTCGATAGCTTTCAAAACAAACTGAAGCAACGCGAGCAGGCGATCAATCAACAGGCTGATAAGCTGAAATCTGATTCGCAGAGAACCAAAACCCTCGAATCGCAACTCGATACCCTTAAGGAGAATCTCTCCAAACAACTGGAAATCGTAGAAAAAAAGCAGGAAGAACTCGAAATCCTCCGCCAAAAGCAGGTAAAAGATCTCGAAAAAATCGCAGGCCTCTCGCCCGAAGAAGCTAAAGCAAGTATGGTCGAAGCGTCACAACACGAAGCCCAGACCGAAGCATCTGCCCACATCAAGGAAATTATCGAAGAGGCCAACCTGACTGCCACCAAACAGGCCAAGAAAATTGTCATTGAAACCATTCAGCGTACTGCGGCTGAACATGCAATCGAAAATACGGTTACCGTTTTCCCCCTCGAAAATGATGAAATCAAAGGCCGGATCATCGGTCGTGAAGGCCGCAATATCCGCGCCCTCGAAATGGCTACCGGTATCGAAATCATTGTTGACGATACGCCTGAAGCTATTATCCTCTCCGGCTTTGATCCCGTACGCAGGGAAATTGCCCGCCTCTCGCTCCACAAACTGGTGACCGATGGCCGCATTCACCCGGCCCGAATCGAAGAGGTCGTGAAAAAAACCACCAAAAAGGTGGAAGAAGAAATCATTGAAACCGGCGAAAGAACCGTCATCGACCCGGCATCCAGTGGCTGACCATATCATTCCAAGTGGTCGGTAGAATGAAATACCGCTCATCTTATGGCCAAAACCTCCTAAAGCACTCCCGCGAAGTCGCGAATCTCTGCGCAGCTATGGCCGCCGAATTGGGACTCGACGTCAAAAAAGCCAAACGCGCAGGTCTTCTCCATGACATCGGCAAAGTCGCTGAAGACAACTCCGAACTTCCTCACGCATTGCTGGGCATGGAACTCGCCCAAAAATACAACGAGCACCCCGAGGTCTGCAACGCCATTGGTGCGCACCACGACGAAATTGAAATGACTTCGCTGATTTCGCCCATTATTCAGGCCTGCGACGCCATCAGCGGCTCCCGCCCCGGCGCCCGCCGCGAAATTGCGGAAAGTTATATTCAACGACTCAAAGACCTCGAACAACTGGCCCTTACCTATCCCGGTGTCATGAAAACCTACGCCATCCAGGCAGGCCGCGAACTGCGGGTCATTGTTGAAAGTGAAAAAGTTACGGATGAAAAAGCCGAAAACCTCGCCTTTGATATTTCCCAGAAAATCATGAAGGAAATGCAATATCCGGGACATATCAAAATCACTGTCATCAGAGAAAAACGGGCTATCGCCTATGCAAAATAGGCAGCCACGCCCTCAAAACATATTTACTTTCTATAGCGCCTCTTCCCGGGGCGCTTTTCTTTTTAGGGAAATGCGTTGCAGAATACATTAACTATTTGAAGATAAAGTCTATATCCCGGCAAATTTTCCTATTTTTGCTCCACTCAATTTTTACCCTATGCGTTCTATTCTACTCTTTTTCCTTATTTCCACCTCTTTCCTTTCTCATTGTGGAAAGAGAGAACTTCTCAGGTTCGGGGTCCATTTTTATCACCCAAAAATGACCCTTTCCAGTCAGCAACTGATCGGAAAATATACTCCCTGAAAATCAGTCCGTTTCTTTTATGGTCAAAAACCCACGCCCCTCTCTCAGGTAGGGATAATCGAAAAACTATTCGATGTCCTTCTCATGGATGCCAATCCCCTTCTTTCGTTTGTGGTTGATGTGAACGCCATTCCTCAGCTGGGAGAAAATGAATTTGCTTCACGCACCGTAGAACTACCACTTACGCTGCGATTTAATGACCAGACAGCTACGCAGACAGCTTCGGTGACAATCGAAAAGCAGGGCAATACACTTACTCTTTCGCTGCAGGCCGATGTTTCGCTTTCTGCATTAGGGCTCATTCTGTCCGAAACAGAAAAAAACTCTTTCGAAAATCATTTTTCACTTGCTGTAAACCAGGCGGTACTTTCCCTAAGATAATTTCTCCCAATGAAGAGACATCTACGCTTTACATTCGTCCTGCTGTCTGTCGTATGCCACCAGACAGCTTTCGCGCAATTACCTCCCAACCAGCCGGAACAGGACTGTATCAATGCGCTTCCTGTGTGTCAGAATATCTTCGTGCAGCCCAACTCCTATCAGGATGAAGGGCAGAACCCCAACGAAATCAATGCGACAAACTCCTGTCTCGCATCGGGCGAACGAAACGATACGTGGTATATTTTCACCACCCAAACGGCAGGGAATGTGGCTTTTACAATTACCCCGGCTACCCTCACCGACGACTACGACTGGGCTGTATATAATCTCACCAACGCCAACTGCGCGGCCATCGCTACCAACCCTGCGCTGGAAGTAAGTTGTAATTACTCCGGAACCCCCGGCGCTACCGGCCCCAACGGTCTCGGTCCCGGAGGTTTTAATCCTTTTAACCCGGTCATACCCGTCAATGCAGGTGAAACCGGTGTATAATGTCAGCAACTTTGGCACCCACTACCGGTTATACCCTCGATTTCTCCGCATCACCGCGGTCATCTTTGACAATATCCCACCCGAAATGCTGCAACCTACTGTCGCCTGCGGCTCAACCAGTATCAGCATCAGTTTTGATGAAAATGTGGTCTGTAGCTCGGTTGATCCCGGAGACTTTACTGTCACCGGCCCCGGCGGCCCATATACGGTCACGCAGGTGATTGGGACAGTGTGTCAGGCCGGAGGAACTTTCGAAAATGATTACCAGATCATCACTTCTCCTCCCATATAGCCACCAGGGCTCTTTTACTATCTCTGTGGTGGATACTGTACTCGACAATTGTGGCAACGTAGCCATTTTTAATTCCAAAACTGTTTTTATCAGCCTAAACCAGGTTACGCCTTCTGCATCTCCAGCATCTATATGCGAGGGTGACCAGACTACCCTTACCACCAACCTGGCTTCTACACCGGGATATACTTTTCCACGGTCTCCCGGCAACAGTACAGCACCTACCATTACCGTTTCCCTTTTACCACAACCACTTACACGGTCACCGCTACTGACCCCGCAGGTTGTACCCGCACGGGAACGGTAACCGTCGATGTAAAACCACTGCCTGTTACCTTCTTTACAATTCCTTCTCAGGTCTGCGAAGGGCAGTTTGCCACGATCACTTATTCGGGCGGTAAATTCCTCCTTCGATCTGTTTTTCAATGGATTTTGGTGGTGCAAACACCGTCGTTGGGCATTTCAACGCAGGCCTTATCAGATCAGCTATAATGATCCCGGCCAATACACTGTAAGCCTGAATGTCATAAAAAATGGCTGTATCGGTGTACCCACCAGCCAAACCATTGATGTGATCGAAGTTCCCGTCTCCGATTTCTCTTTTCCCACTTCTGTTTGTATTGGAGATACGGCTTATATAACCTTTACCGGAACCGGCCCCCTGAATTCCAACTATGCGTGGAACTTCGCCGGAGCTACTTTCGTCCAAAATCAATCTCCGCCCAGCAGCCAGGGCCCATACAAAGTGGTGTGGAGCACCAGTGGTACAAAAAATGTCTGCCTCCAGATTGACAACCAGGGCTGTGTTTCCAATCTCAAATGCCACAATGTAATCGTTCACCCGACGCCCCAGGCGTCGATCGCGCCGGTGTCCAACAAATGTCTGAGCGGCAACAGCTTCAACTTTGTGTATAACGGGGATGTGGCCGATAGTTATTCGTGGATATTCGGTGCGGATGCGACCCCAGCGGTAGGCAGCGGCGCCAACCCGGGCACGGTGAGCTACCTGAATCCCGGTGTGAAGACGGTGTCGGTGGTGGTTACGCGCAACGGGTGTGTGTCGGACACGGCGAAGGTTACCTTGAAGTGATTCCCGGAGCCGTCTGCGAATTTTTCACCTGCAACGGAGATATGTGCATCGGAGTGTATCACTTTTGCCTATACGGGTGTTCCTGTGGGGCCGAATCAGTCGTATGTGTGGAACTTGTCTGGGAGCAATTCCTCCGGCACGAGTCTTCTCAGAATCCGCCATGTGGATTTTGTAACGCCGGGCGTACGCACGGTGAGCCTGGCGGTAACCTACCGGGGTTGTACGACGACGAGCAGCACGTAGAGACTACGGCATGGCGCCCGCAGGTGAGCGCAGGTTCGGACCTTGCGTTTTGGGTGAAGGCGATGTGGCGCGCAGATCCAGGCGAGTGTAACAGGGGGCACGGCGCCGTACTTCTATTCCTGGACGTGCAGCGATCCGCCCAACTGCGGTTTGAGCAGCAATGCGGTGGAAGACCCTTGCGAACCCACATGTGGCGCAGGCGACCGATACGGTGGTGTACTACCTGATTGTCAACGATGCGAACGGCTGCGAGAGCAATGTGGACCGTGCAGGTAACGGTGAAAGCGAAACCGCGATGGCATTGCGGGCTCGGA
Source organism: Bacteroidia bacterium (assembly GCA_041391725.1). Taxonomy (GTDB): domain Bacteria; phylum Bacteroidota; class Bacteroidia; order J057; family J057; genus JAGQVA01. Next base: position 20,310 of record JAWKNL010000042.1, read on the forward strand.
TATATTTTTGTGTGAGGAAGGGCTGGGGGATTTCCTTCAGGAAAACACCAACCATGCGCCGGGCAGCCGATCAGCTACTACCGGCAGCCTTCGCTGGCTCCGACAGATCCGAATGTGCCCAATCCGTATGCGCGCCCGGCGGTAACGACGATTTACACTGGAAAGGCCTCGGTGAATGGATGTAGCCTGGATGTTCATGACCCTCGACACGCTCAGTACGGTGACCGCATGTGAACCCGCTGCCGGTAGCCAATGCCGATGCAGACACGGCGCTGTAGGGCGACCAGGATCTGCTGCAGGGTTTTGCCTCGGGTGCAGGGCCGAGCTACCAGTACTTCTGACACCGGCGACGCCGGGTACGATCTCGAACCCCACCCGCTGACCTCGACGATCCAGCCGTTGCAGATCACTGACCTACACCCTGGTGGTGGTGTCCAACGGCTGTGCGAGTGTGGATCAGGTGGAAGTGATTGTGGATAACAAACCACGGTGGGATGCGGGGGCGAATGAGTCATCTGTCTGGCGACAGCGTGGTGCTGCCGGGCAGAGCTGATGGCGCCCTGATGCGACGTTTTATACCTATCAGTGGAGCCCGGCGAAGGGGCTGATGGATCTGAATATCGTCCAGCCGCTTACGCGTCCGGCGACCACGACGACTTATACCCTGAGTGCGAGTTCGAACTTCGGTTGCGGCTCGGATCAGGATGTGATTGTGATTGGCGGTCAACCCGACTCCGGAGGTCCAGCCTCAGTGCCGATACGGTGATCTGCGAAGGGGATGAAATCATCCTTTCTGCGACCCATAGCTGGACGACGCCGCAGGGCAGTCCGGTGGTTTATACCTGGACACCGTCGGATCAGATCAGCGGTTCGCCCTTCCTGCCGGTGGTGCAGGTGGCTACGCCGACGCGCACGACCCTCTATTACTTGTGCAGGCCTCGATGGCCTCGGCGGATTGTCCGACCTTCGATCAGGTGCTCGTAACGGTCAGTCCGAAGGTGATTGCCGGAGTGAGTGCCGATACCACCCGGATCGTAGACGAGGAAACCCAACTGACGGCCTGGGGCGCTGGGCAATGTGACCTACACCTGGACTCCGGCGACGGGCCTGGAGTGATGGGCATCGTCACGCCACGGCTTCGGGCCTGATACGACGACGACCTAACACGGTGATTGTCAGTGAGGGGGCCTGTGCCGACACCGCCGATATTACCATTGATGTCAATCCGACGCCCAAAGCCGGGTATTTCAATCGCCGGGCGGCCGTGCGCCGCTGAGTGTGTCCTTCCTCGAAACGCCAAAGGCGCCATCAGCTTTGAGTGGACTTTGGCGATGGCAGCGGGTGGTCAACGGCCCAACCCGACCCATGTCTGAACTGCCGGGCAGTTATACCGTAACGCTCAAGGCCATTGGTGTGGGCGGCTGCGGTGATGATCACCATGACCACCATCGAAGTATCCGAAGATATGCTTGGCCGATTTCAGTTCCGAGTTCTCGGCCAATGCCGCTACCCGCCACCCCTGCCTGGGGCGACGGTCGCCTTCCGCGACTTGTCCCAAAACGCGGTCTCCTGGTTCTGGGACTTTGGCGACGGCAGTGGCCTGGCGCACCAACCGACCACACCGGCGCCCAGCCCGGGAATATACCGTAACCCTGACCGTCACCGATGAAAACGGCTGTGTCGAAACGGCGGTCACAATCCATATGCGGTCGTCATTCCTGAGGTGATGATCCCCAACGTATTCAGCCCCAACAGCGATGGGATCAACGACGTCTTCCGCGTCCGGTACAACGGCAATGAAACCTTTGCCATCAAAGTTTTTGACCGCCGTATATGCTCTTCACTGCCGACGCCCCCGACAAAGACTGGGAGGGCACCGACGAAAACGGCAACCAGGCCCCGGAGGGTGTCTATTTCCTACGCCATTCCATCGGCGACAAAACTATATAAGACACCTCGTCAGATAGGAAAGCTATTAAAGATAACTCCCCCTTTTCCCGGTCAAAAAGGAAAAGGGGGATTTTTTTATTGGAGGATTACTTATCCAAAACCCAAGTTACTTTATTACTCTTCCGTGCTATTTCCTTCTTCAGAAACCTGATCCTGTGGCTTTTTGATAAGCTGAGACTGAATAACTTCCCCGATATCTTCCATCCATAGCTTTCTGGTAAAAAATATTACCAGCAAGACTGCTGCTGCCAGAAAGCCAATAATGGCAAACAGCGGGGCTGACCGCTCTTCTTTTTCATAGGGAGGATTAGGGACATCGAGAATCTGGATTACGGGGGTTTCTTTCTGGTACTGGGCTTTGGCTTGTTCTTTGCTGATTTCGAGTTCGATATATAACTCGGTGAGGAGCTTGATTTTTGCCTCCTGATCTCGCAGAAATACTTCATTGGAGGCTTTTACACCAAATTTGGTTTCGTCATAATAGCGTGCGACAGAACGATTGGCTTTGTCGAGTTCCTTTTTTACCGAATCTGCCCTGTATTCAAAGAAAAGGTAATTTTGTTTTGCCTTTTCAGTTTTCTGATTGCGATAATATTCATCGAGCTTCACCATGCAGCGTTCGCTGAGGATTTTGACCAGTTCTTCATTTACAAAAGAGAAATCAAACTCAATAAATCCCTCTTCCGTGGTTTCTATCTCCATGTGATCCCGAAAATATTGACCAATAACCGTGACTTTTTTTTCGAGGGGCAAAAGCACCGGGGATGGGAAAAAAATGCGGCGATAGACAGCTACCGGTGAAATGCTTTTAGGGAAAGCCTTAAAAACAGCATCAGCCACGAGAATTTTTTCGCCGTGGAAATCAATAGAATCACCGGCTACGGCTTCGGTAATATTCCTGCTTTTGAGAATGCCCATCATGAGGCTGGCTTCAGAGCCTTCTTTTCCGCTTCCGCCGAGGATAAAGGACAGCGGATTTGCCCGGAGTCCGGCGTTTTGCTGGCCTGAGATTTCGGGATGAAAAATAGTAACCGCTTTAAAATACACGGCGGAAGTATGTGCAAACAGCCCCAGCAACCCGCCGATAGCGAGGGCGCCGGCGATAATAAGCCACCTCCACCGGCGGATGGTCTGGCCGTAATCTTTAAGCCTGTTTAGGATTAATTCCAGTTGCTGTTGTTCAAACATAAGTTGCAGATCATATCCGGTTAGCGGTTTCTGATGGTGTCGATCAGAAGGATAAACGTAAGTACAGAGGTTGTGGTGGAGATAATTTCGTTGATCGGAACTTTTTCCCAGGGCCTGAAAGGTTTTTTCTCTTTTTCTGGCTTAAGCGCAACTTCAATTTCTGATCCCTGTTCGATTTTGGGGTAATTTTTGACCCATAGAATCCGTTTGGTGCGTTTTACCCTTCCATCGACATACGAGACAGTAGTCATTCGTTTCTGGGTTCTTCTTCCGTATCCACCGGCAAGATTGACGTAGTATTTCAGCTTACTTTTTCCTGGCTCATACAGTACAGTTGTACCCGGTTTTAGCACATTCCCCGAAATTCTCACGATATCGAGCCGGGGCGGTATTACCAGTGTATCGCCTTCGAGGAGGTGGATATCAAATTTGGAGCCGGGATGCCGAAGGGCTTTTTCGAGGCGAAGGGCAACTTTACCAATATTGTTGCGGTTGAGGTAGGAGCCTTTGAGGTCGGCCAGCGCCGTGATCCCGCCTGCTCTTCCTACGAGAGAACTGAGCGGCTCATCTTTCTGGGCTTTCAGGTATTCTCCTTCATTAATCACTTCGCCGAGGATAAATACACTTTCCTGTAATTCAAAATACGGGTTTTTCCGGACAAACACCTGATCAAAGGAGTTGACTTTGATCTGATCAAGTTGGGGATCTTCCTGCCAGTCCTGCTTAACAGAAATTTTCTTCAGCAGCCAGGGTACCGGTACAATTTCGCCTGTCTCGTCCACCGTTTCGATGATTCGGGAAAGTTCGATATTGTCAAAATCGGCCTCCATCTTTAGTCCTTCTGCCATATATATCAGATCGAGCAGCGACATATTCGGTCTTACCTTAAAGCGTCCCGGATTATTTACCAGACCTTTTACCTCGACAAATCCTTCGCTCAGAAAATCGGACTCAGACCTTATCACCATTTTTTTATACCCTGCCACTTCAATACTGTCCGCAATGGGGCCTTCCTGCCAGTTTTTATCAATTCGGATTCTGATGATTTCCCGTTCCTGGGTACCGGTGCCATACAGTCCCATATCTTCGGGGTCAATATCGCGGTAAAGTTCGACTTCGTTTACATCGGCATCCTGCCTGAGGCCGCCAGCCATATAGAGGAGATCCCTTACGGTCATTCCCTGGGTAATCTGAAATTTGCCCGGATTGTTGACGGCACCTTCAATTTCGATAAACTTGAAGTGGATAAAATCATACATAGAGTAGATTTTCAGCATATTAAAGCCGTGGATCAATAAGGTATCAATGACCGGGTCTTCCTGCCAGTTTTTGTCAATGGCAATGCGTCTGATGATCTGGTCTTCGGGAGAGACAGGCTTGGTGATGTCCGGTTTTTCGACAACATCTGCACCTTCGGTTTCTTCTCCGTCTGTGTCTTCTTTCAGAAGGTTGGTTGCCGACACATCTTCCGGTTTGGTGACCAGTAGTAACTCTACGTTGTTGTAATCTGCATTTTCCTTCAGGCCTCCGGTCAGATAGAGAAGGTCTTTCAGGGTCATGGTAGGATGGGTCTGGAAGGTTCCGGGTTTTCGAACCTGCCCTGTGACTTCAATAAAACGCTGGTCGCGGAATTCAGATTTGGAAAACACCATGAGGGCGTCGAAGTATTGAAGTTCGAGATTATTTTCAGGGCTGGCCCCTTCAAAAATGCCGTTAAGGTTTACCGGGATATACAGCACTTCATCAGAAGTGGGTACGATACGGATGATGTAGGCGCGGTCGAGGTAGGCGTCCATTCCCAGCCCACCGGCTCGTCTGATCAGGTCAGTAATTCTTTCACCGGGCAGAAGCTGATACGTGCCGGGATATTCGAGATTCCCGAATATCTGTACAATATTGTATGCTCCTTTGTTGAGGGTGCGAATAATCAGCTTATCACCGCCCAGAATCCGGTAGTCTTTGGAGGGGGTGGAAAGAATAGAATCCATGGGAAAATTGATCAGGACTTCTCTGCCATTTTCAAGCCGGGCGATCTGTGCATCGCTGCGCATGGCATCGTAGTTTAATCCACCGGCAAAATTGACCAATGCCCGGAGGTTTTCCCCTTCTCTGAGCTCAAAATCCATGGGGCGGCGTACAGCGCCTTCCACGGTTACGATTTTTTCCTGAACCGGAACATAGATAAAGTCATTATCCTGAAGAAAGATCGGTGTATCGTTTCCATTGATCAGGTAGTCGTAGATATCGAGGGTCTGGATGGTACGTCCGCCCCGTTTGATAAGGATATTTCGCACCGAACCGATATTGGTAACACCGCCAGCTTCAAATAAAGCGTTGAATGCGGGGATAGCTGCATTGATCTTATAAGCGCCGGGACGATATACTTCACCCACGATATTTACGCTGATGGTGCGCTGACTTTCGCCCATAAACACTTCAATCTGGGCACAGGAGGAGACGATTCCCCTGTATCTGCCTTCGAGGATAGAAACCGCTTTTTTGTAGGTAAGTCCGGCCAGATAGAGTTTGCCGATATAGGTGCGAAAAACCGCACCATCTGCGGCGATCGTCAGGCTTTCAGAGAGTTCGGAGCAACCCCAGATTGTAATGGTGAACCGGTCGCCCGGCCCTACGATATAATCTTCTGCCGGAGTAGGGGCGAGTGCTTTGATGAAATTGCGGGTTGTATCGCGAAACATCTGGTGGCCAAAGATATTGCTTGGGGGGCCGGGGGGAACAAACACCTGCGTAATCTGTTCGGGTTTATCATCATAATCTGATTCTTCTTCGTCCAGCACATCTTCCGTTCCTTCCAACTCCAGATTTGTAGCAGGAATCTGCGGAGCCTGGCCGTTGGATCCGCCCTGGACCGGAGAAACCGGCTGGGTGATGCCCGGGATTCCGCCCTGTTGGGACTGAAGTCTTTTCATGATTTCAGAATCGGGGACACCCGCATTGCGGAGCTGCTGGATGCGGTTTTGCAGATCGGGTAACTGCCCCGGCGGTATCTGGATACCTCCGGGGTTTGTCTGGGAAGGAATCTGCGGTTCCTGGGCAATCGCAGAAAGCGAAATGGCCATCACCGCGCCCCAGAGAAATATTTTGAAAGCAGGAAATAGTCGGCTCATGGTAATAAGGAAAACTTTTGCAAATCTACTAAAACCCTGGTTTTATCCTTGCGAAAGAGACTACAATAAACGGTTGATTCTTACCTGGGTTACGAGGCAATGAAATACACCAGCCCGCAAAATAAACTGCAATTTCGGATGATTATTGCGTTTGAGATCAAACGGAATGTCGGATTATTCGCGGATTTCCTGACAAATTTCCACCAATACGCCGCCACAATCTTTGGGATGCAAAAAACAGATCAGCTTGTTGTCAGCGCCTTTTTTGGGCGAATCATTGAGCAATCTCACGCCCGCTGATTTTAATCGCGCCATTTCGCTATAAATATCCGCTACTTCAAAGGCGATATGATGAATACCTTCTCCCCGCCGGGAGATATGGCGGGCGATGGCAGAAGATTCGTCTGTGGCTTCCAGAAGTTCAATTTTACTTTCTCCCGCCCGAAAAAAACTGGTAACCACCGATTCACTTTCCACCGATTCCCGCTTATACGGGGGCGCACCCAGCAATTGGGTATAGATTTTTTCGGCGATATCGAGCGACTGTACGGCAATACCTATGTGTTCTATTTTCATATTCCTTTCAATTAAATCTTGGGGAATGCGTGTATATTTGCAGTCAAACAATTCATTATGGCCGTAAAGTTACATAAAGAGGGGAAAACCACGATTCCGGTTTCTGTGTTGGTTGTGGGACTTCTCCTCGCAGCAGGGTTCTGGGTGCATCCCACATTGGGATATATTTTATTATTACCCGCCCTGGCGCTTATTTTTCTCGTGTTCAACTTTTTCCGCAACCCGGAAATTCCCGTTTCTGTCAATGAAAACCATATTCTTTCTCCCTGTGATGGAAAAGTTGTGGTAATTGAAGCGGTAGAAGACAAGGTTTATTTCAACGGGCCTGTAACTCAGGTCAGTATATTTATGTCTCCGCTGAACGTCCATGTCAACCGCAACCCCATCGGTGGCACAGTAAAGCTGGTAAAGTATTTCCCCGGAAAATATCTCATGGCTTTTAATCCGAAGTCTTCCTCACTCAACGAACAAACCTACGTGGTGACATCCAACCCCAAAGTAACGGTTGCATACAAACAAATTGCAGGATTTCTCGCCCGCCGGATCCGCTGGTATGTCAAAGAAAACGATCAGGTAAATCAGGGCGCCGAATACGGTTTTATCAAATACGGCTCCCGCATTGATATTCTTATGCCGGTTTCCTGCAAGCCGCAGGTAAAACTGGGAGAAACGGTAAAAGCGGGAATTTCGGTTATCGCAACCGTCGGCTGATCAGCTTCCTACCGCAATCATCCGTAAAATGTCTTCGAGATAATCACGGTTGTTGGCCAGGCGGGGTACTTTGTGTTGCCCGCCGAGTTTTCCCCTTTTTTTCATCCAGCGTATAAATGTACCTTCGGGGAGTACGTGAATCCGCGGCGGCCCCAGGGCAAGATCCCCTTTGCGTTTGGCCTCATAATCGGAATTGAGGGATTTCAGCGTCTCATCCAGAATACGGCCAAACAGCTTCATATCTGCCGGCGGCGTATCAAATTCGATCAGCCACTCGTGGCCGCCCCGGCTTCCTCCGTCAAAAAATATGGGCGCAGCGGTATAGTTTTCCACCCGCGTACCCGTCGCCTGACACGCCTCACTGATGGCTTTTTCGGCATTGTCAACCATTAGTTCCTCCCCAAATGCATTGATAAAATGTTTGGTACGACCGGTAATTTTGATACGGAAAGGATAAAGACTGGTAAACATGATCGTATCGCCGATCAGGTAACGCCAAAGCCCGCCATTGGTAGTGATGACCATCGCATAATTTTTCCCCATTTCCACTTCCCCGAGCGTATAACTGCGGGGATGATCTTCATCGAGGTGCTCTACCGGGATAAATTCGAAGAAAATACCATAGTCAAGCATCAGCAGAAGATCGGGCCGGGAAAAGTCATCCTGAAGTGCAAAAAAACCTTCCGACGCATTGTAGCAGTCCATATAAGTCATCTGGTCGGAGGGGATCAGCTTATGGAAATGTTCGCGGTAGGGATCAAAGCTCACGCCTCCGTGCAGAAACAGTTCGAGATTGGGCCATACCTTCAGGAGGTTGGGTTCCTCCATCTTCAGGAGCTCAAATATTTTATAGATCAGCACCTGCGTCCAGGTGGGTACACCGACAATGCTCGTAACATCCTCATACATAACCTCGCGCGCCATGGCGACGACCTTTTCCTCCCAACTGCTCATCAATGCGATATTTTTCCCCGGCGTGCGCACCAGTTCGTAAAACCGGGGAAGATTTTCTGTCAGTACGGCGCTCACATCGCCAAAATGGATAGAGCGGTTGTTGGGATTTTCGGACAGGCTGCCCCCGATGGACAGTGATTTGCCGGTAAATAATTTGCTTTCGGGTTTATTGTTGAGATAAACCGCCAGCATATCCTGGCCCAGGCGGTAATGACAGTCATCAAGCGATTCCTGGGTCAGGGGGATAAATTTACTTTTATCGTTGGTAGTACCTGAAGACTTTGAAAACCAGTTTACCTTTCCTGGCCAGAGGATATTGGATTCACCTTTGAAGGCGCGATCGATATAGGGGAATAATTGTTCATACGAACTTACCGGAACCTGGCGCTGAAAGTCGGCGAAATTCATAATATCACCAAACCCATAATCACTGCCAAAGGCCGATTTCCTGCCCTGTTCCAGCAATGATTTAAACACCCGCTCCTGCGTTTCCAGCGGATGTAATACGAAGTTCTCTATATAATCGAGTCTCCGGCTGAGAATCCACTGGGCAATTTTGTGAACGATAAACAACATTACCGTTTGAGTTGAAAGTTTTCGCCTAAATACAACTTTCGGGCCTCCGCATTTGAAGCAAGTTCTTCGGCTGTACCTGAAAGTTTGAGTTTACCTTCATACAGGAGATAAGCCCGGTCCGTGATATTGAGGGTTTCATGGACGTTGTGGTCAGTGATCAGTACGCCGATATTTTTTTCGATGAGTTTCATGACCAGGTGCTGAATTTCTTCTACGGCGATAGGGTCAATACCGGCAAAAGGCTCATCGAGGAGAATAAAGCTGGGGTTTACGGCCAGCGCACGGGCGATTTCCGTGCGGCGGCGCTCTCCACCGGAGAGCACTTTTCCGGGACTCCGCCTGATTTCAGTGATGCTGAACTCATCCAGCAGTTCATCCACCCGGTATTGTCTTTCTGCTTTGGTAAGGGTCGATCCCATTTCAAGCACAGCCATAATATTGTCCTCCACCGAAAGATTGCGAAATACAGAGGCCTCCTGCGCAAGATAACCGATGCCCAACTGGCCGCGGCGATACATAGGAAGACGCGTAATGTCCCTGTCATCCAGAAAAATCCTGCCGGCCTGCGGCTGAATCAGGCCTACAATCATATAAAACGAAGTTGTTTTCCCGGCACCATTGGGGCCGAGAAGCCCCACAATTTCGCCCTGTTTTACTTCCAGCGACACGTCATTGACAACTGCGCGCTGTTTGTATTTTTTGACAAGGTTTTCGGCTCTCAGAATCATAGTTTGCTCACTTGATCGCTTTCTGTTAAGATATAAAAAAAAGCGATACCGTTAAAGGCATCGCTTTTTTCGGCATATATATTCTCAGTTATCTTATAATGATCCATTTTCTCCATACGGCAAAACTTTCACCGGAAAGTTTGCAAAGGTACACACCCTGCGGGATATTTTCTGCATTCCACATTCTTATATGGTTTCCGGCAGAAAGTGTCTCGTCTTCTGTTACAGAGTAAACTTTTTGACCTGAAAGGTTGTAAATACCGATGGAAATTTTTTCGGGATTCGTAAGTTCAAACGAAATATGGCCTTCTGTGGCAACGGGGTTGGGATAAAGCTTCAGGCTACGGTCATTGCGTTCGGCTTCCAGGGCAGTACGTACGCCTTCAGAAGCATACAGCAAGCCCAGCCCGTAATTTCCCGGTTGATTTTTTTTGCCCAATACATAAAAGTCATCTCCCACCAGATGGAAGTCAAACACATTGGATACTTCCGCACTGTTGCTGGTCACCGAAACGGGGTTCCATACCCCGGCGCCATCCCGGCGCACGAGCCTCAGATCATCGTGGTTGGAACTATAGTTGTACATGATCCAGGGGTGATTTTTGCTGTCAATGATAAGTTTCAGCGGGGCTCCGATGAGATTTGTAACATCGCCGATCACCACTTCATCGATGGTCCATGCCACAGGGCTTGTTTTCTGCGCCAGAAAAATTGTATTGTCATTGGCATCCCGGAAAGCAATCAGGGGATCTCCCTGAATATTGATCCGTACCGAACTGAAAGATGGATTGTAATTGGAAGCCGGGGTAACGGTTTCGATGGTCCAGGTTCCGCCCACCGGTTTGCGGGCATATTTCAGTCTGGACTGAAATGCATCGGAATAAGAAAGGTGAAGTGTGCCTGAGGCGTCTTTGTATAAATCGGGCCGCTGCCCCACGATGGCACTGGTGCTGTCGAGCACAGAAAGGCTCCACGGGCCGGAAGGAGAACCTGAGCGGGCGTATTTGAGATGCCCGGAACCCAGATCAAAATAGCAGATATGTATCGAGTCGCCTCTTGTCACCATGACCACATCCCGCGGTTCAGAACTGGCATCGACAAGGTTGGTGGACCAGTTTCCGTTTTGCCGGCTGGCAAAACGCAGTTGGCCGGTACGTGTATGTACATAAGCAGCACAGGGTTGACCCTGATTATTGGGGGCTAAAGCCACATTTGCAGCCCCTTTACCGGCAGCATCCACCGGGGTAAAGCTCCAGTTCTGATTTACGCGCTCGCCGTAATACAATTGTTCGGCCTGGTTTTCATTGAAAAATACATGAACCTCATCATCGGCGCCATTCCGCTCGACATACGAACGCAGATAGTTTCCTCTTACTTCAGAAATGGTAGCCACTTCGTGCCTCCATACAGTTCCGGTGCGTTTACGGGACGAAAGGATCAGGTAATCTTTATCTGCTTCGTAAGACAATACAAACAGGCTGTCGCCATGTGTCAGCGATTTAAACTGAGCATTGGTGATGACCTGCATAACGGTGTCGTGCTGCCAGCTTACGCCTGCATTGTAAGAATAAGCCACCACCATTTCCCGGTCCGGCACACTGTAATAGGTCAGATATACCGAATCGTTGTTGTGGGCGGCAATGGAGTAATAACTGCGGTAAATGGTGTTGGGAAGAAAACGAAATATAAAGGGCGTATAGCCAGGAGTGCCCATTTTGTTGAGATTCACCCGGGCATAATAAAAGGTGCGCCGGGTTGGTTCCGAACTCAGCAGTCCGTAAAAGGTCGAAAGCCCGTAAGTAATGTGAAGAATAGAATCAGAAGTGGTTTTGGCATCTACGTAATCAAAACTTTCCCTGAAATGGCGTCCTTCCACGATATACTGCCTGTTGGTAGAATCGACCCGGGAGAGGGTCCAGCTACTGAGGTCGTTGGGCTGGGAAGAAAACAAAAGCAGATCGTGATTGTGAAACGACTGTGTCACGGCCTGATATTTTCCGCCGGAAGAGGGGAGAATGCGGCAAAACTCCCCATAGCGATCTCCATCGGCGAGACAGCCGGTACCTTTTCTGTCGGGGATGTCTGCGAATGGAGAAACCTGCCAGGTACCTGAAGGCTGTTTTTCCGCCACATTCATATCCAGGTCGTAGTCGTTGTATATAAGATTGATTGGTGCGGGGCACGATACCTGAGATTGCACTTTCCCGTCGAAAAACAGGATGACCGGGTTTCCGGAAGCGTTGAGTGTGATGTCGAGCGAGTGGTGGATATAGGTAGGAAAATTGAGGTCGGCTCCGTACGTGCCGATATTGGTTCCTGAAACCGGTTCTGTAGTCCAGACACCCCCTGCACGAAAGGCATAACGCAGATACGCCCGCCCGGACTGATCTTCAATATAGGCGATATGAATATTGCCCGAAACATCTGAGGTAATGGCAGATGCATATCCCTGTGTACCAGAGGAAGTAATGGATTCGGCAGACCATTTTCCGGTGGACTTATTGCGGAAGGCATACATCAGGCGATCCTCTTCTTTGTTCCAATAGGAAATATGGAAATTTCCGGCAGCATCTTTGACCATGTCAGGATTGGCGCCAGACTGATAGTTGTCATCAATAATATTTTCATAGTCCCAGGAGAGAACCTGCGCCACAAGGGGAACAGCGGGGAACATGATCGAGAGTGCAAGTACAAACGTCTTAATTAGTCGCATTGGTTTCATTTGAAAGTCTGAAATCCCTGATTCTCAGATTAATTTTCACTTTTTGATTCCAGATGTTAAACATCGGCTGAAAGGCAACATCCAGCAGTCCTTCAGGCGTTTTTGCCCATTTTTCTGCAAGGTTAAAACCGACCGCTTCGAACATACTATTTTCCTGTTGCAGGACAAAACGAACATGCGCCTCTTTTAATACAACGGCATGCAAAACTTTCACCCCCCGGGAAATAAAAACCGGGCGGTGATTTCCCGGGCCGAAAGGTTCCATCCGGTTGAGTAAACGAATAAAACGAACATCTATTTCGGAGAAGGAGAGCGGTTGGTCAATATATAAAGCAGGGATCCTTTGTTCTGCTGTCAGGGTCTGGCTGGCAATCTGATCGAATTTGTCGGCAAACCTTACAAAGTCGTCGGGTTTCAGACTGAGTCCGGCGGCATATTTGTGGCCGCCAAACTGCAATAACATATCCTGACATGCCTCCAGTGCCTGATACAAATCAAATCCGGGCACACTTCGGGCCGATCCGACGAGTTTACCTTCAGATTCGGCAAGGAGGATGGTAGGGCGGTAATGTTGTTCTATCAGCCGTGAGGCTACAATGCCGATAATTCCCTTGTGCCATTGCGGGCTCCAAAGTACAGTGGTGGATTTGTTTGCATAGCTGAGATCCCTTCTGATCATGTCGAGGGCCTCGCTTGTAATCTGTTTGTCGAGCGTTTTACGTTCTTCGTTGGAGTCGTGAAGATCGCCTGCGAGTGTTTCGAGCGAATGGTGTCGGCCCAGCAGTACAGCGACTGCATCGCGCGCGTCGCCGAGTCTTCCTGCAGCGTTGATGCGTGGGCCGACAAAAAACACCAGGTCAGAAATATCCCATTCGCGGGCTTCCTCCGACTGATCCATAATCGCCTTTATCCCAGGCAGGGGATTGGATCGCAATTTTTGTTGTCCTTCCCAGGCGATCAGGCGATTTTCTCCCGTAATGGGTACAATATCACAGGCAATACTCAGCGTTACTAAATCACAATACTTGCGGAATGGGTCGTAGTCTTCTTCCGGCGGCTTTACGCCTTTTGCTAAAAAAGTCTTGGTAAGCGCCTGAATCAGTTTGAGTCCGACACCACACCCGGTAAGTTCTTTAAATGGATATTCGCAATCGGGTCTTTGAGGATCAAGTACGGCAACGGCAGCGGGTAAAATGCCTCCCGGCTGGTGGTGATCGCAGATGATTATGTCTATCTTTTTTGTATGGGCATACCGCACCTGTTCGACCGCCTTGATCCCGCAGTCAAGCGTGATCATGAGTCCTGCGTGATTTTCTACGGCAAAATCCACGCCCTTAAAAGATAGTCCATAACCTTCGGTATATCGGTCGGGGATATAAAACGTAAAATCAACCCCCCACTCGTTCATAAAAAGCGACAGAAGCGTAACCGCAGAAGTGCCGTCCACATCGTAGTCGCCGTATAAAACGATTTTTTCCCCTGCTTCCTTTGCCTTCCAGATACGCGCTACTGCTTTTTCCATGTCTTTCATGAGAAAGGGATCATTTTGGAGACCAGCATCCGGAACAAAAAAGGAGCGGGCAAGTTCTAATGTATCAATACCCCTCTGAATCAGAATATTGGAAAGCGGAAGTGGAAAAGGCTCCTTTGCGCGAAGACAATCGGCCAGTTGCCGGGCCTTGTCTTCGGGAGGGTTGGGTTTGATGATCCATTTCATAAATAAAAAAATATGTGCGTTATGGTTGTTCGTTAGTTAGTTGTATTCGTATTAAGGAAGTAAGAGGACTTTTTCCCAAATTTAACGGACACCGTTCAGAGTAAAGGGAATTTTTTTCTGAAATCTTTTGTCTGAAAGTATAGCATAAACAGGGGGTAACTGATAACTTATTGTGCAAGATCTAAAACAAACAGACATGGTCTTTCCTTATCCTTATTTTCGCTCATTTCTCCTTCTCCTGGTTACTTTTTTATCAGTAAACCCGGTATGGGGAGAACATCTTGTGGGGGGTGACCTGACCTACCGCTGCCTGGGAAAAAACGCTGCCGGTCTCAATGAGTATGAAATCACGCTCTATGTTTACCGGGATTGTATTCCTTCGCTTCAGTTCCCCATCAGTAATACCCCATTTGATCAAAATGTAACCATCTATATCCGCGATGGACGTACATTTAACCCTGTTAGGCAACTGAATATTCCTTTTCAGGATTCGGTTATTCTCGAACTGACCACCAGTGATACATGTGTGGCGCCACCTACCGGCCTTTGTTATGCACTGGCGACGTTCAAAAACACGGTCGCGCTGGCCGATAATCCCAATGGATATTTTCTCGCCTGGGCGAGGTGTTGCCGCAACCGAACCATACAAAATATCCTTCAGCCCGAGTCCTCGGGGATGATTCTTCCGGCTTATATCCCCAATACGGCTGTATGCAACAACTCTCCGGAGTTTGTTCAGACGCTGCCAACTTATATCTGTGTAAACGAACTTTTCCAATTCGACCACAGCGCGATTGACCCCGATGGTGATTCGCTGGTATATGCACTTACAGTTCCTTTTACCGCAGGTGACCGGGCCAATCCTTTTCCCATTCCCTCTGCGCCTCCCTATCAGGCAGTCAACTGGCGCCCTCCTTACGGAGTCAATAATGTGATGAATGGCAGCCCCAACCTCACCGTCAATCAACGTACCGGCCTTCTCCGGGTAAGGCCCAGGCAGGCAGGGCAGTATATATTTTCCGTTTCTGTATATGAGTACAGAAACGGTGTATTGCTCAGTGAGGTCAAACGCGATATTCAGATCAATGTCATTGACTGCCCGATCAACCTGCCGCCCGAAGTAGAACGGCCAGTGAATGATCAGGTAAAGGGCGATACGCTACTTTTCTACAGAGGCGTGGAATCGTGTTTTGACTTCAACATTCTTGATCTCAACGGCCCCGGAGTAAAAGAGGATAAAGTAGTCGTGGTAGCTTCGGGTGAGGTATTTCAGTTGGGAGCGCGGTTTGAATCCGAACAGGGGCTCGCGCCTTTGGATGCAACTTTCTGCTGGGCGCCTTCCTGTGAAGTGGATAATATTACCAGCAGTATGCTGATTATTCAGGCAACTGACGATGACGACTGCCCCGGGCCGAATGTGACGCTTGATACCCTTTACATCAAAATCATGCCCGGTACGGTTTTGCCTCCCGATATGGAATGTGTGAGTGTGCTGAATCAGAATACCATTGAGCTGAGCTGGAACGGCCTTAAACCGGGAGACAGGCTCGGATTTCAGGAATATCAGATTTTCAGGCAGGTGGGAAATGAATGGGTTCCGCTCGCCTCTGTAACCGATCCGGCTGTTCATTCTTATATAGATTCTACTGCTGCCAATACCGACTCAAGGCAGTATTGTTACAGAGTACAGACGATCAAGTTGTGCCCCGACCTGCTGGTGAGTGAGCCAGGCCTGTCGCTTTGCTCTACTTCTGGCGATGACATTGAGTTGTGCCGAGTAAGCGTTATGAGAGACTCCGGCGTGGAGGTACTATGGAACCCGCTCAATATCTCAGCATTCAATAGTTTTCGCATTTACCGGAAGGGCGACAATGAGCAGGGGTACGAACTGGTGGACGAAATCTTTGACCCTAATGCCAGCCGCTGGCTCGATACGCTCAACCCGGCCAATACCGGCTCATATTGTTATCGCCTCGCGGTAGTGGATGCCTGCGGCTCCGAATTGCTTTCCCAGCCGCACTGTACCATTTTCCTGAATGTCAGAGAAAACAACGATGAACTTTTCCTCAACTGGACGCCTTATACTGGCTGGACGTCGGGAGTCGATCACCACGAGTTGTACTCGGTGCCTGAGTCCGGCCTGGATGAATTCCTTTCAGAATTTCCTGCTGCACTCAGAAATTATACTTACCGGACGGTAACCCTCGAAGAAGGCAAATACTGCTTCCAGGTCAAATCCACTGAGTCTGTGCCGGGCTGCGGGATAGAGTCCTGGTCCAACGTCGCCTGCTACACATTCGTACCCCGTATCTATATTCCCAATGCATTTACCCCCAACAATGACGGCAACAATGATATATTTTTCGTAAGCGGCGGATTTGTCAGAGATTTTCAGTTAAGCATATTCAACCGTTGGGGAACGGAATTATTTACCTCCTTATCTATCGAAAATGGCTGGGATGGCACGTATAAAGGCGCCCCGGTACAGGAAGGTGTGTATGTATTCCGGTTTAGCGGTACTGATTTTGACGGGCAAAGGATCGAGAGAAGCGGCAGTATTACGCTACTTCGGTAGGCTAAAATTTGATTTCCGATACCCGGTACCGGTTGAGCGCCTCCATATTGAGGTCAAACCCGATACCGGGCCTGTCGGGTACGGTGACATACCCGTCGGCGTCCAGTTTGATCTGCGGGTAAAAAATGGTAGCCCGCAGGGGATCCACTTCGATAGGGTAGTACTCCAGAATCTCTCCGTTGGGAACCCCGGCCACCAGCGGAAGCTGCAATTCCTGGGCGCCATGCGGTGCAATAGTGAGGTTGTGTGATGCGGCAAGCTGTGCCACATCCAGCGCAATATCATATCCCGGACAAATGGCCGCATCCACATTCAGTACATCGGCGCCACCCTTCTCCAGCAGCATACGGAAATCTGCATAGGTATAATAATTTTCTCCGGTGGCGATACGCACAGGTGATTGCTCGCGAAGTTTCTGATACCCCTCAAAATCGGGAACAGGCAGCGGTTCTTCAAACCAATAGATATCGTAGTCAGCTATTTGTTTTGCAAACTCCATCGCATCACGGAGGTCAAATGCACAATTGGCATCTACCATCAGCCCGATTTCCGGGCCGACTGCCTTTCGCACAGTTTCTATCCTGGCGAGATCTCCGGCAATGCCTGCCCGTGGGTCGCCAACCTTCATTTTTACCACCCGCGCATTCATGATTTCCACATTGTAGAGCATCTCGTCTCTCAGTTCCTCCAAATCTTTTTTTTCGGCATAATACCCACCGGCGATATAGGCAGGAATCCGCGGTTTTGCCCCTCCCAGCAACTGGTGGACAGATTTATTTTCCGCTTTCCCTTTTATATCCCAGCAGGCGATAATGATGGCAGCCAATACTTGTGTATGAAGACCTGAGGGTCCCAGAATTTTGATTTGTTTTGACCACAAGTCGCGTACAAGTGCGCGGGTATCGCAGGGATCTTTGCCTATCAGCAGCGGGCGGTAGAAATCGGCAAACCAGGGGAAAATGCGCTGGGGACGTGTAGCCGCCGTGCCGCCATTCCATCCGATTCCAGAAATGCCTTCGTCGGTATAGAGGGTGATTTTATGAAGACTGGCATTTCCGTAGAAATGGCTGCCATTCCAGTGTCCCGGGCGAGCCCACTCAAAAACCTCGGAGGTGATTTTTGTTATTTTCATTATTTGGGTCTGACATCTGAATTTAGGAATTTTTTTGAGATATCTCAGTTGTATTGTTAATTGGTACATGCAAATAATACCGGCACTATATATCAAGGATGGAAAACCGGCGATTTACCGCCCGGGTGAATACGAACGGATTGAATTTCTGCCCTACGACCCTTACGACCTGATCGATGAGATCTCCCGTCACAATGTGCAGCGCATATATCTGGTAGATGTGGATGCCTCTGTTGATGATGGGAAAAACAATAAGGCCCTGATTGTATCACTCGCCAATACGACCATACCCGACCTGGAGGTCGGCGGGGGAATTGACAATATGAGCTACCTCAAATCCCTCCAATACTCCGGGGTGGATTATTTTGTTCTGGGCTCAGTTGTCTTCGAAAATTTTGATTTTCTGGTAGAAATCAGCCAGGCTGCCCACGTTCAGAATGACAAAGTGATGATTTCCCTCGATTTGCTCGACGGGAGGCTAACCTGCCACGGCTGGACAGAAAGCGTGGATGATACCACCATTCGATCGCTCGTTCAGAAATGCCTGGATCTGGGTTTTTCCAGATTTATTTGCACCGACGTTGAGTCTTCCCACCGGGAATCGGGGCCCGATGTACTTTTTTATAAAGAACTGGTGGAGCAGTTTCCGCAGGCGGTTTTTGCAGCCTCGGGACAGATCAATACGTTTGAAGATGTGGACCGGCTGAAGGAAGTCGGGGTGCATGAAGTCATTGTGGGGAATGCCATTTACCGTGATTTTTCACTGCTAGACCAGATTTCAGAATATAACCGTAAAGAAGCAAAGGAAAATTGACCGCAGACCTTTCGCTACTTACATTCAATGAGCATACATGTCCCCGATTCGAACCTATCTGATGTCCCGGATTCGCAGTTTTGGTTATGCGTTTAAGGGAATTGCCACGCTGTTTCGCACGCAGGCCAATGCGCAGATTCACCTGCTGGCAGTAGTAGTCATTTCACTGCTGGGCTGGTATCTCGGGATTAATGCCATAGAATGGTGTATTATTCTGATCTGTATGGCGCTGGTTCTTGTCACCGAAGGCGTCAACACGGCGATTGAGTTTCTTACCGATCTCGTTTCGCCCGAGCCACATCCGCTGGCAGGAAAGGCCAAAGATGTAGCCGCAGGAGCCGTGCTGATCAGCGTGATTTTTTGCGGTATCGTATGGGGAATTATCTTTCTGCCCAGGATATTTGCTATCTTCGGGTTATAACTACTAACCATCAACAGCCATGCTCATTGTTACAACTCCGGATGTGCCCGGAAGAAAAATAGAAACCGTACTCGGTATGGTTCGCGGCAGTACTACCCGCGCCCGTTTTGTAGGGCGTGACATCGTCGCCGGGTTTAAAATGCTCGCCGGAGGCGAAATTTCCGAATATACCGAGCTGCTTACCGATGCGCGCGACCAGGCCGTGGATCGTATGATCGACGAAGCCGAAAAACTGGGCGCCAACGCTGTGGTAAATGTACGCCTCGCTTCCTCCTCCATCGCGGCAGGCACTTCCGAAATCCTGGCTTACGGAACAGCCGTTGTCATCTCCTGATATTTATACCTTATTTTGCATGAAAAATATCATCAAAACTTCTCTGGCACCCGCCCCCATTGGCCCTTACAACCAGGCGGTAAAAGCGGGTAATACCCTTTTTGTGTCCGGACAAATCGCCATTGAGCCTGCTTCGGGAGAAATGGTTACCCACGAAATACAGGCAGAGGCGCATCAGGTGATGAAAAACATCGGCGCTATTCTGGCGGCTGCCGGATTAACTTATGGCCATATCGTAAAAACCTCCATTTTTCTGACAACCATGGACAACTTTGCCAAAGTAAATGAGGTTTATGGCCAGTATTTTACCGATAGTTTTCCTGCGAGAGAAACTGTTGCCGTTGCCGGCCTGCCCAAAAATGTAAATGTGGAAATATCCGTTATTGCGGTAGCAGACTGACGGTTATTTGCGCACTTCCTGTACCAGTGCCAGGGTTTCTTTTACTTTGGCTGTCAGCCCTGCGTAGTCGCGGTTTTTGATGACATCCGAAGAGATCAACTGAGAACCCATACCGACGCAGGTAACTCCTGCGTCAAACCATGCTTTGAGGCCTTCTCTTGTAGGACTCACCCCGCCGGTAGGCATAATGCTGCTCCAGGGGCAGGGGCCTTTTACTGCCTTGACGAAGCTGGGGCCGCCCACTTCCGCGCCGGGGAAAATTTTGACAATCTCTGCGCCCAGTTCTTCGGCGTAGCTGATTTCTGAAAGGCTGCCACAGCCCGGAGCCCAGAGGATTTTGCGGCGGTTGCAGACCTTTGCCATATCGGGGTTGAGGACGGGTGAAACCACAAAATTGGCTCCGAGCTGGATAAAAAGGGAGGCAGTACCTGCATCGAGTACTGAGCCGATCCCCAGTATCATTTCCGGCAAGTCTTTGGCCGCGTATTTATTCAGTTCGCCAAACACCTCGTGCGCAAAATCACCCCTGTTGGTAAACTCCACAGCCCGAATGCCGCCCTCATAGCAGGCTTTGAGGAGATTTTTGCAGATATCGATATCTGCGTGATAAAAGAGCGGGAGGACTCCCATCTGCTGGAAGGTAGTTGCTACCTGAATACGTGTAAAACGCGCCATATTTGTATTAATTTCTACTCAGTTCAAACAAACCCTGAATGTATAGAACGCTCGCCAATATTACAATTCGGGAGGGAAACTGAGGATGAATTTCTATTGGTAGTTTATGCGGATGTTGGTGGGGCGGTGCTTACGCTTCGTTCAGTGAATTAATTCCTTGTTCTTTCAGTTTTTGCAATGCGTTATTCATTGCTTTAACCTGCTCAGCCGGGTGTCCTTGCCAAACCGAAACCTCACCCACAACTATAAAAGGTTCTGTCGAACGATAAGATTTTGTAGGATTACCAGGAAATTTTTTGTCTGTCAGGTCTGGGTCATCTTCAATTGATCCGGTTGGTTCAACCAAATAAATTCTTTCCCTTCCTGGTCCAATTGCCAGTTCAGCACCCCAAATTGCCGCATCTAATGTCGCAGACAGGAAAATATATTTAGCTGTTTTCCTTTGTCCAAAGTTTGAGTTTTTGCCAACTACAATAAGGTCGCCAACCTTTAGGTCTGCCTTTGTGCCGTGAAAATATGTCTGCGCAAAAGGGGAGGCACCTTGTGTGTTTTCTTTATTTTCTTTATTATTTTGTTTCATCATCTGTGTAAGGATGCAAAAAACTATCAACGCTAACAGGTGCATGTTTCTCTTCTCCGTCCTCACTGGACTCAGCTCTATGCAAAAAACTATCAACGCTAACAGGTGCCCCATAATTGTTTAATCCCAGACTATCACAAATTTCAAGTTGGTGATTAGAATGCTCGTCAAGAATATGATTGAAACAATAAATAACACTATCTGGCGTCTGCCAACGACCCGTAGAAAGCCATAATGGTGGGGCATCAGGAATACTTCTCCATTTTTTGGATGAGGAGAAGCAAAGGGGTGGAATTCAAAATGTCGCAGTTGCGACTTAATGCTAAGCGCGCCCTCCTTTCCCGGGGATCTGCGACCCTTGGTCGTCGGGTCCCGGTTTATCATTAGAAAAACCGCTT
>JAWKNL010000043.1:0-39556 GCA_041391725.1 Bacteroidia bacterium
TTGCGTATGTATCTGATTGAGAAAACTGAAGAATTTGATAAGTGGCTACGAAAGTTAAAAGACAGAGGAGACAAATCCACTCAGCGTGAAGACATTGAAAAAGCCAAATTGATCTGGAAAGCATATGAAACGAACCGAAAATAATATCCATACCTCTAAATTTGATATCGCCGATTATCTGGAAGATGATGAAATGATTCAGGAATATTTGAATGCCGTTCTCGAAGAGGGCGACTCAAAGGAAATCATTGCGGCTCTCGGCCATATTGCCAAAGCTATGGGAATGTCCCAAATCGCCCAACAGACGGGCCTGAGCAGACCCAGCTTGTACAAAGCCCTTTCAGAAAATGCCAAACCCCAGTTTGATACCATCCTGAAAGTCCTGCGAGCTGTGGGAGGGAATTTGAAGCTGAATGCGTCGGTTTGATGGGGCAAGACCCTGATTCACGACTGAAAAGGGATCGGATTTAGCTCATTCTCCGGCATCCCATGAGCGCAGGAGTCCTAGTAAGAAATCCCACTTGGGGGTTTAAAAAATACGAGGTAGTTTACTAAGGTAATAATTTTTTTACACTTAGCTGGTGGTCTAAATTTATCGAGGTATTATAATTATAATTCCTTTTTTGGGGCAATAGGAGTAAAATTTGTGAGATCTAATAATTTAAAATCATATAAATTATGCAGGGATATGTCTGTAATCTCGAAAGTCCTTAAATTATTATCGTGAGTAGAAATCATATAATCTACAATTATGTCTCTTTTTAGAAGATTGAAATCGCTTTGATCGGGATAAATAGGATGAATATTATCCATTGATTTTAAAATTGAGATCTTTTTGACTGGTAAAAAGACAGAAATAGAATCCATGTATATCTGAACAGCTTGACCAAATTGGAAATTCACAAAACATTCTTCGGAGAAGTTTTCCAAGTATATATAATGCCAATAACTTTGACTTTCTCTTCCATAATTAAATGTATCATGAAAAACCAATTTCCATGATACTGTATCACAACAGTATGGTACACATCTGGAATTACCAGAATCACAACTAAGCAAGAAAAAGGTAATTGTTATGCTTAAAGTAATTCGCATTTGCATAAATTAGTGCTACTTTTTAGGAATATTTATGGTTCTTTGAACTTCGACTTCCCACATAAAAGGGCGATATGCATTCTTGTATTCAGGATTTTGGTTAATAAAATGTTGGAGAATATACATAGATTGTAGGCCCATTAAGTTTCTATTATGATCCCCCCGACCTGCGGAAAAGTGATCTCCCAGTCTATAGTTAATAGTAAATGAAAAACTATTCTCTAATTCTTTCATGGAAATAACTGATGCACTAAATATACTAGTATTTCCCATGAAAGCTGTTAAAGAGGCATTATGGAAGAAACTCACCAAGAAATTTCCTCCAAAATTCACACGTTCCAAATTAGTATTTCCGTCAAAATGTGATAAGCTACCATTACCTACAAAAGAGCTACGAAGAGCATCTTCGAAAGGAAGTACAACTTCAAGAAATCGTTCCCTTTTTGCAAGTCCTATAGACAAATCAGAACCATCTGGAAATAAATAAGGCTCTCCGCTGCCTAATCTAGTAAATAGCAATAATCCATCTTTATAATTCCCCCCAGAAACCGAGGTTAAGGCAGTTGTTACTCTATCCTCAAAATGCTCCACAGGATTATTTTGAATTCGTTTCATTATTTTTGCTCTCCTATCACCTAGATCAAAATTTGTCTCTCCATCGGCAAAGAACATTTCATCTGGTCTCCAATTTCCTACTGAAAAATCTAAGGATTCTCTTCGTTCCCATATCAAACTTTCTTCAAAGTTTTTTGCATTTGCATTTGAGATAGCGATCCATCTATAATTTCCTCCATTTGTTTGATCTTCTGCAATATCATAATCTCCCTGAGATTTAGGAATTTTTGCCGGCTCCGCCCCCTCCAACTCCACCTCATCCAGCACCCGGTTGCCCGAAAAGGCATACGGGCTGTAAAATGGATATTTGGGACTCAACGGATCCACACTCCAAAACCGCCCCAGCCGCGGATCTTCGACACGGTACTTGTAGGAAACGGCGTTGCCTGTGCCGTAAACCTCCCCATCCGCCTCTTGTCCTCCACCCGAGGCGGACAGGTTGAAACCCAAACCGATAGTCCCCCACATTACAGAACGGCCAAATTGAACTCACCCCCTGGCCCCCGCTCTTTGGAAGAGCGGGGGAAAATGGCTGCATTTTGCGCCGTTGGCGCGGGTTTTATGGGGAAATCAGACCGGCGCGGCGTTGGCTAAGGTAACGATTTTAAATAATTAATTGACACAGTTACGCGAGTACAATCTCCACTCCCACAGCTCCATCGGGTATAAAATTCCCGATGAGATCGGACAACATTTAAGTTACGGCAGCATTTCTGCTTTAGGCCTGTTGTACCCTTGGGGATGAGGACAATTTCATAATACTTCCGACTGAGCAGACGTGTGTGGAAGTGTGCATGTGCTGCTGTAGAGATTTGTTTTTAACCCGAAGGGTGGCTATCGGGGTTGGTGGAAGCGGGTAAAATCAAATCCACATAGACGTGATTTTCCTCTACGCGAAAATAGACCAAATACTGAAGTTTGCGGCTCACGTTGACCAACGCTTTTCGATAGATCACAGTTTTGGCCTCAAATTCCCAAGGGTTAATTTTTACTCTGTGATAGATTTTCTCCACGGATTCAAAAACGCTCCCCTAATCCCTCCTGGAAAGCTTCCAGCCGATTGTATTCATCCGATATAAATTCGAGGGCATCTTCCGACGATTCAACGCTCCATCCACTCATGATACCCGCTTACGCACTTCCGCCCAAAATTCTGCTTCGGAGTAATACCGGACTTTCCCCCCGGTCAGTTTCTGTTGAAACTTTTCCAACTCGGCATCATGCCCGTCTTCCTCCCGTTTTTCCTCTTCCTGGATGCTCAGCAGGATTTGCATGGCAATTTTCAGACGTGCAGACTTCGAAAGTGCTAGGATTTGATCCACCAGTTCAGGCATAGTTATTTTGTTTTGTGATATACAAGATACGAAATTCTCCTGAAAATGTGTCTGTCTATGTGCAACTATACGGGAAGCAGAACTATAGAAAAAAAGTCATGGAGTTTAATATCTGGTGAAATAGCTGCTGGTTTTCTTTTGATACATATTCATCCGCTTCTCCCCGCTCTGCCATGAATGTAATAAATAACAGATGGCTCCTTCCCTTAATTTGAGTAACTCTTGCCACACCTCCCAGCTTTACATCATTATATTCAAATTTTTGGTTATAGGTGAGGGTACGTACCATTCCATTATTCAAATTACTTATAATAAGGTCAAATGCTTCCTTTTTTTTAAGTACTGGATCATCCTCAATAATGGATTTTCCATACAACTCAAGCGATAGCCCTTCTATTTCTTTTATAAGTGTAATGTTAAAATTAGGGCAAAATACAACCCCTGAATCACATTTCATTTTTGCACCAAAAATAAAGACTGATTCTTCTGAATCAAATTTTTCCCAATTGGAAGGATAACTGATAGAGAACTCTACAGGATAGGACAAGGTATCGGTAATTACCCCAGAAGACAATTCTGCCACAGGTGTAGAAAAGGATTTCTCTTTCGAGTTCTCATCCGGAGGGATGGTTTTGCCACACCCTGCGATCAGGATTACAGCCAATACACAAAACAATCGAATCATAATTTATTTGTTAGTTTTAAATCCCATTTTTACACTAATACTGCCCCCAATTCCTGCAGACGCTCCAACCCCCGCATTAATTCCATAAAAATCTTTTGACTTTCCGACCTCGGCGGAAGGACTGGGCTTATCCCATGACCATGACCAGCCGCGTCGGGATGAATTTCCTCGAGGTTGGAGACCCAGGTAAAGACCAGCATCTTTTTGATAGTTTCGGCTTCTCCCTCCAATGATTTGCTGGCTCTGACTTGCAAATCCTCCTAAACCCAAACCACTCATTTGCTCCGAAATTTTAAATGAGATACTGTTGGAAAGGAGAACACCATTTTCCCCACCAATCACATCATAATGGGTAATATGATTTACAAAATCATCGCTGAAGCTAAAAAATTCTGCATTCACTATATTCACACGCGCTTTCATACTAATATCACCGTAATTTCCTTCCACTCCTACATCTAACCCCGCAGTAAATTTAGCACCGACTTCCAATACAAACTCCGGAAAAACAATACTTTGCGGTATTTCCGTCCGATAGGATTCATAACCCCTTGTTTCGTAGTTGAAGTAGCTATATTCTTTTCCCCCCGTTTGAGAAAACGTTTTTTCCTTAATCCCAAAAAATGCATTATCAAAGCCTTTGATTGGAGTTCCATTCTCACCCGGTGCCAGAACGCCATAGGTTCGATAGGAGTATCCTTCCCCGCCGCCCATCGTTCCGAAATAAGGTGTTCCATCTTTCAGCACCGGATGTACTTTGGTATATTCCGAAGGGAGGCCTACCGGCTCCGCCCCCTCCAACTCCACCGCATCCAGCACCCGGTTGCCCGAAAACGCATACGGGCTGTAAAACGGATACTTAGCCGCCAACGGATCTCCACTCAAAAACCGCCCCAGCCGCGGATCTTCGACGCAGTACTTGTAGGAAACGGCGTTGCCTGTGTCGTAGATTTCGGGATCGGTCTCCTGATTTTGGAACCCAAACCGATAGTCCCCAAGTTACAGAACGGCCAAATCGAACTCACCCCCTGGCCCCCGCTCTTTCGAAGAGCGGGGGAAAGCCGCGATGGGCTAAGGTAGGGATTTTTTTGATCTTCGCGAGGGGCTAAAGAAGTCGCCCGATTAACGATCCTTATTCCGCAAAATACCGGTTTTCGATATCCTTATAAAAGGAATAAATGGATGCCAAATCCTCCGGTGCATAGTTAGTAAAATATTTATAAATTTCTGCTAAGCAAATCCTTCCAATGGGAACCCGCTCTTTTGATTCCGGAAAAACAAATCGCTGTTTCTCGGTATCTTGTTTAATCGGAAAAGGCGGAGTGAAGTTCACCTTTTCCCAAAACAATTTGGCAAAAAGAAAGGCTAACAGGTCATGGGTAATTCCGGTTCCTTTGGGATAGCGTTTTATCAGAATCCGAAACCCCTTAGGAGTTTCATCATGATACTTCAATAGAATATCATAGGCATAGGATAAACCAAAAAGGATTCCTTCCTGCAAAAGAGTTACATAATATCCGATTTTCGGATTTTCGGCTCTTCTTTTTTCAATACTCAAATATTCCGTCAAATACTGCCGATCAAACTCATCTACCTCACAATACACAGGGAAGGAAACTTCGATCCCTTTAGTTTCCATCCGAACTACATCAAAATCACAGGTTAATACGGGGTTACCGTTGGTCAGTTGGGGATCGTAGATCCAATTTTCGTACTTGTCATTCATCGCCGATATATTTAATTCCATAATTGGGTAGGTCTTTTTGATCAATTTGTTTTAATACCCCCTTTTCGGTATTGTAGAAAATAGTGTTGTCGTAAAATTGTTTTGTCCGCACAATATTTTGCAACTCCCAAGCTGTATAAGTCCCTCCTACGGGTTCATCCATTCTTTTCAGTACCCCTTCAATATCCTTCATCCCCGTTAAGTTAAAATGAATTTTCCCGCCTAAATCCGTCACATTTATCATCGCTTGCAAAATTTGATACGGAGCAGACATTTCTCCATGATTTGCAAATCCTGCGTGGACAAATTCATCAAACCAATACCCTCTTCCTTTTGCAAAACTTTGTAAGCCCCCATCATCTAAGCCTAAGACAATATTTGCACCTTTTCCTGTTGTTAAAGAATTAATTATTTGTGTTATCTGAGCCTCTTTGTTAACAACTCCGCTTTCTAAAATAGCCTTAAACGATAATCCCCGCCAAGGTACTTTTGAATTCAGCAGTAATTCCGATCCTGCACCTCCTGTTCCGGGAAAGATTACACTAAAAATTTCGGCGGCATACCCCAGATTTTCGACTCCTTTTGAAAAGAAACTCACTTTCGGTACGATTTCCGTCTTGGAAGGGCTAAAAAATCCAGCCGTAACACCTACTACCTTTTTCCGATAATCTTGAGGGTTTTCACAATTACATTCTGCCGCCGTTACATCCGCTTGCCCAAACCAGTTATCATTGTACACCCCATTTCTCCAAGCAAAATTAGCAGACCAGGCTAATTCTGCGATGATTTCGCCAAAATTAATCAGGGCGATTGAGCCATCGGAATTCACATATAACCCCGTTGCTACCCGTTCCTCTAATCCATCTAAATCCACTGCCCAAATCGGTTTATTCCCCGCAAACTGATACGGTGTGTACCACGGATACGCCGGCGCCAGCGGATCAATCGAAAGAAACCGCCCCAGCCGCCGGTCATAGATGCGGAAACCATAATCCTGATAGCCGGTCTCGCCATCGTCTTCCTTCCCATTAAACCCAAACCGATACCCGCTCCGCTGCTGGTTCCGCCCCGGCATCAGCATGCCGAAAGCATAATAGTCACTCATCCCCCATACATCGGCGGTGTAGCCACTGACCGTTTCCTCGTCCGTGGTGAGCTGTAGTTTGCGGTCGCTGACGGTGGAGAGGACGTTTCCCAAATGATTGGCAAGTTCGTAACGTTTCTCCCCACGGGTGAGGGTGTGGAAGTGGGTTCCGTCTTCCGGCGGAGTCTGATAGGGGATCGGCAGGGCTGGGGTGAGGTTCATTGTGTCGGCCCAATAACCTGCCGCCGTAAAAGCGCCGTCGCCATCCGCTGCACGAAATACCTGCGCACGCAGTGTGTCGGTATAAAAATGAAGGCCCAGCCGGCTGCTGCCGTACAGGTGATATTCCGCCGAGCGGAAAAGCGTGAGGTGCGTCGCTCCGGCGGGCAGCCATTCCACTCCGGGCCACTCAGGGTCGGAAATGAATTCCGGGTCTATATACTCTTTTTCATATACCGCCATCGTCTGTCCGCTTGCGTCGCGGGTGTAAAAGCAATTTTACGAATTTTATTCGAATGATTCCAGGTGATATTGGTAATGTCAGGAAAGCGAGGGAATATGCGTTTAACGTATGGTTATAGGTTGGGTTTTGAGGGGGAAGTTGAAGAAGGTTTAAATCAGGATTTTTACTTTTGACCTGTTGTGGCTTAATGCAAAACGACACATAGGCTGTCAATAAATAATCCTTCAAATCCACTACTTTTTCAGACAGTGAATCATATTTTGGGAACGAACCAATTCTAAATTATCCGCCCGGGCTTTTGTTGAATCCAATTGCCCTTCAGTAAAATATAAGCGTCCTACACCTGAATTCAAAAATTGTGTGTAATCCATGTAATCTTCATTTAATCCAACCGCCCAACCTACTGGACCACTTTTTCGGGTGACAAAATGAATTTCATCTTTTACCTTCTCATCAAAATAGGTTTCATAATTATGCCTGAACATAAATACTGTATCTTGCAGGCAGGTGTCATAAGATTTCCAGGATAGTATAAGCCAGAATTTTAGCTCAAACTCCTTCAAAGGGTGTTCAGAATCATTTAGTGGTTTGAAAATATGTTTTACTAAAATAGAGTCTCCCGGCTGCATTGAAAAATCAAAAAAAAGGATCGGATCACGAGTAAGACTATCTTTTATCAGAATTTGGGCGTCTTCTCTAAATAAATCGCCCTCATAACCCACACCCAGGTATAGGTGGGCCGGAAAAGTACAAGTAGGATTGGGGACTGGAAACTCAATATAACCCAAGGGATAAAAACCACTAGGATAACTTTTATCTAACCCATTGTCCATTTGGTTGAGAATTTTATCCCACTGCACAAAAAATGCCATATCTTCACAGGCAACCTCCTGTCCAGCAAACTTACAACCCGTAATTCCTATCGAAAAAATAAAAAATAAAAGGGAATTTAGGCCGATATTCGGATTTGTCTTGAGTTGGATGAAAAATAGACTATTCATGACGGGTTCCGGGTTGGGTATAGTTTTTTATCATGGCACGGTTTAAATCTTCATAGAGTTTATATGCGCCCGTTTGACGAAAATTCGGATTCGTTATTATTTCCTGAATACCAGGTGAAAGGTTTGATTCAATGGAATTAAATAATTTATGTTCCATTTCCAAGGTTAGCTTTTCTAAGCCCAGGAGGTCTCGGATCGCATGTGAAATGGCCTCGTGCCCAATTGTAAAGGTGGCCTCTAAGGTCAAGTTCTGAACATTTTTCGGGGACCAAACGTTGATAAAATCCAAAGGTGATTTTTCAGTAGGAGTTATTCTGTTCTGGTTTTTGTACATAAAGTACGCTTCATCCAATTGATCTAGAAAATCAATATTTAAACCAATAACTATTAATTTTTTCCCTGCTTGGAAAGTTGATTCAATATCAGATTCCTCCATTTGTGAATATTCGTAGTTAGCCAGATAATGTTGAAATGACTTTGGCGGAACCTTATACTGATCCAATTTACCTTTATATATCTTTCCCTTAAAATCCAATAAATCAGAGACAGTTGTGGTCTGCCCATAGGTCCCTTGAAGAGAGAAACCATCAAATTGGGGATCCAATACTCCCAGTTTACTTCAGAACCATCATCTATAATATTTCTATCAAACCTCAAAGGCATTAAATAGACATCAAACGCGGTTTGACTAAGAAGGGCTTTTTGAAAGGTTTTGTATGCAGCACTCGCTTCCCATATCTTTAAGATTGTCTTACCTCCATAAGTATCCCGAAACCGACGGTGATAAATCATCTCCTCCAGCCCATCCAAATCTATAAAAGCTATCGGCTTATTCCCCGCAAATTGATACGGCGTGTACCACGGATACTCCGGACTCAGCGGATCCACACTCAAAAACCGCCCAATCCGAGGATCATACACCCGAAACCCATAATCATACTGATTGCCTTGTCCGCTTACCTCATCATCACTTTCCTTCCCGTTAAACCCAAACCGATACCCGCTCCGCTGCTGGTTCCGCCCCGGCATCAGCATGCCGAAGGCGTAATAGTCATTCATCCCCCATACATCGGCGGTGTAGCCGCTGACCGTTTCCTCGTCCGTGGTGAGTTGCAGTTTGCGGTCGCTGACGGTGGAGAGGACGTTGCCGAGGTGATTGGTGAGTTCGTAGCGTTTCTCCCCACGGGTGAGGGTGGTAAATTTAGTTTTCCACATGCATGATTTCTTCAACTAAAAAGAACCGTGGAGACACATTGATTATTGGCATATCTTTTTTTCGTCTTTTGTCTAAATTCAATATTTGAACCGTTGAAATACCTAGGGGAGTAACAACTACTTTCATTTGCATCAATACATAGTCAACCATTAGGGTATCACGGTGGAATCCATATACTTTGGTCTTTTTTTCAAAGGGGGGTATTTTTAGCTTAAAATGGGAAAAAAAAGTCGTGGTATCCCGCAATATTTCCTTCGACAACCAAACATTATCAATCAAATAGGTATCATGATTAGAGATTATTCCTTCATAATCCGGGAAATCAATCAACCGTAAAAGAAATATTGAATCCTGATAATTTTTAACCGAAATTTTGTTTTCGATTTTATCAAATGGAATTAGCATTTCGGGATTAGATAGTTGATCATGTGCAACCGCCGTTATAAGTCCCTTTTTTTCATAAGCTACCACCATTTTTAATGTATCCTTTTCAACAAAAGTTCTTTTTTGTGCAATGATGGAGTTTTCTTTGAAATAAATTAGGGAAAGAAGGCAACCCACCAGCCGAAGAGCAATAGACATTCTGAAATGTATCTTCATCTTACTTTATCATTTTAATTGTTGACCGATTCTTGGGGTCACTGATTATTTCCAAAGTTGAATTTTCAAAAACAGGGCGCACTTGCCCCGGCATGTTTGAGAGTATTCCGGGATTCGTAATAGGTGCCGCTTGTGGATATTCCTGATGGTTCAGCTTATAGGCAGAGCCATGCCCTCTTTCATGCGCCATAATTTCCTCTGTTGTAAGAGTGCCGGGAGGAAGGCTTATCGCAGAACTTCCAAAAAGAAGCGGATTCAAGAATGTCTCATCCGAATTTAATTCACTATCTGTAACTCCTCCGGCGAGAGGTTGTGTCGGATTTCCAAAACGATTAATCGCTAAATTATCCGTTGTCGAATAATTGGGAATGGGAAGCCGGAATATGTGTCCGCTCAAATTATCTGCTTTTTGCTCCAATTGTGCCCGATGCAGCGTCATGCCCGGGTCATCAACGAGATAATATTGGTAATCTATTTTAGTATTGTAATAATTATTAGTATTTATATCATTAGCGGTAGCCACTATCGGGGGGGCAAACTGAGTCGGTAACTTAGCTAATTTTACTTCTCGATCTCCTAGATTGTAAAGATTTTCATAAGCGGTAGGATTAATCGGCGTGGCAATCGAACCTTGGCCACTTCTGATTATGTAATCAAAAGATGAAATAGTTATAGTAGCTTTTCCCGGATTGCCTCCTTGTGGGGGACTATACTCATGTATCGTAATCCGCTCCAACCCCTCCAACTCCACCGCATCCACCACCCGATTCTCCGAAAACGCATACGGCGAATTCCACGGATACTCCGCACTCAACGGATCCCCGCTAAAAAACCGCCCCAGCCGCGGATCTTCGACGCGGTACTTGTAGGAAACGGCGTTGCCTGTGCCGTAAACCTCGTTATCCGCCTCTTGTCCTTGAAACCCAAAGCGATAGTCCCCCAAATTCAAAGAACGGCCAAATTGAACTCACCCCCTGGCCCCCGCTCTTTGGAAGAGCGGGGGAAAATGGCTGCGTTTTGCCCCGCGGGCGCTGGTTTTATGGGGAAATCAGACCGGCGCGGTGTTGGCTAAGGTAATACTTTTAAATAATTAATTGACACAGTTACGCGAGTATAATCTCCACCCCCACAGCTCCATCGGATACAAAACTCCCGATGAGATCGGACAACATTTAAGTTACGGCAGCATTTCTGCTTTAGGCCTCTTGCGGCTTCGGAGAAGAGGACAGGGATAAGATCGTTTTTCTTATTCAATCATTCTTTATGTTTTGAATTATCGTATATATCTTTTAACAGGTGGTAAGTTTGTGCCGGTTCACCGCCGTATTGACTGGTTAAATCTCTGGCTGTCAAAATCTCTAATAGATTTTCAAAATAAAAAACTGCTTTTTCATTTCCTTCCATCGCACAATAAAAAAGCATGTCTGAAAAACCCGACTTGTTGGCTTTATCAAGGAGAAGTTGACTATTATCAAAAATGCTATCTAAAGTAGATACAAATGATACTATTGTTTGTTCGGGTAAGCGAATATTTAGAGGGAGATATTTAGTATCAACCAGTATCTCCCCGGAATGATTAATACAAATTACATCAATCTCATAACATGTCTGATAATCATATATACCGTTTTCGGGATTGTAAAAGTATCCGATTTTCTGAAACATAATGCAAGAATCACCCACTGTCAATGCCACATTATCAAGGGCTGTAAATCCAAAAAGTAGGGAATCGGAACTACATAAAGTCACCTCAACTAAATCTGTGAGATATATTTTACCCTCAAAATAGGTCAATTGCAATTCTCCAAATCCATTAATATTGATACATGGATTTTGAGAAATACGACTCTGTTTCAACACCCTGGTCTGGGATGGGTTTGATATTTTTTCACTAAACTGTCCCGATACTTGATGTATGGGGAAATAGTAAAGACACCAGGTTACTATAGTCAGTAAGAATATTCGAGTTTTCATAGTTAATTTCTTCTATTTGAATTATTGCTTTTTGTGGAATCGGGTTCCGGTAGTGAGGGTGATAATTCGGGAGAAATAGCATTCACTGGCATTTTTTTAGCATCAATTCTTATAATTGGGGGAATTGGTTTGGGAGGCGTTGTCTTCGCTTCAGAATTCGTTCGGATTAGGAATTTATCTCCCGTAAGTTGTAGTTCATACATTTCGTAAATAGACCGCACTTTTATTAATGCATCAGTAGTCTTTTGAAAAAACATCGTTTTCTCACCTTTATATGTTCCTGCGTATGGTTTCTCTTCACTTAATGTCAAGCAACCCGTATTGCCCTCAGGAAAACCATTTGGATGAAAGAATATTTTCTTCCCTGGATAATTCACAAATATTGATAGGTTTTTCCATTTATGATATTTTTCCATTAAGACATCGTAGGTCAGGTTATAATCCTCATTTTCTTTCAATTGAATATAACTGGCATTCGCACCACTATACATAATATTCGGAAGCGCTGTTTCGATGTTGTTTTGAAGAATCGAAAATGTTATTAATGAGACGACAACCCCTTCTTTCGTGTACAAATTCTTTTTATGAACAATCAAAGTGTCATGCCCGGTTACATCCAAAAGCCAGATTGGACTATTACCGAAGGTGGCATAGGGAGACTCATATTCTTTAAAAATGGGGTCAACATTCCATCTTCTCCCCGTTCTTGAGTCATAACCACAATCTCCGAAACTATAATGATTTCCATTCACCTCATCGTTTCTCTCGTGCCCGTTAAACCCAAACCGATAATCCCCCAAGTTACAGAACGCCCCGGCATCGCCGAGCCAAATGCAAGCATACTAATCCTGCACACTCAACACCTCCGCCGCATACGAGGCGATGTAAAACGGAACCGGCCCGCCACCGTCTAAGTTAACACTTTTTTTGTCGGAAATGGTAGCCAAAATGTTGCCCAGGCCTGTGCGGAGCCGGGTCGAAGCATGATTGGAAAGCTCATAATATTTCAAACTCAGCTGCCGCGTGTGGGTCGTGGCGAGGCCGGTTTGGGGAGTGGGCTTGTCCAGCGTGGTGAAGGTATAGTCGAAGGTCTCCGAGTCGGGGTCGTCTTTCGTTATCACCGGTTAACCTACGCGCCCTAACAAATTACCTAGCGAGATAGGCTCCCAAAAGGCTGTCCATCTCAGGATAAAAACTGTTTTTTGTAACGTAATAGTGATTTTTGTACAGTAGTATAGCAGGGTAATACCATCGCTGGCTTGTACCCAGATAGACAACCTCTTTCTTCCCAACTGTTACCCGATAGCATATATTGACAGAATGTGTGGGCAGAAGGCGATCCAAAGTCTTTAATTTTTTAACTGGGTATTCAGGAATGAATTCCTCGAAAAAATCCTCCTCCAGAAGGTCCTCAAACCACCCTGGTTTCATCTTTTGGTAAAGCCCCTTTTCCTTCAACAAATGAAGAAAATTTTTGATAGAATCCGATCCGGAAATTATTTTGGTTTGATAATGGGAAGCATACTCGGGTTGCAAATAATAATAATCAAAGTGAATCGCATCCATACCTTCATAAAGCAACGGTAAAGAAATGGTGGGTCTCATTTGAACCATTGTAAGATTTTTTTTCATCTTACAGGAAGTGCAGGCGATTATTCCACCCGCCATTAAAACCAACATTATTGTTCTCATCAAAATTGGTGTGAGGTTTTGAAATCCGCTATCCTTTTTTTGACGTAGGCTACCTTGTAACCTTAATCCAAATACTTCTTGAAAGGATGTCCAAGATATGCCTGTAAAAGGCTATCCATCTCAAAATAGAAATTTCCTTTTACGATGTAGTATTGATTTTTATATAATAATATTTGGGGATAGCAGCAGGGTCTATATTGTCCCAGATACAGGGTATCATTTTCTCTCATGATGAGCCGATAAGTGACGTTCATCTTGGAGGAAGGATACAGGTGAGTAATGGTTGCGGAATCTCTATTGAAATAGGGAATATATGCATTGGCGTTTTCTGCTTTTAGAATATCGGGATGCCACTCAGGTGCAAGTTTTTGATAAAGGCCTTTTTGTTTTAATAAGTGAAGAATTGTTCGTACTGAATCTTTTCCAGTGATCTTTCGGGATTCAAAATAGCGGATAAATTCACGGTTCATGGCGTAATAGTTAAAATAAGTCACATCCCTTCCATCCGTCGGCATATGAATTTTTGGAGTAGCATAGACAAGGTTAATTTCATGAATTGTCAGACAGGCAGTACTGAGCAATAAACTCAGAATCAAGCAAAACCCGAACGTTATCTTCATTGTATATTTATTTTGGAATTTCAGTTGAGTCTCCTACTCGGCTCCTAATGTTATAATATTTTTCCCCAGTCTGATAGACTTTTGAAATTCCTTCTCCTTCTAGTCCATCGGCAAAAAGATTTTGAATGCCCATGGCAATATATTCATCCCAATTCAGAAAATTATTTTTCAACCCATTGGTAAATTCCTTATCCTTGCCAAAATAGGGAAAATATGCAGAAATAGCCTCGCTTCTTCTTATCAGTCCAACCTTTGCAAGTATGGCTGAATTTGTATTAATATACTTTAAGTCATTTTCTCTCATAAAAGAAAAGGACTTACCGCTGTATTCTAAATTTAGATAGGGGAACACTTGAATTTTATGAGTTCCTACAGTAAGGAATTTTTTGTCCTGAAGTTCATTTCCCATAAACCTCCCCATCCGATTCCTTCCCGTCCTCTTAGGCGGACAGGTTAAACCCAAACCGATAGTCCCCCCAGGTTCAAAGAACGGCCAAATCAAACTCACCCCCTGGCTCCCTCTCTTTGGAAGAGCGGGGGAAAATGGCTGCGTTTTGCCCCGCGGGCGCTGGTTTTATGGGGAAATCAGACCGGCGCGGCTTGGCTAAGGTAATACTTTTAAATAATTAATTGACACATTTACGCGAGTATAATCTCCACCCCCACAGTTCCATCGGCCATAAAACTCCCATTGAGATCGGACAACATTTAAAGCAGAATTTTTACTTTAGACCTGGGGTGGTTTAGGGGAAGAGGACATTGGGAATCAGTGGCCCAAAATCTTGGGGAAAATATAAAACTCACTCCCCCAATACCCGCGCCATCATGTCGCGAAGATAGCTTGTATCGGGGGTATCCATTCCGATCTCTTTGGCGGCTTCGTCCCAATAACGCATGCGCAGGGATAACTTAAACCACTGACTGGCTTCAAAGGCTTCGGCTTCTGCCTCTGTCATGACTCCGCCCTGCATTTCAAGGGTCTTTTTGCTGGCTTCTGACAATTCTTCCAGATAACCGGGTTCGGTAAATGTGAGATATCGCTTGGCTGCCACATGCCCCTCCACCAGTGCCGCTACTTTCTCTGAAAATCCGCGGGTGCGGAGAAATTCTGCGCCGATACGGTCGTGGTCAGCTGCGCCATACTCTCCAAAGGTTTCGGGAGAAAGCGACTTTGCATACAGGTGTCCGATGTCGTGGAGAAATGCCGCAATAATCACTTCTTCATCATACCCCTCTTCTTCGGCAAGCTCGGCACTTTGTACCATGTGCTCCAGTTGGGTTACTTCTTCTCCGTAACTGTCATCTCCATATAGGTCAAACAAGGCAAATATTTCATCAACAACGGCTTGTGTTGTGGTATTCATATTCTGTTTTTTGACGTAAATGTAAGTGAATATTATTATTAGTATATAAACTTCCTGTGAAGCATTTTGCCCATATTTGCATAAATTAATCATCAATCTACCTGTAGCGTTTTCATAAAAATTGGGATCATACCGGATATTTTCAGTAGGTACTCCCCAATTGTTGGACAGAATTGGGACCACCTCATATAAAATAGGAATGATAAACTATAATGACAAAATATTCATACCTGTTGTTAATTCAGAAAATGGAGAAACATCAAGTGAAACGGTTTTTATTTACAAGCAAATCGGAAACATATTGACATCTGAATACTCAGGTGGTAAAATAATTAAGGGGCATTTGATTGGACTTGTTGGTGAAAATGGGGAAATTGAAATGCGATATCATCAAGTAAACCAAAACGGGGAACTTATGACAGGCATATGTACATCAAAACCTGAAATTCTTAAAAATGGAAAAATTCGGCTTCACGAAAGTTGGGAATGGACATCGGGTGATAAATCAAAAGGACAATCAATAATACAAGAACAATGAGAATGCCAGCCGCTAACGGTCTCGTCCTAAAAAGTTGACAGTTGAAAGGGTGCGTATGGTAGATTTCTTCGGTTTGGACCTGAACTACACTGTCAAATATTGTTAGAAGAAAATGAAACTTCCGTGAAGAATTCTATCAAAATTCACGTAAATTAACTATTCATTTACCTGTACCTAATACAGTAAATAGTCCTTTGCTTTCCTAAAACCCTCAATGACATTGCCATGAACCAGGAATTGATTTCCAAATCTTCTTTCATTAAGGCTACGGGGCTGGACAAATTTAAGCTCGAACCCGTCGCCGGCCCCATGATGAAAATGATCAGGCTGGATGAAATCAACCGGCTGTATAACGACCTCCGGCAATTTAGTGGCAGAGAATTTCTGGACGAACTCATTCGCATTACCGGGATAAGAATGGAAATTGTGGGAAAAGGCCTGGAGAAAATTCC
This sequence comes from Bacteroidia bacterium, assembly GCA_041391725.1. Taxonomy (GTDB): domain Bacteria; phylum Bacteroidota; class Bacteroidia; order J057; family J057; genus JAGQVA01. Next base: position 16,460 of record JAWKNL010000043.1, read on the forward strand.
CAAAGAAGGCCCTTTTATAACTGTATCCAATCATCCATTCGGTATTCTGGACCGAATCCTGCTCCTGCATATGCTTTCGGGCAAACGCCCCGACTATAAAATTATGCCCGGATTTTTGCTTCAGCAAATCGATCAGCTTGGCGATTTTTTTGCACCAGATACAGAGCAGGCCATGAACTGGATTCAGGAAGGTCATCCTGTAGGCATGTTCCCGGCCGGAGAGGTTTCTTCCTACCGTTTTGATGAAAGGAGGGTCGCCGATAAAGCGTGGCAAAAATCCGTTCTACGGCTTATTCAGGAGGCAAAAGTTCCCGTTGTACCCGTCTATTTTCACGGAAATAAACACCCCCTATTCCACCTGATGGGCCTCCTCCACCCTACCCTGCAAACGGCCGCCATTCCTTCAGAGCTTATTCGTCCCAAAGACACCGAAATCAGAGTGAATATAGGGAAACCCATTCCCGCACGCGAACTGGCAACCATCGATGATATTGAGCGGCTGGGTCGGTACCTCCGGGCGCGAACTTACGCCCTCAAGCCGGGAGCTACTATTAAACCCAACTTTGACACCCTGGTATTACCTGCCGATTTCAGACCCATTGCCGGGCCGGAAGATCATCAGACCATTGTAGCGGAAATTGAACAACTTCGCCACAAAAGCCTGCTGTTTACCCAAAACGAAATGGAGGTTTTCTGCTGCCAGGCTTCAGACATTCCGACTATTCTGAGCGAACTGGGCAGGCTGCGGGAATACACTTTCCGCCTCGTGGGAGAAGGTACAGGCAAATCACGCGACAACGACGCCTTTGACCAGTACTATCGGCATCTGTTTGTCTGGGATAATAAAAATGAAAAAATTGTCGGTGCGTACAGACTGGGCATGGGGCCGGAGATTATGGCAGAAAGGGGGAAAAAAGGGTTTTACCTCCACAGCTTTTTTAAGATTAAAGCAGCTTTTAACCCCTATATGGCTCAGGCCATCGAACTCGGCAGATCGTTTGTTTTGCCCGAATATCAGCGGCAGCGCCTTCCGCTTTTCCTGCTCTGGAAAGGCATATCTCATATCATTGCCCAAACCCCGGCCATACGTTATCTCATAGGCCCGGTAAGCATTTCCAACCAGTACTCTCTGCTTTCCCGGTCGTTTATGGTAGCTTTTATCAAAAAATTCCATTTTGATGCGCAACTGGCCTCCTGGGTAAAACCCCGGAAAAAATTCCGCCCTGAAAAGGAAAAATCTGATATTATCAACATCCTTGACGCCGCTGCGGATGATCTTAAACTGGCAGACAAGGTAATCGAAGATATGGAACCGCATCACCTCAAGCTGCCCATTCTGCTGAAAAAATATATTAAGCAGAATGCCAAAATCATCAGTTTCAATGTCGATCCCAACTTCAACCAATGCCTCGACGGCTTTATTTTCCTCGATCTGAAACAACTCCCGGATACCACCCTGGAAAACTATTTTTAGACGACGGCTACCCTAAAAGCAAAAGTCATCCCTGATGGAATGACCTTTGTCGTGACTAATCAAAAGCTTTATTACCAAAACAAAAACACAGCCTTACTAAGCATTGTTAGCAGGTATATCTGAAGAATATCATATATACTCAGAAAAGATTCCGGGATCGGTTACCGATCCCGGATCGGTTTGGCTTAGACCTCAATTCATCTCAGCCAAGCTTGAAAGATTACCCGCTGCAAAGATGGACAGCTTTTCCCTTTTACCGGGAAACTTATGGATAAATAATTGTTAAGATTGTGTTAACCCCCAAAAGAAAACAGGATGACCTTCAATAAGGCCATCCTGCATAAGAATATATAATGGTTTGGCTAAATCAGAACTAATGAAGTACCATTAGTTTTTTAGAATCCAGTAACAATCCTGCCATATAAAAATTCATCACATATATCCCTGACAGCATCTTCGTCGTGTTAAACGGCAGGGTGTTTTCACCCGGATTCAGAAGTACATCTCCATAAGCTACGATCTTACCCTGACTGTTGACCAGATCCCAGCGCACTTTCCCTGTGTAGGGCATAAAGACTTTGATAGAGGTCTGATTGTCTGCCGGATTGGGGAAGAAGTTGCTCATATAGATTACCTTTGGCAGCGGTTCGACTGCTTTCGGCGCCGTACTTGTATCGCACTTGATCGTGATAATCGGGGAGAACTTCACACAGCCAAATATGCCGGGGTCAGCCACCTGAAGAATCACTGAATCGTTGGAGGCGTAAGAACCATACAGATAGGTTCCCGGTGCCAGTCCAGGCATAATCGGCGTTCCCTTATTATCACTGAGTATATAGCTGTTTTGCGAACCTGTAAGCGTAACCAATATCTGGAAGGTAGAATCAGAATTACATACCGCAGACAGGCTGTCAAACATCACATCACACACGGGTACAGGCGTACAGTCTGCCGTTACCGGGCCGTTGAAGAAAGAACAACTTGTGCCAAAGTTCAGATCGGTAACCGTAACATATACGTCTGTACTGTTGAAATAGGGTCCGAGGTTGTAGGTTCCTGCAGAGAGCCCTGCAATCGGAGGATTTCCCTGATCATCTTCCAACTGGTAGTTGGAACCAGAACCGCTGATTTTGACCACAACTTCAAAGGAGGAATCTGTTACACACAGTGCGTATATTGTATCAAACGTTACATCACAAACCGGTGGCGCACAGTTGGCTGTAAATGGCCCGGCGCTGTCATCACAACCAGCTACATTGGCGTCGGTTACAAAAATATTCACCAGTGTTCCGCTGGCATAGCTGCCAAAGAGATAAGAACCCGCAACCAGACTGCCAGAGGGCGTTGAACCCTGATCATCGGAAATCACATACGCTGATCCTGTGCCGCTGAAAGTTACTACCAGTTCAAATAACGAGTCATTCACACAGGTTGCAACCACCGAGTCGATCGCAACGTCGCATACCGGGGGCTGTGAACAATCTGCCGTTACGGGAGTGGCGGTATCTGCACAGGCAATCAGGTTGAGGTCTGTGCCATATATCGTTACGCTGGTGTTGTTGGCGTAGGTGCCGAAGTTGTACGTACCCGCGCTCAGCCCTGTCAGTGGCGTTGTGCCCTGGTCATCGGAAATCGAAAGATTATTGCCCGTGCCGCTGAGCGTTACCACTACTTCAAAGGTCGAATCGCTGAGGCAGTTGGTGGAGACAGTATCGATCGCCACGTCGCATACCGGAGGCTGTGAACAATCTGCCGTTACGGGAGCGGCGGTATCTGCACAGGCAATCAGGTTGAGGTCTGTGCCATATATCGTTACGCTGGTGTTGTTGGCGTAGGTGCCGAAGTTGTACGTACCGGCGCTCAGCCCTGTCGATGGCGTTGTACCCTGGTCATCGGAAATCGAAGATTATTGCCCGTGCCACGCTGAGGCGTTGCCACTGCTTCAAGGTCGAATCGCTGAGGCAGTTGGTGGAGACAGTATCGATCGCGTCGCATACCGGAGAGCTGTGAACAATCTGCCGTTGCAGAGGCGGCGGTATCTGCACAGGCAATCAGGTTGAGGTCTGTGCCATATATCGTTACGCTGATGTTGTTGTGAGTGCCCCGAGAAGTTGTATGTACCCGCGCTCAGCCCTGTCAGTGGCGTTGTGCCTGGTCATCGGAAATCGGGTGTGCCCGTGCCGCTGAGCGTTACCACTGCCGCCGAGGTCGATCCGCTGAGGCAGTTGGTGGAGACAGTATCGATCGCCACGTCGCATACCGGTACAGAACAGCTAAGATTAGCATTTACGTCCCCATGACCGTTGTAGCTGCCTTCTTGAAAAACCAGCCAGAAATACCATAGTCAACGGTTTTGCGGTTGCCGCAACCCGATCTGGAAACCGTAGGTAAAGTCGGTGGGCATATGCTTGAGTATAAGGGTATCTCCATCGTAAAAAGTACCCGGCACACCGGTGAGGCGAGTTTTAAGGCTGTCAAGTTCGTAAAATACCGGTTGTAGCGGCTGTGGCATGTACCACAGAGGCGAGCGCCCAGTTCAATTTTTTTATTTTTACGCTGAAAGGGACCTTCCTCGGCGAAGGGTACGGCGGTTTTCGAGCCAGATGTTTACATCCCACTGGAGATTGGGAAGAGAGTCATTGACCACCCGTCCGGATGGCCGTACTGTCGGAATAAAAAGTGATAGTACCTCCGAAGAGCGAGTCAAAAACAAACCTTTCATAGCGGGGAGCCTGGCAGGTTTCCCAGGTATAAGGCATGTCCTCCGACAGCGAAAGGGAGTAACCACACAGACAGAATCAATATAAAGGCTGACTTGTAGGCCGGATTTCACCCATAGCGACAATCCTGCGATTATCACCGTAAGAGCCTCCCGAAACTGGTGCAACGCGTGTAAATATTCTCATATTAAACCATTAACAATGCCAACGAGAGCCAAGCCAAACAATGTTAAATTTCCGTTCGATTGTAAGTTGGGTGTGGGGGAAAAAGGCAGGAAAGCCTTCAGATGCCCAAAACGCAAAAATCATGCTAAATCTTACATGACCGTCGCAATTTGTTTCCAGATATTCGCAATTTGTAACAACCTGATTTTCTATACACCCGACAATTAGGTACTGAACCGTAAAATCATTTCAAAAAAAGTGCCTGCGCAGATTTTACGGATATATCATTCGCGAAAAATTACGAACTACCGCCAAATATCAACTTTGGCGGCTACCATAATGTACAAAAAAAAGGAGAAAAAGGCAGATTTTTTTACCTACCAATCCTGGCTGGAAAGCCGGGTGTATTCATTTTTAAAAAAGACGATGGCCATCAAAACAGTCATCAGCGTTTGGGTGTAAGGCCTGTTGTGGTTGCCGAATGTGGACTCCAGGGTTCCCGACAATACAAAGTAAACAATAAACCCGATATAGACCAGCCCGGCCTTATAGCCTTTATTGTAAAGAAAAATCGCATTGTTGAGGCACAAAAACAAGGCCCCCAGGAAGAAGAAAGTGCCCAGGTATCCCACATCAAAAAACGACTGAAAAAACATATTGTGCGTTACAATGAGGTCATTTTCATAGGCGTCTGAAGGGAAAATATAGGCATACCGGGCAGAAACGCCAGCGGTGGACTGCCCGTGTTCACCAAACCCAAAAACATGAATTGTTTTTGGCTCCAGGACTTCTTCGAGACATTCTTCCCAAATAATCGAACGCGAGGAAAGTGTCGTCAGGTTTTTGGTGTCTCCGCTTCGGGCAAACTGCGCCAACATAGGCGAGTCTGCAAAGGCGGCAAGCAGCCCGCTGAAAAGAAAGGGTAAAAAGGGTACAACTACAATAAATACACGCAAAGCACCGGTAAACCGCACTTTATAAGTGGCATAGACCATAGCCAGCGTTACCACAAAACTCAGGATGGTTCCGCGCGAATCGGCGATCAGCATAAAAGCGGCGCATATTGCTGCGTTGATATAAAGTATAATCTTTTCTTTTCGGGTTACTTCCAGCAGAAAAAGAGATACCAGAGTCATCACGAGGGTTGCCCCGGCAAAAATACTGATCGTATTGGGGTGTGTTCCCTCCGTGTAGGGAATGGCTTTTTTCTGCAAGCTGATCCCGATCAGTTTTAGGATAATAGCTTCTTCACCCTGCCTGCGGAGTTTTGTCGTAGGATCGTTGTAGCCGATAATGTACAAAAACAGCATAAAGGCGATCAGGGCAGAAGGTACCATGATCGCCTGAAGTGTGCCTTTGGTAAACATTTTGTCAAAATTATCCGGGCGGCGGAACTGAAAGCCTAAAGCGCTGTAAACCAGGATATTCAGGAAAATAATACTCAGCGAGTCGTTGAGAAGCCCGGTAACGGTCACATTGGGGAAGAGCCGTACGGAGCAGACTGACCAGAAGGTCAGTAGAAGCAATCCATACATGGTAAAGTTGGACTCTCACACATTTTCCTCAGGTAAATCCGGCCTCTTGAGAAAAAGGAATAGCGGAATATACCCAGCAGCAAAATGAAGTTGGGCAAAAACTTAAAGACAAGGCTTCCTCCGGTAAGTCCTTTCAGGTTGACGACGAGGAAAAAGGCTACGATATAATACATCCGTTCGCTGGGTGTGAGTAAAAATAGCTACAATTTATCCTTACGCAAACAGGCGGCGGCGAATAGAATCCTTCACATTTTTCATTCTGTGCAGGTTCATCATCAGTGCCAGCCCCAGTTTTACAGGAAATGAAATATAATAAGCGACTACTGCCAGCGGGTTTGCCTTTGCCTGGATCGGTTCATATCCAAACTGGCTAAAGTATTCACTGGTAATATTCTGACAAAACCATATCTCGGCCCGGTTGAGTCCGCCCTGCATCCAGGTTTTGGTGCGGTTGCTTCGGATACCGACTTTTCCCGGTGCATCTTTTTCGTTGGAAGAACCGATATACTCGACCTGCTGCATTTTTTCGGAATAATCCACCCCGATAAAATTGCAGATTCTTTTCAGTTCTTCTGTCGGGCTGCCGGTGATGTCTTCAAATCTTACATTCAGCACACGTGGATCTCCTGTAAACTTTTTACTTGCCTGAATCGAGCTGTTCCACAGCCGGCTGATAGTGATGGGGTGATAGTTGACGCGCAGGCGCACCACCTCTTTTTTGTGTTTGGAAAGGTAAGCATCTGCATTGTCTTTGCGCATCCATTTTTTCTTTTGGCTGAGCAAAACGCCCCTCGGGTCGCGAATCATATTGATGACCCGTGCATTGGGGAAAAGATCCAGAATATCCTGGATATAAAACACATTCTGCGGGGTTTTTTCGGCGGGAATGGTTTTCCCGTTTGCCTCGGTCTCACTTACCAGAAATGCCAGAAACACATCGTGGCTGTAGAGTTTGTCCGCCTCAATGCTTTGTACCAGTGCGCGGGCTTCTTCCCGGTACTTGTCGGGGTCAAATGCGGCGAGGTATCCTTCTTTTTTCACGAAAATCAGCCTGGAGGCAATGTAAACTGCTTCTCCTTCGTCGATGACGCGATTTTTATCTTTGGCTGACCAGAGCTTTTCAAAAAAATGTATTTCATTCACCGAGTGCATTTCCGGGTGTTTGCTGATAATCCGCATCATCATAGTTGTGCCGCTGCGTGAGTTACCAACAATAAATACAAGCTTTTGATCACTAATATTCATCTTGTTTGACTTTATTATTTTAGGAAAATGGAAAAGGGTTTTCTGTCTTTCAGCCGGGTCTTCAGCAGGTTCACCAGCGGGCGGGGCTGAAGATGGCCAAAGTAGTATTTAAATGGACGGTAGGCGGTTCCGTTGGGCGTAAGTAAGTGTTCTTTTTTCGCCAGTGAAATCATGTCTCCTTCCAGTTGGTTGACGACATTCATCACAAAGGGCCGAAACTGCATACCGAAAGACAATTCGGCTTTTGCTACCGGGTGGTGTGTGAGTACATATTTCTCCTTGTACATGCTGAGGTTTTTGGTTCCGTACATGTCCACGACATAATCGTACTCCGAAAGCTGCGGCATCATCCGATTGAGGCGGGAGGGCAGCAATTCATAATAAATATCATACACCGCCAGCGATAACTCCAGCGTCTGAAAGGAGTAGGAATTTTTACGGTATTGCAGATTGACCTGAAACATGTTTACCTGTTTGTCAAAATGCACACCACTGTCGCCAAAATTGGTTGTATGTGAGATTCTGGGATAGACATAATACAGGTCTTTCTCCACGACGTATTTGATGTGGTACTTGAGCCAGGAAGTTTCAGGCCAGCTTTTCACAGAGTCCTGAAAACGGTCATTTTCTGTAATCACCTGCCCTGCATCGTACCAGTCTCTGAATTTTTTCCACTTTTTATCGGTCCATACCTGCCCCCAGGAGCAGGGAGCCTGGAAGAAAAAGACATCCGAACCATCTTCGACGGGGATAAACGGAAGGAAATTGGCGTGCGCGTTCATCTGATTGGTATAGAGGCCAATACCTGCGATACGCTCGTCATCGGAGTAATAATTGGCTGCTTCTTCCGAAAAGCGGTAAAAGCAGGGAGAAACGTAGAGATCGTCTTCCAGCAGAATAATCGCTCCATATTCCTGCGTCAGATCCCCGCAGGTGAGGATATGCCTGCGAAGGCCCAGATTTTCAGGCCGGTAGATCACCTCTTTTTCTCCGAATGCCCATTCATAAGATTCAGCAATATCTACTACATCCTGATTATTGGCGCCCTTGTCAATGCTGATAATCAGTTTTACCTCCCCGGTATATTCTGCACGGGAAAGTGATTGAAGCAGCCGGGTGAGGGAATGTACCCGGTTGTATGCCACCACAACGATGACGGGATGATAGCCAGGATGTTTGTTTTCGTCATTCATGCTCTTTCTATCTATCTATTTTGCTTTTTTAAGCAGCTTTTCAAACAAAGAATAAAAAGTAAGCGCTTTGGTCTGCATAATAAATGTGCCCCAGGTTTTCCGGGAAATTAAGTATCCCAAATAAGATGCCACAGCCTGCGAAATCAGGGTTGCAATTGCAGCTCCGCGAATCCCCATATACGGAATCAGCACAAAGTTGAGCGCAATATTTACCAGCGCGCCCAGCAGGGTGCGGTATAAGGTGATTTTCTGGAGGTTTTCAGCAATCATTTGTTTGCTGCTGGCTGCACCTAAAAATACAAATACCAGTGACCAGATGTGCAAGACCAGTACCGGGCCTGCAGGTGCAAATTTTTCGCCAAACAAAAACGGTAGCTGCAAAAACCAGGGTCCAAATACTGCCATCGGAATGCTGATCGCCAGGGCCACCCAGACATTCAGGTTGTAAAAGTTTTGCAGCCGCTCCAGGTAGAGTTTTTCATCCTTTTCCTTTGCATTCATTATGGCAGGGAAAAACGAACTGGCAAGCACAGGCCCGAGGAAAAACCAGATTTCAGAAAACCGAAGCGCCGAAGTATAATACCCCACCGCCACGTTGTCCATCATCTGCTTGATCATAATCTGATCCACTTTCATATAGACCATCACCACCATGCCCGAAAATACCAGCGGCCAGCCGTCAATCAGCATATTTCTCGCATGGGAAGTATCCCAACTCAGGTCGTAGGGCCTTTCAAAATGTCGGGTAAACCAGACAAACTGGCCGATTCCCACCAGTGCATTACGAATAAAAAAGGCCCAGCCAAACCAGATCAGGTCTGCTTCGATTACCACCAGAAACAACTGAAGAAAAGCAAAGGCAAATGTCGAAAAAGACCTCGATTTTACACCGAAGTGCGCCTGAACCGTACTCTGAAAATGATAATCAAATACATCCAGCGCCTGAAAAACTCCACTTGCAATGACCAGATAGGTCAGGTAAACTGATACCTGATCATCGGGAAGAAAGAAGGAGAGTACGAAATAAGCCAAAAACGCAGCTACTGCGCCTAAAAACCTCAGAATCAGTGCTGTCCCGAGTATTTTTCTTTCATTGGCACGGTCTTTAATCAGGTTTCTAACGACGATCTGCTGTAGTCCGAGTCCGGCAAAAACCAGAAACAGCATGCCCAGGCTTCGGGAATATCCCAAAGCTCCAAATCCATCAGCACCCAGATATTTTCCGACTTTGGCTGTAACGAGGAAAGAAACCCCCATCTGGGTAATACGGCCTCCCATCAGCCAGGAAGTGTTTTTCAGGTATTTGAGGAAGCCTTTAGAGCGAACAACCTTATTGAGTTCTGCTATATTCACAGACAAATTTTTTATTCCCGCTCCGTCCTGTCCGATGCAGATACGAAGCCACAATTGAGCGAATGTTTCAGGGTAATATACAGATTCCACCCTGTGAACTGAGCCCAAATTATAAAAAATACTAACAGCAAAATGATTCAGGTAATGAACAGCCAAAAATAGCCCGTGAATTGATTTTAATCCGGCTAGCCGGAATTTCGGGTTTGGTGAGCCATTTTTTTTAAACGAGGAATGGGAAACCCATCACAGGCCTCCCATTTCCCCCATATATATATTTTACGATCTTTTTTATTCTATCTGAAGTCGCTGCCCCGCTACCCCATCATTGTATTCGACCATCATGATATACATGCCTTTGGGTATAGATAGCGGAAGGGTTACCTCCATGGATTTGGCGGGTTCCTTTGCTACCCATACCTGCCGGCCTGCGGCGTCCATCAGTACCACCCGCAGTATATCTTTGGTTTCAAGCCCCTGAAAGTGAAGATTGAGATTGTGGTCATATGTCGGATTGGGATATACACTTACCGCAGGCTTAAACTCAGAGTCAAAAAAGATTTCTACCGTACCCATGTACTGAAACGTTCCGTCAAAATCGGTCTGCTTCAGTCTGTAGTAGGTTTTTCCTTTATTGGGCTCGGAATCAACGAGTTGATAATCCACCATCTGCTGACTTACACCCATTCCCTGTACATGATCGAGCACCTCGTAAATCACGCCGTCAAGCGATTTCTCTACTGTAAAATATGCGTTGTTCAGCTCGCTTGCCGTAGCCCATTCGAGCAAAACTGTCTCACCTACCGGGCGCCCGTCAAAATGCAGCAACTCTACCGGAAAAGAAGATGTGCCTTCTGTGGTAAAAGTTACATTCTCCACAATTGAAGTTGTTACCAGATTGTCGTCGTGGCTGGTAACCGCTATACCTACAAATATATCAGTAGTCATTGGGATTTCGGCCTGGTCAATCAACAGCCAGGTAATCCCGTCGGAAGATGCGTATCCTCTGAACATATTGTCCTGTCTTACCAGTTTTACCCAGTAGGGTATCGGAATCGGCGTTTCCTTCGGACTATTGGTGCTGGTAGTCAGGCCACCATCCGTAACCCTGCGCTGAAAAGTATATCTGCCCGAGGCCGCGATAAAGGAAAACGCATTTTTTGCACCTGGATCAAGGCTTTCACGCATCATGATTCCCGATTTGGCCCAGGGATGGGTTTCAAGCAGGGAGTTGACCCGCATCACAATTTCGCCGTTTCCGGTCATAGATCTATATACGAAGTGGAATGCATCTATTTTATCCCAGATATCAACGCCCGAAGCCTCAATGGTAAACACTCCCGAACCGTCTTCACAGGCTTTACCCGGGAAATTGACGTTTCCGATGTCTTCATTCAGCCAGCCTGCCGGGAGGGTACAGCCCTGTACCGTTGGTTCTTTTACCTCGATGGTCACCGTAGCCGTATTTACCGCGCCCGAATCGTCTTTGACAGTCAGAGTTGCCACATAATTCCCTACAGCCTGATAGGTGTGCGCAACCAGCATGCCGGTAGCGGTTTTTCCATCACCAAAATCCCAGGTGTATTCGGTGATGATACCATCGGCATCATCGGAAGCGGTAGCATCAAAATCGACCAGCAACGGCGCTATCCCTGAAACCGGTGTTGCATTGATCGCTGCAACAGGGTTTTCATTGGTATGGCCGGGATCTGTGTTGACATTGGAAACCGAATCGGCAAAAAGCACCACAGACCGGAAAGGCCCCACAGCAATACTGCCTGAAACGGGGTTTAAGTCCACATCCTGGTAAGTTCCGTTGAGCGTGAAAGTCTTGCTGACGCCAGTCTGGTTAACAAATATTTTCGCTTTAGCCGTAGGTGTGTAGGGAATGGCATTCACTTCATACACCTCCACATTATCCAGAATAAAATTGTGGCCGTTGGTATAAGCTACACGAAACTCTACCGAAGCGGTGGCCTCGTTGGTTTTGCTTTCAACCAGCTTGATAAAGTTGTGTCTTGTCGGCGAAAGCGGATAGTCAAATGTCTGGATGATTTTTCCATTTGCGCCTTTGACATTCACTTCGAGTGTCTCATAGCGGGTGGAGAGCACACTAAACTTCAGTTCGTAATATTTTCCTGCCTTCAATCCGCCTGTAATATTGGTAGAGACCGAAGCATTGGCAGGCGAACCGCCGGTCATTTTCAACTCATAACATCCGCCGTCCATTCCGCCTTTGGAAAGCCAGGTTGTGGTCGCGTTGCCGCTGGCAGTTGTCCAGCCCGAGGCATTGGAAGTAAATGTTCCGTTGGTAATGAGATTATTGCTGAGGTAGGAGGCCACTGTCACCCAGTCCCACTGAAAAGGGCTGATTTTGTTTTGATCAATCACGGTAGGCAGCATATTCTCCCACTGATCCATGCTGTACAGCGGTTTATTGGTCAGTTTGCCTACCCGGGCGATGTAGGGAGAATAGAGGTTGTAGAAATAATTGTTTTCAAAAACCCCCAGATTGGCATGGGTACCGTATTCGGACAGAAGTCTGACACAGGAAACATCCGGATTGAAGGAAATAGCCACGTTGTCGTGGAAGGTGTTGTTTACCGTCTGACCCGGAAGGATTTTTTCTTCCAACTGAATGAGGTCTCTGTCGGCTCCGTATATCACATTATTTCCGACCTCCACATCATGGGCTCCCGAATTGACAAACACACCGGCAGTGCCTGAGTTGAGAACGGTGTTGTCAAGCACAGTCATATTGTAGGATTTATTGTCTATGTAAATCCCGAAAGCAGCCGATTTTACTTTTGCATCGGGCACACCGTCGTTGTTTCCAACGGCATTATAGACGATATTTTCTCTGATAACTGTATGGTGAGACTGTTCGGAGAAAGTATAAATACACCCGCCATCGTTGAGGTTGAGGAGAGAAGAGTTGACGATATTGCGCTCCACAAGCGAATTGCCTGCGTAAATGGTGATTCCGGTATAACCTACACTGTCGATACGGTTGTAGCCGACGTAAAGATTGTCAGACATGGTGAAATGGAATCCGTTCATTCCCTGATTCCCGCTTATGCCGTAGCCGTTATGCCGTCCGATCTGGCGCATGATATTGTGGGAAAATGTGCCGTCTTTCACTTCATGTCCCTTCACAGCTCTTCCTCTTGCTCCTTCAAAATAGCTGTTGGTAACTGTAATATTGCTTCCGCCTACGGAAACAGAGGTTTCTCCCTGGTCGTAAAACTTACAGTTGGTCACCACATTGTTGGCGCTTTTTCGGTCAAAAAGCGAAACACCGTCGATTTTCTGGCCGCGGAAGGTCAGGTCGCGAACCGTAATATTTGCCTGTTCGTTGGCTGCGTAGATACCGTAATCAACCGTACTTACTTCCACCAGCAGATTGTTGGGGTTAAGCGCCATTGTGCGCTCCAGGAGGGCAATGCGGCTGGTGGCAGGGTCGTATGCCCATTCGGTTTCCATCGTTTCGCCAGTTTTCCATCGATAAAAAAGCCATAACCTGCTCCTCCGGAACGTTTGTTTGAGCCCACAAAATTGATATCAAGAAGTAGAGGAGGCAATTTCTTTGTATTCCCAGGTCCACTTGGTCGTGCGCAGACGAATGTTGGCGCCTTTCCAGTAATCATTGGCCTGGTTGATGGACTTGGAGTTGATATTGTTGACAGTGGCAGTATTTACCAGCAGATAACCGGTATTGGGATAACGAGCCAAAGTCATCATTTTGTCATTGACATAGAGGTAAGGGACATTGCCGGAATAGGAAGCATACCAGATATTCCCCTGATGGAGTTTCCAGCCGGTAACCGGAACCATACCCGAAATAACAGGATCCGCACCAGTACCATACGCGCCAAAAGTAATCGGATTTCCGGCTCCCCCGCTGACGGTCAGCAGAATCTGTCCGGTAAAAACATCACCCCTGCGGAACAGAATATTGTCTCCGGCTTTCATCGAAAGAATGTGGGTGTTGAGTTTGGCAATTGTTTTCCAGGGTGCTGTGGTGCTTGTACCTGCATTGGCATCATTGCCTGCACTGGATACATAATAAGTGGTTGCGAATGTCTGGGAAATAAGAAGCAAGAGAAAGATTAGCAACAAATGCTTTTTCATCAGATTAAAGGTTCTTTGTCAGGTTTTGTGGAAGCAACATTTGCATAAGCCGCTCCCACCCCGGAAATCACAAAGTGACTCCGGACATAGCAGTTTTTTTGATTGAAATAAGTCGATTCGGGCGAATCCTAAATGAAGAGCAGGAGGGAAAGGTGCTAAACGCCAACAGCCTGACGGCGCTTAAGTGCCTGTCAGGTCATACACCTTATGTAAAATTTGTAATGTGGAAATACGTGTCGCCAGGGTAAAGTAAGACAATGAGTTGCTTGCATTTTTTACGTTATTAACCTATACCTAATACCTTCGGCTGAATACCGGAATACCCCTACTCCGGCAAAAGCCTCTACTCTCAGCTTTCAATGACTTGCAAATGCAGGTCGTTGAATCATCGAGTATAATTTTATATCGCTAATATAATACCAGCTATTGTTTATTCGACAACCGTTATTTCCAGTCGTAGTTTGATTTTTTGTAAGTTTTGGCAGCAAAACGCAGGGTTTTCTCCCTCATTTCCCGCATTTCCCCCCTGATCCTATGCGAAATGTCAGTTATCCAGTTTATGAGAAATGTAAGGATTTGATAAAAAAAAGGTCGAAAAAACCGCTGAAAATCCGGCTTCACCCTTATTTTTTATCAGAATGTAAACGATACCACTGTACAAGCTCGCCGCTAAGCCGGGCCATCGGGGCATTCCAGTTGACGGCTGTTTCGTTGGTGGTGAAACTGCAGAAATCGTCGAGATAGGTAGTAGCAGGCATACTGCCGGGATACATACAGGCATCGCGGTTGAGTTCATTCTGCGGCCCGCCTGCCATAAGGCCAGGAACGGGAGGTACAACCCCGTCCGCTTCCGAAATCCGGTGATGGATATGCTGCGGAAAAACGGTTCCCATCCCCGTCACAAAACAATAACCGGTAGCGTTGCGCCCCAGCACATAGTCTAATGCAGCCAGCGCCGCGTCTGCGTAGCGGGAATCACCGGTTTGCCGCGCCATCAGCATCAGGAGTACGCCTCTGCTGGCCAGATTTCCGTTGCTCCCCCATACAAAATCGTTATCCGCAATTCCCATCGGCACGCCATAGGCACTCTGATTGTGAGTATGTGTGGTTATCTTGTCGGCAATTGTTTTTAGTTTTTTCATTATGTTGCTTCGGTCACCAGCTACCGGCAACTGCCTTTTTTGATCCAGCAGGGCAAACCAGGCCAGCATGCCGGTATTTCTTCGCGTAGGCGCATCAGATGCAGTGAGTTGATCAAATTTTCCCGCCCGGTAAAAACTGTCTGCTCCCGTAGCGACCCACAATTCTGCTGCGGCCCAGGATTTTTCGTCTTCAAAATAATCGTCTGTACAGGGCCCCGTTTCTATTTCGGGCGGATTGGAAAAAACAACCTGTGGATTTGATCTTCCCCATTGCCAGGCAGCAAGCGCAGCACGAAGGCAGGAATCGGCAAGTTGTGGATCATTTGGGCGCAATACCCTGGAAGCCAACGCCATTACCGCAGCAAAACTCAGCGTAGCTGAGGTGCTTTTTCCAATCATCAGCCGGGTGGCCCGGTCTTCATGGGGCATGATCTTTCCCGGTTGCCGGGTAGTGGTAAGCTTGTGGCATACGTATCCTTCTCCCGGGTCCTGCATGGTCAGAAGCCAGCGGAGGCTCCAGCGACATTCATCGAGAATGTCGGGGTAAACATTCCCTGATTCGGGAATGTTAAGGGAAAGACTGTCGTAATATTGCGGAAATGCGCCGTAAAGGCTAAGCAGCATCCAGGTTGAATAGGTTGCCGTAGGCACATATTTCCCGTAATCTCCTGCATCATACCAGCCTCCCGGAGCGGCGATAATCGTGCCTGCACTCCGGGAAGAAGACGCAGCTGAAGGGTGAATTTTTACCTGATCGTCGGAGTGCCCGGCTTTTCTTGCCCATTCGCCCCCATACTCCTCCCTAATCTCAACTGAAGCCCGCTGAAAGTAAAAAGAACGGAGCAACTGGCGGTGAAGCTCATCAAATACATCGTCCCGGATCGAAAATACAGGCGATCGCCCAGCCAGCGGTACTTCCAGATAATATTCTCCGGGAGCGGTCAGCGCTGTAAAATCTGCTTTTCGCAACAATTCGCCCGAATACTCCCAACGCATGGAAGTCAACAGCGAATCGGAATACACCACCACCCCATCGCGCTTTCGAACAATAAAAAACAGGCCGGCAGGGGCATTCCGCACTACGGCAGTTTTTGTTGCATTTGTCAGGAACCCCACCTGGTTGAGGCGGACGTCAGATATTACAACCAGCGGTGTATCGTTTTCTGAAAAACGCAATAGCCAGATGGTAAATCCGGCTATTGCTGTCAAAAAAAAGACTAAAACTATCCACTTTCGTTTACTCATAGTAGAAAAACATTTTCGTCAGGAAACGACTCTTTCTCCGGAAGTATAACGAACGATATTTTCCTGAAACTCCCGATATACACTTTCAATACCTTCGCGAAGGCCTATCGTTGCCGAAAACCCCTGCGCTTTCAGGCGGCTGACATCCATAAGCTTGCGCGGTGTACCGGAAGGTTTGGAAGTATCAAAAACCAATTCGCCCGAAAAACCCACTACCTCTTTGACCATAAAAGCCAGGTCGCGGATACTGATGTCCTCCCCTACGCCGATATTGACAAAACCTTTTTCGTCGTAGTGATTCATCAGGTACAGGCAGGCGGCGGCGAGATCATCGACGTGGAGGAACTCGCGTTTGGGGCTACCATCTCCCCAGATTTCGACAGCGGGCTTATCTGCTGCTTTTGCTTCGTGAAACTTGCGTATCAGCGCAGGGAGCACGTGAGAGTTCTGAAGGTCGTAATTGTCATTGGGGCCGTAGAGATTGGTAGGCATGCAGGAAATAAAATTGCAGCCGTACTGATCGCGGTAGGCCTCGCAGAGTTTGATGCCGGCAATTTTAGCGATGGCGTAAGGTTCATTGGTGGGCTCCAGAATGCCGGTAAGCAGTTGATCTTCGGACATGGGCTGTTGTGCATATTTTGGGTAAATGCACGAGCTGCCGAGGAACAGAAGTTTTTCCACCTGATGCACATACGCCTGATGAATGATATTCATCTCAATGGCGAGGTTGTCGTAGATAAAATCGGCGCGATAGGTATTATTTGCGACGATTCCCCCCACCTTAGCCGCAGCGAGAAATACATATTCGGGTTTTTCCTGAGCAAAGAATTCTTCTACAGCAGCCTGGTTGCGGAGATCAAGCTCGGAGGAAGTACGGGTAACGATATTGTCGTACCCTTCATTCCGGAGCTTTCTCACAATGGCAGAACCTACCATGCCGCGGTGACCGGCTACATAGATTTTAGCTGTTTTGCGCATAGAATACCCTGTTCTTTGCTTCTTTTATATCATTTGCCATCATAATTTCTACCAGTTCGTCGATCCCGACTTTGGCTTCCCATCCGAGCATTTCCTTTGCTTTGGAGGCATCACCGATCAGGAGTTCAACTTCTGCCGGGCGGAAATAACGGGGATCCACTTCCACGACGAGCTTGCCAGTATTTTTGTCATACCCTTTTTCGTCCACTCCGGTGCCTTCCCATGCGATGTCCATCCCGATATGAGAAGCGGCCTTCTGGACAAAGTCTCTGACTGTGTACATTTTGCCGGTAGCAATGACAAAGTCTTCGGCTTTTTCCTGCTGAAGCATCAACCACATGGCTTCGACATATTCTTTGGCATATCCCCAGTCGCGCTGTGCGTCGAGGTTACCGAGGCGGAGCACTTCGCGAAGTCCGACCGAGATTTCGGCGAGGTTGGTTGTGATCTTGCGGGTTACAAAGGTTTTACCTCTTCGCTCAGATTCGTGGTTGAAAAGGATACCGTTGCAGGCATAGAGGTCATAAGACTCACGGAAGTTTTTGGTGATCCAGAATCCGTAGAGTTTGGCAACCCCATAGGGACTGCGGGGATAAAAAGGTGTGGTTTCTTTCTGAGGAATCTCCTGTACCAGCCCGTAAAGTTCGGAGGTGGAAGCCTGATAAAACCGCGCCTCGGGGCACTGGTTGATCATCGCGTCGAGGAGCCGGAGCGTGCCCACTGCGTCCACCTGTGCGGTGTATTCGGGTACCTCAAAGGAAACTTTTACGTGGCTCTGAGCACCCAGATTGTAGATTTCCTCAGGTTGGATTGTGCGGAGCAATTTGTTGAGATTGGCACTGTCAGACAGGTCTCCGTGATGCAAATGAACATTTTTATTACCCATCAGGTGATCAATCCGCCCTGTATTGAAGGAGGATGCCCTGCGGATAATGCCATGAACTTCATAATTTTTCTCCAACAGAAATTCTGCCAGAAAAGAGCCGTCCTGTCCGGTAATGCCCGTAATAAATGCTTTCTTCATTTCTGATTTTTAACTGCAATTTACTTTTTGCGAAAGGAAATTTTTTTCCCTTTCCCTGATATAACTAACAAGTCTCTTGTGTTTAATTGTTAATTGTTAATTGTTAATTGTTAATAACCCATTAACCATTAACCATTAACCATTAACCATTAATCACCATATCCATAGTGGCTGTCAATATAACCGTATGCAGCAACTGATTTTACGTCGTTGATGAGCATACCCACATTTTTGATTTTTTCGGTATCGTAGAGTTCGTTGATCCAGCGAAGGGATTCTACACTGGTCGTGCTGTCGCGTACAACATAAATGTTGAAGTCGGTCATTTTCATAATGACGAGATAATCGGAGACCAGGCCTACCGGAGGTGTATCAAAAACCACGTGGTCGTATTGTTCGCGGAGTTTCTGTATCAGGTCGCGCATCCGGTCGGTAGCGATCAGATCGAGCGGGTTGGTACAAATGGGCCCGGAATGCATTACCTCCAGGTTTTCGATATGGGTTTTATGGATAATTTCTTTATGGTCTGCGACTTCTCCGGAGAGATAGGAGGAGAGGCCACGTCCATCGCCATTTTCAAAATAGCGGGTAACTCTCGGGCGGCGGAGGTCCATATCGATCAGCAGCGTACGTTTACCGGCCTGCGCCATGACTGCGGCGAGGTTGGTGGCGCAGAAGGTTTTCCCTTCGCCCGAACTGGAAGAAGTAAGACCAAGAATCTGCTGGACTGCATTATCATTGAGATATTGCATTTTGATACGAATGGAGCGGAATGACTCAGCCAAAGCCGTGCGGGAGTCCTTGGGCACAATATAGTTGCTGTTCCGGTCGTGGCGGGCGACAAAGCCTAGCACAGGAATATTGGTACTGGATTCAATATCGGCATGGCCGGAGATTTTGTCGTTGAGAAAATCTTTTACTATGATGACAACTACCGGAAGCGCCAGCCCCGCAAAAAGTGCAATCAGGATAATCAGCGGCTTTTGTGGAGAGACGGGCTTTCTTCCCTCCATTTTGGCATTTTCGATGATCTCGATGTCAACAGTTTGGGACTGCCATGCCATATATGCCTGGTCGCGTTTGTCGAGCAGATCGCGAAGACGGGCATCGCCGGCAGCCAGTTTTCTTTCTATATCGGTCTGGGTCGCCACACTGCGCGGGATAATACCGCGTTTACCATAGAGTCTGCGAAGCTGGCCTTCGGTACTTTCCAGCCGGTTGCGCTGGGCTTCCAGGCCAGATTTTACATTGGCAGTGATATCGCGGCGGGTATTTTTGATTTTAAGCTGGTTGACCTCCCAGAGCGGGCCTTTTTTATTGGTCTGAAAGATCAGATCTGCTTCCTCTTCGTATAGCTGGGAAAGCTTGATTATCAACGAATTCAACACAGTCTCATTGATATTGAATGCAGAAGGTGCCGCCAGTTCGATATGTTCATCAGGCCCTGCATTTTCAAGGCTGGAAAATGTACGCTCGTAATAGTTAACCGCAGCAGATATTTCTGTCCGCTCCCTTTCCAGTTGAGAAATCTGCTGACCGATCTGGGCTTCGGAGAGAGCCGCATCAAACACGCCGGTTTCGGTCATGGATGCCGTCATTTCTGACTGGGAGGTTTCAATTTTCCCGGTAAATTCCTGGATCTGAGAATCCAGAAAAACGATAGTTCTCATTGCCAGATCGTTCATTTCCTTCAGCTCTTTCTGGCGATAGGTTTCCAGCAGGGTATTGATAAATTTCTTCTGAACCTCGATCAGCGGGCCTTCAGAAGAAATGGAGAGAATGTTGGACTCATCGCTGACAGGTTCGATTTTGATCGAACTCTGGAAGATTTCGGCGAGGCCATCCAGAGTATTGATTTTAAAGAAATACTGTCCCCGTGTGTAGGTCTCATAATCTTCCTTAAAATCAACCTTAAAACTGAGGAGGCTATTTTTAAAGGGCTCACCAATTCTGATTTTTTCGTCGATGTCCACCGCCCCTATTTCGCGAATGATTTCAGAATTTTGAATATCATAGAGGCTGACGTCCTCTTTTTTTGCCCTGACGCGGTATTCTACATCGTTGATTTTTTCGACAAATACTTCTATCCCGACGAGTTGTTCCTGCGTTGAGTCAATCGTAATGGTAAATGGTACGTCCTTATATTCGGGCGTGGCCTTAAATTTTTCATAACTATAGTAGGAAATGCCCACGTCAAGTTTTTTCACGGTTTCCCGGATCAGGTTGAAGGACTGCAGAACGCCAATTTTGTCTGCCAGATCCGAGGTTTCCATAAATACACCTGTCCCCATATCCTCCACTACTGTGGCGGCATTCTGGTTACCGAGGATGGCTTTTGCCTTTACCCGGTAGATTTTGGTAGAAAATTTAATCTGGACAAATGCCAGTCCGAGTGCAAGAACTGCGCCTATGGCAAAAAAATACCATCTGCGAACAAACCTTCCCAGCAGCGCCTTCACGTCGATGGTATCGTCGCTGTATTGGTTGTTCATTTTGGAAGACTGAAACATGATACAAAAATTAAAAGATGACTACTCCTGCTTTCTGATTTGAATCTGGTTGGCAACATTAATTGCTGTTAAAGTTACGGCAGCCCCGCTGAAAATCACAGACAAAAGCTGTAGATTGGACAGGTTCGACCGGTTGTTTTTGACCTCCATATTGGGCACATACAATATATCGTTGGGGAGGAGATAGTAATAAGGGGAAGCGAATATATTGGGGTCGGTGAGATCCACTTTAATGACTTCCGAACCCCCTTTCACATTCCGTATCAGGTGAATATTGGTCCGGTCTGCAAACTCCTTAAAATCACTGGCCAGCGCCAGGGCTTCCAGCAGGTTTACAGAATTGTTATAGACGTAATAGTATCCGGGTTTATTTACTTCTCCGATGATGGATATACGGTAACTCACCAGTGTTACAAATACCGTAGCATTTACAAAGGCCTTATCTCTCACTTTTGCCTGAATCTCTTCTCTTGCCTGGTTGACCGTAAGTCCGGAGACGTGGATTTTTCCTATATCGGGGAGATATACGAATCCCGAATCATTGACCGAATATCCATACAGAAACACGCCTACCTCGTTGATATTAAAAATACCTTCGGGCATAGCGTTGAGGTATTGGGTATTTTGCGGGTTGAGATCTTTTACCTTAATGGAAAGGACATCGTTGGGCTGAATTTTATATAGCGGGGCTTTGTTGTCCAGAACAACCGGCGCATCGTAGCGAAAGGAGCCATTCTGGAACAGAATCGTATTTTTGTTTGAAATACAGGAGGAAAAAAGTAAAGCAATTCCGGTGATCAAGAGGACAGAAGGTCGTTTTTTCATGATATAGTAATTACCACCATTATCATCGCAAGTTAGCCAAAATAGGGCCAGAAAGCTTTTCTATGCGGCGAACAGTGAATATTATTTCGCGAATTGTAATCATTATAAGTTAAACAAATTTTGAAATAAAAGGGCTTTGCAGGTGAATCTGTTTCTCCATACAAAGCCCTTGTGGGGGTCAATACGAGCCGGCAGTAATTCTCTGCCAGGCCGAAGGTCGGGATCAGATAATCATTCCGGCAGCAACGGTCTCGTTGGTAAATTCATCCACCAGAATCACACTTCCGGTAGTACGGTTGCGGGAATAACTATCATGCAGCAAAGGCACTGTGGTTCTGATCAGGATACGACCGATATCGTTCAGGCCCATTTCCAGATTATCTTCCACCCTGTGCAGGGTATTTACATCTACTTTATACCGCACATCCTTGACGATACATCTTGCATCGCGGGTAGTGTGGCGGATTTTGTATTTACCACGGGGAACCAGTTTTTTCTCAGACATCCAGCATACCATCAGTTCGATGTCCTGGCTTACAGTTGCCTGATTTTCTGGTTTTACCAGCATATCGCCACGGCTGATGTCAATTTCATCCTCAAGGGTCATCGTTACGGCCATCGGCGTATAAGCCTCACCCAACTCGCCATCGTAGGTATCAATCGACTTGACTTTGGAAGTGAACCCCGATGGGAGCACAATGACATCATCACCGGGTTTGAATACACCACCGGCAACACGACCAGCGTAACCGCGATAGTCAGGTCTGCCGTCAGACTGAGGTCTGATCACATACTGAACCGGGAACCGGCTGTCAACGTGGTTATAGTCGTTGTCAACATGTACAGTTTCCAGGGTATAGAGGAGGGATGATCCTTTGTACCAGGGCATTTTGTCGGAATCGTTGACCACGTTGTCGCCTTTGAGCGCGCTGATGGGGATATAGCGGATATCGGGCACTTTGAGTTTAGAGGAAAACTCTTCGTACTGCTCGACAATCTTGTTGTACTGCGCCTCCGAATAATCGACCAGGTCCATTTTATTGACACATACGATCAGGTGTTTGATCTGGAGGAGTGAAGTGATAAAAGAGTGTCGGCGGGTCTGCTCTACCACGCCATGGCGGGCATCGATCAGAATAATCGCCAGGTTGACGGTGGATGCCCCGGTGACCATGTTGCGGGTATATTGGATATGGCCGGGCGTATCGGCGAGGATAAATTTCCGGCGGGGAGTCGCAAAGTACCGGTAAGCAACATCGATGGTGATTCCCTGTTCGCGCTCAGCCTTAAGACCGTCGGTGAGCAGTGCGAGGTCAAGGTAATCATCACCCCGGTTGGAGCTTGTGCGTTCGATAGATTCGAGCTGATCTTCGAAAATGGATTTTGTATCGTAAAGCAGACGTCCAATGAGGGTACTTTTCCCGTCATCCACACTGCCGGCTGTTGAAAATCTAAGTAAGTCCATGTATTTTTTTAAAAACTTAACTAATTCTTTAAAAAACAAATTGAAAGCCGAGGAACAAGCGTTAGAAGTATCCCTGGCGCTTGCGGTCTTCCATG
>JAWKNL010000044.1:0-33895 GCA_041391725.1 Bacteroidia bacterium
AACCCTGCAGGGGCACCGCTCGGTGGGCGGTATGCGGGCAAGTATATATAACCCCATGCCGCTGGATGGAATACATGCTCTGGTGGATTTTATGGATTCTTTCCGGAAAAAACACCCGCGTAAATGATCTGCTGACCCTCCCCCGGGAACTATCATTTTACTGCGTTTCATTCAAAAAATTCTACTCAATTGGCAATCATCAAACCATTTAAAGGATTCAGACCTGTACCCCAAAAGGCGCGGGCTGTGGCTTCTCGTCCCTATGACGTGCTCAACTCCGAAGAGGCTGTGGAAGAAGTAAAGGGCAATCCCGACTCGTTTTTATATGTGGTCAAACCTGAAATCGACCTCCCGCCCGAAACTGACCACTATTCCATGGAAGTGTATGAAAAAGGCAGAGACAATTTCCGCAAGCTGGTAGAAACCGGAACATTCTTTCAGGATGCTTCGGACTGCTTGTACGTCTATCGCCAGATGATGGATGGTATGTACCAGTCAGGACTCGTGGCCGCAGCTGCCGTAAAAGATTACCTGGAAGGGGTCATCAAAAAACACGAACTTACCCGCCCCGACAAGGAAGAAGACCGCAAAAACCACGTGCGTGTCTCCGGTATGAACGCCGAGCCGGTATTCTTCGCTTATCCCGCAGTTGCTGAAATAGATACTATTGTAGCAAAAATTCAGGAGGAAACTCCGGCCTATGACTTTGTCGCCGAAGATGGGATCGGACATACCCTCTGGGTAGTAAAAGACCAGGCCGTCATCGACCGCCTGGTGGCACTTTTCTCCCAAAAAGTACCCTTTACCTATGTCGCCGACGGCCACCACCGAACGGCAGCCGCAGCCCTTGTCGGAGATGAATACCGTCAGGCAAATCCCAACCATACCGGCCAGGAAGCCTACAATTTTTTCCTTGCAGTTCATTTCCCCGACAATCAGTTGCGCATTATCGATTACAACCGCGTGGTAAAAGACCTGGCAGGACTTTCTAAAGAAGAATTTCTGGAAAAAATAAAGGAAAGTTTTTCTGTCGAATATAAAGGCACTGAAATTTACAAGCCAACTCATCTGCACAACTTCTCCATGTATCTCGACGGCGGATGGTATTCGCTTTCCGCAATCGCGGGAACCTACGACGATACCGATCCGATAGGCGTGCTGGATGTAACGATCCTTTCCGACCATATCCTCGAACCGGTTTTGGGCATAAAAGATCTTCGCAGGGATACCCGCATCGATTTTGTAGGTGGAATAAGAGGACTGGGCGAATTGAAACGCAGGGTGGACAGCGGTGAGATGAAGGTGGCTTTTGCTCTGTATCCTGTCTCAATGAAACAACTTATAGATATTGCCGATACCGGCAATATTATGCCTCCCAAAACTACCTGGTTTGAACCCAAACTTCGCAGCGGACTGGTAGTGCATGTATTTGACGAAAAACACTTTTCTTAAAAGATTTGAAGTTTTGTCGTTTTTCTTACTTTTGAAGTAGCCGCGGTAATTTAAGTTTGTGAAACAATTTGATTACCCCATCCAAAGAACCCTAACTTTATAGAAATGCAACTGGTTGATGTTCTGGATAAGACGCTTTCCCAAATAAGGGACTATCTGGAAGAGCTTGATGACGCGCGGTACAGCCGTCCGCTTGATCTTTTTTCAAATTCCAGTATTGGGCAGCATACGCGACATATTCTCGAATTTCTCCAATGCCTGATTGAACAAAATCCGATGGGGGTTGTGAATTATGAAAAAAGGCGACGCAACAAAGCCATCGAACAGGATACCCAAACGGCAATTTCTGTCATTGATTATGTCATCGCGCATTTAAAGTCCGGCTCGATGCAGGAATCGCTGATACTCGAAACGCAGTACGAACACGATGGCCCCGTTCATGCTGTCGAAACCACACTCGACCGGGAGCTTATTTACAATATCGAGCATGCGATACACCACATGGCGATTATTAAAATCGGGATGAAGGTGATTGCGCCGGAAATTGGAATTGCTTCGGATTTTGGTGTT
This sequence comes from Bacteroidia bacterium, assembly GCA_041391725.1. Classification (GTDB taxonomy): domain Bacteria; phylum Bacteroidota; class Bacteroidia; order J057; family J057; genus JAGQVA01. Next base: position 2,023 of record JAWKNL010000044.1, read on the forward strand.
GCGCCTTCTACGGTAAGATATCGCAATGGCGACCAGGTTGCTCAATAAAATCCGCCTTTCCAGGTTCTGGATCAGGCTTACCAGTTGGGAATACTGGCCTATGCATGTGGTCTATACGCCCGTTTATCTTTACTGGATTTTTCTTTCCCTTCGCGCCAGAGCCTTTCTCTTTTTTACAGGGGTGAACCCCGGAATGGATTTTGGCGGCTTTTTTGGGGAATCGAAAAAAGAAATTCTCGACAAAATTCCCTCAGAATGGGTTCCGCTTACGCTTCTTTTCCCTCCGGGGACAACGCCGGAAGTCATCACTCAGCAAATGAAGGAATCCGGGCTTTCTTTTCCCGTAATTGCCAAACCTGATGTAGGCGAACGCGGATTTCTGGTCGAAAAAATCCGCAATGAATCTGAACTGAAATCCTATCTGGCCCAAAACCCGGTTCCCGTCCTCATTCAGGAATATGTGCATTTTCCCGAAGAAATTGGTGTTTTGTATTACCGCTTTCCCGGCGAATCTTCGGGCCATATCAGTTCGGTTACTCTGAAAAAATTCCTGTCTGTCACCGGCGACGGCACTTCAACCGTGCGGCAACTGATGGAAGTTTACCCGCGGGCCAGGCTTCAACTCCCTGTACTCGAAGCTTCACAACCTGAACTGCTGGCTTCTGTGCCCGGCAAGGAGGTATCCGTAGAACTGGTTCCGATCGGCAACCACAGCCGGGGCACAACCTTTCTCAATGGCAACCACCTCATTGACGCGCAACTGGTTCACACATTTGACCAAATCAACAGCCGCATGGAAGGGGTGTTTTTCGGGCGGTTTGATATCAGAACCAAAAGTTTTGAGGATTTGAAAGCAGGTAAAAATTTTAAAATTCTGGAGGTAAACGGGGTGAAGTCCGAACCTACGCATATTTATGAACCCGGATTTTCAATCTGGAAAGCGTATGGCGTGTTGTTTCGCCAATGGACAACCATTTACCAGATCAGCATGGCCAATAAAGCCCGGGGATTTCGGTTTCCCCCGCTAAGACAGGGAATCCGGCGAATGTATGACACCACCCGATATAAAAAACAGGCGATTAAATCTCAATCCTATGCTTGAATCTGTTGTTTCTGCCATATTCGCGATGCTGGGCCTTTACCTGCTTTCCGGGCTGGTTTTCGGTCTTTTATTTATTTTCAGGGGAATCGACAGGGTGGACGAAGGGGCAAAAGGGGCAGGCTGGGGATTCCGGATTATCGTACTCCCCGGAGTGGTGGCTCTCTGGCCTGTTCTCCTCGCCAAGTGGCGAAAAACTTCCTGATTATTTCTGGTTTTTATTTGCATAAATAATGACTCCTGCACTACGAAAAAGGCATTTTTTTTCCTGGGTTGTACTCGCAATAGCAGTACCTCTCGGGTTTTACCTGGCCATACTGGCGATTCCTCCCATACCCCGAAACCCCGATATTCCGCGCCTGGTTGCAAAGCCGCTGGAAGAACTTGTGCGCCAGTCGGAAACCTATCCCTCCGGTGTCAGTGCCACACTGAGAAGTCAGACGAGAAGTATGGTCGAATCCGGAACAGACAATGGCCTCCCCGAAATGAAAGATACTTCTTTTCAGGTGGAAATATCGGTTTCTCAGCCATTTCGCGCCCCTTCGGTATTGGTTTACCTTTCCCTGACCCCCGGCAGCAAATCTGTTGACGGAAGGCTGCTTCTGGGCAGACTGGACACTACGGGTGAATACAGGTTTAACCTGGATCAGCTTTCAGCAGCCCCCGAAGCCATGTATCTTATTTTCTACGATGATTTTCACGACAAAATTCTGGAGGAAATAAAATTATAACCACCCAAAAACAGCTATGGCAGTAACTTATCACGCAATCGGCTGGAACCGCCAGAAAAAAATCTACGACTGGATCATTTTCGGGCTGGCAATCCTTTATCTGGGCGGGTATATCGGGCTGAGTATTTTCCTGACGCCCAATGCCACTCCCGAAACGCTGATCATACGGTCAACCGGTAGCCTGGCCATTATTTTGCTTCATGTCATTCTCTCCATCGGGCCGCTGGCAAGGCTTGACAGGCGGTTTTTGCCGCTTTTGTACAACCGCCGCCATCTGGGGGTATCCATGTTTCTGATTGCAGCCGTTCACGGTATTTTCAGCTTGATACAGTTCCATTCACTGGGATCACTGAACCCCTTTGTATCGCTTTTTGTCTCCAATCCTGACTACGGCAGCCTGGCCCGGTTTCCGTTTGAGGTGCTGGGTTTTTTTTCGCTGATGATTTTATTTCTTATGGCTGCCACAAGCCACGATTTCTGGCTCAATACCCTGAGCCCGCGGATATGGAAAACCCTTCACATGCTGGTTTATGTTGCCTGGGGAATGCTCATTATGCATGTGATGCTGGGGGTAATGCAATATGAAACCTCCCGGCTCATGATGAGCTTTGTCGGCTCGGCCATGACTCTGGTAATCGCGCTTCACCTCCTGGCCGGCTGGAAACAGTACCGGGAAATCCGTCAGGTTGTTGCTGTTGAAAATGGCCTGGTACGGGTGTGTGATGTCCGCGAAATTCCCGACCGGCGGGCAAAAATGATTCTCGCAAATGGCGAAAATATCGCAGTGTTTCGCTATGGAAACCGTTTCTCTGCCGTTTCCAATTTGTGTAAACATCAAAACGGGCCGCTGGGTGAAGGAAAAATTGTCGGCGACTGCATCGTCTGCCCCTGGCATGGATACGAATACAATCCGGAAGACGGTACTTCTCCTCCGCCGTTTAAGGAGAAAGTCGCCACTTACAACCTGGTATTAAAAGGAACGGTACTGTTTGTCAATCCGGTTCCACACCCGGAAGGTACGCGGGTCGAACCTGTCATCATTTCATAATCAACCTATGGCTGCACAAAAAGAAAAATCTGGCGGAGTTGCCGATGAATTTTTCATCGGCTACCGCGATTATATTCCCCAAACCTACCGGCTGCCCGTCTTGATGGGAATTGTCCTCATTGCCGTAGTCTTTGCGGTTGCTGCCTGGATTTGGGTTTCGCAACAAAAACCCTTTGCCACGGCAACTTTCGAACTGGGCAAACCGACCGTATTGAAAGGGCTGGTGTTTCAAAAACCTGTGCCTGCCATCCGGGTAGTCAGCGGCCGCGATTTTCTTGGAAATCAGGTGTATCAGACCATTCCCCTGATCAATTTTGGAAAATTTGGCGCCTCCGGACTGCTGATGGAATACGAGCAAAAGATCGGGAAGCCCTTGTCGGAAGGGGAAATTTCACTGGAAGGAACCCTGATTTACAGAGATGGAAAAACGCTGTTTGAACTGACCAAACGAAGTGAAGCGTTAAAGGGTTTTTCCGACGATATTTCACTGTATGATAAGTCCCTCCGGCAATTTACCACAGTGAGTATGGGTGAGGCAGAACTTTCAGGTGAAATAGTTGACCCGAAGTGTTATTTCGGTGTCATGAAACCCGGTCAGGGGAAACCGCATCGTGCCTGTGCCTCACTATGTATCCGTGGAGGCATCCCGCCTGTATTTGTAACCATCGGAGAAAACGGCGAACCCAATTATTTTCTTCTTTTGGGTGCCAATGGGGAAATGGTTAATGAAAAAGTGCTGGATTACGTGGCTGTTCCTTCCCGCATTCGCGGAAAAATCATTCAGGCCGATGACTGGTTTATCATTTACGCCAACCCGGAAACAGATATTCACCCTATCTTATAATCAATCTGGAAGTTTGGGTACTTCCGCCGCCGGTGAGTTTCAGAAGGTAAATTCCACTGCCAAGGTCAGGCAGGCGAATAGCCGACTCGTTTTCCCCTGAATATCCGGCTACGATTTTTTCGAATAGTTTTTTGCCCTGCATATTGTATAAATCCAATCTGCACGGAGCGGGCGCATCAAGATGCCAGGTGAGGAGAATTCGCCCTGCTGGCAGTACCGGGTTGGGATAAATATAAAGGCCTAACCCATGAATTTCCCCTTCGAAATTTACCTCAGCCTGGTCGGAATAGGCTACGCTTCCATTCTGGTCAATTCTGCGTACCCGGTAATAATTCACGCCTCTGAGTGGTGCCTGATCGGATAGGGAATAGTTTTTATCCGAATTGAAATTCCGGCTAACCATTGCCATTTCCCTGAATGACTTCCCATCGTCGGATCTTTCCACTAACGCAGATTTTACTGTCTCTGGTGAAGGGTCTTCCCACAAAAGCAGCACACGGTTTGTTTCGGCAATACCTGTAAGCCTGAAATTCACCACAGGCAGCAGCACGTCAGGCAACCCGGCAATGAGCTCTACAAGGGTAGCAGGAGAAAGATTCCCCGCTATATCCTCAACCTGATAAGTAAAATGATCGGTAGAATCAATGCCACCGGTATAGCTGTAACTGATGAGCCCGTTGGTAGAATTAATCACCACTGTGCCTTTTACCGGCGGAGTTATGATACTTACGGTTGTCGGGTCAATCGCTGCCGGTCCGGCAATGTCGTTGGCCAAAACGTTGAGTACAGTGCTCATGGCAGGCGTAAAGCCAAAGAGGTCTGTCTGCCCGATGGGCCCGCCACAGTCGGGATAAATATCCTTATGGGTGGTTGCGCTGAGTCCGGCTGCATCTGTGACGGTAAGCGTTACCCGGTAAAAATACAATACTCCGTCACAACCAATGGGCTGAAGCCCGGTGGAGGTAACTTTCAGCGTATCATCTGGTTCAGGATGGTTGTGGTCTGAGTGGTAAAGTGCGGTCTGCCAGACATAAAATAGCTGCGAAGGCCCGTGTTCTGCATCAGTTACCACAGCATTCAGCGGAACATTCGTCAGCCCCAGCATGCTGTATTCATAGACGTTGTCAATACTGGCAGACACAATCACCGGAGGCGTATTGTTGAGTGAAATAACAACAGAATCGGTATGCGACTCCAGGTCGTCATCTGTAACTGTGAGTTTTACCACATATTTTGTAGGAGCGGAGGTAGGAGGCGAAAACACATGGGTTGGACTGACCGAAGTTTCCAGTGGTGACCCGTCGCCAAAATCCCATGAAAAAAGCATGGGATCGTTGTCGGGATCAGAGGACTGGCTGCCGTCAAACTGAACCGTCAGTGGCCCGGGCCCCCAGAAAGTATCAGCGATGATGACCGCCGTAGGCGGGAGGTTGGCTGGCGCATAGACAATTTTGCGCACTTCCTTGGCATAATAATCGGTATAAAACAAACCGGGTTCGGTAGGGCTTGCCGCCATACAGGTGATGGCAGGGCCATTTTGTATAAAATCGTAAACCGAATCGGGCTCGTTGTTTGCGTCGAGGCGGATGGCTTTCACCCAGCCGTCGCTGAAGTCCACGTGGTAATATACATCGCGGTAAAGTGCAGGGAAATCGTTGCCTTCATAAAATAACCCTCCCATAGCGCAGGTACCTGCGGTCGGATTTCCAAACCCCGGATTGGCTGCGCCCATGGTATAGACCGTTCCCCCGGCGGTGATATGTGACACCGCCGAACCGTGCTGGTATTCGAAGGCAGGCTGTTTGTGATTGACATAGGTTGACCAGCCTGCGGGAAGGTCGGCGAGGTTGACAAAATTGGTATCTATGCCTTCAAAAATGGGCCAGCCGGAATTTTGTCCTCCGGTAGTGATCATGTCCAACTCTTCGCGGTCATTATGGCCTACGTGGCCGATCATCAGGGTACCGGGGTCGCCGAGTGAGGGGTTGTGGTCGCCTGTACCAGGCAGGAAGACCATACGGAAAGGATTTCTGAAACCCATGGCCCATATTCTGGATTGAGCAGAGCGGGGATTGACTGCATCGTAATAGGGGTTGCTCGAAACACCAGCTCCCGTTGCCGGATCCAGGCGGAGGATCTTTCCATTCATCAGGAAAGGATATTGGGCGCGGTATTTTCCAAGGGCTTTGTAGAGTGAGTCTGCAATGCCGTCGATGATAGCCTGATCTGAATAATCGAGGGAAGGCGTTGCCCCCGAATAGCTGTCGCCCACGGAGACCATCAGGGTTTTGTCGAGCATAAACACCAGACTTCCCACACTGTGGGAAGGGGCGGTGACCGGAACTCCGTCGGGGATGCTGTCGCCCAAAAGGACAAATCTGCTGCCGGGAAGCGTCGTCTTATACCCGTTGGCGACGTTCGCCGTGTACCGGGTCAGGCGGGCAATGGTGGCGTTGTTGTATTCGTTGGCGTTTGGGTTGTAGGAAGGGGTTCCGTAGTGCAGCAAATGGTGGCGGTCCACGTTGTATAGCAGGTAGAAATACCCATTGGCCCAGAAATCGGGATCGAGGGCAAATCCACTCAGGCCAAGGTCATTGTGATTGGCGACTTCCTCGCTTATATCGATCAGGGGAGCCGGGAGCTTGACCCCGTTTTCGACGACATAGACAATCCCTGGCTTGTCCCATACGTACATCAGCCCATTGGGTGCAAAAGCGAGTCCTTCAGGCTTGCCAAACCCTCCGACAACCAGTTGGTCGGCAAACCCCGGGGGCTGAGCCCGGAGCGAAAAAATTATCCCGATAATCCAGAAAATATAGGTTGCACAACGCCGGAAGGTAGAGTGTGGTTTCATAACCTGCAAAGATCTTGTTGGCGACAAATCTAATAAAAAAAGCAGGATTTGAATATCCTGCTTTTTCTGTATAAGCTAAAATCCCATTATCTGATGATTATTTTGGCTGTTTCACTCTGGAAGTAATTGGCCAGCCGGATAAAATATATTCCGGGTGTAAGGTTGTCTGAGGAAAGTGAAATGTTGTTGAAGCCTTTGATTGCGGAGTAATTGTTGCTGAAGATTTGTTTTCCGTTGAGGTCAAATATCTCCAGATACACCGGGCGAGCCTCTGCTGCAATGAATTGTACATCAAAAGGATTGCCTTTTTCTACCGGATTGGGCGCCGCTTTGAGCTTAAGACCAAGTCCTCTGGGGTCGATATTCACCTCCATTACCGAAGAGAAACTCATATGTCCGTTGAGGTCGGTCTGCCGCAGGCGGTAATAGGATGTGCCTGGCAGCGGATCAAAGTCTGTGGTTTTGTAGTGGGTAGGCTCCTGCGTGGTTCCTTTGCCGTCGATTTCCTGAATCTGCCAGAAGACTTTTCCGTCTGAAGAGCGCTCAATGGTGAAGAAGTCATTGTTGGTTTCGCTGGAAGTTACCCATTCGAGTTCTACCCGGTCGCCTTTGGCGATAGCCTGTGCATAAAGGTATTCCACCGGAAATGCATTGCCGCTCTGACCATCGGCGACTGTGGCCATTACCACTGCGGAAGGAGTACCGAAAATATCATTTACAGTATAGCTAAACCAGTCTGTAGTCTGGGCACCGCCGTTGTGCGTATAGGTTACCTGACCTGTTACCGGATTGACAGATACCGTCCCATATTCTGGCGCATCCACAATGGCGACGGTAGTCGGATCAATAGCATTGCCACTGTAAGGAAGGTCATTGTCCAGAATATTCATGATCGTGCTCTGCCCGGAAGTGTAATTAAAGAAGTCTGACCGCCCGACAGGTCCCATACAGTTGGGATAAATATCTCTGATTACACTGGATGAAAGACCCGCCTCATCCGTTACGGTAAGATAAATGCGGTAGAAATACATAATCCCGTCGCAGCCCACCGGTGTAAGTAAGGTATTGGTACTTGGGTTCAGGTCTGCAGCTTCCTCATGCTCGTGATTGAAATGCCGCAGAGAGGTGATCCAGGTATATTTCAACTGGGCAGGTGTATGCTCTGCATCCGTAACCACTGCGCTGAGCGGCACAACCGAATTGCCCGACATATCAAAATAGTAGGTATTGTCGATACTGGTGGACACAATTTTCGGCGGAGTATTATTGAGTGAAATGGTTATGATCATGGAGTCTTTCTCCATATCATCATCAACCACAGTAAGTACTACATCAAACTCGGCAGGAGCAGAAGATGGGGCAGTAAAGGTATGTGTCGCATTGATGGAGTGAACCAGCGGTGAACCGTCCTTAAAGTCCCAGGTATATACCAGCGGGTCGTTGTCGGGATCAGTCGTTTCACTTGCATCAAATTGTACGGTCATCGGGCTTACTCCAAAAACTTTATCTGCTTTTCCGGTTGCCGTTGGGGGAAGATTGGCAGGGTTATAGGAGATTTTGCGAACTTCCTTTTCGTAAAAGTCAATATAGAATATCCCCGGCTCTGTCGGGCTTACTGCAATGGCCGGAATGCTGCCCGGAATATCCAGAAAAGGGGTGATGGAAATCGGATTGTAGTTGTTGTCCATCTTGACATGCTGAATCCATCCTTCGCCAAAATCTACGGCAAAGTATCCACGCCATTCTTCCGGGAAATCAGTGCCTTCATAAAATACGCCGCCGATCGCAGCATTTCCGCTGAATGCCGGCCCATAAGAGGCATTGCTATTCATGCTGATCATGGTTCCGTTTACTACAACACGGCTGATATCACTGCCATGACGGTAGTCAAACAGTGGTTTTTTGTGCGTAAATAAGTGATACTGAGACGCTGGAATCTGCTGACCGGGGTTGCATGGGTCAGGCCATGAACCAGTTTCGGAAAGCAGGTCTGAAAACTTGTAATAGGGTTGGGCACAGCCTGAAGGGGTCGGTGCGCTGGTATTATAGGGCTCAGTAGCTACATAAGAAGGGGCATCGGTAATGCCTTCGTACAGCGGCCAGCCAAAGTTCTGGCCGGGGCCGGTGATTACATCGGTTTCTTCCCATGTGGCAAAACCTACATCCCCGACAAAAAATACGCCGGGATCGCCGTCATTTGGGTTATGGCTGCCCGTTTCAGGTACGATGGTCATCCGGAAAGGATTGCGGAGTCCCAATGCCCATACTCTTGACTGGGCCGACCGCGGATGGGCCGCATCGTAAAAAGGATTACTCGATATTCCGTCTCCGGTTGCAGGGTCAACCCGCAACACTTTCCCGTTGAGCGAATGGAGATATTGCGAACGCCAGGGGCCGATCGCTTCGTCGGCACCAATAATGCCATCGACCAGTGCCTGCTGCTCGTAGTTGTTGGGTGCGGTCTCATGAAAATACATGTCTCCGCTACATACCATCAGCGTACCGTCTGTACCAAATACCAGGCTCCCGCCTGAATGGGTGGTTCCCAGCATGGGTATGCCATTGTGTACCGAATCGCCGATCAGGATCAGCCGGCTTCCGGGGATGACACTGTGAAAATCATCTGAAATATCGGCTGTATAGCGGGTGAGGCGGGTGATGGTTGCCTCATTATAATCGTTGCTGTTGGAGTTGTATGACGGTTTACCATAATTCATCAGGTGGTGCCGGTCAACAGAATACAACAGATAAATGTATCCGTTGCTGTGAAAGTTGGGGTCCAGCGCAAAACCGTTTAATCCGTGGTCATTGTGATTGGCTACTTCTTCCTGTATGTCAATCAGTGGGGTGGATCTTTTTACTCCGTTTTCCACAATATTGACCGTTCCTCTTTTTTCATATACATACATGCGGCCCTGAAAGTCGAAGGTAATGCCTTCTGCTTTGTTGAATCCACTCACTACCAGTTGATCGGCAAAGTCTGCCGGCTGGGCCAGCGAATGACTCATTATTCCGGATAGAAAAATAATTGTAAGCAGGGAGAGTAACTCGTTTGCGGAGATGAATAATTTGGTAATTAATGAGCACTTCATGGGATTATCTATTCGCTTTGTATTACTTTAATTCATATAAGGAAACCGTAATTCAAATGTAAGATTCGCCCTGAATCAGAACAATATCGTGCGCGAGAGAGGCTATTTCAGGTGCTTCGGTTGTAATTTGACGCACATGAACGGTTTCGCCTGAATTGAGGCTATGTAAGCTAATGGATTATTTGTCGCAAAAATATTGTGAAAAGGGAAGGATAACGCAATCAGGCAAAGATTTTTGTGCCTTCTGAGCAGTTGCGGCACATCTCAATTTCCCTGCGCGAACGGAGCAGTTGACTGCGGAACTGGTAGTAGGCTTCGTTCTGCCAGATTTCAGTAAATGGCTGTTCCCGAAGGTCGCCCATGATGTATTCGCCGTCTTTGTCAAAGCAGCAGGGAAGCACTTTTCCGTCCCAGGTAATCTCGGCTCCATGCCATAGTTTCCAGCACTGGTTGTCGAGCCGGTTTTTCAAATGAAACTTTCCGTCATTCCCCTGCCTGTACCTGCTGTATTTTTCTATGGTGGGGATTAATTCGCTACCGTTTTCGTAGTCGTAAATCTGGGCTGTTTTGAATACAACCTGATCCACGCCCAGTTCTTTTCCCAGTTGCTGAATATCGGCGATCTGATGTTCATTGGGACGCACCACCAAAAACTGGATGACGATAAACGGATATAAGGTTCCTGCCTGTTTTCGGGCTGATACCAGATTGCGAACGCCTTCTTTCACTTTCTCCAGATTTCCTCCCACCCGGTACGACTGATAGGTTTCCTGGGTAGTGCCGTCAATGGAAATCAACACTTCCGACAACCCGCTTTCAATGGTTATCCGGGCTTTTTCCGGAGTGAGGTAGTGCCCGTTTGTGCTGGTGGCCGTGTAAATTCCCTTCTCCCGGGCATAAGCCACCATGTCCGGAAAACGGGGGTTGAGGTAAGGTTCTCCCTGAAAATAAAGCAACAGAAAAACCAGATCACGGTGCAACTGATCGATGATGTCTTTATGTAGTTCGAGGTTCATCATACCGGTCGGACGGGTAAAAGACCGCAAGCCCGAAGGGCATTCCGGGCAGCGTAGATTGCAGGAGGTCGTGGGTTCAATGCCGATTTTGACCGGATTGCCCCTGTGAAATGCCTGATGCCTGATTCGGGAATAATGGAACGAACGCCAGATGTGAAAAAAATTTTCCACCTTCCGGGGAGTGAGTGTCTGGGTCAGTAATCGGGCCTTCCGGTAGTGATTCAAAGGGTTATTTTTGTGCAAATATAAGGCAAAACGAGGGATTTTCGCATTTATGTGCGGGAAAAACCTGCACGGCCTTTTCTTTGTCCAGGTAAACATTCCTCGTCCTTTCGTGTTGTTTTACCGGATATTCCTTGCATATTGACTGCCAGTAAAATGAGGGAAAACCCCAATCCATTACATTCTTGTAAAGTAACTACCTCAATCTTATCTTTGCATCTATGTTGCGCTTATTTCCAAGACTTTTACCGTTTTTCGTTTTTACTTGCTCATTGACACTCCATGCCCAGATTTCGGGTGTGGTAAATCAATATACTGAAGTGCTCTCCGTTGACAATGTCAATAGTGTTGTTACGGTTGCAGATCCTTCCGCTTTTGCGCTCAACGACCGCGTCCTCATCATGCAGATGAAAGGAGCAACCATCACAGAAACCAATACTTTTACTTTTGGCGATGTCACCGACGTCAACAGTGCAGGCCTATTTGAAATGGCCTCGGTCTGTGGGGTAAATGGCAATAAAATCGGTTTTCAATACCAACTCGCCAATACCTATTCTACCGACTCCGACGCACGCATTCAGTTGATCAAAGTACCTCAATATGCCAACCAGACGGTCTCAGGTACGCTTACCGCTCAGGCCTGGAACGGTGCCACCGGCGGTGTGCTGGCTATCGAACTTACCGGTACCCTCACCCTCAATGCCAATATCGATGTCAGCAATCAGGGCTTTCGCGGTGGGGTGCATTTAAGGGGGTATGATGGATGTACGATTATTGCTAATTCGACAGCTTACTATTATCCTTATTCCGGAATGGGTGGTATAGATACCGAAGGCGGAATGAAAGGAGAAGGTATTGCCGAATACATAGTCAATAAAGAATACGGCAAAGGGGCACAGGCCAATGGTGGGGGTGGAGGCAATGACCACAACAACGGCGGCGGTGGTGGTACCAATTACGGATTTGGCGGAACCGGAGGCTACAGAAGTTCTGTTTTTTGTTCCAGTTTTGACGTCGGAAGTGCTGGCGAAGGGCTGAGTTTCTGGGGGTATGGAACCGGCGGGAATAATAATATTTTTATGGGTGGCGGAGGTGGTTCCGGCCATGATAATGACAACGATGGCAACAACGGCGGCAATGGCGGTGGCATCATCATCATCAAAGCCAACGCCATCGAAGGAAATGGCTTCGCCATCCGTGCCAATGGTCAGACCCCCGCGGCTGTCCTCGGCGACGGCGCCTCCGGCGGCGGCGGTGGCGGTACCATCCTGCTCAGCACCAATGGCTACGGTTCTACCGCACTCACCATTCAGGCCAACGGCGGCAATGGCGGCAATACTACCCTGGCGGGTAACTGCCCCGGCCCCGGCGGTGGCGGCGGTGGTGGTGTCATCTGGGTGGCCACAGCTCCCGGCGGACTCGTATCCATGAGCGTAACCGGCGGCAATGCCGGTACGGCTACCGGGTGTTCTTCCAATCAGGGGGCAGGTAGCGGTGCAGCAGGCATTTCTGCTACCGGTGCGGTCATTCCTGAGGAGGTATCTGCCATCAGCCCCTGTGTACTTTCTCCCGAAGTGGTACTCTCCGGCGAATGGACAACTGAAAACTATGTCAATCTTCAGTGGACAACCGAGGGCATTCGCAACCTCACACAGGTTTCCCTGGAAAGAAGTATCGGTGGTGGCGACTTTGTACCGGTAGCCGATTGGGTACACGATGTGTTTAACCTCCGGGAAACTACCCGCGACTATTTCCCCGAAGGCACTTCGGCGGTTTACCGCCTTTGGTTGAAAGATCCTTCAGGCACAACCCGTTATTCCAATCAGGTCGAAGTAACCCTCCCGGTTGCAAAAGACGTTCAGATAGCGGTATCACCTAACCCTGTGTCGGGAAGTAATATGCTGAAAATCAGGATTTTCCTGCCAGAACCGCAGGCTACCCGTATCGAGATCACCGATATGATGGGTAAACCTGTTTATCGCCAGGAGGCGCAGTTGCGCGAAGGGGTATCGTGGATCACCGCTGATGTGTCCAGACTTGCTGCGGGCATGTATATGGCCAGAGTTTTTTCTGGCTCGGGCTCAGCGGTACAAACTTTCTATAAAACAAACTGATACATTTTCTGTACATAATGGACGTTTTGAGCCGTTCCATCGTTTCTAAGTCATGCAACTACGAATTACCACGCTTGCCTTACTGATTTCCCTATTCACTTCTGTTGGTCTTCATTCACAGGTTCTGCAGGGTTCGGTTTTTGACCGCGCTACGGGAAAACCGCTCAAAAATGTCGCTGTTTCTGTTTCGGGTTTTGCATCCCAGACGGTCACAGACCGCAAAGGACATTTTGTATTTAAAGGGCTCAAGCCGGGTGTTTATTACTTCCGGATATCGCATATTGGTTACGAAAACGCAGATTGTGAAGTAGTAATCGGTAGTGACAGCCTGCTTTCGCTGGGGGTGGCACTTTTCCCCTCAGTGAGACAGTTTGACGAAGAAAAAGTGATAACTCCGCTGAGGTTTGAAAGGGAAATTGCGATTTCACCTTCTTCGGTTTCTGCCTATAGCCGCGAACAGATGCTTCAGGATGCGCCGGTTTCGGTTCCTGCAGCACTGTCGGGAATTCCTGGTGTGTGGAATCCCCTGCTTTCACCAGGGACCGAAGGGCTTCGTATTCGCGGCCTTTCAGGCAATCATACGCTGATGATGGTGGATGGCATCAGACTCAATAATCCCTTACTTTCCTCCGAAATAAATCCCTGGCTGAATAGCGTGGACAAATACTGGGTGGATAGGGTAGAAGTACTACGCGGCGCCGGGGCAGTTCAGTACGGAAGTGATGCCCTGGCCGGAGTCGTACAGGTATTTACCCGACAACCGTCTTTTTCTGACGACGGACTGAAAGTTCACGGAAATACTTTCCTTCAATGGGCTTCCCGCGATATGGAAAAATCACTGCGGGGCGAACTGGAGATCAGCGGCTCCAATATTGCCGTTTCGGGCGGACTAACCCGTAGATTATTTGGAGATGTTTTTCCCGGAAAGGCGCAGAATGCCCTTTCGCCTACAGCTTTTGGCGAGAGTAGCGGTGATGTGAAGGCGTTGATCAAACTTGCACCGCGCCATCTGCTTACCCTTTCGTGGCAACGTATGGATCAGGAAAATATGCCCGAATATGCGAAGATCAATCCGGATGAATATCAGGACTACCGCCACGATCCCCGCTCCCGTGAACTGAGTTATGTGCGGCTGGTTTCTTCCTACGACAATAAATGGTTTCGCCAGGTCAAAATCACCGGCTCGTTTCAACGGGCGTCCGATCATATCATTTCTCACCGTGAAAAAAGCAACCTGGAAGTCGCCCGTACCGAACAAACCGATACCTGGGGCGGAATGCTGGAAGTGCTATCAAGGCCCAATCCTTACTGGAATTTTGTATCCGGTGTCGAATATTATGCCGATGATGTACTTACGGCGGAAACAGGGACGGATTTAAACTCGGGGAACGTGCATGAAATGACTTCTCCTTTTCAGGATGGTGCAAATGTTTCCGGAATTTCCATGTTCAGCCTGCATACACTGGATGTGCTCAAGCTCAGGCTATCTTTTGGGGGAAGAGCCAATATTTCTACCCTTGCGTTTTCCAATGCCGAATTTGGCGATGTAGAAATTGCGCCTTCCGCTCTGGTAGGGAATGTTTCTGCCATGTACCCCATTCACCCCAATGTACACCTGACTTCATCGTTTCACACAGGTTTCCGTTCGCCCAACCTCAATGATTACAGCAACCTGGGGTTTTCAGATCAGGGAATAGAAGTTCCCAATGATAGTCTTTCCCCTGAAAAATCATTTACCTCCGAAGTTGGTCTGAAAGCGAGAACCCGTTTTTTCTCTGGCTCAGTGGTGTTTTACCGCACCCAGCTTACCGACCAGATTAACCTGATCCGCAGTTCTTATCAGGGTGCATGGGAATACGAAAATCAGCCGGTTTACAGGAGAACCAATCTTTCTCAGTCTTTTGTGCAGGGATTTGAAGCCGAAGTAGAGATTCCGGTCTCCCGATCGGTTGCCCTCTACGGAAGCCTGGCCTATACCGTTGGGCAAAACCTGACGCTCAACGAACCTATGCCGGGTATTCCTCCGGTCAACAGCAGACTGGGCCTTCGTTTCCGCTCCAAAACCGGTATCTGGAGTAAAATGGAATGGTACCACGCCACCCTTCAGGACCGGCTTTCAGACAGCGATATTGCCAGTGTTTTTATTCCGGAAGGGGGTACACCCGGCTGGAATGTGGTCAATCTTCACGTGGGTTATGACTTTAACTGGGGATATGCGACCATCGGAATACGCAATATGCTGGACGAGTCTTATTATATTCATGGTTCGGGCGTTCCTGCTGCCGGGCGTATGTTGCTGCTTTCGCTTCAACTGGGTTTCTGACTTTTGACAATACAGGCCCGCTGGTCAGCTATCCCGATACTTGCAACCGCGCCTGCATCAAAGTGCAGGAAATCAGACTCGATTCCATCGCTGAAAATCACGCCCTGTGCAGGCATTCTGGATTCGATTTGCAGCGTTTCTCCGCAGGCGATTTTACCCGTTGTAATTGAGATAGAAGAATGTCTGCTGAGGAATGGCTCTCTTACCACGAAAATTAATTCCTCCGTATCCCATGGCAGGGTAGGCGAGGAGAGAACTTCTGCTCCCGACAGCGTTTGGGAAACACTTCGTGTCATATTGTAAACAGAACTAAGCCAGCCCGTTGAACCGGCTCCGGTCGAAATGATAATTCCGCTGGATGACTGCGTCTCTGACTGTCCCCTGTACCGGATTTCATATCGCGCGGAGCGATGAGTGGAAGGCCCGATAAAAATATCGTTGAAAGCCAGCAGGCGTTGCCCGTCTTTCAGCGTTACCTCCGCCATAGTTACATGATCTGTGTAAAATCCTCCGTCCAGTACCTGCTGTAACCCTGTATGAAAGTTATCGGGCGTGTAAGGCAGGAGGATTCCGTCATAACGTTGTGGATCGGGGTTAATGCCGATAATGGGCTGTGCTCCGACATACTTTGCCGCATTGGCAACCAGTCCGTCCTGCCCTGCAATAAGAATCACCTGATTGGACGAAAAAATAAAAGAAGGGAGGTACTGGCGCAGGATTCGTTTTTGGCGTAAATGTGTTCCCAGCGACCGGGTAATTTTTTCCAGCGACCGGTAAAATACCTGATGTTCTTCCTCATACTGCGAATAGTTTCCACCGGAGCGTTCGATAAAAAAGCGGGCTTGTGCGCGCGAGTGGAACCTTTCGATCAGTTGTTCGAGCCGGGTTTTGTCGTGAATGATAATCGCCTGATCAATCATACGGTGGATTATTTGGATTTGAGGATGGAATGAAGCAGTTCGGGGGAAATATTAAAAGTTCCTATTTTTTCAGCATTTTCAGCGATTTCCCGGAATGCCATGGCGATCTGGCTGCCGGCTTCGATCTTGCCGCTGTGAATGGCCATGAGTGTGCGCCAGTCTATCTCTTTGTAAGGATTGAGCAACGCGCGAAGGGCATATTCCTGCGTATCTGCAGAGGCTTTTTCGTTGGTTGATTTCAGGTTAATCAGCTCCCGTCGTTGTTTTTCGACAGAGATTTCGGCCTGCATTTTCATCTCGCGTATTTTCCGCTCATTCTCCTGGGCGACGGTGGCTGTTTCCATCCTTTTCTCCGAAATCTGCTTTTGTTTTTCTTCCATAGCAATTTCGGTGTTAAGCTCTGTTTCTTTGATCCGGCGCTCCTGCTCAACCGAAAAATTGCGGCGCTCATATACCGCCTGGTCAGCTTCCTGCTGAAGGGCTTCGCGGGTTTCTGCTTCCCGGGCGCGGGCCATTTCCGGGGCGGCTTTTACCGCGAGCACATGCACACCGAGAATTTCAACGCCCAGCATTTTGACAGCTTTGGAGTCGCTGAGGCCGGTTATAATATGCGTTTCGATGGCTTTTAGGCTGCGGAGCGATTCCCTGAGGCTGAGGTGATGAACAAACTCTGCGGTTGCGGTTTGTGCTTCATTGACAATGCGCTGCACCAGTTTTTCGCTGTCATCGGTCTGGTACTGGCCTTTTTCATTGACCGTAAAATCGAGCATTTGTGCGAGCTGGTGGGGATCTGCAACGCGGTAGGTAAGCTGGCCCTGAATGGTGATGGACTGGAAATCGCGGGTGGTTTCAGCAAAAATGAAGGGGAGGTCGTTGCTGCCGGCGGGAATGGCAGCGATAGAGGTGCGGGGAGCAAAATAGAAGAAGGACAACCCCCGTCCTTCGCGCCGTATATGCCCATTCTGATAGTGAATGACATAGTCCATGGCGTCAAAACGTATGTACTTAAATCCAAACATAATGAAATGATTAGAGATTTGTGTAAGTTTTACATATATTCATACGGGGACAAAAACAGGAAGTTGTGGTTTTTGTGTAATTTTTACATAAAAAGATTTGGGTGAAATCAGCCCTTCCCCTGGTTCTGCGGGAATAGCACTTCAAACATGCCCTGTGCTTTTTTTTCGGTGTATTGGGAGCGGTTGAACCGGTAGAGTCGTGCCGGGCGGCCTGAGCCGGTCTGTTTGCGGCGTTCATTGACTTCTTCGATCAGCCCGAGGCTTTTGAGTTTCTTCTTGAAATTGCGGCGGTCGATGCGCTTCTCGCCGAGAAGCGTTTCATAGAGGTGTAGCAGTTCGGCGTAGGTAAATTTTTCTTCCAGCAGATTAAACCCGATGGGTTCATAGGTGACCTTGCTCCTCACCCTTTCTATGGCCGTATCAAGAATATGCTGATGGTCAAATGCAAGACGCGGAAGTTTTTGTATATCAAACCACCGCACGTCGGAGGCGTCCGAACTGGCCGTAATCTGAAAAGCTTCGGGCCTGACCAGGGCAAAATATGCCACCGAAACCACTCTCCTCCGCGGATCTCTTTCCGGGTTACCAAAGGTGTATAGCTGTTCGAGATAGTCTAGCGAAATCCCCGTCTCCTCTTTCAGCTCGCGCACGACCGCAGCCTCCAGGGTTTCATCGTCTTTCACAAACCCTCCCGGCAACGCCCACATCCCCTGATGTGGGTCAAACCGCCGCTCTACCAGCAGCACCGACAGGCCCTCCGTGCGATGGTACCCAAATACCACTGCGTCCACTGCCAGAAAAATTTTTTGAATGTCTGCCAATTCGCTCAATTTTTCCCTAAATATAAAAATTAACCAATTGCCTTAAAAGATTTGTGTATATTTGACACAAAAAATTTTATGAAATATATCCATCTTGCCGGCGCCTGTCTCAATCAAACCCCGCTGGACTTTGCCGGGAATCTTTCCAATATTATGGATGCCATCGGCGAAGCAAAAGCAAGGGGAGTCAAAATTTTGTGCCTGCCCGAGCTCGCCATCAGCGGATATGGTTGTGAGGATACATTTTTCAGCCAGTATCTTACGCAAAACTGCCTCAAAAGCCTGTCGCAAATCATTCCTGCATGTACCGGTATTTTGGTTACGGTCGGGCTTCCGATGGAATATGAAAACTGTCTCTACAATGTGGTTGCAGTAATTTACAATGGTGAGCTATTGGGATTTGTGGCCAAACAGGAACTGGCGGGGGATGGCATCTACTACGAGCCCCGGTGGTTTAAACCGTGGAAAGAAGAACTGGTGGTATGGTACCGGTGGGGAGAAACTGAGTATCCATTTGGCGATCTGATTTTTGAGGTGGATAATGTCAGAATTGGTCTTGAAATCTGCGAAGATGCCTGGAATGGCATTCGCCCGGCACAGCGCCATTATCAAAATAATGTAAACCTTATTCTCAACCCCAGCGCCTCCAATTTTGCCTTTGGCAAAAGTCTGGTGAGAAAGGGGCTGGTATCTGAGGCATCCCGTTCGTATGCCTGTACTTACGTGTATAGCAACCTGCTGGGCAACGACGCCGGGCGAATCATTTTTGACGGAGAGATTATGATTGCGCAGGGCGGTGATTTGCTTGCGCGTAATCAGCGGTTTTCTTTTGCCCGGTATCAGCTACTCAGTGCGGTAGTAGATTTGGATAAAACCAAAATAGCCAGAAAAAAATCTTTCAGTTTCCAGCCCGAAATTCCGGATAACCTCATACTTGCCGAAGGCAAGCTGGAAGAGACCCCGCCCCAGGAAATAAATTCGCACTTACACCCCTTTGAAAGCCGGGAAGAGGAATTTTACCTTGCCGAGACGCTGGGTCTTTTTGATTACATGCGGAAAAGTTACAGCCGCGGGTTTGTGCTTTCACTTAGCGGTGGCGCCGATTCTTCTACCTGCGCCGTTCTTTGTGCCAAATCACTGGAGCGGGCCGAACAGGAACTGGGCCGAACAGAATTTCTTAAGCGAATCGGATATGCCCGGCTGGATGAATCACTTCCGCTGATAGCCCAGATGCTGACCTGTGTCTATCAGGGTACACAAAACAGCGGTGGCGAGACTTTGCAAAGTGCAAGAGAACTTGCGCTTGGGCTGGGAGCTACGTTTCACAATTGGAACGTGGAGCCGCTTCACAAGCAGTATATCGGCCTGGCAGAATCTGCGATTGGGCGCCCCCTCACCTGGGAAACCGATGATATTACCCTTCAAAATATACAGGCAAGACTTCGCTCCCCCGGAATCTGGATGCTGGCCAATATCAACCGGGCATTGCTGATCACTACGAGCAACCGGAGTGAAGCGGCTGTGGGGTATGCGACAATGGATGGTGATACTTCGGGCGGACTTTCGCCGCTGGGAGGAATCGATAAAGACAGTCTGCTGGAATGGCTACAGTGGGCAGAAAAATCGCTGAACATTCCGGCGCTGCATTATGTAAATCATCTGCAACCGACGGCAGAACTCCGGCCATCCACCTACGCACAGACAGACGAATCAGACCTTATGCCGTATGCTATTCTGGATGACATAGAAAAATGCGCCATCCGCGATTACAAATCACCAGTAGAAGTTTTTCGCACCCTGCGGGGTGCTTATCCCGATGAAATACTCAAAGGTTATATCCGGAAATTTTTCAGACTTTGGTCGATAAATCAGTGGAAAAGAGAGCGTTATGCCCCATCTTTCCACCTGGACGATGAAAATCTCGACCCCAAGACCTGGTGCCGTTTTCCGATTCTCAACGGGGGGTTTGGAGAAGGTCTTGCAGAACTCGACGCAATGTGAAAACATTTTCGCATCAGGATCGGTTTTTGTAGCATAAAACCTCATTTGCAAATTTTTAATTTCTTCTGATAATCCTTACTTTCGCCATTTTCACCTAGTAGCTATTATTCCTCAAAGTAATAAAAATATGTCCAAGACCATGGAATTAAATGAGACGGTAGAATTAAAGATCGGAGGACAAAGTTTTGCTTTGCCCGTATTGACGGGTACATATGATGAAAAAGGGATTGATATCTCAAAACTTCGCGACCTTACCGGTTATGTAACCCTCGATTTTGGCTTCAAAAATACAGGCTCTACTACCAGTACCATCACTTTTATTGATGGAGAAAAAGGCATTCTGGAGCACCGGGGCTACCCCATTGACCAGCTTGCCGGCTCGTCTTCGCTTCTGGAAGTTTCGGCGCTTCTGCTTTTGGGCGAATTGCCAAACAAACAGCAGTTGGAAGATTTTGAAAAAAATGTAATGGCTTATATCACCCCACCGGAGGGGGTAAAAGCTATTCTGAATGCGCTGCCAACAGAAACGCATCCGATGGGAATGCTTTCGGTTGTTTTTACAGCACTTTCCGGTTTTTATACCGAAGCAGAGGACTCGTGGAAAAATGAGGGCGTGCGCTGGCGTACCATTTACCGTCTCCTCGGTCATATGCCTGCCATTGCAGCCTATATTTACCGCAGAAAAAAAGGCCTGGATTACATTGATCCCAATCCGGCGCTCGGTTATGTTGGCAACTTCCTGTATATGATGTCGGGAAAAGCAGATGAAAGTGTGGCAGAGGCTCTGGATACTTTACTGGTGCTGCATGCCGATCACGAGCAAAACTGTTCTACCTCCACCGTGCGGTTTGTCGGTTCTTCGGGAACTAATCTCTTCGCGGCAGTAGGTGCGGGCAACAATGCACTCTGGGGACCGCTTCACGGAGGCGCCAATCAGGCAGTACTTGAAATGCTGGAAGCGATTCATTCAGACGGCGGCGACACCGCGCATTATATTAACAAAGCGAAGGATAAAAACGATCCTTTCCGCCTGATGGGATTTGGGCACAGAGTATATAAAAACTACGACCCCCGCGCAGTGGTTATAAAAAAATATGCTGATAAAATTCTGGATGAACTGGACCTGGAGGATCCTGTATTGGATATCGCTAAAGGCCTGGAGAAAGCCGCACTGGCAGACCCGTATTTTGCCGAACGCAAACTTTTCCCCAATGTCGATTTTTACTCCGGAATCATTTACCGGGCGATGGGCATTCCGGTGGATATGTTTACCGTAATGTTTGCCTTTGGCCGCCTGCCAGGCTGGATTGCACAGTGGAAAGAAATGCGCGAGCATGGCGAGCCGATTGGAAGGCCCCGACAGATCTACACGGGTGAAGCAAAGAGAGACTATGTCCCTATGGAAAAAAGATGATAGGCTGACTGAAAAAAATTGATTATTTTTGCAGGGGTTTGATGAGAAAGTCAAACCCCTTTTATTTTTTTATTGAAACTGAATTGGCTTTCTTTGATTGAAAGTTTTTTCGTAACTTCAACGTAAGAAAACAGATAGTGCTATGACGCCCAACAATATCTTTGATTTCGAAAAGCCGATTGTCGAGCTGGAAAACAGGCTGGGGGAGATGAAGAAAATCGCGGAAGACAATGGCGTAGAGATGGATGCAGCTTCGGCGGACCTTGAGCGAAAAATACATGACCTCAAAGTAAATATATACAATAACCTGAGCCGCTGGCAAAGAGTTCAGATTTCCCGCCACCCCGAAAGACCTTATGCCCTGGACTACATTTCCCATATTTCTGAAGGTTTTATTGAACTTTTTGGAGACCGCAATTTCAGCGACGATAAAGCGATGATCGGCGGCCTGGGAAAAATCGATGGTCAGCCGGTCATGTTTATTGGTCAGCAAAAAGGCCGTACCACCAAAGAACGACAGTACCGAAACTTCGGTATGCCCAACCCCGAAGGCTACCGCAAAGCGCTGCGTCTGATGAAAATGGCTGAAAAATTTCAGGTTCCTGTCGTATGTCTGATTGATACTCCGGGCGCGTATCCCGGACTGGAAGCCGAAGAACGGGGACAGGGAGAAGCCATCGCCCGAAACCTACTCGAAATGGCAATTCTGAAAACACCTATTATCTGTATTGTGATTGGCGAAGGTGCCTCCGGTGGAGCGCTGGGGATTGGCGTGGGCGATCGCGTATATATGATGGAAAATACCTGGTATTCAGTAATCAGCCCCGAATCCTGCTCCAGTATCCTCTGGAGAAGCTGGGAAAATAAAGAGCAGGCAGCCGAATCCTTACGCCTCACTGCTGCTGATAACCTGGAACTTCATATTATCGATGGTATTATCCGGGAACCTTTGGGCGGCGCCCACAAAGATCCGGCAAGCGCGTATGAAGCCGTTAAATCCCGCATTTCCCATGACTTAAAATCGCTTCTCCATACAGATATACATTCTCTTATCACCTCCCGCATCGACAAATTTGGAAGCATGGGGGTCTATCAGGATGCCAGCGACAACGAAAATATGCCCGAAGCGCTTAGCAACGTTCTCGAAGGATTGGGGAAAATTGCCGCCACCGATACCGCAGGGTAAACAATTATCTGGTCAGACAGCTATGTAAATTCCCTCTTTCCGCAAATTTCACTTTGCGGATGAGAATTTATTTGCATACTCCTTTAGTATTTCGCCGTCATGTATTATTTTTGGGTGCGCTTTCGAACCCAGCCGTTCCATATCATGACCAGACGCTTCTATCTTCCATTTTTCTTTTTGATCCTGATTTCCCTCGGGTGTGGAGAAATACGGCCTGTCTGGAAAGGCGAGGTTAAACTCGAAAATTATGAGCTTTTTTATTCCGAACCCTGTGAATTTAAAGTTCAGATTCCCCCGATGCAGGATACCATCAACGGAATGCTCGAACTGGTGGTTACCTATTATGTAGGCATTACCCGAAACAACCTCCCGCTATTTATTGTACTCGAAGACCAGAACCATAATGTGCGCGAGTTTACCACCAATGTAGTCCTCAAGGAAGAAGGCGAATGGCTGGGAATGCCTGAGGAAAACGAAATTGACTATACCCTTACCCATATCGCCATACCCGAAGTGCTGCTCACTTCCGGTGGATATACCCTCCGGCTGTATGCCAATGATGACAGCGAAGAAAAAGTCTATGGAGTCGTCAATATCGAAGCGAGAATATTTGAGGTTGAACCTGAATCTACGCAGGGATTGTAGTCGCATTTTTCCGCTGGAAAATCAACACATACACCAATCCGCCGCAAATAGTGAAAACCGCCGCAGCCATAATGGGGAAGTTTCCATTCAGTGTGTTTAGATAGCCGGCAATCACCGGAGGTATCATTTGCCCCAAAGCCTGCACCGACTGATTGATACCGAGTATTTCTCCCTGCTGGCGGGCAGTGGCCTGCTCTGAAATGACTGTCGTCAGATTCGGTGCCGTAATTCCCTGAAAAGTCGCTGTAAAAGGGGTGATTACAAACATCCACCACGCCTGTTCCGGAATCAGTATGGTTGCCAGCGCTGTCCCCAGCAAGAATGGTGTAAAATTGAGAATCTGACGTGAGGAAAACTTGCGGCTAAGTCTCCGCACCGTGAACCCCTGCGTAAAGGCCAACCAAATCCCAACCCATCCAAAGACCATTCCTATATTTTTTTCTGTGTAGCCAAATTTGTCGATCAACAGCACAGAAAAGAATTGCGTGAAAAAAGAAAAACCCAGAGAAAGCAATAATACAACCGAAAATATTACCCGCAACTTTGGCGCAGTCATCGAGGTAGCTATGTTGCGGAAGCCGCGTACCAGGCTGATTTCAGTTTCTTGTTTTTCTTTTAAAGTTTCTCTGAACCTGAACTGTACCAGCAGAATATTGAAAAACGTGAGACCCGCGGTAAACCAGAAGGGAGTCTCATGGTCAAACCAGCTTACCACCGTGCCATCGGCAAGAATGCCCCCAATCGCCGGGCCAAGGATAAACCCAATGCCAAATGCCATTCCCACCAAACCAAAATTTTGCGTTTTGGACTTTGCATCGCTTACATCTGCTATCGCAGAAAGCAGAATCGATATATTGCCGCCCATAAATCCAGGCAGCATACGGCTCGCAAACAGCAGCCAGATGTTTTGCTCCATAATGGCAACAGCAAATAAAAGATAACCAATTGCTGTCCCTACAAGTGAAATCGCCAGCAATGGTTTGCGACCATGCCGGTCCGATAATGCGCCTAAAACCGGTGCACCAAAAAACTGCATAAACGGGTAAGAGGCAATCAGAAATCCGTAAAGAATAGATCGGGTTTCCTGTGAAACTCCGGGGGAAAAAAACTGTGCACTTTCCTCAAAAAACAAGGCTGGAATTACCGGAATGATAATTCCCACTCCCAGCATATCGATAAATACCGTAAGGAAGATGGAAAGGATGGAGCCCCTGTCCGGTTTATTCGTGACTTCACTCATAAATAGTGGTTTTGGCGCAGCAAAGATACCGTGCCCGGTTTTATTTTCCGCCCGATTGTGTAAATAAAAGTATCTTTGTGACGCCAAATTTTGTTTATGAAGTTGCCATTTTACAAATATCAGGGTACAGGAAATGACTTCGTGATGGTGGATAACCGCGAAGGTCTTTTTTCACGGGTTTTTTCGCAACAACAGATAGCTTTTATCTGCGACCGCCGCTTTGGCATCGGAGCCGATGGCTTTATCCTCCTCAGTCCTTCGGAGACCGGAGATTTTCAGATGATATACTACAACAGCGATGGCCGCGAAAGTACCATGTGCGGAAATGGCGGGCGTTGCCTCGTCGCATTTGCCCGCGATCTGGGATTAGAAAAAGAAACCTACACTTTTGATGCAGTGGACGGACTTCATCATGCTACAGTCTCGGCGGGTATCGTAAGTCTGGAGATGATCAGGCCCCACGGGCTTCGTAAAATCGAAGATTCCGTATTCTGGCTTGATACGGGTTCTCCACACTTCGTGAGTTTTAATGATCAGCCCGTAGCGGAAATAAATGTATTTGCTGAGGGGCGCAAAATTCGTTACAGTGAGCCTTTTGCATCTGCGGGCGGAACGAATGTGAATTTTGCCAATATTCTTTCGCCCCAAAAATTGCGCGTACGCACATATGAACGCGGGGTGGAAGATGAAACCCTGAGCTGCGGCACAGGAGTAACTGCCTGCGCTTATGCATATCTCTCCGCGCAGGGTGGTTCGGATGGAAAAATAATCGTAGAAACACAGGGCGGAACGCTTTCCGTGGAGGTGCAAAATGCGGGAACGCCATCGGAGCGCGTGTTGCTTCAGGGGCCGGCAACTTTTGTGTTCAGGGGAGAAATGGATATTTGATTTTCCAACTCTTCCAGTTTCTTATCCATAACCCTAAACCATAAAGGAGGAACCGTAGCAAGAATCATCATTCCGGGATAACCTTGTGGCAACTGTGGACTGTCTCCAAAATGCCTGAGAATCTGGTATTTGCGACTTGCCCGATAGTGATGATCGGAATGCCGGGTGAGTTCATACAACAATATTCTTCCTAAAGTACGGTTGGTGTTCCAGGAATGCCATGGCTGTACTTTTTCAAAATAACCTGGCCGGGTTTCTTTGCGAAGCAATCCGTAGTGTTCCAGATAATTGACGGTCTCAAGCTCAATCACCCCGACCAGGGCCGCGGCCATAAATGCCAGCATGGAAGGCAAACCCCAGATGAGGGCAATCGCCACCAAAAACTGAAGCTGAAACAACTGAAACATCAGCATCTGGTTGGCCGTGGAAAAAACAGGTAAATCTGCCTTTTTCAGCCTTTCGTATTCTATTTTCCAGGCAGACAGGTAGCCATCCCTGATCGATCTGATCCAGAATGCATAAAGCGGCTCTCCTTTTCGCGCAGTGGCAGGGTCACGCAATGTCGCAACATACTTGTGATGCCCCCGGTTGTGCTCTATAAAAAAATGCATATACAAAGAGGTAAGCAAAAGCATCTGGGCGAGAAACTGTTCGCCTTTTGAAGCGCGGTGGCCCAGCTCATGTGCGACATTAATCCCCAACGTACCACAGGAAATTCCCATACTCAATATCATGCCTGTCATTTCCCATGCGGTCAGGGATTCGGTACGCACGATGGTCAAAAAATAAATCAGTATGCCATACTGGACTGGAACGTTGAGGTAAAGCAGAATGTCAAACCACAAGCTGTGTTTTTTTGCATTTTCCTCCGATTGGGAAAGATTTTCTTCGGATCCCCTGAAAAAATGTTCTAATAAAGGCACTACACCAAAAAGCACAATGATTGCCAGAAAAGACCATACTCCCCGGAGCCAGATCGAAAGAAATACGAGGCCGGGAACCAGATAGGCGAGCAAATATTTTGCGTCCTTCATTATAATCAGAATCAGATTTTCCGGCAATAAGTTAAGAATTTTTCCACAAGTATTATTCCGAAGTTTCTGTCTGACTGGATTCATAACTAATACCGGAATTTCCCAGAGCAAGACAGATCAGGAAAATTGAAAATCCCAGCATGCCATGATACGAAATCGTATCGGGTTGGGTAAGCCGGAGTGTTATCCCACCAATCAGCAAGAGGAGACTGGCGGGTAAAATCAGTTTTTGAAACATCCTGCTTTTTTTCATTTTGGCGAAGCGGCTGTTTATGCTATTGACCTTGAGCCACTGAGAAGGCCGATTTACCGTTAAATTCATACAGATTTTCAGTTTTAATGGTGTCAATATTCAACTGGATGGATTTGCTCAGCAGGCTGACAATATGCTCTTTGGATATTTTCTGGCCTTCTGGCGCCTGAAACCGGCACCGCCAGTGGTCTGTGCAGAAGGTTTCCTCAAAACCGTGTGGCCATACCATAATGCCGCGGTTGGTAATCATCGACAGACGAATGTTTTCGTCGTTGAGCTGGGTCAGTTGGTCTGCCAGTTGGTGAGGATTGGAAACACCCGACTGAACGAAGAGATCAATACCGACCAGTTCTTTTTGGCCTGCGGGTTTGCGCTGGTATTTGGGGAGTTTGATGACACCTTCTTTGTCAAAAGTCACCGGCTTGAAGTATTGGGGCTTTTGCCCCAGCCGTTCGATGACGGCATCGGCAAACTGACGTGTGCCTACTTTTTGTTTGCTCAGCCCTTCGCGGTAAATATCGGTTGTATGGATTCCGTCTTCAATAGTTTTGAGCCATGCGTTTTGTACAGTTTCTGCCACGGCAGTTTGGCCGATATGATTGAGCATCATGACTGCTCCCTGAAGCAGACCCGAAGGGTTGGCTACGTTGAGACCTGCGATATCAGGTGCTGAGCCGTGGATTGCCTCAAACATGGCACATTCTTCTCCAATATTGGAAGACCCTGCGAGGCCTACCGAACCGGTAATTTGTGCGGCGATGTCAGACAGTACGTCTCCGTAGAGGTTGGGCATGACAATGACATCAAACACTTCCGGTGTTGCTGCCAGTTTTGCTGCGCCAATGTCGATGATCCAGTGCTCATTTTCAATTTCCGGATACTCAGGTGCGATTTCGTCAAATACCTTGTGAAACAACCCGTCGGTTTGTTTCATGATATTGTCTTTGGTAAAACAGCTTACTTTTTTACGTCCGTACTGACGGGCGTATTCGAAGGCGTACCGCACGATTTTTTCACAACCCGGGCGGCTGATGAGCTTGAGGCATTGTACTACTTCGTCGGTCTGTTGGTGTTCAATCCCGGCATAAAGATCTTCCTCATTTTCCCTTACGATCACCACATCCATGACGGGGTGTTTGGTGCTCACAAAGGGATGCAGACTTACGCAGGGGCGAATGTTGGCGTAGAGTCCCAGAAATTTACGGGTGCTTACATTCAGGCTTTTGTAACCGCCGCCCTGCGGGGTGGTGATGGGCGCTTTCAGAAAGACTTTGTTTCTTCTGATCACATCCCAAGAACTGCGGGCAATGCCCGAGGTGTTTCCTGCAAGATAGACTTTTTCGCCAACCTCAATTTCGTCTATTTCTATCTGTGCACCTGCTGCAAGAATGATTTTGAGGGTAACATCCATGATTTCGGGGCCGATGCCATCTCCTTTTGCTATTGTGATTCGCTTCATAATTTCGGTTTGTTGATTTTATGAGGCAAATTTCTGTAAAGAGATTTATATATTTTTATTTATATTTATAATAATATCCATAAACATTATTTATGAATTATACCCTTCATCAGCTTCAGGTATTCCTGATGGTAGCCCAGACGCAGAGTGTTACCAAAGCAGCAGAAAATCTTCACCTTACCCAGCCAGCGGTTTCGATTCAGCTCAAAAACCTTCAGGATCAGTTTGATATTCCATTGACAGAGGTGGTGGGGCGGAAATTGTTTATTACAGATTTTGGAAGAGAAATCGCCCGCGCCGCAGAGAAAATTGTAAATGAAATGGATGCAATACACTTCCGTACCACAGCCTATAAAGGGTATCTGGCAGGCAAACTTCGCGTTTCGATTGTGTCAACCGGGAAATATATAATGCCTTATTTTTGTCTGATTTTATGCAGTCTCACCCCGGAATCAACCTGATTATGGACGTGACCAATAAATCTAAAGTGGTGGAGAGCCTCGAAAAAAATGAAGTGGATTTTTCGCTGGTCTCCGTTTTACCCGAAAAACTGAAAATAGAAGCCGTTGCCTTAATGCAAAACAAGCTGTTTTTGGTGGGGAATACTGAACGGGATTTCCCCCAAAAAGTATATGGCAACCGGATTTTGACACAACTCCCCCTGATTTACCGGGAGGCGGGCTCGGGTACACGGCGCACGATGGAAGATTATTTTGCCCTTCATTCGCTTCCGCTCACCCCCAAGATGGAGCTAACTTCCAATGAAGCGGTAAAACAGGCCGTACTTGCCGGGCTGGGCTTTTCGGTGATGCCGCTGATCGGATTAAAAAATGAACTGAATCAGGGACAATTACAAATCATACCGGTCAAAGGCCTCCCCATAATTTCTACCTGGAATCTTATATGGCTTCAGGAAAAAAATTTTTCACCCGTAGCACGCGAATTTCTGGCTTATATTCAGTTGCAAAAAAACGCGATCATTCAGTCAAAATTTGCCTGGTATGAACACTATTAACCCTTTTTTCACTTTATAGATAGCCTTAGTCAGCCTCCAGGGTAAAATAAAACCTGCTGCCCTTACCGGGTTCTGATTCGACCCAGATTTTGCCGCCGTGAAGCTCTACGATTTTCTGACAATGTGCCAGTCCGATTCCCGCGCCTTCATAAAAATTATTAAGGTGAATGCGCTGAAAAATGACGAATATTTTTTCGTGATACTGGGCATCAATACCAATTCCATTATCTTCTATGCAGAAGGTATGGTTTTTTGCATCTGTTTTTGCAGAAATAACGATATGGGGTGCAATACCTTCTTTGTGATACTTCAGCCCGTTGGATATCAGGTTGAGAAAGAGTGTATGAAGTTCGGCGCTGTACCCTTGTACAACCGGTAATTTCTGTATTTCAATGGTGGCATTTGTCTGCGAAATCAGGCTCGAAAGGTCGTGAATGACATTGTCAACCCAAACATTACAGTCTATCATCTCCCGCTGCTTTTCTATGCCGATATGGGCATATTCCAGTAGTCCTCTGATCAGTTTTTCCATCCGCCCGCCCGCCTGGTATATAAATTCAAGATATTCGCCGGCTTCCGCATCCAATTGATTTGCATATCGCATTTTCAGCAGCCCCGCAAAACTCATAATCGATCGCAGTGGCTCACGCAGGTCGTGAGATGCCACATACGCGAACTGCTCCAGTTCCCGGTTTTTAACCTCCAACTGTCGTGCCCTGATCTTCTGCGCTTCTGCTTCTTTTTCTTTGGTAATATCCCAGTTGGTACCAACCATCCGGCTGATTTTTCCCGATTCATCGCGGTAAGATATGCCTTTTGACCGGATATACCTTATGGATTCGTCGGGCAGGGTGATCCTGAACTCTGTATCAATTTCACTTTTGTCTTTAATCCACTCGAATGTTTGTGCCTGAATAAAAGGGTTATCTTCGGGATGAATCCGATGAAACCATGCTTCAATAGTCGCCGGAAAATCCTGTGGCGAAATTCCGTAAAGTCTGAACATCGTTTCATCCCAGATGAGCTGATTTTTGACAGGGTCATAATCCCAAATTCCTATACTGGCAGCGCTGGTGGAAAGCTGCAATCGCTCCGTAGTCTTTTCCAGGGCTTTTTGGGTTTCCTCAAGGGTCTCCACCGCGCGTTTTTTCTCTGTTACATCTTCCAGAATGCTTAAGTTGATATTGCTGCAAATCCTGATTGCGTGGTACATGGCAACTCTTGGGGTTTGGTCTCTATGGATAAACGCAAACTCTCCGATTTCCTTTCCCCGACTCAGATATTGACGGTATAATTGGGCACTGTCAGCATGTTCGGGTTGCGTATGGATGTCTTTCACATTCATACGCAGAAGCTCCTCTATCGTATATCCAAACATATTGGCTGCCGCCTGATTTACGAGAAGATAATTGCCGTTATCATCGGCGACCATCATGGCATTCAGACTGTTGTCAAATATCGCCTGGAGTATGTTTTCTTTGTTCGTGAAAAATTCAGCATCCATATTGAGAATCATTTTTTCGTATTCGGTTTTTCTAATATATACATGGATTTGAATTTAAGAAATTCTGAAATTAAAAACAGTGTTTTTGCATACATAAAGATGATTAAAGTCTGTGTTTTCCAACCTCATCGGTACTTATAATGTCGTTTAATAATTAACTCCTTTACAGAATTCAGTTTCCATTCTGTCATACTTTTCCGAACTTTCCCTCCGGAAAAGAACGTCCTATGCTGAAAGTACTGGTAATTGAAGATGAACATCTCGCTGCCCGGCGTCTGATTCGCCTTTTGAAAGAAATAGAACCTGAAATTCAGATTCTCGCTACGCTGGATTCTGTAAAAACATCCGTAGAATGGCTGGAAGGCAACCAGGCCGATCTGATTTTTCTCGATATTCACCTCGCCGATGGCAATAGTTTTTCTATTTTTGATCAGATCAGGGTAACTACACCGGTCATTTTTTCAACCGCCTATGACCAGTATGCCATCAGAGCCTTTAAGGTCAATAGCGTTGATTATCTGCTCAAACCGATAGAGAAGGAAGAACTGGCCCAGAGTATCGCCAAATTTAAGGAAGCCCGAAAACCCGCAGCGGATCTGAATCTGACCGCTTTGGCCGAAACCTTACTCGGAAAAGCCCGGCCCGTATATCAGAAGCGGTTTATGGTGACTACAGGGGAAAAGATAAAGTCCGTCCCCGTCGAAGAAGTCGCCTACTTTTTCGGACAGCAAAAGTATGTATTTCTCATTACCCGCGACAACCGTCGCCACATTATAGACTCGACACTTTCACAACTGGAAGAGACCCTCGATCCGGCAAAGTTTTACCGTATCAACCGGCAGTTTATCATTGCTTATGATGCGATTGTCAATATGGTCGCTTATTCTAAAAGCCGGGTAAAAGTAGAACTCGATCCCCCCAGCGATATCGAAGCCATTGTAAGTATCGAAAAATCCAAAAGCTTTAAGGACTGGCTAAACGGATAGAAAAAAATCAATTCAGGTTACATTTTCCGGCTTTCATGATACCAAGAAAAAAATCACCTAATTCTTTATCATGAAAAAGTATCCTTTTTTTCTTTTTTTAATCACTTTTTTTACCAGCCTTCATGCCCAAAACTGCCTTACCGGT
>JAWKNL010000045.1:0-31652 GCA_041391725.1 Bacteroidia bacterium
GTGAAACTCTGAATATGTCCCATTCTCCATCGTGAAAGGCTTGATGTTTCCATTCGTTGGGATTGCCGTCAATGATGGGGGCAGTGACAAGGAAGGGAATGGGAATTGTGTCTGGTTCTGCTGGATGAAGCAGTGTAAAAACAGACATCATGAAGATCGTTATCGCCGAAAGCATGAGGAGAAAATCGTTATTACATTTTACGATTCGAGCAAAGACCGAAGATTATAAAGTTCTTCAGTTGTAATAAAATTGATATAGCCTTTTTTTGCCAGGCCTTTCATCAATTCTTTATCTCCTGTCCAAAGCTTCGCGCCTAGAAATTCAGACAGGGCTAGAAATGAAATATCATTCATATCTGTATCTCTGACGAGACTGGCACCTTTTAACCAAAACTCAAAGGGAATTAAAGCCTCATTTGTAAAAGCCAAACAATCTGTAATTTGATAGATGGATTGATCCAACTGATCGTCATTCAATTTTGACAACTCTATTAATTTAACCCGATGTTTTTTTAGTTCCAAACGCAATGCATCACACGAATGAAACTCAAACATCTCATGAGAGTTCATAATCAGATCGCCAATTTTGCTATGAGAATTAAGTATAGCGCTAAAGGCAATATTTGTATCAACAACAAACTTCACTCTGGTAGAAATCTTTGTTTATTTTCAATCCACCACTGCTTATTAACTTCACGGGCGAGTTTATCTATGTCCTCCTGCATCGCCTTACTGTCCTTAGTCGCTTCTTTGTACAGTAAATAATTAATCAGACGCTGAACGCCTTCCATATCAATATTGGCTGGAAGGGTTATAATAATCTGATTGTTAATAGTCTGAATATTCATACTGGATATGCTTAACCTTATCAGTTATACTTCTGTCGAGTTATCAGTGTTTCCCTAAATTACATATTTTCCCGAAATATTCCCGATTTCTGAGATATTTGGCTTAAATCATAAAACTATGAAACTTGGCTTCGGCTTATACCGGCACATGCTCACAGAAGATAACTACCGCTTCGCGGTTCAATGCGGTGCTACGCACCTCGTCATCCACCTGGTGGATTATTTTAACGCTTTCGGCAAAAATGATGGCCCCGCCAATCAGCCGGTGGGCGGGAAAAAGGGCTGGGGTTATACCGGTACGGTCAATCCTTTCTGGACCCTGGAAGAACTGCTGGAGATCAAACGCGGGATCAATGCCGCCGGTCTCGAACTCGAAGCCATCGAAAACCTCGATCCGGGTCTTTGGCACGACATCCTGCTCGACGGTCCCGAACGCTCCGCACAGATGGAAAAAGTCGAGGAAATCATACGGAGAATGGGCGAAGCGGGAATCCCTTGCCTGGGTTACAATTTTTCAATAGCAGGTGTGGCCAGCAGGGTAGAAGGCCCTTATGCCAGAGGCGGAGCGGTCTCGGTGGGTATGGATGGAAATACTGACCAGACGCCGATTCCCAACGGCATGGTGTGGAATATGATCTACAATCCGGAAGCGCCGGAAGGGGAAGTGCCCCGAATCACACACGAAGAACTCTGGCGCAGGCTCGACCGGTTTCTCGATGAAGTGCTGCCCGTAGCAGAAAAAGCGGGTGTAGTCCTCGCCCTTCACCCCGACGATCCGCCCATGCCGTTTGTGCGAAATACACCCCGCCTCGTCTATCAGCCCGACATGTACCAAAAACTGATCGACAGCCACCGCAGCCCCGGTAATGCGCTCGAATTTTGCCTCGGTTCGCTCTCCGAAATGACGGAAGGCGATATTTATGAGGCTACGGATCAGTACAGCAAACAAAACCGCATAGGATATATCCATTTCCGCAATGTGCGGGGCAAAGTGCCTCATTATAAGGAGGTATTTGTCGATGAAGGGGATATTGATATGATCCGGATTCTCCGTATTCTGAAAAAAAATAATTATCAGGGAGTGTTGATCCCCGACCATACACCTCAGATGACCTGCGACGCGCCCTGGCATGCGGGCATGGCCTTCGCGATGGGTTTTATGAAGGCGGCGATGAAGGTGGTAGCGGAAGAAAACTAAAAGGCAATCGTTGGCACGGGCGAATTGGTTTGACAACAGGGGTTTTTGTGTATTTTAGGCGAATCTGATTTACCCCAAACCCTCGCTGCCCATGTCTGTATTGCTGCTCATCTTCAAAAAAATCGCAAAGGCGCTGCTGTCACTTTCGCTGACGGCGGTGTTTTTCTTTAGCTGTCATTCTCCCGAAACAGGCAGAATGCCGCTTCACAAAGGCGCTCATATCATTCTGATCGGCAACAATCTCGGTTCCCGGATGATGAATTACGGGCATTTTGAAACCGAATTGCATCTCCGTTATCCCGACAGCACACTTTACATCCGCAACATGTGCGATGGGGGGGATACGCCGGGTTTTCGCCCGCATTCGGGCAGGATCTCCCCCTGGGCTTTTCCCGGTGCGGAAGCCTTTCAGACCGAACTCGCGCATAAGTCGGGAAGTGAAGGCCATTTTGAGACGCCTGACGAATGGCTTACCCGCCATAAGGCTGATATTATCCTCGCATTCTTTGGTTATAATGAATCTTTTCAGGGACCGGAGGGGGTGGAAAATTATAAGGCAGAACTGACTGCTTTTATCCGGCATACACTCCAGCAACAGTACAACGGAAATTCTACCCCCAAACTGGCACTCATTTCTCCCATCGCTTTCGAGGATTTGTCAGATACCTATGATTTGCCGGATGGGAAAAAGGAGAATCAAAATCTGGCACTCTACACCGAAGCTATGCGGGAGGTTGCGGAAAAAGAAGGGGTATTATTTGCCGATGTTTTTTCTCCTTCAAAAAAATGGTTCTCCGGGACAAATGAGCCACTGACAATAGATGGTTTTCAGATGAACGAGGAAGGGTACGTCCGTTTTGCACCTTTGCTGGCAGATCTTGTATTCGGCAGAAATAAGCAAAAGGCTGGTCAGAATAAAGAACTTATCCATGCTGCGGTCATGGAAAAAAACTGGCTCTGGCACAACGATTACAAAATACCCAATGGGGTGCATGTGTATGGCCGGAGATATGAACCATTCGGGCCGGATAATTACCCCGCCGAACTGCAAAAAATCAGGGAAATGACGGCCCTGCGGGATTCCGCTATCTGGCTTGCTGCCAAAGGGGAGAATATGAATCTTCAACAGGCAGATGAAGGCACTTTCCCCCTTCCTGCTGTGGAGACCAATTACAAAGTCAGTGAAAAAAATGGAAATCCCGATTACTTCGATCCCGAGGCTTCGCTGGCGACGCTTACCACCGCTCCCGGATATAAGATCGAACTGTTTGCTTCTGAGACGGAGTTTCCCGATCTGGCCAATCCCATGCAGTTGTCTTTCGACAATAAAGGCCGGCTCTGGGTGGCTGTTATGCCTACCTACCCGCACTGGAAACCGGGAGATCCCCGGCCCGATGACAAATTGCTGATCCTGGAGGATACCGATGGTGACGGTAAAGCGGATAAAGAGACGGTGTTTGCCAATCAGCTCCACATCCCTGTGGGATTTGAATTTGCTCCTGAAGGCGTATATGTATCACAGGGAACCAACCTCATTCTGCTTACCGATACCGATGGCGATGATAAGGCCGATAAAAAGGAAATTATCCTCAGCGGGTTTGACGATCATGATACCCACCATGTCATCAGTGCATTTTGTGCCGATCCCTCAGGTGCAATCTATATGGGGGAAGGGGTATTTTTGCATACCAGTGTCGAAACTCCCTACGGGCCTGTACGGGGAACCAATGGCGGCTTTTTCCGCTACAGTCCGCAGCGGCGGCAACTGGAGCGCACCGCCCAGCTCGCTATCCCCAATCCCTGGGGTATCGCCTTCGACGAATGGGGGCAAAACTTCTTCGCCGAAACCTCCGGCCCCGATATGCGCTGGATGATGCCGGGTTCTGTCAAACCCCGCTACGGGGTGGCAACCCACAAATCATTTAACCTCATTGAAGATGCGCATCGCGTGAGGCCCACCTCCGGACTGGAATTTGTCTCCAGCCGCCATTTTCCCGATGAGATGCAGGGCGATATTCTGATCAACAATACCATCGGTTTTCTGGGCACCAAACAGCATGTGATGGCCGATAGCGGTACGGGTTTCGTCAGCAGGCACAGGCATGATCTGGTTGTGGGCACGGACAAAAATTTTCGTCCGGTGGACATGGAGTTTGCGCCTGACGGATCGCTTTATCTGATCGACTGGCACAACGTATTGATCGGCCACATGCAACACAACGCACGCGACCCGCTGCGCGACCATGCCCACGGGCGAATCTACCGGATAACGTATCCCTCCCGTCCGCTGGTTACACCAGCAAAAGTAGCCGATGCCAGTATCGACGAACTTTTTGAAAACCTCACACTCCCCGAATACCGCACCCGTTACCGCACGCGGAGAGAACTGCGCGGACGCAACCCGGAGGAAGTGCAAAAAGCACTGAAAAAATGGGTAACATCACTCAACGCAACTGACCCCAGGTATGAACACTACCTCCTGGAAGGCCTGTGGGTAAGCTGGGGATTAAACCGTATCGACCAGCAGATTCTGAGAAAACTACTCACTGCAAAAGACTTCCGGGCAAGGGCCGCCGCCGTGCGGGTGCTTCGTTATGGCGGCCACCAGGTAGCCGACCAGACTGCGCTGCTTCGACAGGCAGCGGCTGACCCACACGGCAGGGTGCGGCTGGAAGCGATTGTTGCGGCATCATGGATAACAAAAGAAGATGGATTGTCAGTACTGGAAGAAGCCGCTAAGCACCCGCTGGATGAATGGATGCTGCCTGCCTATGAAACTTCGCTGGCACATCTCAACGGGCATAGTGTCGATGAGGTTCCCGCAGAAGAAACTCGTACCCACCTGGTAGGAGAGAGCCGGGAAATGTATTTTAAAGGGGAGAAGATTTTTAGCCGTGAGGGTTTTTGTATCACCTGTCATCAGGCTGATGGTGCAGGACTGGAAGCCTCGGGCTTTCCGCCGCTGGCGGGCTCCGAATGGGTAACCGGCAATGAAGAGCGGCTGATCAAAATTGTACTCGACGGACTGATGGGCCCTATAGAAGTGAAGGGTAAAAAATACCCCGGCCAGGTTCCTATGACACCTTACCGGGGTATGCTCAATGATGATGAAGTGGCAGCAGTACTGACCTATGTACGCAATTCCTTTGGCAATAAGGCCAGTCCGGTGACACCCGCTGCGGTAAAGGCAGTCAGGGATGCTACCTCGGGGCACAAAGGCTTTTATTCTCCCGAAGAGCTGTTAAAGGCGCATCCGCTGCCCTGAGAAAGATAACTTTTACCGCAGCCGGCGTACAAGTTCTACCCGTCGGTTTTTGGCCCGCCCGGTTTCGTTGCGATTATCTGCAACGGGGCTGAGTGGGCCTACACCATAGCCACTAAGCCGGCTGGCAGCTACACGATATCGCTGGGTAAGTGCCGTAACCACCGCTTGTGCGCGTTGCTCAGACAATGTCTGATTGCTGCTCAGACTGCCGGTATCATCGGTATGACCGACGATATAAAGGAGTTCTGACGGATTACGCTGCAAGTACTCGGCAATAGCCCGAAGTTCGTTTTCGGATTCGGGTTTCAGGGTGGACTTTCCTGTATCGAAGTAAATTCCATAAAGCGCAATCTTGCCTTCTTTATCTATCTTTTCTTTGATCACATCGGCATTTACCGTGACAAGTCCCGTCTCTGCATTTTTTCTTCCAGTACTTCCATCGTTGTCCAGGAATCGACCCCAAACCAAGCGCCGGTTACCCCAATTTCTATATAAGTGGTGGTTTCTTCACCAGGTAATTTGGCTACAAGATATTGTTGGTCCTGACTTGCACTTCCGCCATAGAGATAATGATCATCATCTGCATGGCGGCCTGTCTGGGTATAGACAATATTAAAAAACTTAAAGTCATAATACGCTTTTCCCCCGTCGCAACCATTTCCCTTACACGCATAGACAATTTCCGCACCAGCTCTTTCCAACGCTTCCCGGTAGTTTTTCATCACTTCCAGCGGGCTTCTTCCGGTAGGCCCTGCATAGACAATCGCGGTATGTTTGCCTGCCAGTTCAAGCCACTCACCGGGTGTTCCCTGCGGATTGGTTTTGACAAATTTGATTTCGTCATATTCGCGGAAATAGTAATGGCGGATTTCAGAACCGGGGTAGCGGCTGATAATCGGGTGGTCTTTAGATCCTGGCTTGTCCTGTGCAAAGCTTCGGATTGCGGTGCAGATCAAAATCAGGATGAATGCAATATATCTCATATCGTTTGAATTTTTGTTAATTCCTGTTACAGATGTTGGACTCAATTTATAGCTTGAAAGAAAAGCTGCGTTTGCCGCTGATATTGAGGGCTTCATTTAATCCAGGCTCTTTCATCCGGCACCCCAGATTGAGTTGGTATTCTCCGGATCCCAGTTGATCGAGGATTGTACCGGGAAAGAGAATATTACCAGGAAAAAATATCGTACCGGGAAAGAGGATATTGCCGGGAAAACTCGTTTTGGCAATAGCTTCCACTTCGTAAACCGTTTTTCCTTCACGAACGATTTGTGCGGTTACGAAAATCACAAAACCTTCTTTCAGTGCCGGGTAGTTTTCACCAATGGCAGGGGCGGCATAAAATTCAAACATTTTTTCCCAGGGCTGCTTACTCCAGTTGACCAACAGTGATTCGGGAGATTCGGCCAGCATTTTTGCAAAACTCTTTGCGGACGGGCTTCAATTTGAATTTGCCCATACAGCGTGCTGATGCTCAGGCATGCGATAAGTGACAAAAGAAAATTTTTCATTGTTTGAAATGTTGTTATATGAATAAAAGGGTTTAATAATTACAGTCTTTCTACATGGTAGGTAACCACGATATGGCCTTTGCCATGGGTGATGTGCAGATAGCCAAAACCCTGTTTATTGGAAGGGGCTATATTTCCTGTATAGGCGGGAATACTGGCTTCGTTCAGGGGAATGGTAACGCGTTCTTTTCCCAGAATATCAGAGGAAGAAGCAGTATCGTAGTCTTTCAACTCAATGGTCAGCTCGATTTTTGTATTGCGCATCATGTCGTCTGGCAATTCGTTGGGCTGCAGGGGGAAATCAAAAGTGATGGCTTTGCCAATCAGATAGGGACGGGTGCTGATATCAGTTTTGATGTAGTTTTTGGGGAATATCTCCCAAAATCGGCCATATTGGTCTGTATAACGCACATCAAAGGGAGTGATTTGTTTTCCCGACCGGTCAAAAGCCCTGCACCATCCGATGCCATAAAGTTCGTAACCAGAAAAAATCCCCTCAGGTCCGTCATCTACTGAAGCGATCCAGATATTATCCAGCGTCAGTCTGTATCGGAGACTTTTGGTTCGAAAGGGAACAGAAACCAGAATAGGTTTTTCGTTGCTTTTGAGGGTAGCATTCCAGCACCGGAAGGCGTGGCTGTACCCCAGGCCCATTTACCCTTGATGTTTTTTTGTCCGGAGAAATAGAAAATTCGAATCTGCCTTTTTTCCCTTTATTGTCAAATGTGCCGCGAAGGGTGCTGCCGCTAAGTATTCCTTCCAGATATCCGACGTTGCTGTAGTCGCCAAATACTTTGGATCCATTTTGGTGCAGACGAAGCTCGCCAAAATCTGAGTTCCATGTGCCTTGCCAGCGCCTCCGGTTTGCGCATGGAGAAGACTAACAAAAGCCAGAGCAAGGGTGAGAAAAATCAATTTTAAGTAACTGTTCATGTTGTAAACGAATTAGTGAATACTGTGAATGTCCGCTGATCATGCGGTTTACAAGTATTCTCCCCGATTCGCTTACAATTGGCTCATGGAAAAGTGATTTTTTTTATTTTTTACTCCCATTCTTTTGCCAGATCGGGTTTTCCCTCCAGATGATACATCTCTGCCAGCGCGGATCTGGCCATCGGGAGGTTATATTTTGCTGCTCCGTCTTTGGAGTATGCGCCTACGGCTTCCATCAGCAGGGTCTTCGCAGCAGATAATTTTCCCACTCTGACAAGGCTTCTTCCCAAAAACAGCGCGACATCGGCAAGGACCGGATGACCCTCTGGTAGAGAATTCTGGAGATATTCTCTCGCTTGCGTTGCAGTGTTTACAGAGGACAAATAGCTTCCCTGGTCATATTGTACCAGGCAGAGCGTAATGAGTGGGTATGCTGTGCGCGGGTTGGATTGGGGAAGCGTTTTCCGATAAATTTCATAGGTGCGACGCAGAGAATCAGCGGCTTCGGCGAGGCGGTTTTGCCGTTTGAGACTCAGGCTAAGATTCTGAAGGGTATTGGCATACATATAGGAGTCGGCTCCATATTTCCGGGCTTTTAACCGGAGGTTTTTTCGGTAAATGATTTCTTCTTCGGGAAAATCTCCTTTATCTCCCAATACCAAAGCCAAATTGTGAAGGGTGCTGAGAATTTCGTCATGTGTTGGGGGAAGAATTTTTTCCTGTATGGCTAGTGCCTTTCGGAGCCAGACTTCTGCGGTATCTGGTTTTTGCTGATATCGGGCCACTACAGCCCGGGAATTGAGCAATATGGCGTGATAGGGGTGTGTGGTTGGATAAACTTCTTTTGCCATTACCATTGCATATGCCAGTAGGGAGTCTGCCTCATCATAAGCGCCCAGGTCGCGGCGGGCCATGGCGCGTGCGTGGATGCCAATGAGGTAATTTTCTGTTTTTTGCTGGCTGTTTTGGATAAAATGATCCAGTGCAAGGGAAAGTACAGAGTCGGCCTTGACCATTTCTCCCCGCGTAACCAGGCTGTATCCCCAGTTTTGCCATACGATACCCGAGTTAAATTTCTGACTTTTTTTTCTTCGGGCGTGATCCAGTGCTTCCAGATAAAGTGAGTCGGCCAGAGAAGCGATCGTTGCATTTTGTGCCATCAGGAGTATCATCTGCGTGTACTCGCTGCTTTCCGGAGGGTAATGTTGTAAGGCCTTTTGGTTGAGTGCGTATGCCGAATCGTAAATGGTAAGTCCTGCATACATTTTTGCCGCCGCAGCATATAAGTCTGCCTGCACGATGGGTTGTC
Organism: Bacteroidia bacterium; assembly: GCA_041391725.1. Lineage (GTDB taxonomy): Bacteria > Bacteroidota > Bacteroidia > J057 > J057 > JAGQVA01. The sequence goes on from JAWKNL010000045.1 coordinate 9,065, forward strand.
CGGCAAGGTCTTTTTCAATTCCTGGAATGGCAGTTGAAAGAAATTCCCTGACAGAAAGATCAGGCCCATGGCTTTGCTGGTGAAAGGGATTGGGGCTGTCAAAAAAGCCTACCAGCCATGAAAGTGTGGCTTCTGCGCGGTCTCGGGCGATTCGCGCCTGTTGTGCTTGCCAAAGGGCAATGCCAAGCCCGCTTGTCAGGGAAAGCAGGATCATTGCAGCCGCAATGACTGTTCGCCGGTTGCGGCGAAGGTAGCGCGAAGTGCGGTATGCCCAGCTATCGGGCTGTGCCAGTACGGGGCGGTTTTCCAACCACCGGTGGAGATCGTCTGCCATAGCGGATACACCAGGGTACCGGCGTTCGGGCTCTTTTCGCAAAGCCATAAATACAATGGCGCCCAAATCGCCCTGAAGTTTTTCATGGCTGGCGGGTGCAACGCTTTTAATAATCTCCTGTTGCCGAAACCTGTCTTTTCCTTCCAGATTGTAAGGGCGTTGAGACGTAACCATCTCATACAGCACCAACCCCAATTGGTAAAGGTCTGAGGCTGTGCCAAGAGGGATCCCTTCCATTTGTTCGGGACTGGCATAGGCAGGTGTAAGCCACTGCTGCCCATCCTGAGTAAGGTGAAGGGTTTCTTCGTTGAGCAATCGGGCAATACCAAAATCCAGAAGTTTGATTTCTCCGCGGTTGTCCACCAGTATATTGGCGGGTTTTAAATCCCGGTGTAAAATGAGGCGGCCATGTGCATGGGCAACTGCGTCTGCAATACTCAGGAAAAGCCGTACCCGATCGTAAATGGAAGGATTTGCCCGGTTGATATAATCGATTAATGGTTCTCCGGTAATGTGTTCCATCACAAAATAGGGCAACCCCATGGGAGTACTGCCCCCATCGATCATCCGGGCAATGTTGGGATGCTGGATGGACGCAATTAATTTTCTTTCCTGATGAAAACGTGCGACAACCTGGTCGGTGTCAATGCCTCGTTTCATTACTTTAATCGCCACTTTTTGGGAAAACCCCTCACCGATTCGCTCAGCCAGATACACAACAGCCATTCCGCCTCTGCCAATTTCTGCCTGTATATGGTAGTTGTCAAACTGATCGCCGGGAAGAAGGGGTGCCTCACCCCATTCGAGCATAGCACTGATTTGTTTCTGCTGCCAATCTTCAAAAAATGCCTCTTCGGGCTGGTAGTGAGAAAGCAGGTCAATTACTTCCTGAAACAGGGCGGTATCACCTCCGCAGGCAGTCTGAAGAAATGTGACATGCTCTTTTTGTGGCCGTTCAAGTGCCTGGTGAAACAAGGATTTAATTTGTTGCCAGCGATCGGAAGTCATGGTTGTTGAAATCTGGATGAAACATAAATAATCATGGCTTTTTACTGGTTGAGCTGCCGATGCAGCCAGGCTTTGGCCAAAACCCATTCCCGTTTGACGGTGGCCACAGAAAGCCCCATAAATTGTGCGGTATCTTCAATGGTCATTCCTCCAAAAAAGCGGCACTCGATCAGTTCTGCCTGCCGGGGGTCATATTGGCTAAGGGTTTCGAGTGCCTGGTGCAGGTCCAGTAGGGATTCTTCCTGCCCGCCGGTTAGAGCAGGCAGTTCCGCTCCGGCGGATTCAATCGAAAGCGGCTTATCTTTCCCGCCTCTTTTGCGCGCAATTTTGTTTCGCGCATAGTTGATCAGCAAATGCCGCATGGCACGTGCTGCGACACCCATAAAGTGAGATCTGCCTTCCCAGTCAATCCCGGCACTGCCCGATATTTTCAGATAGACCTCATGTACAAGGGCAGTTGTGTTAAGGGTTTCCTGATTCCCCTGCTCCCACCGAATCCGATGGGCGATCTGGCGCAACTGCCCGTACACCTGTTGAAAAATCTGGTTATAGGCTTCGCTGTCGCCACTACGGGCCGCCTGAAGAAGCAGGGTTAACTCATTGGCTGATGACATATTCCTGATTACATCTCATTTATCCGGAAAACGCAGCGCCTCCGGTTATCAGGGAGAATTTGTTTCCTGCAAATATACGGCTCTTTGCTGAAAAACTGGTGTCAGAGTGATTTTCTTCGTATCAGCCGGAATGGATTTTCGATGTGCGAAAATGCGCCACTCAGAATCATTTCTGCCGCTGTCTCGCCGATTCGGGCAAAATCGGTTGACATCACGGTGATTCCATCAAGCAATACTTCCTTTAGCGGGGTTTCGTTGTAGGAAATGATGCCCAGGTTTTCTCCGGCATTCAGGTTTGTCTGACGAAGGTATTTGATCAGTTGTACCAGCTCTTCATCCTGAATCACCACAAATGCGACCCCGGCCTCAAGGTCTTCCGAACGCACTTCCCCCAAAACCTGATATCGAAAGTTTCGGTGTGTGCAAAAGGTTCTGAATCCCCTCACAATTTCTTCTGAATGATAACTTCCGTGGGGAAATATGAGTTTTAACGTATGGTATTTTCCGAGTAAATCGACAGATGCTTCCAGTGACTGGTAGATATCCTTCTGAAAATTTTGATACACAGAGCCGTAGTTCCCGTTTATTCCTTCCAGCTTGTTGTCGAGGAGAATGCGTTTTTCCGCAGGTATCTGGTTGATGATCTCGTGGGCTCTGTCTTTTTCTTTCTCGAAATGGGGAATAATGACGAAGTAGTGATAGTCCTTCTGGAGGTGTTCGTGTATCAGGTAACGGAATACCTTAAAATCATTGTGATAAACATAAAAATCAATGGAAGCATGTTCGCCCAGCTTTTCTACAAATGCGTCGTAAATGATCTTTTTGTGGGCACTGAGTTTGTTGAATAGCAGAAATATCCTGAACCTGCTCCGCACATCCTGACTGGCAATAAAGTATCCTTTTCCGGGAACTGCATGAATGATTCCCTGTTCTTTCAAAATGTTATAGGCTTTGACGATGGTGTCCCTGGCCAGGTAATATTCAAAACTCGCTTCGTTGACGGAGGGCAACTGGTCGCCGATTCCGATTTTTTTCTTTAGAATAAGGTCTTTGACCGAATATACGAGCTGCAGGTACTTCGGGACGTTGGAGTGCTCCTGTACCTGAATCTCACGGAGAATAGACCGTATTTCTGACGGGGTTTTCATGTTTCTAGAAAAACAGGGAGAATAACCATACTTCCAGCAGTCCGGTAAGGGAGATCAGAAACAGTACCAGGGTAAAACTCTGAAGGGTCTGTTTTTCGGTAAAACCGCTCATTTTTCCCACCACCCAGAATCCGCTGTCATTCATCCATGAAAGGGTAAGTGAACCAAATCCGGTGGCAAGGAAAATCAATACGAGCGGGTAGGGCAGGGCAGAACCATCGCCCACCAGCGGAACCATAATATTGGCAGTGGTGATCATCGCGACCGTACTGGAACCCTGTGCAATTTTCATTGCTGCGGCAATGCCCCATGCGAGGAAAATATAGTTGAGTTCATGGCCGGAAGTGGCCGCAAGGATCGCATCGCCGATTCCCGTGTGTTTGATCATCGCCCCAAAAGCACCGCCTGCACTGGTAATCAGAATAATAATACCCGCTGTCATCAGCGGAGATTCCATTTTTGCGGTCAGACCCGCGAGGTTGAGACCTTGCTGTCTTGCAAGCACCCATAAGGCAATGGCCGTGCCCAACAGAAGCGCGATATTTTTATTTCCGAAAAAGAACACCAGATTTTGTACACCGGCAGGCAGCGCGTCTTTGGGCATAATCCCCACCAGAGATGCCATGGAGATCAGCACCACAGGCAGAATGACGGGTAATACCGACATAAAAAATGAGGGCAGACCCGATTCCGGGCGATCTTGTTGATCTGCCGATAGTTTGGGAATAGCTACAGGAATCCGCGCATCAAGACGGTTGCCTGCAACCAGCACCACCACCGCAGGCAATAGTCCTGCAACAATACCTGCGATAATCGTCAGCCCCAGGTCGATGCCATAACTTTCAGCCATAATCAGCGGTCCGGGCGTCGGTGCTACCAACACATGGGTAATCACTCCGCCACCGCCGATAGCCATGACAAAGTAAAGATAGCGTTTGCCCACTCTGGCACTGAGCGCAATGGCCAGGGGGATTAACAGGAAAAACACGGTATCAAAAAATACTGGAATGGCCAGGAAAAATCCGCTGATCAGCAGGGCAATCCCCGCCTTTTTTTCACCCAATACCTGAAGAAATTTGCGAATGATTTTATCTGCAGCGCCGCTTTCCATCAGGGCCATCCCTATCACCGACGCCAGAGCGATTACAAACCCGATCTGTCCCGCGGTAGTACCCATTTCTTTCATGGGCAACTCGACTGCCCGTACCCAGCGGCTCACCTCCTCACTCCCCGGCACAAGGGGATTGAGCAGCCCGACAAAGATCGCAGCAAGGATCAACGCCACAAAAGCATGGACACGCAGTACTGCGATGGTAAGGATCACAAAGGCGATTCCCAGCAGGAGAACCGCAAACGGGTAGTAGGTAGTGGTAGCAAGGAGCATGATTATCGGCCCATTTTAAAAGCTTCGGTAGTAGTATAATATTTGGCCAGCATATTTGGCACTTCCCAATCAGGGAGTTTTCCATCCACAAGATACTGTAAATATCTTTCTGTAACCTGCGCAAAATGCGCTTCGTGTCCCACTTTAAAATTATCGGGAATTACCACCTCAAATCCTTTTTCCGAAGGGAAAAGCTCCAGTCCGGGGTATTTTCCGCTGAGTTGCTGAAGTGCGGTGCGAAGGGCAGTTTCGAAGGCGGCCACATCCTGGCCGGGTAGTGGCTCTGCATAAAGTGAAGCCTGATAGTTTTGTTCGGCTTCCTGGCGAATGACAAGATTGCATTTTGTGCCCCGCATCATGGAGTAGTGGGTGTCTTTGGCACCGGCAGGCGCTTCAAAATTCCAGATTACGGAAGTTTTTGCGTGGATTCCCCTGAGGGTATAATTGATTTCTCCGTTGGCAAATACATCCAGCACCGAATCATTTTTTAGTACCCCGTTCAGATAATCGGGATAGCTGGTAAGTCCTGTAACTTTCTCAAACATGGAAGGGGTAAGTTCCGTTCCCCAACGGCTTACCGACTGTATTTTTATATCAGTGCGATAGTCGAGAATTTGTTCGGGAAAACACTCCCACTGGATCAGATCCACCAGGTGGGTCATCACGTCCACCATCCCTTCACCCTGCTGGGTTACATCAAAAAACCACGCCGGGCGAATCAGCGGTTTGCCGGCAACTTCTTTGGAGAAATGGTGAACACTTTCTTTGGTAACCGCAGGTTCTGCTTCCGTACCTGTTTGTAATTCTCCGAACACCTCAGGAATATGAGAAAGTTCTTTCTGGAGAATGGTGGAGATTTCGTACCGCTCGGTCATTATATCGTATAGCAGTACGCCATTTTTTTCTGCTGTGGCAAAAGCTTCCTCCAGTTGGGCAAAAGCCTCGGGTTGAATGACCATAGGTTTGTCTGCCAGTACATTCAAGCCAGCTTTTACCGCATCAAGGATATATTCGGTTTTTTTGCGGTTATTTCCGGCAATGACCACCACGTTTCCCGCTTTTTCGGAAAGCAGTTTTTCCATAAAGTCCGGGCCTGTATAAACCACTTCGCTCCAGGTTGTGGGGTTTTCAGCCCGTTCATTAAACCCATCGATTGTAGCCAGATGGTTTTGTACATCCGGGCCTTCCGGGGCATAAACATGAACGGTGGGGTCCACCTGGTCATACATAAATTTCTGAACGAGTGAGGCATGAAAATGCCCGGGGTCGAGGGTAATCAGTTTCACCTCGCCTTTCGCGCCGGAAAAGTTCATAGAATTTGTATTCGGGGAATGGGAATCCTCGCCACAGCCTGAAATAATCAGGAAAGTAGCAGTGATCAGGCAGAGTAGCAGGCAGTTTTTCATCTGTTTCTGGGAAATTCGTTTCGCTAATATAGGCTGGAAAGTGGTTTCCCCGAAATAAATATGTGTTTTTTAATGCCTTGACCGGATGATACGATTGATGCTGCAGGTTTCTCCCAATATAACTTCCACAAAATAGATTCCGCCAGCACCGGGTGGGCAGAACTAGATAATGAAAACTTTCCTTGTATAATAGGTAAAAATATATTAAGCTTAGGAAAGAACCGAAAACTAAGTAGCTATGAATAAAGGAGTTATACTTATTATCGCGATTCTATCCGGCTTGTTTCATGGGCAGACATCTGCACAGAATGGCCTGTTTCAGGGTGTGTATATTTCTGCACATCTGCCTTATCAGAACACACAGGGTGGCCTCAATGGAAATTCTGTTTGGTCACTCCTTCAGAGGTTTTTCTTGTACCACAGGTGGACGGCGGAGCAGGATTTGGTTTTGGAATAGGTGTCAGATATGAAGGCAATGTATTTGAATTCACCTATGCGACCGAAACCGCACATGTGGTAACTTTGCCGGCGCAGAAGGAAAGTGCCCTGCTCCGGGTTTACTCGCTCGATTACCTGTATTTTTACGGGACCAGCCCGGTTCAGCCCTATATCCAGTTTGGATGGCTTCCGGGAATGAGTCTGAAGGTGTTTGATGCTTCTGCAAGTATTGCCAACAGCGAGGATGTAAGGGATGCCAGAATTGTCGGCAGCATCGCCACCATTCACGCCGGACTGGGAGCAGGATTTTTATTCTGCCCAGACTGGAAATCCGGGGAGGTGTAACTTACCGGATGGGTAAATACACAGGGGTAGTGGGTGGAAAGGATATTGTTGCTGCCCACATCGAAGAACCGATTCGCGGCAACGGCCTGAATGCAAGAGTGAGTCTGAATGTACTCCTCTCCAAACCCAAATCGAATTAAAAATTAACAACGGCGCCACCATCTACCGGCAATACAACCCCTGTAATATACCGGGCAGCATCTGAGGCCAGAAACACAGATGCATTGCCGATATCGTCGGGTCTCCCAAAACCAGGCATGGCGATTCTGTTTTCAATTTTAACCTTTCTCGCAGGGTCCGAATTAATGGCCTTATAAAACATTTCAGACTCGATCCACCCAGGGGCAATCGCATTGATCCTTACGTTATACGGGGCGTATTCAGTCATCAGGGTATTTACAAGTCCGGTGAGGGCTGTTTTGGCAGCGCTGTAAGCCACAACCCGGTCAATACCAAACAATGCCGCCATAGAGCTTATCATCAGAATAGAACCCGAACCGCGGGCTGTCATCCCCCGGGCACACTCCCGGGTAAGAGAAAACACACTCAGCAGATTGGTCTGGATCACCCGGAGAAATTCCTCGTCCGTTGTGTCGGCAGCAAATTTTTTGAGATGAATGCCTGCATTATTTACAAGAATATCTATTCCTCCAAATCTGGATTCCAGCCCCTGTACAAAGGCTGGAATCCCTTTCTGATCAGAAATATCGTTGATAACAAATGCGGCACGTGGCCCCAGGGTAGCTACGGCGTCCCGAAGCACATCTTCCCGTCTTCCGCTGAGCACAACCTTCGCACCGGCCTGTACCATGCTCGTGGCAATGCCCAAACCTATGCCTGTACCACCTCCGGTGATCAGGGCTGTTTTCCCCTCCAGGGAAAAAGGATTAGAACTCATATTTATTTGATAAAATCCGTACCGTAAGGATAACGCTGTGGGCGGGAAACCAGAGAATTCGCTTCATCGTCGTTGATAAACCGTTCCCTTACCGGATCCCAGTAAAGTTTTCTGCCGAGTTTCATCCCAATATGCATTACCAGGCAGGCAGAGCAGGAGCGGTGCGCGATTTCGGCAGGGGCAATGGGCGCTTTTCTGCTGATGATCGATTCGAGCCAGTTGAGATGCTGATCCGGACTTTCGTAGAGGTGGATTTCATCCGGACCAATAACTGACTTGAGGATTTTGGGGTCGCTTGCGCTGAAGGCTTCGCTGTTTTTGGCACTGGAAGGATCGGAAGCCGTAACACCCACATCGCCTCTGGATACGAAAATCCACCCTTCGCTGCCCTCAAATCTCACCCCATTGGGAAATGCGCCGCTGACTTCCATCATTACACCATTGGCGTATTTTGCTTTGACCTGAAAATCTCCATGTACATTCCATAGGCCGGATTTGGGAAACTGCGCCTCTGCTTCGATTTCGACAGGGCCGGTGTATTCTGTTCCCATGCCCCAATGAGCGGTATCTATATGGTGAGCCCCCCAGCCGGTGATCATACCTGCGCCAAACTGCTCACAGCGGAGCCAGCCCGGGCGTGAGTAATCGGCCTGCGGGTGAACGCGTTTTTCGGTGTAATACACATTTTCTGTCGATCCCAGCCACATATCGTAGTTCAGGTTTTCGGGAATAGACATAGGGGCTTCTTCGTCTCCGGACGGGTCGCCCGGAAGGCCGATTTTTACTGTGTGAAGCTGACCGATACGGCCATTGCGCACAAGCTCGCACGCGCGCTTGAACTGCGGCCACGGGCTGAGAGACCGCTGTTGACTGCCAATCTGAAAAATGGCTCCGGTATGGTGCATGGTGTCACTCATCATGCGCCCTTCCTTTATCGTAAGGGATGCGGGTTTCTGGAGGTAAATATCTTTTCCGGCGAGCGCAGCTTCAATAGCCGGCTGTGCATGCCAGTGGTCGGGGGTACTGATGATGACGGCGTCTATTTCTTTGTTTGCCAGCATGAGGCGGTAATCATCGTAAGTTTTTACATCCACATACTTTTTCTGACCTTTTGATTTTTCGTACCAGCTTTCTATCCATTTTTTACCATCCTCTTTTCTCTTTTTGTCCAGGTCTGCTACGGCAATAATCCGGCACTGGTCATAACGAATGGTATCGGGCAGGTCGTGCCCCTGAGCGATTCTGCCAAAGCCGATCTGCCCGATCTGAATTTTATTGCTGGGCGCATTTTTTCCGAAAACACTCGACGGTACAATGGAGGGGAAAAACAATGCGCCGATGGCTCCGGCGGCAGTAGTTTTGATATACTCCCGACGGGAAAGTCCTTTGGTCGTTTTGTTATGGTTATTTTTCATCATAGCGGTAGTTAATCAGATTTAGTGGTTTTTATCCATGGCCCATAAAATCCCTCCCAGTATGTGTTGAAGGAAAACAGGGTTGCTGTAATAATCAATTTTGTGCCCAAGTGCCGTGTACCATTGCCGCCCGCCGTACTGCTCCTGATACCAGCAGATGGGGAAGTTGTCGCCAAATATGTCGGCAGGATATTCTCCCTTCTTTTCGTCTTTAATGGTGTTCAGGTCTGCGGCAAGCAGGACATGGATATTGGGGTTGAGATGGTCCAGGTAATAACATTCGTCCTCCCATTCCCATACTTTGCCCATAAAACAGGTGGAAGGATGTACGTTGTCAATGACATTAATATGAAATGGCTGGAGTGGTGGATGTCTGCGAAATTTTCCTCCCAGCATCTGCTGATACCAGGGCCACTGCCGCTCAGAGCCGCTGGCCGAATGAATGCCGGCGAATCCTCCGCCATTTTCAATATAACGTTGAAACGCCTGTTTCTGCGCGTCTGTGTCAAAGGTTTCGTTATTGGTGCTGGCAAAAACGAGGGCGTCGTATTTTTTGAGATTCTCGTCGGTCATTACAGCCGGATCGGCAGAAGCGTCCACGTCAAAGCCATTTTCCAATCCGAGCTTTTTGATCGCTGCCGTTGCCGCTTCGAGGTTGTCGTGTACATATCCTTTGCCGTTTTTGGTATAAACGAGTATTCGTGGTTTGTGGGCGGGACGTTTATAGATGACTTCCGTCTGCGGAGGGTAGGCAAAGTCATTCCAGTATTGCTCTGCTTTTTCGGGAGTGATTTTGCCATCATAGACCATCATGCGATAGGTGAGAACATATTCGTTGCCTGGTCTGAGCACCCAATCTTCTTCCTGTGCGGGGTTAAAATTGAAAAACACATTTTCTTTCCCGTTGTTGGCTCCTGTGGGCCAGATTCGCAACTGTTCGGGAAAGTTGTGATTTGCCGGGTGAGTCATAAACAAAACGCCGGAAGTCCCGGCCATAGATATGCCGTTGATATCACACCAGCGGGCACGGGTGGCGTTGCCGTCTGTTTTGTTTTTTCCTTCTGAGGTCAGAAGTGTAGCGGTGAGGTCATCCCAGCGGGGCGTGGCCCTGAACCCAAAACCCTGATAACGATAGGCATCAATGGTGAGGGGGCTGTCTGTTGCACAATTTAGCTTTGACTCAAAGTCAACCAGCCAGATTTTACGGGCAGGATCGGCATTCCATACCCTGAGATTCCAGTCTTCTCTCAGGGCAGTCAGTGCGCCCGAGGGGTCAGGGGCAGTAAGGTCAATATGGGAATGAACCGCAGAAACACGGGCATAAACCTCTCCAGACTGTACCGATGGGTTGGGTTGTGGTTTTATCGTACCCTGCCCTTCGATCAGGTTCCAGAAATCGATTTTTCTGCCCTGAAACGTGGTATGAGTCCAGGGATTCCAGATACCATAATGGTGATAGTGATCGGGTGGCTGAATACGGGTCAGCTCTTCGCCCATAGGTGTCCAGAGCGGATGAATAAATCCCCCGCGCTGGTAGAGCGGATTTTTGCCTTTGGGAGTGGGTTGGGTCGCATACTGGTATCTCAGAATCTTTTTTCCGCCGGTTTCAAAAACTACCGCGCCGTCATCATTTTTGGCTGTTACCGGTATAGTGGGTATGGCTGTTTCTTCTCCTGATCTCAACTCATACAAACGCGAGGAACCCGCCTTCAAATCATCCGATATCACCCACCATATCAAGGGTGATTTCGCGCTTTCAACCTGATAAGCTACCGGCTTTTGTCCCTCGGGGGTGATTTCATACAATATCGCCGGTTGATTTTCGGGAACCGAAATATCTGAAAGCGAGGCACTTACCGGGGTATTGATCCGGTCGTGTTTTCCGGCATGTACTACAAATTTTGCCAGCGTCACCGGTTGGGCATTGGCAGAGATAATGGACACGAATATCCCATAAACCCATAAGTATCTGGCGATCTTCAAAAAAGTATCTCTCATAGTAGCAGTTAGATTGAGGGAATAAACTATAAATATGTTTGTTTTGAAACAAACTTTCTGCCGATGTTGTGGAAAAGCTTTTTTTACAATCGATTGCACTAACTGACAAAGTACCAATATGAATGCTGAAAATCGGATCAACTGGTTGGGTCTTTTTGTTTTATTCTTTTTGGCAGGCTGTGGGGGAGGCTGGGAACTGGCTCATTTTACTGTAAGGGAAAAGGATGGATTGGCCCGGCACAAAGAATATGTGGAAGCGTATTTTACGCTTGCTGATCCTGATAACCCTCCTGTGGGAGTTTGTATGATTTCCGGCACGGAAAAAGGGCATACTTCTGTGCAATTCCGCCAGACGGCGGATAACCCTGCGGTAGTTCAGGTGGTTTTCCCAGTCGCGATTTCAGCCAATGGAATACGCCACGTAAGCCTCGTCGCATGTAGCGATACTGTGCATGCAGGTTACGGGACACTGGAAACAAAAACAGAAGATTCGGTTTTCAGTGTAAGTAATTCTTATTTTCTGGCTGACCTGGGATCAAAAACAGATATTCCCGGGAGAAATTATCCTGTGGGGCACCTCACCGCATTGATATTAAAAGAATTTGACAACCAGCGTATTCAGCGGTCGGGAATGAAAATTCACTGGAGCCCAAACTTTGCCAAAGAAAATACTCCCTATACGACCATGGCACATATGGAGCCGGAAAAAATGGATGTTTTCAATGGAAAATATATGACTCGTATCGAAAAGTCGGGCACGGCACCGGGTTACGGAGAAATCGGACTGGCGGGTGAGTATGTTTTTTACGACAGCCTCCCGTATTTTTTGTTCAGCTCTGAGATGACCTTCCGCCAGTCGGTAGTGCTAAATCTTTTGAGAAATGACGAGATGACAATGGACAGCCTGTTTACGCATCTTTCCTTTCGCCGGGAAGGCGGTGAAGTGGAAACGATGCCTTTGTATCATGACAGCACGTTTGCCTACCTTGAAAACCACCACATAGAAGAAAACGCACCGTGGTTGTTCTTTTTTCATGAATCAGCGGGGTATGCTTTTGGCGTCATCCGGGTGGATGAGGATTATACCAACACGCGGGGAGATCTTTCGCCTTTATATGAAGCACATACAAAAATCACGCAGTCAGCCTCAAACGGCAGATACTGGAACCGAAGACTGATTCACGATCACCCGCTGGAAGTGCCGGAGGGGAGCAGATATTATGAAAAGAACGCTTATGTCGTTTTTCAGTATATTCCGGAGGAAAGCGCAGCTTATATGGATTCCCTGGGCGAGATTCTTATGCATCCCCTTCATGCAGAAATAAATTAATTGAATACTTTTTTTAACTTGAGGAGCATTTACAAACGAAAACCAACGGATAATGGACAATATCAGCCGGAAAAAATTTCTCACCCGCGGAGCTGCGGCACTGGCAGGTGCATCAGTACTGGGAGCCGTATCCTGTACCCAGGATGACAAAGCAAAATCAGTCACTTCGATAAGCAGTGCGCCGGATAAAGTATATCGCTGGAAAATGGTGACGACCTGGCCGCCCAATTTTCCGATTTTGGGCGAAGGGGTGTAAAATGATGGCTGACTGGGTGGAGAAAATGTCGGGCGGCAGGCTGAAAATCAGGTTTTGGCGGGGGCGAACTGGTACCTCCGCTGGAATCGTTTGACGCTGTAAGCAATGGTTCGGCAGAAATGGGAAATGGCGCTGCCTATTACTGGGCAGGGAAAGTACCTGCGGCACAGTTTTTCAGTACGGTTCCCTTTGGCATGAATGCACAGCAGATGAACGCATGGATTATCAGCGGGGGAGGGCAGGCTCTGTGGGATAAGGTTTATGAACCCTTTGATGTACGGGGATTTCCGGCGGGAAATACAGGTGTGCAGATGGGCGGGTGGTTTAATAAGGAAATTAAATCACTTGAAGATTTGAAAGGACTGAAAATGCGGATTCCCGGACTCGGAGGACTGGTGATGAAAGAAGCCGGCGTTACGGCAATGAATGTCGCCGGGGGAGAGATTTACACCAACCTCGAACGCGGCGTACTGGACGCCTCGGAGTGGATCGGGCCTTATCACGATTATCAAATGGGTTTCCATAAAATCGCCCGGTACTATTATTATCCGGGATGGCATGAGCCTGGAACAACACTCGAAACCATCGTAAACAAAACCAGTCTTGCCAGCCTGCCCGAAGATCTTCAGGAAATCGTCATTGCCGCTATTTACCGGCAAAACCTCTGGGTTCTTTCTGAGATAGAAGCGAAAAACAGCGAATACCTCCAAAAAATTGTCGCAGAAGGTCAGGTCGAACTCCGCGAGTTCCCGGCAGAGGTTTTGGCCAAACTCCGGGAAATTACCGCTCAGGTCCTTGCCCGTATCACCGCCGAAAACCCGCAGGCAAAAGAAATATATGATTCCTACCAGGCATTCCGTAACTCAGCCAAAAAATGGGCGGAATACACAGAAAAAATCTACTACAACCAGATAAGTTAATATGTGGTTCTTCTGCCCGAAACCCAGGTTAGGTTAGTATCCCCGACTCCGGTTGTTTTGTAATATTTTTGCTCCTGCCATCACATGTTTTTCTTCTCCTTATGTAAGATTGGAGCAGAAAAATAACCTTTGTTCAGTTGTGAAAACCTGTTTTGAGACAGGCAGGGGAGAATTCTTTCGCATACCTTTTGAGGGCTGAAAGCCAGTTTTGAGCGCGATTGCTGCTTTTTTAATAAAAATCATATCCTGACAGAGAAAACCTTACAGGGATATTCCACGAAATAAAAACAACGAATGTCTGAAATAGTGTTATTGACAAGAAGCCGGTTTGTGCGATATTTGTAATGTTGACATATTTAAAATAGTTGCGCTTTACAAATAAAAATCCTGATTATGACACGCTTGCTCTTCACCGTTATTTTCATCTCTTCGGGTTATAGTTTTTACGGACAAAACCCCGATGAATCCAAATCCCAAATGATCATGCTGGGTGTACCAGCATCAAATACACATGAAGTGTTTGACTTCTATGCCGATTTGGAAAACCAGATAACTACACTTTCCGAAGCCATAACTGATTATCAGAATAAACTGGATTCATTGCAAATTGACCCTAAAGTAAGTGAAGCGGAAAGAACATCCCAGTCAGAATATTTTCATCAGACGATTTCACAGGCAACACGGATGATTGAAACCAATCGCCGCATACTGGCAGGCAAAGTGGTAGTGCACACTGCTGAAAACTAAGAATTAACAGGCGGACAGAAGTATTTTAATTTTGTTAATCGAGGGTTACCGGAATTCCGGTAGCCCTTTTTGTTTTTTGTAAAGAATTTTCATACGAAAAAATGAAAGGAATTGCAGGTTTTGGCTTAAAAACCTGATGATTTTGCCATATTCCTCAATTTTTTACAAAATATTTCCCCCTGATTTAGCCTTCGCTTAGACTTATTGTGCCCACAGATGCGAATAGGGGCAGTTTTTTCTCATGAAACATGCGTGAGGGATGATTTTCATACATCAATAGAAATTTACGTATTTGTGTAATTAATATATAAAATAATATATCCATATTTGAATCATAGAAACAATAACCATATCGCTAATCATTACTAACTATGCCTCAGTCATTGCTCAGTTTATTCCCTGGATGTTCTCCCCGGCAAATCAGCTTCTTCTTTGTATTTTCAACTGCCTGCTTTTCGTTGGCGTTGAGCCAACCCAAACAGCCTGTACAGCTATTTTTTGACGAATCACCTTCTGAAAATCCGGTGTCAGTGGCTTATGACATATCACCCGATGAAAAGCCGGACATGATCGGCGATGCAGCAGGTAGCAAAACCTATTATGCCGAGACCGAAACAAAGTCCATTTTCGAAATGGAAGCCGCCGATTCGGCTTTTGTGCTGGGTAAAGAAACGGAAATCGAGGGGTTTAGGATGGCGAATATTGATGCAACCGGGCAGTTTATCCTTATGGAGGACAATATTGATCCGGTGATTTACCTGCGGTTTCAGAAACTGGCTACCACACAAGTAGAAATCAGAATTTACTCAGAAGAAGGGCAACTGGTATTTTCGCGCAAAGAGCGGTATCTGCCCCTGGGTATAGAAATGCCCGTAAATCATGGAAAGTGGAGCTCCGGCAAATACAATCTCATGATTAAAACTGCTCAGGGTAACATCTGCCGCAAGACCATCGTCAAAAACGATGCAGTGGTGATGAGATAACCACAGTTTCAGAATATTCTCATTTTCCCCATTTATCTCCTATTTATATTATCAACCATCAACTTCCACGGAAATGGGAAAAAACAAGTTAAGACTTATGATAATCGATGACGATGAAGTCAACAACTTTATTCTGATTCGGTTGATAAAGGAGACGGGCCTTTCAGTCATATGTACCTCTGCGCTTAATGGTCAAAAGGCAATAAAAAAGCTGGAGCGGTGGCATAAAAAGGGAGGGATCGATTTTCCGGATATCATTCTCCTTGATCTCGAAATGCCTGTAATGGATGGGTTTTCTTTTCTCGATTTGTACGAAAAATCTTTTTACCCGCACTATCCATTGGTCCAACTTTATATGGTAAGTTCGTCTATCCGTACAGAAGACCGCTCACGGGCGAAATCTTATCCGTCCGTGAGCAATTTTATCTCCAAGCCTTTGCCCATCATCGCACTGAAGGAAATCATCCAGCAGTACCGTATGACACGCGCCGCTTAATTGTATTTTAGTTTGAAACGTTGTAGCCGACCTTGTTGTTGCTCGACTCCATAAGGCGGAACTCTACCCGGCGGTTTTTGGCCCGGCCTTCGACCGTTGTATTGTCGGCTACAGGTGCAGCAGAGCTATAACCATCGGAGGTGATACGTGAAAGGCGGACATCTTTTTCATATACCAGATAGTATTTTACCCGGAAGGCACGCTTGATGGAAAGAACCAGGTTGCTGTTTTGGTCTCCGGTATTATCTGTATGCCCCAATACCTGAAGATCGTACTGCGGATACTTGTTCAGAATCATAGCCACTGTGTCCAGTACAGGATAACTTTCGGGCGTAAGCTTATCGCTGGAAGCTTCGAAGTAAATATTGGCCATAGCTGCCTCAATATACCGGCGCTCTCCGGCCGTCATCGGAGTAGGAGTTGTGGTGGTGGCAGGAGGAGTGGGTACACCGCTGCCCTCAAGTTCGGTGATTACCGGAGCATTCGTTATTACAGGGAGATTAATGACCGGGTCATTCTTCTTGGGCACGTCAATCACAACTACGGGATCGGCCATATCTTTTCTATCGCCTTCAGGACACCCGAGGTAAAGTGCCATTCCTTTTACATTGGGACAAAGGTCATCTCTGTCGAGTACACCATCGAGGTCAGAATCTGCAAGCTCGTCGGTGATTTCTGGCTCTGGTTCAGGTTCGCGAACCGGATCAGGACGCTTGTAGGGATTCTGGCCGGGAAGGGCAAACACAAAACCGATAGAATGCGATATGTGCTGAAATTTTTCTTTTCCAAGCCTTTGCTTGTAAAGGCTTTCGATCTGAAAACTAAAATTCTGTGTAACCTGAAACTTGACGCCGATACCTGCCGGAATATACAGCCGGAGATTGTTGCTCGCGGTATTGAGTCCAAAACCGGTAGTGAGATAAGGCGCAACCAATGCATCCTCTTCCAGAAAGGTTCCGTTGGATTTAAACTGAACCAGGGTATTTACATCAATCAGCGAAGTGCTGATAAACTGATTTTCGCCAACAGGGTAGGTGGCCTCGGGCACAAAAGCCGAATTCAGGGAGGCATTCAACCAGGGGGTAATGTAGGCATGTGCGCCAAATGAGATTCCCGGATCAAATGATCGTACCCGGGTAGGATCGCCGTAAAGCAATCCCTCGTAGTCCAGGAAAATACCTGAAACACCTGCCATCCAGGGGCTATGGCTGGTCTGGGCCTGTGTCGTATGAAAAGTAGGAAGGGTCAGGAAAAGGGTAGCAAGGATGGGAAAAGCAAATTTAACTTTGGTCATTTGCGTAGGTTTGTTCTGTGAACAACGGGTCAGTATATGGAACCTGTTACGTATCACGGTGCAGTCATTCTGATGGTAATCCAGTGTTTAGGAGTTATAAAAGTACCGTTACAAAATTCCGGCCACTTTTATGAGAGAACTTGTGCAAAATAGACCGATTTCCTACGCCTGCATTCAATTTACACGTGAGTGGTAAATTTTGACGGCTGAAAGGGTCTCAAAATCAGAAAATCAGTTGAAAATCAACCCTTCTGTTTTGTTTTCTGCCTGCAATATCCTGGTTATCCGCCAGTGGGTTTTGCTCTCCCATACCACGGGAACGTATCCTTTGCTGGCTGATTCCGCGCTCATATACCAGATAATATTTCACGTTATAGGCGCGCATGATCGACAGCACAAGGTTGGAATTCTCTGTTCCGACTGCATCGGCATGACCTTCCAGCACAAGCTGGGTAGAAGGACATGTCGCCAGCATATTTGCCAGTTGGTCGAGCACGCCTTTTGCCTCATCTGAAAGTTTATCACTTCCTACTTCAAATAGTACCGGATCGATATGTGCTGACTCCATGCTGCACGGAACGGGTTTTAGTCGGGGTGATGTGGTTGCTGCTACTGCTTCCGTCACTTCAACTTCCGCCACTTCAGATTCCGGTTCGACGATTTCCGGTTCGACGATTTCCGGTTCGACGATTTCCGGTGCTGCCGTTATTTGTTCCGCTTCAGCTTTTGGAGTCGCCATGAGCAATACACTCAGATGGTGTTTTCTGTTGAATGTTTTAGCCTCTTCGGCAGGATAATCGACTTTCACGGGTTCATCTTCCACTACTGCCACGACCACTGGTTGTTCGCCGGAGACTTCATCAAAATCTTCTGTATCCTCATCCAATTCTTCGGTATCCTCCTCAAGGTCGAAAGTATCATCTTCATTTTCTGGTTCACTGAAAAGGACAATGCCGTTTTCTTCATCGATTTCTGTATCCAGAAGGTCAAATGAATCTTCATCCTCCAATGGTTCCTCCTCGACTTCTTCGGAAGAGGCGATCACCGTACCGGGATCGGTTACCTTTCCTTCAGGACAGCCGTGATTCTGGATTTGTCCTGGCTCTTCCGGACATTGGTCATCGAGGTCTATCACGCCATCAAAGTCTGAATCTTTGGGGAGCAGTGCGGAAACAATCATTTCCTCACTCATTTCCTCCTCTTCCTTCGGCTCAACAGGCAAATCTTTGGTATCGAGGTTATAAACAAATGCCAATGCATGTGCGATATGCTGAATATCCTGATTCACTGAGAGTTTTTTTGAAGTCTCCACCCGCGCGCTCATGCGCTCGTTGAGTTTGAAGCGGATTCCTCCGCTCAGCGGAATATATACATCGGGATGGTTGACCATATAACTGCCTCCGACACCCAGCGAGAGATAAGGCCCAAAGCGACTGCTTTCGCGAAGGAAAACCCCATTGTTAAACTTAAATACCAACTGATAATTCATGTCTATCAGCTGGGAATTAAATACGGTTTCAGCGGTCGGATAATTGACCCTGTGGCTTAATAGCACTTGTGTCCTGAAATCAAACCCTCCGGCCAGATAGCGAGAAACGCCCAGGTTCATCGCGGGGGCGAAGGTACCCCCCGGCAATTTGGGAGAGCCGGGGGGCGATTGATATTTTACCATTCCCATGCCGCCACTGACGGCCCACGGGTATTCGAATGTCTGCGAAAAGGACACCAATGAAAATTGCGCCAGGAACAAGGTGAGGCAGAATATAGTACGCGCGTTTTGCATTGACGGTAAGGGATTACTTCTGATTAGCTTATATCCCTTTACAAATGATATTCCAATTCGCAAATAAACCATGTCACATTTGATCAAAAACCAACATTATCGCACAAACAACTCAAATTCCACTCTTCGGTTGGTTGCTTTGCCCTCTTCGGTGATATTATCTGCGATGGGTTTGGCTTCTCCATAACCGATATATACCAGCCTTTCGGCCAAAACTCCTTTGGAAGTAAGGTAATCTACGCAGGCTTTCGCTCTTTTCTCAGACAGATCGAGGTTATATCCATCATTCCCCTCCGAATCAGTATGCCCCGATACCCGGAGGCTATAGGCGGGGTATTCGTTCATAATATTTACCAGCGTATCCAGAATCGCATACGATGTGCTTCGCAAAATTGAGCTATTGTGCTCAAACTGTACAGCTTTGGTCGCAAATTCCAGTTTTTGAACTACTTCTTCTTTTATTTCCGGGCAGCCTTTCAACTCTTTGATACCGGGTTCATCCGGGCATGCATCTTCGCTGTCGGCAATGCCATCTCCGTCTCTGTCAGGGCAGCCGTTGAATGCCGCGATACCAGCGACATCCGGGCAGTCATCATCGTTGTCTGCAATCCCATCACTGTCGCGGTCAGGGCAACCTTTCAGTTGTGAGGGGCCCGGCTCATCGGGGCAGCCGTCCTGTTCATTGGGAACCCCATCTTTATCTCTGTCGGGGTCCGGGCATCCCTGAAATTCGGCCAGTCCGAATGTGTCGGGACAATTGTCATCGGGATCGGCAATACCGTCGCCGTCTCTGTCAGGGCATCCTTTAAGGCTTTGCAGTCCGGGCTCTTCCGGACATTCGTCAAAAGGATCTTTCACTCCGTCGCCGTCTGTGTCCGGGTCTTCTACTACCGGCGGAGGGAGTTTTTCGCCAAAATGGAAAATCACCCCTGCATTGACGGTAAAATAATCTCTGAAGTCGGTTACATTGAGTTTGTACAGGGCATTGAGGTCAATGGAAACAGGGATACCGGTATTGATTCGCAGCCCAATACCCAGAGGAACAGAGAAGTTCACATCCGGGGTTTCATATCCCAGTGTATTGACGCTGCCGCCTGCTACAAGGTAAGGTCCTATTGCTGCCTTTTCCTTGAGCATGTATCCGTTGTTAAATTTATAGCGGAAGAGGATATCCGCATCCCCCAGATCTTTGAGCTGAGGATTGTCTTTCCCAAAAGAGAATGGCACAATCGAAAGTTGGATGCCGGTTTCAAAGGAAGGATTGAGGTATCGGTTGAATCCGACATGGAAAGCCGGAGAGAAGTCTGTTGACTCAATATCTCTGGCCGGAATACCCGTAAAATCTCTTTGCGAATATCCGAGAGCGAGCCCCCATTTTTGTTGTGCATTTTGCCCGGATACATAACCATATCCCGAGGCACAAAAAAAGATGAAAAGAAAAAAACGTAGCGAGACTTTCATAAATCACGTGTTTGTTTATGTTTTCTGACGCAGAAAGGTGCGAAAGTCTCTTTAGAAACGCAAAAATTGTAGTTTTATTCACCGGAAAGTATTCTTTTCCGGATTAGTCTCATCTTCGGATATACTGGTAGCGGACTTCTTCCCCGTCGATCGTTTCTTCGAGAACCAGCTCCTTCGCAGATACGGAGCGGATTTTAATGGGGGCATCCCACAGGTCTGAATAGATATAAGTTCCATCTTCCCTGAATAAAAATACAGCTTCGGGTACCTGGTCTGACACCGATACAACTTCTCCGTCTGGTTGAAACTCAATGGTAACTGTACCCAGGTCGGTAATAGAAATACCGCCGCTTACCATCTCAGTCAGTTGCCATTTCCCGATGATCTGTGGTGTAGTTACCGGATTTTCTTCTGCCAGGGAGTCGGGCAGGGAGATCAGGAGTGTGTCTTCTCCGGATGGGTCGCCGGAATCATCCTTGTTGTTGTTACAGGAAAAGAAAGGGAAAAGCAAGGCGAGGAAAAGGGAGTAGCGTATCAGCATAACAATCGGGGTTAATTCAGGAGGAAATTCCTGACTTCCTGAATAAAAAGCTCCGGCTGGTCGGCGTGCAACCAGTGTCCGGCGTTAGGAATGGTGCGGAATATCACCTGAGGGAAATATTCTTTGATTTCGGGCATGTCCTCCGGCTGCACATATGCGGAGCGGCTTCCTGAGACAAACAACGTCGGGTTAGGGAAAGGCGCATGCAGCTTTACAGGTGCGAGGATATTGGCATAATCGCGGGAAATGACCCTGAGATTAAATTTCCATTCGAATGAAAGATCTTCATTTCTTCCGAGGCTTTTAAGCAGAAACTGTCTTACGGCTGTTTCCGGTATGCCAGTGGCCAGTTGCGCATCCGCTTCCTGGCGGGAGGAAAGTGTATGGACATCGATGCGGTTGAGCGTACTGAGGATTTCATTGTGGTGAGGCGGATAAGCTTTCGGAGCCATATCAGCTACGACCAGGCGGTTGATCCGCTCCGGGAAATCAGAAGCAAACTGCATGACGGTTTTCCCGCCCATGGAATGTCCCAGAAGATGCGCCTGATAAATGCCCGATTGATCCATCAGCGTTGCCAGATCTTCGGCCATTGCGGGGTAATCCCACCTTTCGGCGTGCGGAGAACGCCCGTGGTTGCGCTGATCCACAGTAATCACCGTGAAGTCATCCGCCAGGCTTCGCGCATGGGTTACCCAATTGTCCAGTGAACCAAACAGCCCGTGTAGAATAATCAGTGCAGGGCCTTGTCCGAATGTCTTTACATTCAGATTCATGGAAGGATAAAAGGAGATTAATGATGAACACCTCCATGGCCGTGTACGTGGCCATGATCAATTTCAGACTGAGTAGCCTGCCGTATTTGCACAACTTCACCCGTAAAATAGAGGTCGCGGCCTGCCAGGGGATGATTAAAATCCATTTCTACGATATCACCATCTATGCGGGTAATCTGTCCTCTGAGCGTATTGTCATTCTGGTCGCGCATCGGTACGGTATTCCCCAATACCAACAGATCTTCGGCTAAAACGCCATCAACCATAAAAGTGCTTTTGGGAAGTTCAATCACTGCATCTTCATTGCGTTCGCCATAGGCATCCCGGCTATTGAGGCTGAATTTAAAGGAATCCCCTGTTCCCAGTCCGGAAAGATTGTCTTCAAAAGCTGGCAGCATATTACCAGCACCAAAAAGGAAAACCAGTGGTTCTTCCAGCGAAACTTCTTCGACAAACTCTCCCTCAGCGTGATCCAGACGAAGCTGATAGGTAATGGAAACAACTTTTTGGGGTGAAATATTCATAATTTTTATTTATGGGGTAAAGTTAGCAAAAATAACTTCGGGAAAATAATCTTAATGATAATTATCGTGGCTTGGTTTTTGAAACAGCCCTTTTTTGTCCTTTACATAATATGAACAAGAGAATTAACGATGTGTCGGAACTTGCTTTAAATTTTAGCTATTTCAACTTTCCTGAATCTGAAGAATTCCCCTCTGCAAAACCCCGACCCCGAATGGAAGCGGAAACACAATTAAAAACCATCATTACCGAGCTTGCCAACATCACTGATTCGGATTTTTCCTGGAACCATATGCTCAGGACGGAAATCGGTCTTGACTCCCTTGATATGGTAGAGTTGATTATGATCTGTGAAAAAGACTTTGGCGTAAGTATTTCTGACAGGGAGTGGCAGACACTGACTTCTGCTGAAAGCCTGAGAGATTTAATTCTTTCCCGCCTGCCTAATACCTGAGCCAGTAGTACACCATTTTGACGTATTCGTTGTTGAC
>JAWKNL010000046.1:0-29968 GCA_041391725.1 Bacteroidia bacterium
TGTTGACATTAAAGGTACCTGCCAGCAGGAAAAAAGAAGCCGAATCGAGCCTCGCAGGGTATAGGGGAGGTTCAACATAAATGGCGCCGCCACCGCCTCCTGACCAACTGATTGCGCCATCGGGAGCGCCTTGTGTGGCGTAGGACAACATAAAGGTATTGGCGAAGATATTCACAACGTCAATTTCTGCAACAAGGGTGTTGTTGGAAGGATTTATATCACCGGCGTTGGTAGTTACTACTCTGACGGAATACTGTCCGGGCAAAAGTGGCGGCACGCTGAAGTCCACGGTATCCACTGCACCCGCAGCCAAACCTGTAGGAACGGTAAGAGACTGGCTGTTAACCACCGCATTGCTCAGATCACGAACCAGAAGACTGACCTGGGTGATGTTGGACAGGGCCGTATTCCCCTTATTGGCGATACCTGCCGAAAAATCAATATTGCTACCAATGGGGTAGAAAACTGCCTTGCTTTCGCCATTGAGCACCCAGGCAGGGGTTGCATCCTTAATCTGGAACAGCACCGGATGGGGGTATTCAAACTTGATGGAGTAGTTGGAAGGCGGTACCACGTCCTGAAAAATCTGGAGGCCGATGTTGCCTGTGGTATTTTCCATTCCTACTACCAAGTCTCTTGCGCATCCGGGCGTATTATTAAAATTGCCTGCATCTGTGGTTTGATAGTTAAAGGTAATGCTGCTGTCAGCTCCGGAAAGCACAATCTGGAATGTACTTGAGCCAATATAGTCCGGATTTGCATTACGCCAGTAAGGCACATTGATATAGCTGACAACGAACCGATTGTTGGCGGCATCATTGTAGTAATATACCTGACCCGGGTTTGCTGCGCCTGCCAGGTTTATGTCGCACATTAGCGGGGCGATCAGGTTATCTGCAGCACCGCCGGGTGTAGGGATTGTGGGGAAACAATGCGCCACGTTGCCGGGGTTGTTGAAGCTGATCCAGCCATTGGAACCGATTTTTATCTGACTATAATCTGACCAGTAATAATGGAAACTTGTTCCCATATTAAAAGGTCCCACAGCATTGTCGTCGGTAAGTCCGGTAACCAGCGTACCTTTTGAAACAATATCAATCCACTGATAGGTGGGGCCATTGGGGTCGTCGCTGCTGTACCAGCGGTATCCGTAAGCATCCGGACCACCGGATGTCTGGGAAAATAATGGGCTTACCACAAAAAGGGTAAACAGGATGGTAAACAGTTTTTTCATGAGCGGTTTATACTTTTAGTTGTATATCACCCAAAATTAGCAGGTTATTTGGATAGTTTTTACGATTTTCTGTGGTTTTCATGATATTGCCAATAATTTCCCTTATCCCGATTTATCAGTTTATATTTACAGAATCCATTAAAAACGAAGTAAAAGCATTTAATTATTATGGAATATCGCAAACTGGGAAGTACCGATCTCAACGTTTCTGTCATTACTTTTGGCGCGTGGGCTGCCGGTGGATGGATGTGGGGGGGAACCGATCACAACGCCTCCATCAGAGCCATTCAGGCTGCCTACGATCTGGGTGTAACCTCGATTGACACTGCCCCGGTGTATGGTCAGGGCACGAGCGAAGAGATTGTCAGGGAAGCATTAAAAAGTATTCCCCGCGATAAAGTGCAGATTCTCACCAAGTTTGGTATGCGCTGGGATCTCAAGGAGCCAAAAGGCGAGCTTTTCCATACGCAACAAAAATAACCAGGGCGCAGATACTGATTTTTGCTATGCCGGGAAAGAGAGTATCATGAAAGAAATCGAAGACAGCCTTCGCCGACTGAATACCGATTATATTGACCTTTACCAGCTCCATTGGCCCGATGACGCCTATTCAGGAGACATTTGAAGCCGTGGCAAAATTGCTCAGACAGGGCAAAATCCGCTATGCCGGGGTCTGTAATTATAACGCAGCACAGATGGCAGAGGCGGAAAAGTACGCCCCCATCGTTTCCAATCAGAGTACTACAGCATGGTAAACGCAAAATCGAAGAAACCGTGCCCTATTGTATCGGCCACAATAAATCTATCCTCGCTTACAGTCCGCTGGAGGGACTGCTTACCGGCAAAATCATGCCCGGCCACACTTTCGCCGAAGGCGACCACCGCGCCAAACATCTTCTTCCGAAACCAGCATCCTCCGCACCAATGCTTTTCTCGAAAAGATCAAACCGATAGCAGAAGCTAAAGGCGCAGCCCTCGGCCAACTGGTGCTCCGATGGACCATCTGAACAGCCGGGAATTACCATCGCACTCGCAGGTGCCGAGATGAACGCCAGTCTGTCCCGAAAATGCAAAAGCGGCAGAGATTATCCTGAGTGCTGAAATTGCTTTTATCAGCCAATGTCTGGCGGAGCAGTAGAGAGAATGATGGAAATCAGCACTCCTGTTGTCCTTGATTTAATCCCAGGGCTCATCCCGACTGGACGCCATAAAGGGGGATCTGTTTATAGATTGCTTCAATCTAATTTATGGATCCCTATGCAAAAACTACTAAAGTATCTCGTTGTATGCCTGCTGGGCCGTTTTTCGCGCCAACATCTGTGATACTCGCCCAAAGCTGGATCAAACAACTGACGTATAACTTTAACCTCTCAGAACCAAATCGACAACCACTCACTTGATCATGGGACGGTTTTGTGTGGCACAATCGATGACCAGATCAACCACGATGACCTGTTTGTATGCAAGCTAGATACAACGGGTACACCCATCTGTGAAAATACATCTATAGCGGCATTTTGGATATTGAGGGCAGAACGATTCAGGAACTGGCAGATCATGGGTTTATTATCAGGAGCAATATTCTTCCGAGGGGCGAATAAGCTGATTATCAGGTTGGATTCTGCCGGACAACTTCTATGGGCAATGAAAAATGGTTTTACTGACCTCCTTTCATATTCAAAAAATGCAGGAAACTTCTGCCGGAGCATTTGCTTTTACCATGTATGAGTCCTTATCTACCACATACCCTTCCCTGGTTGTTTTACTAAACGCAGATGGCAGTATCCGCTGGAGAAAGCATTTAGCTGGGGCCATGAGATTAACCATTCGGCAGTGGAATTGGAAAATGGAGACTTTTTGCTGTACGGGCAGGCATGGCTTAGTACACTTTGGGATATCCTGCTTGTCAGGGTTGATTCTTCAGGAAATATTCTTGGAAATTACTATTTCGGGCCGAACCAGTTCCTCGCAGAGAGATGTGGTGTTGGAAATCAAACCCGGTACAAATGGAAGCCTCTATATGGCAGGTCATACCCGCCAAAGCGGATGGAGTTTGGGATGGGGTTTCTGAGTAAGTTAGACAGCAACTTCAATATAGTCTGGGCAAAAAGGTACGGTATGCCTCAACCTCATCGACGATTATTCATGATTTTCAACTGACGGGAGATGGAATCGTTGCAGTCGGGGCCACCGACCAGGTTGGAAATGGCGAATTGCGATGCGTAGTTGTTGAAAACAGATTCGATTGGTCGACAAACTTATAGCTCCCTCCGAAATGATGAATTTCAGTTTGTAGATATTCTTGACAATACCTTCTGGGCATCGGGTATTCTATCGTCTCCGGTTTATGGAGCGCAAACCCCTGTTGTGGCATTGTGGATGAAAACCAGGCCATGCAGCGCTGGCGCAGGATTGGTGAGTATTGATACACTCATATTTAGAAACACCCTTTCAGGTCTCACTGACAACTGTTTCTTAATTGATGCTTTAGCCTTACGGCCAGGTAGTCTGAATCTGGTGATGTTTGACCCATGTCAACCGCTAGCCGCCTTTACGTTATACCTTGAGGGCGGGGGAAAAAAACGGGATCGTGAATGTATCCGCTTATAGCTCTTTGCCGGAAGGCTGCTATATACTCGAAAAAGAGTTTCATTCGGATCAGTGGGAGACGATTTTGCAAGGCAATTGGGATCGGGAAATAACTCCCTTCCGCTCACAGATCCCCATCCTGTGCGGTTTATGCCTGTATAGGCTACGACAGACCCTCGATGTTCGTGAGGTGCAGATCAGCAATCAGGTGAAATTGCTGTGCCTGAGCTGCATCATTTTTGTACATACCAATGAAAGCGGATACGGTCTTGGATTGTGTGAACAGGAAGCCAAACATCATTACGCTGGAGCCTTGTAGTTTTACATGGGCAGGTTATTTATTCGGGTGAATCGGGATCAGCGCTCAGGAAACTACCAATGGGAGTTTGCCACACGGCCACTTTCTCCCGGTATTTATCTGATTCGTATTTCGGACGCTTATCAGTCCTTTCCTGTGATCAAATGGATGCGTGCTTATTAATGAGCACCTTTTAGGTCCGGTTTTAGCCGTATGCATTTCCTGTCATACGAGATGCACAAAACACAAACAGGTAGATATACCTATTCCAGCGGGTATATTTTTGTTTTTTATCAGGTAAATATACGCTGTTACCGCGATACGCTGCCCGCCATCTTTGTACTATTCCATTAAGCCAAAATAAACGATCACCCCAAACTTATTGACTTATGAAAAAGTACAAATTCCTATTGTGCTGATCGCAATCCTGACGTTTGCCGGATCAGCCTTTGCCCAGCAGCCCACGCTTCCGATCAATCTGACAACCTCGCTTGCCGGTATCCGAATCCAGACCTTCCAACTGAGGGCAGATAACTTCCTGTATGAAACTAGTGAGTCTCCCGAAAAAAGTATGGTCAACACGAACTCTCAATATCCTTACGATCTGGCTCAGTTTCCGATTATACAATGCACCAAAAAATCTGACGACAATCATCGCGTTTGATCTTACATCAAGGGCACGCTTTCAGGATGATCTTCAAACGATCACGGTCAATGGTACGCTTATACCCTGAAAGCCAGCGGGAGATATTTAGTGGAACCACGAAAATTGGTTCCGACGCAGGGTACTGCGCAATGAAAACCAGAACCTGCTCAAAGTGGACAAAAATACGGGTACGCTTTTTTCGCTACAAGGGTGGAACTGCCTGGGAAGAAGTAAAGTAAATCGTGAACTCTTCACGGCACTCCTATGTGAGGTGAAAACCAACAACTCACTCTGGGTAATTTCTCCTGATGGAACAATGGATGAGCAAATTAGCACTTAACGTCAAACTCATTCTCTCCAATGAAAAAAATGTAAGCGCCAATCTGTTTGTCAGATACCACAGCAATACCTCAACTACGACCGCGCCAAAAAAACCTGGCCAGCAGTAGGCCTGAAACCATTGCCCTCGCTAGCCCCAATGTCATTGATCCGGGGATCTGGTTTGTGCTTCAGAACAGGTCTGACCTTACCAATCAGAATATGGCACTGAAAGTCAAAGATGATGGTACTACCGAAATGGAATATTCATGACAGGCCCTATGGACGAGTTTTTGTGGCGGGTTGACTGGCCTGCGAGTGGCAAGTACCTGTTAAACAAAAAAACAGGCGGTATGGCGCTGAATGTAAATGCCGGAACCACGAAAATGACTAATAAGGCGAATGTTCCTACACAACTTTGGGCGTTTACCCTCGCCAATGTGGATTGTGCACGGCACCCAATGCCTATACCATCAAAAATAATGCAGGCAACTTCCTATCCAAAAGCGGAAATGCCATCAGCCTCACCACAACCGGAAGTGCCGAATCTCAAATTTGGCTGGCGCAGCCCATGGACGTGCTTACCGGATACAGACTCCCTGCACAAAATGGAACCGAAAAGTACGACGCTTACAACAAAGTCCTGAAAGTACCCAACGGTCCCACCATATTCGGAACCAACAAAGTCAGTGAATGGAGCATGCTGCAAGCCTATTTGATCGTGCACAATATGCTCAACGCCCTGAAAGTCAAGCCTACAGGCGCATCTTTGGCCGCGCTGAATAATCATAAAATTGTTGTGATTGGAAAGGATGATGCTTATCCCGCGGTGGCTGATTATCCGATCATCACTGGAAACAAAATCCTGGGTTTTTACCGCGGGTTAAATGCAGGGGCTGCTTACACCGTATTCACCGAAGAAATGATGTGTATGAATGGCGTAGTCAACCGGTTTGCAGATTTTGGCGAGCGGCGATTTGACCATATTACCCATGAGTTTGGGCATGCAATGGACAATATGCTGGGTTGGAACGGAGAAAATACCATTGGTAACTCCCAAACCACAGCCGGGCTAAACGATGTGAAAGTCAGAACTGATCGCCATCTCTGTGCAGGCCTGGTTTGACTGCAACTATCCGGGGAGTTATTCGGGTTTTCCTCAGACGAGAACACTTCTGCTAAGTCAGGAGAATACAACTCCCCCGGCAGGTGAAACCAAAAAGAACCCTATCAATACATGGCAGACAAATTTAACACTGCCAACACCTGGAAACCACCCTACCGCATGCGGAAGTTTCCGATGACAAATACCGCAGGTAATCAGGTGATCAACGGCCTGAAATCCCAGAACGGGCAGTACAAACTTTCGCTTAATGCCGCCGGCAACCTCTGTATTAATATTATTACAGGTACTTCGGAAACTGAACTCAAAACACTTGCAGAAACCTCCGGACAGGGCAAAAAACTGGTAATGAAAAAAGACGGCCTGGTGATTTTGAACAGCGCGGGCACAGAAATCTGGACATCCAAAACAGCCGGGGACAACGGCGCATATCTAGCTGTAGAGATAATGGAGATGTGAAAATCTACTGGGAAAATCCACCAAAAGGGGTCTGGGAACAAAAGCTGGCCCATGGATCAAACATTTTGCCGGAGGCGGTGTATATCAGATCGGGGTGAAAGCCTATGAAGGGAAATACTGGACAGTAACCGGCACGGGTACTAATGATCAACAAGCTTTTCTTCCTCTTCCCGCCAATGCCACACCTGAGCAGACATCAACAAAACCCTGTTTAAAGTCGTGATTGAAAATCGAAAAATGGGGAGAGGGGGCTGTGTCATTTGAGAGCGTAAGCAATCTGGCTATTTCCTTTGTCCGATCCGTCCCACTGTGCCCTGGATTATCGGCGTAAGACCAGGTGTTACCGATACCGACAGGAGTTTATCGTCAATGGCGCTATTACCGGAGTCTCTGAGCAGTTTAGCTTATTTCCCCGCAAAAATCAGGCATGGACAGTGGGCTCTGCGGTTATCCGCGGGATCGGATTCCCATGCCCGGGTATTAACCGGTATATGCCGACCTATGGAGATGCCGGTCTGATCAAAGGTGCTTTTGTGGCAAAAGAATATCAGCCATAAATGCTACGCTAATCTTTTATTGGGAACCACAAATAATACTTAAAATGAAATCAGTAATTATAGCCAACCTCATAATTCAAAATTCTGCTACTCATTTCCTGCTGCCAATGGCTGATGTATATGCCGCTTCTGGCCGAAAATGGTCGCCAATCCGCCTTTCCGGCACGATATGGATTGCACCGAAAACCATTCAGAGCACGGACAAATCTTCTTTCAAAACAATTTCCGATAAGGCCACGGTCGAAAACTCTGTCATGATCTACGACCGCGAGGCAGAGTCTGGGGCAGGGGCTTTTATTAATGTGGATGTCGTTTGACGTTACCTATACCGACAATATTACCATGAAGGTACGGGTGGAAAAGTGATTATTCAGAATCGAAATAAAACCCTTGCCAATCAGTATGCCTTTATGATGGGACAACTTCCAGGCTGTCTGCGCCGGGGTTGAGTTTGTCAGTGATGAAAGGCGACAGAGAATGGGGCCGGGCTGGAAGCACCAAAGCCCTCGATATACAAATCGGAAGGTCTCTACGGATTATGAAGCCGGGGTATTCTGGAAGAAACGCTGGTACACGAAGCCTGCCATGCGGCGCTGGATTATACTTACGCTGCTGCAGCGGGATGGAAAGCCGCCCAGCAGAAAGACCCCGCATTCATTTCCACCTATGCCGCGACTATCCTGATCGTGAGGATATTGCCGAAACTTTTCTGATGTACCTGACGCGCTGAGTATCGCAGCAACAGGGTGGACAAAGCCCTGCTCAATAAAATTACTTCCAATGTCCCCAACCGCCTGAAATATTTTGAGCCTGAACCTCAACCTCAGCCCTTTTGCAGAAACCGTCATGGATATCGACGGGAATGTATATAAAACCGTCGAAGTGGGAAATCAGACCTGGATGGCTGAAAACCTTCGCGCCACAAGCTGCAACGACGGAACGCCCATTGCGCAGGTGAAAGACCAGAGTATCTGGGTAAAAACCCATACTCCCGCCTATAGCTGGGGCAGTTTTACTACCGTTGAGAAGAAAAAACAATACGGCGCTTTTTACAATGCCTATGTAGCACAACAGGGTTGTAACGTATGCCCAAAAGGCTGGCATGTGCCGACTCAACCTGAATACCAGCAATTACTGGAAGGCCTTGTTCCCGGCGCTCAGATCAAACTCAGCAATCCGCAGCTTTGGCCCGGTGGTACGGTTGCTGACAATTCCAGCGGATGGAGTGCTGTACCTGCCGGTGGGCTTGGCGGAGACGTTCCGGGAGCTTATGATTTTAACAAATACGCTTACTTCTGGGCACGACTCCCACTCGGCTGGTGGCGTTTATTTGTTTGTAATCCATGCGTATGACGCTGGCGCATGGGTGTCGCCTCCCACACCGGTATGGATTTTCAATTCGTTGTGTCGAAGACCGTTGATCGGCAACTGCGATTTTTTCCATCCCCACCATGCAGTTTGCTGCTTTTTATGGTCTGTAAAGCGTAGAATTCTGAAAGGGTTCCACGTTTTCACCTAAAGCTTCACTATGCGTAAACTGCTACTTCTGACCGCGGTGTTGACCGCGTTGCTACAGTGCCGCAACGCTTTGGAAACTGCCCAAAAATCCCCAGCCTTTGCAGATGATCAGATTCCCTTTGTATTGGGTACAAAAGGCGGAATCTTCCTTTACTCATGCCACGGAAACCATCACGGCGAAACACTGATACTATCAGGGGCCGATAACGCTTCCCGAAGCTCTCACAGGCCGTGTTGCCGGACTGGAGATTCTCAACCCCGGAAGCCTGCCGAGGGTACTACGTTTAGGTATGCGCGGGAGTTCACGCTCCCTCCAAAACGGCAGGAACCAACCGCTGATCGTCCTCGACGGCGTAGAAATTGATAACCGGATTTCTGGCCCCGGTGCTACTTCCCGGACAGATGGGGATGCCGGCACCCGACTGGGGTCGGGCATCAATCAGATCAACCTGTGGGATATCGCCTCGGTTACCATCCTCAAAGGCCCGGAAGCTACCGCGCTATCTGGCAGCAGGGTGCCCGTGGCATTATTCTCACCAGCAAAAACAATGCGCCTGAAGCTGGCATTCATGTAGGTTTTAACATGAGCCAGATGCATACCGAAGTCTGGAAAAGCCGGGAAGTACAAAATCTTTTTGGCGATGGAAAAGCCTGGGAGGGAAGTCAGGACTTTGAAACCGACGATCAGGGCGTGAGTCTCCTTCCCCGTGTGGACGCCAATATGGCTGGCGCTAGCTGGGGTCCTGCTTTTGACAACCGCCCCGTCATCTGGTGGAATGGAAAAACCCTTCCCTGGGAATCCCAACCGGTAAATATCACTTCCATTTATCAGCAGGGGCTTTCCCGCTCTTATAATCTTTCTCTCTCCGGAACAAATGAAACCGGCGGATTCCGTGGGTCTGTTACCCAGACTGATAACAGTTCGATTGTCCCTACCCATTCTCTGCGGCAGACTACCGTTCACCTCAATTCCCATCTTCGGCCCGCTGACGGCTGGACGGTCAGTTCTTCGGTGAATTTTATCCGCAGACAAAATGTAAACGCTCCTGTAATGGGAATCTCCGATGTGTCTGTCGGTCACGACCTGTTGTGGAATCGCGGCCGCAGCTTCCGGCCCGATCTGGAAAACGACAGTTACGAAAACCCGGATGGCACACAGGCAGCAGGCGGAACAGGTTTTCCCGTTGACGATGCGCTGGGGAGAGGGAGAGGCATTTCCGGGCCTTTTTACTGGAATCTCCACCATCACAACCGATCCTTTTCAACCGACCGCCTGCTCGGGCAACTGAGCCTCACACGCCAGATTCGGCCCTGGCTATCAGTTACTGCAAGGTCCGGTCTGGACTATTCCTCCCAAACCTTCGAATCACTGCAAAAAGCCACTGATTCTACCGGGCTCACCGGCGGAAGATATGCGCTCAATTTGGGTAAAAAGCGACTGTCCAATCATATGCTTGTATTTGAAGCCAGAAAAAATTTTACGAAACATATCCACCTATCTGCTTTCGCCGGGCTGGAAAGACGGGTAGAAGAATATCAGGAAATCAGAGGGAGCAATGGCGGGTTTGACTTTCGCGTCCCCGGCTACTATGCTTTCTGGAATGCCTATACCGATACGGCCTCAGTAAGAACCATTTTTGATCGCACCATTCCCGGTGAGTCCAGGTACTTTCAGTCTCTCACTGGTGTTTTCGCTTCTGCTGATCTGAACATCAGAGACAGATATTTTCTGACTATTGCGACCCGTACAGACCGTTTAACCACTCCCGCCGGTAATCAGCCAGCGGTTACTTATCCTTCGACAGGGCTGGGGTATGTGTTCAGAGATGTTGCGCGAACTTCACACAAAGTTTTTACTTACGGTAAAATCAGAATTGCCTATGCCTTTGCCGGAAATCAGGCTGACATTTATTCCCTTCATCCTCAGTATTTTTCGGGTATTTATACAGGCGTTTTTCCCACCCAAAACCTTACCACTGAAAAAACCAGTTCTCATGAATTTGGTATGGAATTGGGCTTTTACCACGGAAGAGTTCTGCTGGATGGTGTTTACTTCGAATCAATGACTGAAAATCAGATTCTTCCGGTTCTCTCAGGTGATGGTGAGACTACCTGGATCAACGGAGGCGCAGTGCAAAACAAAGGATTGGAACTCAGTGCAGAAATCATTCCTGTAAAAAGAAAAGGCGTGGAATGGCGAATTCGGTTTTCAGGGTCAGGATACAGAAATCAGGTGGTGTCCCTTGCTGAAGGAGTAGAATCTCTATCAATGGGCGGGATGCTGGAAGCCAGAGCAGGGCAGCCGCTGGGCACGATTATGGGATACGATTACCTGTACTTTGACCGCAATGGAAATCACGAGACCGATCCGGACGAAAAAACTCCCGAAAACCGCATCCTCTCTCCTGATGGAAAATGGTATGAAACCACAGATGAGAAAGTAGTTTTGGGGAATGTATTACCGAAATGGTACGGGGGCATGACCAATACGATTTCCGTCATGGGATTGACGCTTCGGGGAGTAGTTGACATCAGGCAGGGGGGAGATGTATTCTGGGGTTCACAGGCCGCCGGCCTGGCTCTGGGGCAGTCTCCAGAGACGCTGACCGGGCGAAATGCTGAACTAGGCGGACTTCCCTATACCGATGTTTACGGAACAGAGCGAAACATGGGTGTGATAAAAGAAGGCGTATATGCTGATGGAAAACCCAATAAGACCGTAGTTCCCTATTATTACCAGTACCAGGATGTTTTTTCCCGTCCCGACGGAAAAGGCCCTGCATCTGCAACGATTTCAGCCGGTTCGTGGGTACGTGTAAGAGAACTATCGCTGAGTTATCATCTGCCCGCAGCAATCCTGCAAAAACAGGGTGCTATCAAAGGCGTAAGTATTACTGCCGTCGGAAGAAATCTCTGGTTTATCCACAATACAGCCCCGGCAGGACTTGATCCCGCAGGTGTCTGGAACAATGGCATGGGAAGAGGAATGGAGTGGGGGCAAATGCCGGTAACCCGTAGCTGGGGGTTTGTGGTGAATGCGGAGTTTTGATAATTTTTATGGAATAAACCCTTGTTTTCTTTTGTCAAAGAGACCAGCAGGAAAATATCCTGTGTCACCCAAACTCCTTTAGCCAATGATAACAAAAATGATGAGATTTTTCTGGTTGGCGCTGTTGGGGATAACAGCCACTGTAGCAGTAGCTCAACCCGGCGGTGGCAATTTTGACCCGCAGGCCATGGTACAGCGACAAACCGACGACATCGCTCAGGCGCTGGAACTCGACGAGGCGACCAAAGCCAAAGTCCTCGAAATCAACCAGGCTGCAATGGCCCAGATGCAAAAAGCCCGCGAGGAAAACCAGGGAGACTGGGAAGCCATGCGCGGCATTCGGGAGGAGGTCAATGCAGAGAGAGACGAGCAGTTTAAGCTCCTTTTTTCGTATGAGCAGTGGACCAAATACGAAGCCTGGAAGGCAGAGCGTGCCGCGAACCGACCGCAGGGAGGCCGTCCCGGTGGCCCGCAGGGAGCACCGCCGGAGGGAGGCCCCAAAGGCAAAAAAGGCAAAAAACCCGCCGGAGAATGATGTAAATTCCCATTTGTAATTCCTATTTCCTCACTACCTTTACCGTATGCGAATTATTCTCTTTACCGGTAAAGGTGGTGTAGGAAAAACCACTACTGCGGCGGCAACTGCCCTTCATGCCGCCCGGATGGGCGTAAAAACGCTGGTCATTTCCACTGATCCGGCACATAGTCTTTCTGACGCCCTGAATGTCGAACTTTCGCCCGAACCCACCGCCATCGAACCCAACCTTTGGGGGCAGGAGTTTGATGTTTATTACTCCATGAAAAAATACTGGGGCAATATGCGCGAACTGATGCGAACCATATTCCGGTGGCAGGGTATGGATAATATTGTGGCCGAAGAACTTTCTGTCCTCCCGGGCATGGAAGAAGCTTCGGCTTTTTTGTGGATAGAAAAGTACTACTCCGAAAATGAGTACCAGCTACTGGTCATCGACAGCGCGCCCACAGGCGAAACACTTACCCTCCTGAGCCTGCCGCAGGTAACGCAGTCATGGCTTACCAAAGCCTTTCCGGGGCAGAGTTTTGCAGTAAAAACCATGGGCAAAATCGTGCGCAAAACCATGGATATTCCACTGGACAAAGGGTATGAAGAACTGGAAACCCTGTTTGCCAAGCTCGAAAAAATTCAGAAAATATTCGTCAATCCCAATATCACTTCTATCCGCCTGGTAGCCAATCCCGAACGGATGGTCATTCAGGAGGCGAAACGCGCCTACACCTACCTTCAGCTTTATGGCTACAATGTGGATGCCATAGTGGTCAACAGGATCATTCCTGAAGCTGCGGGGGGCAAACTGTTTGAAAAGTATCTGAAGTCACAAATCGCACATTTGCAGGATATAGAGGAGAGTTTTGCTCCGCTTCCCATTCTGAAGGTTTCACATATGGGACAAGAAGTTTTTGGACTCGATCTGCTGGCCGAAATCGGTAAAAGCCTCTACGGTAAAAAGGATCCTACTCAGGTTTTTCACAACGAAAGCCCATTTGAGGTAAAAGAAGCGGGCGAAATGTATGAAATTCGCATCAAACTACCGCTGGTGGAGGAGACAGATCTTGAGCTCAAAAAATTTGGCGACGAACTGGTAATTGATCTCGGCAATCGCCGCAGAAACATTTTCCTACCCAAATTTGCTAACTTTCTGACGCTGGAGAGTTATCATTACGAATCACCCTGGCTGACTGTATGGCTGGACAAGGGGTGAGGAAATTGAACTTTTTGAATAATAGCTATAATCCCCACAAAGCAGACCTGTTAAACTGAGTAAGCTTACCTAAATTTACATCCGATCTATTTTTTATGGAAAATGGACTGTTTTCCAGAGAATCAAGGCTTGCTTCAATAGTAGAATATTCTAATTCGACATCATCCCACAATTTGTGAAAATCAGAAATCGGTACATTTGTATTCCAAAATCCATTGTTGAAAGCATATTTTTCCCAAATGAAATTTAATTCGGCTTTGTCAATTCCCGCATCCTTCAACAAATTTGAAACAAACCCTGTAGATACTCTTAGTAAAAGAATAGCTCTGGAGATTACTGGTAAGGGTTCTGAAATATGTTTTTTTGACTCACTAAAAACTAAATGAGTTTGTTCAAGAGGAGTTTGGGATAATAGAATTCTTTTAGTTACATTATCAAGAGACATGCCGAGATTTTCGAAGGCATCATTAATTAAATCTTCTTTTGATCCTCTGTTGCTTTGATAAATTACTGGATTTTCGTATAACTTATCAATTAGCTCTTTAAATAAAAGTTTATCTAAGTAGTCGAATGGACTTAAAGATGTTGGACTCAGTACCTTGAATAATGTGAAAATACAATTGATAGTCTTTTTGAAATCGATTGAAGGTGTAAACTCTGAAATATTTTGGGGTCTATAGCTTACAAAATTTCGCATTTCACGATCGTTTTCGTATTTTCTTACATCAAAAGCCCATTCCTTTAGCCAGTTTTTGGCAATTGGTGAAGATGCTATTTGGGTAGCTTGGGGATGAAAACCAACTAGTAATTCTGTAAAAGGATGTCCATTTACTCGGAACATTTGTAAAAGATTATAAGATGGTTTCAAAATAGATAAACACCATTTTTCCCAAGCTTTCCATGCAAAAACATGAGTTCCTATTTTATTTTCGAATACTTTGGCACTTCCATTTTTTCTTTCCTTTCTACGATATTTACTAAAAGTATCAAAAGTAGATCTATTTTGTAAACCTATGTGAACATCACTAAATACCCCAATGCCTTCTGCTGCTAATAAGGACATAACAGCTCTTAATTCAGCATAGTACGCCATATGAATGGA
Organism: Bacteroidia bacterium; assembly: GCA_041391725.1. Lineage (GTDB taxonomy): Bacteria > Bacteroidota > Bacteroidia > J057 > J057 > JAGQVA01. The sequence continues at coordinate 14,636 of JAWKNL010000046.1, forward strand.
AATGCCGTCGTTTCCATTTATTAGTGCATTTATGGCATTTGATAAATATTCCCAGCCATCAAGTACATGAGAAATGGAAGATGCTGCGATATATGTAAATACATCATTCGTTTTTAGTCTAAAAGGCGTGTTGTCAAGATGTCTTTTAATTACAGAAGGCGCATCAGAATTCAATTGGTTACTTTTCGCAATTAGTTTTTGCTTAGGTAGGTATTTTTTTTTGATTGTGGTCAAACTATGAACTACAGCATCTCTTGATGCAGACTACTAGACATTTTTGAAAAAAGGCGAAAAAAGCAAGAGTATTGTGTTTACCACAACAACGATACCTATGCCTTTTTCGCAACTACTCAAATTTAGTAAAATCTTACCAAGACTATGGTCTGGGTGCAGCAGAATTTTTACCTGTTGGTTCCGCTGATCAGTTTGGGGCAAAACGGTCAACCTGTACAAACTCAAGGATCACGTCAGCAGCGTACTGGGCAAGACAGAGGCCGATGTGCAGAGCCACTACCAGCGGCTGATTCGGTTTTTAAAGACTGGGGTAAGTCGGAGGAATTTCTGCACGACATCCTGCGCCACAACTGGGCCGCTGCGTCAGGGGCATCAGACGCTGATCCTTGACGGCACGAGTTGGAAGTTTGGCAAGACCGAAATCCACTACCTCGTACTGGCTGTCCAGGTAGCGGCGTAGCCATCCCCCTGTACTGGAAACAGCCTGGAAAGATCGTAAGTACCTCCCAGTCAGGAAGAACGAAAGAGATGATGGACGAGGCCTCGGTATCTTCGATCTGCGCGGGATGACCCTGCTCGCAGACCGGGAATACATCGGCAAAATGTTTGGCAATTCTCAGCGACAAAGGTCTACACTGTGATCCGATGAAACGCGGCGACTACGAGCAGGATACCAATGCCTCAGCGGGCGGAGCTATCGCCAGCGTACCGCCGCTGCCAGCAAAAGAAAGTCGTGAGCAAGCAGATCACCCTTAACCATACCCCTATACCCTCGTCATGATGCCCAACCCCAAAGTCGGGGCTGACGAACCCGTCATGATCTTCCTCACTACCCTTCGTAGTAGCCGATACGCCGCCGCCGCTTACCAGCTCCGATGGAAGATCGAGTGCATGTTCAAGCACCTCAAGAACACCGCTATCACCTCGAAGACCTCAACTCAAAGACGCGGGCAAAACCCGCCTCATGATGGCACCAGCCACCGCCTACCTGCTCGCCTCCGAGAAGGATGGCGAAGAAGAAAGAAAATACCGCTCAAAAATACGCCGATGGAACCCGATGGCCAGCCTGTCTCCTCTCTCCGGACGGGACTCGCCTATCTCATCGAAAATTCCAGCAACTACAACGATTCCTTACCTATCTTGACTCCATCACGAAAACCCCCAAAACCACTCCTGATTAAAAATGTATAGTAGTATGCTCTTGATGACATTTTAATAAAATTGCCTAACTGTTTGGTCATATTTTCTTTTCAATTATTAAATTCCTGATAGTTTCTCTAACAATTTAGAATATTCGCTTAATTGGGGATTATGAGAATTTTTGAAAATGTTAAGTAAGTCTCGCCAAACTTCCCTATAACCTCCAGAACCTTTATACTTTTTCGATAATTCTTTTTGAAAGTCACTTTCTTCGAATATTGCAGTTGATGTTCTCCAATCAAAATGAGTCAATTCCATTGAAACATCTTTAATAAATCCATGTAATGATGAATTTCTAAATAATTCAATTGAAATATCAATACTTTCAGTTTCTATCTGCTTTTCATCTATTGCCCCTTCCCATTCTATTTCATTAAAGTCATAATCATTAAAATAGTTAGCTGCAATAAAGAATATATCATTAGTGAACATAGAAATGCCAGTTACTCCTTGATCTCTCGAGAGCATTGAGTTTTTACTTAAAAAGGCATTATTAATTTTTAGACTTGCATTTTTGCTTTCCGTTGAATCAACATATATTTCTGCCGTACTTTCGCTTTTTAAAGAAATCGCCCATTTCTCTTCGCTGTTAGATGCGTACAAGGCAATCTGTTCCCATAGTAAAATTAGAAAAGAAGCTTGCTGTGCTCTCACCCAGCGTATTTCTTCATGGTTTTTTTGCGATAATACATCAGCAAATAAGCCACTAATGGGGCTTTTGGAATTTTTCCTTAAGTATGTATCAGCTAACGCTCTAATAAAAGCCGCTTGGCTAATATTACCACCTTCATTTTGCCCTAGCATGTTAATTCTATTATACCAAGGACTTTGCTCATATAGCCAAAGTGCTTCAACTAGTTCTTGCGCACGGGTTTCCCTATACACTGATAATCCATCCTTTGTGTTTTCTAACCAATTCTGAGTTCGTAATAATGGATATAAGTCATATCCAAGGCTAGTGTTAATTTTTTTCGGTTTTATATTAATCACATAAAATAAATAAGCTTGCCAAGTACGGTCCAAATTGTAATATGCTACAACGGGAACTTGGTAATTTCCACTTATATCTTCTGTCTCATCAAAAGCCATAAGGCGATGTTGTCCATCAATAATCTCAATTGGTTTTAGATCTGGATCCCAATCCTTTTCAAATACATTTTCTGGTATCAGTAATTGAGGAAATTCACTGCTGTTGTTCTCGATTTTAATTAAATCCTCTTCCCTTATTTGGTTATTACCTCTTTTTTCACCTGGACCTATTATATTGGCAACTATTGCGGTAGGTAGGATCCCTGGCATTTTTAAATTTTCATTTGTCAGAGAATCTATCGTTTTGTTATTTAATATTGACATTGGAAAGCCTCGTTGGACGAATTTTTTAATTTCATCTGATCTTTTTTCATCAAGGTTACGCTGAACAGCCTTATCTTCAGAACGTCTCTTAATAGCTTTCCTTCTATGTATATCAGAAAGGTGCTTTAAAAGCCGTATATCCATATTGAAGATATAAAAATAAGGCTCAGGCTTTCGCCTCATTGGTTGAGAAAAATCAATATCATCCCAGTCGTTTAACCATTGATGAGTTTTGAAAACAGGGATTTTATTGTTGGGAACTAACTTACTCAAATCATAATCAAATTCTTTTACTCGCGTAATTTTTTTTCCACTTATCCACCTTTCAAACTGATCAGCACTAAGACTAATTGCTGAGTGAAAATTAAACTCATAGCAAACAGATAGGAAATTTTCTTGAAGATAATTTTTTGAGTATCCAATACTTTCAAGCCTCTGAATCAACAAATCCTTGAAATATAATCCAATCTCTCCTTCTTCAAATAAATTGCTTAAATCATATGGGACAATATCTTTTCTTCTATCACTATTTTTTGCAGCACCCGAAACTACTAGAGCGCTTCTTAAATTTGTCAAATGTTTTCCGCCAGTACCAATTTTAAATTCTCCCAACATATTTTTCGTTGAAAACTCTTCTGCAAATAGTTTTATATTTTCATAATGTGTAAAAATTGCACTAATTAACGCAAATAGTCTTTTTTGCTTAGGATACTTCTGTATTCTTTCCCAATAATAAGGAATAGTATCCTTAATATCTTTAACTCCTAGAAAAGACTTAAAAATAGGATTATCAATAGCTTCCTTATTTGAAAGATAAAGACTTAACTTATCATCGCCAATTATCTCTATGACTTTTACTGAATCATATTTCGTCCAAGACGACTTTAGTCGCGTTAAGTTATTATTATTATTAATCATAGTTAATTACATTTAAACAAAAGGGTATATTCTTTAACATCTTGCTCCTTTTCATCGTTCCGCCCCATTTTGCTATGTTTATGGTCAATTTCTAATATATCTATTGAGTATTTTTTTTCTAACACTTTAGAATACAATAATTCCAACTCTTCAAGTGAAATCATACCAGTGTCACTATAACTTAACACTAAATGTGCATTTTTAAACCTAATTCCTTCAAATAATCTTATAAATGCATCTTTAACAGTTGTTTTTTTACAGAACGGAGATTGGTGTCTATCATCTCTATATCGTCCTTTATGTAAAACCTTTGGATAATCATACTTAACTAATGTTTCTAAAACATGGTAAAACCTAGAATAATGTACTGCTTGATAAGGAGGATCTGCATAAATGATTGTCCCATTTTCTATAATCCTCAAACAGTCAACGTAGTCAAGTGTTGTTACTTTAAATGGTCTTTTATTTGGGACAAGAGTTGTTGTTAATTCAATAAATTTACGCTCAAAATAAGGCCAAAAATCTCGTTTTCTATATAACATTATGTCTTGCATTGAGCTTTCACTGTTTGCATCTCTATATTGAGCATAGTGCCCAGTGCTTTGTGAGGTGTAGGACATGGCAAAAATCAAAGATGATATTATGAAATAATATTCTGACTTATTTATGTATTTTTCGGCAACGGCTCGTATCGAATCAATCCAAATGCACTGTTCGAAAGACCAATATGTCCCTGAATAGAATTTAGTAAACAGATGAAATCCAATTTTGAATTCTTCCCCAATTAAGCATTGTTGACTTTTTTCTAAATTATTAAAATCCTCAATAGTTTTTACGGACTGATAATTAAAAACTAAGGAGGAATATTCTAAGCGAAATTGGTTCACTAACGTTTCTACTTGTTCTTTAATTACTAATATTTTTTGTTCGTCAATTGAATCCTTGATATTAGAAAGGTATGTATTTGCTAATATGGAAGAATATGACTGAATATCGTTTGCATGTATATTATATCTTTCCTTTAGAGATCCTGCGACAACTCCCGTACCAGTAAATAAATCACATAGCCATAAACTTTCTATATCAAGTTTTTCTATAGATTCTTTTACAAAAGAAATTATCTCTCGCTTAGATCCCATATATTTTAGTAGGTGAGGTATTTTGGTAGCTTCAATTGTATTGTCTTCTATTATTGGGATCATTTTGTAATTTTTTAGGCTAGTGTTAATATTGTAGTTCCCTTATCAACTTTGTAAACGGTCTATATTACTTCGCTAAATATAGGTTTTTTGCTCAAAATTTTAGACTAAATTTTAATTTGATCATTTTTTTTATTGAAATCATTTCAAGTAGCGATCGGAATCAAGCTCCCGCTAGTAGAAGAAGGGGACGTGGATCTCAAAAAAATTTGGCGATGAACTGGTTATCAATATCGGCAACCGGCGTCGCAACGTTTTTCTCCCAAAATTTGCTAACTTTCTGACGCTGGAGAGTTATCATTACGAATCACCCTGGCTGACTGTATGGCTGGACAAGGGGTGAGGAATTAATAACCCGAATATCCGTGAAAATCGCCCTATTTATCCCCTGTTATATTGACCAGTTTTACCCGCAAGTGGGGATCGCTTCGCTCCAACTTCTGCAAAAACTGGGTTATGACGTCGAGTTTCCCCTCAACCAGACCTGCTGCGGCCAGCCTATGGCCAATTCCGGCTGCGAAAGGGATTCCATTGCCGCTGCCCGGCACTTTGTGGAGGTTTTTTCCGGCTATGACTATATCGTCGGACCGTCGGGTAGTTGTGTCTATTTTGTGCGCAAACACTACCATATTCTCCCCCCTTCGGATGCGCTCACGCAGGTTCAGACCCGCACCCTTGACATCTGCGAATTTCTTTATCAAATAGCCGGGCCGGAAAAAATAAGGGCTTTTTTCCCCGCCAAAGTCGGACTTCACGCCAGTTGTCACGGTCTTCGCGGCCTCCATCTGGGAAAAGGTTCCGAGTTGATGGGGGATGCTTTTTCCATTCAGGAAAGTTTGCTGCACAGGGTTGAGGGGCTGGAACTGGTGCCGCTCGACCGCAGCGATGAGTGTTGTGGTTTTGGCGGAACGTTTAGTGTCTCTGAAACGGCTGTTTCTGTCAAAATGGGCAATGACCGGGTAAAAGACCACTTAAACCACGGGGCCGAAGTCCTCACCGGCGGTGATATGTCATGCCTGATGCATCTCGAAGGGCTGATTCGCCGGCAGAAAAAAAATCTAAGGGTTATGCATATTGTGGAAATTCTCAATCAGACACGGGCATGAACCATTCGACAGAAGCAAAAAAATTTAACCGCGACGAACTGCGCACGACCTGGCACGACCAGACGCTGTGGCATGTCAGACAGAAACGCGATGCCGTAGCGCACGCTGTACCAGAATGGGAATCCCTGCGCGAACTTGCCAGTCAGATCAAGGCTCATACGCTTTCCCGGCTGGATGTCTATCTCGAAGAATTTGAAAAAAATGCCACAGCAAATGGCATTCAAATTCACTGGGCGGAAGACGCAAACGCACACAACCGCATCGTCGCAGACATTCTCCAAAAACACAAGGTGCGCAAGCTGGTCAAAAGCAAGTCCATGCTTACAGAAGAATGCCATCTAAATCCTTTCCTCGAAAAACAAGGAATTGAAGTCATCGACACTGACCTCGGCGAAAGAATTGTGCAACTCGCCCAGGAGCCACCCAGCCATATCGTACTTCCGGCTATCCATAAAAAGAAAGAGGAAATTGGGGTGCTTTTTCATGAAAAACTAGGCACAGAAGCGGGCGCGACCGATCCTCAATATCTTACCGAAGCCGCACGCCAGCATCTCCGGCAACAATTTTTATCTGCGGATGCCGCCCTTACCGGCGTCAATTTTGCCATCGCCGAAACCGGCGGGTTTGTGGTTTGCACCAACGAAGGCAATGCCGATATGGGGGTTCACCTGGCGCCTGTGCATATTGCCAGCATGGGCATCGAAAAACTAATCCCCAAATTGGCGCACCTCGGGGTATTTTTGCGCCTGCTGGCGCGCAGTGCTACCGGGCAACCGGTTACCACCTATTCCTCCCACTTTTTCAGACCGGTAGCAGGAAAGGAAATGCATATTATTCTGGTGGATAACGGGCGAACTGAGCAACTGGGAAGAGAAGATTTCCGCCGGTCGCTGCACTGTATCCGCTGTGGTGCGTGTATGAATACCTGTCCGGTGTATCGCCGTAGCGGGGGGTATAGTTATGGTTCGACGGTACCGGGGCCGATTGGTTCGATTTTGTCCCCGGGTATAGATCTAAAAAAGTACAGCAGTCTGCCTTTTGCCTCGACGCTTTGCGGTTCGTGTTCGGATGTGTGTCCGGTGAAGATTGACATTCACGTGCAGCTATACAAATGGCGGCAGATTATCGCGGAGGAAGGACATTTAGGAAAAGGGAAAAAACTGAGTATGAATATGGCGGGGAGACTTTTGGGAAGCCAGAAAGCCTATCAGTGGGCCGGGAAAGTGGGGCGAATGGCGCTGCGGATATTACCCCGGTTTGTGATTTATAATGGGTTGAATCCCTGGGGAAAAGACCGTGAACTGCCTGTACCGCCCAGACAGAGCTTCCGCGACTGGTATATAAAAAGAGAAAATGAAAAATAGTATAGCTATTCAACTTTTGCAATCCTCTGCGACCTCTGTGTCTATGTGTTTAAAACTCAACGTTGCCGAAAAAGGAACACAGAGAAACAGAGAAACGGAGCACATCTTAAGAAAACTCTGTGTGTCTCTGTGGCCTCTGTGTTTAAAACATAACATTACAGAAAAAGAACACAGAGAAACGGAGAAACAGAGAAAAACCTCTGCGACCTCTGTGTCTCTGTGTTTCTGTGTCTCTGTGTCTCACATCCGGTTGCGTCAAAAAATAAACACAGAGAAACAGAGAAACGGAGAAATCCCTCTGTGTCTCTGTGTTTTCTATTTAATCTTCCCCAAAAAACCGCAGCGTCTCAGCTATATGTTCTGCCCAATAGTCCCAGGTATGTCCGCCGGGATATTCTTTATATTGGTGAGGAATATTTTCTTTTTCCAAAGCAGCATGCAAACTCCGGTTGGCTTCCAGCAGTAAATCGTCAGTACCACAATCAAACCGTACAGGTATCAGATTTTTTCGATTTTTCAGGATAGTGGAAAGCACACTGTGGTCGGTGGGGACAGATGTAATATGCTGCTCAAACGGCTCTTCCACAAACTGCTTCATTTGCTCCAATTCCGTGATCGACGAATGCCCCGAAGCGGCCCGAAACCGACGGTGATATTTCACCCCAATCCGCAATGCCCCGAATCCTCCCATAGAAAGCCCGGCGATATAAAAGGGAGACTTTTCCGAAACCTGCGGAAACTCCCCGGTCATCAGGGCAGGCACTTCCTCGGCTATCCACCTTTCATAGTTGGCTTTGCCTTTGGGTAAATAGGCACTACCGTCGCCCCAAAGCCCGTCTGATGGCATAGCCAAAACCATGGGAGGAATTTCACCTGCATCGATCATCCGCTGCGCCGTGCGGTGTACCCCACCCTTCATCGCCCATCCCCAGTGGCTGCCATATACGCCGTGCAGCAACACAACCACCGGTAGGTTTTCCCCCGTATGCCCCTGCGGCACAAATACGCACACATCCGCCCGATGTCCCAGAGCAGCAGATTTTACCGTTACAAACCGCAACCCCTCAGGCTCATGGGCCGGGTCGGAAAAAGATAAAGTGTGAAATAAAGGTTTTGACATGTTGATTTTATCCTTTAAGTCAAAAGGCCAATTTAATAAGTCAGAGATCAGACCAGAGAAGTGAGAAGTGAGAAGTGAGAAGTGAGAAGTGCGCCCTCCATCAACTTCTAAAATCTGACTTCTGACTTCTGACTTCTGACTTCTGACTTCTGACTTCTACCTCATCACCACAACCCCTTTTGCATTTTTTCCGGCAATCAGATCGTCAAAAGCCTGCTGCATCTGGTCAAGTGTATAGGTTTGGGTAACCATTTCGTCAAGCATCAGATCGCCTTTTTTGTACAGATTCATCAGAATGTAAAAATCTATCTGCGGGCGGCACTTGCCGTAGAGGGGATTGACGTAAATTTTATCCCACTCAAACAACTCCATATTAAATACACTTCCTGCTCGATCCCGCTTACCTGTACAGCCATGCCACCATTGCGCACCATCGCCAGCGGGGCGCCGCGCCCAGATCAGGAACAGCCGCACACTTCCAAACAATAATCCGCACCTCTTCCGTCGGTCATGGATTTGACAGTTTTGGCAGCACAGCAGCCCTTGTCGGCCCGTTCGCGAGAAGTGTATGGGTTGTTCAAATTTTTTCGACATTTCCAGCTTCCCGCTGACGTCCACGACGATAATTTTTCCAGCGCCTGATATCCGCGCTCCCTGAATCACATTCAGCCCCACGCCTCCGGCGCCCAGCACGACCACCGAGCTCCCGGCTTTCACTCTTGCCGTATTCACCGCAGAACCAAACCCCGTCATCACGCCACAACTCACAATCGCTGCGGAGGAAAAAGGTATTTCCACCTCCATTTTGACCACCGCAGCTTCACGAACCAGCGTAATGGTTGACAACGTACCGAGGTTAAACGATCTTTCCACAGGCTGGCCCTTCCAGGTCGTTCTTTCCAATGGAGGATGCCCGGCGTTGAAACCGTTGTTGCCGGCAACCACAGGCGACTGGTTTTCACAAATGTGCTGGTTGCCTTCCTGGCACTGAAAACACCGCCCGCAGGGCACTGCCCAGTTGAGGATGACGGCATCGCCGGGTCTGACGGAGGTTACAAGTGGGCCCGTTTCGAGGACAACCCCTGCACCTTCATGGCCGATGATGAGGTGTTTTCCCCAGCGGAGAGAATCGTAATCGGTATGGCAGATTCCGGCGGCCCGCATTTCGACCACGACCTCATCGCCCTGCGGTGGGGCTACGGTTATATCTTCGAGGGAAAATGATCTGTCGGGATGAGCGATGATGGCTTTGGCTGGGAGCATGATGAAGGATCTGTGGGTAAGCAAATAGCTAATGTGGACATAAAAAATTAAAACTCCACAGAATAAGTAACATATAGAAGCCAAAGAAGTGATAACCGAAAAAAAAAGGATGAGATTTGCAACTTCTTTGGAATGGCTTTTTTAGTCTAAATAGCTGAAGAATGTCGCCATAACAGGAGAATTCATTTCGGCTCAAATGCCCCCCAGTACTCTTCTCCCGTTTCGATATTGACAAATGCAGTAAACCAATCTGCAAACAGATCTCTTCCTCCCAGAGATTCTGCATATTGAAGATGCATATATACCCATTTCCCATCTTGGGTGACCTTTGGGTTTGAATAAGTACGATTATAACAAGACCACTCCTTGATCACTCTTTCTTCTTTTGTAGAGATATTAAACTCTACTAAGGAAATGGGATAAGAACCCGCATTTTCCATCACCAGCCAGATAAAATGCGCTCCATCGGGAAGCCAGGCTCCTCCAAATTCCCGATCATATTTATTGCTTACAGAGACATATTCACCACTTATCAGATCATAATAACCAATACTTTCGCCCTTTACGGAGCCTAGTGTTTTGTTATCAGGGCCTGGCCAAATGAAATCACTATCTAATGTGTCTAAATGATTTCCCCAAATATCTGCTCGAAAGGAAGTTGATTCCTGATTAAAAAAGAAATAATTCTCATCCGTTGGATCCCAGTAAATGTTATAATAATGTTTTGTTCCATACTTAGGAATGACAAGTTGAAGACTATCTCCATTAGATTTGATTTTCCAGATTTCATTTTGACGAGCAAATAAAAACCACTCATGGGGTCCCCAAACAGGGAAGGCATTCGCACCGATGGAAAAAATATCATGGATGATAGCCGTTCCTTCGCATATATCTACTAGCATATAAAACTGGTCCAGAGTATCCGTTGCAGTAATCCGAGCCAGATACTCACAAGGGTTTTCGGGATTATAGCTGACTGTTTTAGTAAGATAAGGGTTAGGGAACTCATTATACTCACCAAGACCTCCTGTGGGGGGAAGAGGGATCGGCCGGCAAGAATCTTCAGCCACGAATAAGGGATTTTCCAGTGATATGTTTGGAACCTTTACAGGATTGGGAGGAGGAACTACAGGCTCAGTTTTACAAGCAAACAGAAGAATTAACATCGAAGCGAAAAGGATTCTGTATGTAGGGTGATACTGATTCATTTCAGGTTAGTTTTTAATGATGCGTTGGGTAATAAGGTACTCTTCGGTTTGAAGGCTGATTAAATACATACCTTTTGCAAGGGCAGAAATGTCAATGTTAAGGCTATGCTCCCCTTCCATATATTTCCCTTCCTTTTGCCAGATATTTTGTCCCTGAATGGAAACAAGCGATAGTTGAACATATTGTGATGAAGGTAAGGAAAAAGTAGCAAATATATGATCTTGCGTAGGATTGGGATACGTTTGAAACTGTAAAGGATTATTTAGCTCTTTTTCATTGGAAACTAATCCCAGATCATTTCGAACCAGTAATGACCAGGCAAATTTAGGATTGGTATTGGCTCCTTCAGGGATAATGTAAGTTTGATTATTAAAATTCAACTCATAATAAAATCCTTCCAAAGTAGCATCTATAATCGTTGCCTGCGTAATATTTACGTTTGCCTCAGGAATAACCAGTGATGAAGATCCAGAAGGAGGGTTGTATCCCCAAAGGTTGGAAGAGCTATTACGAACCCAATAACCAGGTCTTTCTGCATCCACCGTATAGAGATAAGAACTTGCATTAAATCCATGGGATTTATTCTTGGTATAACGATATACCTTTACCCCGCTATATTGTCCCTCTGGAATAATCGTACCACTACTTGGTATCTCATAGTCATAATTTAAATAAATATTTGCATTACTTGCTATCTGTTGCTCGCTTCCAATTGCTGGTTGAGATTGGAAGTGAAAAACACCGCTAAAGCCTGGCTCTAAGCATTTAACTGACTCCAATGCATTGAGCATTCCCCAGCCGGATTCATCATCGTAACCAGGAAAAGCTATTTGAGTAGGATTTGGAGGAAGTGTAGAGTAATTTCCATCATCTGCACCATATTCCAATAAATGCTCACCATCCTCAGGGGCAAGATCTGTTTGGGTATAGCTTTGAAGTAAAGCCACTACCCCAGTAGCATGGGCGGCAGCAGCAGAAGTTGCTCCAAAATATCCTGTATCATCATAGTTGGGAGCTGTTGGTTTTACCGTTGTAATAATCATATTTGTATTCACACCTGGAACGGGATAGTCTTCTACATAACGAACGCAAGGAGCTAAGATATCCATTTCCTTGGCATAATAGGATTGTGCAAAGGTAGCATTAACAGATCCATTCGTACTTACTAAACTACTATATCTCTGCCCATTTTCCGTTGCCCCTCCAACACTAATTCCCCAATCGTCGTGAAAGGTGGCAGGATAGACCTCTTCATCTCCGTCAAATAATGAAGTATTATTATTGCCTCGACTGTTTACCACTATAATCTCAGCCTGATATACAATCCGCATACCGTCTCTCAATGTTTGAATCATTGCTTCGGTAAGTGGATCAAAAGTTCCTAATTCTTCCTCAGAAAAGACCCAACTATTATTCATAATATCAAATAAGGGGGAATTTGCCGGGCCACCTGTTGCTGATAAAACAAGGGCACTTTTCACTCTACTTGTCTTGGTCATATTATCAGGTGGGCAGCAATCAAAGGGAAGGATCATAGAATATAAATGTACTCCTCCTAAAGGTGTTCCATTTTCGTCTGTTATTCCACCTGCAATTCCTGCAATCCCTTTTTGATTGTCCCGAATGGCTGCAATGACTCCTGCAACTTTTGTCCCATGATCAAGGCTAAGAGTAGTAGTAGCAGTAACCGGACTTGGGTTAGCCGAATTCCGAAAATCAAATCCACCATCTACAACTGAGCCATTTATACCTCCAAAACTACTTCCGGCTCCCAAATCCACGTGATCAGTGTGAATTCCTTCATCCATGACACCTACTACAACATTGGAACTACCTGCCATTTGCATGAAACTCCATGCATCATCTACATGGATATGTCCATTGGTAAAGTCTGTTGATTGAAGGGATCTTTGTTCAGGGAATTCGGGATCATTACTCTGCAATTTCCCTAAAATATCGGCACAGGCATAAATGATTTTATCTTTGGGTAAGGTAGAAATTTGTTCTCCTGCATCCCATTCATCATTCACTGATTCAATCGCAGGTTCAGGAATCATGAGAATCATTTCTGACCATAAAGTGGGTATTTCAAAACTATGCCCTAAACGAGAAATTCCTGTTGTTGTTTGGGAGGTTAGATGCGGATGCATTTTAATCAATGTCCAATCTTTAAAAGTGCCTCCTGCTTCAAAGATTTCATCTAACTCATCGATCAAATCCAGATCATTAATAACAGAAGATACATCTCCATAAGTTAAGCCTTTATCATCTACAAAGCTGGTATCTACTACCTCTGGAGCAAATCGGATAATTAACTCTCCTTTTATCTGATAAGGATCATTTTGAGCATTATATCTGAAACTCAAAGGCCGATCTTTTAATGTAGCTTTAAGCACCTGAATTCTATCCTGTCCATTTTCTTCTGATACGGCATGAACATACACATCACCATTGGGAAGTATATTCACTTGCTTGGGATGAGGATTTAAGGTAGGAATAACCTCATGCTCCAGTCCCCATATCGTTTGGCCGGAAGAATTTATTCCACTAACATACCAGAAATATTCATTGTTTTTTTCTCGCTCTGTTAAATAAACAATTTCTCCGGCATCATTTACTTTCAGGTCAGCTATAGCGGTCAGACTCTGATCGTTCACAGGGGTTTCTGAGTTCCAGTTCAGATTTCCCGATGAAGAATATTGAAGTAACACGCTGCGATTTCCCGTTCCGGTTCCCACAAACCCTCCCACATACAGATTACCCAGATCATCTATGTCTATACAGGTTGCACGGTCTTCAACTCCCGGGTAGCCATAAGATTGTTGCCAGGCAACCTGATTATTGGTATCCAGCTTCACGGTGGTAATATCGTAATCTGTGCCGTTTTGAGACGATGCTCCGGTAATATAGACATTGCCGTCGGCGTCCTGAACCATATCAACCGGTTTGTCAAACCCAAAACCCTGCCCGGTAACGATGCCTTCAGAAAGTTGATTTCCGTTAATATCATACCTGAGATTTATATAATCCTAATTGATTGCGCTTTGGCCACTTCCTCCGGTTATGTCAATCCCCAAATCAGGATTGTACAAAATTTTTACCGCAATATCGTCGTATCCATTGCGGTCATAACGCCGATCCCAAATAATCGCTCCACCGGTCTCATATTTTAGGGTAACAAAGTCATATCCCGTGCCTGTCCCCTGACTCGCCCCGGTGATATACAAATCGCCAAATTCATCCAGCGTCAAACTACCTGCATAATCATCTGCCGATGCGCTCCCATCATACGTATCGCTCCAATCCAAATCTCCATTGGCCGTATATCTTAAAATCAAATAGTCGCTAGTAGTAGTTTGGGAAGCTTTTGTTGCTCCACAAATGTAAATATAACCACTGGCATCTACGATTACGTCTGCACCATAGTCTATGGAGCTACCGCTATGGTTATACTCTCTTTGCCATAGCTGAGTACCTTCCTCGTCAAATCGTGTGATAAGAACGTTGATGTCCTGCCCCGGATGGAAAGTATTGGCAACACTGATCAGGTCACCATTTGGCGCTATTGTAGAAGAATTCCACTGAATAAGCGGAGAGAGGTTGCCTGTTGTGTACTGCCAGTCAAGGTTGACCAGTTTTTGAGAAAGTAAATAATCAGGAAGAAGTAAGCCTATGGCAAAAAGATAAAAACGTATTAGTATTTTCATAGGGATTGGGTTTTTATGGGTTCTTTGCCGGAGTGTTGAAAAGTAATCAGCCTTTCAAGACTCAATCGCAATATGCTTCATCAAAAAAAAAACAAGTTTCGGATGATATATTTTTCGAATGATTTGAAAAATCCTAAAAACCCCCGATTCTGCAACTGTTACCTGGCAAATGTTTTTCCCGTTTTATAAACACTAGTCCTTACCCGGCCGAATTATTCACAGCCAGGGAAAGTTTCAGTTATCAAGGGTAGTTTGCAGGTCGCAAACTGCACGACCTGTTTATTTATACAACAGCGGAAAAAACTGCCCTTCCATCTTTTTGCCTTTGGTTATGGCCGGTACGCCTTCCAGCACCGGGTCATTGGTATCGGATCTCACTCCATCGGCAAAAACATTTAACACAAATGCTTTCCTTGACCGGGGCGAACGGTTTTCATAGGAACCGTGAACCAGCAGGGGATGGTGAAATGTGCCATGACCTTTTTCCATTTCGATCGCAACAGTGGAGAACTGAGACTTTTGTTCTTCGGTGAGATATTCCATCAGTCCGTCCATATTGCCCGCGAGGTCGGGTTTGTCGAGCAGTCCCCAGCGATGGCTTCCGGGTACATAATGCAGGCAGCCGTTGTCGAGGCGGGCGTCGTCGAGTCCTACCCAGCA
>JAWKNL010000047.1:0-19030 GCA_041391725.1 Bacteroidia bacterium
ATCCCCCGATTTTCTTACCTCCTCAAAAAAGCCTCGGCGAGGTAAGAGGAGTTTTTTACATCTCCAAATTCTGAGGTGAAAATTTTTACTTTTTTTTAGAACTGCTTTCTTTATTTGTGTCTTTTAAAGAAAGGGATTCAAAGGTAGGTAAAAAACCAAAACAGCGCAAGAAAAGCTGAAATAAAAATGAGGGGTTCGGAAAAATTTTTTCCCAAACCCCTCCGGTACAACGAGTTAGGCAACTACAATTTTTTAGTGTTGCATTTCAAACTTTTTGCGGGCAACGGTTGATCCCAGCAGTGTGATTTTTTCGCGGCCTTCTTTAATGGCTGCGGCCATATTGCGAGTATCCACAACATGCCTTGCATGCTTCACAACAAAGGGTATATCAAAATCATCGTGATCGGTAACTAGGATCACACAATGATAAGAAGCAATGTTTTCCGAAGTGAGATCAACCGAATAAAATACCCTTCCTACAGCTTCGTACTCAGGTGCCCAGGGATCACTGTAATCAATATTGCGGATTCCTTCTTCCATAAGCCGGTGAATGATTGCTTCGGAAGGTGAATGGCGGAGATCCTTTACATTCTTTTTGAAGGATGCTCCCAGGATGAGGATGCGTGCTTCTTCCAGTACAATCGGCTGCCGGGCTACTTCTCTGATCACGAGATTGCACACATGATAAGGCATGCTTTCATTCACATTGGCTGCGAGGGTAATAAACTTGGTTTCGAAGTCATATTCTCTTGCAAGCCAGGAAAGGTAATAGGGATCGATAGGAATACAGTGCCCTCCTACCCCTGGACCAGGTAAAAACTTGAGATATCCGAAGGGTTTTGTGCTGGCAGCTTCTACAACTTCCCAGACATTAATTCCGCCCATCCGCTCACACAACAGCGCAAGTTCATTGACAAGGGCAATATTCACGCTCCTGAAAATGTTCTCAAGGAGTTTTTCGAGTTCAGCTACTTTCGGATTATTGACCATATAGACCTTTTCGATAATCTGGCTATTGGTCGCAGATGCAAGCAGTGTACTGGTTTCATCAATTCCGCCGACCACAATCGGGGTATTTCCGGTATGGAAGACCTTGTTGCCCGGATCCACACGTTCGGGGCTGAAAGCAATATAATAATCTTTGCCTGCGTGGTATCCGCTCTGGTTGAGAATTGGGATGAGATAATTCTCAGTAGTCCCGGGGAAAGTGGTACTTTTAAGGATGATAAGTTGTCCGGGACGAAGGATTTCCCTGATACCTTCGCCCGCGCTCAGGATATAAGCGAGATCAGGGTCTTTGTTTGCATTAAAAGGTGTCGGTACGGCAATGTATATTACATCCGCATCTGCCAGGTCTTCATAGCTTGTAGATGCACGGAAAAGGCCACGCTCAACGACATCAGCCACTTCGGCATCGTTCAAATCTTCAATAAAGTTCTGTCCACGGTTGAGCGATTCTACCTTCCAGGAGGAAACATCTACCCCGATACAGGAAAAGCCTTTTTTACAAAATTCCAGAGCAATGGGCATTCCTACATAACCGAGCCCGACAACGCCGATCAGGGCTTGTTTTTTTTGCAGGCGATCGGCTAGCATCTGCGCATTCCCATCTAATTGTGCGAGAAAGTCAACACTAAATTGCTTCATTGTAATTCAAAGATTTACGATTTATGGAGAAGGAAATCTTCCGCTAATTAAGCACTATTGAAAAAATATTATTTTACGAATCTTATAAAAATTTAACACTCAGCATAGTAATGTCATCTGTAGCATCTGTCCCCCCGGCAAAGGCAGTCAACTCGCCCTGCATGATTTCGACTGTTTCTTTAGCGGTAATATGCTTTAATTCTTTCAGCTTTTTTACCAGTCTTTCGCTCCCAAACATTTCTCCCTCCTCATTTGTCTGCTCTACCAGTCCGTCTGTAAAAGTGAAGAGAATGTCTCCTGATGAAAAGGTTAATTCTGTTTCATTTACATCCAGAACGGGGATAATGCCCAGAATAGTGCAACCACTTTCCAGTCTTGTCTCACTTTCGCCACTGATAAATACCGGGTA
This sequence comes from Bacteroidia bacterium, assembly GCA_041391725.1. Classification (GTDB taxonomy): domain Bacteria; phylum Bacteroidota; class Bacteroidia; order J057; family J057; genus JAGQVA01. The sequence goes on from JAWKNL010000047.1 coordinate 2,057, forward strand.
GTTGTGTCCGGCATTGATATAAGTGATTATTTGGTTTTCAGTATCAATTTTGGCAATAAACAGGGTAACAAACTTCTCTCCTGTGGTAATATCATACAAAATTTTATTCAGATCACGGATAATGCTCCGTAGGTCATCATATTGAGCAGAGAGTGAACGCAGATTTGCCTGGAGATTGGACATCAAAAGAGCTGCACCAATCCCTTTGCCGGCGACATCGGCAATACAAACCAGCGTGGTTCCTCTGCCTTTTTTAATTACATCAAAGAAATCTCCACTTACCCCGTGATGCGCGATATTCATGCCAAAAACATCGATTTCGCGAAATCTCGAAAAGTCTGAAATCAACAATTGTTTTTGAATTGTCTCGGCCACCTCCAGTTCTTTCCGGAGGAATTCCTGCTGTATTTTTTCCTGAAACAACTGCTTGTTGGTAATCGCTACGGAGAGGATATTTCCCAGTGTCTCAATAAAGATCAGGTCATTTTGTGTTTCCATTTCAGAATCGGCAAATTCTGCCACACAAAAGTAAGCTTTAGCCATTCCTCGGTTTACAACGGGGATCACATATTCTATTCCCGAGCGATGCAATTCAGGGTGTTGTTTCTCCTTAATCTGAGTTGTTTTTTTCAACTGAATCATTTCTCCGGCGGTTTCTTCCGAAAACGGAGAAAACCCCAGGCGCATACCTTCTTTCCACTGATTGCTGATTTCGTAAAAAAAACTCATTTTCCGGACGCCCAACTGAGCGCGCAGAATATTTCTGGCAATGGTGCAAAGTTGCTGTATGTTCAGTTCATGATGATTAATTGAGCGCAACACATCGAGCAAAGCCGCAGCTTCCAGCCTTTTAAGTTGAAGAAGTTTCTGGGAATCGGTAGTATCATATGCATTTCTCATATGTTGCAAAATTTGCTTTCGATGGTTTTATAACTTGACATCCAGCGCGTCTCGCAGACCTATTCCTATCAGATTAATAGAAACGACCAGCAGGATCAGCGCCAGGCCGGGAAAAAATGCCAGCCATTTTCCGTTTTCGAAGACAATATACGTATATCCCTCATATATCATTCTACCCCATGTAGGAACGGGCACTTCCACCCCTATACCCAAAAAGCTTAAGCCCGACTCAATCAGCACTGCGGATCCAAAGTTAGCTACTGCTACCACAATTATCGGACTGAGTACATTCGGGAAAATATGGCGGGCCATTATCCGCAGATCCCTGAAACCCAATGCTCGGGCCGCTTCTGCAAACTGCATTTCTCTGACACTGAGAATCTGCCCCCTTACCATTCGTGCCACTTCTACCCATATTGAGATGCCAATCGCCACAAACAACTGCCAGAAACCCTTGCCCAACACAAAACTGATCGCCAGGGCCAGCAAAAGTGTCGGGACAGACCACATTACCGACACCAGCCACATAATCACACTGTCTGTCCAGCCACCAAAATAACCCGAAAGCGTGCCCAAAATTACGCCGACGATCAGACTGATAATTACGGCCATGATCCCAATGGCAAGGCTTACTCTACCGCCAAGAATCATGCGGCTGAGCAAGTCTCTTCCATAAGTATCAGTACCCAGCAAAAACGAACGGTGAAATGTATGTTCCTCCAGAAACCGGGCCTTATGAAAACCAGATGTTGAAAGCCCAAATACAGAAAGTGGAATCCGGTCTTCTTCTCCGGTGAGTCTTTTATACATGAGCCGGTCGCCCAGGATGCCTACAGAGACAGTATCTGCGAGCGGAACAGCCTGAAAGTTTTGTTTTTTCCCTGTAAACACCCACCATGCGTTGTCAGCACTTGCGGTATTATCCTTTAGCGGTAATTTTAAAATCCAAACGTCGGTCCCCGGTGGTTTTTTGGCAAGTTCGAGGATTTGCAAATTTGCGTGCGCAGTATTGTCCGGTGAAAGGAGGTAACCAGTGAGGGAAACAATTACAACTAAAAGAAAATAAACACTCCCCACTATCGCCGGGACATTGGTACGAAATTTTTTCCAGGCGATTTGACTGGGCGTTGACATAGGATTGGGGTGGGTTAATGGCCGTTATGCTTCAGAAGTCCTGCCCTTGTGGCGAGGAAATGATATTCTTCCAGATGGTCTGTATCAAAAATCGAGGTTCTTACATAGTCTCCTTTTGCCTCGTCAAAGACCATCACCTGCAACCAACCCCGGTCAATCAGGGTTCGGATTTCGTCAACTACTACAGGTGCGGGAGCGCCGGACTCTTCGAGTACATTCTCAAATGATTCGACAAAATAAACAGCATCAAGAATCTGAAACTGTATATCGTTTAATTCTTCATTCATCGCACAGTTCTTCCTTTCCAGTTATAAGTCTTAACCATATTCCCTGCCAGTCCGACCCACAAAACATAGGGGATATAAATCAATTGCATAGGCAGAATCCAGGGTAAGAGCCGCAATTTATGAAAAAATTTGGCTGACTGATACATAATTGCGAGGTCTGCCACCAATTTTACCCCAAAGAGTCCGGACAAAAGGAGCAGCCATTCCTGATCAAAAAAACTCAAAATACCTGCCAGCGGAAAAAAAAGAAATCCCAAATAAGCGACCATCTGAATGTAATTTACCCTTCGGTTTTTATAATATCTCGCCTTACTCACCCAGCGAAGGCGCTGGGCTTTCAGCGACTTCCAGCTACTCAGTGCGCGGGTACTTACCACAGCCTCCCTGCTTTTGGCAAAGCGGATATTATAGTCTCCGGCCATCACAAACTTCTGCATCAGCAATTCATCATCACCGGAAGCCACGGCATCAATTCCACCAAACCCTCCGACTTCAAAAAAAGCAGATTTTCTGTAGGCGAGATTTGCGCCATTGCACATATTGGGTTTACCTGCGGCGATACTTCCGGCACCGATGGCAACAAGCCCCAGCGACTCAAACGCCTGAAACCTTTCCAGCAAATTCTCCCGATAATCTATTTTTACAGGCCCCGATACCATCGCGGTGTGGTCTTCAAAAAAAGAAACTATAGAAATCAGCCATTTTTTACCCATGTAGCAGTCTCCATCGGTTTGAACGACAATTTCACCCCGGGCAAGTGCAATTCCCGCAGTAAGGGCTGCTTTTTTGTATGAATTAGTATTTTCGTCTCCAATCGAAATTACCTTCAGGTTGGGGTATCGGGAAGCAATATTTTGGGCAATAGAAACCGTGGCATCCGAAGAATGATCATCAACCAGGATAACTTCAAATAAGTGGTCAGGATATTCTTGCTCAAGGATGGAATACAAGCAGGATTCAATATTGGCAGCTTCATTTCTTGCAGGCACAATCACAGACACTGAGGGAAGATTTTTTTCAGATAAAACCGAAGCGTATGGGATAATGGCAAAATACCAGGCATTCCGAAGGATAAATCCTGCATAAATCAAAAGACAGAAACCGGTAATTCCAGCCAACAGAAGCATATAAACAGACTATATTTTCAGCCGGTACACATAATACAGACCGGAGAGAGAAGGTACAATAATATTCACTACATAAAGCACAAACGTTGCAGAGAATGCGATATGGGCAGGCACACCGAATACCCCCATTACAGCAAGTGCAACCGACTCTCTGATCCCCAGTTCGGTGAGTGTGACCGAGGGGATAACTGATTTCACAAGAAAAACCATCCAGATCATAGCCAGCAGCAAAACCGTTTCTCCCTGATATCCAAAAGCTATGGCCAGAGAAAAATACTGAAGGGAGAAAACCAGATATCGAAACAATCCAAGACCAAGCACGGGCATAATAATACCCGGACGAAGGGAAGCCAGGGCTGAAATCAGTTTCTGTACTGTGGCAAATCTGAATTTGTGTAAGTTCAGTTTCCGGGAAATAACGGCCATCAACAGCACGGCGACCGGAAGCAGGAGAGAAATGCTCCACAGGCCGGCACTGATTGCTGGCCAGGGCAAATCCCATTTCTCAGATATAAGCACTACATGGAAGATTCGAAAATACTCCATCGCAAGTGTTCCCATCCAGACAGTAATAATCATCTGGCAAATCCGGTCGGCAAACAAAAATACCGCGCCATGTAAGCGCAATTCCGGAGGCAGAAAGGCAATCCTTCCTGCGTATTCTCCGATACGGTTGGGGGTAAAAATCCCGGTAGAAAGACCTGCAAACACCCCTTTCCATGCTTGTAAAAAAGAAAGATTTCCACCGGCACGATGGATCATAAACTTCCATTTCAACGATTCCAGGCCGAGATTTAGCGGCATTCCGGCGAAAGCGAGCAATACCTCGGGCAACCCTCCGGTGCCAATTTGGGTCACATAAGAAGAAATTGACACACCTTCTTTGAAAAGTCGGAAAAATACCCATGAAAAAACGGCCACGGTCACCAGAGCTTTGATGACCCATCCCGGCCTGATGCCAATGCTTTCAGGCTGAGGACGTTGTAAGAGCGAGTGATATAGCTTTAGGGCAAAAGTGCGCACAAATAACATTGGCACAAAGGTAAAGTCATCGCAAGGGGAATAAAAAGCATTTAATTGATTATCTTTCACCCAAACAAAATCGCACAGTGGCAGACAGAATCATAATGGGCATCGACCCGGGTACAACAATCACCGGGTATGGAATTATCAGTTGCAAGGGAAAGAAAATGGAGCTTCTCGCCTGCGGAGTAATCAAGCTCGGCAGCCAGCAGATTTCTCATCCAGAAAAGCTGAAAAAAATTTTTTTACGGGTCAGCAGCCTGATTCAGGATTTTGGTCCTAAGGAGTTGGCCCTGGAAGCACCTTTCCATGGAAAAAACGTACAGTCCATGCTCAAGCTTGGCCGTGCGCAGGGAGTGGCTATGGCAGCAGGACTGGTGCACGATCTTCCCATTTTCGAATATGCCCCCAAAAAGGTGAAGATGTCGGTTACGGGCAATGGTTCTGCCAGCAAAGAACAGGTAGCCAAAATGCTGGAACACCTGTTGGGCAGGGAGATCACAACCAGTTATATGGATGCAACCGATGGCCTTGCTGTGGCCGTTTGTCACTTTTTTCAGGGAAATTTTTCGGAAAAAAATACTAACTACAAAGATTGGGCGTCTTTTATAGAAAATAATCCCAACAGGATTAAGAAGTAAAACAAACAGACACCAGATAATGAAAAGAACCTTACTTCTGTATGTGCGTGCACTGGCATTGATGTGCACGGTTTGCACTTCTGTTTCTCAGATTTACGCCAACAATTGCTATTCGGCCATAACTCTCACTACGGGTGTAACCAGCGCGACTACTTTCGACGGGGGTTGTGATTACAACCCTTCTTCACAGAATCTTTGTCCCAGTTGCGGCGGGGATGCCTGGTTTGAGTTTATTCCGGGAGGTACGAGTGCTGCGCAATATAATATGACTTTCTGGGTCACAGTAGGGTTTACTGGTACAGTAAACATGTCCATTCTTTACTCCGAGTCTATTGATGCGAGCGGAGATCCCTGCGAATGGAGTTCTACTGCATTCACCACCAAGCCCGGCTATACCCAATATACTGTTTATTGCAGCCAGGCCGTAACAGCGGGAGTTCCTGTTGCGCTGAGTCATCCTGGAATGGACGGATCGGGGCATTTTTTTGTATTGGTAGAACGAACGAGCGGATCAGGTGGGAGCGTTTCAGTATTGCCGCAGTTTAACGGCACAAACCCTCCTCCTGCCAATGACCGCTGTACAAATGCAATTACCCTAACATCGGGAAACGGACTTGATCCCAATGCAGCAACTAATCCCACAACAGGGAACTGGGTCGATGCCATGTCTGCCACTACCCGTTATGCAACCAAGCAGAGACTGCAAAACCTTTGCGGCGGCGGTTCTCCTTCTACCCCGACCGAAGACCACTACGGTGCAAATCTCGTATTAACCTGCTACTACAATGGCAATATCGGAGATAATGGCAGTTTCCCTGGGCCCAATCAGTGTCAGCCATTTCTCGAAAACACCACCTATTACAATTTTACTGTCCCTGTTTCTTCTACCGACTGGTATATCCACTTTGGTAGTGAAAATTACTGCGCTCATGGTCCAAACAATATGATGGCTATCCTTTTGCAGAATATCAATTGCAGTAATGCCGACGTGGCAACCAGAGTCACCTGTGGAAATTTTAATGTTGCTGGCGGCATGCCTTCAGCTGATGCTTCGTTTGGCCCGCTGAGCCTCAATACAGGTACAGTATATACATTGGTACTGGATGGCACAAGGGGTTCTCAGTGTGATGTCAACATTCTGATTACCCGAAGTCCGATAAATCCGATCCTGCCCGTTGAAATTCTGCGGTTTGAAGGATATAATGAAGGAAGCACGAATAACCTGGTCTGGAAACCTTCAACGAAACAGGTCATAGTTATTTTGAGGTAGAAAAAGCACCAATAACCGCGACTATTACCCGATTGGAAAAGAAAGTGCAAAAGGAACGGGAGATGGTCTGGCAGACTATCAGTTTACGGACGCTTATGTTGAAACCGGAACCAGTTATTACCGTCTGAAAGCAGTAGATGTCAATGGGAATTATTTTTATTCCCGGGTAATTGAAATCGTAAGGAAAGCCGACGGACTGGAGTTGCTGGGCGTGATTCCCAATCCATTTGGTGAAATGTTGACCCTGGATTACCAGACCGAATACAGCGGAACGATAAACATTTCACTGATTGACCTGACCGGGAGGGTGTTTTACAGGGAATCTGTTGAGGGTGCAGCAGGGAGATACAATAAAATGCTTTCTACCCGAAATTTAGCATCTGGCATGTACCTGCTGAGGATTCAGCAGGGGGAGAAAGTACTAGTAAAAAGAGTGGTAAAAAATTAGTGTCCTCAAGCGAGGTTGGCTCGGATATCCTGAGCCAGCTTTGCCATTTCTTCAGAAGACATTTCCACCCTGGGGTTCTGAAAATTCAGATCGGAAATATCGTCAAGCGGTACGAGGTGGATATGCGCATGCGGCACTTCAAGGCCCACAACGGCGACTGCAATACGCGCACACGGGCAGGTTTTTTCTACTGCGCGGGCGACTTCCCTTGCAAAAATCTGCAGGCCTATGTAGAGATCATCCCTAAGGTCAAAGAGGTAATCTACTTCCTGTTTGGGAATGACGAGGGTATGTCCTTTTTTCAGGGGACGAATATCCAGGAAAGCAAAAAAATCATCGGTTTCTGCAATCTTGTGGCAGGGAATTTCACCACTGACAATTCGGGAGAAAATGGTAGGCATGAATATAGGTGCTTAATCAACCCCGGCTGATGCTCATCAGTTCAAATTGTAGTTTACCTACGGGCGCGTCTATTTCGATGACATCTCCCACGGCTTTACCAAGCACAGCCTTTCCAACGGGAGATTTGATGGAGATTTTGCCCTGTTTAAGGTTGGCTTCTTCTTCGGAGACGAGTGTATAGGTAACTTCCGATTTATTTTTCAGATTTCTGAGCTTTACGGTAGAGAGGATATAAGCCTTATTGGCGTCGATACCAGTTTCGTCGAGAATACGGGCATTGGCAACCACCGTTTCCAGTTGGGCAATTTTCAACTCCAGCAGACCCTGCGCATCTTTTGCTGCGTCATACTCCGCATTTTCGCTTAGGTCCCCCATTTCGCGGGCCTTTTGTATCTGCCTGGCTATTTCTGCTCTTCCTTTGCCTTTTAGTTCAGTTAATTCAGCCATCAGCTTGTCATACCCTTCTTTGGTAAAATACTTTACTTCACTCATAGCGACTCTTACAAATTAAACAAGAAAATATCCGGCGAGAACTTCACCGGACTAATGAAAAGATTAAAATACAAAAAATAACTGGGTTAACTATACGTCAACCCAATTATTTAAAATTTTGTGTGTTGGTTGTCAGATATCTATACGTGCTCCAAATACAAAAGTTCCACCAAACGGGTTGGAGGTGCGATAACTCATATCCAGAGAAAAAGATGAGAAATCTTCATTTCCGGCGTTATCAAATCTGCCCGTTTTAAAGGGAACCTGGAAGGTAGCGCCTGTAGAAATACCTGTATGCGCATTATACCGCCCGTTGTAGATTTCTTCAAATATTCCATTTTCATACAGGAATGCTCCCCGCAGGATGACAAACTCCTTATATTTGTAGGAAAGGCCCAGGCCCCCCTGATTGTTGTAGAAAGAGTTTGAAATAAATGCAGCTGTAACTGAGACTGTATTGCTTGTGCCCATAAATAGGTCGTAAGAACCACCCATGCTCAGGCTGGTAGGTAATTCAAACTTGGCGGTAGGAATATTGATAGTCGAAGTATATTTATTATTGGTTTCGATAGGCACTCTTCCGGCAAGACCATCACCGCCAAAACGCATATTAGGTCCTACATTGCGGAGCGCTATACCGAGTTTAAGCCTTTCTTTTTCCCCTGCGCGGTTTTGTATTCCGGCATCAAAAGCGACTCCATTGGCAATCACTTCCGGAGTAGATTCATGTACGATACGAGTCGTAAAACCTACGTGAATTCTGTCTGTAAATTTACGGGCATAGGTAAGGCCAAGATTCAGATAGGTGGGGCTGAATGTACCGAGTGTGCCATCGGGCTGGTCAACGGTAGTTCTGACGAATTCACCGAGGCTAAAAGAGTTCACCTGAACCCCCAGCACACTTCCTGACTCCCCCAGACTTTGCGAGAATCCAAAAGAATTCACCCGGATATCCGTTCCAACCAGCCAGAGCGCATGAGAAAACAGCAACTCTGTACCGGTAGTTTTGGCGACGCCGGCGGGGTTTACCATAGAACTTTCTATTCCATCAGAACTGGCAATGTCGATTCCGTTTAGCCCGGAACTGCGGGGCATGGTGTTGATCAGCAATTCTTGTGCACCGGCCTGTCCTACACGCTCAGGTTGCGCAAAGACGGGTACTGATGCGATGATTAAGATTGTTATGAGGAGTATTTTATTTTTCATATCCGGAAATAAAGCCTTTATAGATTAGCCGGCTGCGGAAGGATGCCCGCCCGCAGCCGGAAAAAATTCCTAGAAAGAATCGAGGTCTATCTGGCGCATCACTGCGAAAAGTTTAATTACTTTTTCTCCCAGATTCTGGCCATCGATATTTGCATCGACATGGATAATATAAACCCCGCTGGCGACAGGTACACCGCTGTGGTTTTTAAGATCCCAGTCCTGGTCGGGATTATCAGAATCTTTGGTAAACTGGCGAACCAGGAGACCATTGATTGTGAAAATGCTGATCCGGCATTTTTGCGGAAGGTTGGTAACTTTCACGCGGTTGTCCAACTGCCCGGTTTCGTAAGAGGAATAGGCGTAGTAGGGGTTGGGCACAACCAGTACTTTCTCCAGTGCGTCTTTGGCGACATCTGTCTGATTGGTTTGTACGGCATAATCTGCAGTATTAAACTCAAAAGTAGGTACTTCTGATGAACCGGGACGAGAGCGGAAAGGTTGATTCTGGCGAAGCGACATACGAACCGTCGTGGGGATATTTTCAGGCGAGGTTATATCAAACCCTGAGTTGAGCATTGGCACGCTCACCCATGCAACTTTTTCGTAAGCACTCGCAAGGTTATTGCCGGTTTCATCAAAGAAGATGGCATCCGGGAATCCACCAGTACCTCTATAATTTGCATTCTGAAGGAATTTCCGGATATTATCACAGCCGTCATAACGCTCATTGGTAATCCAGATATAGTGTCTTCCACCGACTCTTTCCAGGTTGGTTCCGAATGAACTGGTGGGGTTCCAGATCATATCATTCCCTCTGTTGAGCTGATCCCATTCACTTTCTCCAAAGAAAATGTTCAGCCTTTCACCGGTATTGACATTGATGGCGTATCCGGGAAACCATCCCATCCCGTGGTTGGTGGGAGTTTTGGCGCCTTCTGACTGGCCTTCTTTGTTTACATTATCACGCCACTTGGCCGAGAGCTGCCATGCGCCTGATCCCAGGCCGGAGTTGGGGCTGGTTTCGATAACAACGCAACGGGACCATTTTTCCTTATCGGCAGTAATTACGATATCCACGTCGGGCAGGTTGGGCAGATTGATCAGCCTGGAAGGGCTCATCTGGCGGTTGTTTCCGGGAAGGTTAATCGGCAGACATGGGCCGATCGTACCACCGCCCTGCGGGTCGTTGTTGAAAGTACGGGCAAGACAGAAAGGAGCCACACGTCCGCCAAGAATAGTTTGATAGACATCGTTTCTGTCGTAAATCTGGAAGTCTTTGAATACACGTCCGTCTGCACTTCCCTGTACCCAGTTCCATATACCGCCAAAGAAATCATCATTGTCGGGAAGACCGGTAAGCCAGTTTTGCGTAGGGTCGTCAAATAAAAGCTCAGCGCCAATAAAACCCGAACTTTCAGCCGACACGGTATCACCCGCAGCCGGTACGTCCTTAACACTAACAGAGAATCCCTGATCTTCAATTACACGCTCTGTGCCTGTAAGCGGAAGCGGGCGTGGAGCGGAGCCATCGTTGCGGACACGATAGGTGGCTGCATAAATCTGCCTGAATGGTCCTGCGGCATTATCACTTTCTTCTACGATCCATTCGGCTTTAACGGTATCTACAACAGTTATACCTGCATTAGTATCCTGAGACACAATCACTGTCTCAACAATCTGATCCCGCACTACCTTCACCCGGTAATAATTGCCGGTAACCTTTTTGGGATCAGTACTTTACTCAATCGAGCTGTGCCCGGAGCAAATTTTGATCTGAGAAGCGACATTGTTGACCAGAATTTCCTGCTCTGTCAGTGGGTCAAGTTTCACAAAATGGCCACCGTTTCCAATGCCTTCCAACTGTGTAACGGCAATTCCATCTCCATAGTTGGCGTTGATGATTGTGCCCGTTTTTTCAAAATCAATGAGATGAGGCATGGCCGAAGATACCTTGAAGAAGCGGTTTCCGGGGACAAATTTTCTGCCGTCAGAAGAAACCTCATTATGAGCGTAAGCAATTACGCCAAAATAATAGGTAGTATAGTTTTTGAGTCGGGTATCGCCGCTCAGAGCAAACAGATCTCGATCCACTTTCACGGAGTGGAAGATACCGTTGTCTTTACCCTGAACCATTACTTCATCAGTAATAACCGGTTCACTCAGGCCTTCAACCTGTTGGGTCAGGCGGTTGACGATGGTTCCGATTCCGTTTTGAATATCACACTGCGCTACTACCCGTGCCCTGTCAGGATCGTTGAGTTCGTTGGGGCCTACGGTTGCGTCTGCGAGTTGATACACGATATAACCTTCAAATTCGAAAGTCGGGTCAGACTCATCACGGGCCACGAGCACGGGATCATCCTGGCGGTAACTTTCATTGTAGTTATTTCTGACCAGACGAAGTGCTTCCGGATAAGTCCACGAGAGGAGAAGTTGCTTATCGTATTCAGAAACAGTTAGTTCGGGTGCATCCGGGCCGTCGAGCAGTTCAAAATTGGCATCAAACAATGCCTGGGCAATTTCGTCTGCTTTCAGCAGTTCACATACAGAACCAAACTGGTCATTGTAAAATCCTCTGGCCCAGACAACTCCTGTTACGATTTCGTTGACGGCACCTGCCTGAAGGGTAAAAGGTCCTGCACTTTGGAGAAACCTCCTGTCTTCATTGGTGGGGTTGTCGGCATTGGCTTCTGTCCAGCCCTGGCCGGTACAGGGATCACCACTAAACATAAAGTTGGTAGGATCGCCCGGATCGGAGGGGCCGTATCCGTTTCCTTCACCTGTGCCATTTTTATAATTGTCAACAATTGGCGTTCCGTCTTTCCAGAATCCGGTCAGATAACCGTAAAAGTGCTGGGCAACTTCGGGGTTTCCGGTAAGGGAGAAGTCATTGTTGTAGTAGATAAATTTGGACATAATGATGGTCTCACCGTCTTCATCGACAATTCCATCTTTATCGTTATCTACCCCATCGCCACGGTCGGCGAGCGGTCCCTGGAAGAAGTCAACTCCGCAGGCAGGGGGATTGAGCCCATAGCCGTTGGCACCTGCATCGTTGGCAGTAGCATTATAGCCATAACCAAGTCCTTTGAGGGTATCACAGCCCACATAATCATTGAATGCAAAGCCGATATCCGAATCCACCCACTGCCCCATAAAGGTACTTACCAGAGGCTGGGCGGCGCGGTTGACAACCGTTTGGAGGTAGAAGGTCATATCGTTGACCGCGTTAGCCGTGGTAAAGGCAAACGCCAGCATATGGATTTCAATACCGATAGGCTGACCACCGGTTTCGGTGTGTACGTTTCCTTTGTCATTGACAATCCACCAGATGGCCTGATCACCCTGAATATTGGGGTAGTCACCATTGCCGGGGTTGTATGTAAAGGGATCGCTGTCAACATTTACGAAAGGTGCTGCATAAATCACGCTTCCATCGGGACGGAATGCCTCCAGAGTAAAGCCGTCGGCATCCGCGCCGAGGTTACTGTTTTCATTGCCAATGGCAGGCCAGTTCTGAACATTGGGGAAATCGGCGAGGTTAAAAGGCTCGACATCTCTGTTGGCATATGCAGCGCGGAAAGCATCGATTTCTGTTTTATTGATTTTAAACATTTCATCGTACTTTTCACAGGTCTCCTGATTGGTAGAAGCTGTACCGCCGGAAGCGTGACCACCGGTGAGGGCCCAGCTTCAGAAGTCGATACCTGACTGGCGGTAAGTTTGTGCCGCGACGCGAAGCTGACCTGATTCATCCAGACCTCCGATCCAGAGTGAACTGGCAAACATAGAGTGGCGGTTGCTTCCTTTGGGGACTTTCATAACGGGGATCTCCCACGAGATCCCACCACATATCACCTCCGTTGTGCAGCAGTGCGCGCACGTTATTGACATCAAGCTGTGCAGATGCACTTGGTGGCAAACAATCACTGGATACCCGGAAACCGCTTGCCTGCTTGCGCTTAACGCCTACAGGTGCTTCCGCCCACAGACTGTTTAGGCTCAAAAGTATCAGGGATAAAACCCCAAAAAACCTGAAATGATTCATTTTTATAACTGGTTGCATTCCTTACTAGAAATTAAACATTACCCCCAGCTGTATCCTTCTGGGAAGTGAGTAGTTACTAGGATTTGACACCCGGAGGGTGTACTGGTCGATATAGGCCTGTGGGTCTATCTGGGTTACGATCAATTGCTGACCGCTGTCGCTGGCGAGGAATCCATCATCATCGGGCAGACCGGTATAACGATAGACACCGATAATATTCCGTGTATTCAGCGCATTGAGCAGGGCGAGATAGACATTAAAGTCATAGGCTTTTGTTACACCACCTTCCTTCTTCGGTTTACCTCCAATAAAGAAACTCTTATCAAACCGGAGGTCCATACGAAACTGCCAGGGGTTACGGGCGCCGTTGGGTGTACCCTGTACCACGTTTACAATATTGATACCTGATGCAACGGAAGGAACCGCCACAGCATTTTTGGTGTAAGGTGTACCTGAACCAAGGGTGAGGTTCATATTGGCGCCAAAGTTTTTGAGCGGATACACTTTATTTTCACCAAAACCGATTGATGGGCCCATGTTTTTGCCCATAAACCGGTAATCAAGGCTACCAGTAATACGGTGGCGCTGGTCGGTATTGATAGGCAGGGGAACCCGCAAAATACCTACCCCTTCGAGGAAGTTGACCACGTTTCGTGCAGAGGAAAAGTCAGATCCGGTAGCATCGGCAAACTGCAATGTATAGGAGGCACGTAGCTGAACATTGCTCATGCGGCGCATATCATACGAGAACGAAAACCCTTTTACCGTACCAAAGTCGAGGTTATCATAGGTATCGTAAGAGAAAGGATAAGCATTGGCAAAGCGGCGGAAACGGATCATGTTTCGTTGTTCGCGGTAGAAGGCAGACATAGTGAATGCCATTCTTTCGCCTACTTTCTGCTTAAATCCTGCTTCGTAGTCAATGGGCGCTGGGCTTCCGGGGCTTCAGGTTAGGGTTGGTAACCGTAGCAGTTGGTGTATTTTCGAGAAATGCATATTGCGAAATCTGTCCTGCCAGCAGGGAGCTCTGGGTAGCGAGAAGCTGCCCCGGGCGCTGTGCCAGCACATCGTAGTGTGCAAAAAACAGGGCGACATCGGAAATCGGGAAGGAGAAAGAGATACGTGGCATAAATACCGTCTGAGGTGCATAATCTTCGAAAGATTCGATGCTTACCTCATTGCTTTTGGTTGCCGGAAGCGGTTTACCACCCGAACGCTGTGCGATGACAGCCGAAGATACCGGTGTGCCGCTTGCATCAAACCACGATTCGCCATTGCGGTAGCCGATTACTTCCGAAAAATTGACAGGGTCATTGACGTAGGGCACATAATCAGAGCCTATGCCATTGGGCAGGGTAAATGCCGGTACGCCCAACTGACCGGAAGCGACTTCGCTGGCAGTATATACAGGGTAGAGGGAATAATTATCTTTTAATACCGGCTGGTTGGCATCAAAACGATCAACACGGAGACCGACGTTGAAGATAATATCCTCAAACTCAAATTTGTCCTGAATAAATGCAGAGATATAGGTAGGTGCAAAAGCATTCAGCGGGCGGTTGAGGGTATCAGTAAAAAATGAACCCGGATCCACGGCGGCGGTGCGGTTGCCCAGATAATCGTAGCCATAATAGGTTACCACCTGATTAGTTCCATTGGCCAGCAATTCGTCGGCATTAAACATATCGAGCGAATAAAAATCGGGGCCGTATGCATCGGTGTTGATCAGGTCTGTACCATCAATGGGGAGGCCCAGTTTGGCTCTGAGTTTTTTGGAAAACTCATATTGATCGGAGGCTGCATAGCGGAGCGGAACGATCACTGTATCCTGAAATTCGCCATCGCGGGTTACATACTGGTAGTTTGCGGGATCGTCTTCCAGGTTGAGAAGGTGGAAGTTGGCATACTGCCGCATGATACCCCAGAGTGCCCGTGCGCCAACGGAATACGCGCGTTCGGCCCTTTGTTCAAATTCAAACCCTGCCTTGAGGTTATGACCTTTGATTTCGGCAGTTGCCTGTCCCATCAGTCGGAACTGCTCAAAGTCGTATTTGGTATATCCACCCTGATTGGAACCGATACCGCTCAGAATGGAGTAAATACCTCTGGCTCCCTGTCCGTTGAGAATACCCTGGCGGAAGGCAAGGTCATTGAGGTTATTGATGGTAGGAGACCCATTTTCAGCGATATAGTTAAAAATCGCGTTGTTATAATTGGCAAGGAGCGGGTTTTTAGAATCGGAACCATCAAAGGTCAGATTTTCAAATGCATAGCCAATGGTCTGCCAGTAAGGGCTGGAGGAAATGGTACTTTGCGGATCATTGATATACCCGTAAACAGGAGTAACATCAAATTCATATTTCCCGTTGTAGCCGTAGTCAAAAAATCTATCCTGATGGATGCTATTCTGGAATCTTCTCTGGTACATAGAGTAGTCAGCCTGAATAGAATAGAACAGGTTCTTCACTGCGGAGTTTTCTCCACCGGAGAAAGTCTGCTGGAAACGGAACCACCCGCGATAGTTATTGCCCATAAACTGGTCCTGAGGATCAGGTGCAAAAAGCATACTTCCGATGCCCCACTGGTCAGTATTGATGAATTCGTAAGTACCTCCGAGTTTAATCAGCACATTGTCGGCAGGCTGGAAATCGAGACGGCCCAGGCCGCGTATGCGGAGGCTTTCATTATTTTGTTTCGCCTTAATGGGGATAAACTGATCGGCGCGGATATAGTTGGCGCGGCTGCGAAAAGACTGACCGTCTTCTGAAATGACGACAGGATTGGTCTGAAGATCGGCAAGAAGCTCATCGCTGAGTTTATATATACCCAATGCCGCAGGATCCTGATCGCGGTTGTAGTCAATTTCTCCGTTGAGGAAAAAGCCCAGCATGGAGGTTTTGAAAGTATTTCCATTGAGTTCGCGCTTACGGGTAAGTATAGGGCCACTGAGCGAAAGGCCTACCAGGTCGCGCCCGAAAGCGTCGAGATATTCGCTGGAAGTAAGCTCAATGCCACCGGTAAAATCGGACGACGGGTTGGCTGTGGTGATGCTGATAACACCACCGGTAAAGTCTCCGAATTCGGCCGGTGTGCCACCGGTGATTACCTGAAACTGTGCGATAGAGCTTTGGGGCACGGTAGTCTGGCCCCTGATTTTTACCCCATCGATATAATATGCGGTAGAAGTGGGGCGGGCACCGCGGATACTCACGCTGAAATCGCCTTCATCAGACTGGTACACCCCTGCGGTGAGGGCTGCCACACTCTGGACGTTTCGGGTACCCATGTTTATCACATCCTGCCCGCTGAGGGTAGTGGTTACGGCCGGATCTTTTTCGAATACCGGAGTACCGAAAATCTCGACAGCATCCAGGGTAACGTTTACATCTTCCTGGAACGTAATCACCACATCACGAGTCTGACCTGCGATGACGGTAACATCTTCCAGTGATTTTTTCCCCTGGAGAAAGCGGGCTTCCACCCGGTAAGTACCCGGAGAAACAGGCTGGATACTAAAGGTACCATCTGAAATGGTCTGGGTTCCATACTTGACGAGGTCGCCGTCAAATACGACTATCGTTGCATATTCGATAGGTTGTCCTTCTTTATCCAGGACTTTACCTTTTAACTTGCCGAAATCCTGGGCAAAGGATAATTGCCCGAAAATCGCCAGAAACAATACAAAAAGACTGATTCGATGTAGCATATGACCTATAGGCTGTTGTTTTTTTGCTGGTAGTCAAGCGAATGACCGATAAAATAGCCAATCAACTTTTACATTTCCAAATTCCCCCGCATTATTTCCGCACCGGCAACCGAATTACCTGTGGCTTCACGGGGATTTTGTAAAACTATTCACAAAAGATCAAGGATACATTCAGAAAAAAAACTTTGGATTACACGTTTTTTTCTATTTTTTCCGGATAAAACGGACCATTTTTCCTATGACACTCATCTACGACATCGTAAAAAAGCTCTCCAGGCAGGAAATAAGGC
>JAWKNL010000048.1:0-18920 GCA_041391725.1 Bacteroidia bacterium
GCCGTTGTGAATGTCTATGAGGAGGAAGATTTGATTGAAAATGCAGCCCGTATGGGAATTTACCTCGAAAAAAGAGTAGAGGAAATGAAAGCAAAACATCCTTCTGTCGGAGACTTCAGAAATACCGGTTTGCTGGGAGGAATCGAACTGGTCAAAAACCGGCAGACCAAAGAACCCCTCGTGCCCTGGAATTCCGGCCCTCAGCACATGGAACCTGCCAACCGGATGGCCGCCAAAATCAGGGAACTGGGTATGTTTACTTTTGTGCGGTGGAATTACATATTTATCGCTCCGCCCCTGTGTATAACTGAGAATCAGATAGATGAAGGATTGGCGATAATCGACGCAGCGCTGGCGATTGCCGATGAGTATTATCAGGGTTGAATTCGTCTTCGATAATGTGAAGATTCTTTCATGTGTAATTTCTGCCGAGGGTTGTGGCGAAGGATGAGAGGATGGGCTGGTAATTTCGATAGTGGAATTATTAACCCAAACCCATGGAAAGAAACAGAAGAAATACCCCTAAACATAGTCTTCAGCCAACCACCTCCATCCGTACAATGACTGCATCTGCGGGTGTAGTTGTACTCATTCTGGCCGGAATATTTTTGCTGACCCGACAGGAATCTGCTTCAGGAATAGTCGGAAACCAGGGCCCCGGTGGGATCGGAAATGATACAGACCTCAAAATGTGGTATCTCGCCGACCGTATTACCGGTGTTGCCGATGGGAAGAAAGTTCCCCTGTGGAAAGACTTCTCCTCCAACGGGTATGACGCCGCTGCTATCAACAAACAAATGCCGGCTTTTTATTCCAATATTGTCAATGGAAGGCCCGTAGTTTTTTTCGATGGGAATGACGATTATTTCCAGATCGCAGGCAATATCGACCTGAATACCGGCGGCCCTTACACCCAAAAAACTTTTATCGTTGCCTTTAATACCAGTTCCGATGTAACCTCCCGCCAATTTATCTACGAGCAGGGAAGCGAAACCCGCGGCCTGAATATTTATATCGAAGGAGGCAATCTGTATCTCGGCGGACACAACCTGGCAAAAGATGATGGGAAAGCTCCCTGGGGTTATAAATACATCTCCACACCCGTAGCACCTACCACAAGCTATATCGCTTCATTTTACTTTGATCAGCCTTCCCGCACCATTAGCGGAAGGTTGAATGGTGATTTTATCGGTGAAGCATACGACATAGGACGAATCTATAGCGACAATGGAGGAATCGGACTGGGAGGTGTAAACGGACGAACCCTCTCAGCCGCTGGCGCCGTAGGCCCGACAGGGAGTTATTTCAAAGGATCTGTTATGGAGTTTATCGGATTTAATAATTTGCTGAATCCGGCGCAGGAAATGATCGTACAGAACTACCTCTCATCCAAATACGACATCAATATCCCTGAAGATTATTATTCGCACGATATTTCTCATAGTTATGAAGTTACCGGCATAGGACAAAAGGAAGGCGAAAGCCATACCGATGCCAAAGGAAACGGAGTTGTCAGAATCTATAAACCCAACGACCTTGAAGATGATGAATTTCTTTTCTGGGGGCACAATGGCGTGATCCTCTCTCAGGGAAATTCAGAAGATGTGGATGGTATAGAAATCAAAAGCCGCCTCGAAAGAACATGGGCAGTGGAAGCAACCGGAAGGGTAGGAGTAGTGACCATTGAATTTGATGTTTCAGCATTTGCGCAGGTGGACAACCCCGAATCGCTGAGACTGCTGATCGAACGAAATGGGGACAACTTCAAAACACTGGAACTGCCACCACTCGAAGGCGCATTTAACCTGGCTTCTCAAAGGCTGATTTTTTCAGGAGTAAACCTTGAGGATGGAGATATTTTCACGCTGGGGGCCACAGATTTTCAGTTTCCCGTCGAATTTTTATTCCTCGAAGTAAAACCCGATGGAGACAAAGTGCATCTGAACTGGGCAACCGGCTACGAAATGAATAACGATTATTTCACCATCGAACGCGCACACGATGGAATCAGTTTCACCTCTCTCGCCAATGTGAAAGGCGCAGGTAATGCCAGCACCACATCCAATTATTCTTTTACCGATTCACAACCACTCACAGGCAAGGCTACCTACCGTATCAGACAAACAGACCTTGACGGATCTTTTAGTTATTCGCAGAAGGTTGAGGTTTCGCTTGATGCAGGTATTTCAGCTTTTAATGTTTATCCTAATCCGTTGACCGCTGGTGCCGAACTTAATCTCAGTTTTTATATGAAAGAAGACCTTCCGGTTGGGATTACCATTCAGGACATCAGAGGAACCGTCTTGCATCAGCAAACCTATGAGGGTACCAAAGGTGAAAACCTGATTCAGCTCACTCCTTCCCTCTGGCCCGCCGGAAATTATTTTGTAAGACTAAGCAACGGTATAAAAACCGAATCCCGCAGGTTTGTCGTGAAATAAAGACGTGGGTTGGTTCTGAGTAAAAAGAAATCTATTTTGGTGTCCATAGCAAAACCGAAATTTTGTCTTATGGACACCAAACCTATTGAACTACAGGAGGATGTGTCTTCTTCCCCGCTTTACAGTGAAGACCTCGCGCCTGTACCCTTATCCCGCCGTACATGGGGAACCTGGGATCTCGCTGCGCTTTGGGTCGGGATGGCAGTTTGTATTCCCACCTACCTGCTGGCTTCCTACATGATCCGTTCGGGTGTGAGCTGGTATGCCGCACTTTTCATTATTGGCCTTGCCAACCTCCTCATCACTGTGCCTATGGTGCTTAATGGCCATGCAGGTGTGAAATACGGCATTCCCTTTCCCGTCGTGGGAAGGGCTGCGTTTGGTACCAAAGGTATTCATATTCCTGCGGTGGTCAGGGCCATCGTCGCCTGCGGCTGGTTTGGCATTCAGACCTGGATAGGCGGACTGGCGCTTTACGCTATATGGAATGCTCTTACGGGTCAGCCCGGAGAAGTTGGGCTTTCATGGGGGAAATTTGTGGGTTTTGCCTTGTTCTGGGTGGTGAATATATATTTTGTCTGGAAAGGCACCGAGAGTATCCGCTGGCTGGAGGACTGGTCTGCACCCATACTGATATTGATGGGTGTTTTCCTTATAGGCTGGGGCGCATGGAATGGCGGCGGATTTGCACAGGTGCTGGGACTTGGCCGTCAACTGGAAAAACCTTCTGCTTCCCTCCAGATCGAAGACCCGCAGGGAATAGTACTTCAGATGTACCCGCTTACCACAGCCGATGGCAAGACCAAAGCTTCCCAATACCGGATGGTTGTGCCCTCGGAGCAGGGAATGAAAGACATGGGCTGGCAAATTCTCCCTCCCGCAGGTGCTGCCATTGTGCTGGAACAAATCCGGGAGCCGCAGATTGATATTGACGGCCTGATCAATGGCAGCCGCGAAGTGCAGGTGCAGTTTCGGGCACAAAGTGAAAATGGGTTTACAGAATCGTCGGTTGTTACGGCAAAGTTTGATTTTGAGGCGTATGCCCACCCATCCTCTCCCTGGTGGCAGTATGTGTTGTGGCTTACAGCCATGGTGGGCTTTTGGGCTACGATGTCGATCAGCATTGCAGATGTTACGCGTTATGCAGGAAGTCAGCAGCAGCAGGTTAAAGGGCAGTTTATCGGGCTGCCGGGTACGATGATTTTATATTCGTTTGTGGGAATATTTGTTACCTGTGCTGCTGTGGTCAATTTTCAGGATATCCTCATCGGCGATGATGCGCCCTGGGATCCGGTGTCGCTCATCGCCCGGTTTGACAACCCGTGGGTGGTGGTCATAGCACAGATTTTCATGCTGATTGCCACGCTGAGTACCAATATCGCCGCCAATGTGATCGCCCCTGCCAATGTATTTTCCAACCTCTTTCCCAAATACCTCGATTTTCGCAAAGGGGGACTCGTTACGGGTTTAGTCGGTATTCTGATCTGCCCGTGGTGGCTGATGGACGAAATCAGCAGTCTGTTGCTGTTTGTCAGTGGTCTGCTGGGGCCGGTGCTGGGTGTGCTGATCTGCGATTATTTTGTGATACGCAAGCGTTCGCTGCAACTGGCCGACCTTTACAAAGTAAACGGAGTGTATTCTTTTTCGGGCGGATATAACCTCAAAGCGCTGGCTGCGATAACGGTAGGGGTACTGGTTGCACTGATCGGCCTTTGGGTACCTGCGGTTTCCTTTTTGTACAACCTGAGCTGGTTTACGGGGTTTTGCGCAGCATTTTTGTTGTATTGGGGGTTGATGAGAAACCAGAAATAAGAACGCAGAACGAAGTACCCCCAGGGTGAAACAGAGAAACGGAGCAACTCCTCTGTGACCTCTGTGTCTCTGTGTTTAAAACATAACATTGCAGAAAAGGAACACAGAACGAAGTACCCCCAGGGTGAAACAGAGAAACAGAGCAACTCCTCTGTGACCTCTGTGTCTCTGTGTTTAAAACATAACATTGCAGAAAAGGAACACAGAGAAACGGAGCAACTCCTCTGCTACCTCTGTGTTTAAAACTCAGCATTACAAAAAAACCACCGAAAGAATTACATCTTCAGCTCCTGTATCTTCGCCTTCACCCAGGTGAGCGCAGCAATGTCAGGCGTTTTGGTTATGCGGGCTTCGATTTCTGCAAGTGTGATATTTTCTCCCAGCCGGTAGCGCATCAATATTTGGGCTACCTTGATGAGGTTTAGGTAAAGTTTGCGCTGGTAGTCAGAGAGTTGTTTGTTCCTCCTCAAAAACATACGAAAACTACCCATAAGATAGGTGAGCCCGTCAAAATCTTCGAGTTCATAGTAGGTGCGCAGCAATACAGTTTTTGCGTCGGTCTGGTAAAACACATCGGAAAACTCCACACTGCTGAGCATCCGCAGGACGCGGGAGAATTCTTTTCTCAAACAGGAGATAAGCCAGGTTGTAGGTATAGGCATTAAACCGGTCGGATTCGGGGAGGTATTGCTGGTAATTTTCGATAAAGGATTCCACCCACACAAACTCTCCTCAACCTTGTGCCGATGGCGACCATATTTTTGAAATGGGGCACGGGCAGTTGTTCGCTTTCAAAAATGATCCGGTTTTCGATCAGGGTTTTGTAGAGGTCAAATATTTCCTTTCCGTATTCGCTGCGCCCGGTGTTAAATTGTTTGATGGCGTAGTTGAGCGCAAAAGCATAGAGGTGATTGAGTTCTTCCTTGTCGAGGGTTTGGAGAGAATTTTCGAGTTGTTGTCTGAGGGTAAAATAATGGTTTTCATTTGCACCGTCGGTCAGCGTAAGAAGGGTAGTGTGATAGAGATGGATGAGCGGCGAATCTTTGACAGAGAAAGGAATCGATTTGTGGGAGGATTTCTGGTGTGAGGAATAAATGAGCTTCCTGTTTCAGGATATTGGCCCGGTTGACCACTTCACAAAGCGGAGTTTTTGGCGAGGTAGAGATGATCGAGCGAATCCATGACCTGGCTCACCGAAGAAGAGTGATGGCGGTCGCGGGAGTGGGCTTGTTGGAATATTCGTTTTCTT
Organism: Bacteroidia bacterium; assembly: GCA_041391725.1. Taxonomy (GTDB): domain Bacteria; phylum Bacteroidota; class Bacteroidia; order J057; family J057; genus JAGQVA01. The sequence goes on from JAWKNL010000048.1 coordinate 5,503, forward strand.
CGAATAGAAATTTTTGCAGGAGGTCAGAAGTTTTGCGGACGGGAAGCTTATTGAGCATTTCCCGAGTTTTGCGGCAGATTCTTCCCGGTCTTTGGTGAGGTTCCTTTCCTGGAAAACTTCTGTGATATCCTGTTGAAACCGAACGGAATGATTCTCCCGGTACTTATACACCAGAAATTTTCGATGAGCCGGGTGAGGTCGGTCATCAGGTAGCGCGAGTTTTGTTCGTCGAACGATTCCTCCGGAAAAATCACGGTAAACACAAGTTTTCTTTCCAGTTCGGGCTGGTCAAAAGCGGGAGCAAATTCTTTAGTCAATTGCCAGAGGCGCGTAACGGAATGATTTTTATTAAAAAATGACGAACGAACAAAATCATCAAAAGCGCGGATTTCCCAGGCAGAAAAGGTCTTGAGCAGGCGTATGAGTTTGGTCTGGTGCATGGGGGGAAGCTCCGTCGGAGTTACTTTTTCAGATTTTTTTAATCCTCGATATCTTTACCTCTGCCAGAAGCTGTTTTATTTTTTATTAAATCTGCCAGGCCAATAAAACTCACAGAGATTCCATCTATTTCGATTATCTTTCTATTAGGATAGGCGTCGACAAAATCTACGCCATCTATACTGGTAATGACATCAATTCTATAAGGAGGATAACCAATCTGAATAATTTGGTCATGTTTTTCAAAATCTTTTGATGTTAGACCAAAAGATGATAACCCAAAATCCACAAACACTCGTACCAACTTTTCGCCATTTTCCAATGAAGATTCTACCCAAAAATCTAAGTCGCCAGTGTAACGCGGATGCCCATAAACACCTACAGCATAACCACCAACGATAAGGTATTTTACCTTATGCTGAATGAGCAATTCGACAAACTCTCTGAAGTCGGGGCTGAATACCTTTGAGTCGGACATATTGTTGACGTAGAATTTCTATGGCTTCCAGTCTTTCCTGCGGGGTTTTTGTTAGCCAATAGGTTAAATCAGATGATTGTTCGTGGAGTCCAATGATTTTTACTACTCTTTGCATGAGGTAAAGATAGGGAAAATACATGAGAATAGCTGCTATCTCTCAAAGGTTTTCCGCACAGATATTTGGCTTACTCTCCATCAAACATGCTGCAAAACCCTGATTTCCCAGGCGGAAAAGGCCTTGAGTAGGCGTATGAGTTTGGTTTAGTGCATGGGGTCTATTTTTGTGAATAAATAACGCTTGTACGGCAAAAGATGATGACTTATATTGCTTTTCAGACCCAATTTACCGCTAACATGAATCACATCAAAAATCCCCCCCCCCCCCGCAATCTGTATTCTGACATTTTTGCTATTGACGTTTTTTACGCTAACTGCTAATGCTCAGAGTTTGTTGAACCTTACCCTTAGTGATACCGTAGGCACTCCTTCCCCTTCTGTTCCGTGGACTGCTTCAGTTACAGACTCATGGGGTAATCTCTATATTACAGGCAATTGATTGGGACTATCTGACATTACAATACAGCGCATCTGGCACACTCCAAAAAGCCAAGGTCAGCGAGAATTCGGGAATTGGCCTTGATAAACCCGCAGATATGGCCCAGGATACAGCAGGAAATACCTATGTAACAGGCGCAGCATCTGCAAATGGTCTTACTTACGATATTCGAACCATCAAACTTGACACCGCTTTTCAGGTCTTGTGGGAAAAAGATTATGGAATCCCCGACCTTGATGATTCGGGGTTGGCAATAGATGTTGATCCTTCGGGAAATGTGTATGTTGGCGGTGCCGCGGCAGAGAACAGTAGCCAGAAACAATATACCGTCATTAAATACAACAGCCTGGGTACGGAGCAATGGGTACAAAAGCTAAACAATGAAACCGGGCAATCAGGCATCGTCAAAGACCTTCAGCTTTCCCCCTATGGAAAAGTTATCGTCACAGGCGAATTATTTTCTACTACTCAGACAGAAATTGTTACGCTGAGTTACGATGAAAATGGGAAAATGAAATGGTATAAAAGTTACGATCACACGATCACCCCGGGAGACCACATACTGCAACTACGGGTGTTTGACGATGCCAATATATGGGTTACCGGTGTCTCTACCTTAGCGGGGTCGGATCGGTATCGGACCTTGAAATATGAGATTTGGGAGCGGGATATACAGATTGAAAATGATAGTCTTGGCATTCCGGAATATGTGAAAAACGAGATTATAATCCGTTTTTCTTCTTCTGCATTACTACCGTCACCTTTTGAAAGTACAAGAGTAAAGTGGGGGAATGCTAATGACTTTATCCAGCCCTCCGTTATTGTTGAAATGGAACAGAAACTAGGCGAAACCAATCTGTCGAGTTGGAAAACATTGAAAGTGCATAGAAACCTCACATTGGCTGATACCGTCTCTGTATCTCGCGCCGGGTATATGATCAGGATGCCTGCCTTTTGGACTACCCTAATTCTTAAAATGCCAGAGTCTGCATCCCGTAGTGCAAGTGACGAGCAAGTTACGGCAGATAGCCTACAAACTTTGTCTTCTATAATTTATGCAGAACCCAATTTTGTCGGAGAGCCGGTTGCTTCGGCTAATGATCCTTTTTACAGTGATCAGGCTTCATTTAGACCAACATCCTTATATAACAATGCACACATAAACATTGAAGGAGCATGGGATATTGAAACGGGTAAGCAACATGTTAAAGTTGGGGTACACGATACGGGTATTCGCTGGTCACATGAAGATTTTGGGGACGGTACTTTTGCAGGTTCCCGTGTGAAAGGGGGCTGGGACTGGGTAGGGGATATTCCCATTGACACTGATCCTGATAATGATGTGGCTGATCACGGAACAAGAACTGCCGGCATTGTGGGAGCAATCAGGAATAATATGATTGGAGTCGCGGGTGTGGCAGGAGGAGATGAATTACAATCAATTTCTGGTGTGGAATTGTATAATATGAAAATATCCAAAAACAATAGCAAAATCCCTTATAGTGATGCAATCGCATCCATCATAGAGGGAGCAAGCCAGATTAGTGCAGGTTTTGGATACGGTTTACATATCATGAATCATAGTTGGGGTGGAAAAAAACGATCTTCCAACTTAGAAGATGCTGTGCGCTTCGCCTGGCATAACGGTGTAATATTCATAGCCTCTCGTGGTAACAATGGAAATGACAAACGATTTTATCCGGCAACCTACCGGGATGGATGGGTCGTATCTGTGGGCGCAACGGGTACAGAAGGAATCTATAAAAGCACATTAACAGGGGAGAATTGGTGGGCTTCCAATTTTGGCCGGGAAATTGACCTGAGTGCGCCCGGAGATGGAAACCTCATATTTACTACAACCGCCGAATCGAACAATTCCTATGGCTCTCATAACGGTACGTCCGCTTCTGTTCCTCACGTCGCAGGTGTTACATCCCTGATGTTGAGTCATATCAATCAACCCTTTCCTTCAACAAGCAATCTAGCTCCTGAGGATATTGAGTTTTTGTTGCAAAAATATGCGAATGATGTCATAGACCCTCTTTATAGTGTTTCTGGTTATGACGAATATACTGGTTGGGGGCGATTAAATGCTAGTGCCGCACTTAATATGTTAGCTTTACCAAGATATGAAATATTCCATGCAGAAGGTATTGCAAATTCCAGCCATATTACCCAAACCGGAACCAATCAACTGGTATTTATCACTTCAGGTAGTTTGGCAGAAGATATTTCCTCTGGATATTTTTATGCAGATATCTACCGAATGGAAATAACGGTTCCACATAACTTCCCTTCAGGCACAACCATTCTGGATTTCTGGCCACGGAATAGTGCCTCGGAATTAATGGGGGTAGATGCTGTGGCTGAAGAAGATATTGTAGTCACCCAATGTAATACAACTCAGGCTACACTTGTGGGATACGCCTATCATCTTAATACGAGTATATCCGGGCAAAACATCAATACGTGGATACCCTATAACCCTTATAATCAATCCTCCCGGCTGTCGTACTCTGTTCACTTAGACCATCAGACAGCTACACGGATAGAAACGCCCATAGAAAACACCTCCGCATGGGTAACCCCCAATCCCTCACAAGGCTGGATCAATATATATTATAAACTCACCCAACATTCAGAAATCAGAGCAGAAATAATGGATCTTACAGGCAAAGTAATATACCGATCTGAAACCCTCATTCAGCCCCCCGGAGAATATAAAATTCCCGTTGACCTTACTCCCTATGCAGAAAGTATTTACTTGTGCCGCTTATCTACAGGTAGGCATATAACAAATATAAGAGTAATCAAAACAAACTAAGTATTAACAATATTATTCTCTAGCCATGATATACATTCAAAAAACTACCCCCTTTTTCCTTCTCTTCCTCCTGGCTATCATCGCCTGCCAGGAAGACAGTTTTGACCCACGACCGGGTATTATCTGCCGCGGTATCCCTGGTGATCCGGTGGATGATTATATTGAGATTCAGGAATTTCCGACTTACCAGTATCCGGTATTTAATCCGCTCAATCCCGACGAGTTCGCCTATGCACGCTATGACCTTGATACGATTTTCCCCTGGGTGGATGAGCGGGAAATTCATATCTACAACCTTAACACGGGGGAAGATCGCAGTATCTATCACGGCCCCCTGTGGTCGGGGATGGATTGGGGAGTAAACGGGTGGCTGTTGATCAACCGGGCCGATAATCAGGTCTGGAAAATCAAAGCCGATGGCGACAGCCTCACCCAACTTACCTTTTCCGGTATCAACGAAGATGCCCGCTGGAATGCAGATGCTACCCGGTTTGTGGCCTGGCGCAGTGATAATTCTATCTATGAGGTTCGTATATACGATTCAAACGGATACTTTCTTCATCTTGTCGAAACGGGTTTTAGTAATGGAGCCTGGGCACCCAGTGCGCACTTTCTGAGCAGTATTCGTTTCGACCATACAAAGGATTTTTTTTCGGTTGCTAGCTACGATTCTAGTGATAATATCATTAGCCAATACACCTTTCCCCGAAAAAATGAATATGCATGGGAAGTGAGGCATGATCCCCGGGACGAAGAAGTATTTTACGCTACTACGAGTGATTACCGGTTTTTGCGGATCCATTTTGACAAAGGCATTCAAAAAAACCTCTCCGGGGGTTGTGAAACCGATAAGTTTATCCATTTTAGTGTATCGCCCGTGGGCGATCAGATACTGGCCGACCGGGCGAGCATCCACTTTGCCGATACGACCTTGAAGGACGGCACACAAGAAAAAAACAAAGTCCTCCACCTTTACACCACGATCTGGCTGATGGACGAAAACGGCAATAAAAAACGACAAGTGGAGTTGCCGTGAGCATTTTTGTTACCAGAAACAAAACTTCTCTACTTTAATCCTCCACATTCAGAAAGCCTCTGCGAATGGCTTCTTTAACCATTTTTGTAACTTTGCTCACGCCAAATTTGGCCATCAGGTTTCGCCGGTGAACTTCTACCGTGGACTCCTTATTTCCCATCTTTTGGGCAATTTCTCCCGATGAAAGCCCCTCTGCAATCTGCTCAAGGATATACTGCTCCGTGGGTGTCAGGTGAAAATCCTGCGGCACAGGCTCGTCGCTGTTCATAATAAATTCATCCATCGCTGCCAGAATCTCCGGGGAAAATAACGCCGCCCTTTACTCACCTGCTCAATTGCTTCGATCACTTCTTTTGCCTCTGCGTGTTTGAGCAGATAGCCCGCTATGCCAGCATTAAACATCCGATGGATATAGGCTCGTGTTTGTGCATACTCAGCATAATCACCTTCAAATGTGGTAGTTTACGGATATGTTCGGCCAGATCGAGACCCTCAGTTTCTCCTGCCGACATGCGGATATCCACCAGGGCAACGTCAATGGTTTTTCATATAATATCTCTCCAGCGTCATCTTCAATTGCCTGCAGTAGCGACAACTCAAAATCTGCTTTATCCTGAAGCAGAAATGCCAGAGACTGGGCAAACACCAGGTGGTCGTCTATAATCAAATTCGGGTCATGAAAGGTGTGTATTAAGGGTTGACGGGCGCTTCGATAATAATTGTTGTGCCTCTTCCGGGCTGGCTGTCTAATATCCATATGGCCGGAAATGTCCTTCAACCGTGCCTGAATATTGGAAATTCCCATTCCGCTTCTTTTGCCGGTTTTGTCGGATCAGTATTGCCGTTGTCTTCCAGCACCATGGTAACGAGCCTTCGGTTATACTAATCTGCAAAACAATCCAGGTTGCTTCTGCATGTTTGATCCATTCTGGATCAGTTCCTGCACAATCCGGTAAAGGTGGCGCTCAGGTTTTTTGCAGGAGTTTGACGGGCTGTGGATAAAGCGTCTGAAAGTCAATATGCAGTTTTCCGCTGTTGTTGAGGTACTCAGCCGGATTCTTTTACCGGTGCTTCAGGCCCAGATGTTTGAGCGAAAGCGCCATCATGTAGAAGGAAGCCGCGGGTTTCAGTACAGGGCTAAATCCAGTAACTGTTGCGAGTGCAATTCAAATGCAACTCACTGCCGGGAAAGCCGGTTTTTATTCCCTCCGGGCATCCGCTTTACTGCTGATAATGTGCCCCCAAGCTGATCGTAGATATGTCAGCGAACGTGGAATTTCGCGCTCTCCTGACCTTCGAGGCGGAGTTGGGTTTCAATTGCCTGTTCTTCGTCAGGTTAACGACGGTTGACTGTTGATTTCCCGCTGCTGGGCGCTCGCGAGGTTGTTTCTGGGTCTGGTTTCGCTGATAATTGATAAAACCCTATGCGCCAATCATCATAGCCAGTAAAGTACCGACGATAAAAACGAGGCGGAGTTAGACTGTTCTGCGGCTTTGCTGCTGAGCGATGAGTTTTTCTTTTCTATTTTCTCCGTTTCAAAATGTACCTCCGTAAAGCGGATGGTCTGCTCGCTTTGTGTATTAAACATCTCATCCTGAATCTTTTTATACAATTTGTGATAGTGAAGGGCCGAATCGGCCTGACCTTTTTCCTCAAAAATTTCGGATAACAACCGTGAGATATGTGCACCCGGTCGCCGGTCAGATTCAGGTCGGATGCGATTTTGGCAGCCCCGGATACAGGGTGTCGATGGCGAATGAGTAATTTGCATCCGTTTATTCGTTCCTCCCAGATTGTTATACGCATCCACGATTCCTGATTGTCGCCAACTTTCTGGCGGAAATCAGGCTTTTGGTATGGCAGATGTGCTTTCCTGTACTGCAGGATTTTTTAAGCTTCTTCCGGCTTGCCTGAATTGCCGCAGATAATCACCCCAGTACAGATAATGGGCACCCGAGGCTGATTTCTGAACTGGTGCGCGGATGGAATCTCCGATAGCATCGCGAATCTGAACTCTGAAGCGATAAAGGCAACTACTGCCTCATCAAACGCCTTTTCAGACCGCAACAACCGCCCCTGAAGGTTATAGGCTTTGGCTTGTATGGCCAGAAACTAACCTTTCAGATAGGGTTGCACCTGGTTGTAATATTCCTTCGCCATAAACAGGGTCCAGCTACCGAGGGCGGAAGCATTTTTCGCTGAAAATAAATCGAAACAACGAACAAGGTGAAATGTTGAAATTAATCATTCACGATTTCTGCGGAGTCTTTTCGCGCTTCATGGATGCAAAGCATTCTGGTAATCGGTGAGTGCAGCATCGAATCAGACCGTTGAAGATAGTTGAAGCCTCTTTCAGCAAACAGGTACCCTGGCTTGTCGCAATGAATCTCACCACTGACTGAAACAGCGCGGGCTCTGGTTGTAATGACTGCCTGCGATATCGTAAAATGCCTGGCTGCGGTGAGTGTTTGAGGGTGAATACAACTTCGGCGAGCACTTTCAGGTCGTCCTGCATGAGGGCCAGTTCGTAGGCCTGTCTGGCAAGCGCAAGTTTATGGTCGAGTTGCTGATCGTTCAACTGACCGATTTCCTCAGTAAGCGCTTTGATTTTATTAGAAATCTGATCGGGAGATTCTCTTTCAGCCAGGGATACCGGTTGTGCAAATACAGAAGAAAAGCAGAACCATACTCCAAAAAGAAGTATGGCTCTTAGGGGGAAAATATACTTGCTCACATAGTTCATATTGGAGAATTCATTGTCGGCTGGCGATTGAAAATTGAGTAGAGAAGGATTAATTTCCACCTTCCACCGGATCTTTCGCACCAACTGCTTTCGCGATTTCTCCATGTTTTTTGTTCAGTCGGGTCAATATAGGCATAGGATCGTCGAGGGTGGTGTCGTACCCATTGGATGGTGGAACGGCTCTGGATTTCATGACTTCCATATCATATCCGGGCACTTCGATGAGTCCTTCCTCGTTGAGCAGGTCTCCGGCAGTAGCATATTCGGCCCTGGCACTTCCCACACAAAGCACCTGATCTTCTGAAATGGGATGGCCGGGGTTGTGCAGACCATTGAGCGTTTTGTTTTTATGATACACAACCTTCACGGCAACCGAAGTCAGTGCCGGCCATTGCGATTTGTCCAGTCCGATCAGATGATCCTGCGTTTCGGCGTGTACTGAATGAGAAGTTGCTCGCAAAAGTTCCAGGAGTAAATGGTGCATACCGATGCAGTGGCATTACCCGGTTCCGGGTGGCGGAGATACAGGACATATCCATCGGGAACCAGAACAGTAATACCGATATACAGCGTAGTTTGGGAAGAAGCACCTGTGTAGTAGGTTCTTTCTGAAGGCTCGGATGAGGCTTAAGACTCATCATAATCGTAGGATTTTGGTTAATGGGTTGCCGGAATCTATAAGTAATATAAAAAATAATTCGATTCCCTGTAGTAATGATACGATAAAGGTAGGAGGAGAATCGCACGGAAACATTACCGGGAAAATACGGAGCTTCTACCGGGAAACCGGTATGCCGGAGATAGAGCCTGAAAGAAAAAAAGGGATTCCAGGTATTGTGCGTAAATTACCGCAGGCAGATAAATAAAAAACACAGCAAAATGTGGATCAAATCAATTGAAAAAACACTCAACGCTCATCCTGAAATCCTGTTTATTGTGGATGGTGTCGGGGCAATGATGTCAGCTTTTTTACTCGGGGTTGTTCTTGTCAGGTGGGAGCAGGTGTTTGGCATCCCTGTGGCTACGTTGTATTTGCTGGCTTCACTGCCGGTTCTTTTTGCTGTGTATGATTTTTATTGCTACCGGACCCAAAAGGAAAGGCCCGCAGTTTTTTTGCGCGCCATTGCCATCGCCAATTTGCTGTACTGTGTTTTGTCCCTGGGATTAGCTATCTATCATTCTCAGACAATTACACTTTGGGGATGGGCCTATATTCTATCTGAAATTTTGATTGTTTTGATACTGGCTAAAGTGGAATACCGATAGATGTTGTAAATTTTTAGTTAAAAAATGAGTTTAATGCTAATTTGAGCATATTGTAAAAATAAACTTATCCGATAAACCCCTGATTCTGTAATTTTTGTCCGGCAAATGTTTTTCCAGTTTTGTAAAAAGAAATACCGGAATCATGAATACAAAACGCTCAATCCTTACACTTAGCTTTCTGCTCGCTTTTGCTCAAGGTCTGCTACAGGCGCAGGCTGTCTTCACTAAAGTCTATGACGCCCGCGTCAAAGGCCAGAATATCGAATGGGATGGCGACCGGCTGATCGTTGCCGGCGATCTGCATTTCCAGACGCAGACCGATTTTTCCTTTATGAAACTGGATACCACCGGCACTGTCATCCGCTCGGTAGGGTATCACCATACGGGCCGCGACCATGCCTCATTTATCCGAAATCACCCCAATGGTGGGTATGTCATCGGTGGTTACTCCATCCTTGATCCGGCCAGCCCCGACAGTTCGGAGATTATTATCCTTCGCATCGGCGCCAACGGCGCGCTTAAATGGGCCAAAAGTTATTATAAAGGCAACCACAAGGCCGGCGTAATTTCCGGGCTGGAGGTCAATGGCGACGGAACTATTGTATTTTCCGCCCATATGTATATCCCGCTGGCTGCCGGTGGATTAAATATGCACGGAACCGTAGTGCAACTCGATACCATCGGGAATATCATGTGGCACAGAGCAGTAAGACTGGGTAATGCAATCATTACTCCCAATCCCCTGCTCATAGACGGTCCCAACTCCAACCTGGCTATACAAAACAACGGAACCATTGTCGCCGGGTGGAATTTTTTCCGTTATGATTCTACTGCCAATGTACTCAACCGTGGTATTTCTATTCAGGCGCTCGACAATACCGGAAACCTCGTCTGGGAAAAACAATACAAATCCCGGCCTATGCTCGCGATGGAACTTACGCCCTCCGACAATGGCCTGGCTATTTACCTCAACAATCTGCTCGGAGCCGTAGGTTTGATCAAACTTGACGCCAATGGCGACCAGCTTTGGGGCAGACTCGACCCGTTCCCTGCAGCCAATAACATACCGCGGGTAAGCCTCAAGGCATCCGGCAACCAGATCGCCTTTCAGACCGACAACCGCATCACCATCGAGCGCAATAACCCCGTTTCTCTGATTCGCCCCTCCATTGCAAGTACAACCCCGCATCTGCGCGTCAGAGACTTCGTTACGGACGGCAAAAAGGCCTATATTCTGGCGCACACGATTACTCCTGCAACCAATCCTATAGCCATTGGCTTCCGTCCCACCCTTACCAAATCCATTATTGATACGGTAGCCAACTGTTTTTTCAGTTACCACCCTTCCGCCAATTACCCGACTTTCAGTCTGGACACGCTCAGCGTCAATCTTTCATCCTCCAATACCCTCGCCTTGTTTTCCGACAGCCTGAGTTTGCCCCAGGCGCTTCTCTCTACGTATGATTCTACCATCTGCGTGGGACAGGGGCTGGTATGGCCCGGAGACGCCAACTCCGACGGTATCGCCAATGTGCTGGACTTTATGTTTGTCGGCCTGGGATGGGGAAAATTTGGCGCACCCCGCCTGAACTCCACGATCCAGTGGGTAGGGCAATCGGCACTTGACTGGAATTTCAGCTTCTTCAACGGGGTGAATATGAAACACGCCGACGGAAACGGAAACGGGCATATCGGCTGGGCAGATATTATTCCCATCATCCTCAACTACGGCCTCACCCACAACAAAGGCGAAGACAACGGAGGCCCCGATGATCCGCCGCTGTTTCTCGAAATGCCTCAGGATAGCATTGAGGTCGGGCAAATGCTGACGATACCCATTGTTTACGGGGATTCGGCTCACCCTGTGGAGGATGTGTATGCCCTGGGATTTTCAGTTCGCTACGATCCTGCGCTGATTGATACCAATAGCATACACTTTACACCGGCAGTTTCGTGGATGGGCACAGACAGTGTGGATCTGATCTATATGGAAAAAGATTTCCCGGTAGAAGGACAACTCGAAGTGGGGTTGACCCGCGTTACACAGACCGAAGCTTCGGGTTACGGAATGATTGGTGCACTGACCTTTGTGACGATTGACAACATTTCCGGGAAAAACCTGGTGGCAGAGAAACTGAGACTCGAAATCGTACCGCAGGGAGCGATGAATACCCTTGAGCAGCGGCTGCGGGTCTATGGCAAAACTGATTCGGTAGTGGTGGTACAGGAGACCAGCACCTCGATTAAAGACAATCTGATCAGTGGAGAAGTGAAAGTGTATCCCAACCCGGTATTCGGACTGCTGGAAATTGACGGAGGAAATATTGTAACGGAAACCGTGATACTCACCGATATCATGGGGCGCGAAGTATTGGTGAGGGAAATAAATAAAGTGAATACCACCCTCGATTTGGGAATGATCACTCCCGGCATCTATGTGCTCAAGGGTAAAACCCGCGAAGGGTACTGGATGAAACGCCTTATTGTGAAATAAAGTACCTGTTCATACCTATCATCACAGTCTTGAAAAACGGGGCGCTTTACGTCCCGTTTTTTTTGCATTTCCAGAATAGGCGCATTTCCTCAAAACCTTTAAGATTTTTCTCAATCCAACTCATAATACTCCCACGCTCCGATGTCGAATCCTTCATACCGGAGGCTGTCACTTCTCCCCCGATAGTCATCAGAATATCCACTTGCCCCGGGGGGCGTGTCAAGCCCCGCATTGATCAACGGGCTGCCTGCTCTGGGCCTGTAGTCCCGGTATAAAAAGTCGTTGAACTGCGGGTCGAGGTTTTTGGTCGAATTAAACAAATGCGGTACAATGGCTGGTTCGTAATCTTCGCTTACCCGCACCAGTGAATAATCAAAACGAAGGCTGTTAAACGGATTTCCATCCAGCGTATCCAGCACGATTTCGTCTTCCTCACTTCCCCAGATCACACAATTGGTAAACTGAAAATAGGCAGGGTAAATATTGGCCGTTACTCCGTCGAAGGTAAACCAGTTGGTCAGCAGCATCTGCGGCGTGCGCCGCGAAAACCGGATGATGCTGTAATTGGCAAAGGTGCAGTTGTAAAAACTATACTTCCCGCCCCCGATCAGCACCAGGGTCCGCAATTTGCAGGTATTGACAATGGAATTTTCCATAAAAATCGCAGGCGCAGAACCGGCAATACTGCCTGAAGGATCGACGCCCACGCCCACCAGCCCATGTGCCCCCATATTTTTGATCTCGGTATATTGTATCGTTACCTTGGGATTCTGATTGACAGATATAGAATCGACCTCAACGCCGATGAGGGCATTTTTGATACGGCAATGCCGCAGGACATTGTCTTTACTGTTTTTAAAGAAGCGAATTCCCCTCCACTGTGCCGGATTTTCCTGATACAGCGAGTCGAGGCGCGAACCTTTAAACTCCACCGGCATGCCCGGCAATCCTTCTGCCTTCAGCGTTCCGTCCACAAAAAGCATGGAATACAAGCCAAAAGTCGGGCTTCCAAAACTGTCGGTAATGCCAAACTGATACGGGGTGAAAAAGATTTCCGTTCCGGGTAAAACCGTTACCGTCACACCTTCGGGAATATAGATTGGCCCGTCCATAATAATCGGTTTGTCAGGTGTGAGGGTGGTATCGTGGCTGAAGAAAAAACCTTCAATGTTGAGGAAGTTCTGCTCCTGCCTGATGCGCGCCCGCAGGAAATAGGCATCAATGACAAAGGCGCGGATGAGCACCTGCTGAACTTCACTTCCCACCTGAAAATTGATATACTCTTCAGCAAAATTATCTTTTAGCTGTGATTTCAGGTTGATAAACATATGGATGCTGTCTTTGTTGGCAATGACGATGTCGCTGACATCATTGCTTTCGATTCCATCCACAATCATAGAAAACTCTGAGTCTCCTCCCTTTTCAAGCCAGATGCGGGATACTTTGACTGCTTTGCCGGTGAAGTTGGAGACAATCAGACGTTCACTTGGCGTAAGCAGGGTGGTGAAAATAGAGTCAAACAGAACCGTATCAGCCGAAAAGCTGAGCGTTCCTTCTTCGACAGGGTTAGTCGGACGTTCGC
>JAWKNL010000049.1:0-18402 GCA_041391725.1 Bacteroidia bacterium
GGCAAATGACATCGTTTCCGGTCATGATTTTGCGTTGATCCTTTCGCCAATAATGCGGACGGCCTCGCCGACGGTCAGCATTTTCTCCGCAGATTCATCGTCAATTTCAATATCAAATGCTTCCTCAGCATCAAGAATGATATCCACCATATGGGCGGAGTTGATTTGTAAATCCTTGAGCAGATCGGTTTCTGCTGTTACTGCATCCAGCAGCGATTTATCTTCGACATAAGGCGAAATAAGGGTTCGGAGTTTGTCGGTTATTTCTGCGATTTCCATAAGTATTTATTGATTTTCCCAGCGTTTAAAGATAAGGCAGGTATTGACATCACCAAAACCGAAGCTGGATTTGGCGATAATATTAAAACCGGTATTTTCCATCAACTGTTTCGGAATCAGGGCGGGATCGAGCCAGGGAAGAATATCGGGGTGAATATCTTCACAATTCCGGGAAGCATGGAAAAAATTGTGGTACAGTTGCAGCAACACGGCCACACTTTCGATAGAGCCGGCGGCACTGAGGCAATGTCCGATATAGGATTTCAGGGAGTGGATGAAGGGGAAACGCGTTCCTTTTCGCCCCAGGGCCTGGGCCCAGTTGGCGATTTCATAAGGATCAGCCATGGTAGAGGTCAGATGGCCTGAAATCGCATCAATTTCTCCGGGGCGGATTTCGGCGTCTTTCATGGCTGCGAGAATACAGCGCTGGACACCTTCGGGGTTTGGCGCGGTCATAGAGCCGCTGTTTCGCTGTCCGCCCGAATTGATATTGCCGCCGAGGATTTCTCCATAAATCCTGGCGCCACGCGCCAGGGCTGTGTCCAGTGATTCGAGCACCAGCGCACCTGCCCCGCCTCCCGGCACAAAACCAGAGGCAGTAGCACTCATAGGGCGGGACCCGGACTCGGGGTCGTCATTATATTTGCGGGTAAGCACCCGCAGCGAGTCAAATCCGCCCCACACAAAAGGGTCAGGACTTTCGCAGCTCCCGGCGATCATCCTTTTTGCATGGCCTCCGCGAATCCGCTCACAAGCCATCAATATGGCCTCTGTACCGGTTGCACACGCAGAAGCATTGGTTGAAACCTGATTTCCCAGCCCCAGAATGCCGCCAAGATGGGCACTCACCCCGCTGACCATTCCCTGATCCACGGCACCGCTACCCAGCCTGCGCACATTGCCTTCATCGATCATATACAGATTTCGTTTGATGATCTCTCCCGCGGCCTGGCCCGTGCCAATAATACACCCGGAATCCCAATCAGGCTCCTTTTCCTGTATTTTCATTCCCGCATCTGCCCATGCTTCCAGGCCGGCAATAACTGCATAAATAATACTATCGCTGCGGAGCATTTTGATCTGAACCGGAGAAAGGTATTTTTCTTTCAAGGTTTCGGGCACTTCCGGTACACCGCCGATCTGGCATGAAAAGTTTTTTTCAGCCAGCATAGCCTGGTGTCTGATCCCCGATCGACCTTCCCTCAGCGCTTCACCAAATGCCTGCAATCCTGTGCCATTGGGAGATACGACGCCCATCCCGGTTACAACTACCCTTTTTCGTCCTTCTTTCATACTTTTCCGTTTTGTTTGACCACCATTCCCGAAAGAATACCCCGGCAAACGGTTTGTCCTGCGTCATTAAACATCTTGAGGTTCGCTTTGAGTTTTCCAAGCCGGAAGTACACCTTTTCGGCAGAGACTACTACATGCTCACCGGGGAGAACGCCTTTTAAAAACTCTACATCAGAAGAAGTAAGGACAAACAGCGGCAATTGAGATTCATCGGCGAATTGCCATTCAGTATCCTTTCCTGCGAGATAGATGCCCAGAGGCAGGAGCCCCGACTGCGCCAGGGTTTCAGTGAGGATAACACCCGGCGTAACAGGGTTTCCGGGAAAATGGCCTTTATAAAAATACTCATCTTCCCGAAAAGTATAATACCCTGTAGCCGAGACCTCCGAAATTTCGGAGATACCATCCACAAACCGGAAAGGAGGTTTGTGCGGGATACAGGCGAGGATTTTATCAGTTATATCAGACATAATTATACCAGTCTTTCGCCGCCATCGACGGGGATGACAGCACCATTAATCCAGGCAGATTCATTGAGACAAAGGAGCCAAACCACATTGGCGACATCTTCGGGCCGGGTGAGTCTGCCCATCGGGTTGCGCATGGCAGCGCTGAGGCGAAGTTTTCATTTCCGGAATCATCCGCAGCGAATATGTATCGGTTACACCCGCCTGGATAAGATTGGTACGAATCCCCAGATGGGCAAATTCGACTGCCATTGAATGGGCAAGTGATTCGAGCACAGATTTGGCCGCAGACACGGCAGCATACCCGGGCCACACCCGTTGGTTTCCCTCGCTGGTAAGGCCGATGATACGCGCATCAGCAGCAAAGAGATTCCGATCCAGACATTGTCGGGTCCAGGTTATCAGGCTGGTAGCCATTGCGTAAATGGTGATCTGAAAATCCTCAGGAGACAGGCTTTGTTGCCCCATATCCACAGGAGAAAACCATTCTTTTAATTCGGCCCACTTTTTTATCAGTATTTCATCCTCCACACCGGCACCAACCAGCGAGTCAGCGGAGGGAGAAGAAGAACCAGCGACCAGTGGTTTCAGATTGCCTCTGGCAATGGAGTGAAACAAAAGCCTTATTTTACCTTTTTCCCCCATTTTGTCTTTCAGTTCATCCAGTACGGCATTTACCCCATCTTCCTGCAGGGCATTGATATTTTTGCTGAGGAAGTGCACGCCCAGGCCCTGAATTTCCTGAAATGCTTTTTCTATCTCAGGCAGATCAGCTCTGCGGTCGCGGTGAATGACACAAATATTCATTCCTTCCCGGGCGAGCTTTCGGGCGGTAGCAAGTCCCATTCCCCGCGATCCACCCAAAATCAGTGCCCAGTAGTTATTTTGTTGAAAAGCAGTAGTCATTGTCAATCATTATTGCCATTGCATCAAAACCCTCTGAGCGGAAAAACCGGGGCCAAAACTCAGCATAAGTCCATAATCTCCGGCAGCAATATCTTTTCGGAGAAACCGCTCCAGTACATACAGCACCGTCGCGCTCGACATATTGCCAAACTCCCGCAGCACGGCTTTGGTGTCTTCAATATCTTTTCCCAGGTTGCTCAGAAGCCCTTCCACCATGTGAATGATTTTTTTGCCTCCCGGATGAAAAATCATATGGGAGATATCGTCTATGGATAGTTGGTTTTTTTCGAGAAATGGAAACAAAATCTCATCGAAATGAGCCTCAATCCGCTCAGGTACCTGAGGGTGAAGCACCATGTGAAAACCGGTATCTTTGACATCATAGCCCATCATATCAATCGCATCGAAAAAGTGATACATTTCTCCGTCCAAAATCACAGGTCGTACTTCATCTGTAGGGCCGAGAATGGTACAGGCAACCCCGTCGCCAAAGATGGCGGCACACACAATATTGGTCATGGAAAAATCTTCGCGCACCACGGCACAGGAGGGAAATTCTGCTGCGAGAATGGCAATGCGGCAGCCAGGCCTGGCTTTGAGGAGATTATGGGCATATATGAGGGCTGAGGTTCCCGCAGCACAACCCATTTCGGTAACCGGAAGCCGTACAATATCTTTGCGCATACCCAGCCGGTTGATGAGATAGGCATCTACGGAGGGAATCATAAATCCCGTACAACTGGTGGATATGATAATATCAATATCTTCAGGCCGGAGGTTCGCTATCTCAAGGGCGTCATTCAATGCCTTTTCTCCCAAAGAAATGGCCCGTTCCATGTAGATGCGGTTGCGCGTTTCAAAAGAGTCTCCTTTTAGCATACTGGCCGGGGTACGCACGATATATCGCTTGTCAACTTCTGCATATTTGAATATGCGTTTGGCCTTTTTCTGCTCCCTTTCTGAAAGTTGGTTCACCCATAAATCCACATAAGCCAGACTTTCTTCCTGTGTGATGGTAAATTCTGGCAGCGCTGTTGTTGTAGCGATAATTTTTGATTGCATACAATGCTTTAGAGATGTAAAAAAAACTGTTGGTGGTTGTAAAACGAAATTTACAAAATCACCCTGTATAAAAAACTAATTGATACCGAAAAGCCCATTTCCAGCGAATCCTCCACTTTTGTATTCCGAGTGTGACCATCATTTGCGCCAGGTCTTTGCGGGAAAATCCCCGCATAATGGAAATGAGTCCATCATATCTTACCACCGCCGGCGCACGAAATACCCAGGTAACCATGCGAAACAGGAAAAAGGGTAACCAGTGCCGCTGAAGGTCGTTGACAATCACCGCGCCACGGCTGATGCGTTGCAACTGCCGGTAGATTTCTTCCTGCCTTTCATCGGGAAAGTGATGCAAAAAAAGGCTGCATATCACAATATCGTAGGAATTGTCGGCGATTTCACCCGAAAATACATCTGCATTTTTATATTCAATTTCGGGGAATTTCAGCGATTTCTGCTGCGCATACCGGATACAGGCGGAGTTAAAATCCAGGCCCCATAACTTGACCTTTGCACCAGATTTTCCGGCCCATCGGGCAATTTGGCGCAGGATATCTCCGCCGCCACATCCCAGATCAGCGATCTCAAGAATTGTCGTTTCCGCATTGGCCAGGTTGGGCACCACTTCTTTTACTGCTTGCAGTATCACCCCCTTTCCGCCCAGCAGGCGGTTGATCTTGTCCAGATTATCCAGCTCAGATTCAAGCGTTTGCCCCGACAGAGAAGGATCATCCATGACCTCCGACAGAGTAGTACGGCGGTCAAACTGCGGCCTGATAGTTGAAATCTTCGGGATGGGTATTCTTTTCTCCAAAAGGTTGTCCATGAGTTTGCCTGATTATTGACTGAAGTAGGCGCGGCTGATAACCGAGCATGCTGACAGCGATATTGGTGAGGGAAGGATTGCCAAAAACAGCCTGAATCTGCCTTCCGAGCCACATACGGGAGCGAAACTCGTGCCCCCAGGCAGATTCATGGGACTGGTGCATCTGAAAAAAGAAGTATGTCCTTCATAGTATGCAGAAATATAGGGTACTGCCATCCATGCAGATCGCATGGCCATCGCCATTCCGTTTCCACATAATGGCGTAATCATTCCCGCTGCATCGCCCATCATAAGGATTCCGCCCGTTTCCCTTGACTTGGGGCGAAATGAAATTTCATTGATCGTAACAGGCTTATCAAATAATTTTTCGCCTGAGACAAAAACCGGCCGCAAACTGGGATTCCTTTGCAGGATATTTTTTTCGGTTCCCACTACCCCTCCGGCCTTCTTAAATAGGGACCGCTCAATCATATAACAAACATTGGTGCGACCGTCTTCCACGCGCGAAACTCCGCAATAACCGCCGCGAAAGGTATGAAGCTCGACCAGATCATCGTCGATATCCCAATTCATGTGGTATTTGACTCCGACATAAGGCGAGGGCCGGAAAAAGAAAGGACGCCGCAGCACTCTGTCCAGCGAAGACCTTTTCCCATAGGCACCGACCACCAGCGGAGAAGTCATTTTTTGACCTTTGCGGGTAAGTACTTCGAATCGCGTGCCGTCAAAACGCACATCACTTACTTCTGTGTCGGGGAAAATTTCGGCACCCAGAGATGCCGCTTTCTGCATCAGGGCAAAATCAAGGGTATAACGGCTAATCCCAAATCCGCCCAGCGGCAGTTGCGCATGTGCTATTCTTCCGTCGGGTGCGCTCAGGCTAAAACGGCTGATACTCACAGCCCCCAGTGCAAACGGATCTATTCCCAATTCTGCCAGAAGGGGGATCACCTCAGCAGAAATATATTCGCCGCACACCCTGTGAAAGGGCCAGGATTTTTTTTCCAAAAGAATTGTCGGGATTCCTTGCTTGCGTAAAAGTATTGCACCAACCAGCCCAGAAAGACCACCACCAATGATAATTACAGGAGCGTTCAATATTTTTTTTTGTTAAGATACAGGTCTTTACAGAGAAAACAATTCATGACAACAAAGGTTTTTAAAGAATGTTGTAACTTTGAACCTCCTAATCAGCAAGAATCATCATGATATATACCGAAATTACTCCCAATCCATCCTCCCTGAAGTTTGTCGTGGATACCACGTTTCTTACCCATGGATCTGCCGACTTTCCGGATGTAAACTCAACCACGGATGCCCCGCTGGCGCGCAAACTTTTTGACTTTACCTTTGTCGATCGGGTGTTTATCGGCACAAACTTTGTCACCATCACCAAAACGGATGGCTTTCAGTGGGAAGAACTGATCCCCGTAATCAAGGATTTTCTGAAAGCATTTTTTGCGCAGGGAATTGCACCGCTCACCGGAAAATATACAGAAATGATGCAGCCGGTAGTGGATCCTGAAGATGATGAGGTTACAGCAAAAATAAAATCCTACCTCGACTCTCATGTTCGCCCGGCAGTAGCAGGCGATGGCGGAGACATTATTTTTGATTCTTTTGACGAAGGTGTGCTCAAACTTCGCCTGCAGGGCAGTTGCTCCGGATGTCCGTCTTCCACCATTACACTCAAAAGAGGCATCGAAACCTTGCTTACCCGAATGGTACCGGAAGTTAAGTCCGTGGAAGCGGTATAATCATTTATTGTACCTCCGGCCGAAGATACCGGCACAAATTGTCGTATCACATCTTCCAGACTGTCGCCCAGAAAACTACAATCTCTGAGATTGTGAAGGAATTCATACATTTTCCTTTGCAGCATGGTATCTGATGGTGAGGTTCTGACCATGTTGCTCAATGTATCTTTGAGCGATCGCGGACCATTGATCTGACTGATAAAGGCGCGCAGCGTCGTGCGAAATCTTGCCGGGTCGCCTTTTTGTATAATGCCGGCGATCGTATCGCGAAGGAATGCACAATTGCTTAATGTTGTAAACACCCTGGCAATGGAGTCTTCCATAATCTTCGCACTGTCAGCCGCAGCTACCGGACTTGCCGGCGCTGGGCGGTCACCAGGAAGCGAGACAAAAAATCCTACCGATTTACCGATTCCCCGAATGTAATCAACAGCAAGTTCGTTGGTTTCATCCAACAGTCCGGCTTCGATGGCTTTGCTTTTTACGCGATCCTCTGTTTCGGCGAGCGCGTCTTTCATCTGCTGATAAACCTCAAAATACATCCCCTCTTCTTCTTTTGAGAAAAGGCCGTTTCCCTTTTTTCCGCCTGTCTGAAAACGCCGGGTATCGGAAAGGTTAATCACTACCGAGTCGAGTTTTGCCAATGGCATACGCTCCACAAACATGACCATCGAGTCGCCACCTGTTTTCCTGGTAAGGTGTTCGGTCTCAAAATCCAGTTCTTTCAGATCCACCATCCCGGTAACTTCCGCCGAAACAATAAACAGGAGTTTGGGCAATGGCTCTCCCCGCCGGTCTTCGAGTTCCTGTTCGGCTTCTATGAGGTTCAGTTTCTTTTTTTCCAATTCTCCACGGGCGTCCAAAACCTCTTTTTCGGCCTGTTGATACGCTTTTATGGCATCATTTTTTACTTTTTTCAGTTCTTTATGAAACGCATCCGATTGCTTCTGCATTTCCTGAAGAATATTCTTTTTGGATTCCAGATTTTCCTGAAGCGCTTTTTTGCGTAATTTTATCTGATCCAGTATCCGGCCTTCCAATTCTTTCATCTCCCGGTTTTTGGCATTCATCATCTGTGTGGCTTCACGTCGTTGTTCGCCTCTGGTTGTCCGGTTTTTTCTGAGCGCGTCGAGGCGATCTGCCTCACTTTCGGCGGCCTTATACTGCCTGTACAAATCTTCTACTTCAGGCCCATACCAACTGGCGGCAGAATCCAGCTTCCATCTGATTTTTCCAAAAGGATTGACAACCGGCAGGTCAACCTGTTCCAGTGTATTTCTGGCTTCGAAATAGGCATCTTCAAATTTTTTCAGGCTGGCATCTGCCGAGTTATAACGTACGATGGCTGATTCCATTCCTGCTTTCAGGCTATCGCGAATAATTTCCCGCCCGATGACTGCTCTTTCCGCTTCGGTAACCTGCTCCCGGGCTCTTTCGACGAGTTTCTGTATTCGGTCAGATGTGCCAATGGCGACAATTTCTTCATAATAATAGGTTACGAGCCGGAGTTGCTCTACATACTCTATTTTCTGGAAAAGAGAAGTTACCTGCACCTGCTCTTTGGATTTTGTAAAAAACCTTGCCTTTACAAAAAGAAGACAATACCCCCAGAATCACAATCAGGATATTGCGGATACCCACCAGCGCAGAAAGTGAATGATGATTGAAACGAATCCCAACATAATTTTCGTATTAACGGCCTGTTACTGAGCGCATTCCGGGCAAAAGGCGAAAGTACCGCCTTTCCAGTTCCTGTCTTTTTTCGGGGTCAGTGATGGTAAATATCTGCTGATACATTTTACTCAGGCTATCGGGCAAAATTTCGGGTGCCTTCCCTCTTTCGATAAACTCAACCCGGTAGCCCAGATTGTTGATCATATTGCGAAGGTACTCTTCGGCTTTGTCTTCGGTGTCGTCCAGGATACCATTTAAAATGGCCCTCCGGTGTACATCAATGCTGGCGCTGTCAAGGGCTACCCTGATTTTATCATACGCTTCCAGGTAATTGGCTTTGGGGTCAAATTTTTCTTTCACCTGGCCCCAGAAGGATCGTTCGAAAGTGTATTCTTTTGTATTCTGAATGCTGATGATGGTCTGCGACACTTCGGGTTCAGGGAGGGCCACCACGATCAGGCTGTCGGGATGGATGGAATAACGCAGCTTGCTCAGATCAACAAATCCCCGGATCTCTGCCGGGGCAACAATCAAAAACTGTAGTTTTTCTTTATTGCCTTTGGTAATGGGAATAATGGACTCATAGCGGTGTTTGACCAGCGTCAGTTCCTTTATTCGCTTGATTGCTTCAACCTTTGCATAAGCCGGATCCACCGGGCGGGGCCGAAAAAGTGGTCTGAGAAGAAAATAACCACCGATAAGCAATCCCAGCAAAAGAATCCCCAGCACAATACTGGAGCCGACTTCGCTTTTGTCCTCATCTACGCCTTCGGTCACTGCCGGTCGTACAGAGAGCATGTTTTTGATCTGCTCCAGCAACCGGGTCTGTACCTGCTCCTGCTCCTGCCCCGAAGGGGGAGGCGGCGGAGAGACTTCCGGATTCTCATTAGAGGCAGTTCGGGATTTGTCGCCCTGATTGAAGAATGGTTTTTTTGCCATCGGTAATTATCATCAGGAGCATAATATACAAAGATTCGGAAAAATCTCAATATAGTTGTCCTTCTTCGGCGTGTACCGCTACATTTTCGAGAAATAAATCCAGGGCCTGAATCATGTTTTCGCCTACCTGTGTGTCGAGAAGAAATACCTTTTTCAGAGAGGGCATTTCGGTGATTCTCAGTATATCCTCATCGCCGACATCGGTATGGGACAGATTGAGCACTTCGAGGGAAGGCATAACCGTGAGGTCGGCCAGCCCTTCGCCTTTGACACAAGTACCGGCCAGAATCAACACGCGCAGATTGGGCATTCTTCCGAGGTAATACAGCCCGTCATCTGTGACTTCTGCGGAGACCAGCGATATCCGGGAAAAAGCTTCTGCATAGGGCTGAATATCCGCCAGAATCTCATCTGTTATTTTAGCTGGCGGAATTTTCATCGAAAGTGAAAAATGCAGACTGTCCTCGGGGTCGGGTGCGAGTATCATCCCGTATTTATCAGCAATGGGCTGAATACGGGCACGGAGTTTATCTCTTTCTTCCTTTTTCTCCAACTGAATCACCTGTGCCCGGCCAATTGCGGGCAGAAGTTTGTCCACAGCATCTGCAATTGCCGGACTATCGGTAAGCTGACCGAGTGTTTGTTCAGGATCGGCTCCACTTTCAATCCACCATTTGAGCAGGGTCATTTCAGATTCATCCATCTGGGGTTTGCCGGAGGGAGGCATGTGCCCGTCTTCTTCCTCGTGAAGGGCAACCCGCACCCAAAGTTCACTTTTATCGGGTTCTCCGGCGGTAAACATGGCTTTTTCACTTTTTCCGCCCTCCTGCAACTGCGCCAGTGTGGTCATGATCAGCCCGCCTTTTTTCTTGTTTTTATTGTGGCAACTGATACACTTCACTTCAAAAACGGGCTGAAGAATGTCATGATAGACCAGCAATTCTTCCCGTGGTTTGGCATCTACCGGGGCTGTGGGTCTGAAAAATGGAAACAATTCGGTCAGGTAATCTTCTCCGTGGGTAAGGCTTCCTCCCAGATGTCCGGTATATATCAGTCCACCGTTGCTCAGCACAAGTAAAACCAGATACAGGCGAAAAAACCAGTTATTGGAAGTCTGATTATACATTCGCAGAAATAAACCTCCACCAAGAAGCAGCACCAGCACGATCACCGCTCCCCACATATGTTTTTGCGGAAGTTCGCCTTCATAACCGCCGGTAGCATACAGGAAGTAGCCTGGTAAAATGGCTCCAAGTCCGGCGGCGGCGGCAATGGCCAGCAGCCAGGGGCGGTACGCGGTGAGGGATTGGTTTTTTCCCAGGTAAATGAGCAGTTCCAGGGCCAGCGGCAGCAGGATCAGCACAATGGGGAAATGGACAATCAACGGGTGGAATCTGCCGAGATAGGCAAACATTCCTCCGGAATCCAGGTTTTGTGGGAGAAAAGGAATAGCAACTGTAAGGAAAGCAGCAATCAGTCCTCCGGTGAATAAAAAGCGCCGGATATTAAGCATAAAGTTCACATAGTTCTCCTTTGGAATCGGCAAAGTTTTCATTTTCCATGCCGAGCACATGCATCATTGTCAGATAAAGATTTGCCAGGGGTGTTTTTTCGGGGAAATTGATATTCTGGCCGGTTTTCAGAGCGCCTCCGCCTTTTCCGCCCAGAATGATCGGAAGGTTGACCGGGCTATGCCGGTTTCCGTCCCGCAGGCCGGAACCAAACACAACCATCGAATTGTCGAGCAGGTTGCCGTCTCCTTCCGGAATAGATTTGAGCCTTTCAAGCAGATAATTGTATTGTTCGACGTGCCACCGGGAGATGATTTCGTACTGTGACATCATCTCCGGAATATTTCCATGGTGAGAAATGGAGTGGTGATTCCCATTGACACCTTCCAGGAATGAAAAATTGCGGGTACTCACAGAATTGCCAAACATAAATGTAGCCACCCGTGATATATCGCTCCAGAATGCGAGTACAATAATGTCCAGCAGCAACCGGGTTTTTTCGGTAATATCAATTCCTTCGGTAAGGGCGATATAATCTTCGATTCGTTCGTCCATACGCAGGATTTCCTGCTTGACTTCTTTGGGCAGCCTTGCCTCAAAATCGCGCAGATCAGGCGCATTTTCAATTCTCAGTTCGATCGACCGGATCGCCTCCATATACTCCGAAAGTTTATTCTGGTCGGCAGCGCCGAGGTTTCG
Source organism: Bacteroidia bacterium (assembly GCA_041391725.1). Taxonomy (GTDB): domain Bacteria; phylum Bacteroidota; class Bacteroidia; order J057; family J057; genus JAGQVA01. Next base: position 11,414 of record JAWKNL010000049.1, read on the forward strand.
TTTGACTGCGTCGGCATCATCTTTTACCAGATCGAGCACACTTCTTTTCCAGGGATTTTCGGCTTTTGGCGGTTTTCCGGGAACCATATTTCGAAACAGGCGATCGAAGGCCTGCCGTGGCTCTATTTCCTTGGGGTTGGGCTGGGTAGCAGTTCGCCACGAGATCGCAGATCCATACAGCCGGGTAAATCCAACATTCACATCCACCCCGCTCTTAAATCCATCCAGTGCATATTCCAGTGAGGGAAAAGCGGTTTCTTTGCCGTTGTGCCCGGCGATCAGTTGATCCACCGAAATCCCCCCGCTGTTGATATCCGCACCGGTAGTTTTCTGTATTTTCATACAGGTAAGGAAGTTGGCTGTCTTGGTATAGTGGCCGTCCTGTTTGGTGTCGGAGTTTTTGTTGTAGAGTTCCCCCAATACGAGAATATCATCTTTGACGCCTTTCAGCGGCTGCAAAAGGGGAGATAACTGAAAACTACGCCCTTCTGATTCCGGCGTCCACAAGTGGGGGTGAACCCCATTGGGCATAAAAAGAAACGCCGAACGGATGGGGCGTTGTTTATCAAAAAATGACCGGGCATTGAGTCCGGTTGGAATCATTGCTTCGAGAAAGGGAAGGGCAACACATGCGCCCAGTCCCTTGAGCGCCCTCCGGCGGGAGATGTACCACGATTTATTGCTCATAGTGAGTATCAGGTTTCGATCGGATCGGAAATTTTATATCGGAAAGGAAAACTCAGCACAAGTTCACGGATAAATGCCTCCGTATTAAAGTCGGTTGTCAGCAGGGTTTCAGTCAGATGATCAATGGTTCTTTTGTCCTTAAACTGTATGCCCCTTCCCAGCGAAAAGGAAATCATTTTTTCGGATAAGTTTTTGGCAAACAGCTTTTTGTCCTTCAACAGAATCTGCTTGAGTTCTACGGGCCCGTTGAATGTCTCTCCGGATTTCAATACTCCGCTGGCATCCAGGGTGACTCCGCCACTGTAATCAGCCCGCCATCGTCCGATGGGGTCGTAGTTTTCCAACCCAAAACCCAGCGGATCCATCTCCTGATGGCAGGAACTACATGCGGGATCAGAACTGTGGAGGGCCATCAGTTGGCGCACACTGAGTTCATCTCCCGTCTTTTTTGCGGCTTCCAGTTCGGGTACATTGGGTGGCGGTGGTTTGGCCGGCGTGCCGAGTATCTGTTCGAGTACCCATTTGCCGCGAAGAACCGGACTGGTGCGATGCGGAAGGGAGGTGGTGGTAAGTACCGCAGCCATTCCCGTTACCCCGCCTCTTGCACGGTCATTGAGTACGACTTTTCGCATTTCCTCACCGCGCACCTGATCGATGCAATAGTGTTCGGCCAGTTTTTCATTCAGGAAAGTATAATCGCTATCGAGGAGGTCGAGAAAGTTTTTGCTTTCGGTCAAAACATAGTGGAAGTACATGGATACTTCCTGATTCATCAGTTTGCTGAGCACGGGGTCAAATTCCGGAAACATATCGGGATCCATGCCAAAGCCCGGATCCAGCAATTTGCTGGTTTCCAGCCACTGGGTGGCGAAACTCTCCGCCATACGCGCCGACCGGGGGTCGCGCAGCATGCGCATTACCTGCCCCGTCAGTACTTCGGGATCATGGAGATTCTGGCGGTAGGCGACTTCGAGCAAAGTTTCATCGGGAAGACTTGACCAGAGAAAATAGGAAAGGCGGGTTGCCAGTTCGAAGTTGGTGATTTCGTAGGGCCCGGAGGAGATTGGATCGGTTTCGGTACGAAGCAAAAACTGATGGGAAATCAGAATCATCTTCATCACCTCCTTAACGGCTGTTTCGTAGCGATTTTCAGTTGCACCGTGATACACTTCCCGGAAAAAAGAAATCAGCCTTTCTTCTTCGTCTGTGGTGAGAAACCGGCGGTATGCTTTTGTTGCAAAGGGAATCAGCGAGGCCCGCGCCGCCTCCGCAGCGGGCTGGTCTGAAATGTCTTTGCCAGTCCAGAGTTTTACCCACCACGACCTGACTCCGTGTCCGATGGGTTGGTGGAAAGGAATAACCTGCTGATTCCATCTTTCTTTGTCTGAGGCAAAAGCATTTACGGCCATTTCTGCTGCATCGTAGTATTTTTCCATCAGCAGCGTGTTGAGAAACAATGTCCCCCCCTGATTGTCAAATCCGGCACCACCCGACGGATCCGCGGGGAAAATAGAGTCCACCGGCAGATGTACACCCATCATATCCAGTATGGTAAATTTATATTCGCGGTTGCTGAGACGCCGGGGCGGAATCAGCCCGGGATCGGCATCATTGAGTGCCTCCTCCAGGTATCGGTTGATATAAGTGATCAGGGTATCCTTTTCTTCAACAGAAAGGCGGGGTTTGTGTTTGGGCGGCATTTTACCGGTCTCGACCTCCTCCATCAGCTTGATAAACATATTGCCGTTTCTGACTACCTGGTGCACCCAGACATAGTCTTCGAAATTAATTCCGGCTTTTTTATCCAGGGCATTGTGGCAACTCTGGCAGTGTTTGACCAGAATAGGTTTTACCACCCGGCGGAAACGACGGTCTTCATCGGTATCTGCCCGAAGCAGGGATACCGAACTGAGGATCAGAAGACAAAACGTATAAACATAGACAAGCAAAGACTGGGGAGCCATGGTTTATTTAGCAATTACCTGAGGTTTCTTCCCTCAAGTTACTGATTTTCTGAAAACTATCCTCATTGCGCAAAGCATTTCATTGCATGGGTCCTATTCTGTTCAAATTCCCTTCTCCTTTCTTTGCTCACCGGCGAATGGAACGGAAGGAATTTTTGTATAATTGCCAGACAAGAAATTCACCCCTATGATTCACAGCCTTTTTGACCTGGAGGACAACGAAAGACACGAGATCACCGATCACCTTTTCCGAAAACTGGATCAATATTATACTCATACACACCTTTTGCCGGTAGCGCCTGTACTTAACCAGAAAGAAATCCGTGATGCCGTTCGCAAGTTTGATTTTAATGAGGTAAAGGACAGACAAGAGTCGCTGGATGCTATCGTAGAAGCGCTGGAGAAATATACAGTTCATATCTCCCACCCTGCTTATTTTGGGCTATTTAATCCGCGTGCCAATTATGCAGGAATCCTGGCTGATCTGATCTCTGCTGTGTTTAATATTCAGATGGCAGCATGGAGCCATGCGCCTTTTGCGGCAGAAGCAGAAACCTGGCTGGTAGAGCAATTCGGGTTAAAATTTGGTTACGCTCCGGAATCTGTCGATGGTGTTTTTTGCACGGGAGGAGCCGAAGCCAATCAGACAGCCCTACTGTGCGCCCTCAATCACCAAATCCCTGATTTCGGAGAAAACGGGCTCGCGGGTATGGAAAAAAAGCCGGTAATTTATTGCTCTGCCCAATCCCACCATTCCCTGATCAAAGCGGCCCGAACTGCCGGTGTCGGTGCAAGTGCGGTTCGTGCCATTGGCGTATTGCCCGATTTGAGGATGGACACAGCCGAACTGGAATCAGCCATACAGGCAGATTTGAGTCAGGGATTTTTGCCGGTAATGGTAGCCGGAACAGCAGGAACCACCGGGCCCGGGGCAATAGATGACTTACCTGCGATTGCCGCAATTTGCAGAAAGTACCATCTCTGGTTTCACGTCGATGCCGCCTACGGCGGAGCGGTAGTCTTACATCCCGAATACAGACACTGGATTCGCGGGATTGAAGAAAGTCATTCTATTACCTTTGACATTCATAAGTGGCTTTCGGTTCCGATGTCCTGTAGTTTATTTCTCACCAAAGAAACGCAAATCCTGAAAAAGACCTTTTCCATTGAAACGGGTTATATGCCCCGTGATGCCCGTGGCCTGGAAATTACCGATCCTTTTACCCACTCCATTCAATGGTCCCGGCGCTTTATCGGATTTAAGCTGTTTCTTTCCCTTGTCTTTTATGGGTGGAAAGGTTATGCCGATACCATTGAATATCAGGTAAAAATGGGGGATTTATTAAAGGAAAAACTAGTCAGGGCCGGATGGAAAATCAACAATCATTCCCGGCTCCCGATTGTCTGTTTCACGGACAAAAACCATGAGAACGACGCAAATTTTGCCCCGGCAATTTGTAATTATGTGGTAAAATCAGGGAAAGCGTGGATTTCCGTTTTCCCTATTGATACCCGACCGGCTCTTCGCGCCTGTATCACCAACTATGCGACAACAGAAAAGGAAATTGACGAACTGATTTTGCTGTTGGCTGAAGCAAAAACCGCTGCCGGATACCAGCCCTAAACCAAAATTTCCGCTACTCAATCGTTTGTACATAAAAGAAGTGTATAGGAAATTCATTTTTTTTGGCAGCAGCGATATAATTTACTAGTTTCTGACACGAATGTAATTAACCTATTACTATGCAGATATCGATTCACAACTGGATGCGTGCCGAATCACTGGAAACCACCCTCCGGAGAATTTCACATCTGGGCTATCACTCCATTGAGATTTCTGGCGAGCCCGAAAGATATAACACAAAGGAAGTCCGCCAACTGCTGAAAACATACAACCTCACCTGCTGGGGTTCGGTAACGCTTATGCTTGAACAACGAAACCTGGTAGCCAAAGACTCCGCTCAGCGGGCCATGTCGGTTCAGTATGTCAAGGATATCGTCACTATGGTAAAAGAACTTGACGGCCATATGGTGTCGGTGGTTCCGGGTACAGTGGGGAAAATCGTTCCCGACGGGCGACCTGACGAAGAGTGGGACTGGGCCGTAGCAGCCATGCAGGAAATCTGCCAGTTTGCCGACAGTGCCGGAATAAAAATCGGGATAGAGCCGATCAACCGTTTTGAAACTTATTTTATCAACCGCGGCGATCAGGCCCTTGCCCTGGCAGAAGCTGCAGGCAGCAACTGCGGGGTTTGCCTCGATATTTTCCATATGAATCTTGAAGAAAGCGATCCTTACGAGATGATCCGAAGAGCAGCGCCCCGACTTGTCGGATTTCATGTGGCAGACAACAACCGGTTTGCGCCCGGAATGGGAACCCTTGACTGGCCCCGGATTGTACAGACATTAAAATCGGTAGGATACGATGGGGCGCTTTCTGTGGAGTTTTCACCGCCCGTGGACCGCACCCCCGCCAACCCTCACCCAGGCTCCATTGATGAAAATCCTCAGGGGCTTAGTCCGGAACACAAAAAATTTCTGGAAGACCATGGAAGTTCGACACTCACCGAGGAGTTTTATACTATGCTTACCCGCAAATCCATCGAAACACTCTTACCGCTGATCGGATGAAAATCACTGATGTATCTGCCTACTGGCTTCGCTGCCCCATACCCAGGGAAAAACAGCACACCTCCGATTACGGGTTGCTGACCGATTTTGATATGACGCTGGTAGTCGTCACCACCGACAGCGGCCTTCAGGGCTTTGGAGAATCCAAAGCAGCGGTTGGATCTTCGGGTGTGTGTGCCTCTATTGTCACCTGCGTCGAAAAAGAACTCCGGCCTTTACTGGTTGGCGAAGATGCCAGAAACATATCCTATTTATGGGAGAAAATGTACAATGGCACACGAGATCATTATGCGCTGAGCAGAGGGCGGGTTTTTCCCATCCTGGGAAGGCGCGGCTTGACAGTCTCAGCCATGAGCGGAATTGACATGGCATTGTGGGATATCAAGGGGAAAATGCTGGGTGTACCGGTTACCGAACTTCTTGGCGGGGCCTGCCGGCCTTCCATGCCCGCCTACGCCAGCGGCGGATGGGCAGATGTGGATGCTATCGGAGATCAACTCAAAGGCTATCTGGCCAAGGGATTTGATGCAGTAAAAATGCGCGTGGGGGTCATGGATCAGACCGTAGCCCGAAGTGTGGCAAGAGTCAGAGCCGCCCGCGAAGCGGTAGGGCCATCTGTGAAAATTATGGCGGATGCACATGGAACTTACAGTGTTCCCGAAGCCAAAAAATTCTGCCGTGAACTGGAAGACTGCGATCTTTACTGGTTTGAAGAACCCATCAGCCCCGACAACCGGGTTGGCACTGCCGAAGTCAGGGCATCTACTACCATACCCATCGCAGCAGGAGAAAGCGAATATACCCGGTTTGATGTACGGGAAATGATCGAACACAGGGCCATGGACGTAGTCCAGCCGGATGCAGCCATTATCGGTGGTATCACCGAAGCCTTTCGCGTAGCAACGCTGGCGCAGACCTGGCAGATCGAACTTGCCCCCCACTGCTGGGGTTCGGCATTTTCTTTTATGGCCGGGATCAGCGTGGCATTTGCCAGCCCGGCAGCCACCATTATTGAATTTTCGGCAGGCGGCAACCCCATGATGTTTGAACTGGTAAATGAAAAAATAGCGGCAGTCAATGGCCGCATTGCCGTGCCGAAATCACCGGGCCTGGGTGTAACGCCTAACTGGGACTTTGTAAATGAATTCAAGCAATAACTTTTAGACTATGGCTACCAAAGCGATCCGAATCAATCATGTCACCCTTATTGTTGACAACCTGGAAAAAGCAGGAAAATTCTATGAAGAAGAACTGGGCCTGGAAGTCCTGCCCGCATTCAAATTTGACTATCCCGCCATGTTTTTCCGCATCAACGCAGAACAACAGCTTCATATCTCCGAATGGGAAGATAAAGTTTCATTCCGCGGGCATATTTGCATGCAGGTAGATGATTTTAATGCTGCCTTTCACCGGTTTAAAGCACTGGGTGTCATCGATGTTACCCCCTGGGGCAAGGTGCGCCAACTGCCCGACGGCGCGATGCAGATGTTTGTCCGAGACCCTTCCGGCAATCTGGTAGAAATCTCTTCCGCACCGGGCAGTACCATTGATCCATCCATATTTGATGATGAATATTATCAGGAAGGCGTTTATGTCTCCAACCGAAATGATGCCAGAGGCCCTCAAAGCGACGACGCCACTTTATATCATCAATGATGGAAATTCCCCGGATCCTTCTGCTGGAAACGATTCACGAGGATGCGCACT
>JAWKNL010000050.1:0-15491 GCA_041391725.1 Bacteroidia bacterium
GGCGACTTGTTGAATTCGACCAGATCGACCAGATCTAAAATTCCCGTATCAAGATCCAGCATCGACATATGACAGCCAAAACACCCCGCAAGTGAAACAGTGGCAATGACTTTTTTCTCCCGCTTTTCGCCCCTATAGCGAAAGGGGGGTTCTCCTGACACGATCTCTTTCACGGTGGTTTCTCCGATGTCGTATTTTCGCTCACCAAATGGCCGCGCAAGGCTTTTTCCTCTCACCAGAATCGCACCGGTCGGACATATATGCATGGCTCTCACAGCCTCTTTTTCACTCAGACGTGCCTCCTGGGCATAGTCAATCGCCACTTCCGTGTCGTTGCCCCGGTTGGCAAAACTGAATACCCTTTTCCCGTCATCGGTTATCACTTCATCCACACATCGGCGGCAACGTATGCACCGGTTGTGTTCAATGACCATTCGCCGGGGGTTGTAGTCAATAATGCGGTCAATAAACAGGTGTGGAAACCTGCTGACATTTACCCCCAGATGATACCCCATGCCCTGAAGATCGCAGTCGCCGCTCTTTTCACAAGCCGGGCAAAAGTGGTTGCCTTCGGCAAAGAGCATTTCCACCATAGACTTTCGGGTGTTGTGAAGGGACACATCGTGAACCACCACATTCATCCCCTCCTTTACCAGCGTGGTGCAGGAAGCAACATGACGACCGTTGGCTTCTACGGTACAAACGCGGCAGGTTCCCAGGGGAGGATCTATATGTTCGTAATAACACAGAGAAGGAATTTCAACCCCCGCTTTCCGGATTGCATTGATCAGCAATTCGCCTTCCGGGACCTGAACTTCTTTTCCGTCAATCGTCAGAGTGATGAGTTTTTCCATAAGGCGACTGTTTTACTGTTGTGGCTGTATAGTTTGTTACAATTCATTGCCGACGGCATCTTCGTACGCTTTGACAGCCGCATCCAGATCAAACCCTTTATTCAGTCGGCTGCCCGATTTATCCACCCGCTGGTCAAAATATTCGGGGAATTTGTGAATCGCATCGACTATCGCGTTGGGAGACATCTGCCCCAGCCCGCAGCGGCTGTTTTCCCTGATCGTCTGTCCCCAGTCTTCGAGCTCGACCAGGTCGCGCAGCGAGCCCAATCCAATCTGGATTTTTTCGAGTTTGCGGTTGAGTATAAAGTTACCTGCCCGGCAGGGTGTGCAGATTCCGCAGCTTTCATGTTTAAAGAAATTGTTGAAATTCAGCAGAATCTGCATCAGATCGCGGCTTTTGTCAAATATCATAAATGACCCGCCACATAGCAGGTCTTCTCTGCACAACCGCCGATTCCGTTCTTTCAGAGAAATGGCTATTCCGCTCGGACCACTCACCTGAATATACCAGGGATTACGGGCCTCACACATGGCCAGAAGATCTCCCACCCGCATCCCCCATTCTATCTCATAAATGCCCGGAAGGTTGCAGTCCCCACTGATAGAGATAAGTTTGGTGCCGGGCGAATCATGTGTTCCTGTCTGATGCATCCGGTCGGCACCGAAGTGGATAATCCTTGCCGCAGTGGCAAAGGTTTCGACATTATTTACGACCGTGGGTTTGTTCATAAATCCGCGTTCTACAGGAAAATGTCGCCGGGTGCGGGGTTCGCCTCTTTTACCTTCGAGAGAATTGAGAAGGGCGGTTTCTTCTCCGCAGACATAAGCACCAGCGCCCAGTTGTACCCTGATATTGAATGAGAAAGGTCTTTTGGCAGGAATGTGATCTCCCAGCCACCCTTTTTCTCTGAAATCTTCGAGGGTTTGTTCGATCTTTTCTTTGAGCCACCGGTATTCTGCCCTGAGATAAATGATTCCTTCCGAAGCACCCACACTATAGGCACAAAGTGCCATTCCTTCGACTACCAGTCCGGGAAAACGGTTGAGCAGCACCCGATCCTTGAATGTGCCGGGCTCGCCTTCATCGGCATTACAAACCACAAACTTCCTGCTGCTGGTCTGCTTTCGGCAGGTATCCCACTTGATCCCCGTTGGGAAAAAGGCGCCGCCCATCCCCATCAGTCCGGCCTCTTTGATAGCAGCAATGACGGCCTCTGGTTCCAGATCAATGAGTTTTCCCATTGCCATTCCCGACTCGTAATCAGCAAGAATAAAGGTTTTATCTCCCGGTGTATAGCGGATGTTATCCGCAGGTGTATCACAAAAGGATGCCGCAGGCATGCCATTTTTGAGTTTGGCCACCAGCGTTTTTACCTTTTGAGGTGTAAGGCGGGTAACCGGACAAAAATCGACCAGCGCTGCCGGCTCCTGGTCGCTGAGGCCGATACAAGATGTTTCAAAAAAACCAAATGTACCCGTCGGATCCACTTTTCCGATAGGCGCACCCGTCTCTTTTTCAAAAGATTTTTTTACCTCTTCGAAGCCGTTAAACTCCGAGATGATGCTGTTGTTGAGGTAAATTGTGTGTTTCCCCGAAGGTTTCCGATGGAAAAAATGATAAAAAGATACCACACCTTCCATTTCAACAGCGGAAGTATTAAACAGGGTAGCCAGTTGACGGATATCATTTTCGTCGAGAAAACCCTTTACATCATGCATTGCCCAAATGGCATTGAGTAACTGGGGTCGGGCCAGACTAATGGGTTGCATACGTAGTCCATTTATTCCTTCCAATCTGCTACAATACTTTGGTTTATTTTATGATCAATATCATATTTCCGGGCAATTATTATCATCCTCCGAAGCCTGTCTCACGGCTAAATTTACCACACTATGCATGAACTGTCGATCATATCGGGGATTGTCGATATCGCCACTTCAGAAGTGTGCAAAGCAGGAGCTGAAGCAGTGGATGAAATAGAACTTGATATCGGCAAACTGGCAGGAATTGAACTTTCTGCGCTGGAGTTTGCATGGCCGGAGGGGGTTCAGGGTTCTGTGCTTGAGCATGCCCGGTACAAAATCAACCATATTCCGGGCAGAGCTATTTGCACCATTTGCGATACAGCGTTTGAAATGGAAGAATTTTTTGATCCCTGCCCGGAGTGCGGTGGATTTCAGCGGGAGATTATTGCAGGGAAAGAAATGATTGTAAAAACACTGACCATCTCATAACCAACATTAATAATAAAACTATGTGCGGAACCTGCGGATGTGGCCACCCCGATGTTGAGGTAAATCTTCTCCTTCAGCAACCCCATGCTCTCCCGCTGAAACCTGCTGTAGGTGGGAAAACGATACTTAAAGTCGAGCAGGATATTCTGAGCAAGAATCAGCTTATTGCCAGGCAAAACCGACGGCTCTTTAAAGAAAAAAATATCCTCGCGCTCAATCTGGTCAGTTCTCCCGGAAGCGGAAAAACCGCTTTGCTCGAAAGGACTTTGCGCGATCTCAGGGGTAAAAAAGAATATTTTGTCATAGAAGGAGATCAGCAGACCCGCAATGATGCGGATCGTATCGCCACTACTGGCGCAAAAGTAGTGCAGATCAATACAGGTAAGGGCTGCCATCTCGAAGCGGACATGATCCAGCGCGCGGTGGAAGAACTGAATCCTTCGGAAGAATCTGTCCTGTTTATAGAAAATGTAGGCAATCTGGTCTGTCCGGCGATGTTTGACCTGGGCGAAACTGCCCGTGTGGTGATTATCAGTGTTACCGAAGGGGACGACAAGCCACTCAAATATCCGGATATGTTTCACTCTTCCCAGCTTTGTATTATTAATAAGACCGACCTTCTGCCCTATGTCGATTTTAATGTCGAAAAGGTAAAGGAATACGCCCGGAGGGTCAGCCATATCACCCGGTTTATTGAAGTGTCTGCAACTACCGGAGAAGGAATGGACGAATGGTACAGATGGCTTGAAACACAATGAAATGTCCTCTTATCATATACATATTGAAGGTCAGGTACAGGGGGTAGGATTTCGCCCGAGGGTGTACAGGCTGGCACAAAGCCGGGGTATCGCAGGAAAAGTTACCAACGGAACCCGCGGCCTGGACATAGTCTTTACTGCGCCCAAAGAAAAGGCAGAAGATTTTTACCATACTGTCATAGAAAACAAACCGCCCCGTGCGGTTATCCTCCGTCATTATATGGAACCCACCGAGCCGGTGTTTTATTCAGCATTTTCCATAGCTGAAAGTGAGAGAGAAAACAACCCTGTTTTGTTGCATATCACTCCTGACCTTGGGCTTTGCGATGATTGCCGGAAAGAGATTCTGCATGCCAAAGACCGGCGGTTTGGTTATCCTTTTACTACCTGTACCCAGTGTGGCCCGAGGTACTCCATTATCAAACGGCTTCCGTATGACCGCGAATTTACCGCGATGGATGCTTTTTCCATGTGCCACAGTTGCGAGGAAGAATACCATTCGCCACTAAACCGCCGCCATTTTTCCCAAACCAACTCCTGTCCTGACTGCGCTGTAAAACTGTTTGCCTTCCCCGGAAACACACAGGAAAGTAAACAACTGAATATCCCTGCAAATACTTCTTCTGAGGATATTATTTCCCTGGCTATAGACGCCCTCGCCTCAGGATTCATCCTGGCCATTAAGGAATCGGCGGTTACCTCCTCGTCTGTGACGCTACCCATCGGGAAACCATAACCCGGCTGAGAGAAAGGAAAAACCGCCCAATAAAACCGCTTGCCCTGATGTATCCCAGCCTCGAACTGCTGAGAAAGGATGTGTTGCTCACGAAAAAGGAAGCTGACGAGCTGCGTAGTATCGAAAGCCCGATCGTGCTTTGTGACCTTCGATCACATCCCGAAAACGGGATTGACACCCAGAATATCGCTCCCGGCTTGCAGCGAATCGGGGCCATGCTCCCCTATACCCCGCTGATGGAACTGATCCTTTCACGCTGGGGAAAACCGGTTGTGGCCACCAGTGGCAATATCAGCGGATCGCCCATTTTTTATAAGGATGAGCAGGCATTTACGCAACTGGGAGATATAGCAGACCTTTTTGTAAGCCACAACCGGGAAATTTTCACACCGCAGGATGATACCGTAGTTCAGTTTTCGCCCATTTTTGACCAGAAGATTGTTTTACGCAGGTCGCGGGGTTTGGCTCCTGCTTTTTTTCAGCAATCTTTCAACGACTGGAAAACACCTGTGCTCGCTATGGGTGCCGATATGAAAAATGCCTTTGCTATCCAGCATGAGGGTTATACCTATATCAGCCAGTATCTGGGAAATCTGGAAAGCTACGACAATCAGTTGGCTTTTGACCACACACGAGAACATCTGACCGAAATACTAAGATTCAGGCCCAAGGTGATCCTCACCGATGCACATCCCGGCTACTTTTCTACAGCTAAAGGCCAGCACCTCGGGGAAAAATGGAATATACCGGTGATTTCCGTTCAGCATCATGAAGCGCACTTTTCCGCTGTGCTTGCAGAAAACAACCTGCTTTTTTCTGAAGAGCCGGTGCTGGGCGTAATCTGGGATGGTACCGGTTATGCCAAAGGGGAAAACGGGGCAGAAATCTGGGGGGGAGAGTTTTTTATTTTTGAGAATGGCAAATTTACAAAAGTAGCCTGTATCGATTCGTTTCCCTCTATTATGGGAGATAAAATGGCAAAAGAGCCGCGCCTTTCAGCGCTTTCGCTTTCTCACTTCGTCCCCGAAGTAGAGCCGCTGATACGCTACTATTTTAATGATGCGGAGTGGAGTTATTACAAAAAACTGGTCAAAAACAACCAATACACGCCAAGTTCAAGTATGGGACGCGTATTTGATGCTGTCGCCGCAATCCTGGGGATAGCAGAATTTAATAGCTTTGAAGGTGAAGCCGCCATGCGGCTGGAAGCACTGGCACGTAGCCGTAAATCTTCGGAGAATATCAACGTCTATCCCACCCGTATTACCCATCTTCTCCAAACCGTCTTTCGCAATATGATTGAAGGAGTGGACAAATCACATATTGCTGCCAGCTTCCATCTTGCCCTGGTAAACATGATCAGGGAAACAGCCGAAACCCATAATATTACCCGCATTGCCTTTAGTGGCGGTGTTTTTCAAAATGCCTTCCTCACCGACCTCATTATCCAGCACCTGGATGCAACTTTCCAGCTTTATTTTCACCAGCAGCTTTCTCCCAACGACGAAAATATCGCGCTGGGCCAACTCGCATATTTTTACCTGAACCAATAATAATCCCTATGTGTCTCGCCATACCCGGACTTCTGACCCATATCACCGAAAATGAAACCGATATATCCCGTGCGGGAAAAGTCTCTTTCAATGGAATCGTAAAAGAAGTAAGCCTCGCACTGGTTCCCGAGGCCCTGCCCGGCGATTATGTACTGGTACATGCAGGGGTTGCCATCAGCGTCGTCGATGAGGAAGAAGCAAAAATGACCTTTGAATACCTGAAGCAAAGCGGAGAACTCGATGAGTTATGAAATACCTTTCTGAATACCGCGATCCGGAACTCATTCAGGCTTACCTGAGTGAAATAGCCAGAATCACTACGCGCCCCTGGACGCTGATGGAAATCTGTGGCGGGCAGACCCACAGTCTCATCAAAAATGGTATTCCCGAACTTCTTCCCGAAAAGATTCGAATGATTCATGGCCCGGGATGTCCGGTTTGTGTTACCCCTGTTTCACTGATTGATCAGGCTATTTTCCTGGCCGAATCAAAAGGGGTGGTTCTGTGCTCCTTTGGAGATATGATTCGCGTACCTGGCTCCCTAAATAGTCTGCTGGAAGCCAAATCCGGGGGCGCAGATGTACGTATTCTCTACTCGCCGCTGGAAGCGGTAAGTCTCGCCCAAAAGTACCCGGAAAAAGAATTCGTTTTTTTTGCCGTCGGATTTGAAACTACCGCTCCGGCCAATGCGCTTTCGGTAATCAGAGCCCAACAACTGGGGTTAAAAAATTTTTCTATCCTCACCTCCCATGTGCTGGTTCCCCCTGCTATGGAAGCGATTCTCAGTGACCCGCTACATTCAGTGGATGCCTTTCTCGCAGCCGGGCATGTCTGCGCCATTATGGGAATTTCCGAATATCTGCCGCTGGTAGAAAAATATCACATTCCGATGGTAGTGACTGGTTTTGAACCCGTTGACCTGTTACAGGGAATTCTGATGGCAGTACGGCAACTGGAAAAAGGAGAAGCGAAGCTCGAAAACCCTTATGCGAGGGTCGTTTTGAAAGAAGGAAACCAAAGGGCTATTCAGGCCATAAAACAAGTGTTTGAAGTGTCTGACAGAGAGTGGCGGGGAATAGGAGAAATTCCCAACAGCGGATACGAGTTGAAAGCAGATTTTGCAGACTTTGATGCAAGGAAAAAATTTGATATTCCCCCGACAGTGGTAAAAGAAAATTCAGAATGTATGGCAGGGGAAATCCTGAAAGGATTAAAAAACCCTGTCCAGTGTCCGCACTTTGGTACCCGATGTACGCCTGAGTCTCCGCTGGGAGCGCCGATGGTCTCTGCAGAAGGAGCCTGCGCAGCCTATTTTCACTTTCACCAACACGCATGAACAAACCCTCCATACACCTCAACTGCCCTATGCCGAAGTTTGACTTCGACATTATTACCCCCGGGCACGGAAGTGGCGGACTCCTTACCCACCGGCTGCTGGAATCGGGCGTATTTTCGATCCTGAAAAATGAATTTCTGGACCAGCAGCATGACGGCGCCATTCTTCCGGTCTCAGGTAAAGTGGCCTTTTCTACCGACAGTTTTGTCGTTTCCCCCATTTTTTTTCCGGGGGGGAATATAGGCGAACTGGCTGTCAACGGTACGGTCAACGATCTGTCCATGTGCGGAGCTATTCCCCGTTATCTTTCTCTGAGCTTTATTTTGGAGGAAGGACTGCGAATGGAAGACCTGTGGGAAATTCTGGCAGGCATCCGCCTTGCCGCCGACAAGGCCGGAGTTCAAATCGTAACCGGAGATACCAAAGTCGTAGAAAAAGGAAAAGGCGACCAAATCTTTATCAATACCAGCGGAATCGGTGAAATTCACCCGCATGCAGACATTCACCTCAACCGCATACAACCGGGAGATAAAATCATTCTCAGCGGAGAAATTGCTACTCACGGCATTGCTATTCTTTCGGTGAGGGAGGGACTAGAATTTGAAACCGACATTCTTAGCGACACCACGTCTCTTCACCTCCCGGTAAAACATCTGCTGGACGAACTGGGAGAAAACGTTCGGTTTCTCAGAGACCCGACCCGGGGCGGACTGGCCACCACCCTCAATGAAATCGCGCAAAAGTCGGGGCTCGGAATAGACATCCGGCAGCCGGCAATACCCCTTGACAGCCGGGTAGAAGCTGCCTGCGAAATGCTGGGGCTAGACCCTATGTATGTGGCCAATGAGGGGAAATTTATCGCCATCGTTCCGACGCCGTTTGCTGAAAAGGCATTGGCAATCCTCCAAAAGCATGATGAATGCAGGAAAGCCGCGATTATTGGCGAGGTATCCGGCGACCACCCCGGGCAGGTTATCATGAAAAGCATCAGCGGCGGACGCCGGGTAGTTTCCATGCTGCCGGGGGAGCAGTTGCCCCGCATTTGCTGAAAAGAAGTCTTATCTCTCCAAAGCAAAAGCCACATACCAGCCGCCGATTTTTCCGCCCCTTCCGCCGCCGGCGGCTACGACCACAAACTGCCTTCCATCGACCTCATAGGTAATGGGGGTTGCATACCCCCCGGCTGGTAACTGGTATTCCCAGATCACTGTACCATTGCGCTTGTCAATCGCCCTGATTTTCTCATCCCGGGTGCTGGCGATGAAAATAAGCCCACTCCCCGTTACCACCGGTCCGCCATAGGTATCTGTACCGGTAACGGGGATTCCTTTTGCAGTAAGCTCGGGAAACTCACCCAAAGGAACCGTCCACAAATAATTTCCGGTATTCATATCCACCGCATTCAGCGTTCCCCAGGGTGGTTTGTTGGCATTATAGCCATTGGGGTCGAGAAACCGGTCCCAGTATTTCACCACATAACCCGGGAGATAGGGAAATTCATTGGCAGATGCTTTCTGGTCTGACATCGGTATATCATGCGGGGTAAATGTCTCTTTGTCCAGCAAAAAATCCACAATTGCCTTCCGGCTTTCTCCCGAAAGGTTGGGGAATGCTGGCATTCTGCCGTTTCCCAGACGAATCAGCGTGTTGATTTCATCGGCACTTCTTCTCCTGCCTATGTCCAAAAGACCGGGGACAAGGGTGCTGTTGCCTTTGCGGTCTTCCCCGTGGCAGACCGCACAATTGCGGATGAAAAGTCGGTTTCCGGGAGAAAGTGCCGCATTGTCTTTTTCCAGTGCCTCACGGCTGATCATCCGCAGTTCCCACGGCGCGTGATTGACATTCTGATACAAAATACCTTCAGGGTCCATGCTATTACCGCCCCATTCGGCGCCGCCACTGTAACCAAACAGGACGGTTCCCACTTCGGTTGGCGGCTGAAAGCGGCTCTGCATTTGCGGAAATTCGCGGAAACGCTGTTTTACAAATTCATTTGCCTCAGGGGAAATATCGGTCAAATCATCTTCTGTCAGAATCTGCGGTATAAGCGAAGACGGTTTCAGCACATGCGGCTGGGTGGGAAAGGGTTTTTCTGTTGCCAGACCATTGACCGGCACTTCCTTTTCTTCGATGGGGAAAATGGGTTTTCCGCTGTCGCGATCCAGCACATAGATAAATCCATCTTTCCCTACCTGAACTACCACATCCGTCCTTTTTCCCTGGTGGGTAATGGTGGTAAGGTTGGGGGGAATGGGAAAATCGCGATCCCACAGGTCGTGGTGAATCGCCTGATAGTGCCACTTCAATTTGCCTGTTTCTGCATCGAGGGCGAGAATACAGTTAGCGTACAGGTTTTGACCTTCCCGGTCACCGCCAAAAAAATCTGACGATGGCGAGCCAGTGCCGCAATATACCACTCCGCGTTTTTCATCCGCCGACATTCCGCCCCAGCAGTTGGCACCGCCTATTTTCTGATACGTACCCTCCGGCCATGTTTCATATCCGGGTTCGCCCGGCTGGGGAATGGTGTGAAATACCCATTTGAGCTGACCTGAAATCACATCAAACGCCCGGATATGTCCGGGCGCGGCGTCTCCACCTTCCGATAATGTGGAGCCCATAACAAGGGTATTGCCGCAAATCACACCCGGACTGGTAGCCACAACGGTGAGATTATCAACCGGGTGGTTTAGTCCTTCTGCCAGTCCCATATGCAGATCTACGCGACCGCTGTCGCCGAAGGTAGTGATCAGAGATCCGGTTACAGCGTCCACTGCGTAGAGGTGAAAACCAGCGGAATAAAAAATCCGCTTCTCCTGTTCGTTTTCCCAGTACATGACACCACGGTTGCTGTGCAGGCGAAGGCCCTGCTGCGGAGGAATAAATTTCCAGCGTTCTTCCCCCGTGGCGGCGTTCAGGGCAAAAAGATCCAGTTCTGCCGTTGTGCCATAAAGCACCCCGTCAACAGCGATGGGCTGGCATTGAATCTCGCGCATCCGGGAAGCGGTGCGGGTAGTATCTTTGGCAAAATAAGTCCAGGCGACCCGGAGGTTACCGACGTTATCTGCGGTAATCTGTGTCAGGGGAGAATACCGGTTATTGGCTTTATTGCCGCCATAGGCGGGATAATTTTTACCGGTTTCGAAGCGATGCGATGATTCGCTCCATTCGTTACAACTCATCCCGGCTAACAGGATAAGTGGCAGTAGTAGTTTTAAATACATAACAATATGAGACCTTATTCTCCGTAAATCAGTTTCCCATTGAGTACATATTTTTTGCCTTTCATAGTTCCGACCGGCTCCTGCACGATTTCGCAGTCCAGAAGATTATCTTCAAAAACCCTTCTTCCGGTGAACACATTGATCAGAACCTCGAAGTTTTTATCCGCCAGACTTTCATACCCTTCCCTGGAAATTTTTATGTGATCAAACCTTGCGATCCGGGCGTCAAACAGTTCAATCTGAACATTGGCGAGGCTGATGAGGCCATATTCGAGGTAGTCTTCACTCGTGGTATCTTTGGGCAGCCCTTCTACATAAGCCGCGACGATAATGGATTCTTTTGCAGAATCGAGTTTTGCATTTGCCTTATCACTCAGTTTCAGTTCAATTTCAAAAGGAGGCAGGATCAGGGAGTCGCCTTCAACCGAAAATCCTTCCGGCAAAGCTGTTCTTTCAGTTGCGGAAATATTGAGCAGGGTAGAATCTGTTTCCGACGCAGACTGCTCATTTCCACTACCACTTGTACAAGCAGAAACAATAAGCAGGATCAACGGAGTTATATAAGCTAATTTTCGCATCACTTTGAGAATAGGGAAGTTTTATGACAATTGGCAGGGGAATATAGTATTTCCCTAAGATAAAATATAGCGGAAAATTCAAATCAGCACTGGCTATCCATCAGATAGATTCATGAACTTCATTTCGCCGCCGTTATCCATGCCGCAACAATTCGCATGAGTGCAGGACGGGCATTTTCAATTTCAGCAGCAGATTTGAAAGTAATCACTGCCCGGTCGTTTTCCTTCCAGTCGAGAAGACCGGAATCATCGGCAATCAGCCGTGAAGGAAGCGGGGCGAGTTTTTTGGCGCCCCGGTGTAAAATCAACTGGATTTTTACCGGGGGGTGGATTCGCATGGTAATACGGTCATCTTCCCCGGAAGTGTAATTGGGGCCATTCCATTTGATATTTTCGCTCAGGTCTGCCCCGGCATCAAGGATGGTCTCCCGCAGGCGTTCAATCTCTGTTCGCAGGGGGTGATTGAGTTTGTCGAGAAACGCAGTTGCTTCAGGGGATAGTGGCATAGGGAGTGGAGGAAAAGGTGGGGTAATTAAATGTTATTATCATAAGTTTCGGAAAAAATCACCATACGGCGCAGGCCCCATGCCGGTGGTTGAGCGGAGTCGAAACCACCGGTTTATATAGCCCGCCAGTCCCCCATTTTTAGGGGGGACTAGTCAGGCGGAAGGGGGTCCTCAATGCCCTTCCTTCGCAAGGTATGCTTCGATGTCTTTGGTCGTAATGGCTGTTTTTTTCGGGTATTTGGCAAACCACTTGCGGAACTCATCTTTCATATTTTCGGCCCAGTCGCCGTGCACTTCGCCTGATGGGTATTTGCCCAACTGCAACATATACCGCTCAAACTCATCGCGCAATCCGATCATCTCGGAAGTGGTTACCAGTCCCTCCACCAAATAAGCGGGAATAAATATCACGCCGTAATCATTGGCAAACACTACGTCGCCGGGAAAACCGTAACCTCCCGGATCCTGATCGGGGTGTTGATGTAGGAAAGGGTCATGTCTTTGATAAAGGATGGATCGTGCCCCTTGATCCATGCGTTAAAACCCTCGGTTTCTTTTAGTTCCTGCATATCGCGGATAGAGCCATAAAATACTACGCCTTTACCGGTCTTTCCGTAGATCGCGTTGCCAAGGCTGGAACCGATCAGCGTGCCGTCTTTGACTTTCCCGTACCCTGTCGGCGACATAAATATCGCCTTTGGTCAATACATCAATCGGCCAGATGTTGATTCCGCCGCGCTGATTGCGCCCTTCTTCTTTTCCTCTTGCCCGCACCAGCGAGTCGAGGTCGGGTCTTGTCGGCAAAAACTGCGCAGTAACCACACGACCAACCATGGTTTCGCCAGGCTTGAGAATAATCCAGTCTTTTTCTATCTGATTGCGGTATCCGTGTTTTCCCAGATACCCCCAGATCTGTTCGAGGGTGCAGTTTTGCAGCCGCTCCAGTATGTCATCAGAAACCATAGGCCGACCGTCGGCAAATCGCTCTCCCTGCCAGCGGGAGGTGAGCGTTTTTACATATTCGGGAGAAGCGCCGATGCTCTGCGCCCTGGCTGTAAGGCATACCAATGCCCATACGATAACGAGTATAGCTCTTTTTATCATAGCAATGAGGTTAGGATTTGAGGGAGAAAATTTAATCAACAAAATATGGTTTACCAAGCAAAAGTTATCCGTAATTTCGCGCCGGGTTTTAAATACTCTCTATGATTTCAATTGACAACTTAGCAGTAGAATTCAGCGGCACAACTTTGTTTAGTGGTATTTCTTTTGTCATCAACCCTACCGACAAAATTGCCCTCATGGGTAAAAACGGGGCGGGCAAATCAACCATCATGAAAATCATTGCCGGGGTGCAAAAACCTACCCGTGGCAATGTAAGTGCCCCCAAAGACGCAGTCATCGCCTACCTGCCCCAGCACCTGCTGACCGAAGACAACTGCACCGTCTTCGAAGAAGCCTCAAAGGCATTTTCCCATGTATTTGCCATGCGCGATGAGTTGGAGGCGCTCAATCACCAACTGGAAACCCGCACAGACTACGAAAGCGATGAATACATGGCCATCATCGAAAAGGTCACCGAACTGGGCGAAAAATATTACTCCGTAGAAGAGATCAACTACGACGCCGAGGTAGAGAAAGCGCTGAAGGGACTGGGATTCAAACAGACAGATTTTACCCGGCAAACCAAAGAGTTTAGCGGTGGATGGCGGATGCGGATCGAACTGGCCAAAATCCTGCTGCAAAAGCCCGACCTCATTTTGCTCGACGAGCCTACCAACCACATAGACATTGAATCTGTCATCTGGCTGGAAGACTTCCTTGTCAATAAAGCCCAGGCCGTAGTGGTCATCTCTCACGACAGAGCCTTTGTTGACAATATCACCAACCGTACTATCGAGGTTACCATGGGTCGTATTTACGACTATAAGGCCAGGTATTCCCACTACCTGCAACTTCGCGAAGAGCGGCGCGCACAACAACTCAAAGCCTACAACGAACAGCAAAAAGTGATTGCCGAAACCCAGGCTTTTATCGAGCGGTTCAGGGGAACCTATTCCAAAACCAATCAGGTCAACTCCCGCGAACGGATGCTGGAAAAAATGGAGATCATCGAAATTGACGAAGTGGACACCTCTTCGCTCAAACTTCGGTTTCCGCCTGCCCCCCGGTCAGGAGACGTTCCTGTTACGGTAAAAGAAGTCTCCAAATCCTATGGAGATAATGTCGTGTTCAGGAATGCGGACATGACCATATTTCGCGGCGAAAAAGTGTCTTTTGTGGGGCGAAACGGGGAAGGAAAATCGACCATGATCAAGGCGATTATGGGGGAAATAGAGGTAGAGGGAACGTGTGAACTTGGGCACAATGTAAGAGTCGGATATTTTGCACAAAATCAGGCGTCGCTGCTCAATCCGGAACTGACCGTTTTCCAGACAGTGGATGAGGTCGCGAAGGGCGAAATCCGCAAGCAGATCAATAATATTCTGGGAGGATTTATGTTTGGCGGTGAGGACGTGGACAAAAAAGTGAGCGTATTGTCGGGCGGAGAAAAAACCCGTCTGGCGATGGTAAAACTCCTGTTGGAGCCCGTCAACCTGCTCATCCTCGATGAGCCTACCAATCACCTCGACATGAAGTCAAAAGATGTGCTGAAAGAAGCATTGCTGAGCTTTGACGGCACGCTGATTCTGGTATCACACGACAGGGATTTTCTTCAGGGCCTTTCACAAAAGGTATTCGAATTTAAAGACCAGCGCGTGATCGAACATTTTGAGACCATTGACGCCTTCCTGGAGCGCAACCGCCTCAAAAACCTCGCAGAGATCAACCTGATGAAGTAAGGGGGGCTTAGAATACATGTAAGTTCTTCAACAATCAAGCCGACAACTTGAACTTTAGTTCATTCTTCACATTTCCTGATTCCAGCGATCGCTTATCCTCATCAGTTTTAATTTCCTCTTCGACTTTTTTGCTATAAAGTCTGTACCAATAGGTTGCGTGTATCATGGATCCACTATGAATCTCCAGACGATACATTAATTCAATATTGGGATTCTCTTTTGAATTTATTATCCGGCTCAATTTGGTCTTGTGGATATTGATATCTGCAGCAAATTGCGTGTGTGAGATATTTAGCAGATCGATATATTTTTTCAATTGATTTGCAAATGAAAAATCTGGAAGAAATATATTTTGCTTAAAATAATCCTTCATCAATACCCTCATTCGTATTAACTCGCTCTGCAAAACTTGCTCATCTGACATCGATTTAAGTGTTTGCATGCGAAGTTTTTTAAATTCCACTTCCGCTTGATTTTTTTCTTCCGCGGTCAGTGTACTTCTTAATACATAGCTTTCCGCAATTTCTTCATCTGATAAAGATTCGCTGAGCTTTTCGTATGTGGGTTCATTTTTTTTACTCATCTCCTAAATATGTAGCAATCAGCTACTTTTCAACTAAGATTTAAGATTTCTGAACAAATTTAACTTATTGTCCTAATTTCGGGGGGGGAGTACAGTTTCTAATTTCTCCTCTGTGAACTTTTAGGCTTCTTCAGCTTTTTGATATCCTCTTCCAGTTCTTTCAAACTCTGCTCTTTTTCCACAGCTTTTTTGGCAAGCCGGTATTTTTCAAATTCTTCTCCCGATTTTTTTAATGCCATTTCGTGGCTGATTTTTCCTGCGTGAGTCAGCAACTCTCTGCCGTTC
>JAWKNL010000051.1:0-9393 GCA_041391725.1 Bacteroidia bacterium
TATGTTTTAACGCCAGGGTAAAGCGGTAGGATTTTAAATATTCTTTGGGGGATAATCCCGACTGGGACGTCATATAACGTCCCAGTTGTCTCTGGCTCATACTCAGATGATGGGCAAGATTGTTTACATTTATATTTTCAATCCCTTGTAAGGAAAGGACTTCGTCTATTCTGGTCAGCAATTTGGGCGGTTGATACAAAATCCGCTGAAGTTTGTGAAGAAGGTAGTCCTCAAAAATTTCTACGCACGCCCCGAAAGTCTGATTCTCCCACATCCTTTCATATACATCGGTCAGCTCTGCGTCCATACTGTAAGCAGGATCAACCAATTCATCCAGAAATTCGCGCATAGGAATGTTATACACTGCATATAATACTCCCGGTTGAAAGAGTATCCGGAATCCTTTGGCATTGATGATTCCACTGCTGGTTGCCGGGTTAATTCTTGGAGAAATTAATACACAAGGAGTCTGCTTTTTCTCTCCAAATAGGGTGTTTTTGATATAGATTGGTTTATCCTTCCAAAAACTAAAGTTGAATCCTGTACCCAGAGAGGGATAAATCAGGGTCTCACCAGGTAATATTATATTTCCGATTTCCAGCCACTGATAGTGGTGAACGATGTGGGATAACTTCTCTGAAGGGAAAGCAAATTGTTGCCGAAAGCCAGAAGCGTCAGACATAAGTTTAGTAGTAAGGGTGTTGTTGATACCCCTAGTTACAAACTTGTCCGGAGCGGGAATTTTGGCTTTATGCTGCGCCTGGCAGCAGATTTTGAGTTTTTCGGAAAACCGTCAAAAATTTCGGGGAGTCGTGGCAAAAATCCGTAATCATTGCTCCTGATCAAACAAAATTGAGTGAATTCAATTTTTTAATAAAGTAGCTGAATCAATTTCAGTTTCACAAAGCTGCCAGTCTTTTTCGGAGAAAAAATAATTTCAAACTTTGAGTCTATTCTAATTTTCTTTAGGCGGGTGTTCCCCAACAATCTGTAGTAACTCTCTTAATCGAATCAATTCGGCTCTGTTAAGTCGAAGAGCGTCAACGGTTGCTCTACCGGATGGCGTAATACCAATAATCATTGTACCAACTTCATCCCAACAAAAGTGATCTAACCATTTATCAACTCTGGGGTTATATAACGATACGATATTTTCTTCAACAGGATCAATTGCTGTAGTTTTATTATACTTATGACCATTACACCCATTACATGCGTATGCAAGATTTGCTGGATCAGAATTACCACCAAGACTTAACGGGGTGATATGTTCTGTATCAAAGGGGCCCGGAGAATAATTTTGCGGAGACTTACAATATTCGCATAGGTGATTTGCCCTTTCAGCTACTTGCTTGCGAAGTTTAGCAGATATTGATATTCTAGACGGCATCTGCAAAGGAATGAATGCCTAATTGCTTCATCAACTCTTTCAGAGATATCTTCCGAAGTTGTGCCAACTCAATCAAACAAGCCATTCTTTCAACCCCTTTTTCTTCCCTGATCTGGATTAGCTTCATTAAGGCGTTGTGTTCTTCGGCTGTTATAGACTCATCGTGAAGTTTCTGATAAAGGTTCTTATACAAATCTTGCGATTTCTCATCAAGTAGCCTTTGGTTGATTTTGAGCAAAAGCTCTGCTTCCCTTCCAGGTAGCGTTTTCACCTTTCTTTGCACCAACAAATGTGCAACTTCCGCTAAAAACTTTTCCAAATCAGGTGTTTCAAGATTAGATACACCATCCAGAACTTCTTCCAGGCGGACTCTCAGTGCAGATTTTATTTCTATACTTGACATATATTATATGTTAATCCAAATATAGCTTTTTTGCCTGACTGATTCAAACAGACATAAATTATTCAAATAGAAAGACTGAACTAATTAATTTTAGCAATATCAGATATCAATCCCAACCGCTGACCTGATATCTCTCGAAGAAGCTCCGGCTTTGATTTCATACTGGCCTTTTTCCAAAGCCCATCCTGCTTTTTCTTCATCCCAGTATCGCAGTTCGGAGACGGGTAGGCGGAAAATGATTTCTTCCTCTTCTCCTGGCTGCAGATTCCGGCTTTTGGCAAATGCTTTCAGTTCCTTTTCAGGTCTGTCGATAGCTGCGTTTGGTTTCGAAACATATATCTGCACCACTTCTTTGCCTGCATGGTCACCTGTGTTGCGAACTTTCAGCGAAATATGCACTGTGTCATTTTCTACATGTGAAACCAGGTCGCTGAATTCAAAATCTGAATAGGATAATCCATATCCAAACGGATAAGAAACCTCCAGATTGGCCTTGTCGAAGTGCCGGTAACCTACATAAATACCTTCCTCGTAATTGGTGTAATCTTTATTTTTTATTTTTTCCCCTTCTGTTTTTGCTTCTCCGGAAAACAGGAGGGAGGTCATGCTCATCGGTTCTCCGTCCAGAGGGAAATTGGCATTGGAAGCATGGTCGGCGACATGAACCGGAAATGTCATGGGCAGTTTGCCGCTCGGATTGACTTTGCCGCTCATAATATCTGCCACAGAATTGCCTCCCTCCTGACCTCCCTGCCATGCCAGCACAATCGCATCGGGCTGTGTTTTCCAGGAAGCGGTCTCAACGACACCCCCTATATTCAGGACGATTACGACTTTTTTCCCTGCTGCGTGAAATGCCTCGCAGGCAGATGCGATCATCTGCAATTCCTCGTCTGACAGCAGGAAATCATCTTTTTCTATCCGGTCGCCCCTTCTCCGCTGTTTCTGCCAATGGTGATTACGGCCAGGTCTGCGCCGGAAGCAATCTGTTGCATTTGTTCGGCAGAGTATATCAGTTCAGGCGGGTCATAAGGGTTAAACATGGCACTCATGCCTTCTGGTTTTACAAACGCTTTCTTATTCGCCACTTTGTGTGATTCAAAGATTTCCCTTGCCAGGGCGTTGATTTCAAACCCGGCGTTGGTCAGTCCTTCTTCCAGGGAAACGGTATAGGCTTCATTCACATCTCCGGAACCGGTTCCGCCTGCAATAAAATCATAGGAGGTAACGCCCAGCAGGGCAACATTTTTGGCATTTCCCAGAGGAAGGGCATTTTCATTTTTCAACAAAACTATCCCTTCAGCGCCTGACCGGCGGGCAATATCTGCATGTGCCGTGAGGTCAGGATTATTGCCGTACTGGTAATTCTGCATTTTCTTTGAATGAAATACCAGGGTTAGAATTCTTCTGACGGAGTTATCAATGTCTTCCACCGGCAACTCCTCCTTTTTGTATGCTTCTTTTAATGCCTTCCATTGTCTGTTGGTACCCGGCTCCAGCAGGTCGTTTCCGGCACGGATCATGGCAGGCGCATCCTGTCCGCCAAACCAGTCAGACATTACCAGTCCTTCAAATCCCCAGTCCTCCCGGAGTACTTCGGTGAGGAGGTATTTGCTTTGAGCGGTATAGGTTCCGTTTACCAGATTGTAAGACGACATGACCGTCCAGGGCTGGGATTTTTTTACAATTATCTCAAAACCTTTGAGATAAATTTCTCGCATGGCGCGCTCGGACACGATGACATCGTTGAAGTTGCGGTTGGTTTCCTGGTTGTTTGCCACAAAATGTTTGACAGAAGTTCCCACGCCATTGGATTCGATTCCATTGACCATAGCCGCGCCGATATTACCTGTAAGAACAGGATCTTCAGAATAATACTCGAAATTGCGCCCACAAAAGGGATGGCGGTGAATGTTGGCTCCCGGCCCCAGAATAACATCAAGCCCATATTCAAGCGCTTCATTTCCCATCGCATTTCCTACCTCTCCGACCAGATCGACATTCCAGGTGGAGGATAACAGTGTCCCGATCGGAAATGCAGTACAGTAATAGGTGCGGTCTTCCCCCTTGCGTCTGGGCTCAATTCGGAGTCCTGCCGGACCATCAGAAAGATATACAGTAGGTATTCCCAGACGGGGAGTTGGTACGATGGTACCGACTGCTCCCGCAATACCGGTTCCATCTTCACTATTGCCCATCGCAGATGCCAGTCCGGAGCCTTTGAGAAGGTGAATTTTCTCTTCAATGGTCATTTGAGAGAGCAGATCTTCCACCCGTTCTTCTGTTGATTTTCTGTCGTCCTCATATATATCCAGCTCACCATTAGCATTGCGATCCATAAAGGAGTAACCATCGACGGTAACTTCTTTGATGGCGACATTCTCAGCATACTCCTTTTCAAAATTGAGAAAAGTGGATTTGAGATACATCCATCCTCCCAGTCCGGCAATCACAGCCAGTAAGACGATAGATGCGAGAATGATCAGTGTGATTTTTAAGCCCTTTTTCATACCGGTATTAAATTAATCCAATTATACTAGGCGGAAAGTGGTTTGCGAAAAGTTTAGTTTCTATTCGATCCATATTCGTGTCGCAAGATCCCATAAGGGGAATTCGTGGTTATTTCGTTTTAATCTGGTTCGAAAACCACATTATTCTTTGTATAATTGTCAAGCCTGATTATTTCCCCGCATATTTCGCTGTCCTTCCATCCTGAATCACTCCAGCCCAGTTCATACCAAAACCAAAATTATAGGCGTTTCCATCCGAATCAGTGGTAACCTCCATATCCTGTGGCACGTCTTCAAACTGCATTTCCACAGTTTTCATATTTGCCGGCATCTGGCAGGGAAGCAGGCCGCTGGGTTCAACTGCACCAGAAACAATATCCATAACGGCCTGGTTCTGTACGTCGAATGTAACCAGAATGGCATCTGCCGCTCCTTCAAATTCTGACATAATGGTAGGGCCATAAGCATCCAAAATCACAATGACAGGTTTGTCTCCCATGACTTTTTTGGTGTTCAGCACCAGATCCAGATCTGTCTCATTTGCGGCATTGACTGTTTTACCTTTGTAGGTTCGGTTTGTGAAATCTTCAGCGGGATCGCCGCCGGCGATACTCTCTTCGCGGGCAAACGCCGCGGTATAAGGGCGATATTGAAGGCTGATAGGAACATAACCATTCCCGCCTTTTTGAAGATCGGCGACATCGTAGCCGGGACCAGTGATCGGTGTTTCGATAAAAACCATTGCCACATCTGCCTCCGCCGGATTGGTAGTGGTTTTAAAATACCTAGAAACCAGCCCGGGGCTGATCGGATCGCCCAAAGCCGGAGGCGCAGGAGGGCCAAAAAATCCTCCCCGGCTGACTTTCATCCGTTGGGGTACATAGACGGTAATATCTTTGCTGAGTGGGAGTGTGTTTTTACTGTTTTTGACCATCACGATGGATTTCAGCTGGGCCTCATAACCCGCCTGCATAAAATCGGCATTCCCTACCAGCTTGGATGATTCTTCCACATCCAGATAGGGATTTTCAAAAAGCCCTGTGTTGAAAATATTCCGCAGCAGTCTCATTGCTGATTTTTCAAACCGCTCCCGTATCCATTCTTCTCCAAATTCTGCTACCCCCATCTGATAAGCTTCAATAACAGGGCCTGCCTCGTTGTTGCCGCCGTACTGATCGCCACCTGCAAGGATTACTTTATAGTGCCGTTCGGCAATACTTGCGGTTTCCATTCCCCATGATTTTCCCTGAAACTCATGAGGTTTACCCGGATTTCCAGTCACCAGCCAGTCTGTACAAACTACTCCGTCATATCCGTATTTTTCCCTGAGGAGGGTAGTAATCAGGTATTTACTATAAGCATTGCCAACATTTTCTCCATTCTGATCCTGATTCCACGAAATGGTGTAATAGGGCATAACGGCAGAAGCCATACCTGTGCCCCCTTCCAGTTTAAAAGCGCCTTCTGTGAAAGGCTTGAGGTGATCCGCGAGATTATTTCCCGGATAAACAGCAAATTTCCCGTAACCAAAATGACCATCCCTTCCGCCTTCTTCGGGGCCGCCGCCCGGCCAGTGTTTTACCATTGCATTCACACTTTGAAAGCCCCACCCGCCGTTGTCGGAGTTTTGAAAGCCATCGGTATAAGCTCTGGCCATATCGGTTGCCAGCCCGGGATTTTCTCCGAAGCTTCCGCTGAAGCGATTCCACCGTGGTTCGGTGGCGAGGTCGATCTGTGGAGAAAGCGCAGTGGCTATTCCCAAAGCCCTGTATTCACGGGAGGCGATTTCGCCAAATTTGCGCACAAGTTCAGGATCAAATGTGGCCGCCATACCGAGGCTGTTTGGCCAGAGGCTGATATCCCCGCCCGCGCCTGCATTATACTCAAATTCAGAACTTGCGCCGTGGCGCGGGTCGCTCGAGTTGTTGGCCGGAATGCCCAGGCCGAGTCCTTCTACCAGTGCCTGTGCATTGTTATTCCATTGCGCAGCAACCGCAGGGCTTTCCACGCGGGTGAGCAGCACGTGGCGGAGGTTGTCATCAGTCAGAAATCTGATCTGCTGATCGGAAAGATCAGAAGCTTTGGCTCCGCTTTCTTCGAAAGATTTTCCGCCATAGGTACCTGCCATAAAACCCTGGCTACCGGTAGGTAGGGACTGGTGGCGGCTGTACAGCATCAGGCCGGCAATTTGCTCCACCGACATTTTGGATGCAAGGTCTTTGGCGCGCTCGTCCACAGGCAATCGCCAATCTTCATAGGGGTCAAGCTGGCCATTTTTATTCAGATCTTTGAATGCGAGGCGGTCAACAGTTAGCAGCGTTACTCCTGAAGAGGGGGCATAGCCCAGAGTAGAACCGCCAGGGTTGGTGACGACATTGAATCCTTCTTTAGCAGTTTCGTTCCATTTGGGCTGGCAGGAAGAAAAGGCCAGAATCAGGGCACATAATGTGAGAGTAGATAGTATCGCTTTCATATAAAAAAGAGTTGCGGGAAAAATGCACATACAATTATAATAATTCCTGAATAAGAATACTTACCAGAAACCATACATTACCCTATCTTTGCACTGTTATCCATTCATTCAACCCTTTCTGCAATGAATATCAGAAGAAACGGCTCACAACCCTCCGCCAAAGGCCCGGAAGACTGGTTTACCGGAACTGCGCGGATGGAACAGTTGTTCCAGGCAGAAGCACCCGGCCGCGTGGCGGGTGTGATTGTAACATTTGAACCCCGCGGAGCCAGACGCCTGGCATACGCATCCACTGGGGCAGACGCTGATTGTAGCGAACCTGCGGACTCGGGTGGGTACAGCGGGAAAGGCGGGCCGGTGGTGATGGTTCATCCGGCGATGTGGTCTGGATCGCTCCCGGCGAAAAACACTGGCACGGAGCATCTGCCACTACAGCAATGACGCATATTGCAGTACACGAGCATCTGGATGGCACGCTGGTGGAGTGGTATGAAAAAGTAACCGACGAGCAGTATATGTCCGGGCAATAAACGGATGCTGAAATCCCGTGATACAGCAAAACAGGGTTTTTTTCCTCATACTCGTTCTCCGGTTCCTTACCGCCTTAGGTCCTTTGTCGGTCTGGTCTTTACTTTTTGCTTTTCCCGAAATTTGCCAAGGACTAAAAACCGATATCGCCGATATATCTTATTCGCTTTCGAGCTTTTTATCCGGCCTTTCCATCGAACAGTTGGTGTATGGGCCTATGCTGGAACGGTTTGGGCGGAAAAAGCCCATATGTTTTGGCCTCCTCTATATGCTGGCAAGTATAGGCTGCGCATTGGCGGGGTCTGTACAGGCACTGATTGTATTCGGTTTTTTCAGGCTTTCGGATCATGTGCAGGACTGGTTCCTCCCGGGCAATTGGCTGAGATTTATTTAAAGGAAAACAGGTAGCACGTATATTTTCAACGCTGATGATGGTGGTTGCAGTCTCACCTATATTTGCACCTTCCGCCGGAGGGCTGCAGGTACATACTTTGGCTGGCGGTCAGTTTTTCCTGGTTCGGCCCTCCTGGCTGCGCCGGCATACTGATGGGCGCAATTTTTATTTCTGCCCCCAATACCCGCAATCAATCCCGCCTATTCGCTGAAAATCCCCGTTATCCTGAAATTTCGCTACCATTATCAAACACCCTGTATTTTTTGTTAATGCATTTACGGGGGCGATTGCCTATTCGGGCCTCTATGCCTATATCAGTGGATCGCCTCACCTGTATATGGAACTGCTGAAGCTCAACGAACAGCAATACGGATGGGTTTTTGCCATTATCGCTGCGGGTCTGATCACGGCCACCCAACTCAACAATCAATGGCTAAAAAAACTTCAAAGTGAACAGATTATTCTCGTATCGCTGGCAGCACAGGCAGTCATGGGTATTTTGCTTCTGGTAACCACACTTTGGGGTGGCGCAGGTGTCGTAGGTTATACTTTACTGATATTCGGATTTCTGTTTTTCATGGGTTTTATTTTTCCCAACGCCTCCGCACTTACACTTGCGCCGATGGGGCATGTGGCCGGGAGCGCCTCCGCGCTGATGGGGGGAATACAGATGTGCGTGGGAGCAAGCGCTTCCGCACTTGTGGGTTTTTTGCAGGGAGAAACACCTGTTCCCATGGCTTCGGTGATGGCAGTTTGCGCACTTGGTTCGCTGGCATTGTTTTATTTCGGGAGAAGGTTGTGGCATTTGCACAGGTAAAGAACCCTTTTCCCTATATTTACTTACTAACCCTCTCCTACTATGCACTCAAGACGGGATTTTATTAAAACTACGGGACTGGCTACCCTGGCTGTCACTGCACATGGTTCTCTGCTCGCCGGTACACAAAACCATTCTTCCATATTCCCTGACAAAGGACCTTCGATCCGGAAAATCTCCATCTTTGCTGCGGGCGGCTCCTTTTACCGGTTTATCGGCCCCAATGCCTATGACGAACGCCCCAAAGGCATAAAAGGAAATCCCAGGAAAATCGTGCTGACAGAATTGTCCGATGGAACCCAAGGTATCGGAACGCTGGGGTATCGACCACTGACCGAAGAAGTCCTTAAAACTGTCAAAACCCTCATTGGAAGGGATATATTTTCCCTTTACACCTGGAGCGGCGAAACCATAAGCGGAGTCAGCAGGGAAATGGAAGCCCTGTTTTTTGACGCAACTTATGCCTGGGTAGAAAGCGCCCTGCTCGATGCTATTGGCAGACTCCGGCAGGCTCCCGTCTGGAAATTGTTTGGCAGCAGCGTCCGTAACAGCATTGATCCCTACGATGGGACCATGTATTTTGAAGATATTGCCAGTCAGACGGATGTACAGATCATCGCAAAGATTGCCAAAAGGATAAAAAGCGACGGCTACAGAGCCATAAAAATCAAACTGGGAAGGCCCGATAAGTGGCTGCCGGGAGATGCTGGCGTAATGCGCGATATTGAAGCCTTTATCGCCCTTCGCGAAGCGGTAGGCAACAATTTTAACCTGATGGCCGATGCCAACAATGGTTACCGCGACAAGTTTGAGCAGGCGGTCAAAATGCTCAAAGCCTGCGCTCCCTATAATATGTACTTTATTGAGGAATTGTTTCC
>JAWKNL010000052.1:0-5153 GCA_041391725.1 Bacteroidia bacterium
TGGGGAATCTATACTTCTATCAACAGATAATGTAAAATAAAGTCTCAGTTTTTGATATCTAAAATCAAAAACTGATTGTACCCATGTGCAAAATATGGCCATTAGGGCCATAAATGGCATGGGTACTTCTTTTGCCAATACTTCTCAATTCACCTGTAAAAACAATATCATGAGAAGTATTTTTCATTTTGTTCCGGCTTTCGTGATCTCAGGGCTCGCAACGACTGTAGCTGCTACCGCCCAGACGTATTACGCCAATTATATCCCCGCAACTTTTTACGAAGGGGATACCATCTCTCTCAGTTTTTATTTTCCGGGAACGCCCGAAAATCCTGTAAGTTTTAACGACAGCCTCCATCTCGTCCACAACTACGCCGATGAAATTGCCCTTATCAGCTCAGAAAGTGATCTCTCTGTACAATTGGCGAGCGGCTGGGGATGCCAGGGCAACTGTACTCCCGATGTATGGATCGATCACGAAAATCAGGAAATCCATGTCCTGATTACTTTCCACGAAGCGATCGAAGGTTACGGGCAAATTGCTACGGTAAGGGGTATTATCGTCATCGAAATCGAACCACCTCACAACCGCCTGGCCAGCCCCGATGGTTTTCTTACCGAAACTTCCATTCAGATATACCCCAATCCCGCTTCCAGCTACCTCACTATAGCTGTTGCTGAAGGTGCCATCGGTGATGTGGATATACTCAGTATGGAAGGCCGCCTGATACGTACAGTTTCTGCTTCTGAGAAAAAAATCAAACTGTCTATTGCTGACCAGGAACCCGGTATTTATTTTTTCCGTTTCCGCAGCCTGGGCATTACTCGTATGGTTCAGTTCAACTGATACAAACATTCCGGTTTGAGGGATAGGCTACATGCCTATTCCTCAAACGCTTCATTCAACCTGATATGGATTTTTTCGATGATCCATTCTTTTTCATCCATCAAAACCTCACCTTCCACATAATCGCGCAACGCATGCAACTGTTTTCGTTTGTGAGCCCGGATGAGTTTTCTGAATGTGTTTGCTGTATTGATAAACCGCTCCCTGGTTACTTCCGAAAGATTTTGCTGCGACCGGGCAAATGCCTCCAACGTTTTACACAGGTTGCACATGTATTCGCGTTCGTTTTTCCATTCGCTGCCATTTTCCGGGTCGTAATGTATTTCAAAAATTGCTTTAAAATTGTATATCCTCAACTGGCACTCGTTGAAAGGATGAGCCATCCTGAGGTTTCGCGTGAGATTCAGTACCTCCTTATATTTTTTTTCCCAGAAACAAATGATCGCCTCCATGAGTTGCGCCATCTCTTCCCTGATGTCTTCCAGAAGGTAGTTTTTCCAGGTTTTAAGATAATACCGGGCATCTTCGGTATCGCCATCCTTGAGACAGGCAATAATCATGGTAAAATAGTGCAACTCCTTCAAATAGCCCGCTGCAAGGAGAAATTTATGCTTCATTCCGATCTTATAGAGCCGCCTGAAAGGGGAGAAAGAAGGGATTTTATCCGTAACCAGGTTGTGGCGGGAGGAAATAAGATTAAAAAACAAACTAAAAAGCAACTGCACAGATTCTTTATCGCCTGATTCTGCAACTTTTTCCAGATCGTTCACCACCTGTTCCCAGATCGACCACTGGTTTTGACCTGTATGTCAGTATAAATCGCGGTATATACCAAAAAGCGGGATTTGGCTGCGAATATTGCTTTTATCCCAGATGGCAATCAGGTCATCCACAAATAATGATTCCCATTACCTTTTCGGGTAAACTGCGGCGGTTGACATCAGCGAAAATACAGGCAAATATCATTTTCTGCAGTACCCAGAAATGGTCAAAGGCATCGCTATTTCCTGATAGTGCCCCCAATATTTGGGGTTTTTATCCTGCATGGAGCGGTTGTGTTTTTCCATCCAGGCTTTGTATAGAAAAAACAGGTCATCCGGGGAAGGGTAATTGCGTTTTGTAACAGGGACAACTTCTGATTCCCATAATCTTTCAAATTCGCCGGGAATCGTGGCCCGGTTCACCGATTGGAGCGCAGCAACTGCCAGGGCCTGGCTGTCTTCGCCCAGCCTTTTCATCCGCAGAAAATCCCGGAGCTGAGTCAGGAGTGTATTACAATCGGTGCTGAACTGGCTGCTGCTGAAGGGTTCCTTTCCTCTCAGTTTTCGCCAGATTTTTTCTTTTTCCCATTCCATCGCGCCAGGTTTTTCGAGAATCAAGGCCAATCTCGCGGAAATAGTTTTTGCCTCTTTATCCCGGTGTTTCATGTGCTTTACAAACGATTTCCATTCATCCTCATTCAGACCAGAAATTAATTTTCCGAGAAGGGTACTTTTCATGATGGCAGGACTTTGGGAGAAGTTTATTATATCAGGAATATATTAATAAAAAATGGAATGGTTTGCACCATGATACATCAGGTTGGAATTATCCGGGATATATTCCTATTTTATAATTCCTCACTCAAAAACTCTCTGTCATGGACATTCTAATCACCGGTGCTGCCGGTTTTATCGGAAAAAAACTGGCAAAAAAACTGCTCGAATCAGGATTCATCGCCCCCAATGGCGGGGAAAAACAGCCCATCGACCGTATCATCCTGTTTGATCTCAACGCGCCTGAAGGAATGCCGGATGATCCCCGGATACAAATAAAAACCGGCAATATCGCCGATCCGGCCACAGCCAGGTCGCTGGTCAACAACCACACTTCCGTTATTTTTCATCTCGCTGCCATCGTCAGCGCCAATGCAGAAGAGAATTTCGACCTCGGCATGGCCGTCAATGTGGACGGTACGCGCTATCTCCTCGAAACCTGCCGTGAACTGGGTACAAAACCCATGATGGTTTTTTCTAGTTCGGTAGGTATCTACGGCGGAGACCTCCCTCCGGTCGGGCACGACAAAATGATCGTTACCCCCACCATTTCCTACGGTACCCAAAAAACCATAGGTGAACTTCTGGTTCACGAATACAACCGCAAAGGTTTTATCGACGGGCGGTCGCTCCGACTTCCTACTATTATGGTTCGCCCCGGCAAACCCAACCGCGCTGCCTCCACTTTTGCAAGCTCAATCATCCGCGAACCGCTCTCCGGGCAAAAAGCAGTCTGCCCGGTAGATCCCCGAAACCGGATGTATATCCTCTCGCCCCGCCGGGTCATTGAAGCGTTGGTCAAAGCCATGGAACTGCCCGGTGGCGCCTGGGGCTGGAACCGCATGCTGACGCTGCCCGGTATTTCGGCCAGTATTCAGGAGATGGTGGACGCACTCGAACGGGTGGCAGGAAAAAAAACCGTCGAACTGATCGAATGGAAGCCCGACCCGATGATCGAAAAAATAGTCTCCGGGTGGCTCGCCGACTACGATGCCCAACGCGCCAAAAGTATGGGCTTTCAGGCAGACAACAGCATGGACGAAATTATTATTGCCCATATTGAAGACGAACTCGGCGGTAAAATCGGCGGGTAATTTTCTTTTCCTTTCAACTTTCCTCTTATGACTAACTACTCCCAGCTTCTGTTTTGCCTTATTTTACTGTCTTTTTCTGGTGCCTGTTCGGATAAAAAGACAACTTACCTGGACGAAATCTACGACAAACCCACTATCGTCGCAGACCCGGAAATGGCGCACCTTTCGCCCGAAGAAAGCTTGTCGCGGATGTATCTCCCCAAAGGATTTCGCATGGAGCTCGTCGCAAGTGAACCCATGGTCGAAGAACCTGTATGGATCGCCTGGGACGGCGAAGGGAAAATGTATGTGGCGCAGATGCGCACCTATATGCAAAATGCCGACGCGCAGGAAGAAAACGAGCCCTGGAGCCGGATTTCAGTTCTCGAAGACCTCGACGGTGACGGGAGAATGGACAAAAGCACCATTTTTATTGACAGCCTGGTTTTGCCGCGAATTCTGCTTCCGCTCGATGACCGCGTCATTGTCGGCGAAACCTATTCCCGCAATCTCTGGTCTTACCGCGATACCGATGGAGACCGGGTGGCAGATGAAAAAATACTGATTCTGGAAGACACCGTCCGTGACAACCGCAACCTCGAACATCAGGCCGCCAATATGCTCTGGAGCATCGACAACTGGCTCTATGTCAGTAACAACTCCTTCCGGTTCCGTTTCCGAAACGGAGTATTGGAAAAAGATACCCTTCCCGATGCACCCCACGGCCAGTGGGGTCTTACGCAAGATGAAACCGGACGGCTTTTCTACAGTCGTGCCGGAGCAGAGATTCCCGCGCTGGGTTTTCAGCAGCATCCGGTCTATGGTATAAGAGAAATGGAGGGCCGCTGGGAAGAAGGATTTACCGAACCCTGGCCTGTGGTCGGCACGATTGACGCCCAGGGCGGGCCGCGGCGACTTCGGGAGGGCGAAGGCACACTCAACAAATTTACCGGCGTAGCAGGACAGGAGATATTTCTCGGAGACAAACTTCCCGCCTACGGCGACCTGTTTATACCTGAGCCAGTAGCCCGTATCATCAGAAGAGCAAAAGTGCATCACGAAAA
The DNA here is from genome assembly GCA_041391725.1 of Bacteroidia bacterium. GTDB lineage: Bacteria > Bacteroidota > Bacteroidia > J057 > J057 > JAGQVA01. The sequence continues at coordinate 4,520 of JAWKNL010000052.1, forward strand.
CGGAAAAATTGTCCTCACCAATGCCTATCCGCAGAAGGAGTTCCTCGCCTCCACAGACCCGCTGTTTCGCCCGGTACAGGCAGTGACAGGGCCTGATGGCTGCCTGTATGTGGTGGATATGTACAGAGGCATTATTCAGGAAGGAACCTGGGTAGGGCCCGGAAGTTATCTCCGCAGTGTGGTGGACAGAAAAGGCATAGCCCAATTTGTGCGCAAAGGCAGAATATACCGGATCGTACACGAACAAATGGAACCCGGCAAAAAACCCGCACTTTCAGATAAATCTGCAGCCGAACTGCTCTCCTTCCTCGGCCACCCCAACGGCTGGTACCGGATGAATGCGCAGAAGCTCATTATCCTGAAAAACGACCAGACGGTGATTCCCCGGCTCAAAAAACTGGCGATGGATAACGGCTCCGTCTGGGGAAAATGGATAAACCCCGGAAAAGACTACGGATTACAAAGACTTCACGCGCTCTGGACGCTGGAAGGCATGGATGCGCTGGACCAAAACCTCCTGATTCAAAAATACGCGGATACAGACCCGCGCGTGCGAAGTGCTGCTATTCGCATGAGTGAGCCTTATTTCAGGCAGGCTGAGCCGGATGTGATTGCAGCCATTGGGAGCATGGTA
>JAWKNL010000053.1:0-2778 GCA_041391725.1 Bacteroidia bacterium
TTTCCCAGACTCCATGGCCCGTAGCGCTTCCTCACCGTTGATGGCGAGTACAACTTCATACCGGGGATCGGAGAGATGGTTTTTTACTACCTGCAAATTGACCGGTTCATCATCGACGATCAAAACCCTGATCTGCTTATCCGAGTATTTTCCATTGGAAGTTTCGGAAAGAGAAATCGCCGGATCATGCACAGGACTATCAAGATTGTTCCTTACACTCTGATATACAATGGGTTGCAACAAAGGTGTTGCGCGAAAGGCCTGCTGTTTTTCGCCTTTTGAAATTGGTAGGGAGATATAGAAGGCAGAGCCTTCACCCAATTGGGATTCTACCCATATTTTACCGCCGTGAAGCTCAACCAGCTTGCGCGTAATGCTCAATCCTAGTCCCGTACCCGAATAATGCCTTCCGGTGGATCCGTCGCCCTGCACAAATTCCCTGAAAATAGATTCAAACTTATCTTCGGGAATGCCTATCCCGGTATCGCTGACAGAAATTTCGATCATGTCTCCTTTTTGATCGGCATGTACTGCCACGGTCCCATGTGGCGTAAACTTAATCGCATTGCCCACAAGATTGTGGAGAATCTGCAGCAGACGGTCTTCATCGCCATACACTGGTGGGAGATCCTCGGGCACCCAGTCAACCAGTTGAAGGTTTTTGCCTTTGGCGAGGGTCGTATTAAGTTTTAAAACCACCTCTGTCAGGGTATGGACATCGACGGGTTTTCGGGACAAAATCAGTTCATCATTTTTGATTTTGGCAAAGTCAAGCAGGTCATTGACCAGACTGCTCAGCCGCCTTCCCGAAGAAATGATCAGCCGCAGGCTTTCCTTTTCTTTCTCCATACCCGCGTGGTCAAGGGTTTCGTGGAGAGATTCTGCCAGGCCGATAATACCATGAAGCGGCGTGCGGAGTTCATGGGAAGTATTGGCCAGAAACTGATCCTTTAGCTGGTCTATCTGCTGAAGTCTTTCGGCGCGTTCTTTTTCGAGTCTGGCGATTTTACGATGTTGTACATTTCGGTACCACTGCCAGAAACCCAGCAAAATCAGCAGCAGGATTCCGCCTCCCATCATGAGTGCATTTTGTTGTTTTTGGTTTTTTTCAAGAAGCAGTGCACTTTCTGCCGACTGTTTTTCAAGTTCTGCAGATTCCTGCGCCAGTCTGGCTATTTCCAGTTCTTTCAGCAGGGCGATTTCACGGAGGGTGTCGAGTTGCTGGAGGGCCGAATCTCTTTCTTTGCCGACCTGGCTGGCAAAACTCAGGGTAGCGTTTTTCTCCTGAAGAAAGCGGGATTCCAGGTTTTCAATCTCTGCCTGAGCTTCTTCCCGAATCTCGTTGTTTTTCATCGAAAGGTATAACTGCTGGTACTCTTTCATCTTTTCCGACTGCCCCTGACTGCCATACAACTGTGCGATTACGGGCCAGATATTCATCAGTGCCCGGGTATCGTTCAGGCGGGTATAATAAGGCAGGGCTGCTTCCAGATGCTCAATCGCCCGTGAGGTTTTTCCTCTTTCCTGCCAGGCAAGTCCGGTATTGACTTCTGCCGCAGCAATGCCCTGGGGGTAATTGAGCCCACGGGCCAGTTCCAGTGCTTCTTCAGCATATTTGAGCGCGTTGCGCGATTTGACTGAGCGACTTGCTGCCGAAATCTCATTGAGCATATCCACGCGTTGCGTACTTGCAGGAGTATTGGCCAGCGATTTCTCCAACTGGTCAATTATTCCTTGCTGACCCAAAACAGGAAAAACCCAGCTTGTGAGGAGTATGAATAGGGGAATCAGACGTTTCATAGCAAAAATTAACCGAACATTCGGAAATAAGGCTCTAATTTACCAATTTCCCCCCAAACAATCGCCCGGCTCATGTGCAAAACTTAACCGGTTACGCAACAACTTTAGTAAAATCACTTGCTTACTCCAGAATCGTATCACTTTTTCTGTTTTCCCTGTTATGAAATCTATTCTCTCCGCCTTCATTTTCCTTTGCCTGGCAGGATTTTCCTGTCTGCCACTCCCCTCAGATCAACCGGTTGTATCTTCCGGATTTATTTATGAAGTGGCACCCTTTCCCTCCTGTCATGCATCTACAATTGCCGAACTTCCCAACGGGCATATTGCCGTAGCGTGGTTTGGCGGCACGCATGAAAAACATCCGGATGTGGGTATCTGGTATTCTGTCATTGAGTCGGGCAAATGGTCTGCTCCGGAAGAAGTGGCCAACGGCATTCAGTCTGATACGCTCCGCTACCCGTGCTGGAACCCGGTGCTATACCAGCCCGAGGTCGGTCCGCTACAACTTTTCTACAAAGTCGGCCCCAGCCCCTCCGAATGGTGGGGCATGCGCATCACTTCCTCCGACGGAGGCAAAACCTGGTCTTCTCCCGAAAGACTTCCCGACAGTATCCTCGGCCCTATCAAAAATAAACCCGTCCGGCTTGCCGATGGCACGCTGATCGCGCCCTCCAGTGATGAAGCAGGCGACCAATGGACTGCCCACGTCGAAATCAGCCACGACCAGGGCCAAACCTGGACACGCACCCCGCCTGTCAACAATCCTTACGAAGTGGAAGCCATTCAGCCTACCCTCCTCTCCCTTTCTAATGGCGCTATCGCTATGCTCTGCCGTACCAAACAGGGCAAACTGGGAATCAGCCAGTCTGGCGACAACGGTGAATCGTGGTCGCCCATGACCCTTACCGACATTCCCAACCCCAACTCCGGCATTGATGCAGTTACGCTCCAGGATGGCAGACATGTAATGGTCTATAA
>JAWKNL010000054.1:0-2036 GCA_041391725.1 Bacteroidia bacterium
CGAAACAATATATTCGCGGCCCGGACAAATGTTGATGCTCACAAAAAGCCCTGCTTCTTTACAGTTTTTTACTGCATTTTCCACCCAGGAAAAAGAGCGGGTATTGCCCCTGAAGGCATTATGTTCTTCCGGAATATGGTGATCAAGGCTTACGGCTACGCCTTCAAGTCCGGCAAGCCTGAGTTGTTGGGCTTTTTCGGGGGTGAGTCCATAACCTGAGGTGTAAATCCACTGGCTGGTATGGTCAAATTTCCCGATCAGGTAAAGCAAGTCTGCAAACCGGTTGAGCGGTTCACCGCCGCTGTAAACAATCTGGCTTACGCCATACTTTATCATGGCGCGGATTTTCTCTTCGTATTCTTCCCTGCTCAGGATATCCTTTTGGTTTAGTGTATCCCACTCGCTGCAATGGGCGCATTGAAGCGGGCATTTTTTGGTAATGGCTACCAGCAGGCGGCGGAGTACACCTGTGTTTTTCCCCGACGGATATACTTCTTCGAGGTGGTGGTAAAAAAACTTCCGGAAAGCAGGGGAAGGCCACAAGGGGTGAAACATGTCCCAGCCGTATTTCCCGCTGATCTTAAATCCTTTGCTGAGTTTTTGTCCGGCAAGTACCTGTGCGCCGTGTTTTTGAAGAGCCTGCAAAGCCCGAAAGGCTTTCACCGGGTGTTGATACAGCCGTAGCCCTTCCCGGTAAATACCGGCAAACATCATGGCCTGTACAGCTTTAAATTCGAGGCCTCTTACTGGTTTGTAACTCATGGCTGTTTAGATAAAACGGTTGCGTTTTGCTGCATTACATCCATCAAAAGCGACAATTCCTGGGTGACGGTCTGCTGGTTGCGGCGCATATAGCGGATAAACGGTTTATCAGGCGCGTGTTCGTAGTTTCGGATATGGTGGTAATAGCCGGTTCCTTTTAAAATATAGATTTCATCTTCCGCAGCGGTATTTTCAAATGAAAGGGTAATCGCAGACCCTGCCTGCGGCTGCACTGCGTAGTGCTCATCCACAGTATGAATCCGGGCAGACACATCTTCACCTTTTTCATTTACTGCCGAAATCATGGGAACCTCCACATATTCTGAAATCTGCTGCCAGTTGGCACTCAGGCCGATCTGGTCGAGCTCCCAGAATTTGTAAGCCGATTCGAGGCGGATGTTGATCGTCTCACCACTGATGGCGGAAATATCGATCGGAAGGGCCATCTTCTTTTGCGCATTGACGCCCGCATTGTGGAAGGTTCCGACTTTTTGCCAGCCGTTGTCGGTTTCGATAAAGACATTCATGGAAAGTCCTCGTTCGGCGGTGCGGGCTTCGTATTTTTCGCGGGGCACCTTGTCCATCATGGTATTCCAGCGGTCAAACTGGTCGCCAAAGGCATTGAAAAACACCTCAGCGATAGATTCGAGCCATTCGGTCTGACGGGCATTGATCACCAGGAGGGGTTGTCCGTTGGGGAAATCACTTTTGGAGAAGGAGAAGGTGGCTGTATTGAGTTGGCTGCCCATCGGGAAGTCGGAGAAATCGAATTGGCTGGTATCAGCGGCAGAGACCAGCGGCAGAAGATTTTTTCCGTTCATACTAACGGCAGAAACCGGAGTGGCGGGGGGAGAATAAACGACCAGTTGGTCGTCGGTATTGATGGCGATTTCTGTATTGGGAATGCGTTTGGTGCGCAGAAGCGAAACCTGATTGATAAACTCTTCTTCGGGAAGTTCGTTGGCGACGGTAATTTCGAGGTTTGGCCCGGACCGGTTGAGATCGTGAAGAGGGAGGAAATCGGTTCGTTCGAGCGATTTTGAAATTGCCCCGGTAAAGAGTGAGCCCTGTTTTGTCTGAGTGCCATCGGGGGAAAGGGTATAGACTTGCGGGCAGTTGCAGAAGATGGCCAGGAAAATGCCTGTTGCGGCGAATAATCCGGCCATGAAAATAGGTATATTCAATTCATCTGCGATGGAATACTGTCTGGCTGAATCGATATGATCTTCATACAGAACCATCGAAGTTGCGTCCAATGGCTGGTTCAGGTAGAG